>JAVJRN010000061.1:0-19368 GCA_040218415.1 Cyclobacteriaceae bacterium
ACAAGGAGACCCTATCTCAAAACGTGCAAAATCACATGAAAATGCTACAGACTTGTCCTGCAAGGGTAATCAAATATTTTAACCATGAAAGCATCAATTATGCTGCCTAAATATAAATCAATCACCGCTGGGTTAATAGCATTCTTTATTGAAATAGCTCATCTGAAAAAGTTTATTCAATCGTGCAACGAAATGGATATTGAAGTGATATGCTATTTGGCTCCATATCATCCATTATATAAGCATAAAATGCAAAATTTAGATGAGATCATTCAAATGATATCGAGCCAAATTCAACATCCAATTATAGATTTATCAAATGAATTTTCAGAAGATGAATATTTCGCTGATAGAGTACATACAAACGTTAAAGGCGCTAAAGCCTTATCGAATGCTCTTCTGAAAGTATCGCTTCGAGGAAGATAAAATTTATTAAAAGGCCTTTAACTGTCGTTTCCGATCTAAATAACGTCAGCTCAATCGATCCTCGAGCACATGTGTTGTGCATTAATAGACTGAATTGATGCACAAATACCCTTTAACAATCCGATTTCGTTCTCAGCTATTTTCCAAATGATCATTGCTGTCGATTTTTAAGATACTTGTTTTTGGCTAGGTTAAGGCAATATGGACTTTTAATAGAGATCCTTTTTATTCCATCATCTTTCACTCTCTCCTCAAAACCTCCAACGGAGATTGGCTTACGACACTTCGGCTGTTGAATAAGCCAATAGACACTGTCAACGCAGTAACACCTAAGAAGATCGCGACGATTTGAAAAATGTTGGGGATGAAAGCAAACTCAAACACAAAAGTTCCCAGCAGTATAGTAAAAGTAATGGCAAGCAAAATTCCTGTAAATGCACCCATGGCACCAAGGAAAAAGTATTCGGCAAAGATGATTTTCCATAGCTGCTTGCTCGATGCGCCCAAGGTTCTAAGCAATACATTTTCGCGCATCCGCTGAAAGCGACTGAGTATGATGGAACTGATAAGCATCACCACACCAGTACCAATGCTGAAAAGTGCCATGAACTGAATCACAAAAGCTATTTTTCCAAGTATTTCTTCAAGTGTTTTCAATATCAGCTCTATGTCTATGATAGATATATTCGGGTAACTCCGCACCACGGCTTGCTGGTAGCGGGCAGAAAGTTCATTGTCGTTGATTCTGGTAATGAGTACGTGAAATTGAGGTGCCTTTTCTAGTACGCCCGTAGGAAATACCACTAAAAAGTTGGTTTGTACGCGATTCCAATCAATATCCCGAAAACTGGCGATGTATGTTTTTAGCAAAGCACCTTGTACGTTGAAAAGAAGTTCGTCACCGATTTTCAGGTTAAGATTTTGAGCATAACCTTCCGCTAGGGAAATGAATATGGTATCGGATGGGTTTTCGTATTTCCCATGCCATTTTCCCTCAGACACTTTCTCGGAGTTGATCAGGCTATCTCTATAGGTTACGCGATATTCCCTGTTGTAGGCGTATTCAGGTATCTTCAGCGTGCTGTCATTGAAGGCTTTTTCTTTGGTAATTCCATTGATTTCCATCAATCGCATGGTGACTATCGGCACTTCCTGAATCACCGGCAAGTCGTAATTGATTGTTAACTCTTTTACCTCGGCTATTTGGGGCGTTTGGATATCAAAAAGAATGGTATTGGGTCGCTCATCCGCTCCAGCGATTGTTACCCGATCCACCAGTAAGTTTTGCATAAAAAATAGCGTAGCAATGAATGCCGTACCCAGTCCCAGCGTAGTGATGAGCAGAGACGTTTGGTTGTGCGGGCGATACAAGTTCGAAAGGCCTTGCCGCCACACATAAGGCAGCTTGTCAGACATGAGTTTGCGCACCAGCCACGACAGCCCTTTTCCAATAAACCCAAGTACGATGACGGAGGCAAGTAATATTCCGGTAAAAACAAAGGCGTCTTTCCAAGCCTGAATCTGCACATAAACCAGCAGTAGAATGAATCCCGTAATAACCAGCGCAATGGCCATCTGAATACGATCAGGTCGCTTCGAAATTTTGTCAAAGTCGCCACGGATCGCCTCCATAGGACTGATTTTTCGCAAGGCGACCAAGGAAAAAAGCGCAAAAAGTATGGAGATAACCACGCCAATAACCAAACCACTGAAAACCGACATCCACGAGATGGTAGGGTTGAGGCTTACAGGGATGAAATCTGCTAAAATGGCTGGAAGATACACATGCATGACTACCCCGCCCAAAGCGCCGATAGTAGCACCAATCAATCCGAAAATACCGACTTGAATGAGGTAAATACCAATTGCCTGATTGGCCTTCATACCCAAGCAGCGAAGCGTAGCGACAATTTTGCCTTTTTCCTTTGTGTATACATAGATGGAGCTGCCCACACCAATGGCGCCAAGTAGCAATGCAATGAAAGCCACCAATCGTAGAAAATTGGTCAGGTCCTTAAACGATCGTCCGGTTTCTTCTTTTTTCTTCTCTATGTCATCGACATCATACCCACTTTTTTCGGCGGTTTTTACCAAGTCTTTCCACACTCCAGTGGTGTCTGACTGGTTTTTTATTTGGTAATAGGTAAGGTAATTGATGCGGCTGCCTTTTTTGATAAGACCTGTGGCTTCCAGATAGTCGTAAGGAATATATACGACAGGAGCTGCGGTGGCACCAATACTCGTTTGGCCGGGAATTTTTCTGAGCTTGCCGATGATCTCAAACTGCACCAAACCAATTTTCACTGAGTCGCCCAGTTCCACGTTGTATTGGATCATGAGCTTTTCATCCACGAGGGCGTACTTGCCTTGCTTAAACTTTTGCGCGGATGCGGCAGGTTCGGCTTCTATTTCTCCATAATAAGGATAGTTGCCCTCCAGCCCTCGAACTTGAACCAAGCGCGTACCGTCCGTTCTGGGGAAAAGTGCCATCGAGGCAAAATAGCTTTCTCGTGAACTGTCGCCCATGATGCTGTGAAAAGCAGTGGCCAGGCTATCAGGTAATGGCTTGGTACCTTTCACGGAAATATCCGCACCGAGCAGGGTCTTTGCCTGGTCATTGATTTCTTGCAAAAGGTTTTCCCGAAAGGAAGTAATACCCACAAGGGCAGCAATACCCAACGAAATAGATAAGATGAAAAGCAGCAATTTGCCTTTGCTTTTTCTGCTGTCTCGCCATGCCATTATCCATGGCCATGATCGCGAATACTTACTTGGTGTGATGCTTAGTTTTTTATCCAAAATGCTCAGTCGATTACTTTGCCGCCTTTTAACCTCAATATATGGTTGGTCTTTGCTGCCAACTCGTTATCGTGCGTGACCAAAACAAGGGTGGTGCCTTGCTCTTTGTTGATTTCAAAAAGCAGTTTTTCAATAGATGCGCTGGTTTCTTCATCAAGATTTCCCGTAGGCTCATCAGCAAATAAAATCTTTGGTTTGTTGGAAAACGCACGGGCAATAGCCACTCGCTGTTGTTCTCCACCGCTGAGCTGGGTTGGATAATGATCGAGTCGGTCGCCGAGTCCCACTCTGCCAAGTAATTCGGCACTAATGTTTTTGATGTTTTTTTCTCCTCTTAGTTCCAAAGGCACCATCACGTTTTCCAAGGCGGTAAGCGTGGGGATGAGTTGAAAATTCTGGAAAATGAAGCCAACATATTGGTTTCTGATTTGCGCCATTTCGTCCTCCGATAGCTTATTGAGCAAGGTACTGCTTAGTGTCACCTGACCGTTGGTAGGCTTATCTAGACCTGCGCACAATCCTAGTAAGGTGGTTTTACCGCTTCCACTCGGGCCAACAATTGAAAGACTGTCGCCTTCCTCTACACTGAAATTGATGTTGTCGAGCACTTTGACCTCTTTGGGGCCATTTTGAAAGGTTTTAAAAAGGTTTTCAACCGAAAGAATGGAGGACATAGGTATAGTTTAGACTTACAAAACGAAAACATGCAGTTCATGTTTAGCAATTTAACGACGTTTTGATTCCGTTAACATTTTATCACCATCGAAAATGACTAACTCCATCATTCTTGGTTACTTTTGAAGTTATGTCAAAAACGAACGCAATCGTCTCTTTGGTGGCTCTTGCTCTTTTCATTCTTTCAGGATGCGGATCTGAAAAAGCCTCACAAGACAAGCAAAAAGTAGCAACGGAAAAAGAAAAAGTAGTAGAACAAAAACCTGTGGTGATGTTTTTTGGCAATAGCATAACGGCAGGTTACGGGCTGGACATGGATCAGGCATTTCCAGCGATCATTCAAAGAAAAATGGACTCACTTGGCTATAATTATCAAGTGGTCAATGCGGGACTCAGTGGGGAAACGACCGCCGCAGGTGTCAATAGGATCGACTGGGTTTTGCGTACCGTCCCAGACATATTCGTACTCGAACTTGGTGCAAATGATGGTTTGAGAGGGCTAAAGTTGACAGAGACCAAAAAGAACCTACAAAAGATCATGGATCGGGTAAGGGAAGTCAACCCAGAGGTGAAAATACTTCTGACAGGGATGGAAGTGCCGCCCAATTTGGGAGGTGATTACGCCGCACAGTTTCGAGAACTTTTTGCCGAACTGGCTCAGGAAAATGACGTAGCTTTTCTAGCATTTATACTCGAAGGAGTGGCGGGCAATCCATCGCTCAATCTCGCCGATGGCATACATCCAACCCCCGAAGGTCATCTGATTGTAGCCGATCTTGTATGGACGGCTCTGAAACCACTTTTGGAGAAGCCATCATCCTAAGCCTCCAATTCAAATCAATCATTAGTTTTAACTAGTTATTTGTATGAACGCATTAGAATCTTTTTTTGTCAGTACGGCCAACTTTGTTTGGGGTATGCCTTTGCTGATATTACTGCTTGGTGGAGGCTTTTTCTTCATGGTATATTCGAGGTTTTTACCTTTTCGGTATTTCAAACATGCCATCAATGTGTTGCGAGGAAAATATGATGATCCCGATGATCCGGGAGATATCAACCATTTTCAAGCTTTATCTGGGGCATTGGCAGCCACTATCGGTATGGGGAATATTTCTGGAGTGGCGGTGGCCATTGCTATGGGCGGTCCCGGAGCAATTTTTTGGATGTGGGTGAGTGCATTTTTTGGTATGGCCAGTAAGTTTTTTACTTGTACCCTTGCGGTCATGTTTCGTGGCAAAGATTCTGCGGGCGTACTGCAAGGTGGGCCTATGTATTTTATCACGGAGGGTCTTGGTGTTAAGTGGAAACCATTGGCGATTTTTTTCTCGTTTGCAGGTTTTTTTGGTGCTACGCCTATTTTCCAAACCAACCAAATGATACAAGCGACGAAAGACATTGTCCTGACGCCACTGGGTGTTGCGCCTGATATGCCTTATCTCGATTTAGGTCTGGGTATTTTTATAGCTATTTTGGTTTCTTTGGTCATTTTCGGAGGCATTACCAGAATCGGTAATGTCGCCTCGAAGCTGGTACCTTCGATGGTGATACTCTATGTTGGCAGTGTACTTTTGATCTTAGCCATGAATGCTTCAAATATTTTACCTTCATTGGGATTGATTATTTCAGACGCCTTTAGTGCGGAAGCAGCCATGGGAGGAGCTGTTGGGGCGTTGATCATTACGGGAGCCAGAAGAGCGGCCTTTTCTAATGAAGCGGGGATTGGTACTGCGCCGATGATGCATGGAGCGGCCAAAACCAAAGAACCTGTAAGAGAGGGTTTGGTGGCGATGCTTGGGCCAGCCATTGACACCTTGGTTATTTGTACCATGACAGGATTGGTAATACTCGTTACAGATACTTGGAAATCTGGAGATCTCAATGGTATTTCATTAACAGCCAGTGCTTTTGAATCGGCTTTGCCCGGTTATGGTCCATATATTTTGGCGGTTTGCGTCCTCATTTTTGCGCTGACCACCATTTTTGGTTTGGCCTATTATGGTAAAAAATGTCTTTCATTTATTGCGGGTGCTCCGTTTGCGAAGTACTTCGATTACTGGTATGTAGCATTGATTGTGCTGGGTAGTGTGACTTCTCTGCCTGCGGCGGTGGCATTCATAGACACAGCTTACGGTTTAATGGCTTTTCCAACGATGATCGGCGCGATACTTTTGGCACCAAAGGTGATGTCAGCTGCCAAAAGGTATTTCTCCGAAATGAAATAAACCGCTCAATTGGAAACATTTATGAGCACTAATCGGTCTCCATATTTTGCATTTATACTTGCTGAAAAGCGGTGTGTCAGTCGAAGTTTACATCTTATCGAATAAAATAAGTGTTTTCCTTGGTCGCATGATGTTTCGGCTATATTTGCACCACTTAATGTGATAAGTCTATATGCGAATTATTATTGCAGGAGCAGGTGATCTAGGGTTTCATTTAGCAAAACTACTAGCCTATGAAGAGCAGGATATCATTTTGATAGATCAAGATGCTGATGTGCTCGAGTATGCCTCCAATCACTTGGACGTGCAAACTGTCATGGGAAGCTCTACTTCTCCCACCATACTTGAAGAGGCTAAAATCTCAAAAGCCGACTTACTTATAGCCGTTACTTCTATTGAAGATACCAATTTTACGACCTGTATTATGGGTAAAAAGTTGGGGGCTAAGAAAACAGTGGCAAGAATATCCAACATTGAATTTTTGCAGCAAAGAGAAAATCTCGACCTGGTCAGCTTAGGTATTGATGAAATTATTTCACCAGAAAGTCTGGCAGCCAAGGAGATCAAACGACTGGTGAAGCAATCTGCATTGACCGATACTTTTGAATTTGAAAAGGGAATGCTTTCGCTCATCGGAATTTCTGTGGATGAGAATTCTGAGCTAAAAGACAAAACCCTTACCGAGACTGCCTATCTGAATCCAGACCACAATTTCACCACCATTGCTATTCTAAGGGACAATAAAACGATTATTCCCCACGGTGAAAATAAATTTATGCTCAATGATCATGCTTATTTCATTGTGGAGCCGAGTGGTATCGACCGTGTGATGGCATTGGCTGGCAAAGAGCGCTTTGATATTAAAAATATCATGATTCTTGGCGGCAGTAAGATCGGGATAAATACTGCTAAGCAGCTCAGTAAAAAATACAACATCAAACTCATAGAGCAGGACAAAGACAAGTGTTTTCAGTTGGCGGATATGCTGCCAGACACCATGGTGATCAATGGTGATGGTCGTGATACGGAAATTTTGAAAGAAGAAGGTATCGATAGGATGGATGCTTTTATTGCGGTGACTGGTAATTCAGAAACAAATATCATCTCCTCCCTAGTAGCGAAAAACTTTGGCGTGCGAAAGACCATAGCGGCAGTAGAAAATGTGGATTATATCCATCTATCTCAAAGCATAGGCGTAGATACGATGATCAACAAAAAACTCATTGCTGCCAATTTTATATTTAGATACATACGAAGGGGAGAGGTTTTGAATTTAACGAGCCTTCATGGCGTGGATGCAGAGATCTTGGAATTTGAGGTTCAAGAAGGCTCTAAGATCTTAAAACATGAATTGCGTAATTTAGGATTTCCAAAAACCGCGGTGATCGGAGGAGTGATCCGAAAAAACACTGGATATACGGTAAGAGGTAATTTTGCCTTTGAGCCCAAAGACCGAGTGGTTGTGTTATCCAACCCTGAGTGCATCCATAAAGTAGAGGGATTCTTTAAATAATGAGTTTTAATTATCGAGTAATAGCAAACATTGTCGGTATCCTTTTGATGCTCAATGGTGCTTTTATGCTCGCATGTTTGATATTTAGCTTCTACTACGGGAGCTCAGATAAGTTGGCGCTGTTTGGTTCTGGGGCGGTCACCATGGGCATAGGTGCCTTGGTATTCTTCCTCACCAGCAGAAACCAAAACAAAGAATTACGGAAACGTGATGGGTATTTAATCGTGGTTGCGGGCTGGTTATTTATGTCTTTCTTTGGTACGCTACCTTATATTTTTAGCGGAGCTATTCCAAACCTGACCGATGCTTTTTTTGAGACTATTTCAGGCTTTTCTACCACTGGCGCAACGGTGCTTTTGGACATTGAAGCAGTAGACAAAGGCATTCTACTATGGAGAAGTCTTACGCAGTGGATTGGAGGAATGGGAATTATCGTACTCACGGTAGCCATACTGCCGATTTTGGGAATTGGTGGAATGCAGCTATTCGTAGCGGAAGCGCCAGGTGTTTCGCCCGATAAATTGCAACCTCGGATAAAGGAAACTGCCAAGCGCTTATGGTTGATTTATCTGGGATTGACTTTGGTCGAAACAGGGTTGCTTTGGTTTGGTGGCATGAGCTTTTACGATGCGATTAATCACTCGCTTACTACCATGGCGACAGGAGGTTTTTCTACCAAAAATGCCTCCATAGCATTTTACACGTCACCATTTATTCAGTATGTACTCATCCTGTTTATGTTCCTTGCTGGAACCAATTTCACTATGACTTATCTTGGATTGCATGGTCAGTTTAAAAAAGTGTTGAAGAACGATGAGTTCAGGTTTTATCTTGGTTTTTGTGTTTTCCTTAGTCTTGTGGTGGGCTTGTCCATATATGGTCATGGTCACGGCACACTTGAAAAATCGATGAGAGATGCTTTATTTCAGGTAGTTTCAGTCATTACCACCACGGGCTATATCACCTATGATTATACCAGCTGGACTTCATTTATTACCATTTTATTTTTTGTGATGATGTTTTTTGGTGCTTCGGCAGGATCTACGGCCGGTGGAGTAAAGATCGTTCGCCACATTATCCTAGTGAAAAACAGTATTTTGGAGTTAAAAAGGCAACTTCATCCTTCAGCAGTAATCCCTGTACGATTTAATGGAAAGGCAGTTTCCCGAGACATTACTTTTAATATTCTGGCCTTCATTATGATTTATATTTTCATTTTTGCTGTGGGTTCTATGACTATGGCCATCCTTGGAGAGGATTTTAATACCGCTATTGGCGCTACAGCTACTTGTCTTGGAAACATTGGTCCTGGCTTAGGTAATGTGGGACCAGTTGATAATTTTGCAAGTATTAGCGCTCCTGGTAAATGGGTGCTTTCTTTTTTAATGCTCCTCGGTAGACTGGAGTTATTTACTGTGCTTATGCTTTTTACACCTTATTTCTGGAAAAACAATTAATCCATGCAGACCATACTCGATTTTTTAATATGGAGTCCTGATCCTGATATTTTTAAAATCCCTTTGTCATTTTTAGGCTTTGAAGATCGACCTGTTCGTTGGTATGGTTTACTGTTTGCTGGCGGGTTTATCCTCTCTCAGCAAGTGCTGATGTGGATTTTCAAGCAAGAAGGTCGCCCTGAAAAAACAGTAGATAAATTGACGCTTTACATGGTGACAGCAACCATTATTGGTGCAAGGCTTGGTCATTGTCTATTTTATAATCCAGGTTATTACCTGTCTAATCCTATCGAAATCATAAAAGTTTGGGAGGGTGGCTTAGCCAGTCATGGTGGAGCTATAGGCATCTTGATTGCGCTTTGGCTTTTTGCAAGAAAGTACAAGGAATATCGGCTGATGTGGATTCTCGATCGCATGGTGATTGTGGTTGCTTTGACTGGCGCGATGATCAGAACGGGTAATTTTTTCAATTCGGAAATGGAAGGAGTCACAACTAACTCCACGACTGGTGTAGTATACGCCCGATTCACGGAAGATGTGCTCAACTACGACGAAAGAATAGAATCGATCACTTTTTCTATGGGTGGACAAATGGAATCGAATGAGCCAGGCAAATACCCCATTACAGCAACCATTAAGTTTGAAAGAGGTCAGCAACTAGGCGAAAGAGATAAACAATTTGTAGAAAGTAGGCTGAGAAATGCCTTACTAAGCTATGATGAAGTAACACAACACATTGATTTTGGACAGGACAAGCCTTTGGCTTATCGCGTATATCAGGAGCGAAATCATTGGTATATAGATATTTATGGCATAGGAATAGTTAGACATGCAGCACAGTTGTATGAGGCGGGTTACTGTTTGTTTTTTATGGTTTTGCTCTTCTGGTTATGGAAAGAGAAAAGATTGGTATTGCCTGAGGGCTTTAATTTTGCCCTGTTTATGATGTTGCTCTGGTCATTTCGATTTGTCGATGAGTTTTTTAAGATGAATCAAGAAGCCTTTGAAGAATCAATTCCTTTGAACATGGGGCAATGGCTCAGTATTCCGCTGTTCTTGGTTGGAGCCTTTTTAATGTTCCGAGCGTATAATGATAAAAAGCTGAATATGGCAGGAGAGCCTTTTAGTAAACCTTAATTTGCACGATCTAATACATCACTTAGGAAAACTTTTTTCAAATTCAAATAGTCGTCATCTTCCTATTCCTTTTTCTTTGGCTTTTGCGGAACGTAATATTCATTTTGACTAATTTCCCGATAAAAGGGGATTTCCGAAAAATTGAACTTATACATTTCTTTTGGCCCCCTGACTCTTATTGAGTGCATACCTTGAGGAAGATCACTCACATCTATATAGCTAATCAAGCCGCGTTGTTCTGTACGTTGTTTATATTTAAAGAGCCACTTCTGATCACTGATTAGGCTATCATTTAGATATACATGGTAGAAGGCGGATGCGCAGTGATGCTCTATTTCCGAACTTATCATTTTTGTTTGACTTATTAACGAGTCGTAATTGCAATACTTCCGAATGGAATCTTCACGACTAACTTTTAAGACAACAAATAATCGTAAAGTATTTCCAGAAATAATGTCTGATTGGATCTGAGCCTGAACCGAGTGGAAGTCGTCAATTTGATCGTCATAATGTCCACTAAAAGAAGTCGATCTTCTGGAGTTATTCCAGAATTCTAGTTGCGTGAGTGACTCGCCTGGAAAAACACCGTCCTGCAAACCTCCCACACCAAAAACACTAGTGACCGCAAAAAAGATCAAAAATAGCCCAATTTTCCATTTTCCATAATTGCTAATGATGGTGTAATAGATAGGTCGGTAAAACCGTGACAAGGTGATTGAACTTACCAGCCAGTATAAGGGATAATAGAGTTTGCTCACCCATTTGAATCGGCGGAAGAAACCAAGCGTGACAAAATCTACGAGTGACAGTCCACCAATTGAAAGAATAGTTACTGCGTAGATACTGATTACATTTTCTGCTGTTTTACCGAAAGCATCAATTCCTAGTAATTGCTCAACCCCAAAAATTGGAATGACTAATAATATCAGAATGAACAAGTAAGCACCCATCATTATCATAAAGAGCATAAATGATACAGAGAACAGCGCACTACTTACTTTTTCTAAGTTGATGATTATTTGTTCTATTGACGGTATTTTGTCCAGTTGCTGCTCAAATTTTCCCGTTACCTTGAGTCGTTCCTTATTCATTCCGTTCGGGAAGGTAAAACTCAGTCCCACCATACCTACCCAAATACCTCTACTGATTAGATGAAGTATCAAGCCACAGGTAAGCCAATAGAGCGCAACTTTTAAAGAGCTAATCAGGTTATCCAGATCCGTGGTGTCTCCGAATAAATTGTCCTTGCCATAAAGAAGTAGAGCGTCTAAGATGGCAGGTATTTGGAAAAGGCCGTATAATACGATACCAGAAAGAAGGATTTCGGGTTCCCAGCTCTTCTGTTGGAGTTCTGTAAGCCAACTTGTGTTTAATGATTTTTTTATTGGTTTGGGCATGAAATTGTAAGTTACGAGCTAACTAAAATAGGGATTTGATCTTAAATTTTCCGTATTTATAAAAACTACCGTTTTATAAAAATCTGACTACTTGCCTATTCGGCTTCTTCATATTGCCCAAAATGAATGTCTAGATTAAGCCTTTCTGTATAGGCTGAAACCTTATGGGTTGTTGATTTTTATTGTAATCTGAGTTCGATTAATAAAGCATTGAAATCAGCATTAAGATCTTCTTTACGAAATAAGAACTGATTAAAATGAGGTTTTATTGAAGTCATCTCATCTTCCCAGCAGATTGCTTCTATTTTTTAATATTTTCAAGCTTAAAAAATATCGCAATGACGCTAGAACGTGTACTGAACAATCGAACGCAGGTTATAAGATGTTCGAATAAGCTGGCCATCGAGGACTCACTATTTTTAATTGAGTTTATCCTGATGCGCGGCATTTTTTTTAAACCATGTTATTGGCGTATTTTATCTTCATAAGTTTGTAGCATAAATACACTATTCTAATATGTCCATAAAAGTAGCGCTTAGGCATTATACAAAATATTCCTACGATCGTCCTGTAAAGTTAGGCCCTCAGGTTATTCGTTTACGACCGGCACCACATTCACGCACATTTATCAAAGGATATTCCTTAAACATCAAGCCAGAAAATCATTTCATCAATTGGCAACAAGACCCATTTGGTAACTATTTGGCAAGGATTGTATTTCCTGAAAAAGTGGATCACTTTGAAGTAGACGTGGAAGTCATTGCCGATATGGTGGTGATCAATCCATTTGACTTTTTCATGGAGGAGTATGCGGAGAAGTTTCCTTTCAAATACGAGCAAGGGCTAAAAGAACAGTTACAGCCATACCTTACCATCGATGACAATGACGAGCAAATGTTGTCACTAGTGCAGGAGGCTAAGGCCAAATTGACCGATAATATTAAAACGGTGGATGTATTGGTGATGCTCAATCAGATGGTGCATAATCTGTTGTCTTATAATATCAGGATGGAACCGGGTGTACAGTCCTGCGCGGAAACCCTCTCACTTAAATCTGGGTCTTGCCGAGATTTTTCATGGTTACTTGTACAGCTCTTTAGGCATTTGGGACTGGCCTCTAGGTTTACTTCAGGATATTTGGTACAGCTCAAGTCTGATGAAAAATCCTTGGATGGACCTTCAGGACCAGAGGAAGATTTTACAGACTTACATGCATGGGCTGAAGTCTACGTGCCTGGCGCAGGTTGGATAGGATTGGATGCTACGTCAGGTCTTTTTGCTGGAGAAGGTCATATACCGCTCGCGTGTACGCCAAGCTCACAAGACGCTGCGCCCATTTCTGGAATGGCAGAATCAGCTAAAACAGAATTTCACTTTGAGAATAAGGTCACACGATTTGAAGAAACGCCCCGTGTAACCAAGCCTTATACCGATGATCAATGGCAGGAAATCCTCGCCGTGGGGGACGTGGTGGACAAAGATCTGGAAGCCAATGACGTAAGACTGACGATGGGTGGTGAGCCTACTTTCGTAGCAATCGATAATCCGGATGCTCCTGAATGGAATTCTGCAGCCGATGGAGAGCACAAGCGAAGCTTATCCAATACGCTATTTCATAAGTTAAAAAATGAATTTAGCCATGGCGCATTGATGCAATATGGTCAGGGAAAATGGTATCCCGGCGAGCCTTTGCCAAGATGGAAATTGGCTTGCTTTTGGCGAAAAGATGGTGAGAAAATGTGGAACAATGACGCACTTATGGCCGATCTTTCCAAAGATTATGGCTTTGATCATACCCACGCCGAGAAGTTTATGAGGTTATTGTCTCAAGAGCTTTCCTTAGATCCACAGAATATCCGACCAGCTTATGAAGATCCGTTTTATTTTATCTGGGAAGAAAGTAAAGTGCCCGTTGATGTAGATCCGCTCAAAGTAGATTTGAAGTCCTCACTCGAACGCCAAAAACTAGCGGAGCTATTAAATGCCGGCCTCAATAATCCGGCAGGATTTGCGATTCCAATCGCTTGGGATGCTTCGCAAAATGGGTGGCAAAGCTGCAATTGGAATTTTAGACGAAAAGATCTTTTCCTCGTGCCTGGTAACTCGCCAGCAGGTTTAAGGTTGCCTTTGGAAAGTATAGAAAATGTCAAAGAAAATAAGACAGACATTAAGCCTGAGCGGGATCTTTTTGCCGATGTGGATGCGCTTCCAGATATAGATCGTCTTCCTTCGTCGGGTACGGATGTAAAGTCGTTCAACAATTCCAAAGAGATATTCAAGACCTGCTTTGTATTAGAGGTGAGAGAAGGTAAGCTTTTTGTTTTCCTTCCACCAGTACAATATTTTGAGCATTATCTTGACTTAGTTGGTGCCGTGGAGCGCACGGCTGAAGCGCTGAAAATGCCTGTATTGATTGAGGGTTATGATCCGCCTTCCGATAAAAGAGTGCAAAAGTTTATGATCACACCTGATCCTGGAGTGATAGAAGTCAACATTCATCCGGCAAAATCATGGAAGGAGATTACTTCCATCTATGACACCCTTTATTCAAAAGCAAGAGAGTCAAGATTGACTACTGAAAAATTCAATATTGATGGCAAGCATACGGGCACGGGAGGAGGCAATCACATCACGCTGGGAGGGGCTATTCCTTCAGAAAGTCCGCTACTTCGACGACCAGATGTACTCAAAAGTTTCATCACCTATTGGCAGCATCATCCGTCGCTTTCTTACCTTTTCTCTACCCAGTTCATTGGGCCAACCAGTCAAGCGCCACGAGTAGATGAAGGGCGTGATGATATACTCTATGAGTTGGAACTTGCTTTTCAACAAGTACCTGATGGAAAGGAAAATGATATTCCCTACTGGCTCGTCGATCGAATTTTTAGAAATCTTTTGATTGATATTACGGGCAATACCCATCGTGCGGAGTTTTGTATTGATAAGTTGTATTCACCAGATTCATCGACGGGTAGACTCGGAATTTTAGAGTTTCGAGGATTCGATATGCCGCCTCATTATCGTATGAGTATGGTCCAGTTCCTACTTATCCGATCATTGCTGAGTTGGTTCTGGAAAAAGCCTTATGATCATAAGCTGGTAAGGTGGGGCACTGGCCTTCATGATAAGTTTTTGCTGCCGCATTATTGCTTTAAAGACCTGTCGCAAGTGGTTAATGACCTCAGAGGTGCGGGTTATGGTTTTGATATTGCGTGGTTTGATCCATTCTTTAGTTTTCGATTTCCGTTTGTTGGGGAATTACAAGTCGATGACATTCATATCGATATGACGATGGCTATTGAGCCTTGGCACGTGCTAGGAGAGGAAATGTCCAGTACAGGAACTGCACGATTTGTTGATTCATCCTTGGAACGACTACAGGTGAAAATATCTGGTTTAACCGACGGGCGCTATTATTTGCTTTGCAATGGATTCAAAATTCCTTTGACCAATACCGGAGTGCAAGGGGAATTTGTTGCGGGGATTAGATATCGAGCTTGGCAGCCACCATCGGCGCTACATCCTACTTTGGGTGTAGATACACCGCTGGTCATTGACCTATACGATACTTGGACCAAGAAATCGGTGGCTGCTTGTCAGTATCACGTAGCGCATCCGGGAGGAAGAAATTACGATACTTTTCCGGTGAATAGCTACGAGGCTGAATCGAGAAGAATTTCACGATTTTTTGATTTTGGGCACTCCATTAATTTGGTGGAACCTACGGTACAAACGCAGCAGGGAACTGGCAGATTCATTAATAAAGTGGATGTAATTACCAATTATGAAGCCATTGGCGAACTTGTAAACACGGAATTTCCGCATACGATGGACTTGCGTAGATACAAAAAACGTAAATAATTTTTGATGGATTTGTCAACATATCAAATTTACTTATGATTGAGTCTTACTTAATTGATCGCGCTATCAACAAGGCACCCTTTGTTGATGAAATGACTTCCGGTGATGGGAAAGTTTCTCCTATCTGGAGTAAGCTCGCGAGATATTATGCAAATCTAGGCCCGGCTCAGATGGAGCAGTATCATGAGGATGTGGCTAAGCAGCTTCGTGAAAATGGAGTGACCTACAATGTCTACGGCGATCCAGAGGGTATGAATCGGCCTTGGATGCTCGATCCTGTACCTATGATTTTTGGTGCCGACGATTGGGCAACTATTGAGTCTGGTTTGAAGCAGCGAACCACGCTGCTTAATGAGATACTGAAAGATATTTATGGAAGTAGAAGCCTGATAAAGGAAGGCTTAATCCCTTTGGAACTCATCTATAATCATCCGGGATTTTTACGGCAGGTAGATAAAATTAAACTTTATGGAGAGCAGCAACTCATTCAGTATTCTGCGGACTTAGCGAGAGGACCAGATGGCCGAATGTGGGTGTTGCATGACAGAACAGATGCTCCTTCTGGTGCTGGTTATACTTTAGAGAATCGCGTGGCTATGACACGTGTTTATCCCGATCTCATTCGTGAAAATCAGGTAAGAAAAATAGCCAAGTACTATCAGACGCTGAAAAATACACTGACTTTACTTGCTTCTCAGAATAAGGAAGATCCACGCATTGTGATGCTTTCTCCAGGGCCTAATAATGAGACTTTTTTTGAGCATGCGTACTTGTCTTCATTTATGGGAGTCACACTTGCGCTAGGGCAAGACCTCACGGTAAGCGATGGTTATGTTTGGCTTAAAACGATCAAGGGATTAGAAAAAGTAGATGTAGTCATACGACGTGTTGATGATGCCTATTGCGATCCTATGGAGTTTAGAAGTGATTCTCAGCTTGGTGTGGTTGGTTTGATGGAAAGCGTGAGGCAAGGTAAAGTGCAGGTGATCAACCCACTTGGTTCTCGGGTATTGGAGAACCCCGGGTTTATGGCTTTTTTGCCAAAACTATCGAGAAGGATTCTTGGGGAAGAGTTGATTTTGCCATCCATTGCTACGTGGTGGTGTGGTCAACCGGCCGAAATGAAATATGTGCTTGATAATATTGAGCATTTGGTTATTCGAAGAATATATCGAGACGAAGATTTTAGATCGGTATATGGTGCTAGTTTGAGTGCTGAAGCTTTGGCTAATTTAAAAGCCATCATCAAAAAATCGCCCTATCTTTTTGTCGGTCAAGAGATGATCGACTTTTCAACAACACCCTCATGGGTTGATAAAAAGCTGGTTGCGAGAAATTCAGTTTTTCGAAGCTACGTGGTGGCCGATGTGGAAAAGAAAACCTACGAAGTAATGCCCGGTGGGCTTTCAAGAACTTCTCCTGAGAAAGGTGTTTTTATAGTATCCAATCAGTCAGGCGGCATCAGTAAGGACACTTGGGTGCTAGGTAAATCACAGGAACCTTATCATTTATCGCCCAGAAAAAGTGAACCAGCGCAGGCCGTCGTTCGCACGGTTCTGCCAAGCAGAACGGGGGAGCAGTTGTTTTGGCTTGGACGCTACTTGGAAAGATCGATATATAACGTTCGATTTATGCGGATTGTGCTCAATGCCTACAATGAAATGGATGACGATATCCATATCAAGGAGGACAATACTATGTCAACGCTACTCAAAGGATTGACAATTTTGACGGGTACACGCCCTGGTTTTTTGAAGAAATCGGCACTGAAAAATCCTGAAAATGAATTAATGGCACTGGCATCCGACATGTCAAAAGTAGGAAGTCTGGCCAATACGCTGCAGGCTTTCTTGAGAAATGCCTATACGGTTCGGGATCGGTTAAGTCTCGATACCTGGCGAATATTGGATAGCATTACCGAAGAACTTTCCTTTTTGCGAAATGCGAAGGATTTGAATAAAGTCTATCAGGCATTGGATAATCTGGTAATAAAAGTGATGGGATTTTATGGGTTGAATATTGACAATATGACCCGAGAGTCCACTTGGCACTTGTTGAATGCAGGTAGGTTTATCGAGTCGGCAATGAATAGCTGTACCGTGCTTAGCGCCATGCTCACGAAGCGTTTTGATATCGATGCTAATAAGACGCTGATGGAAGACACCCTGCGCTGTAATGAGAGCTTGGTGACTTACCGATATCGTTACAGATCAAATCTTGAAATTTCCGGCGTATTGGACTTGCTCATAACCACTGAAGACAATCCTCGATCCATCGTATATCTCGTCATGAAAATTGACGAACATGTAAAGAGTCTTCCCAAGATGGAAGGTCAGTTACTGACCAAGGCGGGTAAAAAGCTGTTGGAAACGATCACAAAAATTCGCTTGTCGGACGTACATGAACTGGCCTTACTCAATGAAGAAAAACAAGAGTATTCCAATTTGAAAGATTTCTTAGCTGAAATTATCGACTTGTTAAAAGAGATATCAGATATCGTATATGAACAATATTTTAGTCATACTTCGAGCAAGTATAGTGTGATTCAAACAACCAACATCCCTGAGATATGAGTTACCAGGTTACACACATTACAGATTATATTTATGACAATCCCGCCAAGCTTTGTCACAACATCATGTTCCAGATTCCGCATGATTTCCCTTTCCAAAAGGTAGAAAACTATGCTTACAACATCTATCCTGAGCCAAGTTTTGAAGTGCAGCGACAAGATTTTTTCGACAATAAGTATTTGTACTTTTCTATTGAGCGCTCCCACAAGAAGCTAACAGTTGTTTCGGAAAGTAAAATTACGTTGAGCCGACCTGCTTGGATGGATGTTGACCCTTCCTCCTCACAACCATGGGAAAAGGTAGCTCAGTGGTTGCGGACGACAGAAGCCAAGAATGACATCAGGCAGTTTTACTTGGCCTCCGATCATGTGAAAATCATTGATGGCGTGAAAGAATACACTTTGGAATCATTCACACCTGGCAGACCGATTATGGAGGCAATGATAGAGCTGAATTCTAGGATTTTCAATGACTTTAAATTCACGCCTGGTTTTACCGATATAAGCACACCTTTGGAGCATGTTTTCGAGCACCGAAAGGGAGTTTGTCAAGATTTCGCACACTTTGGCTTGTCTTGTGTTAGATCTATTGGGTTGGCCGCTCGCTACATGAGTGGTTATATAGAAACATTGCCGCCTCCCGGTAAACCAAAAATGGTGGGAGCCGATGCTTCCCATGCTTGGATGGCACTTTTTATTCCAGAGTTAGATTGGGTCGAGTTTGATGCTACAAACAATTTGCTAGTGAGTGACCAGCATTTAAGAGTGGCTGTAGGTAGAGATTTTGCTGATGTCACGCCACTGAAAGGTATCGTTTACAGCTCTGGCAAGCAGAAAATGAATGTAAGTGTGGATGTGCGCAATCTCGATGATGAGGAAGTAATTAACCCTTAATTCTAGATTTTTTTGGCTACTACAATAGCGCTTTTTTTTAACGAGTGACCCAGTAACACTCCAACCATACATTTAATGCTCTCACATCCTTGCATCCTCTTCATGTTGTATTTGCACTCGTTATAAACGAGCGCGAGCGAAGGATCCTTTCATTTTTCCGTTTATGCCTATTGTGAAACTGGGCGCGGCATTCCGTGCTGCAAAACTTCTTATCTATTCTTCCGGTCAATTGTTTTTCACAGGTTCTACAGGTGCCATTATCCGTCTTATTATACGTTTAGCAGATATTATACGTATTAATATACGTAACTATACGTATAATAATAAAGCTCTATTTTTATTTTTCGCGTTGTTTACCAGATGAAACCGAATCTGAAAGAAAGACAAATCACATTGAAGCACATAGTCATCGATG
>JAVJRN010000062.1:0-5781 GCA_040218415.1 Cyclobacteriaceae bacterium
ACAAGGAGACCCTATCTCAAAACGTGCAAAATCACATGAAAATGCTACAGACTTGTCCTGCAAGGGTAATCAAATATTTTAACCATGAAAGCATCAATTATGCTGCCTAAATATAAATCAATCACCGCTGGGTTAATAGCAGCACATCGCCATCACAACTGTAGAAAATCAGAAGATGAAATAGCCAAGGCTCTAGTGTCGGACAAGAGAGAAGATTATCTCTTCGGGCTCAAATAAGAGCACGACCGCCATCAGTTCTACACATCCAAAATAGATGAATGTGACAAGGAAATCGCTTCATTCCTTGAGCAATCCATTCTGCAAAAAGAAGATGTGGTGGATGACATTCCTGATGGAAAATACTTTAAAAGACAAAACAAAAATGCTATCAAAGTTATCGACCTTAATATCGCATCTTATCAATACTTTGATGGAGTTGACATACTTGCTATACCAGGTGTTAGTCACTCAACTGTTCTCACACTAATGAGCGAGATCGGGCCAGAAGGTTTTAGTAAGTTTCCAACAGCTCAGCACTTTGCCTCATGGCTCAAACTTGCTCCCAATAACAAGATCAGTGGCGGAAGAGTCCTGTCCAACAGAATACCACAAGAAAGTAATCGTCTCAAAATTGCCCTACGTAATGCCGCAAATGCAGTTGGCAATCTAAAAGACTCTGACTTAGCAAAATTCTTCAGGAAAATAGCTTTCAAAAAAGGAAGACAAACTGCAATCAACGCCACTGCTAGAAAAAGTGCCGTGATCCTTTGGAACATGGTCACCAAGAAGCAACAGTACATGCCAAAGAATAATTACCTATTTTTAGATCAGAAACGAAAAATCGTAAGCAGAATGAGAAAACAGATAGCCGATTTAGGTTTGAACCCCGATGACTTAGGGTTCTCAAGAGCAAATAGAGATAAAATCTCTGCTCAAATGACATCTGATAATCAGTCACTTAGCTTACGTTAGTCAGTATTTCATCAAACTAGGCCTATGAAAAATCACTTATTCGCATTCATCGTTTTCCTCAACTTTAATGCTTACAGTCAGGAGCAGAATATTTTGGATAGTTGTTTCCAAGGAGGAGCTAAGAACTTTTATCAATTAATTGGTGAAAACTTAAAATACGAAGACAGACCAAAAGTTGGGCTTTCTATTCTTTATTGGGAAATTAACAAAGGTCAAATTCAGAATGTTTCTGTCCTCAATAGTTTGGGCGAGTCAACCACCAAGGAATTAAAGAGAGTACTTCAATTAACGGAAAATAACTGGACCGTAAAAGAAGAGGTAGTAAAATGTTTTTTGCCAATTAAGTTTAAAATAGGGGGTAGTGATTATTTCGTTGATCCGTATCCACAACATTATTTGAAGGAAGTAGGTGTTTCTGGTTATGGAGGTTTCGCATCATCAATAACGTCGGATGAGCAATTGATCTCGAAAATGAATAAATTTATTGAAAAGGGAAAATATAAGTCAGCGATTGCCAATTTAGATATAGTTATTCAAAGAAATCCGCTCAACAAGCAGCTAAGGGAAACGCGGATTTATTATTACCAAGAACTCGACTTACACGAAGAAGCTTGCCAAGAAATTGCTTTTCTGGAGAGCTACTTAGAATTAACCAGCAAATATTCTTGTGAAGAAGATCTTTAACGGACATTATCATCCATAAGCCAAAAGAGTCCTTACCTATTTCCCTGTTTGCAACGATTATTCCTAAAGTGCAAAGTTTGCAAGAGGCTCATTGTATCTTGACCAAAGCTTTTGATCCCAAATAGCCTTTAGCGGAACTGAAAATTGATTGTTCAGTCAGCTTTATAATCATCGCCTCAGATGTTAAGATATTTTTTTGCCACCCATTCATTGGAAGTGGGGACTGATTTAAGGTCTGTACAAGCCTTATTAGGCCACCGCTTTAGTCGCAGCACAGAGTTTATATTCATATAGCTGTTAATGGTTTGTTTTGCATACAAAATCCATTAGATTTGGTTTGATATAGGTTGATTAACCGCAACTCGTTGCGGTTAACTAGTTGTTGTACTCCATGATTCCTTCCATGAGCGCTTTAAAGAATACTGACATAACGAAGCTAATAATTTCCATTTCCCTTGGAGTTGGGATGATTGCATTCTTCTTCTACGCACGGAATATGGTAAAGAAGAAACACGCAGATCTTGATTCATATGGGATAGCTACGACCGCAACACTATATGAGGCCTATGGAGAGAATCTTAAATTTCACTACACAATTGAAGGTGAAAAATATACATCAGGTAAGGCAGTACCATATAAGTATCTGCAGAAGGGAGAACAATATGAACTCCTATATGACCCTGAAGACTATAAAAGAGTGCATTTATTGTTTGACAAGCCGGTAATTCCTTAGAACTATTTGCAAACAGAACCATTAATTGTAGAGACTAAAGCCACCGAACGCCTAAGATTCAAATACGAGGTGAAAGGAGAAGAATTCACGAGAATCTGTCTGGCTGGAGAATACACATCGACTAACTTCAAAAATTACATAGTCAAGTACGACCCAAAGAACCCAAAAATTGGATATCTAATCGCAAAATAAACGGAGTACAACAAGCGATCTGAACGAATGGCCAACTGAGCAATTTGCAGATGTCATTGCAATTGGCCCGTGAACCTGCCCATTCTGCTGGCCTTTGTGCTTCTAGCTACTTTTTTCTTTCTGGATTTAGACTTGCACAACGCAGTGCATTGTGAATACTGTTGCGGGGGTTGGGCAGTTTCACTACATTGCTGCTTTTTACAACCTGATGTGGCCACTCGTCATATCTAGTCGTTGTGAAGCCTATCTGCTAGACGCGAATCTCAACTCTTTATTGTATTTATGTATCCAAGTGAATACATTTGTCATATGTATTCTATTGAGAAGACAGACGTTTTTGACAAATGGCTAAGAAAGCTGAAAGATCAGCGAGCAAAAGCCAAAATTCTATTCAGAATTCAAAGAATTGAGGAACAAGGGAATTTTGGAGATTGTGAACCGGTTGGGCAAGGAATTCGTGAACTGAGAATTCATTATGCCAACGGATACCGAGTCTATCTAAAAGAATACAACGGCAGAGTCGTGCTACTTCTCAACGGCGGAACAAAATCGTCACAGCAGAAGGACATAGATAAAGCCAAAGATTTATGGTTAAACTATAAAGACGAACTTGAAGATGGTAACTAAAGAGATAACAAAATTGGACATTGCTGAATATCTAGAAGATGATGTAATGGTTGCAGAGTATTTGAACACAGTACTCGAAGAAGGTGATGCTGAGGACATCAAAACAGCTCTTGGGCATGTGGCTAAGGCTCGAGGAATGTCAAAAATTGCTGAGGAAACCGGACTGAGTAGATCAAGCCTCTACAAGGCATTATCTCAAGGGTCAAAACCTCAATTTGACACGATTCTGAAAGTGCTACGAGCCGTAGGTGGTAACTTGAACATCCCAACTGCTTAACTAAACGCCTCACAACAGACCTTATCATCCATAAGCTAACAGAGTACTTACCTAGTCCTCGTTTGCAACGAGTATTCCAAAAGCACAAAGTTTTCAAGAGGCTCATTCTGTCTCGACCAAAGCGTTTGACCCCAAATAGCCTTTAGCGGAACTGAAAATTATTCCAAGGTCTGTGACTCACAGATCTTTTTCATTATCCAAAAACTCCTGATAATGATTGAGGCATCCAAAGGGATCAATTCCTGATTCATTGAAGCATGCAGATGACCATTTTAAGTCTCAGGTGTTTTGGATAGCTTCCATTTTTCGTTGAGAGGATTGTTGTGTATGTAGTCCAGAAATAAACCTCACCCAACATCATTCTGGAGTTCCATGGACTTTCGAGTATATCGCTCATGCGGTGAAAGTGACTTCATCTCCATAAACTTCAAGAATTGGGAATCAAAGAGTTTAAGATCGTTTTGATCATTTTTGAATGAGGTATGTGAGTGACAGACCTTGGGTAGATTCAGAGTAAAATGTGAAAGCAAAGAAATTGATCCCACAGATTTTCATAATAAACTTGCACAGAGATTGCTACAATATAAAGGCTGTTGGTAGTCTTCATTGGCAGATCAAATTCAAGATTTACCAGACTTTGATTAAGCAGTTAGAGAGGTGCTGCGTCACATAAATAATTTAGAATTATGAGCGACAAAATGAAATTCAAGTTCCTGAAGGTTTCAATATCAAAAGCAATGATGGTTTTTATAATGTAGCATACTCAATAAATGGCAATGACCTTACCGTTATTGAAAAATTTGTATTACTTGCCATCAAGATTTCGATAGAAAAATACATGGACTTTTACGAGTTTATAATCTCAATAAATACCTACAAGAAAGAAACAGCAATAATTATAAAATGAAAAAAATATTAATACTTGTTCTCCTTCTAAGCCAATCTGCTTACTCCCAAACACTTGAAATAGAATTTGGGAAAATAACCATTGATGAACTGAAGATGAAGAGTTATGAGGAGGATAAAGAAGCCAAAGCGGTCATCCTTTACGATAAAGGGAAATCTATCTTTTTCCAGACAGAGAATGACTTTAATATCAGGTTTAAGAGGCATAAAAGAATTAAAGTATTCGACAAGACCCAATCACAGTATGCAGAAGTTTTCATTCCTTTTTATGATGATGGATATGGAACAACTGAAATAGTAAAATCTATTCAAGCGAGAACATATAATATTGTTGATGGCATATTCACCACAAAGGAGTTAGACCCGTCAACTGTTTATGATGAACAAATTAATGCACGGTGGCATATGAAAAAATTCGTTTTCCCAGATGTACAGGATGGGGCCATACTAGAATATAGCTACGTTTTAGAATCCCCATTTCTTTTCAACTTACCAGATTGGACTTTTCAAGACAAAATACCGACTGTTTATAGCGAGTACCAAGTCAATATGATTCCTTTCTATGAATATGTCTCTATCAATCAAGGTATTTCCAGATTTGATTATCAAAACACGGAAGTGGCTGAAGAAAGTAGGACTTGGGGAAGTATACGTAGTGGTGGTATAGGGTTTAAAGATTATGTATCTACCTACGTAATGAAAGACGTCCCTGCTTTTAGGGATGAGTCATATATCCTTTCTTTCGATGATTACATCATGAAAATGGATTTCCTGCTTGCTAAATACCATAGTTCAACCGGAAGAACAACTGAAATAATATCGACATGGCCTGAACTGAATGAGTCGCTCCTCAAGCACGACTATTTTGGTGAGTATCTAAATAAAAGCTCAAAATTTGCCAAAAAAGTACTTGCAGAAAATTTGACCATAGAGAACCAAGATGAGAATGAAAAGGCGAAACAAATAGTTGAATATGTCAAAAATAATTTTGAATGGAATGGCTATTCTGGTAAATATGCGACTCAATCAGCAAAAGAATTTTTTAATAACAAAAGAGGCAATGATGCTGATATCAATCTGTTCTTAATCTCTCTCCTCAATGAAGCCGGTATCAATGCCGAACCATTGATACTAAGCACAAGAACGCATGGGAAAATACTAATTGATTACCCATTTAATCGTTTCACCGATTACGTTATTGCTTTTGTAAATACCGACATTCCTTTTATGGCTGATGGAACTGAAGACATATTATTAACTTGACGGTAATAAAGCTATAGAATATAGGTAATTTTGTTTATTTTTGCGTTATGAACAAAACAGACTTTAGGACACTTTCATCTGAGGAAAGGCTTGCGAGCAGGAAAGCTGCAATGCGTATGCTGAATAA
>JAVJRN010000001.1:0-6742 GCA_040218415.1 Cyclobacteriaceae bacterium
AATCTGGTTTCTAACCCTTATCCAGCAGCTATCAATTATCTTGAACTGATCAAAGAAACTAATAACCCAAATATCAGTGGTACTGTCTACCTCTGGGATGATGGTGGGTCTGATGTCGGACAAAGAAGTAATAGCGATTATATTACCGTGAATCTTGTTGGTGAAGTTGGTTCAGCGACGAATGGAAGTGGTAGAAGTGGAGACTGGAACGGACATATCGGTTCCGCACAAGGCTTTTTCGTAAAAGTCACTAAGACAGACGCTAATCTGAACTTCAACAATACAATGAAGGTAACAGGAAACAATGCTTCAGCGAATTATTTCAGAACTGAAGGAGATGCAACCCCAGAAATTCAGTCAGTGAAAATTTCACTTTCCAATGCAGATGGAGCAATGAACGAAAGTCTTGTTGGTTTTGTGGCTGACGCTACGGAAGGTTATGATCGCCTTTATGATGCTGATAAAATAGGCGCATTGAATGGTTTAAAACTTTATACATTGATGGGACAAAGCCGATTGGCCATCCAAGGTCTACCAATTGCAGATGAATCGATCATTCCTTTAGGTGTGTCTGTAGACGTAGCAGGAGAATACACTGTGAAAATTGAAGATATAGCTAATATTTCTGATGGTAAATCCATCTACTTGGAAGATACTCAGCTAGGTAAAATCACAAAACTTGAGAAAGGTGATGAATATACTTTTACAAGTGGAGCAGGGGTAGATGAAAGCAGATTCAATTTGATTGTTTCTAATTCCGTGAGCGTACTTTCTCTTGATGATTTAGATAAGCAAGGATTGAACGTACTATACACTCAAAGAGGACTCACAATTTCCAATTCGGACGCTAAAGTAAGTCAGGCGCAAGTGAGCATTTTGGATATATCTGGAGCGATGTTATTCAATAGATCAATTGAGAATCTGAAGGATAAAGAAGTGATTGGCTATGAATTCAGTTCAAATAAAGTTTATATCCTCAGAGTGACGACAGAATCAAATTCATTTGTCACAAAATTCGCATTTGACTAATTATTCAACTAAAATATTACTTTCATGAAATCATATCATATAATAACTCTAGCCATTCTATTTTTAGGTACCTCATTGCCAGTACTGGCTCAAGGAGCACCACCAGCCACACCTATTGACGGTGGGCTAAGCCTGCTACTTGCAGCGGGTGGCGTTTATGGAATCAAAAAATTGAGAGACGCTAGGAAGAAGTAAACGAAGAATCAAATCAATAAACTGAATAGGTCACCTCAATTGGGGTGACCTTTTTTTTGGATAAATGAGGTTTTGTCACCCATTTTCTACTATGAATTGCTGGTAAGGCTCCCTATTTAGAGCAACTCATCTGCATTAATATTCTTGCGCTTCTCTGATGATTGAAACAGCATAGGCTTCATTAATAATTACTTGAGGAGAGGCGAGAGGTGTTGCAATTCACGAGGTGAAAAGCAACTTGAAAGGCTTGGATGTGATTCCTGCGAAATTATTCACACGTTTGATTGAAGCTGAATAAAGATCACATAATGAGATGTGTTTTGTGATTCTAAATACTTCCTTAAGTCAAATTAGAATATTAGCAGTCACTTACTCAAATCAGTGTATTAGCGACTGTACAAAGTGCCATTTTACGGATCAAGCGATATCTAAAAAACGAAATGGACGATTTTACCATTTCTTAGGATTTTGAATTCCTCGTCTTTGAATTAATTAGAGGCAGATAAATTTATCGTGAAATCAATTCGATTATTATGAAACTAAAATTTACATTTTTAATAATGGCTTTCGCCCTGTCTCTAGGGTTTGTAAGTGCCCAAGAGTTTTTCAGCACCGATGGTATTTATGCTATTGAAAGTGTACAGCGTGGTACGTTTATAACTCCCACTTCAGAAGCTGGTCCAGGTGTAGCAATGAGCACAGGAACTGCTAATGACTTCAAATGGATCATTAAGCAGAATGGGGATAAATACAATATTTTCACCGAAGATGAGACGCTTCTTCTACGAAGTACAGGAGTGCAGGCCGGTTTGATTGAAAACACCGAAACAAACAGGAATGACGAATCTGTTGGAGCTTTGGTAACTTTCCAAGAAGTATCTACCGGTACTAGGTTTAAGACTCCAACCGGTGATGGTGGTGAAGTTATGACTTGGAATAGCAATAGGTCTGGTGCTACATTCGTAGGAATGGGAGCTCAACAAAATGAATCAGCTCAGTGGAATCTTATCCGACTTGGTGATCTTGTTGGTGATCCCAATGCCAATACATGGACAGGGGAGGCTAGCACAGCTTGGGAGGTTGCAGGAAACTGGTCAAAAGGTACAGTTCCTACATCAGAAGATTCTGTTGTTATCGCTAACGCAACAAATAAGCCTGTAATTGCATCAGGAGATATTAAAGTAGCGAGCTTAGAGCTATCTAATGCAGCCATTCTAACTGTTTCTTCGGGTGCTTCCTTATCTATTACTGCAAATCTCACTGCACCAGGTTCAGGGAGTGTGGAAGTTGAGTCTGGAGCCTCACTTCTTACCTTTGGAAGTGTCAGTGGAACGTCTCACGTATTCAAAAGAAACACCACCTTTGATAATAATACTGCACAATACAGCGTCATTGGTTCTCCGGTAGTTGGCGCAAGTACCTCTTCCTTAGGTCTTTTGGTTTACAGCTATGATGAAACTAAGTCCTACAGTGTTTATCGCTTCACTGAAGTAGAGAATCCTGAAACAATGGCAGGTGGTGATGCTTATTTTTCTGCTTTTACGGGAGAGGTAACTTTCACTGGAACTCCTCATACTGGTAATGTATCTATAGATTTAGCATATGATGCCGCAGATGGTGATAATGCAGGGTTTAACTTAGTGTCAAATCCTTACCCGGCTGCTATTGATTTTAAGACGTTGGTTACGAATAATACGGGCATAGATGGCACAATATATCTGTGGGATGATGGTGGCTCTGCTACCGAGAAAAGAACCGCCGCGGATTACATCACAGTGAATATGGTAGGTGAAGTAGGATCAGAGGTTGCCACAGCAACAGGTGGAAGCGGTAGAAGTGGTTCGTTCAATGGTAGTATCGGTTCTGCTCAGGGATTCTTTGTGAAAGCGAATGATGTTTCACAAACGCTTAATTTCACAAATGATATGAAAGTTACTGGATCTAATGCTGATGCAAACTTTTTCAGAAAAGCAATATCGGCATCAGATATCCAATCAGTTAAACTATCGCTGACG
This sequence comes from Cyclobacteriaceae bacterium, assembly GCA_040218415.1. GTDB lineage: Bacteria > Bacteroidota > Bacteroidia > Cytophagales > Cyclobacteriaceae > JAVJRN01. The sequence goes on from JAVJRN010000001.1 coordinate 3,240, forward strand.
GACGCTGACGGATTTTCTAATCAAAGCCTTGTGGGTTTTATAGCTGATGCTTCAACTGGGTTTGATAGACTTTATGATGCACACAAGGTTGATGGATTGAATGGTGTAAAATTTTATTCCCTTATGGGTGATAGCCCATTGGCCATTCAAGGTTTGCCAATAGCAGACGAAACGGTTATTCCTTTAGGTTTTTCTGTAGAGGTTGCTGGTGAGTACACTTTGGAAATCGAAGATATTGCTAACCTTTCAGAAGGAAAATTCATCTATTTGGAAGATACGCAGCTAGGTAAAATCACAAAACTTGAGAAAGGTGATGAATATACTTTTACAAGTGGAGCAGGGGTAGATGAAAGCAGATTCAATTTGATTGTTACCAATGCTATGAGCGTACTTGCTCTAGATGATCTGGATAATCAAGGATTGAATGTTTTATATACTCGAAGAGGACTCACAATTTCCAATGCATCGGCTAAAGTAAGTCAGGCGCAAGTGAGCATTTCGGATATATCTGGTGCTTTGTTATTCAAAAAATCAATTGGGAATCTGAAGGATAAAGAAGTGATTGACTATGAATTTAGTTCAAACAGAGTTTATATCCTCAGAGTGACTACAGAATCAAATTCATATGTGACAAAATTCGCATTTGACTGATTATTAACCAAAAAATTACATTTATGAAATTATACCAAATAATAACACTAGCCATTCTTTTTTTTGGTACCTCATTGCCAGTATTGGCTCAGGGACCACCACCAGCTACACCTATAGATGGTGGGTTAAGCTTGCTGCTTGCAGCAGGTGGCGTTTATGGAGTCAAAAAACTCAGAGACGCAAGAAAGAAGTAAAAGAATAAACCTAATAGGTCACCTCATATGTAGGGGTGACTTATTTTTTGTTTAAAAAAGTAACTACATCCCTTGCTTGAGTTATAAAGCCAACCAAGTATTTATTACCAGTTAAAAAGGACTAAACCCCACACATACATGAGACGATTTTCGATTTTGTCTTTACTTATTTTAGTATCTCTAGTGGCTTATCCACAGACATCAACTTACGAAAAGACCGTAGTGAGTTCAAGTGTCTGGTCTGAAAATCCCGTGATCGCTACATCGACCCAGCAAAACGGCATGGCCGTCTATGAGAACTATGTTTACATGGTCTACTACAATACAGACAGAAACATGTGTATTGCGAGGAATAGCAACTATGGTGTTGGGGAATGGGTAACCGTGGTGCTGCCGCATGTTTATGAACAGCGCAGATTGAGCAATGGCGATATAGTCTATGATAATCACAATACGCCAAATATTGCCATTTCACCCAATGACAAAAGAATTCATTTAGCGTTTGATTTGCATGCCGCAGACCTGAGATACATTATATCAGATGAGAATGCTGCTATAGCCAGTGATGCAAATTTTACCGCTAGTCTATTTTCAGCCACGAGAAACTATCTTCAATCAAGCGAAAGAGCGATTACCCTTACCACTTATCCACGATTTTTTGTTGGCGCAGATAACAAGCTGTTTATCATGTACCGAGTAGGTGGAAGTGGTAGTGGAGACACTTTTTTGGGGGAGTATAAGGATGATGGATTTTGGTTTAGTCCCGGAAAGCTTATTAGTCGTGATGGGAACTATAATGGTAGCACTTCCCGATGTGCTTACTTCAATGACGTCCATTATGCGGATGGTAAAATATACTTGACCTGGGTATGGAGGGAAACGCCAGATGGAACAACTAATCATGATCTGATGTTTGCCTATTCTGATGATAATGGTCAAACTTGGAGAAATAGTGCTGGAACTTCCTTAGCAATACCAATGAGCCTAAATAGCCCAGGAATCAATGTGGCGACCATTCCTACAGGATCGGGGTTAACCAATCATAATGGATGCACAGTGGATGGTCACGGTAACGTGCATGTCACCCACAGGATCAGTGGTGCTTACAAACACTTTGTTGGAGTAAGGGCTGGAGGTACTTTCAATTGGTCCAGTGGTAATACAATTACCACTTTTGCAGGGGATAGATCAAAAGTATACGCTGACCCGAAAACCAATGATTTATACTTCATGGTAAGACATGGAGCATCTTTAAAAATGTTCACCACAGCTTCAAATGGGGAGCTATGGAATCAATGGTCACAAAAGAATGAAATCAGTGATAAGTTTATCACTTCAGGAAACAGCTTCATGAATGCGGCAGGTGATAAACTCACTAGTATGACTGTATCTTCAGATGATCGTTTGCAAATTATAAGGTGGTCTCTAAGTACCAATAGTCCGACTATTTCAGAGAAGGTGGATTTAACAAAGTTCACTACGGATGGTATTTATGCCATCTATAACGTGGGGCATGATAAGTACATAACTCCGCGTTCAACCACGGGTGGGAATATTGCAATGACCGCAGGAACAGCCGACGAGTTCAAATGGATCATTAAGCAAAATGGGGATAAATACAATATTATGACTGTTGATGAGCAACTTCTGTTAGGGAGTAACGGAGATCAAGGCCGTTTATTGGATAATACAGCAACAAGAAGGAACGATGCAACAGGTGGCACATCAAGTGGATCAGGTGGATTTTTGATCACTTTTGAGCAGACAAGTACAGCAACTCTACTGAAAAATCCAGAATATACTTTAAAGCCTATTTGGAATGGTAATAGAACTAGTAATCAATATGTAGGTATGAGTGATAAAGAGATAAATTCTGACTGGCATCTTATCCGCCTTGGTGATTTGCCTGGTGCTAGTAACACATGGACAGGAGCTACTAGTAAAGCTTGGGATGTAGCAGGAAACTGGTCAGCCAACGCGGTTCCAACCGCAACAGATCCGGTTGTCATCGCTGATGTCGCTAATAAACCAGTAATAGCATCAGGAAACATTGAAGTTCTTAGCTTAGACATATCAGATGCAGCTATGCTTACTGTTTCTACAGGTGCTTCTTTATCTATACCAGGAGCTCTTACGGCAACAGGTACAGGGCATGTAGTCGTGGAGTCAGGAGCGTCGCTTCTTACCTCAGGAAGTGTTACCGGAACATCTCATGTATTCAAAAGAACCACGACATTTGACAGCAACACAGGAAAGTACAGTGTTGTAGGATCTCCTGTATCAGGCGCAAGCACGTCTTCTTTAGGAAGTCTTGTGTATAGCTATGACGAAACTGTGGCTTTTGGCTCAGATGGATCTGCGAGATTTAAAGAAGTAACTACACCTGAAACTATGGCTGGTGGTAATGCATATTTCTCAGCATTTACAGGTGAAGTTACTTTCACTGGAACTCCTCACACAGGCGATGTGTCTGTGCCTCTTGCGTACGACGCGAACGATGGAGAAAATGCAGGATTCAATCTGGTTTCTAACCCTTATCCAGCAGCTATCAATTATCTTGAACTGATCAAAGAAACTAATAACCCAAATATCAGTGGTACTGTCTACCTCTGGGATGATGGTGGGTCTGATGTCGGACAAAGAAGTAATAGCGATTAT
>JAVJRN010000023.1:0-3782 GCA_040218415.1 Cyclobacteriaceae bacterium
TTGTTGTCGTTTCTTGAAATTACTATTGTTTCTTCATGACCTCCCCATTCTCCGCACTCCTCAGCTTGATAATAAATGTTCAATAAGGATTCTTCAGAGGTTGAAAGAAGTTCATCTTCAAAAAAGTCAACCTTCGATTCCTGTTGTTCGATGGTTGGTTGGCAAGAGACAACAATGAAAGCTAAAAATATAATGTTGGTGAGTTTCATGGTCGATTTCCAAGATTGGCTATAACGCCCAGATATGGCATGTGCCTCTGGACTTTTTAATTTCTACAATCTAGCAGATTTGCAGATCAGTTTCAAATGACTACTTAGAGGCATATGCTATATCGTTTGTTAGCATCTTTTAGTCCCCTTTTGCTTTTTTCTTCACAAAAGCAATCAATTCTTTGTTGCCACTTTCTTTAGCTGCTTTCAAAACAGTATTTCCTTGTCCATCATCATCGTTGATATTCGCACCTTTGGAAATTAACAATTTTGTCATCTCAAGACTCCCTGAATTAGCAGAATATAGAATTGCTGAGGTTTGAAATCCATCCTTCCAATTAACATCAGCCCCATTTTCCAAAAGGAGCTTTGCCACCTGGATGTTGTTCTTATTCACAGCCATGATTAGACAACTTATCTTCATCCATGGTCCCTGTTCTTTTATATAGTTAACATCAGCTTCATCATTTACCAATTCCTCAACATTGGAAGTCTCATTTTTAGATATTGCCAAGAAAAGCTGTTCATCTTTCGTTTGAGAAAATGCGGATAGTCCTAGAAGGAAGAAGCATAAATAAGCAACTAATATCTTCATGTTCAATTGTTTAAAAGTTCGTGAACTCCCTTGTTAGCATTCATCCCCAATCTTTTGAAGGCAATACCATTCTGACTAAAATTCAAGAGTATTACGGGTGAAACCCTTTCGTCAAGAGTATCCCACTGAAGTTGTTCATCAATGGCTTTCTTAATATTCATTTTTGATGTTTTGACCTTTGTATCATTTTTTAAGCTGAGAAGACAAGATGTTCCATCCTCTTCGACCAGTACTTGTAGAGTCAGTTTTCCTCGAATCTTTTTCTGTGTTTTTTCATCAAAAGATGAGGTGATGGTAGATATCAAATGTTGATCAGAAACTCTAGCAGTAATCGTATCACTTTCCAGTCCAAACCTTTCGGTGTTACATCCTTGAAATTTATCAGGAAAGAGAGTCTGCCCAAAAGAGGATGTTATTAAGAGGCAGTTTATGAATATTACTAAAGTGATTTTTTTCATTCAGTGAAATTGATGCTAACGTACAGCTATCGGGCGTATGTCCCGAAGCTAGTGAAAAGCAGCAATGTAGTGAAATCTACCGAAGCTCACAACGGTTCCAAATGGCACTGCGCTCCGAAAGTCAAAAATCCTGCGCTCAAAGGATAGTAGAAAGCACTGCCGTATATCAGCGGCAGATATCACGGTCGAGTTGCACTCAAATCAGCCAGAATGCACTAAGACATATGCCCGATCAGCGTCTGTTATCTCTCGCTATTTTCGTCTCGTTGGTCGTCTTGAGTTCCCCGTTTCACAATCAGTTTTGCGAAGTTCCGCGAGTTGAGCAGTAGAAATATTCCGATCGCTAGAGTTACAACTGCCTGGATTAGGCTGTTCTTTGTTGGCCTGTTCCAAAACACACTTTCTTCATGGTTGTGAAAGTAGATGTTGTCAATTAAATGAGCCAGAATATTAGGAATAGAGTAAGCAATACCTAAAACCGAAATTACTGCAAGAGCAAGTTCGAGTAGATCTGTCTTAGAAATTTGTAGTTCGGCCGTTTCACAGTTGTTAGAGGAAATCTTGTTCGTTATCAGTTCGGTCTTGAAGGTTGCCAAATAAGCGATAGTTAGTTCGACTATGACCGTTATGGATATTCCGCTGTAGATGTACCAACTTTCCATTTGACCGTTATCAAATAGGTTGTTCCCAACTGCCATAAAAAGCAGTTCCAAGAAGTGTTGTACAAATCGGACAAAATAGTAAAGTCCGAAAATCTTGATTGCTGTGTTAAGAAGTTCTGATTTCGTCATGCAGTAGTGAGAGATAACGCCTGGCTATGAGGAGTGGGGATTGGAAAGCACTAACCTCTCGTCTCGCACATAGCCACGCCTTGATTTAAATCTATTATTTGTGGCGGACTTTCCAAGTGCCACTAAAGTATCCTGACCAATGAAACCCCATTCATTCATAGCATTTGTTAGCCTCATGTGCTATTCTTTTACCAGTTCGTTGAGTCTTGGTTGAAGTACCCAATACCCAATTATAGAGAACCAAATTAGAAAGAATTCACCAGCATAATCACCGAATTTGGCCATTCGTCCAAGTTCAACTGACTTAAGAGTCTTCGCTGCAAATCGAACACCCCAGAAAATTATGAACATTGAAAAGAGATGCAGCGGTACAATTATTCCTGCAATAGCTCCAGGATTTGCTCCTTCCATTGATTCGCCCATGGTAAACGAAAATCCCATGAATACCATTATTAGAACTATATAGATGTTCGGTATTGCAAACAAAATTTTAAAGCGTTTAACATTCAGTTTCACATCTTCAGGTAGTTTTGAGTTCAGGTTTGTAGAAATTGCCCAAATCCAGCCAAATGTTCCAATGGCAAATATTACCATCATGAATGGAAAGGCTGTAATTAACAGGGTTGGATCTGAGAATGTAAAAATGTTCAGCAGAATTGGTAATCCCCACACTATTCCGAATAGTTGCCAATGTTTGAGTTTGAGTAAAAATTTCATGTTTTGTATTTTATTTTCTACGAGCCGGCATTGAGGCTAACGATTAGCTATCGGTTGTATGCCCACAGCTTGTAAAGGGCACAATCTAGTGAAATCTACCGAAGCTCACAACGGTTCAAAGTGGCACTGCGTCCAGAAAGATAAAAAATCCTGCGAACCGCACTCAGCAGAAAGCACCGAACTTTCCCAGCGGTAGATTTACGGTCTAGTTCCACTAAGACCAGCCAGAAAGCACTTAGGCATATAACCGATAGCGCCTGTTACCACACGTTGTTTAACCAATTCCAAGGTTGCCTTTTACCCTCTTAATGATATATCTCGGTGGATTCGAGCTAACGATTTCAACAGCTCCAAGTTGAATTGATAGATAATCATCGAGGGTTATAGAAGATTGAGAGTCAGCAATCACCTCAATCTCCACTATTTCGTAGGGATGTTGATCAGTTATCTTCTTAATTAGTCTGCTTTTCATTTTCAGTTGACTTTATGAATAAATTGATTTTATTAAGCTCTTGATTCAGTGAGTCAATCTGCTTTTGCTGTAGATCAATAAGGTTTATGAATTTTAAAGTTTCATTATTCAGTATCTCCTGAGTTACAGAACTAGTCTTAGAAGTAATTTTTTGGTAAAAGTCAATGGAACTATAAATACCACCAAATATTCCAAATAATAAGACAGGCCAAAATGTGCGCAATTTCAATTTGGAAAGGGTTGCGTCATTTTTCTCCTTATCCCTGAGAACTTTCGAGTGACTTAGATATTCTTCTAGTTCTACGAATTTCGTCGTGAAACAACCTGAAGCTACAAAATTCGCAGTGTTGCTATTCATTAAAATAACAGTTCCACTGTCCTCATTTCTTGGAGGTTTAACGTATTCCTTCGGGGTTGATCGTCAATTTTTGATGCAGGGAAATTAGGATTTCTTATCGTAGTTTGGCAGTAATGTTTTTAACTGGCTGATTTTAGTTTCTTGTATTACCGTCAAAGTTTCTTGGAGCCACTGCAGAGGCT
>JAVJRN010000024.1:0-2588 GCA_040218415.1 Cyclobacteriaceae bacterium
TTGCCCCATACTCTCAGGGCTAGACTCCCATTCCTCTATGATAGGAAACATCTCTGATTCACTCTTGCGTGGCATAGCTTTTTTCTGCAAATTTCAGCTAGTTATATGCCGAATTCGAGATGCTCATACCCGAAGGGATACCATACAAAGAATCTAAAATCAAATCTTCTATTGGTTTTCTAACAATTGATTGATTTTCTATAAATCCATTAAAATCAATCTCCCAATTCTTCAATATCAAATCAGCGCCTTCAATAATTGCATTTTGTTTTTCAATCTGGGCTACTATTTCGGCTTGTTCATCAATGTCCGGAAGGGGTATTTCCCAATCTTCCATATATTCAAATTTGAAATTCATCCGAACGCCTCCTGCTGCCTTATCATTTACATAATCCAAGAACCGTTGACTATTGGAAAGCGCATTTAAATATTTAGGATTCAATTCATCTTCCTTACATCCAAATACGAGGTAAGCACCACTGATGATTTGATTGGGGTAATCAAAATTGTTAAGCCCTATGCTTCCAACATTTATTCTGTATGGATTGTAGCAAAATTGATTCTTATCAACCAAAAAATAAGATTGATTCGTCTTACTGGCAACCATGTCTTCATTCCGGAAAATGCCAATCTCATTCGATACTCCTAATGTGATAAATGTCTGATCAGGGGTTTTTGAAGGCTTTATTTTATTTTCATTTAGAATCAAATAGTCCTTCAATTTAACAGTAGGATATTTCGTTCCATTTTGAATTAGCTCACTCACTTTGTTTAATTCGGCAGCCTTTTTTAGTTCACTTTCATCAAAATTGGCCAAATACTCTCTGGCAATATCTGCTTCTAAGGCATTTGTTGGGTTTAAAGCGGCCAGATAAGTGGTGGCCTTTTTTGAATCTACACTGTAGAGTTTTTTAAATTTATCATCCAATGTTACTGCACCATTCGGGGCAATATCTTTTAAGGCCGCTTTCCAGTCAGTAATTTGGCTTTCGCTTAGGTTACTTTTGTAATTGGCCATATTGAACGAAAACATATGTGCCTTATCAATTCTTTTGGCTATTTCGTTCCTTATTTTGTTTTCCAATACCTGTTCAAACAGTCGCAGTTCTTCCTGCTTTTTACTTCCGTGATTTTTTTAGTTTTGACTTTTTTATCTAAGTCTTTAGTCTTTTTCTCCCGGTCTATGGCTCCTTTCACAGCCATGTCTGCACGAGTGTCCTTTCTTATTTTTTCTTTTATCCTAGGATCGAGTGCCTTGATCCATTCATTTGGAATACAAAATTGATGTTTGCTTTCAGGAGGTTTATTGCCATGTTTGATATATTGATGATAGAGTTCCAGACATTCAACCAACTGATTCCCTTTTTGCTCTTTTCTGTTGGTACCCATGGTGTAGCCATCATTGGATACTTTATAAAACCATGTCCAGTCGGTTTGTCCACCTTTCTCAAAGATCAAAATACTCGTTTTAGGCCCCACACCACTTTTACTCACAAAAATCCCCTGAGGAAGAGAAATGACAGCTTTCAGTTGAGCTTCATCCAATAGCATTTTCCTTAGTGCTTTTGCACTAAACTGATCCCAGGTGTTGAATCCCTCTGAAACGATAACCGCACATTGACCTCCGGGCTTCATCAATTCAAACATGAGCTTAACAAACAAAATGGTAGTCTCTGATTCTTTCGAATATTCTCCCCAAACCTCAGGGTAAGACTCCTGATCTCTTTGAGCGCCAAAAGGAGGGTTGGCCAATATCACAGACTTAGATTCTGCATCGGTAACCGGATTATACTTTGCCAGAGAGTCACCTTGAAGAATATTGGCAGGATTCAAACCACGAACATAAAAGTTAATGGCCGCCATTTTTCGGATCATACCCAAGTATTCAATACCGGATACACCACCACGATAGAATTTGGTAGTTTGTTCGATGCTTGGAAATTCGACTAGGTTCTTTTCAAAGTACTTATCGAACCATGCAGATAATTCGGAATGAGACTTTTCGCCTGGCCAAGCTCTTGAAGGATCAACCCTACGCATCACAAATTCAAACGCATCAAACAGAAATCCACCTGTACCACAAGCTGGATCAAAAATCACATCATCAAATGTAGGCTCAATCAATGCGGTCATGAATTGACGAACATGATCAGGCGTTCGGAACAATCCAATGTCTTTGGTTCCTCCAGTTTCACTTAATGCCGATTCAATAGCATCACCTAATAAGTCAGTCTCAAGCAATCGGGAATCTTCTATATCATTCGTTACAATATCAATGACCTCTCCCAGATTACCACTATTGACATTATTGGTGAAATTGGAATTACTAAATACTTCTTCTATCAATACCAGTTGATCCTGAACTTTTTGAGGTAGGTTTCCTTCAAAGACAATTCGTGCACTTTGTAAGATTGAAGAATAGAAAGGGAAGAAATGGTCATTTAATTCGTATTCCTTCGGGGTTGATCGTCAATTTTTGATGCAGGGAAATTAGGATTTCTTATCGTAGTTTGGCAGTAATGTTTTTAACTGGCTGATTTTAGTTTCTTGTATTACCGTCAAAGTTTCTTGGAGCCACTGCAGAGGCT
>JAVJRN010000029.1:0-300434 GCA_040218415.1 Cyclobacteriaceae bacterium
CCTGATGTGCTTTCTAATACCTTCTGTTCGTGGGAGATTTTTATTTGTGCTGGCGCAGTGCGTATCTGATACCCCGCCTGAACGAATTCATTCGGGCAGGTTTGAATGCACCGGCAGATAAGCTACTTTTATCGGAATTAATTAAGTCCAGAGGCCACAGCGCCATACCTGGACGTTACACTACCGTATGCAGATAGTTATCCTAAATAGGCCAAGAAAAGTACTGAACACAATTAAACTGCTAACCTCATCGCTCTTTGCATTTGGGTTCTTTACATGGGCAATGGTCATGATTTTTGACGAACGTACTGCAGCCTTTATACTTTTTGGAGGCGTAGCATTTCTTGTGCTCTACTTATTAACGGCCTTAATCGCTTGGATTTACAGACCAACAAAGATGATACCTGTTAATGAACCTCTAAAACTGCAAGTGAATTCCTACGAATCTTTGAACAAGGTTGAAAAAGTTAAGGATATTCAATACTCAAAGAATTTCCTGATTAACCCCGAGACAGGAAGAATAATTGCAGAACTTGATAGAAAACAAACATTCGAACTTCTCAACACTGATAAATTTCAGAACGAGCAAGCCAACACCAACCTGAACTTTTTTCAGAACAACCCTAACGGAGTAATTGGAGTGGTGTTAGAATGGGGATGGGCAGCAGGTTAAGGTCGCTAACAGGCGCTGATCGGTTATATGGCTAGCCGGCCGTACCAAATTGCTTTCTGGCGGGTTTAAGTGCGAACATTTCTGTGAATCACCTCCAGAATACTTTTTTGTAGTTTCTATCGAGTTCAGCCTACGCGGCTCGGCACGCAGGAGGTTTTTTTTTGGAGCGCAGTGGTTATTATAACCGTTGTGAGCTTTCCCTTGCCGAGTGCGGCAAATTTCACTAGATTGTGGTCATTACAAGCCGTGGGTCGAGCCGCGTAGGCATGCAATCGATAGCTGGCCGTTGGTGGTACCTCATTGGCGACAGTACAAACCATGAAGAATTAGACAATGAACGTACCTACGGTTATATTTTTTCTAACCATTTTTGCCCTGTTGACTTCCTGCAATGGGCAGACAACAACGCAATCTGAAATTTCAGCCAATTCAACTTCAATCGGTCATACAGTAAATGAGCTTGGAAAAGACATAATACTTGTTCACCAAGATAAGAATGACAACTATTGGTTTGCGAGCAAGAGCAATGGAGTATATAAATATGATGGAATAAAAACCATTCACTTTACAACCGAAGACGGCTTGACTAGCAATAGTATTGGAGAAATAAGTGAAGATAAATTGGGAAACATTTATTTTATTACCAATAATGGTATTTGTCAATTTAACGGAAAAATTTTTAAAGCGTTAAAACAAAAATCTGGTGTTGATAACGATTGGAAATTAAATCCAAATGACATTTGGTTTAAAAGTCAAGAATATGACGGTTTCGTTTACAGATATGATGGTGAAAGTCTTTTGAAATTAAAAATTCCAAAAATCAAGATTGGACAAGAGTATATTTCAAAATACCCAAATAATCCTAACCCTTACGCAGTTTATTGTATTTACACTGACAGTAAAGAAAATATTTGGTTTGGTACTGCAACATTAGGTGCTTTCCGCTTCAACGGAAAATCGTTTGATTGGATTAATGAAGATGACGTAACAGAACTAAACGATGGACCAGCCAATGGTGTTCGTTCAATTATTGAAGATAAAAACGGAGATTTTTGGTTTAATTCAGCATATCGTTATACAATATATGACACTAACTCAATGTTTAATAATCAACAGGACAAATCAACATTTTACAACAGAATAGAAAGTATAGGTAGTTTAGACGGAGACAAAAACAACAATTTTACAGAATACTTATCTATAGCAAAGGACAATAACAATGATTTGTGGTTTGTAACATACTATGATGGAATATGGAAGTATGACGGAATAAAAATCACTCATTACCCTGTTCATATCAATTCTAAGAACATAACATTATTTTCAATATACAATGACAATAAAGGAAACTTATGGCTTAGAACACATGAGCATGGATTATTAAAACTTAACGGAGAGACCTTTGAACAATTTAATATATGAAAGTAGGGCAGCCACTAACAATGTATATACAGAATGGGCGAAATAGTAGAAAAATAAAGGCTTATGGCTCGTGTCAAACCTTGTGCTTTAACTGAAGGTTTAGCACTTAGAAATCGCCTGTTTTTCATACACTAAACGTTTTGCTCAATTTTATAAAATAGATAAATGAATAGAATAATTATTCTTTTGATTATTTCAGTTATGATGACAGAATCATTTAGCCAGTCTGTTGAAACTGATCTTCAGGAGGGATTGTATCAACTTGTACCGGATTGGATTCAAGTAAATCATCTCAAATCTGATACATTATACTTTGCTAAACTGAATGAGTCGCCTGAACATTATAATCAATTTACCACCGTTTTATTTGATTCAATCCCCAAAAAGGCATTCTATAACAGGAATCCTAACAAAGTTCTAATATCACAAAAAATAGTGGTTGATAACAATCATTATGCTTTAGTTGCTAATTCAGTAGATACCATGTTCGCAGTTTTGAATTTGTCAAAAGAAGATTTTGGATATAAATACTACATCTCCGGCTATAAAAAAGACTCCCTATCCATATTAGAGACGATTAAGCGGGATACGACAGAATATTTCCAATTCACCCTTTTTTCGCTTGATGAGGTCGCACAACTAAAGAAATTGAATGACTTTTCTGAAGTAAGCAAAGAAGAATTTGATCGTATTGATTCATTATTTACAGAAATTCTTAGTCATTCTACTCAGAGAATTAAAAATGGAAAGTGGGGGGCTTATGCAGGATATGCTATAGCCTATGAAATTCAATTTAGAACTTTAAGACAATCAGGATATAATCCATTAATAATGCCCGGCAAATATTCAGATATGAGGATGAAATTCGAGAAAAAAAACTGAGTGCACCACCGCGAACCATTAAAGACTAGTCCTTCGGCTAATTACCAAAATTCTCGATTCGGTGAGTATTTGCTAACTTAGATGGTTTAACACGCTAGTAATTTAGTCAATGCGTTACCAGACAAAATAATTACAAATGAAAAACGCCACTATCATTAACAACATTAGGAATATTGATTTTATAAAATCTAGTGTTTATGTGATCCTTCTTGTATCGTTTGCTTTAACAGGATGTAATGATGAGGGAGAAGAGCCGAAGTGCTTATGCAGTGCTGAATGCACAGAAAGTTGCGAAGAAGTATTGCTAACTGATGAAACTATAAGTGTGGACGGCAAATCGCGAAAATATGATCTTTACCTTCCTCCTTTACATGAAATATCAACTGATCTACCCGTAGTTATTGACCTTCATGGTTTCACGGAGAGCCCCCAAGATCAAAGGACGAACTCAAATTTCACACCAATTGCCAAAGAAGAGAATTTTATAACTGTCTGGCCCAAAGCCGCGGCTAATGGAGAAAACTGTCTTTTGGCGGGAGCCAGTGGATTGTACTGGAATGCAGATTGGGGAGGCACGGTTGAAGATATTGAATTCATAAATGCCTTGATTGATCAAGTTGGATCAGACTATAATGTTGATCTTTCTATGGTGTATGTTACCGGGCTGTCTAATGGTGGGTTTATGGCTTATTCGTTGGCCTGTGCCTTAAGCGATCGCATTGCCGCAGTGGCTTCCGTTGCTGGCTCCATGACTGAAAATTTGTTAACCAACACTTGCCAACCATCAAGGCAAATCCCAATCCTGCAAGTGCACGGAACCAATGATCGTGTGATCTTCTGGGATGGCGAACCAACTTGTAAAGGAGGTATAGCGGCGATAGAAGTTGTGGTGGCATTTTGGAGGACTAATGCAGGATGCTCCAGCACATTTACGGAGTTACAATATGAGAATGTAGATACAAGCGATGGTAGTACGGCAAGAATCCTTACCTATGACGATTGTAGTGGTAAAATGAAATTCCTTATTGTTGATGGAGGAGGTCATAATTGGCCAGGAAGTCGCCAAATGATGGCAAACCCCAACGCCCTCCTAAGACCAATAAATAATGATATCAATGCTAGTGAGATAATATGGAGTTTTTTAAAGGAACACCAATTGCCATGATTACAAACTGTTATTGGACATCAGCACGTGCTAACAATGCCTAAGAAAACATTGATAAGCGTGTGTTATTAAAGAGAGTTATATGTGAATTAGTAGCGTGTCGATTATGAGCGGCAATCAGGCGATGAAAAAAGCGATCCTTGGCTGTAATAATTCCTTTTTCTATAATTTAGATGTCAACAATGAAGGATAAGGATTATTTTTCTCATTTATATGAAATAGCGAGTCACCTAAATAGGGAATCTTCCCTGCACTCTGCCCTTCGCAAATCTTTGGAGAAGACTTTGGAAATCCTGGATATAGAAACAGGCTGGTTCTGGCTTACAGAACCGGACAATAAATCGGTATATCTAGCGGCTTCCTATAATCTGCCTCCAGCATTGAGCAATTATCCCGAGCGGTTATCTGGTTGGTGTTATTGTATCAAACAATACTTGTCAGACGATATTGATCAGGCAATGAATATCAGTGAGATTACATGCTCTCGGTTGAAGGATATTGGCTCGGGCACGAAAGACCTCAAATTTCATGCAACAATTCCTATAATAATCAACAACCAAAAAGTAGGACTCATGAACTTGCTGAGTAAAGAAACCCGGCAACTAGACCAAAAGGAACTGGCCATTCTCAACACCATCAGTGAGTTGGTGGGAACTGCCATTCAGCGAACCCGATTGCAATCACATAGTAGTGAAAACATCGGATCAGATACAAACATTCGCAAGGTGTTAGATCGGGTTTTCCACCCACAAATTGAAGCCATCATTTCATACCTTGATGACCCAAAGTATAATGAGGAAAGTGTGAGTGATGCACTGGAAAAGGCGAAGAGCCTTCAAGAGCAGTTATTTTTACTGCGCAAGGAGGCAGGAGAACATGAAGTGAAAGACAAGACGCAAAAAGAGTTTCACTATCCTGACTTGCCGCTTACAAAACGCGAATTAGAAGTACTGAAGCTGATAAAAAAAGGCCTCACCAACAGTCAGATTGGCAAACAACTATTCATAGCCGAACGCACTGTTAAATTTCATGTTACTGCAATCCTATCCAAACTCAATGCAGTCACTCGCACCGAAGCAGTGGATATTGGTTTAAAGAGAGGACTTCTTAGTCTCTGACTCGCAATCAATCGCTACTTGACCTGTACCATAGTACAGTTCCTTTTCTGTACTTAAGTCCGTTTTATACTCCGTTCGCAAGGGTGATATTTGCTCCGAACTAAAAACAAAATATTATGAGAACACAGCATATATACTTGGAACATGCCAACATCACTGTAAACGACCTACAGGAATCGATCAAGTTCTTCCAAACAGCCTTTCCTCATTTCAAGATAAGGGGAGGTGGTAACGATAGTAGAACTTGGGTTCATCTTGGTGATGATGATACCTACATAGCCATTAACCAAGCCAAGCAAAATGATTTGAAAGTAGACAAGAATTACGATAGCATAGGGATAAATCACCTAGGTTTTGTCGTGCAGGATGTGGAGGAGATCGCCAATAATCTGTTAAGCAATGGATACGAACGAGATTATCCTAAGCAAGTGGAGAAATTCAGGATCAGAGACTATTTCGCTGATGCCGATGGAAACCAGTATGAGTTCGTACAGTACCTGAGTGAAGTGGTACAGAAAAAAAACAGTTATACCAACTAAACCGAAAATCATGAAAAAGAAACACTCATTTGCAACTATTTATATTTTTCTAACGGCCATTTATTTGCTCTCCTGTGAAAGTCGCATCGAAAAAAAGCCCAGCATTGATCCAATTGTGAACCTTAATTTAAGTGCTAACATCATGCCTGATATCACTTATCACGTTGTGGATGGACTTGAAATAAAATTGGATGTTATTGCTCCTCGCATATATCTTGGGGAAGACCCTTGGTACAAATATGAAGGTAAGAAAAGACCTGTTTTATTATTCATCCATGGGGGTGGTTGGATAGTTGGTGATAAAGCGGCATCCACCATTGATTTAATGCCCTATGCTGCTAGAAAATGGGCTATAGTAAACATTAATTATCGATTAGCCGGTGTTGCAAAAGCACCAGCTTCAGTCATCGATGCAAGAAAAGCGCTTGAATGGATTTATGAAAATGCTGAAAATTATTATTTTGATACCAATAACATCGTTGTTGCAGGGGAATCTGCTGGTGCTCATCTGGCATTAATGACCGGGCTTTTAGAAAAAAACGATTCGGTTTGTGGAGATAAATACGTGGTTGAAAAAGATTATAAAGTAAATGCCATTATCAATTGGAATGGATCTGCCAACGTGATGTATCCTGAATTTAAAAATCATCCTTGGCTGGATCCGAAAGATAACTTCGAAAAAACTGCAAAGTCCCTTTCTCCAATCAACTATCTAAGTAAAAACAGTCCTCCAATTATTTCTATTCAAGGCACAAATGACCCTTTTATCCCAATGGAGGCTTCTGAAATACTTCATGAAACCTGCAGCAACATCGGAATAAAGAATAAACTAGTTAAAATCGAGGGGAAAGGACATGGAAATTTTACCGCGGAAGAACGGACACATATTTATAATGAAATATGGAAATTTCTAGAAGATATAGGAGTGAAAACTTCAGGAGAATAGCGCTATCGCATGTACGAAAATGGGATTAAGCTGAGGCTAAACTGCCCTCTTATATTTGATGGAGTCGTTCATTTTATATTCGAACCATCCATTAAGAATTCCGACACTTGGCCTTATGATTCTGAGCACTATTTAATTTTGAATATAGGAGTAGAACCTTATATTGATTCAGCTTTCGTTGAAAGTTCGATGGAAGTAGACTTTATCAATAAGTCTATTAAGCAATGTTAGGTAATAGGATAAGTTAGCCGTTTCTATGATTCTAAAAACAACGAAATACCAACATCATGTATAATAAATAAGGGTCTTGTTGCTTTTCTTAAATGTTAACACTTTCTTTCTCTATCATGGCGCGAGATGAATGGTAGTTTGCACTTAATAAGTAAGTCCTATCATGACAAACAGCATTAAGAAACAAACAGCCAAACTATTCAACTCAGACCCGTTTATATTCATTGATATTTTAAAGAAACCATAACGTGAAAAACAAAAAAATTGTAAAGAAAATACTTCACTATCTTGGAGAAATCATAGTAGTAACCATAGGTATTTTTATTGCATTTCAACTTAATAACTACGCTGAAGCTCAAAAAATGAAGAACAGAGAAGAAAGTTCTTTGAAAAGGATTGTTTCAGATTTAGAGTCAGAAAAAAATTGGCTCAAAACGAATCAGAAACATTTTACAAGAAGTAAACAGAAACTAGAACGCATTCTTTTTGAAAATGACAGACAAAATCTGGATTCATTATATTATTTTCTGGCAAGGGAATATGTGCATTTCAATTACAATGTAGAATATTCTACCCTAAAATTTAGCGGTAATTTATTTATGATATCAAATGACTCTATTAGGTCGAGTCTGGTAAAATACTATGAATTCAACTACACCTATTCAGAAGAGATTGCTCAACGCCACAAGAGCTTTGTTGAAAACTACCTGTTGGAGTATTTGTCAGATTCTTTTTCATTAAATCAGGCTTTTTTATATGATGGAGTAGAAGTGGAGGGAAAGCTTGAGGATCAAGAGTTCATTGAAAAAATTGAAACTCAGGTCATGTGGTATGGAACTGTTTTGACGACAATAAAACTCGATTATGTCAACCATCTCATTGATGCTATCAATAAAGAAATAGGAAAAAATGCCAACAAAAAATAGGCTTAATAAGTAAGCGGAGACTTAGATGAAATTTAGCGGCTGCTAATGAGTTCTTAAAGCCGTTTTAACTTCACTTTTTCCAATGAACACGATGGCTGTTTTGAGCTGTTTTTTTGATAGGCACTTAGTCGGCCCTTAATTTGGTTTTTTCCTTAATTTAGGGTGGATTAAATATTCAAAGATGCCTCTTATCAAATTAGCGAGAACAATCAAGCAGTCTAGGGTTTTTCAAAGTGCGGTTATTTACGCAATTGTACTTTGTTCTATTATTTTAGGAATAGAAACCAATTACCCACCGGAGCACCCTTTCTTTCATACGCTCGATTTTGTGTTTGCTGTTTTCTTCATTTTTGAGATAGTGGTGCGAATGTTATCCTCTGGGAATATTATCAATTTTTTCAAGTTGATTAAGATTTCAAAAAACAAGGGAGAAACGAGGCTCAACATTACGGAGGAGGGCTTTTGGAACTGGTTCGACTTTCTTATTGTGGTATTCACTTCGATTAGCCTTTTTAAGCATCTCACCGAACATCCGGAATTTTTGATTGTCAGCCGACTATTCAGAGTATTACGAATATTTCGATTATTAGAAATTAGCGACGAGCTAAAAATGGTGGAGAAAAGAATCATCAGTATCATTCCTACAGTGTTTTCCTTCGTGTTACTCTTAGGAATCTTACTTTATATCTATTCAATAATAGGCGTATATTTTTTCGAGCATAAGGACTTTGGCCAAGCCAACTTTTCCAACCTACCCAGTGCTTTTATGACGCTGTTTCAATTGATGACTTTAGATGGGTGGACCGACGTGATGAATTCTGCTGATTCTTCTTTTTACAATGATTGGCTGGTGAAAGGCTTTTTTGTCAGTTTTGTTGTATTTACTGCCATTATCAGTTTCAATGTATTTGTGGCCGTTTTGACAAGTCAGGTACATGAAAAAATGACCAATGAAAATGAAATAAAAAGGGCTATTACGGGAGATAACCAAAATAAAATCAACATTGACCATGAATCATTTCAAAACATGGTCGATGAGATAAGGCTTTTAAGGCGGGAAATTGAGACGCTTAAAAAATCATGACAAATTACGCCTTCTCAGAGTGGGTATGCCTAGTGGTACCATAAGACCGAAATCACTGGCATGGTTAAACCGAAATAGCCAACTGTTTTTTAATTTCCCTTTGTCAGGCGTAATAGGTTTCGCTAGTTTTGAATGTATTTATTTAGATCAGTTCACACAACGGATAAATGAGCATTAATCGGTCACTCTCCTCAACCTTTTTTGTATGAAAAAAATTAAACTAATAATTATTCTAATATCATTCTATTCAACAGCATTATCTCAAAATAGTGAAATACCAATAACCAATGAGATTCCTAAACGAGGCATTTATAGATCATTTGAAGAGTTTAAGTTCAATGTCCCGATTACAACGGATTCATTCTATGTAGAAAGTAAAGTTAGGTCACAAAAGAACTGGGAAGGAACAATGTCATATACTCCACGATATACTCGAAACAATAAGAAAGTGAAAAAAATTTGGGGATTCTCTGATAGTAAAAATGTTTACGCTTTCCATCAATGGGAATTTTTCAAAGTGAAGTTAGATACACCTAATATTGGCTTTTATGCATATCAACAAATAGACAACTCAGGAGCTGCTGCAGCAGGTTTAATTGGAGGGGCAATTGGTGGAGGGGTATACGCTGCGGTTGCAATTGACATTGCTAAAAAGAAAAGGATATACTACGAATTGAACCCTTTGAACGGTGAACTCAATGCTGAGATCACTATCTCTGATAGCCTAAATAATGAAGTTCAATTTACAAAATTGATTGTCTATCGTAGAAATAAAAATGAGATGAATGCACCATTGGCAGTTTCAATAAATGACAGTATCTATTTTCAGCTTACACCTACCTCAGTGGAAGAATTTGAGATCCCAATATCTCGTGAACCAGTAAAGATTTGTTATGGTAACAACACAAACCAATGTATTGATCTTATTTCAATATCAAGTGAAAATAAGTATTTCGAAGGGTCGATATCCTCAAAAAAAAATGAGATAAAATTAGAACAGGTAAAAATTGAAGTTGGTGAATTCTATGCTAAACAAGTGAAGTTCTTCCAAGAAAAAAGAGAGAATCAGGATAACAAGTGAGCTGATCAGATGCTGCACCCTGATGGACAGTACCACCGGAGTGGAGTTTCATATTGACGTTCTTTAGTATGGGATGATGAGTTGTTGTTTGCATGATAATTCCTGTTGATTAATAAAATTTGGTCGAGCCTTTTGAATCCTTTGGTGTATTACTGAGATCGATAGATCAGGTTCTAATAATTCAGAAAGTCTGAGAAGTTTTCAAGATATAGTCGATTTATTCTGCGGAGAAGGACTTTTTTAATAATAACTGCAATTACGAATAAAATAATGTAACCATTTATACTGCAATTACGAATAATATAGGCGTGAACCGACCGAGTTGTTAAAATTGCAGATTTATCAACTCTTTTAATTTCAAATATTAGCATTATGAAAAAAACGAAGCTCGGAGAATTTGAAGAACTCGTATTGCTTACAGTAATAGTCCTCAGCCAAGATGCTTATGGCGTAGAAATCAAACGTGAACTTGAAGACCGCTTGAAAGAGCGCTTGAGCGTTGGCTCTATACAATCTGCCTTAAAACGAATGGAAGAGAAAGGACTATTGACTTCTGAGTTTGGTGAGGCAAGCAATAAAAGAGGAGGGAAGCGCAAAAGAATATATACGGCGACTCCTTATGCGCATCAGGTGCTCGCCGAAATTAAAGATGTTCGTGCAGGTCTTTGGTCTTCCATTCAAATCAGCGGTGAGGGGTTTAAGACTATATAACATAAGTTAAACAGGTTGTAGTCAAACGATAATGGGCCTATTCACTGATCCTCCCAAATTGGGACACAAAGTATTAAAAATCTTTCTCAAAAAGGATTATCTCGAAGAGATCGAAGGAGACCTAGAAGAGGTATATCATGATAATATTGAATTGTTAGGCTTAAAAAAAGCTAAAAGAATCTACGCTTGGGATGTCATTAAACTGATACGCCCAAAGCTGCTTAAAAACTTAAATTGGATCAATAAATTGGACAGTATTATGATGATTACTAACAATATTAAAATAGCATTAAGAGTATTTAAAAGAGATAAAGCTTACACTTTTATCAACTTACTCGGACTCTCTACAGGTTTGGCTATTGCCTTGTTGATCATCCAATATGTGCGATTTGAAACGAGTTACGAAGATTACAACACTAACGCTGACAGAGTAGCCCGTATAACCATGGATTATTTGAATGGTGAAACGGTAGTAGATCAGGATTGTGAAACTTATGCACCCCTTTCGCCGCTTATTGTCGATAGGATAAACGAAGCGGTGGGTTATACTCGCGCGTATAATACCGGTGCGGAGACACTGCAAGTAGGTGAAAAAATATTTCGTGAAATGCGAATTTTTGGGGCTGATTCTTCATTTTTCGATATTATGGGCTACCCACTGATCCAAGGTGACCAGCGGACTATTTTTCGTAATCCTTTCGAGATTGTACTGACTGAGTCTATGGTCTATAAATATTTTGATAAGCCTGATGTAGTAGGAGAATCGATTCGTTTTCAAGGAAGACAAGAGAGTGCTTCTTTTAAAGTGGTAGGAGTAGTTGAAGACAGTCCGCCAAACACGCATTTGAAGTTTGATTTTTTGATTTCCTATGCCTCTATGGAAAAGGCTTATAATGCTGACAATAATTCATGGAGTGGCAATAACACTTTCGCTTATATTTTACTCCAAAAGCCTAGCGATTTGGCCACCTTTCAACAGCGCTTGATCGAATTGAATTTGGAGCTGAAAAAGGAAGAAAGACTTGAAGATGAAAATGTAATTGCACAGCTTATTTCTGATATTCATTTGTACTCGGACAAATCTTTTGAGCCAGAAAAAAATGGGGACGCCCAATCTGTATTTTTCCTTTTTTGCGTGGCGTTGTTGGTTATTCTGATTGCTTTGGTCAATTATATTAATCTATCCACTTCCAAGTCTTTGGATCGAGCTAAGGAAGTAGGTATCAGAAAAGTAATGGGTTCTTCTTTGTTGGCATTGCGGACTCAGTTTTTCACCGAGTCATTTCTCATCAACTTTTTTGCCGTTGGTTTGGCGATTATATTTATGATAATAGGCTTGGATTCTTTTAAAAATATTGCGTCGCTACCTTCCTCATTTACGTTTATTGGTGATCCCCAGTTTTGGATGTTATTGGGTTTGGTATTTTTTGTAAGTGTTTTCTTTGCAGGTATTTTTCCAGCTTTTGTACTTTCAGGGTTTAGTCCAATAGCGGTGCTCAAAGGCAAGTTTGGTAATTCGTCGGCTGGTTCTTTTATGAGAAAAAGTTTAGTGGTTTTTCAATTTGCCATTACTGGATTTCTATTGGTACAAACCTTAACTGCATCAGAGCAAATAAGGTATATGCGTTCACTGGATAATGGGTTTGATAAAGAACAATCTATCGTGCTTAGAACACCCAGTACGGCCAAAAAAGAGGAGGTAAAAACTTTTCAAAATCAATTGAAGCAGTTCCCGGAAATTGTCAATGTATCGAATACATCCTGTGTACCTGGGCTGCCTTCCAAAGAAATGAGTACGACCACTGGAATTAAGTTGTCTGATGCTACAGAAGATTATTATTTCAATTTCTATATCTACTTTATGGACGAAGATTTTATCCCAACCTTAGGATTAGAGGTCTTGGCGGGCAATAACTTTTTACCTAATTCTTTAAACGAAAAGCAAGTGATAGTCAATGAAGAGTCCATTGCTTTATGGGGAATTCCTACTCCTGAAGAAGCAGTAGGAAAAACACTAGATTTCTGGGGAGAAAGATTTACAATCAAAGGCGTAGTTAAAAACTTCAATCAAGCCTCTGCCAAAAGCCCGCATATAGCCATGGTGATGCTCTACAATGATGGCTGGGGTGATTATTTGGTGGTAAAAACAGATGGAGGAGATGTTTCGGAAAATGTTCGTTTAGTGCAAGAAAAATTTGAAGCATTTTATACCAACTCACCATTCAATTATTTCTTTTTAGATGAAAGGTTTGATCAAAATTTCCGATCCGAAGAGCAATTCAAGCAGGTTTTTGGACTGCTTACAGGTTTTGCCATTTTGATAGCTTGTCTTGGGTTGTATGGGTTGTCTTCATTTACGATCGCCAAACGAGTCAAGGAGATAGGCGTAAGAAAGGTGTTGGGCGCAAGTGTCATTCAGTTGATCATGCTGTTGTCCAAAGACTTTATGAAGTTGGTTGGTTTATCGTTGATTATCGCATTGCCTGTATCCTATTTAATTATCGATGGTTGGTTAGATAATTATGCCGTAAAGATTGACATCAGCTGGTGGCTATTTGCACTTCCTTCGGTGATGATGTTGCTACTTTCATTTTTGACGGTATATGTGAAAACCTATCGAGTGGCGCAATCCAATCCATCGGGATCTTTGCGAGACGAGTAGTCGTTTTGCTTGCATTTTAAGCATGTAATAAAGAATCACTATTTCAGCAAATTCTCCACTGGTCTTGGCTGACTTTGAAACCAGAGTGTGTCGTACCACACGAAATTTTCACATATGACTATTGATGGTTTGTCTCGGATTCAAAATCCATTAGATTTGGATTAATATAAGTTAGTTAACCGTAATATAGCGATTATCTACTTGTTGTAAAGCATAGCGTAAAAATCAAATGGCAAAAAGAAAAAAACAAGCTGAATTTGTAAAATGGTTTGGACCTTTACTTGACGCTTTGCGAGAATTAGGTTACTCTGGAAAGCCAAAAGAAGTCTCTGAGAAAATAGCAGAGAGTTTAAAACTCGAAGATTCATTTTTGGATGAAACCTTGAAGTCGGGCACGAATAAATTCCATAATCAGGTAGCTTGGGCAAGGCAATACCTTGCATGGGAAGGACTTTTAGATACCAGTGTAAGAGGCACGTGGAAGTTAACTGAAAAGGGAAAAGACACTTCTTTAGATTATGAAGAGGGTCACAGACTTTTTCTTAAATGGGTTGAGATTAACCAAAAAACAAGAAAGGAGAAAAGTGAAAAAGAAATCATTAATACTCAAGAAGAGAACAGTCCAGATGAAATCGAAATAAAAGCTGAATCAAATCTGTTAGACGTTTTAAGAGCACTTTCACCGAATGGGTTTGAAAATATTTGTAAAGAACTTTTGCGTGAACACGGTTTCGAGAATGTTCAAGTAACTGGTAAATCTCATGATGGAGGTATAGACGGTTATGGTACTTTAGAGATAAACCCATTTGTTAGTTTTAAGGTGATCTTTCAATGTAAAAGATATCAAGGTTCTGTTTCCAGAGCACAAGTTGGAGATTTTAGAAATGCAATGATTGGCAGAGCAGAAAAAGGAATAATTTTAACCACAGGTACATTCACAAAAGAAGCAGAGAAGGAAGCTAACCGTGACGGAGCACCACCAATTGAACTAGTAGACGGTGTAAAACTTGTTGAGATGTTCGAAAAAGTTGAATTGGGATTAAACCCCAAAACCATTTACGAAGTGGATCTTAACTATTTCCAAAAATATAGGTAGAACAAGCTAGCCCCCAGCTAGCGCGCGTTTGTAACGCGTGCAACCAGTTGATCTTTTCACTAGAAAAGAACTCAAACATATTATTAACTCACTGAAACACGGGCTGGTTCAATCAGAAACTAAACTATCCTCATAATAATCCTGTGGAAGCAGAAATAGTAGACGAAGCAGAGCAGTATTTGTATAGTTCTGCAAGAGATTATCCCGCATCAAAAGGGTTGATAGATGTGGTTGTTCTAGAATGAGGTGGTCGTTTCAAGGCACGCGTTGCAAATGCGCGCTAGCATGAGCGGCAAATTCATTAGTTTTATCGGAACTTGCTAAGTTCGGTGCGCAATCCTGCTTGGCGTTGTGATTCATTAGGACGAACCATTAACCAATGATAAAATTCTTTAGAAAAATTAGACAAAGAATGCTGACGGAAAACAAATTCAGCAAATATCTGCTGTACGCTATTGGTGAAATCGTACTGGTAGTTATCGGAATTTTAATTGCGCTTCAAATAAATAATGCGAATGAGTCCAATAAACTTGAAAAGGTTGAATTAGGCTACCTGAACAGATTATTGATTGATCTCGAAAAAGATCAAAATTTATGGACAGGTACAATCGAACAGAAAAATAAACAACTCAATGCTATTCGAAAGATAGGGGACATTGCTTATTTTAATCAAGATTCTATTTTTTCTGTTTTAGATCATATCCCATATGCATTGGTCTGGAATGATTTGAATCCACATCAAACAACCTTCAACGAAATGTTAAGTGGTGGTAATTTGAACCTTATTAAGAACGATTCGATAAAAATTAAATTACTCGAATTAGATGACACCTACAATTCGGAAATAAACAGAGTAAACACATTCAAGATAGAACATACCAATACAATGGAAGCCTTTAGGGCAACTGTCTCATTTAGAAATGTGGCATTGTTAATGAGAAATACTGAATCTTTAAAACCAACAGAAATCGAAGTTTTAAATCATGAGATTCGAAAGGACTTGAAAGTAATGGTAAATGATAAAAAGTTCATCAATAATCTAATAGGTCTTGGGTATAATTATGATAATCAATTAAAGACTATTAATGGTCTGAGAATTCAAACAGAACATCTAATTGAGTTAATTCAAAATGAAGTTGATAATAGAATGAAATAAAAATACAAACCCCCATAACACCATGTAATAAAACATTATTGTAATTGAAGCAATAACGCTTATTATATTTAATGTATCCTCCACCATCATCCTCGATTTTAACGCGAATGACGAAAGTTGCAAACTCCAGAGATATTGCTTTTTTAAAACCCAATATCAGCCGAGCAAATGGACTCACCATGATTTCATAATCATAAAAAAATAGAAATCCATCAAAATCAAGTGCGCATTGGGGTGGCTTAATCCCCAAAAGAAATGCCGACTCCTCTGGCTGTTTGCATTAAAAAAGATTTGTCTTTATCTATATAATTGTAGCTCTGTGTGGCTTCTTTCAAGGATATTTCTTTGTAATCATTATGTTTATAAGTCACCATTTGTCCAAACTTTTGATCGAGAACCATTTCAAAAGCCTTTACGCCAAACGCCGCTGACAGCACTCTGTCAAAAGCAATAGGAACACCACCTCTTTGAAGGTGTCCAAGTACCATTTCCCTGATATCCGCGGTACATCCAGCCTGTTTCATCTGATGACTTAGGGCGTAAGCCACACCTCCTAGTCGTTTCATTTGGTAGCCAACTTCGTCACTGTCACGTTCGAGTGCCTCACCGTTGATTGGTTTTGCTCCTTCAGCGATGATTATATTGGCAAATCCTCGCCCATTGACATACCGATTGTTGACTCGCTCTACCACCTTATTTATATCATAAGGAATTTCCGGAATTAGGCATACTTCTACACCACTGGCGATAGAGGCATGCAAGGCAATCCATCCGGCTTCTCTGCCCATCACTTCCATGATTAATATTCGATTATGACTTTCGGCGGTAGTTACAAGTTTATCCACCGCTTCGGTAGCGACTTGCACCGCAGTTTGGAAGCCAAAGGTAAAATCAGTGGCAAAAAGGTCATTATCTATTGTTTTGGGCACACCTATAATAGGCAATCCTTTTTCGAATAGCTTTTGGCTTAGGCGCTGACTACCATCCCCACCAATACTAATGACCGCATCAATGCCTAATTTTTTAATTCTGCTGATTAGTTCATCTGAAAGATCCTCATTTTTATAGGTGCCATCGGGTTGTAATACAGGATAATTGAACGGATCTCCTTTTGTAGTTGTACGAAGGATAGTTCCTCCTTTGACATGAATTCCTGCTATTCTACTGTTATCCAATTCTATAATTTCCATTGGATCCCGAAGCACACCATGAAAAGCCTCAATACTACCATAAACCTTCCAATCTGAGGCTTGCATAGCGCGCTTTACGATAGCACGAATAACTGCATTTAGTCCTGGGCAATCTCCGCCACCGGTCAGTACAAGTAATTTTTTCATTGTTGAGTTTAATTTTTCAGGAAGTTAAAGTGTGGATACAAAAATGTCAAAAGCATATCGAAAGTAAAGCATGGAGTCGACCTTTATTACCAGCCCAACCCATGTTTACGGCCAACATTTTAGAGGATAGCGTGTGAAATGCGTCAATACTACTGCGGGTAATGCTTAACACTAAGTAAATGACACATTTTTGAATTGATAAAAGCTTCAAAACAGACCTCTAGCTTCACCTCATTCAATTATTCCAAGATTTTTTAGAATCCCTTTCAAGAAAAATCATTGATGGCTTTTTAGTGATCAATCAAACGGCCAGAACCTCACAGGTCTTAGCGGAGGCTATTACTAGATTGCGTCGCACAACAGAAGTTTTACACGTATAGCTATCAGTGGTTTGTTTAGTGTCTAAAATCCATTAGATTAGAATAAATAGAATTTATACACATACAACTGTTAGATTAACTAGCTGTTGTGGAGAATAGAAACAATAATGGCAGGAGATTATTACAAAACTAAAGACTCGGTAGAAGAATACATCAGATTGGCAAAGGATGTGAGTGGACAGGAACTGATTAATAAACTAAAGAACTTTCTACCAATAAACGCTACTTTACTTGAACTTGGCACAGGGCCAGGAACTGATTGGAACATCCTTAGCGCAGATTATGAAGTCGTAGGCTCTGATAATTCACCCGAGTTTTTAAGTCATCTAAATTCTACTAATCCCAAGGGAAGTTTCATCGAATTAGATGCTGTCACAATTAAAACAGACAAAAAGTTTGATGGTATATATTCAAACAAAGTATTGCATCATTTGAAAAATGATGAACTTAATGATTCCATTAAAAAGCAATTCGATGTTTTAAATTCTAGTGGAATTACCTGCCATTCTTTTTGGAAAGGAGAAGGTTCAGAAGTTTTCAAAGGCCTTTTCGTGAACTATCATACTAAGAACTCATTGAAGGATCTCTTTGAAAGCAACTTTGAAATTCTATTGATTGAGGAATACGCCGAATTTGAAGAAGGGGACTCACTACTCCTGATTGGAAAGAAAAAAGACGGCACTTCAACAAAACCTAAACGGCATTGAAACGCGGTATAGCTAGATGTGAGGCACAATCCACTTCGAGAAATTGATGCCTCAGCTGGGGCTAGATTGTATCTAGTACCTCTACAGGCAATCGATCTCTATTAGGACTTTATCCCCTTGCGTAATCTATGGTACTGCCATATTTTTAGTACTCCGAGTCACTTACAAAACCAGAATCAACTGGATTCATATGTATAATTGATCTTTTGTTCTATTACGCTACCACTCCAAAGCGCTATTGGTTTATTATGCTGCCGAAACGTCGAACCGTGCCAAAATTGTCGCTTATTAACGATCGCATTTTTACTGTCTGCCCTTTCCATTATCCATAAAAGGATAGTTCTTAGGCGACTTGGAATTGTGACAACAGGATAACCAACAGCATCATTTACAAGCATTTTCCGTACTTTTAAGTCTAGATTATAAAGCTTTTGTAGAAATAAGGACAGATAAACGCTGCTGACTTACGCAACTACTTACATACAAGGCTGGCTTGCGTCATACACTACCAGAACCAAATAAAAAAGCGAAATGATTTTACACAAAATGAAATCACTTATTGTATTGACACTTTCCCTTATAATGTTATCGTGCAATGGTCAAAAGACCAAACCAAAGATTGAAAACAATACGCCGATAATCTCAAAATCAATCAGAGCGGATGAATTTAAAGACCCGCTTTTCTTTATTAATGGACAATTATGCCAACATCTTCGCAAGATATTTCAAGATTCCAAAGGCAATCTTTGGTTTGGAACCAATGTTTATGACCTTATGAAATATGACGGAAGCGCTTTAAAGTATATCTCAAAAAAAGAGGGTTTCAGTGGAGGGAGAGTGACCGGAATTTTAGAAGACAATATGGGTAATATTTGGTTTGCAACATCTTCCGGATTAAATAAATATGATGGAAAATCATTTAAGGTTTTCACTGAAGCAGACGGCTTGTTAAACTCAGAGATTTGGAGTCTGATCATTGATTCAAAGGGAATCTTTTGGATAGGGCATGATGAAGGTCTGAGTCGTTTCGATGGAAATGAATTTCGAAATATCTCAATCCCAAAACCACAGGTTTCTATAAAAAGTACGATCTATTCTCCTGATAGAATAGTAGGAATTGCAGAAGATAAAGAAGGTAATTTATGGTTGGGAACCGACGGATTTGGTATCTGTAAGTATGATGGTAAATCTTTTACAAGTTTCACAACAGAGAACGGACTGGCTGACAATGCAATTCATGAAATCATGTTGGATTCAAAAGGGCTATTATGGATAGGTACCTATTGGGGTGGTCTCAGTAGGTTTGATGGAGAGAAATTCACCAACTTCACAAAAGAGGGAGCAATAAGCGGTGTGGAGGTCAGTGCTTTTTTTGAAGATAGTAATGGAGACATTTGGTTTGGTGTTGAGAATAATGGTGTATACAAATATGATGGCGAGGTTTTCACGCATTATAATCAGGAATCATTTTCTAATGGCTCAATATTGAGCATTTACAAAGACAAGGAAAACAGATTTTGGTTTGGAGGATGGGGAGGTCTATTTCGTTATTATAAAGAAAACTTTACCCCAGTAACGAAAGATGGGCCTTGGGAATAGAAAACACGAAACAAACAAAATAGCTTCCACATCCAAGTAATTATTTAAGAATTGCAAAACTGGTAGTTTATAGATGTTAAAATAGTTTCAGAGAAACATGCCATATCTGGATGATTTTTGTAGACAGTGCCACTTGAAAAATGGCATCCACATAGTTGTTTTCTTTCTCTTCTTTTAACTTCTGAACGGTGAACAAAAGTTGCGAAAATCATCATTTTCATAATCAACGGAATGCCCACTATTCTTAGCTTACGCAACGACCAGGGTGCGTTCCACGAAATCTATTAATGGTTTGTTCCGCATCCAAAATGCGTGAGAGCTAACCTTAATACAAGTTAGTTAACCATATATTATCGGCTAACTCTTAGTTACCTGTCAGCAGTGTTTCTTGCAAAGTCATAAGCATTTGACGAACTTTAGCTCATGATTAAAAAAGTCTACATTGACACTTCTGTGGTTGGTGGATATTTTGATGAAGAGTTCGAATTCTGGACTAAGATTTTCTTTGAATCTGTCAAGAAAAATGAATTTCAGATAGTCATATCGGATATTCTTACTGAGGAGTTAAAATATGCACCTGAATTCATCCGTAACTTCCTTGACGAATTTCCAGATGAACATAAAGTTTATGTAGAGCTATCCAGTGATGTAGAAGCATTAGCCAGACAGTATATTAGTAGCCAGATAGTTGGCGTTAAAAGCTTGGTAGATTGTCGCCATATCGCAACCGCAACGATAAACCAAATTGAGATTTTAACAAGTTGGAATTTCAAGCATATTGTTAATCTGAACAAGATTCACCTATACAACGGAGTGAATTTACAGTACGGCTACAGACCAGTTGAGATTCGAACACCAAGAGAAATTGTGAACTATGAAGACTAAGAGAACTAAAGACAAGAAATTCGATGCTGTCGAGATGATGCGTTCGATTCGAAATAAAATTGACGAAGACACTAAGGATATGAGCTTTGAACAATTGAAGGAGTATTATCGGAAGAGCAACGAGCTGAACAGAAAAAGAGCCAAAAGGTAACAGTCTCTATTGGCTATATACCTAGCCGGCCGCACCAAATTGCCTCAGCTGGGAAGTTCTTAGACGTCTTGGAATTGTGGCAAGAGAATAACCACAAGCATTTTTTAAAAGTATTTTCGGTACTTTTAAACATGGATTATAAAGCTCTTTTAGAAATAAGGACGGATAAACGGTTTGGAAAGCCTTGCCTAAAAGGCAGTCGAATATCGGTGTATGATGTTCTGAATTGGCTTTCAAATGGAATGAGCCGTGAGGACATAAAGGCTGATTTTGAAGAAATTACTGATCCAATGATCGATGCTTGTTTGGCCTATGCAGCTGACAAAGAACGCAGACTGATCTCCGTGCAGTGAAACTTATTTTTGATCAAAATATTTCTCCAAGAATCACAAGAAATTACCTGATGAATTTTCTCAATGTGAGCATGTAAGATTTGTCGGTCTTGAGGACGCATCTGACACTGCAATCTTTGAATTCGCAAAAATTAATAGCAGGGCGATAGCCCAATAGGTCTAATTCCCCGATGCTCTGCGTCGGAAGCTAGGGTCAAGGGTTCTACCCTTGGGTTTAATACCATTTAATGATTTTGAGATTCTGACTTTTGACGCTGATTTTATTGACTTGAATGCCATTCAATGAATGCCATTAGAGGAACTCCTCCAAATGTAATCTATTTGAATACAGGCAATCTGACCACTCAAAGTGTATCTGACCTGATCATGAGCCATTTGCTGATAATTCAGCACTATTTGAACTCAGAAACGGACAACATTCTTGAGCTGATAAAAGCTCCATAAAAACCTTCATTCCCACCCCACCAAATCATTCCAAGATTTGTAGAATCCAGTTCAAGAAAAACCATTGATGGTTTTTTCATAATCAATCGAACGGCCAATACCTCACTGATTTTAGCCGGCGCTACCACCAGCGTGCGTCGCACCACAGAAATTTTTCACTTATAGCTGTCAATGGTTTCTGCTGCATTCAAAATGGATTAGATTTGGATTAATATAAGTTAAATAATGGGAACTGTGCGGTTAACTAGTTGTTAGCGGCAAGCGCAATAAAAAAGCCCCTGATTTCTCAGAGGCTGATTTCTTAAACTTGATTACGTTCCAAAGGAAGAGGCTTGATCAAGCATTACGATGTAAATATACGACCTATATTTACATTTTGTTACTTAATTTTCTAAAATTTGGAATACGGCAAACTTGAATATTTCCTCTCGCAACAAAGAATTCAGAGGTTTTTGGTAGCCGCTGGGAATTCCAAATCTAAGGCTCAACAACTTTATAGAATTAATCTCAGAGTAAGTCAGGCTTTTTATCCAATCCTCAACCTTTTCGAAATTTTCATACGAAATACAGTGAATTACCAAATCACTTCACATTTCGCCAACCCTAATTGGATAGTTTCGGAAAAACACGGGTTTATGAACGATAATTCACTAAGACACTCAAAATTCTTTTTGAAAAATTCTGTGGAAAAGGCCGAAAGAACGATAAGACGAAAAGGAGGTGCTATTTCTTCTGGAAAGGTCATATCTGAACAATCATTTGGATTCTGGACATCATTATTCGAAACTCATCATTACAGATTACTTGGAGGAGTTATAATCCATTGCTTTCCGAACAAACCTAATAACGTAAATAGAAGCGTCATCTCTCAGAAATTAAATAGGATAAGAGAATTTAGAAATCGTGTATATCACAATGAACCCATTTGCTTTAACGGGCCGAACATTGACTTTAGTCAGGCTGAAGTTATACGTAATGAAATATTTGACATGCTTTCTTGGATTGACTCAGATTTATCAACGTATGCTGAATATTTCAACGGAATTCAGGCTAAAATTGATCAAGTAAACAACATTTAAAGCATCTATTCGAGTAAGCTAAAGGCCTGGCGCACCTTACTTCTCATCACAGAATCGTGCTGGGACGCATAATCGTGAACCTCTCAATTCATACGGCTCTTTTTATGCAGTCCTCATCACAGTCGGTTATGGAATCGAATACTAACATTGAAACCTCAATTGCTTAGGAAACCCAAGAACCCTTGGTTATCATCGAACAATGTTAATCCTAACAAATTATTTGCTTTCCTTTCATGCAGCCTCTATTTGCTGAAGGTTATCAGCCCTAACATCAGAACAGGAACACAATATTCGGAACTCCTTGAAAAATATCCAAACATCAACATGTAAGCAATGGCTTTTCCCACCAACTGGGAGCAAGTGGAATTGTGGAAGTAACCCATAAATTAGAAAAATACAATATAACGAAATAGATGTATGTCAACATACGAGCTGATCGTTGGCATGAATTGACGTCATGATGAAATTTTTTATCTTTACTACATGACGATCGAGCAAAAGAAAATATCGCTTATTCAATGGATAACAAACCTTGAAGACGAGGTGATCATTGATCAAATATCAGGGTTTCAAAAGTCTTCCTTAGATGAGCTTCCTAAAGCCATTGTAGAATTACTAAAAATGGCAGAAGCTGAGCCGGAGGAAAATCTCACTAAACATACAAGTGTTAGAGATATTCTGAATAGGAGATGAAAGAAGTCCTGTGGACTGAAACCGCCAAGAAACCGCTACAAGAAAATTCAGATTTCATTCTTGAACGATGGAATTCGGACATCAATGATGACTTTGTTGAACAACTTGAATATCGAATAAACCAACTTCAAAAGAACCCTGAACTTGGCTCAACTTTTCAAAATACTCAAATCAGGAAACTAGTAATACACAAAACTGTTTCTTTGTTTTATACGAATACTACCAAATACATCAAACTTCTTGTGATTTGGGATAATCGGCAAGATTCAGACCAACTGTTAGATAAATTATCTGATGCTAACCACCCATTATCCCCACCCCATTGAATGACTCCAAGACTTGTAGCATATTTCAAGAAGAGCCATTGATGTGTTTTTTTATAATCAATGGCACGGCCAATACCCCACTGATTTTAGCGGACCCTACGATCAAAGTGTGACGCACCACAGAAATTTATCACTTATAGCTGTCAATGGTTTGTTCGGCATTTAAAATGGATTAGGTCTATTGGACATATAGGGCTGATAATGACTAGTAGCGGTAGTTATCAGTTCGTTGACATCATTGGACTTTCTGATCGTAAACCATTCCTAATTCTTGTTTCTAATCTTGAAATTGGCTAATCTAACCAAATGAATTTGAGCCAGATCAATATCTATAGATTAATCCATATTGAGAACATTCCTCATGTTCTTGCGCACGGGATAACTCACAAAAATTCACCAAATGCTAACCCTAACTTTGTTGGAATCGGAGATCTGAGTCTTATAGACAATCGGTACAAGGCGAGTGAATATTGACAATGGGAATACTTTTAATACAATCGAAACTATTACTCTTGGAGATTTCACACCTTTCTATTTTGGTGTGAGAATGCCAATGTTATATGTAATCCAACAAGGCGGTAATTTTGTTGAAAAAGCCAATAAACCTGATGATATAATTTATGTTGCCTGTTCGGTTCAATCCCTCGTGAATTCAAACTTGACCTACTATTTTTCGGATGGGCACGCAACGGACTTCTTATCAACTTTCTATAATAAGGATGAAATAAATCAGCTACCTCAAATTGTTGATTGGACTGCTGTCAAAGAACCGTATTGGAGTGGTCAAGAAAACCTGAATATTAAGAGAAAGAAACAGGCCGAATTCATAGTCAATGGTGACATTCCTCCAAACTTTATTATTGGTTTTGGCTGTTATAATGATTCAACAAAACAAAAACTGATAGAATTTGGTGTAAATGATCAATTAGTTAAAGTCATTCCTAATGCTTATTATTAAACCACAATTATGATCAAGTATCTAACAGGAAATATTCTCGAAAGTGAAGCCGAAGCATTGGTAAACACAGTTAATACGGTTGGTGTTATGGGTAAAGGCATAGCGTTGCAATTCAAGAAAGCCTATCCGAACAACTTCAAAGCTTATAACCAAGCATGTAAAGACGAACAAATTGATATAGGGAAGCTGTTTGTGACCAGAGATGGAAGTGTGAGCACTGGTGAAAAATTGATAATCAATTTCCCAACGAAGAAGAACTGGAGAAAACCTTCTGAATACGAATACATTGAAAAAGGTCTAGAAGACTTGTTGAATGTTATTGATTCATACAAAATCAAGAGCATTGCAATTCCTCCATTGGGCGCTGGCAATGGTGGTTTAGAGTGGCAAAAAGTTAAAAACATCATCACGAAACACTTAAGTCAAGTTGATGCGGAAGTTTTAGTATACGAACCATCTGCCATTATCAGAGAAAAACTAAAAAAGGAAAGGGTTAAACTTACTGACGCAAGAGCCTTACTCTTATATGTTTTATATGATTTGGTACGAAACGGAGAATATGTGTCCGAATTTTCAAGCGAAAAAGTGGCTTATTTTTTACAAAGATTTGGTGCAAGGAAATATTTCAAGTTGACTTATCAGCCCAACTTTTATGGGCCTTATTCTGGTAAAGTAAGGTTTTTACTTAACACCTTGAATGGTAGTTACGTAATGGGTTACAGCGATATGAATAAAAAGCCTTTTGAGCCCTTAACGCTGATTGCTGATGGTTATGAAGAAGTTAAAAAGTATGTTGAGAATAAACCGGAGCTTTATGCAATTGCAGCCAAAACTATCAAATTTTTAAATGGGTTCTATTCTGACTTTGCACTTGAACTGCTCTCATCAATAGACTTCATCTCACAACAAGAAAAAAGCTTAAACCGCGATCTAATTACCAGCAAACTTGATTCATGGAATGACAGGAAACGTTCACTTTTTTCAAATCCAAAATACTTAGACATCTCTTTGCAACATCTTAATAAAATGCAGCTCGCATAGAGCAACAACAGATTCCACACCACCCATTATCTCCACCCAATTGAATGACTCCAAGACTTGCAGAACATTTCAATAAAACCATTGATGGTTTTCATAATCAATCGAACGGCCAATACCCCACTGATCTTATCGGAGGCTAAGACGAGATAGCGACTCAATATATTAAATTCATACTCTTATAGCTGTCAATGGTTTGTTCCGCATTTAAAATGGATTAGATTTGGTTTAATATAAGTTAGTTAACCGCGAATATGCGGTTCACTAGTTGTTACCTGTAATTACTTTCGCCATGACACAAATCGAAAAACAACTAAAGGCTCTGCTTGGATCAAAAGAATATGAAAAACTTCCAGAGTTTGACCAAAATAATATTAAGGAGATTTTAGAAAGAAAGACCAAAGAAAATGAGGAAATTATCAACTCGGAGTTATCAAGAATATCTGAGGGTGAGTTCAAAAATCCGAAAGATTTAAATGGTATAAAACTAGGTTCCGAATACTCTGAAATAATACTTAAAATTCTGGAAAACGCTTTATTAAAAAATCTCACTTCAAATCATGAATAGGTATACTTTTTCAATTTTTATGATCATAGTCTGTCACGTAGCATTTGCTCAAAAAGACTATTCGACTATTACCATATATAGACCTGCAAACTTTATGATGAGTGCAGTAAAAACTATTGTAACTATTAATGGAACAGATATTGAGATAGTGAAAAACGGTGGGAAGTTAGAATACAAACTATTTTCTGATGGACAAACTACTGTTGAGGTAAGAGGACATAATGAGTTCAATAAGCAAACTCAGGTGAGGCTCAGTGTAACTAAAGGCAATTCATATTATTTGGAACTGCATCCTGTAAATCAAATCACAACAGGTTATTTTCAGATTGACCGAACAAAATCATTAGATGATAAAAAATTGAAGTCAAAAAATTATGTGTCTGCTTCTGAATTGGATTATGAACAAAATGAACGCATATATTATCACCCAAGAACAGAGTGGTCAAAAGAAAGTCTGATAACTCACTGGGAAAGCAATGGAACAACAGCTATTGAGGGAATTTATGAGAAAGTAGGTAATAGACTTGAATACAATCTTGCCGTACTAAAATGGAATACTGATTACCAAATAATTTACTTATCGGGTGCTAATGGAACTTCTTGGAATGAAGGCGATATAAAAGCAACGCTTCAAAAAACCGCACAATTTGGTCTATTTAAATCGAACTGGTACATGCTAAATAAGTCCTCCAATAAAGACGTTATTGTAACATTTGAAAAGGCTACAATGAAGACAATTTCTGAAACTGGAAATGGAGATGATTTGTACTTGAAAATCTATCCAACTTATGATGAAGATGACATTGTATCAAATTCAAATGATTGGAAGAGTACTGGAACAGGGTTTTTCATTGACATATCAGGATACATTGCTACAAATTACCATGTAGTTGAAAACAGTACTGATTGCGAGGTAGAAGTCACTACAAATGGCACTACCAATTCATATAAGGCAACAATTATAAGCTCTGATCGGCAGAATGATTTAGCTATCTTAAAAATTTCAAATTCAAGTTTTAGACCACTTGAAGCTATCAACTATAATTTTCATACCAAAATCCAAGATGTTGGATCATCAGTTTATTCACTGGGTTATCCACTAACACAGATATTAGGGAATGAAATAAAATTTGCTGATGGAAGAATTAGCTCAAAATCAGGATTTCAAGGAGATATAACTACCTACCAAATTACGGTTCCTATTCAACCTGGAAATAGTGGTGGCCCACTCTTTGATGAGATTGGTAATCTAGTTGGAATAGTATCATCTGGAATTAACAAACAGCTTGCCGATAATACCAACTATGCTATCAAAACCAGCTATATGCAATTACTTATTGATTCAACAGATGATTACATTGAACTCCCTAAAAGCACATCGCTAGTCAATAAACCATTGACTGAACAAATTAAGATTTTGTCGGATTACGTAGTTCTAATAAGAGTAAAATAAAATGCAGGTAACAAACACTAAAATGAATATGCGAAATGAGCCATCTGAAAGGACAATGCAGACAGGAAACCTCGGAGCTTCTAGCCACTGGGGCGCATACTCATTTTAGTTGATCGTTGGCGATAATTTGGTGTTAAATATGCAAGAAGTGAATTGGATACAAATTTTAGTTTTTTACTTTATAGTTATTGTGATAATGCAATTAATAGCTTTTGTAGAAAGTCGTACTAGGCCTAAACAACTCTTCCATGACAAACAAAAGACACTGATAACCTATGCGATTCTCATATTTATCGGTGTGATATTTATAATTTATTTCTTCAAATTCTCTTTGGAACTAAACTTGTTTGACGGAATTGAAATTGTTTTTTTTCTAATCTTCATTAAAGTCATGATTTCGATATTTATAGCCAATCAAGCTAAGAAATTGGGAAGAAATAAAGTCTTATGGGGTTTTTTGAGCTTCGTTGAATTCCATATCGCTCTGCTAGTCCTGGGGATGAATCATAAATTAGTAAATGCATCGGGACAATCAAAATCTGAGATTAAAGCACTGAATAATAACTCATTAAATAAGATTAGTGCTATAAAAAGATCGTATACTAAAGGAATTATCAATGTAGAATCCAAAGAAGAAAAAATTATAGATGTGCAAAAACACTATACGGCTCAATTTGAGGAACTGCTTTCTAAATTCAGCGTTAAAAAAACTAATGAGGAACTTGATAGAGCTTTAGAACAAGGGGTCATTACTCAAGAAGAATACAACTCAAAGAAGCAGGAAATGGACTGACTATCACCAACAGACACTATCAACCTTAAAATTACTGAGCTATTTGCAAAAAAAAACTGGTACGATCCGATGCTTTTATTAATATTTGAAAAGTCCAGCTTACGGATGATAGTTGGGCGTTATGTTTAAACCCTGCAATAGATCAATATAACTTTCTATTAATATGAAGCTGTTTAATAATCTAAAAAGAAAGAAGATTGCGAGTAGAATTCTAGAAGAACAACTTTATGAAAAGGTTGTAAATGAACTACAGCAGAATGTGAGAAAGAATGGACTATGGGCTAAAGCAATAGCAAAAAGCCACGGAGATGAAGCCAAAGCCAAAGCCCTTTACATATCATTGAGAGTTCAATCTCTAATGGATGAATTAGAGATTAGGAAGGTACAAGTACAAGAAGAAATTGAAGCGGAACTTGAGAAAAAGAGAGAAAAAGAAGAATCTCTAAAAAATATAAGAATCCTAGAGGAAATCGAAAAAAAGAGAACTGCTGAATATGAAGCAAACCCAGAACTGTTTAGGTCAAAAGAAGTTTTAACTCCAAAAGGGTATAGAATAGTAAAAACTGATTACGGCTGGTTAATACATGAACCACTTGGTGGACGACATAAAGTTTACTCAGATAGTGAGCTTCTCCAATACGCTCAGCGTCGTTCCAACTTATAGGTTAAAAACATAACAAATGCTATGAATGAACCGGGTTTCATCTATCAGGATACTTTAGTGGGGATTGGAAAGTACGCCTCAAGTTTTAAATTTAAAACAAGGCGTGGCTCTGTGCGAGACGAGAGGTTAGTGCTTTTTAAGCCCCACTCATCATAGTCGTTAAACCTCATCTCGCCAGATCATGATTCAAGATGACTTCATAGGACCACCGAACATTTATAGATATCGATCAAACGTTGACTTTACTATAGACGAACTCTCCAATTCCTATATTTATTTCCAGAATAGTCGACTATTAAACGATCCATTTGATTGCTATCATAAACTTTTAAAAGTACCTGACGATAAAGATCTCATTAGAAAATGGGCAGAAAAATTACTTAAAAAGAAAGATCCAAACATTTCTAGGCAGGTAATGCGAGCGGAGGCTCGAAAACTTGATCTTGGCTATTGGAAAAATACAATCGAACAGGAAATTGAAAAAGTTGTCGATGGATTTGGGGTCGGCTGTTTTAGTTCACAACCATCTAACCTGATGCTTTGGGCTAATTATTCCAACTATCATAAAGGGCTATGCTTAAGATTCAACATCGATAACTCCGCAAACTTCTTTATGGATTTAGATTTTGTGGACTACCAAGAGGAGCTTTCATCTAAGGATTATCTACCAGGCGACAGTGTAAAACATCTCTTTTATACCAAATCCAATGTTTGGAGAATGGAACAAGAGTATCGATTAATTAAGAAACCAGTAGGTAAGCATTATTTTAAACCTGAAGCATTAGTAGGAATAATTTTTGGCAAGGATGCCACTAAGGAATTTATTTTTAAAGTAATGGATGCTTGTAACAACAAATATGGGAACCTAAAATTTTACAGGAGTCTCCCATCTAAAACGACATTTGGGATAACAATACAAGAGATCTGTGAAGCCTAACACCCCTTCATCCCCACCCCACCAAACTATCCCAAAATTCCTAAAATACCCTCCAATCAAACCATTCACACGTTTACACCAACCATACAAATTGATCCAGCCAGCATGCCACCCATTTTGTAATGATGGCGAAAATATCAAACTTCGCCAGCGATGGCCATCGGAGCGCATTCGCCTATAGGTTTGGCAACAACCGCTGCAAATTGAAGGGTCAACGCCAACCAATCTAAAGGATACGCAAAACTGCTCCAGCTAAAAGAGTAAAATTATGGAAGACAACAAATTGCTGAATTATATCAAAGAAGTGTTAGCAAATATGCCAACAGACTGGCTAACGCTCACGACGCATCGACTGGATATTTACACAGAAGAATTGGCGAAAACCGAGTTTCTTGAAAAGTTTGAAACGCTGTATCAAGCCAACAACGCCCAAACCACAGCCCTGAGCGAGTTGCCTACCGCTTTCGATTATATCCGTCTGGGGCATCCATTATCCTCTATCCTTGAATGGGCCATTGCCCTTTCAAACCATACGCATGCAGACCATGTCATCAGTTTTTCCTCCCAAACAGTGCCTGTTTTGGCAGTACTTAGAAAAAATTTGTTGGCTCACAAAAACACACTCATTGCCTATCAAGGCACCTTGCCCGATTGTTTTGATTTTGACTTGATCAAGAGGGTGTATGGTTACCATTTTGAGTTGATGCAGGTCGAGAAAATCGATGATATCCCAGATTTTGATGGGAGTACCATTTACTTGTCGCAGCAGAAGGAGATCAATCATTTTGACCTTCGCAAAAACGTTGATTTTTATATCCATTTGCATGAGTCGCTTGGCAGCATTTTGCTGGTCAATGGCGCCCAAAATGAAGAATACATTTCAAAAATTCAGCATGTAAGAAGAAGAGAAACTATTTCCATGACTCCCGCCGACTGCCTAGCAGCCTTACAGCTTCTCGTGGGGCATACTACTTCTAACGCTCAGACAAGTGATGTGGCATCCGATCGAGCAGAGGTCGAAGCGTTGATAAAAACCATTACGCAAGCCAAAAGCGGGGCGCTCATCGGGTCAAGTGGGCTTTCTGTTCAATATGCCATTATGATGGGACTCGTCGATGACGCATTGGAAAAGCATCAGGGAAAAGCCATTAAATTTATTGTGCCGCCAAATTGCTACGGTGGCACCAATGACCAAGCCCGCCGCGTAGCTGCCTGCCTCGATCGCGTGGAAGTGCTGGACTTGCCTGTAGATGGCGACAATGACATGGTGCAGAGCATTGATATCCTTTTGGATCAAGTGGCCAAAGAAGATGCTGTGCCTTACATCATTGCAGAAATACCCACCAATCCTCGCGTGGAAGTACCTGACCTGGCAAAACTAAAGGCTGTGCTAAGTAAGCCTCGCAAAACAGAAGCGGGTGCGCCAGCGATCGATCCGGTGTTTATTCTCGATCAAACTTTTTGTCCAAACGTTCAATTCTTGGGGAAAGAAGGCATCCTTTCGACCGTGCGAACCATCTCCTATGTAAGTGGATCCAAATTTCCGAGCGGAGGAAAATGCACCGCGGGCTACTGTGTTGCCAACGAACAAGCGGAAGCGCTCATGGAAAAAATAGACACACATTTGCGGCTGTGCGACAATGAAGCGACTGCTCTTCAAATAGAAATATTGGCGAAGCAAATGCCCTCCATGATTCAGCGGATTGCGGAAGCATACACCAATACGCGATTATTTGTAAACTTTATTCAGGAGACCTTGCCCACTGCAAAAATCAATTTTGTCTCGGAGGACTTGGCAAACATGGGATTTACGCCTTCAGTTTTTTCCCTCGACTTACCCACCAAAGGAAATACGTCCGAAGAAAGAGAGGCACACAAAAGGGCGTTGAATCATCAACTCATCAATCTGATGATTACGAAAATTCCGAATGACAGCAAATATTGCGTGAGTTACGGACAGCTGAAAGGCTGCTATTGGACCATTCCGGCTACTTCTACTCAGGGTACCACCAAAGAGGGCGATAAAGATTATATTGCCCGAGTATCCGTATCTCCTGATTTAGATCTTGAGCTTCACAAAAAAGTCTTTTTAGAATTTGTTGCGCAAATTTGAAAATCACGAAGAACAGAGGACGATCCTGAAATAGGTAATTTTCAAGCTAATATCCCAATCAGCAACTTGAGTCACATCAATGAATAACGAGCAAAAGGCAGTGCGAACCATTTATTTCAGCATTCTGGGCAATACCAGTTTGGCTTTGATCAAGGGGTTTGCTGGTTTTTTTGGCCATTCTTATGCACTCATTGCAGATGCCATTGAATCTACCACAGATATATTTTCTTCGCTACTGGTACTTTTTGGATTAAAATATGCGGAGCGACCAGCAGACGAAAATCATCCCTATGGTCATGGGAAAATCGAGCCTTTGATCACATTCATGGTGGTCGCTTTTTTGGTTACTTCCGCCACCATCATTGCTTACGAAAGTATTGAAAACATACAAACCCCGCATCAGGCACCAGAAACATGGACTTTGTTCGTTTTGGGAGCCATTATTTTATGGAAAGAGATTTCCTTTCGGGTGGTCATAAAGAGAAGTAGAGAAACCAATAGCTCCTCGCTCAAAGCGGATGCTTGGCACCACAGAAGCGACGCGATCACCTCCATCATGGCATTGATTGGGATTTCCATTGCCCTTGTTTTTGGGGAAGGCTATGAAACGGCGGATGATTGGGCGGCCTTATTAGCTGCTGGATTTATTTTGTACAACAGTTATTTGATTTTCCGACCTGCATTGGGAGAGATCATGGACGAGCATTTATACGATGACCTTTTGGAAGAAATCCGAGAAGAGTCCGTCAAGGTAGCCGGCGTTTTAGGAACAGAAAAGTGTTTTATACGAAAAGCCGGGATGAAATATCATGTGGACTTACACGCCATTGTGGATGGTAAAATCTCGGTAAAAAAAGGACACGACATTGCGCATGCATTAAAAGACCACCTAACCACTCAAATACCGAATGTAGGCCTTGTGCTTATCCATATCGAACCCAATGAGTAAAAGTGGGAGCAATCATCACCTCAACCTACAAATCGTACATCACCTTGAAAACGGCATATCGCTGCTGGATGTCGTAA
Organism: Cyclobacteriaceae bacterium; assembly: GCA_040218415.1. Classification (GTDB taxonomy): domain Bacteria; phylum Bacteroidota; class Bacteroidia; order Cytophagales; family Cyclobacteriaceae; genus JAVJRN01. The sequence continues at coordinate 33,197 of JAVJRN010000029.1, forward strand.
GCGTAAGTGCTGATGAGGTTTTCGCTAAAGGAGTCACGGCGAATACTTTGCGTATTGAGCAGGTTGATCCCTTGAATGGTATATTCCCACGGGCTTCCTTTTTTGCGGTATTTGAGCGCTGAGTCAAAAAGGTCAAATTGGGAACGAGCATTGGCCGTTGCATTTTCATAACTCGTCAATGAATAGCTGTTAATCCAACTGAGGTCTTCGGTGATTTTCCAGTTGAGTCGTATACCGCTTTCATGGTTGTAAAAGACACTGTTGCCTTGATTGCCTTCATAATAGTTGCCAGTGAAAGTGTGGCTCAGCTTGATGAAAAGTTTCTTTTTAATGTTGGTAGAAAAGGCGCCCTCGTAGCGTTGCTGTTGGTTGGTGTTGGTATTGATGAGTTCATTGAGCCTATTGTTCAGTTTACTGTAAGTCCAGCGGCTGTCGAGGGTAAGTCGAAAATTATCAAATCGCTTTGAGAGGTTGAGATAACCTTGTAGTTCCTCGTTGATAGGCGCCATATTCACGGGAATGTTTCTTCTTTCCCACTGACTCACGGAAATGCTATTTCGGATGTCATCCATTTTTCGCTGGTAGTTTACACCTCCATAAATGTCGAAAAAGTTGTACATATTGAAATCACGATAATCCACATTAAAACTGTGCATCCAGCTATTTTCCAAATTGGCATTTCCTTGGTTTATAGAATTGTAGCTGGTAATGAGGAAATTACTGGCCACACTTCTCACATCCATGAAGTTGGTATTCACCTCGTATTTAAAGGACATACTTCGTGAGCTGGTGAATTCGTACTTGGCATTAAACCCAGGAAGGAACATGGTTCTCTCAAATCCGGTCTCACCGGTAAGTTGGTTGTGACTCACATCATAGTGGTGAAAATTGAGCTGTGGTGTCCATGTTAGTTTCTTCCACTTGTTTTTAAAAAGTATCCCGACAAGGAAATCTTCAAAACGAAAATCTACCTGATTGCGAAAAGCGAGACTATCAAAAGGCCGGGACTCCCCAGCAATTTCTTCAAACAATTGCGCATTGAATTGCTGCTGATTATTGGTGTAGCCGATGCTCAGGTTGACATGATTTTTTCTGTTGAAGATGTGGTAGTAACTCGCCAAAAGCTCGGTGCTTTCAGAGTCAATCATCCGGTGCTGGCTTAGCCCAAAAGTGGGTGCTGTTTCAAGCGGCAGCAAATCTTCAAACGGTCGGCGTGTGGTTCCTAAATTGTATATCGGGTCTTGATGTTCGAAGCTGTGCATGAAAGCAACAGAGGCCACATCTTTTTCACCCAAAGCATAGTAGGCACTGAGTTTTTGCTCAATAGACCAAGGCGACTGTGTATTACTTCCTGTTATACTGTTGGTTTCACCGCTAACCTCAGATCTGTCTTGCTCAGCATTACTTATTTCGGCTAGCCGGCCAAAGATTTGATAGTCGATTTGAAAGTTAGGATTTGGCGTGTATTTGATACCGAGCTTGCTCAACCCAGATTTGCTATTGACTGATGAGGAAGAAGTATACACCTCATCGAGGGTCGATTGATCTTGGAGATACGTCCGGTTGGACAAGGAGCCGAAGCGATTGTCCACCATGGAGCCAATCGCGAATCCGGTAATCTGCCAGCCATATTTTGGTTTGATACTCATATTGAAAGCCGCTAATTGATTGTCCAACGAGCGTGCCGTATTACGCTCCGCCATGGGGATTCCCAGCTGGTCGGAGGAAACATTGAAGTTGGAGCCTTTATTTCCCATCATGCTGCCCAGTCCACCAGAAAAGCGGAAATAGTCACTCATGGTAAAAGCCAATTCGCCAATATTATTGGCATCCGCGATGAGGTTGAGGCTCGTTTTCTCATCGTAATAAAATACGTTGGCATGCCCATAATACCTCCGCTGAGGACCGCCTCCGGCAGTTAAGTCTCCAAAAACCATTCGCTTTTTATCACCCTTCAATTGAATATTGAGCGCGAGCGTTTCACTTTCGTTGACGTTTTGTAGCGGACTGATGTCATTATAATTTTGAAGCACCTGCACTCGGTCTACCACATTTGCAGGGATATTTTTGGTGGCCAGCTTGCTATCTCCATCAAAAAATTCTTTCCCATCGATCAGCACTTTGTTCACCTTTTTGCCCTGCACCTTTACCTCGCCATTTTCCTCTATTTGAAAGCCGGGCAAGTCTTCCAATACATCTTCTAGTTTGCGCTCGTCTCCCTGATTAAATGCTTCTACTTTATACACGATGGTATCGCCTCTGAATGTAACAGGCATTTCCGCAACTACTTCTACTGCTCCCAGCTGTGTAATATCCGAATTGAGCGTAAAGCTGTAGGGTATTTTGTTGCTTTCCGTAGGAGTAATCAGCCGCTCAAAGGGGACATAGCCAATGAAAGTGATTTTCAACTGATACGTCTTTCCCTGTGCCAATCTCAGTTTGAATTCTCCATTGAGGTTAGTCACTGCAAATCCTGACATTGCCTGCGTGGTTGTATCAATAGCGAGCGCATTGGCAAATTGCAGGGGCATGCCAAGGCTGTCGCGAGCTTCTCCGTAGAAAAGCACGCTTCCTTGAGCCAAAACTGACCATGAGCAAAGTAAGATTATCAAACCTGAAAGGAGGGATTTCATAAAAAATGAGTCAAGAGATGAAAAGATGATTTTGGTATCGGCTAAATACTTTAGTTACCGATTTTGATGCTCATTGAATGTTCACCAGAACCGCCAGAGTACTTTTTCATCATTTCCTCGGCAAGTTCATTGTTGATTATTTCAAACTCCTCTTTAGAGACTTTTTTACCTTTTGTTGGTGCTTTGATATCGAGTTTCTTTTTTGGATTTAATACAACCTTCGTGCAGAGGTAAGTCATTTTACCATCGGTGATCTCAAGAATAAGCCCCGGCAGTCCCCAATGGTCATCTGGCCCATGTGGCACAGGTATTTGCGGAGAAAACCACGCGGTAATCATGGTAGTATCCATTCTTGATTCCGTAGTTTGGTCTTCGTTGAACATACTGAGTGTTTTAATTTCTCTTATATGCTGGTAGGTGGCTTCTTGCGAAAGGTATTCGCCTATTTTCTTTGTTTTCCCTGTGAGTACCCACTTTCGATCTTCCAGCTCATCGACAATCAAAAATTGCTTACTAAATGACTCGGTCTGCTCTATAATTTTCTTGGTCTCAGAGTTTTTATAGGTAATCGAATTTCCAACGGAGATAGATAGACTCATACCGCCAGCGGATGCGTTGACCATTCCTGCATCTAGCCCTTCGGCTTCCTGCCAAGCAGACTCAGTCAAATTGAACTTTAACTCGTATTCTTTTTGAAACTGTTTTTTAAGTTGAGCCTTGAGCTGATCTGCCATGCCTGGTGCCATATCTTTTCCCGAAAAGCTGAAGTTGGACATGTCCTGATCCGATAAGTAAGTGGCTATTCCCTCAAATTGCTGAGCTTTGGCTTGGTTGGCAATAAGAAAGAGGGCCAATGACAGGCCGATGATCAAGGTAATGATGTGTTTTCTGCGTTCCATAGTTTTTGTTTTTTTGTGTCTTACAAAACAATACTTACAAGTGCTAAGGGATAGTTAACCAGTGTTAACGTGTGTTAACCAGCTTACAAGAGCCACTCGTAAGCCCTATATTAGCCATGTGATAAAGCAATCCATCAGAAAAATCATTTTTTTAATGTCAGTGACAGTATTCGTCATACTGGGATCTCAGATCTATCGTACTGTGGGTAATTATCAAACCAATAAACAACGATATATCAATGACGTACAAGTGGCGCTGGATCTGGCGGTAGAAAAGTATTATGCGGATAAGGCACGTGACGACATATTCGTGATGATGATGAGTGGAAATGACACGGTTTCTGTAAGTCCCTTTAATAGGCACCAATTCTTTAAAGAGGATAACAAACTAGATAGCATTCTAAAACTAGCGGCAGATACCAATACCGAAAAAACCAACAGTCAAGCTTTTGCTTTCGCATGGTCCAACGATACGAATCAGACATCTCCACCCCAAACACTCAAATCAAAGGCTATTAATAAAAAGCTAGACACCCTGCTCAATGCTAATCGGTTATCGAAGATTCGTGTGTTCAATGACGCAGAAGATACATCAGCCGAAGAACCTAAGAAGGGGTTCAAAAGCCTCACCAAAAAAGTGATGATTTCCATTAGCGAAGACCTCATAGAGTTGGGTCAGTTAGATAAAATAGTAGAGGAAGAACTCAAAAGAAAGGGTATTCCTATTGGTTATCAGCTTGCGCATTCGGGACCTGATGGCAACACAACTATGGGTAAAAGGGAGACTAATTACACCCTATCTACCACCTCGAAGACGACTTATCTTCCAAGAGATGAAACACTACACATGCATTTTGAGAATGCTTCCATGCTCATTCTGAAAAAAGGATTGATTGACCTTGTGATTTCTCTAGCTATTGTTCTCGCCGTGGTGATTGCGCTTTGGTATCTCTATGGCATCATCAAGGAACAAAAAGAGCTGGCTTTAATCAAAGATGATTTGATCAGTAATATTACCCATGAATTTAAAACACCCATCGCCACTATTTCTACAGCGATAGAGGCCATTGCTAATTTCAATGAAGCGAATGACCAAGAAAAGACCAAGCGATATCTTGGGCTTTCTCAAGATCAACTGGCGAAACTAAATTTGATGGTTGAAAAATTGCTGGAAACTGCCACCATCGATTCTGGAATGATAAAGGTCAACTTGGAAGAAACGGACTTGGTCAAGCTCACCCAAAAAGTAGTAGATAACTATAAAATCATCGCTGCTAAAAAGTCGATAGCGCTGAGTATTCCTGCTGAAGAGGTGTGGCATAGTGTTGATCCTTTTCATATCGAAAGTGCTTTGTCAAACCTTATCGACAATGCCATAAAATACGGTGGGGATCAAATTTCCGTGAGCTTAGACGCTCCAAACCAACGACCTGTCTGGAAAGTGGCTGACAATGGAGGTTTTATAAGAAAAGAACATAAGGAAAGAATTTTCGAAAAACTCTATCGCATACCACAAGGTAATCAGCACGATGTAAAAGGCTTTGGTATTGGCCTGTATTATACCAAAGCAGTGGTAGAAAAACACGGAGGTGCTGTGCTGCTGGAAACTCAGAGAAATCTTACCATTTTCACCATTCAACTATGAGTAAAACATACAAAATACTCCTTGCAGAAGATGAAGAAGCGCTCGGAACCATTGTGAAAGAGAGCCTAGAAACCCGCGGCTTTGAAGTGATTTACTGTAACAATGGCGAAGTGGCTAAAGAAATGTATGCGAAGGAAAAACCTGAATTGCTCGTGTTGGATGTGATGATGCCGAAAAAGGATGGTTTCACGCTGGTAAAAGAAATCCGAAAGGTAGACCCAAAAATTCCGATCATATTTCTCACCGCAAAATCGCGCACGGAAGATATTGTAGAAGGATTTGGCTATGGCGCCAACGACTACCTAAAGAAGCCCTTTAGCATGGAAGAATTGATTGTAAGAATGAAGGCACTTCTGGGAAGAGTTGCAGCGGTAGAACCAGCAGAAAACCTAAACATTGGTAACTACATCTTTGACTTGCCTTCGCAAATTCTGAAGTTTGGAGAGGAAGAAGAGGTGCTGACTCACCGAGAAGCACAATTGCTTTCGGCACTGTACGAACAAAAAAATGAGCTAACCGACCGCAAAGAAATTCTTCTCGCACTTTGGGGAAATGATGACTTTTTCAATGCCCGTAGTATGGACGTTTTTATTTCCAAGCTCAGAAAAAAACTCTCCAAAGATCCTAACATTAAGATCCTCAATGTGCGGGGATATGGCTATAAGCTGGTGTGCTAGGGAATTTAGGAAATGAAGATTCCTTAGTTGAACATGAGCCCTATCCCAAGGCTGCAGCCCACAGACCTGAATCAAAACCAATCAACGCTCACCGAAAGAAAGCCAGTGAGACTCAAGCCATGGGGAAGGGTTTATTGGTGATTAAAATCTCATCGCATAAGCTGAACCCAGCCTTTGAGTTTCCCGCTTTTACCATTTACTCCTTCGTACTGCAGGTACCAGTAGTAGGTTCCGGTGGCTGAAGCTCCGCCATCCCACCACTGTTCTGGTGAAGAAGTCTGATAAACGAGCGCACCTGATCGGTCTATAATTTTTAGCTGAAATGTCTCTATTCGATGGAAGGCTTTAGGAAGAAATGTGTCATTGACCCCATCTTCATTAGGCGAAAATACATTGGGCATTTCCACTAGAGGATCTGCTACTTTGAGGTAGGACTGAATAAAATTCGGCAATCCAAGAAGGCAGAAGCCAGGAGTAATTGAAATTCGGGATATCGTAAAATCTGGGTGATCTGCTGGTAGATTAGGCCTATCAATAGCTACCAACTCTTGCTGATCCACATCTACAGTATAAATTCTTCCATCCGTAGCTTTTTGTAAATTTCCGCCAATAAAAACTTCTTCTACCACTGAACTGAATTCATTATTGATGTCAACTTGGTAGATTTTCTGACCGTTGTATAATTCTGGAGCTGATTCACTGATGTACAAATAAGACTCATTCAATGATATCTCCATTCCATAGATCATAAAGACTTCACTTGGATCATAAGTAGGGACAGTTGTTAGAGCCTTAATGAATTGAAGAGTTCCGCTATTGCAATTGAAGTTGAAAATTTCAGTTCGCAATTCAGTACTTATATTTAGTGCTAAAATATTTCCATTGCTCGAAACCTTCATCTGACCAATTGTATTTCCATTCGAGCCACCAAATTCATGTATGGAACCCGTAGCACTAATAACCGGCGTTTCATCCAATCCTTCTTCGCTGACCAGATAGGTATAAAATTCGTCAGATTCCCATTTATGTGTTATTACCCATACGTCCCGCCCATTTGTATGAAGTACAGCCGTCAGTTTTTCAGTCGTTGGCGTGTAGAGTAGTGCGTTTTTGATGATAACATCTCCAAGGGCTCCACTCTCAGTCATGTCCACTACGCTGTAATTCAACCCATCAATACCACCTTGAGCAGCAGTAGTAAACACATAATACAAGCGATCACTTCCTGGCTGAGGGACTATGAGCGCGCTTTGAGTGGAACTAAAGCTACCTTTGAGTCCTTCTCCATTCGGCATTATTTCATGTGCCCGGTTCCATACGGTTTCACCATCGGTATAGAACAATAGATTACCAGCTTCATCGCTGATCACTGCACTGCCTTCATCTGTTTTGATCTGTCCATCAGTAAGTACAGATGGATGCCCTTCCGCATCCAAATTATTAAAATCCAGACCTGCATTTTGACCAAAGTACCAAATATTGGCTCTTTTGGAGGGCTGGGCCATAATAGTGACCCCTAAAACAAAAAAACTCAAAATGAGAAGTCCTCGCATATTGCTCGATGGAAGCGATTCAACGTGATTTTTACACAAATCGAAGATAATGGATTTAAAAATCAAATACGATAAGCATGGAGGGGTTAGACCTGATTCAAAACCAATCAACGCTCACCGAAAGAAGAGGCTGTGGGACACTGGCCATGGGGAAGAAGGAGCATATATATTGATAAGACTATCATACATCCTTTCCAGCACCGTATAGTTACTCTCATCACCATACCACGGGATTTGTTTGTAAGCTGTGGTATCAGGATCAGCGGTATAGCAGTCTTGAGAGTAGGCTGTATTACTTAAACAGCTCCACGTAATAACCAGTTGTAGGACGATCGCTCTCGTAAATAATTTCTTCATTGTAGTATAGGTTTAGTTTGGTGAATTCTTTTTCAGAGCAGTCATTGATGCCCGCTCGGTAGTCTACCCGCAGGGTGTCTATATCAAGTCCTTGTTCAATAAGGTGGAGGTAGTAATATTCCGTAGTGTCCTTTTCTAGAGGGATTATTGCATCGGATCGTCTATAAGGGCTGAGGACTACCATACCATCTCCGGGTATAGGTCCCGGGTAAATAAGTACCCCATTCGCATCATAGACGAATACAGAGTCAAAGTCATACTTGGCTCCAAAACCAAAGAGCGGCTCGTTAGTATCCTTATCGAATAGTATAAAAGAAATTGTGTAAGCATTTTCTAATGTCTGCGGATCTCCTTTATTATAGCATTTGCAGGATTCTAGGATAGCAACAGTAAGTAGGATTAGAAAAAAAAGAATGATTTTTATGTTCTTCGGTATCATAATATGAAAGTTAACTAAATAGCGGAATTAAAATAACGACTCTCCATCTGGAGCATCTGACTCACGGGAGACGATCAGAAGTATAGCGAGTGATAAGATGAATAAAAGAGAAGCTCTAGAATATGGCATATGATGAAATAGTTTTATCTAAAGTAGTTATTTTGATTTTATAATCAAAGAAAGTGGTTTCCTGCTCACCCGCATGCTATAGAGGGAATTATAGAGAGACTGCCACTGGGTCTCATCCACCCAGTTGATACTACTGATCGTACCATTGTAAGCTTCCACTTCGTTCCAACGAACGCCGAATTCTTTGAGTAAGCCAGTAGTAACTTTTGACTTTTGGATATTACCAAATACGTGGTTCATCCGGGTATAGTAGTTGTTTAACTGCGAATACGCAAGGTGGCTCAACACAGCCAATATGGTAAGACAAGCGATCTTTTTCATAGCTTTAGTTTTTAGGATATAGAATTATGGAATGTATTGCAAGTCAAAGCGGCCATCTGTTACTCTGATGGTATCACACTTATACAGAGCTGCATTGAATTCAAATGTCCCTGAAATAATATAGTTTTCAGCATCAAAACTGTTGATATTAAATTCACCATTTATGATATTTTCTTTTTCATACTGACAGTATGAATCTGGGTAATTAGAAAAATCACTATAGCTACAACTTATATTTAAGGTATCAGAGAGGTTGAAAGTATTTGTTTCGGATTCAGTTTCGTAAACAGTAAAGCTCACCCCTTCATCAATTCCATTCCTATCAATTCCAGCAGAAACAAACAGTAATTTCTGTTGATAAAAAGCGGTAATGTTAGAAGTATTCTTTACGACAAAAGCCTTCCCATTCACCAAACACCCAAAAGTATTCTCTCCGGTAGTAGTCAGAGGAGGGAGCTTCTCTAGCTCAGTGAGGTCGTCATCGTCTTGGGTAAGCCCAAAGTCGCAGGACACGCATAGGCTTAGCGAGAAAAGGAATATTGATAGTAAGTACGTTTTCATAGTTAAGGGTTCTGAACATGCAAGATGGATAAATGATACTTATTTTTATATAATGGTTGGTTTAAGTTAATGTTAACAATGCCCCCACTAGCTCGAAAGTTACACTACCCCAAGGTCTATGACCCACAGACCTAATTCAAAACCAATCAACGCTCACCGAAAGAAGGCCAGTGAGACTCAAGCCATGGAGAAGGCACGATGAACAGGTAGTTGATCTCTTATCGAAGATTTACGGTACATGGCAAGAAGGTAATCGCATATTGTCACGGAAGTAACTTTCGCGCTAGTGGGCTATAAGCTGGTGTGCTAATGAGTTCAAAAAATGAAAATTTCACAGTTCAACTAGCACTTAGAATCTTCAGAAAATCAGACTTCTTTTACTTTCAGCCAGTTGAGTACTTTTTCAACGGTTAGGCCTTGGACAATGATGCTGAATACTACGATGATATAAGTGATCGCCACAATCAGTTCGCGGTTCATTTCGTCGGTGAGGGAAAGCGCCAGGGCGATAGAAATGCCACCTCTTAAACCTCCCCATGTCATCATCAAGCCTGTTTTAGGAACAAAGTCGAGTTTCTTTTTGAATATTTGAATGGGCCCCAAAAGAGCCAAATATCTACAGGCCAGTGCTATTGGAATAAGGAGTGCTCCAGCTAAAATGTAATTGCCTTCGAAGCTCAATATCAGTACCTCTAGGCCGATGAGTACGAAAAGAATGGCATTGAGAAAAACGTCTAAAAGCTCCCAAAACTTATCTACATAGTGCTCAGTAACTTCACTCATCGACGATTCTCTGCGGGTATCATTTCCCACGAATAAACCAGCGACCACCATGGCCAATGGACCTGAAAAGTGTAAACTACTCGCCAATAAATATCCTCCCATCACCATGGCTAAAGTGAGCATTACTTCTGTTTCATAATTGTCTATAGACTTTAACATGAGGTAAGTCACATAGCCCAGACCTAATCCTAAAAGAACGCCTCCACCTACTTCTTCCAAAAAGAGGAAACCAATGTGCCCAAATGATATGTCAGCATTGGGACTTGCCGCCAATTGGAAGAGCGTTAAGAAGATGACCACACCTATGCCATCGTTGAAAAGACTTTCGCCCACAATTTTAGTTTCCAGCTTTTTGGGCGCTCCGGCCTGTTTTAGAATACCCAAAACAGCGATCGGATCAGTTGGGGAGATTAAGGCGCCAAATAACAAGGCTTGCAAGTAAGTTATGGTTAATTGCATGTAATTGAGTAGGTAAAAAGCAATCGTTCCAATTAAAAAAGTAGAGACCAAAACGCCCACCGTAGCAAACATCATGATTGGGTAGCGCTGCACTTTTAGTTGAGTGAAGTTAGTGTGCAGGGCACCTGCAAAGAGCAGGAAGCTCAACATCACATCCAAGAGCACTTCCTTGAAATCAATGGAGCCGATGATGGTCACCGCATTGTTGAGGAAGATATCCGTAAATAATGAGGAGATTGAAATACCCACCGTAAAAATCATGGCCATGATCATCAAACCAATGGTGGTTGGTAATTTCAAGAAGCGCACGTTGATATAACTAAAAAGTGCAGAAATAACGGTGAGTAAGGTAATTATTCCAAATATGCTCATTTCCAATAATTAAGGCTGCCAAAAGATTTGCTAAAATAAGCATATGAACCAAGTAGTTATGGCTTGGCTAAGAATGATTTTACTTAGGCGATAAGAAGTAGGTTTTTTCTCCGGTCAAAAAAGAAAAGGTTTAGACCTCTGACAATCATTAATGGTGCTTCTTGTCAATTTTCTACTTTGCCGCATACCCCTGAATATTGCTTGGCTACTTTTATTGATCCCTTACTTCGTTTTGATCTGTGCCGATTCGCATAAATCAGATCTTTCGGTTTTTTGCTTAAGTTGTTATTGGCTTGTAAAAGCGGGGAAATGAACTTTTCTATTGATTCCAAGTTAAAGTAACCAAACAACTTAACTATGAAAAAGAACCTATTCGTATCCTTATTTGCAATAATATTGATATTTTCTGCTCAAGCAGAAGACGATTTAAAAGCAAGATTCAAAGTTGGAAATCTCGAAATCAAAGCCATGAATGCTTTAGATTTTGGACCTGAAGGAATCTTATTTATTGGTGATAGTGAGAATGGAAAAGTGTTTGCCCTAGACACTAAAGACACCAAAGCCAATGCTGAAGCGGCAGACTTCAATATTGCCAGTATTGATCAAAAAGTAGCAGAGCTTTTGGGAACCACTCCGGCCAATATGACCATCTCAGATTTGGCGATCAATCCTATATCTAAGTCCATTTATCTCGCTGTAACACATACTAATGGAAGCAGTGTACTTGTGAAAATTGAGGATAATGAGCAAATGTCGGTAGTTGACCTCAGTCAGGCTTCTTTTGATGAGCAATCGCTAGAAGATGCCGTAGCAGTGGATGCCAAAGACAGAAGAGGAAGATCGCTTCGTCAATGGGCAATTTCTGACCTTAACTACAGCAATGGCAAGGTCATGTTAACAGGTCTTTCAAACAAAGAATTTGGTTCTACCTTTCGCGCCATGCCTTTTCCATTCGATGGAGACCAAAAAATGAGTTCATTGGAAATTTACCATGCAGCCCACGGACAATACGAAACAGACTCTCCGATCAAAGCATTCACGACTGCTACTATGGCAGGTACAGATTATGTGGTGGCCAGCTACACTTGTACGCCACTTGTTATATTTCCAGCATCTGATCTAAAAGCTGGCGAGCATGTGAAAGGCCGAACAGTAGCGGAGCTTGGCAACTGGAATACGCCGCTCGATATGATTGTAATGCAAAAAGACGGTGCTTCTTACCTATTGATGGCCAATTCGGCAAGAGCGGTCATGAAAATAAAGTTGGAAAACATTGAAAACTACAGTGGCTCGTTGACGGAGCGGGTAGAAGAGCGATCTGGTACAGCTGGCGTTGATTTTATCGCTTTACCATTTGTGAATGTGCTTCAGTTGGATCAACTAGACGATGCAAGATTTGTGATGCTACAAAGAAAGGCTGATGGTAATCTTCAATTGTGGACCGCCAATAATCGATGGTTATAAAATCATTTCTAATATGCTTCTTGGGTGTAATACTTAGTGTTAGCGCTCAGGAAGTATCATTTTCTTTGGTCTGGGAAAACCAATCGGCCAAATCGCTCCAACTGGCTGGCGACTTTCCCAATCTTAAAATCAAGGTAACTGGTGCATCGAATTTCATGGCCGGCAAATGCACTGTTTTCAATGGCCAAACTACCTTTTTACCTTACATTCCTTTCACCAATGGTCTAACCTACCAAGCATACGCACAAGACAGGTTATTGTGTTCATTTACACCAAGTACCGGCGACCAAAGTGTGCCAACGATCACAGCAGTCTATCCCAAAGGAAGAGTACTCCCTGAAAACTTCTTAAAGTTTTATATCCGCTTCAGTGAACCAATGGAAGTGGGTAAATTTTATGATTACCTCCACTTATACAACCAAGAAGGAGAGGAGGTAGATCGAGCATTTATTAGACTCTCGCCAGAACTTTGGAACGAAACACGAACCTTGCTGACCTTATGGATAGAACCTGGGAGAATCAAAAGAGACCTTGGACCAAATAGACAACTCGGTCAAGTACTTGAAAAAGGCAAGACGTATCGACTCATAATCGATGGCGGATTTCGAAGCAAGCAGGGAATCTCCTTAGAGGAGAACTATGAGAAAATATTTGAGGTTGGCGAGCGTGACGAGCAGAAGCCGACAGTTGATCGTTGGGAAATTTCTCCTCCAACAAGGAACAAGCAGGAAAGTCTGAAAATACATTTTGGAGAAGCCATGGACTATGCCATGACCCAAATGCTGGAAATCAGCGATGGAAAAGAACTTGTCAAAGGCGACTGGGTCATGGAAAGCGATGAAGTCATAAACTTCACACCAGAAAAGCCTTGGAAAAAGGGTAGCTATCAGCTTGCAGTGAATGCTAATGCTGAAGACTTGGCAGGCAATAACTTCTTACGCCTCTTCGATGTGGATCTTCTCAAAACTGAGGTTGAAAGTGTAAAGGAAAGTTGGTCGGTAAAGTTTGAGGTCAGGTAAATTTTTGAGCTTGAAAACTTCCTATTTACAGACGAGCCAACGGTGCAATAGCTTTCAATTTACGAGCAAGGATATTCAGGGCAGCTTTTGCTTAAGCAAAAATCAATTTGTAAAAAACGGACGCTTGATTAGGCGTCCATTTTGATTCATGACGGGGACTTTATGAAAAATTTAGGGCATCTTGGATAATTTATTTTAGCGTCAGAAAGATTCCTAAATTGAACTAAAAAGCAATTACATAAGAATAAACTAATAGTTGACTTATTGAATAGAGAATATGTGTCCTGACAAGGTTTCAATCAACAGACTGTCCTGATCAAGAAAGGCTCTTACATTCATGAAATATTCGCAATGCGTATTGAAAAGGTCTTTGGGCTGCTTGCCATTGATGCTTCTGAGCGTATCTCCTAATTGGAGCGGCAGTCCGGCCTTAGTCCGATCAACTACCCACAGTGAGTCATTCAGGATACCGGGCAAGAAGGCAAGAGTTGGCGGAATTTCTACGGTACTTTTGGGCTTTAGGCTGATGATGTTTTCTTCGTAATCAATGAAAATTAAGAAGTGCTCTAAAATCTCATTGCCCAATAAAGCCTTTCCGTTGGCAGAAAACTCCACAGGTATTTCAGTCTCGAAACCGCCCAAATTAAGTTTAAGTTGCTTGTTGGTGATAGAATCCGCCTTTGTGCCGTAAATGCCACTGGTAGATTTATCCAAAAATATTTCTGAGGGCTTTTCTGAAAACAAATCCGCAAACTTTGCAGGGAGAATCAAGCCTCCATTATATCCCACATCGAACATGACTTCTTCAATCTTTTTGCCTTCTAGTTGGATTGAAATATCAGGTGTACCCGAAAACACAGGTTTACTAAAAGGAATTTGATACTGCTCTGATTTGTCCTCTAGCTCGAATGGATTATCTGAGAAATAGAGCATTTTCTGCTCAAAGTCGATTTTCCAATGCGCCAGCTTGATAAGGTTTGCTCCAATAATTCCGTAAGGGGCAATACATGGACTCGCTGATTTTTCGCCATATTCTACTTTTCCTGCTCCAATATTACTGAAGCAAGTCTCGCCAAAAATCAGGGAATCTACTCGGGTAACTTCAATAATCCTAGTATTTCCGTTGGAGTCTGAATTGGTTTTGGAGGTAACTGCTTTCATACCCAAACTCCCCGCAAGTCCTTTCTCAATCTTAGAGTTGAATGCGCCCGTATCGAATATAAACTCTCTGCGTGTAGTATCTGAATTCACCTTTACCTTAACGACAATGAGTCCTTTTTTATACTCAAATGGGATTTCCTGTACAAAGTCTTTTCGCTCTAAATTCCCGCCCGTAAGCAAATTGACATTTTTGAGATAACTGCAAGCCGTAAATGTGAGGGTCAGCACGGCCAATAACATTATTCTTCTGTAACGCATTCTATTCTTTCTTTTAGGATAAAGTTTTCTTTCTTCTCTCATCATATTTCTTTTCTTCTCTATACGTCCAATATACCAACATTGGAACGCCGATGAGCGCAGGCAGGGCAAAGGCTAAATACGGGTTCATGAACTGATACCTAGAAACCATGGTAGAAAGAAAGGCGGTAAAAGTGGCGATGTATCCGCCCATCATGTTACCTAAATGTGCGGTGTACCAATGATTTGCTCTATGCGGACGCACAACAAACGGCTTCAAGTTGGTATAAGTCAGCATTAAACCTCCAATTCCGAAACCAAGGGAAAGGAGAGTGCCTCCTGCTAAGCCATCCATTAAAAACAGGTAAATTCCATAAATCACAAAAGCCAAATTTGCTAGGCCATTCACAACTCCTGCCATCCAATCAAACCATGCTGGGTCCTGACTTCTGTGCAGTTGTTTCAGCTTGAGAAACCTGACTCCAGAAAAAACGCTGTAATAACTCAAAAAGGCAATTAGAAACAAGAAACGATTGAAGCGATAAGATGCTACAATAATTCCCGTCATAAACACTACACTCATTGCCCAGAAATAGACTTTCCCAGAAAGCCGATGCATCTTTTTCCCCTTGGCAGAAAATATGGCGACTGCACCTGAAAGCAGGGAAATTCCACCTACCAGAATATGGAGGTAAAGCGTGTATTGTATGAGGTTATCCATAGTTTTATCTTGATTTCAATTTCGTTTGACTTGAGGCAAAAGTGAGGGGGAAATATGCTAAAACAGCCTTTTTGGTGAGGTTTGGTATGAATGGGAACGGTTTGGGGTAAACTGACGGGCTTAGTTCAAGAAGCCACTCAAAAGCATCTGCTTTTGAGTGGGAGGCAAGCCTATTCATTACTTTTTCTTTCCCCAACTATTGCCCTAGGCTTCCAGTAATCATCTTTCTCAGGAACTCCCTTCACATTGAAATCATGCAACCATTCCCCTTGAAAAGAATTGCCATTGATGGTGAGAAAGAAGTCGATATACATTGGAGAGACGGCTACCAAATGTGCCTGATTATCTGAAAACTCAGTGAGGACAATGGGAAAGCTTTTCTGTTTTCGGCTTCTTTTAAATTCAAGTTCGCCAGCGATGATTCCTTGCTCGTTTTTTTGAAACCTAAGCGTCCCTTTTGTTTTTTTACTTCTTAATGATGTTGTTGATATTTTCCACTCACCTATCAAATCAGACTCGCCTTTAGGCTCTTCTTTTATCCTATTCTCTTTCACAAAGATTTCGGCAATGTTCTGCGCTTCCCTGTCATTGAAGAACACTTGGTCTCCCGTATTTGCCAAATAGGCGAATACAATTTCCTCGTCAGGATAAATCACTAAATGACTTCTCGCCGAACTCAAACTCCCGCTATGGAAAACAATTGGCGAACCCACTCTGCTAACTCCTGTTTCCCAGCCCAAACCGTAGTGAGTCTTTGTTCCGTCTTTGAGTGTTTGTGATGAGAACAGCTCTTGGAGGGTGCTGTCTTCTAAATATTGATTTTTGAGTAGCCTACTTGCCATTTTAGCTAAATCTTCCGCAGTTGATAAGTAGCCTCCTCCTGCATACATGTAGCTCCGATTGTCGTCTGGCGCTAAGACCCTTCCTTGTTTTTTGCTATGAATGTAAAAGCGACTAACATTCTCCGTTTTCTTATCAGGATAATCAAATGTCGTGTGAGCCATTCCAAGCTCCTCCCAAGTTTCCGCCATCAATTGGGAAAATGGTTTCCCTGATGCTTTTTCCATCACGGCACTCAACAGCACCCATCCATAACTTGAATAATGATAATCGGTTGCTGGCTCGAAAAGCAAGGGATCATCTTGAAACCTCATTAAGGATGATTGAATATCGGGATAGTTTACCGAGTTGTATTTAGGTTCATCGCTATTGTAGTGCCTGATGCCTGCCGTTGATGAAGCGAGTTGCCTAGCGGTTATTGGGTATTCTTTCTCTGGAAATTCTGGTAGATAGAAACGGATATCCTTATCAATATCAATTTGTTCTTGTTCTATCATTTCGCCAAGAGCAATTGATGTGAGTGATTTCGAGATACTGGCAATTCTGAATTTAGTGGTCTTCTCAACAGGGGTTCTTTTCTCCAAATTGCTGTACCCAAAACTCTCTGACCAAATCAGGGAATCACGCACTATCAAAGCAACTTGCACTCCGGGTATTTGAGTTTGTTGTTGATGATGCTGTATTAAAAATCTAGCCTTTTCAATTGCTTTCGGATAGTCTTGTGCAGTGGCAACCTGATAGCTGACAAATAGGAGTAAAATAGATATAGACTTTTTCATAACATTATTTTTGACAACCCACTTTCTGTTGCTTTGAGATAAAATTGTTGCTAGAGCGATAATGAGTACTACTTGAATGATGAGTAAACCTCTATCACTCAAAATATCTGCCCCAAGAAAACCATGTGTAAAATTCATTCCACCATGGAGTAAAATCGCCAGTAAAACACTGCCTTTGGTGCGGTTATATAGCCAAGAAAAAACAAGCCCCATTGCAGTCATTAAAGGTATGTAGGCGTATAATGACATATTCCCAACGGCTTTAGGCAAGAATATAAAAAGAGGCAAATGCCACAAACTCCACAGAAAGCCGATAATCAAACCCGAAAGATTTGGGCTATACTTTTGTTGTAATGCCTCTTGGGCGTAACCTCTCCACCCTAACTCTTCGGCTATTGGCCCGCCAAACAGTGTGTTGATTAGAAAGAAAATGGGTGATAATGCAATTGCCAATACAATACTGTCTTCAGGCAAGCCCATTCCTTCTAATACTACTTTTGAATCTGGTGCATCTCCTCCAAAAGCCATGTAAATTGAAATCGAAATGAAGCCGATAAATAAAATCCCAACAACAGAAAAGAGATAATAAGGAAAGGGCACTTTCCAAATCAGCAGTTTACCGAATAATTCCCGAACTCCTTTTTTCCCTTGCTTGAAAAAGGTCAGTGCTATAGCCGAAATGGTTGGTCCCCATGCACCTGGCAATACCCAAAACTCACTCACTTTTTCAGAGAAGTAAAAAGGACTCCAAAGAAACCATGAAATAGAAAAGGTGAGAATAAAATAAGTATAGATACTTTTCTTATCGAATGTGCTCTGCATTTATAGTCAGGTTTTAAATGGATTCTAAGAAATGATTAATTGCTTCTTGCAGCAATACAGGTTGGTCAAGGAAAGACTCGTGTCCACAATCGGGGAGAATCCTGATTTCTGTATTGGGGATAGCCTCTTGAAACAAATCTTGTTCTTCGGGGCAGGCGATATCATCATACCGACCAGTAACCAAAAGTACGGGTTGCCGATTGGTGATTTCAGTAGATACGGTTTCTAGCTTTCTTTCATCGGCCCACAGCAAGTCATCCACTAACTCATTGTCTTTTCGATATAGGTATTTGTATGGGTTGTAAGGTCTAGAAAATATCACCCGAAATGCCATACCTAGTCCTATTTTCCTTTTGGAAGGTGTGAATGCGCTCGTAGTATAAGCATTCCATTTTCTAGATATTTCAGGGGTGTGAATACTGTCTGTAACGGTGATCCAGTTGAGGGCTTCACGCCAATAGGCGGTATCTTTCCCTGCGCCAATAAACTCACGGGCGATGTTTTTTAAATAAGTGGGGCGTACTTCCTTATATCGCTTGGGACTAAAATCAGAGGTGTAAGTAACATTCAAGAATATGCTGCCCGCTATAGTAGTATCAGTTTCGGTCAGTTGGCTGAGGGCATAATACACCGATGCGCCCCCTTCACTATGCCCCATCAGTACAATTTTCCTATTGTATTTCAATTTCAAGTGCTTTACCAAAGCCAACAAGTCTTTCCCGTACTGCTCGTAAGTGATTTTGGCTGTATCAATTGTATTGACTTTTTGATTCAGCCCTCGTTCATCGAAATAGGCAATAGCTATCTCTTTTTCTAGTGTTTTCTTCCACTTAGGGTAATCGGAACGGGCAAAGTCAATAGCGGTTTCTCCATAGCCTCCTTGCACAAAGAGCAGCATAAATTCTGAATCTAAATTGCCTCGTACAAAAACTGGAAATTCATAGCCTTCTACATTGACTTTAAAATACTCTTTTATGTTTTGGGCGTAAGAATTAATTTGAAAGAAAAAGAGTAAGCTTATTAAATTGAGTTTAATATATCGAGCCATATTATTTACCACTGGTGAGTTTATAATTAATACCAATTTCTAAAGCAAAATAGGTTACTCCATTTGGGTAGTTTGGTAACGCATACATTATCTGAGGCTTGATGTATACGCCCATTGGTATCGAGTACTTAACACTCAAATCTTTCCCAAAAGCAACGAAGCAGGTCGTTAGGAAATAGTTATTTCCTTCAGTAGTTCTTTTAATTTCGTTTGCAGTATTAACCTCATATACATTAGGAATAAATGTTCTCATGTAACCAACTCCCAATCCAACACTCCTAAAGTTCCCTTTTTGATTCTTTCGAGAATACCTTAATTCAGGTAAAGCAAAAACTCCTGTTTGGTAATCCTGATGGAAGTAGAACCCGATATTAGAGCTTAAAATAATACTTTTTGAAATTGTTTGTTGAGTTGATTTTTTCTTGTTTCCATCCCAACTTTTAAGCTCATAGTCTAAGCCGATTTTTAAACCAGGGTGCGTAATAGTTTCACCAAAATAAGAGACTGAAATAGCGGTTGGCTTTTTGATTTGAGCACTTATTTCTGTGGTAGTAATCAATATGAGCAAGGCGGTTAAATATTGCATAAGGTCAATTATTTGATATAGTTGATTATTAGGTTCATAAATTCTTCAGGCTGATGATTGAAAGATTCGTGACCTGCATTTTCTATTATTTCTAATTTTTTTGAAGAAGAAGAAATGTTATTGAAAACATAATTCATTTCTTCAGGTGGACACACATCATCATATCGACCTGTAATCAATAAAATATCTTGATCGATTCCTGATAGTTTATCAGTTAGGTTGAAAGAAGCCATATCCATAATTAATTTCCAGCGTATATCATCAATGATACCTTCATTTAAAAATGCTGTAATTGGATTGTAGGGTGATGAAAACAGTACATTAAAGTAATTTTTAAAAGAGAGGGATTTTTCTGAATAATACTTGTACACGAGTTGGTCTATATAATGATTCCATTGAATTTTATCTGCAACAGTCTCAATTTTCGGGCGTGTGGATAGCCAAGAAAGTACCCCGTCCCATTCTTCTACATTTTTATCTTTAGAAATTTCTAAAATGGCGGTATTTCGTAGAAATCCCCTTCTAAATTCCCATCGCAAAGTATCGCCATCAGAAGTGCCTGGCCCGTTGACAGAAATATATTTGTTTGGAATCCCATCAGTAGGATGAGCAAGCATATAACGATAGGTTAATCGCCCACCAAAACTATGGCCCATCATTATTATTTCTGCATTGTAAGCGGTACTTAAAAAAGATGCAATATGATGAAGGTCATCTACATAAGTTTTTACAGAGATCTGTTCTAATTTGAAATTCCCTTGGCGATTTCCTGTACCCCTTTGGTCATAATAAGCTACAGCATATTCTTTCTCCAATGTTTTTTTCCATCCTGGATAATCGATTTCTGCAAAGTCTAGCGTATTGCTACCAGGCCCACCTTGGACGAATAAGATTATTTTGCCACTTGCGGTATTGCCTCTTACTCTTATTGGAATTAAATATTCTTCATTTTTTAGATGAAACAACTCATCTGTTGAAGGACTTGTTAAAAAATCTTCCTCTTTACAAGAAGTAAATACTATACTTGAAAGTAGAAGAGTAATAATAAAATTGATTTTCATTGATTTAAGAATTTGATTTTTTCTTAGCGTCCCGAATATTCCACCACCGATTAGGATAAAAAACAAACTGAATGAAATTGAATTCGAATTGGTCTACTCTTGACGTCTTGCCTTGAAAATCATTGATCTGCTGATATGGGTAATAGCGAAGATTGGTTCGTAGCACCCATGTTTCTAAAGGAGAGGGTACGATATCCCAACCGAAAATTACACCAGGCGAAAGTATGCTGGTTCTTGCGGTTTCTCCTTGCTGAATATCATCCACGAACATTCCTGCTGCCCATCGTTCTATACCCAGGCTAACTCCAATAAATGGCACAAAACCATTGTAGTCCCAAACAAACTTTATTGCCTCCAAAGCCAGTGACTTCCTACGGACGACATGCTCCAATTCATAACTTACGGAATTGGAGCTATAGGTACGATAGGTGAGTCCCAGATGAAATTTGTGTCGGTGAAAGAAATATCCAAGACCGTATTCCATGTTGATACTTCCTTTGTGTTTTGGCAAGGAGGTAAACTCTTCAGAAAAAGTAGGGGACTTGAGGAAATAGGAACCATTTGAGGCAATTCCGATCGAAATACTATTGAGTTTCCCTGCGCCCAGTAGTTTTTCTTCCAGAGCTTTTGTCTTACCCGATAATTTTGGCTTTTCATTGCTCAATGTAAAATCAAATACTCGCGCCACCCCAAGGGATAAGTAAGCGCGCGGTAACCGATACAAATGCTTTTCTTGTATGGAACCGTAAAACGTCCGCTCATTTCGAGGTAATACCATCAGCTCAGTATTGAGTTGCCAGCCTTTGTAGGAATAGGAAAGCCCCGCAAGGATAGACGAAGTAATAAAGCCTTCCGCTCTCACTTCCTGTGCCGCATTCTCTAAGGATATCTTCATTGTGTTAAAAGATAAGCCTGTAAATGGTCGCAATTTACCGTCCATTAAGCGCCAAGGGTAATAGCGCGCGCTGAGGTCTGCCCCACTGCTGAATCTAACTTTTCCACCTTGGGCCAAGCTTGTGTTACCAAAAGTGGCAAGGGGAAAGTTGATGTTAAAATCTAACTTCCCCCAAAAGTGCAAGCCACCAATGGTAAATCTTGGGATGACTGTTGGTTGGAATTCGTACTCTTGATTTTGAAAAATAATGCTTCCCGACGCAGGGATAATTTGCGTGTTGAACCCAACATAAGTTTGAGCAAAGCGATGCTGGGTTTTGGTTTCAGCATAAACCTGACCTAGTAGTTGTATGCAGCTAAAGGCTAAAATAAGTGTTGTAAGTGTTCTCGTCATACCCTCCCAGATTTTTTGGAATGGCAAACTTGATTTATACCGCCAGCTTTTTCAGAGTTAGCAGATCATTTTGGTTTGAACTGGACAATAGTGGTGTGAATGGGTGGGTTATCCTACAGCGATTTAAGGAATATCGTAAGTTCATTGGATTTGGAACGAGAGACAGGCAAGTGATCACCAGTCGCATGTACCACCAATTCATAATTTCGTGCATTCCCCTCTACACGTTCGATTTGCTTGCCATTGATAACATAGCTTTTATGCGCATGAAAAAACAAGCTAGCTGGGAGTGTTTCCAGAAGCTCTTTTAATCGATTCCGAATTAGTTTTTTTTGTACTTCATTTCTTTGATTTAGATAAAAAACGTTCACATAGTTTCCATCAGCTTTTAAGTAAAGAATTTTATCCCATGCGATCTGGAGTTCTATCTTTCCATTTTCTGCTTCAAAGAGTACATGATCTATGGTCTCTTGTGCTTCAAGAGGGGCAGTCTTCACTTGATTCAGCTTTTTGGTCAGCTCCATGGCTTGCTTCGCGCTCTGCTTTTGAAAACTGTATTGTTCATACAGTACAAGAATAGTAATTGGAACGGCGCTTAGTAATGTGGTATAGAGAACAACGAGCTTGAATATAGTTCGTGGACTTCCACTACTCAGATCGAAGAATACAAAACAGCAGAAAATAAGTAGGCAAATGGTAGTTACTACCGATAAGAAGAGAACGATCTCTTTACCCACAGTCCATTGGTCTTCCCTCATCCAATCAGGCAGTAGTTTTCTGGCCACTGCAACTACTGCTACGATGGCAAGTGAACTTAACAAACCAAGCCCCAATCCGAAAAATAAACGATGGCCTGTTGTGAGTTCTCGGAAACCAAATGGCGCAAAAATGGAAATGATCAGAAAAGTGACAATGCCGGGAATTACTACACTTTTGTAGTTGAATATAAATGGGTGAGGCTTTATAAAAGTTAGCATTGCTAATTCAGATTTTTGGTAACGGCGGAATACTCATAAATGGGATTAGAAAGCACTAATCATTACTCTCATACGGAACCACGCCTAAATTTAAATTTACGGGTATCTAACTAAAAACACATTGGAAATACGCTTTTCATAGAAAAGTGCCAAAGTGAGGTTTTTATGCTTCGACAAAGTTTTTGAAGTCACCACGCATCAAATGCCATGTTTATAAAATATCAAACTTACTGGTCAAACATTCATTTCCTCAAAAAAATATTCGGCCCTCAGCTCCATCCATGAAAATGGTTTATTTCTAAGTGAAAATCCTAGGTGTCCGCCCGTCTTTGGATATTCCAAACGTACCATTTTGAAGGTATTTTCGGGAAAGCTTTTTGCGCCAAGCAATGGATCATTTTGTGCATTTACAATAAGGAGAGGTGTTTTAACTGTTGGTAAAAACTTGGCACTGGAGTTTTGTTCGTGGTACTCCCTCATGTTATCATATCCATGCAGTTTGAGGGTCTGCCACTCATGCAGTTGATCAAGCGTACTTGCTTTTTCGACCATTTCAAGATCAAAAAGTTCAGGAAATGTTTCCGCCTTTCTGGCTATTTTTCTTTTCCATTTTTTCAGAAAGCCATATCCATAAAGCCAACTAAAGCCTCTAAACAAGCGATCTGAAGTCTCCCTCAGGTCAAGCGGAACGGAAAATACCGTTGCAGATGTCACCTTTTCCTTATGCTTCATGCCTTCACTTCCCAGATAGTTGACTGCCGTAGCGCCACCCATAGAGTAGCCTAAAAGGTTTAGCTGCCGATAGTTTCCATTTTGAAGGCCATAGCCGATTGCCTCGTCCAAGTCCTGAGTGTCCCCAATATGATAAAATCTCGGCAGACGATTCATCTCTTTGCTGCAGCTTCTAAAATGCCACATCAAGATGTCAAAGCCTTTTTGGTGAAAATACTTGGCTGCTCTTTCTACAAAATAATCTCTTGAGTTGCCTTCAAAAGCATGTGAGATTACAATGAGCTTGTCCGAACCATTTCTGAGCCAATCTACATCGAGAAAATCGCCATCATCAAGCTCAATTCTTTCGCGCTCATAGTCAACACTGTAGATTTTGTATGTTTTGTATGGGATGATAGATTCCAGATGTCCATTAAAAAGATACCAGGGACGTTTATTATATTTCTCTACAGTCATTTACAAAAACTCTGTTTTTTTCTCATATTTGGGCAAAATGAAGTACTTACTCGTTACTATTCTTTTTGCCACGCTTACTACCAAAGCCCTTAGCCAGTACGATACGGCTCAAGTCGCCAAGCTAGTTAAGAAGGTGTATTCCATGCAAGTAGTCGAAGACAATTTCTATGATAGCGGCTTATTTCCCACGCAGCGCATCTGGAAGGGTCGTGTGATGGAGGACAATACTTTCTTTTATACGGCGAGCATGATTTATATTTTGAAGCAATTGCAGCCCAAGCTCAGCGAGGAAAGTGCAAGCAAAGCGGAGCTAATCACTTCAAGAGCTCTGGCCAATGTTTCCAAATATGCCAATAGAAAAGGGGAGGCATCCTTTAATTTTTGGCAAACCGATCCTGACATTCCGCACCCAAACGGCAAAGCAAAATATCAAAAAGCAAAGCATGGGCTGCCAGACGATTTGGATGACAGTTCGATCATTGCTTCCGTTTTGCAAAACGATAGCATTAGCGCGCAAGTACGGGATAAAATGTCGGCATACGCCGAAAGTCATAACCATGAGCATTTCAGGAATGTCCCCAAGGGATATGAAAATACGCAAGCCTATCGCACTTGGTTTGCTGATAAGTGGAAACAAGACGTGGATTTTGTGGTATTGTGCAACATCTTATTATTCGTTTTTGAAAATGACTTTGAGCTCAATAAGTATGATCGGGCGAGCATCGATTTCATCAAAGAAGTGGTCACGAGAAGAGATCATCTGACGCGTTCGAAGGAACTTTCCCCGTATTATGGGTGCTCTGCTGTGATGCTGTATCATTTGGCCCGCACCATAAGTGAGGATAGGCTTGGTGTGATGCAGTCTGTGAAATCACAAACGATTGCAGATTTGAATAGTCTTCTAGCGACAACTCAAAATCAATATGAGCGAATGATGATCTACACCTCATTATATCGACTGGGAGCAAACCCGACAATCAATATCTCTGAAAAAGAAATAGCTGGAAGCAACGATGATTTTTATTTTTTTTACGCTACAGCGGCCAATCTTTCACTTCCTCAGTACAAGTTATGGATCATTAAGACTTTGCACTTGGTTCCAAATATGTATTGGAAATCGGAGGCATTTAATCACATGATTTTATTGGAATTTTTAGTGAGCACAGGTTATTCCTTAAAAACTGATTTTCTTTGAGCTACCACCATTTCCCTTTCAAGTGAGCCGCTTTTTCAAGATGCTTTTTCATATTTTTTATTCCATCCGGCCATCGGCTTGTGTAATGGTGAGCATATTCACGGTGGCGGCTTTTCGACCTGAGGCTACCGAGATCGAAACGGCCATCTTGTTGTTCGTAGATGCATTTGCTGGGGCGGCCTTTTGCTTTCTTATTAATGATGTCTTTGACCGAGAGAAGGATAGACTCAATCAAAAGTCTCGACCAATTGCGACGGGCGCACTGACTGTGAGGTTTGCTATTGTGGCCATTGGTTTTTTTATGCTGACTTATTTGATCGTTTCTTTCCTGCTGGGTATGGTGGTGTTTGTGCTTGCCATTATTTCGCTGGTGCTCTTTACGCTTTACTCGCCTGTCAATAACCGTGGAGGGTTTATTGCCAATATACTTGTAGCCATTTGTGCCTCAGGATCGGTGTGGGGAGTGGCTATTGTCAGGGATTATGAGCCGACCCTATTTTACCTGTCCTTGCTCATCTTTTTTATGATTTTGATTCGGGAGATTCTCCTCGATTGGCTGGATATTTCAGGAGATAAGGCCATAGGGAAGACTTCCATACCAATCCTATTCGGTGCGAAGAAAACGGCTTGGTTTGTTGCCCTTCTATTAATGATCAATACAGTTCTCGTTTGCTCCGCGCCATTTATGGTGTCTATTAGCATGCTTTCATTGATTGCACTGATACTAGCCATCGTCATTACTTGGGTTGCTATCCTTTTCCTATTTAAAAACCTGTCCGAAAGGATGATCTTGTTCAACATCCGCTTCAGTCACGTGACCTTTGTGTTTATGGTTATAGCCATCTTGTGGAGATGATTGATTGAGTGGAATTACTACAAAAAAACGGACGCCTAATCGAGCGTCCGTTTTGATTCATGACATGAACTTCATGTGGTGATTGCTTAAATAATGTCTTTAAATCATCAGAACCAATAAAATCTATGGTTTTCTAAAATGACTCCATATTCCAAAGCTCTTTAATTTTTGTCCCACCCTGCTGGTCGTTTCCATCTTATGGGTGCTGCTGGCTCTGGTTTTAATTGAAATTCTTGGGTTTTCAATAGCTCCATTGCCTCTTTTACTCCGCGCTCCAGTTGTGGGTCTCTCCCTTCAAGCAAGGCTTTTGGTTCTTGGATAACCTCAATGTCTGGTGCAACTCCTTCGCCTTCTACGGCCCAGTTACCCTCTGTGTCATAAAATCCGCCTCGTGGTGCAACCATTCGTCCACCATCGATAAATCTCGGCGTATCCCAAGTTCCAACCAGTCCGCCCCAAGTTTTCGTGCCTACCAGTGGGCCAATGTCTTTGAACTTAAACATATAAGGAAGGAGGTCACCGCCCGATCCAGCGCGCTCATTGATCAACATCACTTTTGGTCCATATAAGCCAGCCATCGGTGTGGTCCATGGTCGGTTATCATTGGCTTTACTGTTGAAGTAGCCCATCACTTCCCGTGTCAAAATATCGATCATATAATCAGCGGCTGACCCCCCGCCGTTGTTTCTTTCATCGAGAATGACTCCTTTTTTATCTTGCTGTGCAAAGTAATATCGATTGAAATTGGAGAATCCACCCCCTCCAGTGTTAGGAATATAGACGTAGGCCAATTTCCCACCAGAGAGCTCACTTACTTTCTGGCGATTGCCTTCCACCCAGTCAACGCTTCGGAGCTGGTTTTCACTACTGACAGGCTCCACCATCAAGTCTTTGCCACCCATTGCAGGTATTGTATTTACAGTTAGACGAGTCGCTCTACCCGCAGTTTGTGCGAGCAAATCATAAATATTGTCTTTTGCAGTAAGAGGCTTTCCGTTGATGGATGTGATATAATCGCCTACTTTCACGCTGAGTCCCGGAACTGCTAGTGGCCCGGTAAGGTCAGGATTCCAGTTTTCGCCAGTATAAATTTTTTCAATTCGGTAAAAGCCATTTTCTAAGCGAAAATCGGCACCCAGTAAACCTACCGGCACTCGCTCTACATCCGGAAGATCACCACCTGAAACGTAGCTATGTCCAACGGCTATTTCGCCACTCATAATGTCGACAACATAGTTGAGATCGGTACGATGACGCACATGACTTATCCAAGGCGCATACCATGCGTACACTTGATCCCAAGGCGCTCCGTGGGTATTGTTTACATACAAAAAGTCTCTCATGTATCTCCAGCCTTCTTTGAAAATTTGGACGTATTCGGCTTGTGGGTCTACTTTTATTTTGGCCGATGTATTGATTTTATCATCAGCCGATGGCTCTTTTGAAGTATCTGTGATGCTCCATGTACTTCCTTTGCGGTGTAATATGGCTTTACCATTGCTTGAGGCAAGCGCCTGATTGATGCCATCCGCAAAAGGTTTTGCTTTCATTTTTTCAAGGTCATATTTGTGTATTTTCACGCCGCTCTCATTCGGAATAGACTCGGCGACAAATACGGTATTTTCAGGGCCCGTTACTAATCCAGAATAGCTTCTGTTGGGCATATTCAAGGCGACAATTCTCTCTGTCAGCCCAATTGGATCAATGGTAATCTTCATGGCTTCCGCTTCCTTGTCATCGTCTTTCTTAGTCTTCTTGCCTTTCTTGTCTTTTTCTTCTGCTGCTTCCTCAGGTTTTTCAGCCTCCTCTTCATCACTTTTTACAATGGTGGGAGAGGGTGTTTCTTTCGACAAAATCAAGCAATACAAACTACTTGTCGTTTGCGGATCGTAAGAACTCATGTCGAGCCAGCCAGTATTGAGCCCGTAGTTGGTGCTTGCAAGAAAGTACAGATATTTCCCACTTTGATCCCAGACGGGACTGGTTGCATCAGCCATGCCATCGGTAAGTTGCATGGTTTGCCCAGTGTTAACATTATAAACGAACACCGCTTTGAAATGACTTTCCAACTGGCGCACATAAGTAATCCACTGGCTGTCTGGCGACCAAACCGGATTCATGGCTCTATTTGGATGTGCATATCTGTCAGTCGCTGCTTTGGTGACGGCCTTGGTTGCCAGATTGATTACCCAGATATTGTAATCAGTATCCGTGTAGGCGATGTATTTTCCATCCGGTGACCAGTCGGGCTGGAAATAGAAGGTAGGATTTTTCAGTTCAAAACTTTTTGGATTATCACCATATTGATCGGCCACTACCAATTGATATTCTCCACTGGCATCACTAAACCAGGCGACTTGATCTCCTTTCGGCGACCAGATCGGATATCTATCAGCTACTCCTGGCGAATTGGTGAGGTTTCTCCAGCTACCTTCCTCTTTAGGAAAGGAGATGATTTCGCCTCGGTACTCGAAAATGGCTCTTTTTCCGTTTGGTGATAAGTTAGGATTTGTCAGATTTTGACCTGAAACGTCTTCCCATCTTGGGCGGGCAAAGTTCATGTCACCTGCCACATTGATCTCTAACTGAGTGGTCTGGCCAGAAGCCGGATCGAGTAAATGCAAATAACTTCCCATTTCATACACAATAGCCTCTTTGGAAGCATCCATCGATTTGATGTCAAAAGTCTTGTGAAAAGTAACTTGCTTCTCCTGCTGGGTAGCAGGATCAAATGACCAAATATTGGCGATATAATCTCGCTCCGAGATATAGTAAACTTTACCATCAAACCAAACAGGGCTCACGTGTCTTTCTTTGTCGGCTTGGGGAGTGCGTATAAGGTCTTTCGTTTCCATATTCACAATCCAAATGGGCATGGCTTGTCCACCACGGTAGTTTCTCCACTCCGGATCCCAATAGGTAATTGGCTCGTAGGCTACATGCTTTCCATCTGGAGAAAGTTCACCACTCGCAATTCTTGGAATATCGAATTTCACTGGGAGCCCTCCGTCCATACCAATGGTGTACCATTGATTGAGCCGTGTAGGGCGAGCTTCCCGAGCAGATCTAAAAATGACTTCACCTTTTGGCGTCCAACCTTGCACTACATCTGCGCCGGGATGAAAACTGAGCCGCTTGGGCGAGCCTCCTTTTGCAGGGATGACATAGACGTCTGTATTTCCATCATATTCTGCTGAAAAGGCAATCCAGTCTTCATTAGGTGAAAAATGCGGGGAGGATTCATAGCCTTCATTGGAGGTAAGCCTGACAGCATCTCCGCCTGATCGGGGAGCTTTCCAGAGGTCGTTGGCATAGATAAAAACAATTTCAGAAGAAGATATTGTTGGTTGTCGGAGCAGCTGAGTGCCCTGAGCCATGGCGAGCTGAGTGCCTATGATTAGGGAAAAGAAGAAGAGTAGTTTTTTCATATCCTAATCTAATACGATTATGCAACAAGCACAATCAGATTATGAAAGACGGATATCCTAGTTTGTCAATGGTCAGGAGGTTACGCTATTGCTCGTTTTTAGTTTTTATGATTTTTATGATTCTGTTATACATGATCTCTGATAGACTCCAGTTATACCCATCAAAGTTGACCGTATTGGTAAATTGAATGACCACAGCGTCTATGTCTGCCTGATATTTGGCGATTGTTTGATAACCGGGTATCAATCCTGTGTGTCCATACACATAAATGGAGCTATAAATGTCCTGTTCCATTTTATCTTTAAATACCGAACCGTCGTTTAATGCTCTGATAAATTTCCCCAAGTCTTCTGCCGTTGCTAATATTGAACCAATGTCATCTGTTTTTAAATCCGTAGGATAGCCAACATAGTAGCCACTCATTACATCGTCCATGTTCACATCGCGAATAGAACCATAGGTACGGTTTAGGTTCAGCGGTATCAAAATCTCTTCTTTGATATATTGGAACGTCGGATACCCAAGAACTCTGCTCATGATTCGGTCTAGCAACAAGTAATTGGTGTTGGAATATTCATAATCTTCGCCGGGTTTAAAGCTGGCAGGTAAGTCCAGAACCAAAGCAAGGTTGTCATCTGCCGTTTCTTTCGGTGCAGCCCAGTACATGTATGAGTCAGTATAATTTGGAATTCCGCTGCGGTGTTGAACCATCATTTTCAAGGTGATTTGGTCTGCATGCTCTATGCTGTTTGTTAATTCAGGCAAATAGTCTGAGAGCGTTTTGTCCAAAGAGAGTTGTCCATTGCTTACAAGTTTTGCAACTGCCAAAGCATTATACAGTTTACTTACACTGGCTATTTTGAACAATGCATTTGGGTCGGCAGGGATTTTGTTTTCTTTATTCTTATAACCAGCGCAATAGAAAGCGGGCGGTTTTCCCTTTTCATCCACATAGACAACAATGCCATCAAACCCATAGTCTGGTGCTTTATTTACTTGTTCCTGAACGGTGTTAGGTAATAGAGTGATCCAAGCGTTGACAATGGGCCAGGGAACGAAGTACAAGGAGATGATTGTCCCTAAAAGCAATAAGACCCTAATTATTTGTTTTACTGTCTTTTTTGACATGATGTTTATCGTTGGAGGTTTGGTTTAAATAGTGACTTTGCGTTGCAGATGTTGGCCATATAGCTTCTTGTTTTAAAAAAAATTTATCGAATGACTTTCCATTAAACTTATAAACCTGCCCATCTGCCATTCCGAAAAGCAAATTGTTATTGTTGTCTTTATAGATAGTCCAAATCATTGGTGTCGCAAGATTGTCGTTGATGGTATAGTTTGTCGTCGTTTCGCCATCATATTTCCATGCGCCTGTATCTCTGTCTCCAAACCAAATATTTCCTTCTGAATCTTCTTCAATGGCAAAAATATGTTCCATTGTGCCTGGTGGCGAATGACTTCCACTTTTGCTGCTATGCTTGTGAATAAGTCCATTGATTTCTGAAAAATTTATTGTTTTATCGTTCTCCATGAGTAAAGCCCCAATTCCATTATTTCCTATCCAAATTCTTCCCTTTGAATCTGCTAATACACTTCTTATATGCAATACTCCATTGTCATTAAGGCTGAAATATTTGTTATCAAAAACCTTCGTTACTTCACCATCATAACTAAATAACGCTGCATAAGTCGCCATCCAAACTTTACCTTTTTTATCTATTGAGATGCCAGTTACACCATATGAATTGTGTGGATTTTCGGTTTTTGGTTTCGGAAATATTAAATAGTTTGGTTTCGGAAATATTAAATAGTTAAGGTTTATTCCGTCAAAACGATTTATTCCGTCTCTTTCGTTCGCATAGAACCATAAATCCCCATTGGTTTCACTCCATTCAAATATTGGTTCGTTAGTTTTGGTTGAATAATTAGTAAACTTTCCTCCTTTATAAACACTTACTCCGTTAGCAGTTCCAAACCAAATATTTCCATTTTTATCCTCCTTTATTGATCGGATTTGATTGTCTGATAAACCTTCATTAATTGTAAAGTATTCGAATGACTTTCCATCATAATAGCTTACCCCTTCATTGTGACTTCCAAGCCAATAATTACCTTGACTGTCTTGAAATATAGCGCGTATTCCAGATGTGAATTTTAGGGTGTCGGTTCTAGCAGTGCTTACCCATTTAGATTGACTCATTTCTTTTTGGGAAGTCTTCTTTTCAACACAAGAAAAGGTCAGCGTGATAACTAGAGACAGGTAAGTCAGGTATAAATATTTGTTCATTTCGAGGTGTTACAGGACGAACATCCGCCAACTATTCAGATTCTTGTGATACATATTACGGTTATGTTGGTAATGAATTTAAGGGATTTCTGATTGGTTGTCATGAACGTATCATCTACCTATCAATTTCAATCTCGTCTTATTTTCGTTTAAAAAGACGGTGTTCAGGATCAAAAGGTTTTGTTTAGGAGCACGCTGAAATATTTGATTTCACGAGATAGGTATTGAGTCATCGCAATTGTCATGAGCTATTTTTATCAAACATTCTGGAATGATTTGCGTTTTCATGTATCAACATATAATCAAGAAAGAATGAAAAGTATAATTACAGCAATGGCCATTTGTCTGATCGCATTCAGCACTTCGGCACAAGAATTTCCAAAAGCGGACGCAAGTCCATTAGATGCGGCTTATTTCCCTCCAAGAGCTGCTTTCAGGTCGTTTGAGAAAACGGATGAAGCGAAAAAAGCGAATGAGCCTAAGATTCGAGTAATTTATTCACGTCCACAAAAGAAGGACAGAGAAGTCTTCGGCGGACTAATAAAATACGGCGAAGTTTGGAGAGTTGGAGCCAATGAAGCAACAGAAATCATGTTTTATGAGAATGCTACCATAGGCGGAAAAAAACTGAAAGCGGGCCGATATACGATATACGCCATACCGCAAGAGGACAAGTGGGAAGTGCATTTCAGTAGTGATAAAGATATGTGGGGACAGTATGCTTACGACCCTGCCAAAAGTTTAGTCACAAAAATATCCGTTCCGACTGCAAAAACTCCTTCGACTTTAGAATCAATGTCTATCATGTTTGAAGCTGTGGACGGTGGCGCACACATGATCATGGGATGGGAAGATACCATGGTTCGTGTACCAATTATGATGTAAAGTTCATCATTTATGATTTCACGAAAAGGCCTCTTATTGAGGCTTTTTTTATGCCCATGCGGTAAATTGGGCGGATGAAATATCTATTCTTTATTTTCTCTTTCAGTGCAATTCTACTCTTCGGCTGCTCTACCGAAAAAACCAGTAAACGATTCGTACAACCAACCAATGGCTATGCACAGATGGTCGTTGTTGAGCAAAATGGAACCAAGACTTTACATATCTCAGGACAAATTGGAAATGGCGCTGATCTTGAAAGTCAGATGAGAGATGTGCTCCGTAAACTGCAAGAGCTACTCGCCAGTGAAGGAGGTTCCTATGCTGACTTGGTCAAAATCAACACTTACATTGTGAATTATCAGCCTGCGGATTTGGAGGTTTTTCGCAACGTCCGAAAGGAGGTTTTCACAGCGGCCATTACTCCGGCAAGCACGCTCGTTGGTGTTACGGCCTTGGCATTGCCAGAGTGGTTGATTGAGATTGATGCCGTAGCGGTAATCGAACAATAAATCCCTGAAATTAGCTATTGTCGAATATCGAATGCGATCATTTATATACCCAGAGTTAGGGCTTCTTGGATAATTGATTTTAGCAGCAGAAAGATTCCTAAATTGAACTAAAAAGCGTTTTTGGCTTGTTCAATGAGCATATCAAAACCTTAAAAACAGGTTAAAAGCATAGGTTTTGAGGTTTTCGATCGGCCTTGTATAAATTTCGATCAGAAATTCAGACTAGGATAATTAAAATTGAATTTCCTGTTTGAGCGAAGCGACCGGGTCGCCGACGGTCCGCCGCTGCGGTGCGATTAGGGATTCATTGTGGGAACAGTCTGAATTTCAGAAATTCATACACAGCCCCGGCGGGGAACCGCTTGATTTCTTTGTCCACCGTGGACTCGGATACTTTCTGCCGGTCCGACGTTTCGGTCAAGGCAGAAAGTATGAAAATACTTATACACATTCCCTTGTCTAAACCGTAGAAATCTTGAGGACATTAAAGGAATAAACCCTCTACTAGATGTAGGTTGCACCTACCACTACCTATTCTTTTGGCTTTCATGCCAGTGTTTGAGCGCAGCGACCAGCTCGCCGAAGATCCGCCGCTGCGCTATGAGTTTGGGTTCATTGTTGGTTATCGTGAATAAATAAACCCTCTAGCGTCATTGCGATATTTTTTAAGCTTTTCCAGCTTAAAAAACAGAAGCAATCTGCGAGCAAAAGGAGGTTACTTCAGGATATCCTGGATAAATAATTTTAGCAACAGAAAGACCCCCAACATTTTCATTTTAGTCAAATTTATTAAGACTTTCGATTCGGTCCTGCCGGCCAATGATTGTCATAATTTCGGTAACGTTATTACTGATTCGGTAAAAGATAGTATCAACTCCATGGACACATTTTCTATAACCAATTTTGATGAGTTCAGCGGATTCAAACGAGTAAGGTCTTTCAGCAATTAGTTCAAATTTCTCAAAAAAGGCATTAAAATATTTATCAGCTTGTTCTTCCCCGAATTGATGAGTTCCGTATTGATGTATTCTAATCAGATCCTCTTTGGCGACTTTACTGATTCTGTATTCAGCCATTAAAGGATCTTAGCTTGCCTAAGTATCTCTGACTTAGAATCATTGGTGAAACCTGAATTTTCGGCTTTTTCCAACTTCATTCTTATGTAGTTAGTTTCCTGTTGCTGTTTTCTTGCTTGTCTCACTAAATCGTTAACAAGTTCGCTTTTGCTCGAATACTCTTGGCCTTCGACTTGCGCCTTAATCCATTCGTCGTTTGGCTTTGTAAATGAAATGCTTTGACGTCCCATGCGCTTTTCTTTTGGTGCAAATTTACACCAAATATAACAAGAATTTAGGGGGGTTGAGTCAGGCAGGCACAATTCCTAAAGACCAAAAGCAAAAAGATTACTTCGTCGTTCCTCGTCCTAAAGACGGAAAAACGAACGTCTTCGCGAGATAAGAAGCGATCTTAAACATCGAAAGTTGGAATGAGATTGATTCAATCAGGCACAATTCCCAAAGACCGAAAGTAAAAAGATTACTTCGTCGTACCGCATCGTAAAGACGGAAAAAGGATCGTCATCGCGAGGCACGATGCGATCTTAAACATCGAAAGGTGGAATGAGATTGAATCAATCAGGCACAATTCCTAAAGACCGAAAGCAGAAAGATTGCTTCGTCGTACCTCCTCCCAAAGACGGTAAATGGAACGTCATCGCGAGGCACGAAGCGATCTTAAACATCGAAAGGTGGAATGAACTTGAGTCAGTCAGACACAATTCCCAAAGATGGAAAAACAGAAAGATTTGTTCATCGTAACGCCTCCTAAGCACGCAAAAAGGAACGTCTTCGCGAGGTACGAAGCGATCTTAAACATCGAAAGGTGGAATGAACTTGAGTCAGTCAGACACAATTCCAAAGATGGAAAACAGAAAGATTTGTTCATCGTAACGCCTCCTAAGCACGAAAAAAGGAACGTCTTCGCGAGGTACGAAGCAATCTTAAACATCGAAAGTTGGAATGAGATTGATTCAGGCAGGCACAATTCCAAATAGTGGAAATTAGAAAGGTTAGACCCACTAGGCGCGGTTGTGCCTTACCTGCGCTACCTGTTTTTTTTGGACTTTCATAGCCAGTGCATATATCCTAGTTGTCGTTTTTTATTCGGTTATTATATTTTTCAAATCCATTCGCTCATGTAAAATTCTAATTATTTCAATTCTATCACTCGATTGCTTCTCATAAAATATGATATGCTTTCCAGATTGAAGTCCGAGTAGATTTTTACTTATTCCATCATATTTTTTACCAATATCAGGACTTTCACCAACCACACTACAAGCTATTTTAATTGATGTATAATATCTATCCGCTTGCTTTTCAGACCATTTTTCGAAAGTGTAGTCCCAAATGCTTTTTAAGTCATCAATGGCTTCTTGTCGAAGGATAACTTTAGCCATTCTTTCTTTTTTCGGATTTTAGTTTTTTAAGATTTTCATCAAAGTCAAAATCCTCAACTAATGGACTATTTAATCCTTCTTGTATGGCATTTCTTAAGGCTCTTGCTTTATTTTCCTCGTTTTCCAACATTCTGAGTCCAGCTCGAATAACTTCACTCACGTTTTTATAGCGTCCTGCGGAAACTTGATTACTTACAAATTGCTCAAAATAACTCCCAAGTGATATCGATGTGTTTTTCATTGTTATACTTTTACTTAAAACTACCAAAATTTGGTAAAAATATTAATTTGGTTTGGTTGTAAAATTACACCCGACATCCATATAGCAACCACTTCTTATCGCCCTCGTTTGTAACGAGTGCCTAAATGCACTTATTCAAAGCAACTAACTCAACCGCTATAAGCTAACAAATGAATCATTACCTGAGTTCGATGAATCAATGCTAATACAAACCCCTCCTGCCGCCACTCAGAGGAGGTTTAGGGAGGCCAGTGTGGTGGAAAATCGACGCAAGAGTCCTATGCTAGAAGATCCTTACGACTTTACAGCCCCCATACTCTACTAAAGTCTCTCAATGACTGGGGTTAGCAGAATTTTAAAGTCGAACTCAGGCTCATTGGTTAGAAATTTCCTCACTAGAATCATAGCGAGGATTCGGTAATCACCGTCTTTAATGCTTCGCCACCCCTTCTAATCCTATGCCGTAGGGTGTTTTTATGATGAAATTGCTCCCCACAGTGCTACAAAATATTATTGTATGCAACAATTAAAACATGTTTTCAAAGGCCTGAAAACTAGCGGATTCCTGCTAGGATAGCCATAGATACCGTATGGACTAAGTATGGATAGAGTATGACGAAGACTAAAGGAACCTAAACAGAGTCAAATTGTATCTCTGGTATATTGATGACTTTTTCACGAGTATTATTACATACAAACTTACCAAAAATGGGTGAAGCCCTAAGCTTAGATGACTTATCACATGTCGCCCAAAATCAAGAGAACAAAAATCAGCGAGCGCTATCCAAGATATATTTTTATAATCTATTCAATTCCCAAGACGAAGCAATTGACATGCAGAGCTAAAGATGCTTGATCTAATAAGACTTTCAGTACCCAATGACAATAGAGTATTTCTTTCAATGAATTCCAACAGATCCCAAACCACTTAAGTAGTTGGAATGGTTTCGTTGCTTAAAAAAAGAAAAAACAATGGTTGAAGACTTGAACAGAGGTTAGTAGCCTATTTAAGATTAAATACGCATTCCAATTGCTAATATTTAAACTCATATTTGCCGAGCATGAAAATTCTAGTTCTCGTCCCCTATCCACACAACAAAGCACCCTCTCAGCGCTTCCGGTTCGAGTTTTTCCTCAACTCTCTTAAGACTGAAAAAATAGACCATGATTTTCAATCTTTCTTATCCGAAAACGGCTGGAAACATTCTTATGTAAAAGGTGCCGTGGCGATGAAAATTTGGGCATTGGTGAGTGGCTACCTACGGCGAATCATTTGCCTTTTTAAAATTCATCGCTATAATCTCGTTTTCATCCACCGTGAGCTTACGCCTTTTGGCCCCCCAATTTTTGAATGGATCATTGCGAAAGTTTTTAGAAAAAAAATAATCTATGACTTTGATGACGCCATATGGATGGCCGACCCGAATGGAGAATCGAAACTGTGGAAAACATTGAAATGGAGGAGCAAGGTGGCTTCCACCTGTGCATGGAGCTGGAAAGTATCCGCTGGCAATCAATACCTCGCCAATTATGCCTCGCAATATTGTGAAAAAGTGGTGCTCTTCCCTACCGTGGTGAATACCGCCATTCATCGCCCAAAAAATGATCAGTCAAATTTTCTAGCAAAGAAGTTGGTCATCGGCTGGACGGGCTCTCACTCCACCTTGGTGTATCTCGATCCCCTCATTCCGGTTTTAAAAAAATTAGAACAAGTACATGCTTTTGACTTTTTAGTCATTGCCAATAAAAACCCAGCACTGCCTTTGCAAGGATTTTACTTTTTACCCTGGCAAGAAAAAACCGAGATAGAAGACCTCTCACAAATAGATATTGGCATCATGCCTTTAGCAGATAATGAATGGTCGAAAGGAAAATGCGGGTTTAAGTTGATTCAATATGGCGCTTTGGAAATACCTTCGGTCACCAGTCCGGTTGGCGTCAACACCGACATTATCCAAGATGGCATCAACGGTTACTTAGCCTCGACAGATGAAGAATGGGTAGAAAAATTATCCTTATTGATCAAAGATGCAACGCTTCGCAAAACGATGGGGCAGGCCGGGCAAAAAATAGTGGAAAACCACTACAGCGTGGAAGCCAACCAAGAAAAATGGCTCAGCCTTTTCAAGGATTGAGCCTCTTTATTGACCACCATCAAAGTAGAAAATCCTGATAATTATCTTGGTTCACCACTTGAGATGAAATAACCGGATAGGCATTCAAAAAAGTTTTCGAAAACTTGGCTTTGGCCTTAGGATTCCATTTCATTTCAAAAGCATAAAACTCCTGATTCACCTCCTCGAGGTAATCAATTTCCTGTTGCTGGGTCGTTCTCCAAAAGTATTTGGCCGCATACATCCTGTCATAAGCCACCTTCTTCATCCGCTCACTAATGAGGAAGTTTTCCCACAAAGCACCAATATCTGTGCGAGAGGTTATCGGCTGAAAGTTACCAATGACTGCATTGCGAATGCCATTGTCATAAAAATAGATCTTACGCCCCTTTTTGATCTCGTTTCTCACATTTCTACTCAAAGCTGGCAAACTGAAAAGGACATAAGCCTTTTCGAGCAGATCAACATATTTCTCCACAGTTGCATAATCTGCACCTACCAGCTGCCCTACTTCATGAAAAGAAACTTCATGGCCCACTTGGAGGGCAATGGCTTTCAATATTTTCTCCAACAGTGCAGGCTTTTTAATTGTCTCCAAACTCAATAAGTCTTTGTACAAATAGCTATCCGCCAGATCCTTTAGATTTCGCAGTTGGTCAGGAGGATGGCTGACTATTTCCGGATAATAGCCAAAAATCAATCTTTGCGCCAATTGCCGCTTTTCTTCCAATAACCCATGATGGTTCACCATTTCCTTAAAAGAAAGTGGATACAAATGGTACTCGTACTTTCTCCCGGTAAGCGGTTCGTTTACTTCGCTAGCAAGATCCAACGCCGATGAACCAGTGGCTACCACCTGAACATGGGGTATTTCATCGGTAAAGAGCTTCAAAGTGATCCCAATATTTTTTATTCGCTGAGCTTCATCAATGAAAACCATCTTATGACTTCCGATCAATGCCCTCAGACTGGCAGATGTCGTGCCTGAAAGAATGTTTCTTACATCCGCCTCATCGCCATTGAAACGTATATATTTTCGATCGTGCAATAAGTGATTGATCAAGGTAGTTTTCCCCGATTGTCTGGGTCCCATGATGATGATCGCCTTTCCTCTGAAAAAGTCTTTTTGTAACGAATTATGGATAGATCGAATAATCACGAGATCACTATTTCGAACAAAAGTATAATATTATCTGATGTAATCCTTCAAAACCATAATATTTATAGATTTTAATCTCATAAAAACATAATATTTATAGATTTTAAAGCTCAAATTTGATCAATGTCCAAGTAATAGGTAGGCCTTTGAGTAGGTTTTTAAAGAACCTCAAGGGTAAATTACTTGAATACCCAAGCAATCATCATTACCAAAAGTCGTCCTTTTTCGGAGGAATTAGGTATTGAAAAAGCACTTCGTATGCTTATCGCTGGACATTGACTTTTCTCCTGAAAATCGTTGTAGCATGTCCCAAAACAAAAAAAGCCAGACGTTACTCTGGCTTAATATTATAGTATGTAAAAGCTTCGATCTTACTTCAAAGTAGACGGGCAAACGTAGGCTGTTTTTGGAACGTCCGTTTCTGCAATGGCCTTAAAACCTCCCGCCACATCTACGATCTGGTGAAAGCCTCTCGATTTCAATATGGATGCGGCAATCATGGATCGATAACCACCAGCACAATGCACATGGTATACGGTCTCTTGATCTATCTGATTCATACTTGCACTGATAAAATCCAATGGCAAATTTTGTGCGCTTTCAACATGTTCTGCTTCGTACTCGGAACCTTTTCTTACATCCAAAACCTTCAAGTCACCCGCACTGAATTTTTCAGAGAACTCACTCGCTGGGATAGAGGTTACATGATCTACTTCCTTGCCCGCAGCTTTCCATGCGGCTAGTCCTCCGTCCAAGTATCCCAAAGTATTGTCATATCCTACTCTTGACAATCTTGTAACAATTTCTTCTTCTCTTCCAGCATCGGTAATAAAAATAATGGGCTGCTGCAGATCAGGAATCAAAGCACCTACCCATGGCGCAAAACTTCCATCAATACCAATAAATATAGAGTTAGGCACGTGATCTTCAGCAAAAGCTTGTGGTGAACGTGTATCCAAAACCAGTGCGCCTTCATGATTGGCCATTGCTTCAAAGGTGTCTACATCTAGTGCAACATTTCCCTTCTCAAGAACTTCATCAAGTCCTATGGCTCCTGACTTATTCATCGCCACATTTTGAGCGAAATATTGCGGTGGAGGCAGCAAACCATCAGTCACTTCTTTGACAAACTCTGCTTTGGTCATGTCCGCTCTTAGGGCGTAGTTTGTTTTTTTCTGGTTGCCCAAAAGATCGGTGGTTTCTTTACTCATGTTTTTACCACAAGCCGAACCCGCACCATGCGCAGGATATACGATGACGCTATCTGGCAATGTCATTATTTTTTCTCTCAAGCTGTCGTATAGAAAACCTGCAAGATCGTCTTGGGTAAGATCCCCTTTTTGCGCTAAATCGGGTCTGCCGACATCACCGATAAACAAGGTGTCGCCGCTAAAGATGGCGTGCTCTTTTCCCGCTTCATCGAGCAATAAGTAAGTGGTACTTTCCATGGTATGGCCGGGCGTGTGAAGCACTTTGATCTTTAACTTACCTAAAGCAAAGATTTCTCCATCACTGGCTTCATGAATGTTATATTCCGTTTTTGCATTTGGGCCAAATACGATGGTAGCGCCAGTTTTAGCAGCCAGATCTACATGCCCGGAAACAAAATCAGCATGAAAATGGGTCTCAAAAATGTATTTAATCTTTGCGTTTTCCCTCTCGGCCTTTGCGATGTATGGCAATGACTCTCTCAACGGATCTATAATAGCAGCTTCGCCTTCGCTTTCAATATAATAGGCTCCTTGTGCTAAGCAACCTGTATAAATCTGTTCAATTTTCATATTAATTATTTTTTCTTTTAATTCTATATAGCAATGATACGGATACCCGAAAAAGTATGATGTAACATTAGTTACACTTCGTCATTTTTGTAAGTCCTATCCATTGTTTTGTAAATTTTCTGTCG
Source organism: Cyclobacteriaceae bacterium (assembly GCA_040218415.1). GTDB lineage: Bacteria > Bacteroidota > Bacteroidia > Cytophagales > Cyclobacteriaceae > JAVJRN01. Next base: position 74,255 of record JAVJRN010000029.1, read on the forward strand.
TTAAAAACTCCATAAAGTAAAGTTAAGATACTTAACATTCAAGATAAGTAGCAATAAAATCGATCTCTTCATAAGGTACCATCAATGAAAGTGCTAAGGTCGATTCCTCCAAGTATACGCTCGTTTTTCTATAAAACACAAATGACAGTTGATTGGTACCCTTTGTTCGGTCTATCGCCAGAGAACCTCTCACCATCATCTTCTTTTCCTCCATTTGTTATCTTAGTTGTGTTGTAAGGCCAGTTCATTTGGCGTAAGTCGATCGTGCTCGTTGAGTCCTGCTATGGCATTGTTCAAAGTGAGAAATATATTCTCCGTTCCAATTTCGTCGAGCAAGCCTGTTTTGAATAAGGTATCCCTTACCGGACCCACTACATCGGTGAGCACTAAAGTAACTTCTCTTTCTTTAATCCCCTGAATCAAATCACTGATTCCTTGCACCGCCGAAGCATCTATCTGACTGATCGCCGAAGCATCCAACAAGATATATTTAACCTCTGGCAACTTGTCCAGATTCTCCTCTATGTACTCTTTTATAAATTGTATATTGATAAAAGACAATGGCGCATCTACTCTGACAATCAACTTATCTGCCCAGCGTTCTAAGTCCTTGAATCGGTGAATATTCCTAAATTCATTTTGCCCTTTTAGCCTCCCCAGCTGAGCGATATGCGGATAAGCAGACCGATAGAGTAATATCAAAATGGAAAAAATGACGCCCGTGACAATACCAGGAACCATACTAAAATTGAGCGTAACTAGAAAAGTAGCGGCAAGCAATCCAAACTCCATTTTATTTTCTTTCCAAAGCTTTCGGGCATATCCTATATCCATCAAACTCGCTATGGCCACCATAATAATAGAAGCAAGAATGGCTTGGGGCAAGTAGTAAAATAATGGAGTTAAAAATAAGAGTGTGATGGCCACCAAAGCCGCACTGATGATAGAAGCCAAAGGGGTTACTGCACCTGCTTGATGATTAACTGCTGATCGTGAAAAACCACCCGTCACAGGATAAGACTGAAACAAAGAACCAATAAGATTGGCTGCTCCTAATCCAATTAACTCTTGATTGGCGACTACCTTATAGCCTGTACTTTTCGCCTCAATCGCTTTGGCTACCGAGTAGGCCTCCATAAATGCCACCACAGAAATGGTGAGCGCAAGAGGAATCAATTCGCCCATTTTTCCTAAATCAAAATTGGGTAATTGAAAAGGCGGAAGACCCTCAGGAATTGCCTTTACAATGGACACACCCGCTTCGTGGAGGTTAAATAAATACACCAACCCTGTTCCAAAAATGACCGCAACCAAAGCTCCTGGAATGTTTTTATGCAGTTTTTTGGCTGCTTTGATAATCACAAATCCTCCAATACCAATGAGTAAGGTCAATAAATGAGTTTCATCAACCTTTTGCGCAGCATTCCACAGAATCTCAAAGACGTTATTGCTTTTTTCAATATTGGTGCCTAGTAAATATTTTAATTGGTTGAGCCCTATGATCAAGGCTGCCGCCGAGGTGAAGCCGCTAATGACTGGCTTGGAAAGCAAATTGGTAATGAAGCCCATCTTGAACACGCCCAAAAGAAGCTGAAATAGCCCCATGAAAAAAGCCAGTAAAATCGCAAACCCGATATAAGCGTCTGAACCTTCGGTAGCTAATACAGAAACTCCGGCAGCCACCAAAAGAGAATCCATCGCTACGGGACCTACAGAAAGCTGCCTTGACGTGCCAAATAGGGCGTAAATTACCTGAGGGACTATCGACGCATATAATCCATAGACTGGCGGAAGACCAGCAATTAAGGCATAGGCCATGCCTTGTGGTATGAGCATGATTCCCACCGTGATTCCCGCAAAAACATCTCCGTTGAGTTGTGACTTTTTATAGCTCGGCAGCCATTGGGTAATAGGGAAAGTCTTTTTGATGAAAGTCATACTACTATGAAATTAGTCTAAAGTAAAGCTAGGTAGCCATCATTATCGATCATGTAACAATTGTGACATAGGCTTTTAAAGTATCTCTATTTTGTTTCTCCCCTGTTCTATTTTATCCTCTTTTTCCAGCTGCTTGAGCAGTCTTGATATGACCACACGCGAAGTGCTGAGTTCGTTGGCTATTTGCTCGTGGGTCTTATGGATTTCAAAAGAACCGGTAGCTTGCTTGGTGTCGAGCAGGTATTTATACAATCGCTCATCCATTTTATGAAAAACCACGCTATCAATGGTGGTCAGCAACTCATCAAACCGCATTTGATAGGAACTAAAAACAAATCTTCTGAAGGATGGATATTTTGTAATCCACTTATCCATGTCGCCCATAGGAATCATCCAAATCGTAGAATCCTCCTCTGCCAATACCTTGAAGGATGATTTTTTTCCTTCGATACAGCAAGTAATAGACATGGCACAAGTCTCGCCTCCTTCTAAGTAATACAAAAAAACCTCTTGCCCATTAGGATCTTGGCGAAGCACCTTCAACAAACCACTCAAGACTATGGGCATTTCATTGCCCGGACTTTCGGGGCTAACCACTATTTGTCCCGCCTTTACTTTTTTCAACCGGCCAATGGTTGTGATCTCATCAATCAGCTTATTTTCAAGGCCTGTTCGGGCTAGTATTACATCTATGTCTTCACTCATATTCTATCGGTATACATGATTACTTGGTGTAACGTGGGTTTTAATCGCTTTCAATCTCGGACGCTTAATGATGTATGGATCAATCAAAACAAAGAAGATTATTATGAAATTTTTCTCCAAAACGAACAAAAACGCGTCATCCAACCGCAAAAGAAGGCCTCTACAAATCGAGTTTTCTTTACGTACTCTTTTACAAAAATAATGAAAGAAAAAGTAGCAGCATGCGGTTCAAATTGTCTCAATAATACAATACACTGTAACCGTTTTGTTGATATTCCACCAAGGTGGTAATGGCAGAGATCGCCAATTCAATATCTGTACCCATATCCTCCACGTTGAATCCTCTAGCGATCACCGCCTGCCCACATACCATGAATTTCACGCCTATTTCTCTCAAGGCTTCTATCACAGGCACATCTGGATTATTCTTCCTGTATTTTCTTTGGAAAGCTTGGTCGGACATGATTGTCTTAGTTGCTGCACCATGCACAATCACGACAAGTTGAAGTTGATTTGGAGTGATACCTGCCAAACCATATAAATTAACCAATCTAGCGATGCGATCAATATTTTTGTTTAATCCGCTGGCGGTCGTATCCGCGCTGGTCAAATCAATGAGAATTTTTCCTCCACGCTTAGGAAGTGTGGCATTTGCCAAATTTACAACTCCACCATATTCTTTGATTATTGGGTATTCCATACGCTGTGCTTTGGTCGATAGGGTACAAATAGTGATTAGAAGAAAAAAATATAAACTTTTCATAAATATCATAACATTTGTCTTGGTCAAAAATGCACTTAAATATTTTCTTGTTGTGTGACTTTTGTCACACAACAAGAAAAAAGAAAGATTAACCTTTGACTATGTAAAAACATAAAATAAGCATGAAAACGAGCCATAAGGCTTCTCTCAAATATTATGGATCTAAAAACCAGTGAAGTCTAAATACACGAGAAAAAATGCTTGTTTCAACAACTATAAAATTATGAAAAAGAACATGAGCAAGGCTGATGCTATCATTAGGATAATTGTAGCAACAGTGATTTTAATCTTATGGTATTCAGGTGCAATAAGCGGAACAATTTTGATCGTATTAGCCGTAGTAGCAGCTATTTTTATGATTACTGGTTTTATTAACTTTTGTCCGCTTTATGGTGTTTTAGGCATAAGAACCAGACCAAAGTCTGTTGAGTAACTCTTTGATTATCAACACACTATTTCTTCAACTTTTTATAAAAAAAATTCCAATGTCTGCTATTAAAATGGTAGACATTTTTTTTGTTGCTTATTTCATGACAGTCAATAGAAAAATCCATTCACCAATTGACGTGTCTTATAAAAAAGCAAAACTTACTTGTTTCGCTTAAAACCATGTGTGTTTTGATGGATAAAATCTTTGGGGAAAACTTCAATTCCTGGAAAACCCAATCGAATATCCCGTCCTTCGTGTGGCTGGTATTCGGTTCTGAATATATAGTCCCAAATACTTAGTGTGAGGCCAAAGTTGACACCTTTTTTTCTGTCTTCGGGCAGTTCATAGGCATGGTGCCAAATATGCATTTGTGGGTTGTTGAAGATATATTTTAAATAGCCCAGACGCAGTTTAAAATTCGAATGGTTGAAATGTCCCATGGCTAAAGTAAAGATGTGAATAATAAAGAAATCTCTCAAGCCAATACCGATCAGCGCTAAAGGTACATATTCCAAGGTACGATAAACAACGTTTTCCATCCAGTGATAGCGCAAATGCGCTGCAAATCCCATTTGCTCTGCCGAATGATGCACTTTGTGAAATTCCCACAAGGCAGGAACCGCATGTAGCAAGCGGTGTATCCACCATTGAATAAAATCCCTCAACACAAATCCAAGCAATAAATGCGCCCACATAGGCCATGACATAACTTCAAAGGCCACCAGATTGGTAATGCCTATAGATGCCAATACATCATTAAAAAAATGAACCACCACATTGGAGGCGGCATTGTACACGATAAGTGAAAACAAGAAAAAATTGAAAAACATGTAAAAGGTATCCAACCAGAAATCCTTTCTAAACCTTGGTTGATCCTTGCGCCATGGGCTAGCAATTTCGAGCAAAAAGAAAAAAGCCGACACACCGATCAACCAATAGAAATAACTGTGAGAAGTTGGGTGAATTACCTCATTCCACAGATAGTTGGCATAATCAGTATAGCCTCTTTTTATCAGTTCTAATATATCGCTCATTTTAATATTTGATTTACTCCCTCTTCATCAACTTACAAAATCAAAAAATGCACTAGTAAACCTTCTCTCCCTTATTTAACCAAATTCCCCAAATCTTGCTATAGCCGTGGATTTTATTCGTCTCGCCATGGCTAGCGTCATAAAGTTTTCGACCTTCATTTTTCCATTCAAAAATGCCGCCAAAAAGGTTCGATACATTGGTATATCCTGCCGAAATCAATTTTTCGGAAATTTTCTCACTGCGGTAGCCGATACTGCAATAAATTACGATGTTGGCATCCTTGGAAATTCCTTCCACTCGATCCATCGAAAAGTCATCATATCCCACCCAAATCGCGTCCTCGATCCTACTCACTTCGTACTCTTCTTTCGCTCTGGCATCAAGCCAAGTGATTTTTTCTGGGGAGTCTATTTCCGGCACTGACACTTCCGGTACCGAATGACTCAACAATGTATTGAGCATAATTTTGTAAGGTGTGCTGTTCACCTCTTGAGATTTCGTCTGATACATCAATAAAATAGAGAGAAAAATGAGTGAACTTTTCATGAAACTGCTTTTTCGTTAAGCCTCAAAACCTTTTTAGAAACTTTATGATTCCAGCCTACCTACGGCACAAGAAACATAAGATTTGACTTTTTTTTGAAAGGTATTGCCGGTTCCTTTTTCAGGATAGCCCAACTTACCCAGCTTCACCACAAAGTCTTGCCGATCGCTGGCACCATCAAAGGCTATATCCACCGCACCATTTTCCAAAATCACTTCCACTTCGCGAACTCCGGAAAGTGCCAATAAGTTTTTCTTAATCGTAGCAGCACATCCTCCACATTTCAAGTTGTCGATTTGTATCGTCTCGTTTTTCATTTTTTTGTCATTTTAATCACTAACAAATACATCAAATAAACCCACGGGGAGCCGTGCAGTAGCACATCGAAATAATCCATGAACCGCATGCCATTAGCACCGCCGAAAATCCATTGTAATTTCCCCCAGATGTGAGGCTCAGGAAAAAATGGCGCTAAACCTAGCGTAAGGCTTAAAACCAGGGCTATTCCCAATTTTTGATTTATTGTTTTCATTTGCTCATTTAAAATTTGACACTAGCTAATAGTGCCTTTTTGCATTTCTTTGCTTGCTATTATCCGTATTACCGACGCTTCCCCTTGATGGTATTCTCCTTCATCCAAAACAATGTTCAGACTCTCAGAATAGAGCACCTTGAGACCCGTAAGCTCTTTTGCAAGCGCCTCCGCATCCCAGAGCATTTCTAAGCTTTTCGGACCACCAGAACTTTTACCCAATTGTTCCTTGGAAAAGCCTTCTAAAACGACTTCTCCACCGGGTGATAGCAGAGTCGACAGCCTCGCCAAAAACAATCTTCTCGTTTCTGGATCAGTATGAGCGTATATCAATGCAATAACATCATAACCTTCCTCCGCTGACTGAAAAGAAGCATAGTCGTCGACCGTATATTTGAAAGAAACTTGTTCTCTTTCGGCTAAGATCAAGGCCTTTTTTTGCGCCTCCTCGGAGTAATCAAACGCGGTAACTGCCCAGCCCAATTTAGCTGCATATACTGCATTTCGCCCCTCGCCTTCAGCAGCCAGCAAAATATTACCTGGCTGTTTCTCATGGAGATATTCTTTCAAAAACACATTCGGATGAATGCCATAAGCATAATCCTGCAATGCATATCGGTCTTCCCAAAATTGCTTCATGGCATTACGACGGGATTACCTGCGCTTTGCCATCCTCTAAAACCACCTTCCAAATCATAGATGGTACGGAAGCCAAGCATTGCAAATTTTTCCGAAGCTTTTGCACTTCGACCTCCTGCCGCACAATAAATGGCTACAGGCTTGTCTTTGGCCAATTGATTCACTTTTGCATCAAACTCAGGATCGTAAATATCAATAACGATAGCACGCTCAATGATGCCATGATTGACCTCCTCTGGGGTTCTGACATCTACCAATTGTACTTCACTATTCTTTAATAACTCAGATAATTGTGTGTTATCAATCAATGATACTTGCTGCTGATTATTGGATGATGAGCCACAGGCAAAACTGATAAGTGCGATCCAAACCCATTTCATGAGACTGCCGCTAGTTGATTCCAAGCGCCAATGCCGCCTTTCAAGTTATAAATACTTGTAAAGCCTAAATCAGCCATGACCGTGCAAGCCTGAGCACTTCGGTTGCCGCTTCTACAGTAGACGAGGTAAGTCTTTGACTTGTCTAGCTTAGCCACATTGGCCTTAAACTGCGAATCAAAAAAGTTGATCATCTTGTGGCCTGGTACTGATCCTTCCGCAAGCTCACCCGGCGATCTTACATCTAATACTACATGATTTGTTTTGTTTTTTAACTCAGCAAATTGTGCTGCATCGACATTCTGATAGTTCATCGGTTTTTTCTTAAATAAATTAAACATATTGCAAAATTATTTTTATTTCAGTTCATTAATCGTAACAATTGTTACACTTAAAAGGGTCACCTTCCTACGACTAAAATTACACTACTCATCTAGTTTTTTCACTACTTGACCGATAAGCTTTATCAGCAAAAGGTCTAAAGAATATCATTTTAAAGCATCCGAATATCACCACGATAAATGAGACAAAGTGGCAACCACAGTTTATTCCTACAGATCTTCGATCGAAAGGTATTCCTTAAAAATTATAGTTGATGATCAAGTTCACTTGAAACATGTCAACCTTATTTAAGATAAAATTTGGATTATCTGGGAAATGGCCTAGCCCTCGTTTGTAGGTCAGCAATAACTCCGGGCGTAAACCTTTTAACTTTTGCGGCTCCCAAAATAGGTCCATATTTATATGGGTGCAACTCGGGAGTGCATACTTATTGTCGGCTGTATTGGTCACGGTAGGCTTCCAATGATAACCTGCCGAAAGGATACTTCTCACCTTATTTGTTGTCCCAAATGTGCGGTCATAGCTCACAAGCAGCGCATGATTATTGGCGGTTCCTTCACTGCGCTCTCGCTTTTGAAAACTAAATAAAGACTCGCGTCCCCATTCTCTCGGAAACAAAAATCTTCCACCTTTCAAAATGTGGTCATAGCCTATAGACCATTTCGATTGACCTATTTTTCTCTCGATTTGAAGTCCTATTATATTGGAAGATTTATCTACGAAATAACGTAGAGAATCTATTCTATTGCCACCAGTTCCTAGTTGATCCTGATGTAGCCACTCGGCAGAAATTTTCGTTTTATTACCTATTTTCAAGTTTGGTTTGATGTAAACCGTGTTGAATATGTTTTCAACATAATAATTCCACATTTCCAATTCCATATTTTTTAATGGCTTCAGTGTTACATTGGCAATGGCCACAAACTTTGATGAGGTATTATTTCCGTATAAACTACGTGTACCGTTGATATTTCTTCCCACCGGGTATTTCCCAATGCTCTCACCGATATCAAAAAAACCACTCGTGGAGCGAGGGGCTATTTGATTAAAAAAACCTAGCTGCATTTTCCATTTTTCGGGTTGATACTTATACCAGAATCCTTGAGCCAAAGTAGGAATCATTCTTCCATCTTGGGGATTCAGTAAAGGGCTTTTAATCTTCATTCTTCCCACTGTTAGATTATGGTTTGAGTGGCTGTATTGGGCATACAATTCACCAAGAATTCCGATAAATCTATCGTTGAGATTTTGCACATCAAAAAGGCCAGCTTCATATCGACTCACTCTGCGAGTAACAGGATCTGCCAATGTCAAATCTTGAATACCTAAATTGACGGAAGTATAAAAAGCAGCACCCAACTGCAAACGACTAGTAATAGCGTGTGTGTATTTCAGCTTACCTCCTGTTGCCAATCCATGAAAATCCTTTAACTCATCTTTATTGATGGTTCCCAAATAAAATGAGCGCCATTGACCAGATAATTGCCCCTTTTGCACTTTCTCATCATCATTTTGAGCATAAATGATACTCCCGCTGAAGACAAAAAGAGCAATCAATATTAGCTTTTTGGTCATTTCGTTTTAGTCATACTGTACTTGCTTTGATAAAAATCAACCATTGGCCCAAAAGGCCCGTACTTATGTTCTTCAGCGGAAAAGTGATCTTCCCACGGCCCATACGGCGTGGAGACTGGCTTTAGTTTTCTGTCTGGAAAATCATCATCGGTATTTTCTTTCATTGGCCTTTCAAAGCTGTTGATATAGGCCGCCACATGGTACGACTCCTCATCGGTCAATTTTGGATTTTCAACCGTCGCTTGCCCCCATGGCATATTGCCTTTTATAAACTGTGCCGCCGTTAATACTCGATGCATGCCCGCCCCATGATTATAAGTATCTTTTCCCCATAGTGGTGGATATAAATAACCTTTGGTTGAATCCGTAAGCCAAATTCCCTGACCATTTTCTCCATGACAAAGCTGACATTCAGTTTCATACACGGCTTTACCCAAAACTGGGCTGGCCGCTGTTTCAGGTATTTTAATTTTGCCAAATCCTTTAAACTCCTTCTCCCGCTCCTCTGGCAGATCCTCGCCCAACCATTCCATATAGGCAACAATTGCTCGCATCTGATGGGATTCAACAGGTAGCGCACTCCCATTCATGCTTCGCTCCATGCATCCATTGACTCTTTCTTCGATCGTACCCATTTTATTTTCTCTGCCGCGAAATTGTGGAAAGCGATCCACTACGCCTACCCAAGAGGCAGAACCTGGTCTGGTTCCAACATCCAAATGACAATTTTTGCAAGCCAGATTATTCCCAGAAAATCTCATATCTGGATTTTTCACCATTGGCCCCATCCACTTAGCACTCTCTGAGGTCAGTAAATAGCCAAATTTGATCAACCTTCCTTTTCTACCTTCTGGTAAATCTTTTTCCAAAGTTTTTGGTTGCCATCTATTTGCTTCTACTGCTTTTGCGTAGAAAATCTCAGGTTTACGTAGGTACACTATTGTTGAGATAACCAAGACTAACACCGCTGCGACTATCAATGATAAAATCCATGAAATCAACCCAACAGCCTTGCCCGTATTCATCTCAGTGTGGGAGTTTATTTCTTAAAAGACCATAAACATACGTACCTAGCAAAGCAGATAGAATAACGACAATTACCACCCCAACTCCATTGCCCAATAAAATAAACATGGGGCCAGGGCAAGCGCCAGTTAATGCCCAACCCAAACCGAAAATAATGCCTCCATACAAATATCTGGATATGCTCATTTGCTTCGGATTGATCACTATTGGCTCTCCATCAATCGACTTCATATTTGTCCTTTTGATCACTTGAATAAAAAGCACTCCCAAAATGATGGCCGAACCTATGACTCCATACATATGAAAGGATTGGAATCGAAACATTTCATAAATCCTAAACCAAGAAATGATCTCCGCTTTGGCAAGCGTAATTCCAAAAATGGTTCCGATGATTAAGTATTTTAAAAATTTCATTGGTCGAAAATCAAAGGGTTAATAAATAAGGAAGCACCAAATAAGTTACAAAAAGGCCACCTATAAAAAAGCCTATCACAGCGATTAGTGAAGGCAATTGCAGATCACTGAGGCCACTTATGGCATGGCCTGAAGTACATCCGCCAGCATACCGCGTACCGAATCCGATAAGAAATCCACCCAAAACAAGTATCACGAATCCTTTCAATGTAAATAATGACTCCCATGAAAAAAGCTCGGTGGGTACGAGTGACGCACCCGGTTTTTCTATTCCATAAGCTTGTAATTCCTTGATGGTTTCTTCCGAAAGGGCAACCTCTGCACCGGGTGATAAATAAAGATGTGCAATGACTCCACCGATTACCAAGCCTCCGGCAAATACCAGATTCCACATTTGAGATCTCCAATTGAAATCAAAAAACTCACAGTTTTTACCCGCGCCAATGATGGAACACATGGTTCTCAGATTGGCCGAGATCCCAAAACTATTGCCCATAAGTAAGAGCGAAAACATAATCAGTGATATGATCGGACCCGCCACATACCAAGGCCAAGGTTGCTTAATAAATTCTATAATGTTCTGCATTCAAATCAACTCATTTTTCAATTCACAAACTTCAAAAATGCAGTAATGAAAAATCTAACTAAGTAACAATTGTTACATGGATTGATCTTTTCTATAAAAAATGTGATCGGTCAAATGGGCCTCTAGACGTTACGTCGAGCGAACTAAATGTCACGAATTCTACCAAGACTCTTCCATAAAAAGGGAGGTTAATATGCCGTAACTAATAAAACAACTAACTACAACTGGCCATGAAGCTGAAAAGGATGGCGTTTTAGAATAAATAAAAAAAACTGAGTTATTAAAACTGTGAATGATAAATTTGCGGCATTAAACTAAAAGCTTGGTGTTGAGTTCTTCAGCACAAGCGTAAAGTCACTTTAAAATAACTCCTCAAATGAAAAAAATCATTAACTCCACTTTGGCTCCTGCACCCTTAGGTCCTTATTCACAGGCTGTAATAGCTGGCAATATGCTTTACGTGTCTGGTCAAATTGCCATCGACCAAGCCACTGGAGACTTGATCCAAAGCACCATTGAAGAGGAGACTCACCAAGTGATGAAGAATCTTGGATACATTTTAGCGGAGGCGGGTACGTCATTTGCAAGTATTATCAAATGTTCCATATTTATTAAATCAATGGATGATTTCGGAAAAATAAATGCTGTTTATGGCAGTTATTTTGACGAAAATCCACCGGCAAGAGAAACAGTGGAAGTCAGTCGACTTCCGAAAGATGTTAATGTAGAAATTAGCTGCATCGCAGTAATAGGATAATTCCAGAAAATATAATGAGTGAAGTAAGAGTAAGGTTCGCGCCAAGCCCAACCGGCGGATTGCATATTGGTGGCTTAAGAACAGCCCTGTTCAATTATCTTTTTGCCAGAAATCAGAAAGGAAAATTTATACTTCGGATAGAAGACACTGACCAAAATAGGTTTGTTGAAGGAGCTGAAGAATATATCATCGATTCGCTAAAATGGATTGGCTTAACACCAGATGAAGGCCCTGTAAGTGGTGGCGAATATGGCCCTTATCGCCAGTCTGAACGAAAAGCGATTTATAAAGAATATGTTGATAAACTACTGGTTGACGGCAATGCTTACTATGCTTTTGACACGACCGAAGAGCTAGAAGCCATGCGCGAGCGCGTAAAAGCGGATGGCATAAGCAATCCTCAATATGATGCGCTTACCAGAGGTCAGATGAAAAATACGCTCACTTTGTCTGAAGCAGAAGTTCAAACTTTGCTTGAAGCAAAAACGCCTTACGTGATCAGAGCAAAAATTCCAGCGAAAGCAGAAATAAGATTTAAAGACACTGTAAGAGACTGGGTCAAGGTACACGGAGCAGTGCTTGATGATAAAGTGTTAATGAAATCTGATGGAATGCCCACCTACCATTTGGCCAATGTGGTAGATGATTACCTTATGAAGATCACACACGTTATTCGTGGAGAAGAATGGCTACCGTCTACTCCGCTACACGTGCTCTTGTATCAGTTCTTTGGCTGGGAAGACAAAATGCCACAATTTGCTCACTTACCGCTCATTCTTAAGCCAGATGGCAATGGCAAGCTAAGCAAGCGCGCGGCTGACAAAGCAGGTTTTCCTATATTCCCGCTTGACTGGCAAGCGCCGGGAGAAACGGAGTTGATCAAAGGGTTTAAAGAAGAAGGATATTTACCAGAGGCGTTAAGAAATTTTCTAGTCTTGCTTGGGTGGAATCCTGGAAGTGATAAGGAGATCTTTTCGCTAGCCGAACTTGAAGATATTTTCTCGCTCAATCGAATAAATAAGGCCGGAACAAAATTCGACATTGATAAAGCCAAGTGGTTTAATCAGCAGTATATCAAAACTTACTCAGAAGACGTACTTTCGGATATAGTCTTGGCAGATCTTGCACAAAAGCACCAAATCACCGCTGACAAAAAACTGGCAATCAAAATCGTTAGCTTGCTGAAGGAACGCGTGACTTTTCCTCAAGAATTCGCTGACAACAGTCTTTACTTATTCCAGCATCCCACAACTTTTGATGAAAAAATTACACGAAAAAAGTGGAATGACGAAGCACAATCAGCGATGAATTTGTTCATCCATGCGATTGAAAAGCATGGATTCAACAATGCTGAGGATGCGAAAAACTTGTATTCGGACACCTTAAATAATGAAGGTATAAATCCCGGAAAGCACATGCAAGTGCTTAGAATATGCGTGACCGGTGAAGGTTCTGGCCCTGATCTTATGGAAATTTTAGCCATACTTGGCACAGAAAGTACAGTGAATCGAATCAAAAATTCGATTGGATTGTTAAACCTATGAAACAAGCTAAATCAAATCATTATGAGCAAATCAGACGAAAAAAATCCTAAAGTCAACAAAGATTTAGAAGGATTCAATCTTAAAATAGATTCTTTTGGTGAGATAAAATCAAATATCTCTATTGAGGACATCAACACTTTTTTAAATAAAAATGTAGATGATAAGAAGTTGAAAGACAGAGACGATATTGATAATCTTAAAGAAAAGAAAGATTCCGAAAACGAGGAATAAGCGCAGGAACATCCTGTATGTAAGCACGATATGCCTCGCCGTAAACTGATTTCAACTTTTGTTCTTCCCAGTAAATGCCAAAGGGAAGATAAATACATGTGGTGATCAAAAGTATGACAGATTGCAAAGCCGGAGCAAATAAGACCAAGCCGAATAGGATGACCAAGGTTCCTGAATAAATAGGATGCCTTACCCAAGCGTGTAATCCGGTAGTGACTAGCCCCGATTCCTTTTCAGGTTTAAGACCTATAAAGCTTAGCATTGAAAATTTCTTAAAGGATCTGATCACGATCATTATCCCAATCGTGGCGACAATCATTCCCACGTATTGCCCCCCTTTCCCGAAATTCCACAATAAGTAGGTTTCCAGCGTCGCAGAATAAAAATAAATCAGCAAAAAAAGTATGGTACTCAATAGAGAATAGACAAGCCTGTAAAACCTTTGGCTCATTCCTATTCCAGTGAACCATTCTTTGACTAAGGTTGCTGCCAGTAGGCTATGAATAAAAAAAAATGCGAGCCAGATTGCCGCTAGTATGACGTATTCCATTTGAACAGTTAAATTTACCGAAACTAAAAAGATTTGGATGACTGACATTAAAATTGGACTTATAAAAGAAAACAAAATTCCAATAGATCGACGAGTTGCATTAACTCCGTTTCAAGCAAGACTTGCCGAAGCAAATTTTCCGGGTTTGAAAATAGTGGCACAAACGAGTGACATTCGGTGCTTTTCTGACCAAGACTACCTCAAAGAAGGGATAGAAATTGTTTCGGATGTATCTGATTGCGATGTACTAATTGGTGTTAAAGAAGTCCAAATTCCCGACTTGATCAATGATAAGACCTATTTTTTCTTTTCCCACACCATCAAAAAACAAGAATACAACCAAGAACTACTCCGCAGCATTCTTAGTAAAAATATCCGTTTGATAGACTATGAAACCTTAACCGACGAACATAACAAGCGGATCATTGCCTTTGGCCGCTGGGCCGGAATTGTTGGTGCTTATAACGGCATATTAACTTTCGGAAAGCGATACAACCTTTTCCATCTAAGGAGAGCGCATGAATGTTTTGACTTGGAAGATCTAAAAACAGAATACAGCAAAGCAAAGCTCCCTCCAATCAAAATAGCGATTACCGGGGGTGGAAGAGTTGCTAAAGGTGCCATTGAAGTATTGTTGGGAATGGGAATCAAAAAAGTAACTCCTGCCGAGCTGCTCACAGAAAAATATGACTTCCCAGTCTTTACACAATTAAATTCTCGAGACTACAATATCAGAAAGGATGGTGGAGACTTTAGTCGAAAATTGTTTTATGAAAATCCTGAGTTGTTCGAATCTGATTTTCATAAGTACTCAAGAGTTACTGATATACTCATCGCCAGCGCTTTTTGGGACCCAAGATCTCCTGTCCTTTTTAAAAGAAATGACATCACAAAACTTGATTTTAGAATAAGAGTAATCGCTGACATTACTTGCGATATAGAAGGCAGTATTCCAAGTACAAAAAAACCAAGTACAATAGACGAACCGACATACGATTACAATCCTTCTGATGACAATATAGAACCTGCCAATACCGATGAAGGTAATATCACAGTGATGGCAGTGGACAATCTTCCTTGTGAGTTACCCAGAGATGCTTCGGAAAGTTTTGGCAAGGAGTTATTAAATAATGTGCTCCCCCATTTACTTGGAAGTGATGAAAAAAACATCATCCAAGGTGCTACTATTACCAAAGATGGACATCTAACCGAGAAGTACGCATATTTACAAGATTACGTCGACAATAATTAAAGGATGAATATACTCATAACAGGTGCTCACGGACAACTAGGTAGCGAACTTCAAGATCTTGCTACCGAACATGCGGATTTGAATTTCTTTTTTACGGATGTTGCAGACTTGGATATCACCGATCAAACCACGGTTGATTCGTTTTTAGCCAATAATAAGATACACGTTTGTATCAACTGTGCTGCCTACACTGCGGTGGACAAGGCCGAATCCGACCAAGCGCTTTGTGATAAAATTAATGTCACGGGCCCTTCAATATTGGCCGGCGCTTGCGCAAAAGTCAATGCAACGCTTTTTCATATTTCTACAGACTTTGTGTTTTCTGGCGAAGCATTTCTGCCTTTGAAGGAAGACAAGCCCACCGACCCAGTTAATTATTATGGCCTCTCAAAATTGAATGGAGAAAAAGCCGTAGCATCAAAGCTCAAGAAACATTACATCATACGCACTTCATGGCTCTACAGCACTTACGGGGCGAATTTTGTAAAAACTATGCTAACGCTTGGCACTTCCAAGCCCTCTTTGAATGTGATTGTAGATCAGATTGGTAGCCCAACTTATGCTAAAGACTTAGCAAAAGCTATTCTGACTATCGTCAAAAGTAATACTACTCAATATGGTGTTTACCACTTTAGCAATGAAGGTATTGCGAGCTGGTACGATTTCACTTCGGCAATTTTCGAATACCAAAATATTAACATACCTGTTGCGCCCATACCAACAAGTTCGTACCCTACTCCGGCCAAAAGGCCTCATTATAGCGTAATGGACAAGACTAAGATTAAGGGGAATTTTAACATCAAAATCTCTCATTGGAGAGAGAGTTTGAAAGAATGCCTTTCTGAACTTTAAGTCAAAAGACAATCTCTTTCAAGGCATCAGGTTTTGTGATTCTGGAGCATTCATCTCAGTTGATGTTTTACCACAAATCAATTTCTCAAAATTAGCAGTAATCAAAAAAGCCGAAAGCTATTCGCTTTCGGCTTCAAAAAATATTTTCAATGTCGGTTTAAATTAGCCGTTCATTGATACAAGAAACTCATCGTTATTTCTAGTGCCTTTCATTTTTGAAAGCAAAAAGTCCATTGACTCATTGCTATTCATGTCAGACATAAACTTGCGTAGAATCCAAACACGCTTAAGCTCCTCTGCATCCATTAGTAGATCTTCTCTTCTTGTACCAGAAGCAGGAACATCGATCGCTGGGTACACTCGTTTGTTAGAAAGTTTTCTATCCAATTGAAGCTCCATGTTACCTGTTCCTTTGAATTCCTCAAAGATAACCTCATCCATTTTCGAACCTGTATCAATAAGTGCAGTAGCAATGATTGTTAATGAACCTCCATTTTCTACATTTCTTGCAGCTCCAAAGAATCTCTTCGGTTTATGTAAAGCATTAGCATCAACTCCACCAGACAATATTTTTCCTGAAGAAGGTAATACAGTGTTGTATGCTCTGGCTAATCTTGTAATAGAGTCGAGAAGAATAACCACATCGTGACCACACTCAACCATTCTTTTGGCTTTTTCAAGAACAATACTCGCCACTTTTACGTGCCTATCGGCTTGCTCATCAAAGGTAGAAGCAATAACCTCGGCTTTTACGGAACGTGCCATATCGGTGACCTCTTCTGGTCGTTCGTCTATCAACAAGATGATAAGGTAACATTCAGGATGGTTCTCCGCGATAGCATTGGCTACATTTTTGAGTAGCACCGTTTTACCCGTTTTCGGTTGAGCGACAATCATTCCTCTTTGCCCTTTTCCTATCGGCGCAAAAAGATCTAAAATTCTCGTAGAATAATTATCAGACCTTGTGCTCAAATTCAATTTTTGGTCAGGAAATAATGGAGTTAGGTACTCAAAAGCGACTCTATCTCTTATTTCCTCTGTCGTTTTTCCATTGACACTTTCCACTCTTAATAGTGCGAAATATTTTTCACCATCTTTTGGCGGGCGAATCTGACCTTTTACGGTATCCCCGGTCTTAAGGCCGAAAAGTTTTATTTGTGATGGCGATACATAAATATCATCCGGGCTGGCTAAATAGTGATAATCACTAGATCTTAAAAAACCATAGCCATCTTGCATTATTTCTAAAACGCCTTCGCTGGAAATAACACCATCAAAATCCTTGATAGTATCATTGTACTCAGCTTTGCGACGTTTAAAGTCATCTCTACTGTCTCTTCCTTGTGGGTTATTTTCAGTTTTTGAGTTTTGATCTTTCTTAGGCTCTTGATCTTGTTTTTTGCTAGTGTCTTCTTTGGGCTTACTATCAGAATCTGCGTTGGCTTGAGTATCGCTTTTCGGTTCTCTTCTTGGATTCCTTGGCTTTGATTCCTTGGTCTCTACTTTTTTGTCGCTGGCTGATTCTTCCTTTTCCTTCGGCTTATCATCCCCAGATTCAAGTTCGATATCTAAAGATTTTAGAATATCGTCACCGCCCTTTTCTCTTTCTGCTTTAGGTTCAGGCTTTTCATTTTCCTTGACGTTTTCTCTTTTTCTTACGGGTTTTCTGGGAGGTCTGGCCTCTGCCTTTTCGACAGGTTTACTTTCCGTAGGTTCTTTTTCTGTCTTTATTTTTTCAATTTCACTATCTGGCATAGTGGCTTGTTTATCAAGAATTTCATAAATCAAGTCTCTTTTTGCCGTTTTTTTGGCGTTTTTGATACCAAGTCCTTCGGCAATTTCTCTGAGTTCTGAGAGAAGTCTCACACTCAAATCATCAATCGTATACATAAAATGTTTTGTAGAGGGTTTTATAACTGTAAATGATTTTGCAACTAGTAAGGGAACTATTGGACGTGTCGGATAGGAAAAAATCTAGTGACCGTCAATTGTATTGCGTTGCAATAATATGCTAACACTTCTTATTTCGCAAATATCCGCTCATAAATTACGTATTAGGCATTTAATTAAGTTTTTGAATCTCTATTCGTTTATTCAAGTTTAAGGATTTTAATTTGCTCTTTTAAACTCAAAAATCTCCATGCTCCAACTGGATTATATCACTGAAAATTTTGACAAGGCTGTTGAAGGATTAAACAAAAGAAGACTCACTAATGGCTCGTCACTCTTGCAGGAAGCCATAAATGTGAATGATAAAAGAAAAAAGATACAACAAGAATTGGACGATCTTAAATCTCAATCCAATCAGCTGGCTAAAGAAATTGGTGGTCTTTACAAAGCCGGGAAACAAGCTGAGGCCAATGATTTGAAAAATAAATCTACAGAACTCAA
This sequence comes from Cyclobacteriaceae bacterium, assembly GCA_040218415.1. Taxonomy (GTDB): domain Bacteria; phylum Bacteroidota; class Bacteroidia; order Cytophagales; family Cyclobacteriaceae; genus JAVJRN01. Next base: position 92,738 of record JAVJRN010000029.1, read on the forward strand.
AGAGCTTAGCAAGTCATTATCCGACCAGCTACAGGGCGCGGCAGCTGAATTACAGGAGATTCTTTATACAATCCCAAATATTCCAAATGAAATTGTACCAGCTGGTAAAAGCGAAGAAGACAACATCGAAATAAAACGAGACGAGACTAACACGCCTCAATTAAACGAAAAAGCAAAACCACATTGGGAACTTATCGAAGAGTATGATATTGTAGACTTTGAATTGGGAAATAAAGTTACAGGTGCTGGCTTTCCTTTCTATAAAGGACAAGGCGCGCGGCTATCGCGAGCATTAATCAACTACTTCTTAGATTTTGCCAGTGAAGCCGGCTATGATGAGATACAACCGCCCGTGCTCGTCAATGAAGAATCTGGTTACGGCACTGGCCAGCTGCCTGATAAAGAAGGACAAATGTATCAAATAGCCGACACCAACCTTTTTTTAATCCCAACCGCTGAGGTCCCGATCACCAATATTTATAGGGATGTTATCCTCTCCGAAGAAGAACTGCCTATAAAAAAGGTAGGTTATACGCCTTGTTTTAGACGTGAAGCAGGTTCTTGGGGTGCGCACGTAAGAGGTTTGAATAGACTCCATCAATTTGACAAAGTTGAAATAGTTCAAATCGCCAAACCAGAAAATTCTTATCAAGTGCTTGAAGAAATGGTAGGACATGTCGAGCGGTTATTAATTACCCTTGAATTACCCTATCGAATTTTAAGACTGTGCGCTGGAGATCTTGGTTTTACCTCAGCAATAACCTACGATTTCGAAGTGTACTCAGCTGCTCAGAAAAAGTGGCTAGAAGTTAGCTCTGTTTCCAATTTTGAAAGTTTTCAAGCCAACAGGTTGAAACTGAGGATAAAAGATAAGGACAATAAAAAAATACTAGCACACACGCTGAACGGTAGTGCCTTGGCACTTCCAAGAATAATGGCTGCTATTCTTGAAAACAACCAAACGGAGGACGGCATTGCAATCCCAAAGGCATTGCAGAGCTACACTCGCTTTAATAAAATAGTTAAAAAATGATTCGAAAAGGTAAAATTGAAGATCTTCCAAGAGTCTTGGAGCTGATTCATGAACTGGCAGTTTATGAAAAAGCACCTCAAGAGGTGATCAATACTGTAGAGCAAATGAAAATCGACGGCTTTGGAGAAAATCCTATTTTTGGATTTATTGTGGCTGAAATTGATGGCGTCATTCAAGGAACAGCAATTTATTACTGGAGGTACTCCACCTGGAAGGGTAAAAGAATTTACCTTGAAGATCTCATTGTAACGGAAGCACAAAGAGGGCTGGGTTTTGGAAAAGAACTTTTTGAAGAAGTGATCGCCATAGGAAAGCAATCAGGCGCTTCTGGTATGATGTGGCAAGTATTGGATTGGAACGAGCCTGCCATTAACTTTTACAAAAAGTACAATGCAAAGATGGAAGATGAGTGGTTAAACTGTAATCTAGCGTTTTAAATTTCTTCTAATTAAACTTCTTCTAAGATCGTTCTAAAAGACACAAATTGATTAGGGAATTTTTCCAACGCTCTTTTTTGAAGTGTTGGAGATTCTTTCTCGATATAATCGTTCAAATCTTCTATTGTAGCCGAAAAATATTGTACCGCATAAGTAGCACCTTCGGCCTCAGGCACCTCATTTAAAAGTTTCAGAAACCTATATTCTTTGAAATATCCTGTCGCCATCACCTCATGAACATGAACTTCTTTCATCCATTTAAACCATTTTACCTCTACCTCGGTATTGATATTTACGGTTACATTATAAATTATCATACTTAATCGCTGTTAATGAAATTCTCCGCAAAGCAACGCCAATTTGTGAATAAGAAAAATATTTTGATCTTGATTGTGCTTGTTCTGCACTTCGTGGGTGCAATTGGTTCAATAATCCCAGAATATGCTCCATTGTTTCTCCTATTAACCCCATTAAATTTATTCATTTCAAGTTTTATCTTGATCTTGAGTGATTCAAATACAAAGCAGCATTTAATCAGTATTTTAATAATCACCTTTCTTGTAGGTTTTTTTATTGAAGTTATTGGCATTCATACAGGACTGATTTTTGGATCTTATGAATACGGAAGTACCCTAGGTTTCAAAGTCTTTGACGTGCCATTGATCATCGGGTTGAATTGGTTTCTTCTTACGTACGTAACTCATCATTTCGTTCATCGAATTAAAAACCATTTTGTGGCTGCCACGATCGCCTCCTTAATTATGACAGCAACTGACGTGCTCATCGAGCCTGTAGCTGTTAAGTTATCTTATTGGTCTTGGGAGGGTGATCAAATTCCCGTACATAACTATATAGGATGGTTTTGTATCAGCTTCTTCCTTCATGTTTTGATCCGATACCGATTTAAATTACAATCATTCAATGAGTTAACAACCTATCTTTTTGGCGGACAGCTATTCTATTTTCTCGTGGTTTTTATTTTTTATTAAAAACAAAAACCTCCTTGACAAGTTAAAATTCTGAACTAAAAAAGTGCAAGGATGGGAAAGTTTTCGATCAAAGATTTGGAACATTTAAGTGGAATCAAAGCCCATACAATACGTATATGGGAGCAGAGATATGAGCTTATATCCCCAGAGCGAACCGAAACAAACATACGCTACTACAATGACCGAGATTTAAAACTCATTTTGAATATTGCACTGCTAAAGGATAATGGATTCAAAATCTCGAAAATCGCCGAAATGTCGAGCGGTGAAGTGCAGAAAGAAGTCATGCGCTTAACTGAAAAAAATCTTAAATATCCAGATCAGATTCATACAATGACCATAGCGATGGTCGATATTGATGAAGAAAGGTTTGATAAAATTGTTAGTACAAATATTTTAAAGCTAGGCTTTGAGAAGACAATGATCAACATCATTTACCCTTTTCTATCCAAAATTGGCATTCTTTGGCAAACTGGAGCCATAAATCCAGCCCAAGAACATTTTATTTCAAACCTTGTAAGACAAAAATTAATCGTAGCTATAGATGGCCAATACGTAGCGCCATCTGAAGATTCTAAAAAATACGTATTATATCTGCCGGAGGGTGAATTGCACGAACTAACGCTATTATTTGCGGACTATCTCATCAAGTCGCGCCAGAACAAAACGATCTATTTGGGTCAGTCGCTTCCCTTTGTTGACTTAGAGGCTATTTACTCACTTCATAAGCCCGACTATATATTAAGTGTACTAACAAGTATTCCAGGTCCTGCTAATATTCAAAAATATATCGACAACCTCAGCGACAAAATGCCTGAAAGTGAAATTCTTCTTACAGGATACCAAGTAATAGGCCAAGATCTCGTGTTACCTACCAACGTGAAAATTTTCAGTAGATTAGAACAATTAATCGAACACATAGAAAGAGTGCCAATTAGCAAATCTTATTGACGATAAGTTTAACAAATAGAATCTACTTATTAAACAAACCAAAAAGTAGCTTGAAATCTACAAAAGCCCTTTAATCGTTATTAAAGGGCTTTTATTTTGTAAAAAAAGCTTTTTAAGATGTAGGTACATATTGTTTGTTTATGTTTTGACATAATTTTCTTAAACAAAAATTTGCGATTTCGTTTAACAGGAGCTAGCTTTAAGTTAAACAAAAAGAAATCATTCATGACAGCTTTAGAATTCAGTTATCAAGTAGATCAGTTGACAGGCTCTTTAAAACCATACGCCATGAAATTAACCAAGGATGTGGAAGATGCCAATGACCTTATGCAGGAAACAATTTTGAAAGCCTTCACGCACAGAGATAAATTCGCCGCAGGTACGAATCTCAAAGCGTGGATGTATACAATCATGAAAAATACTTTCATTACCAATTATCAAAGAATGGTAAGAAGAAATACATTTATAGATACCACCGAAAATCTTCACTATATAAATAGTACAGAAAGCACCATATCCAACGACGCATACACCAACTTTGCAATGAAGGATATCAATGGAGCGATCGAAGATTTGCAGGATACTTACAAAGTCCCTTTTATGATGCATTTTAGAGGTTTTAAATATCATGAAATAGCAGAAAGATTGGCTATTCCTATTGGAACCGTAAAAAATAGAATTCATATTGCAAGAAAGGAATTAAAGGACTCACTAAAAGTGTATTCAAAAAATAGCAAATGAAAAAAAACATCGTTGTAATAGGCTCGGGTTTTTCGAGTCTTTCAGCGGCATGTTATTTAGCGAAAGCTGGAAATAATGTGACCATCGTTGAAAAAAATGAAACAGCAGGAGGACGAGCCAGACAATTTAAAGTGTCTGGCTTTACTTTTGATATGGGACCTTCTTGGTACTGGATGCCAGACGTGTTTGATCAATTTTTTAATGCATTTGGAAAATCCACAAAAGACTATTACGACCTTATTCGGCTTGACCCATCCTATCGTGTAAAGTTTAAGAATGACGAAATGAATTTACCTGCTACCATGAGTGAGCTGGAAAATTTGTTTGAATCTATTGAGAAAGGAAGTGCGATAAAACTTAGGGAATTTTTAAAGCAAGCAAAGTATAAATACGAAGTAGGCATCAATGATCTGGTACATAAGCCAAGCAGATCTCTTACTGAATTCATGGATTCAAGGTTATTATATGGCCTTTTGAAAATGGATGTTTTCACTTCCATGTCAAAACACGTGAGAAGATTTTTCAAGGATGAGCGGCTAATCCAGCTCATGGAATTTCCGGTGCTTTTTTTGGGAGCTACCCCGGAAAATACGCCTGCATTATATAGCTTAATGAATTACGCTGATCTTAGTCTTGGCACTTGGTATCCAATGGGTGGTATGCATAAGATCGTAGAAGGTATGGTGAGTCTCGCTACGGAACTTGGTGTCACCTTTCGATTCAATGAAAAAGTTATTGAACTTCAAACTCAGTCTAAAAAAATCAATGCTGTAATCACCGACAAAGATTCCATCGCATGTGATGTCGTTGTTGGAGGAGCTGATTATAACCACATAGAGCAAGAAATTTTGGCTCCAGAATATAGGATGTATACGCCTGACTACTGGAATAAAAGAACTATGGCTCCTTCGTCATTGATATTCTATATTGGTTTAAATACCAAATTGCCAAATATGATGCATCATGTACTCTTCTTTGACGAAGACTTCAAGCTTCACGCCGAAGAGATTTATGAAAATCCGCAATGGCCTACTAACCCATTAATATATGCGTCGGTTACGTCAATAACAGACGATAGTGTAGCCCCGGAAGGACATGAAAATCTTTTTATCCTGATACCTGTAGCGCCTAACCTTGAGGATACAGAAGAGGTCCGTCAGAGATATTTTGAATTAGTTGCCGATAAGCTCCAAAAATATACTGGAGTAGATATTAGAAATCACTTGGTGTACAAAAGGAGTTACGCACACGAGGACTTTATAAGTGATTATAACTCCTATAAAGGCAATGCCTATGGTCTAGCCAATACTTTAAGGCAAACAGCTATTCTAAAGCCGGCCATGAAAAATAAAAAGTTGGACAACTTATACTTTACAGGACAACTTACAGTCCCTGGGCCTGGAGTGCCACCTTCCATTATCTCTGGAGAAGTAGTGGCTAAGGAAATCGAAAAGGATTTTAAATAACTTTGAAGTACGTATGACAGATCTATTTACTCAAACGACGCTCGATTGTAGTAAGATAATTACGCAACACTACAGTACATCTTTTACCCTAGGGATCAAAACTTTAGCGTCAAAATACCATCATTCGATTTATGCTATTTATGGTTATGTAAGATATGCTGATGAAATTGTAGATACTTTTCACAATCATGATAGAGCAGATTTACTACAAAGATTTAAGGCCGATACTTTTGTGGCCATCAAAGAAAAAATCAGCTTAAACCCCGTCCTTCACTCCTTCCAATTAGTGGTCAACCAATTTAAAATAGATCATTCACTTATTCATGCTTTCTTGCATAGCATGCAGATGGATCTAGATAAGCAAACCTATAATGAAGCAGCGTACAGTGAATACATCTATGGATCAGCGGAAGTCGTAGGTTTGATGTGTTTGAATGTGTTTTGTGAAGGCGACTTGGTTGAATACAAAAGATTAGAATCCTCTGCTAAGTCACTAGGTGCGGCATTTCAGAAAGTAAATTTTCTTAGAGATCTGAAAAGCGACTTTGATGTGAGAGGCCGAGTTTATTTCCCAGGTGTTGATTTTAACAATTTTACTGAAAAAGATAAATTGCTCATCGAAAATGATATTTCAAAAGATTTCAGTGACGCCTTATTCGGCATAAAGAATCTTCCAAAAGGAGCACGAGGCGGAGTTTATCTGGCTTATATCTATTACTTACAATTATTCAAGAAAATAAAAAACCTACCTTCTTCGAAAATTCAAAACGAAAGAGTCAGAGTTCCTGATTTTGTTAAGATGACTCTCTTGGCTAAGACATTACTATTAAACAAGCTCAACTACATATCATAATGACTTGGCTATATCTGGCAATTAATGTTTTTACCATCTCCTTTCCACTGGTAAGATCCTTCGAAAAAAGGATAGAATATTATAAAAAGTGGTATGCCTTATTTCCAGCCATTATTATCACTGGAACTTTTTTCATTGTTTGGGATGTGATTTTTACCCGAAACGGCGTTTGGGGATTTAATGATGATTATCTAGTAGGTCTGCGTATCTTTCATTTACCTATTGAAGAGTGGCTTTTCTTCGTTACCGTACCGTTTGCCAGTGTATTTATTTACGAGTGTCTAGGTTATTTCTTTCCTAATATCTCCAACAGCAAACTTCTCTTCCCTATTATTATTGTTTTTGGCTTTCTTTTGATGGTATTATCTATCATAAATAGAGACCAAGCCTACACTTTTTGGTGTTTCCTTTTTACAGGAATATTTCTGATTTTTCTCTCTTATTTCAAGCCAGTATGGTTGATGAAATTTTTTATTTCCTATATAATTCATCTAGTTCCGTTCCTTTTGGTCAATGGAATTTTAACAGGTGCATTCACTAAAGAGCCAATTGTTTGGTATAATGATATGGAAAATTTTGGTGTTAGAATTTTCACTATTCCAATAGAAGACACCATCTATGCCTTACTTCTACTACTTATGAATATCGCACTTTATGAGTTATTTCAAGAAAAATTTAAGCAAACAATTAAATCCTAATTGAGTTATTATCACGTGCTAAACTTAAAGGTAAATATTGATCAGAATTCGGGTTTTTGCTTCGGCGTGGTATACGCTATCGAGATGGCAGAAGAAATATTAGAAGAAGATAAATTTCTTTATTGCTTAGGTGATATCGTCCATAATGACGAAGAAGTAAGACGGCTTCAAAACAAAGGTTTGAGGATAATTAGCCATGAAGATTTATTGAAACTCGAAAATGCAAAAGTATTGATTAGAGCTCATGGAGAACCTCCAAGTACGTATGAGCTTGCACTAAAAAATAATTTAACGCTCATAGATGCTTCATGCCCTGTTGTGTTAAAGCTCCAGAATAGAATAAAAAACTCTTACGACAAAGGCGAAAAAATCTACATCTACGGAAAACATGGTCATGCAGAAGTGATAGGCCTGCTAGGACAGACTAGCGATGACGCTATTGTTTTTCAAAATCTAGAAGAACTTGATATAGCTCAACTACCTAAGAGCATTACGTTGTATAGCCAAACAACGAAAAGTACAGATAACTTTTATGAGATTAAGCAGAAGCTTATTGCGGCTGGCGTTGAAGTCAATGCCAATGACACAATATGCCGTCAAGTGTCAAATAGAGATAAAGAGCTTAGATCCTTCGCGAATCAATACGACGTAATCATCTTTGTTTCTGGCACTAAATCATCAAACGGTAAGGTGCTGTATAACATTTGTAAGGAAAACAACACCAGATCCTATTTCATATCGAATAAAAATGAATTAGAAATTGGATGGTTTGATGAGGGAGATACTATTGGCATTTGTGGAGCTACGTCTACTCCAATGTGGCTCATGGAAGAAGTAAAGGAAGAAATCCAGCGATTATAAAATGAATGCCATTCTTGGAATAGCTTTAAGTATTTTAACTTTTTTTGCCATGGAAGGTGTTGCATGGTTTACTCATAAGTATATTATGCACGGTATATTGTGGACGTGGCACAGATCTCACCACAAAGTCCATAATCATACATTGGAGAGAAACGATCTTTTCGCCTTGGTGTTTAGCATACCTTCTGTATTGCTTATTGTATTAGGGTTTGAACTGGCAAATGCCATTTTCTTGAGATATATCGGGTTCGGTATATTAGGATACGGTATTTTCTATTTTATTTTCCATGACATTATTGTCCATCGTAGAATAAAAATACCTTTTAAAGCGAGTTCTAAATACCTTAAAAGAATAATAAAAGCGCATTATATTCATCATGAAACTCATACCAAAGGTGGTGCCGAGGCTTTCGGTTTTTTGTACGCTCCCGAAAAATATGAGAAAAAGAAGGTCAAAAATCAAATTTCTTAATGGTAATCACAGAACTCAAAGAAGAGACGATAACCTCTAGTTTTGTCGCTGGTGCTCCACCAAGGTTATAGGCCCGTATCAATCTTGATGGTGGGCTGAAGTTATCCTCGATAAGCTTATCCCCCTTTTCATTATAAATATAAACTGAGGTGTTTAAGAGAATTTCTGTATTAGAATCTATTCTCAATAAATTATTTGATTGATTATAAGTTATAGATATTGCTTCTTTTAGCTCATCCTGCCATGTCAAGTACTCAAAAGACTGAACGAGATTATAGGCTGGAGTGAAAATTTCGACGGTGTAAGTCCCGGAATCTTCACCATCCAAATTTAAGGGCATTATAAAACCATCCGAATTTTTAATTGTCTTGTTAAACTTCTTTTTACCTTTTTCATTCAGTAATGTTACCTCTACGTTCCAACTCATATCAGCGCTATACTTTACATCAAATACTGTACGTTTAACTGTAGGTTCTATTGACAATCGACCTTCCTGAAACGAATTCAACAACAAAATAAGGGCTATAATCATTTAAAATGGGGTAAGTAATAAATGGTTAATGTTTTGTTAAATTTATGTTATTTTTAACTTTTCACACGAACTAATATTCCTTCATTAATTTCTTTAAAGGAGATTACACACCACTCATCATAAGAAAAGGGTAAGTGAAATAATATTTTATATCAAATGATATAATTCTCGCCAAAAAGTTTAAATTTGTTCTGAGTGAAAAAATATTCAGCAAACCTAAACCTAAGTGCAACTTTAAATTTTAAAAACAACTATGGCTGATCAAAGTGAAGAATTGTGGGAACCAATCAATGGTTTCAGTAACTACGAAATTTCTAATCGAGGAAAAATAAGGAGTAAAACCAGAACAACCTGGCACAAGGGAAGTAAAACAAACATGAAAATCAAAGGCAAAATGATGCGCCAAAGATGGAATAAAACATGTAAGTGTTACTTCTTAGACCTTATTGATGATGACAAACGTCGAAGAACGGTATATCCGCACAAAGAAACTGCAAAAGCATTTGTGCCAAATGAGAATCCAGAAGAGTACACAATGATTATCCATGAGGATAATAACCCAAGGAATAATAAGGCGGAAAATCTAAAATGGCAGACTCCTTCAGGACACATGAAATGGCAATTTGAGGTTGGTAACAAGAACAACTTCAAAGTGTGGAAAACTCGTAAGAAAAGATATAAAAACGGTTTCAAACCCGAGACCGTGCTTCCAGGAAGACCAAAAAAGGTTAAAGAAGAAGCTGAATCTTAGTTTAAAATTTTTAATCAAAAAAGGCTATCTGCAAATGTAGATAGCCTTTTTTTATGGATTTAGGTTTGAAAATTTACTTCATGAGCTTTTTGTATTTAATTCTCGTAGGCTCGGAATCCCCTAATCTCTTTTTACGGTTCTCTTCATAGTCACTGTAGTTGCCTTCAAACCAGTAAACCTGAGAATCACCTTCATATGCCAAGATGTGCGTCGCTATTCTATCTAAAAACCATCTATCGTGACTAATTACCACAGCACATCCACCAAAATTTTCCAAAGCCTCTTCCAGAGCTCTCAATGTGTTGACATCTAAATCATTGGTAGGCTCATCTAATAAAACAAGATTTGCACCCTGCTTCAAAGTAATAGCCAAGTGTGCGCGATTACGCTCTCCACCAGATAAAACGCCTACCTTTTTTTCCTGATCCGCCCCAGAAAAATTGAATTTACTCACGTAAGCACGGGCATTCATCTCTCTATTACCTAATTGAATGATGTCATTTCCGCCAGAAATTGCTTTATAAACAGTATCCTCAGGCTTGAGGTCATCATGCTCCTGATCCACGTAGGCCATTTCCACGGTAGTTCCAACCTCGAATGACCCGCTATCTGGTTTTTCCTTACCCGTAATCAAATTGAATAAAGTCGTCTTACCAGCTCCGTTAGGACCTATTACGCCTACTATTCCTCCTTGGGGAAGACTAAATGTTAAATTTTCAAACAGCACCTTATCTCCAAAAGACTTTGATACGTTCTGAGCCTCTATAACTTTAGTTCCCAATCTCGGCCCTGGTGGGATAAATAATTCTAGTTGTGATTCTTGTTCCTTACCGCCTTCGCTAAGTAACTTATCATAAGCACTTAGCCTGGCTTTTGCCTTCGACTGTCTGCCTTTTGGAGACATCCTTACCCATTCAAGTTCTCTCTGTAAGGTTTTTTGTCTCTTTGATTCTGTCTTCTCTTCCTTCGCTAAGCGTTTTTCTTTCTGCTCTAACCAGCTGCTATAATTGCCTTTCCATGGGATGCCTTCCCCTCTATCCAACTCTAAAATCCAACCAGCCACATTGTCCAGAAAATATCTATCATGAGTTACAGCGATAACTGTGCCTTCATATTGTTGCAAATGTTGCTCAAGCCAATGGACTGACTCAGCATCTAAATGGTTGGTAGGTTCATCAAGCAACAAAACATCCGGTTTTTGAAGCAAAAGCCTACAAAGCGCCACTCTCCTTTTTTCGCCTCCAGATAAATTCTTGATGACACTATCCTCTGGCGGGGTGCGTAAGGCATCCATTGCTCGATTCAGCACTGTATCTATCTCCCAAGCTCCAAGGTGATCTAATTTCTCTTGAACTTCGCCTTGTTGCTCGATAAGCTTATTCATCTTATCAGGATCTTCCAGAATTTCTGGCTCAGAAAATTTCAAATTTATCTCATCATATTTTTTCAAGAGATCATTAACTTCACCCATGGCTTCACTAATCACCTCTTTGACTGTTTTATCAGGATCGAGTTTAGGCTCTTGTTCTAAAAGACCAACTGTATAGCCTTGAGAAAAAGCCACCTCTCCATTGTAATCTTTATCTTGTCCTGCAATTATTTTCAATAAAGAAGACTTACCTGAGCCATTTAAACCCAACACTCCTATCTTCGCACCGTAAAAAAATGATAAGTATATATTGTTAAGCACTTGTTTCTTAGGTGGGTAAATTTTACTCACCCCAGACATGGAAAATATTATTTTTTCGTCAGACATTTTTAATTAATTTCAAAATTCGAATTTACAAGATTTTGCGTTCAAGATTGAAGACTGTTCAAACAAACTAAGATAATAAACATCCTATTCGTACAATCTATTTATCACAATGAAGTTATCAATAACGAAATCAAACCTTAATCAATCATAGTATAAAGTGTCTGAGGAAATACCTTTTGGAAGAATAGAAAACGGCAAAATTTACAAGGCTGCTTGGAGAAATAATCCTGAAAGGATTATAGGAGAGGTAAAATCGGAGGATGAAGAATCGTCTATTCAATACTTTCAAAACAAGTATGCTGATTTAGCTCAAAAAGTAGATGCCCTCGCCACCAAGATTAACAACTCCGAAAACAAAGGCTCTTATCTCATGAAGCTCGTGCACCTACAAGGTTTAATCATCGACCATGAAGGGCTTGGAGATTATACAAAGCTTGCTGACGATCTTGAAGGCTTGGAGTCCACGTTGAACGAAATCATTAAAAAAAATAGAGTTCGCAACTCAGAAATAAAAAAATCACTCATTGTAGAGATTAAAACTGCAGTACAAGAAATAAACTGGAGAGAATCGACAGAGTCCATTCATGACATAAAATCTCGATGGATAAAGACAGGACATGCATTAGAAGAAGATCAAGAGGAGCTCGAAGCAACGTTCTGGAAAGAGATTGAAGATTTTTTTGAAAGGAAAAGGGTGTTTTATGAAGACAAGCGAAGACTTCAAGGAAAATTTAAGGAGACCTATCAGGCATTGATCAAAGAAGCAGAGGGAGTCTCCTCATTATTTGGGAAAGCTAAGTATGACAAAATAGGCGAACTCAAGCAACAATGGAAAGAGGTGGGCAATATTGCAAAAGAAGAATACGATCCCCTTTTAAGGACTTTCAATTTCAAACTAAAAACAAGAGCGAAAGATGAAAACTCTGAAGTCAAGATCCCTCAAATAATTAAAGAATTAGAGTTAATGACCGAAGGTGCAAGGAGGTTAGACTTCAAGCAGTTAGATCAATACAAGAAAACACTTAAAAATTTCAAAACTTCTGACCCAGGATTGAGAATGCTTCGTAAAGAAGCCCTAAACCAAACTCAGGTATTGATGGAGAAAGATTTTGTTGATAAACTCGCCAGAAAAAGATTTAATGATTTTGATAAATCGGACGCGAGTAAAAAAAATACCATTCGTATTGGCGTATTGCGAGAATTGCTCAGCAGAGATAAAAGTGATTTAGAAACTTTTGAAGAAAATAGCGCAAAATTTAATTCAAGATCAGGAGATACTAGTGATTTGATTCAGAGAAAACTCATCCAACAAAAAAATAAGATCGAAGTAAAGGAACGTTTAATGAAATTATTGATAAAAAAATAATTTCTTCATTTATTGAAACCTTTCATGTCCACTTTTCATTATCTAAAAAATGAAAGAACAAAGATTAAAATTTGTTTTTTCATTTAAAAACCTATTTTTGCAGGAAATTTTAAAAGGCAGGAAATTATGTATTGGACACTAGAATTAGCATCATATCTTGAAGATGCACCATGGCCAGCTGCTAAAGACGAGTTAATCGACTTTTCTATTAGATCAGGAGCACCACTTGAAGTAGTCGAGAACCTACAAGAACTTGAAGACGATGGTAATCCATATGAAAATATAGAAGAAATTTGGCCCGATTATCCAACGAAAGAAGACTTCTTCTTTAATGAGGACGAATACTAAAGCAGAAATCGCAAGATTTAAGAACGCTAGGTCAAAAGCCTAGCGTTTTTTATTTAACAACGCTTCGGCAATGATCAAATCATCTGGCGTAGTAATTTTTAAATTACTATAATCCCCTTCAACCAGAGTTACTTCATTGCCTGCTGCCTCATACACAGAGGCATCATCGGTATAGCCCTGACCTGCATCGATCTGATGATACGCACGCTTAATTTCGTTTAACCTAAAAGTCTGAGGGGTCTGAACTAACCGATAGTTGGCGCGATCTTTTGTGAAACTCCTTTCACCAGAGATTTCCCTGATTGAATCTTTTAAGGAAATCGCCACAATTGCACTTCCTTTTTTTTTCGCTACCTCAAAAGATTCTTTTATTGACTCATGACTTACCAATGGGCGCACGGCATCATGTACTGCAACAATATCTGTCACTTGATGATTGGGGATCAACAATAAACCATTGTTTACAGAGTCTACACGCGATTCCCCTCCAATTCCAGATGTCACTTTGATATCGCTTAAATACTGCCTTTTTATCTCACGCCAAGTTTCAAGGTGTGCCTCAGGCAGTACAACAATAATGTTTATTCCATTGTCATACGCAACGAATTGCTGAATTGATCTAACGATGATTGGTAAGCCTGAAAGCAATAAAAACTGCTTCGGTATTTCGCTACCCATGCGGGTACCAGATCCACCAGCCACAATAATTACATGATTCTGAGACATTAAATCATCAGATAATGAGCATCGCGTCTCCGTAAGTAAAAAAGCGGTATTTTTCTTTGATCGCTGTTTGATATGCCTCCATCATTAAGTCATATCCACCAAAAGCGGAAGCCATCATCAAAAGTGTTGATTCAGGTAAGTGAAAATTGGTTATTAACGCATTACAGATTTTAAAATCATATTGTGGAAATATAAACTTATCTGTCCAACCAGTATTTGATTTTAACCTATTGGTAGCAGAAACCGAAGACTCTAGCGTCCTCATTACTGTCGTACCCACAGCGCACACGCGTTTCTTTTCATCTAAAGCTCGGTTGACTCGTTCTGCCGTTTGTTCATTGACAAAATAATTCTCAGAATCCATTTTGTGCTTAGTCAAGTCTTCCACGTCTACTGGCCTAAACGTACCCAGACCGATATGAAGCGTGATGGCCTCAATGTCTACACCAACTATTTCTAGTCTTTTTAATACAGATTGAGTAAAGTGCAATCCTGCTGTAGGTGCAGCAACTGCCCCTACATTTTTAGCATATATTGTCTGAAATCTTTCTCTATCCTCTGGTACTGTTTCTCTTTCGATATGCTTGGGCAATGGCGTTTCCCCAAGGCGATCAATCATTTTATAAAAATCAGTTTCATCACCGTCGTACAAAAATCGTATTGTTCTACCTCTTGAAGTGGTATTATCTATAACCTCTGCTACTAATTCCCCGTCTCCAAAATAAAGTTTGTTACCAACCCTTATTTTTCTCGCAGGATCTACAAGAACATCCCAAAGTTTCATTTCTTTGTTAAGCTCTCTCAAAAGAAAAACTTCAATTTTTGCACCTGTTTTTTCTTTGTTACCGTATAGCCTAGCAGGAAATACTTTAGTGTCGTTTAACACCATCATGTCATCTTCAGAAAAATAATCAACAACATCTTTAAATATTTTATGCTCAATTTTACCACTATCTTTATGGATAACCATCAATCGAGACTCGTCTCTGTTCTCGGTTGGATGTAGTGCTATGTGACTGGAAGGTAAATCAAACTTGAATGCTGATAATTTCATAAGCTCTGTTACTTGGATTAGTCCGAAGAGTTAATTAAATAAGAGCGCAAAATTATAAAAAAGCATTTACTTTACTACTAAGTATATTTAATAAGGTAACAATAACAACGTGATAATTGTCCGACTCATATTAGAAAGCTTCAGATTCGCATGGAATGCACTTCGCATGAACCTACTTCGAACAACCCTATCATTACTAGGCGTAACTATTGGAATTTTTGCAATCATCGCCGTTTTCACCTTAGTAGACTCCTTAGAAAAAAGCATAAAAGACAGTCTCAACTTCTTAGGAACGAATAACATTAACGTGGAAAAATGGCCTTATGGTTTTGACAAGCCCGTATATCAGTGGTGGGACTATTTGAGACGACCCTATCCTACCTTTGATGAGTATAAGTTTTTAGGTGAAAACTTAAAGAACGCACAAGCCATCAGCATATTTACAGTGCGTGGTGGGATTACGGCAAAAAGAGGATCAAATTCCAGTACAGACCTAGATTTATTAGGAATTGTACATGGCCACAAAAATGTTTACGAAATAGCGATACAACAAGGAAGATTCTTTACTGCTGAAGAAGCCAATGGCGGAAAAAACGTGGCTATTTTGGGGCATAGAGCAGCGAAGGAACTGTTTCCCTTTGTGAGTCCGGTTGGAAAAGAAATAAAAATCAGAGGTTTAAAATATTATATTATTGGTACTATTGAAGAAGAAGGCGATTCGTTTCTCGGTGCTCCTTCCAATGATGAAAATATTTACATTCCATTTAAATCATTTTTAAAGATATTCTACGTCGGAAAAAATGCAGGAGTTGAGCCCCGAATTACAGTTAAAGGATTGGATACTGATATTGGATTAGTCGAATTAGAAGCGGAGCTCAGAGGTCTCATGCGTAAAAAAAGAGGTTTAAAACCAAAAGCTGAGGATAATTTCGCATTGAATAGACCAGAAGCAATTGCCAACTTTATAGGGTCTACTTTCGACATCATTGGCATTGCCGGATGGGTGATTGGAGGTTTTTCGATTTTAGTTGGTGGCTTTGGTATTGCCAATATTATGTTTGTCTCCGTAAGAGAACGCACCAATATTATAGGCATACAAAAATCGCTGGGTGCTAAAAACTATTTTATTTTATTTCAATTTCTCTTTGAATCTATATTCCTTAGCTTAATTGGAGGAGGGATAGGTATTACGCTAGTTTGGCTACTGTCTTTTGCGTCGATAGGATCACTAGAACTGGAATTAAGCATAAGCAATGTGGCACTTGGCTTAGGTGTTTCTGCCGCAATAGGTATCGCATCGGGAATCATACCAGCTGCAATGGCTGCCCGTATGGATCCAGTAATTGCTATCAGGACACAATAATCTACATCAAAAAAAGAGCGACATCTGCCGCTCTTTTTTCAATATTGTTAAATTCTCAATCCTGTAACTTTTAGTTCAAGCGTCGACTTCAACACTATCTCCCGCAATTTTTGCTTTTATCTTAGTTTCCAGTTCTTCCATTAATTCTGGGTTGTCCTCGATAAGTTGTTTCACAGTATCTCTACCCTGCCCTAACTTATTATCGTTATAAGAAAACCAAGATCCAGACTTCTTGATAACATCTAGTTCTACGCCTATATCTACAATTTCTCCTGACTTACTTATTCCTCGACCATACATAATATCGAATTCAACAACTTTAAATGGAGGAGCTACTTTGTTTTTAACCACTTTAACCCTCGTTCTATTGCCAAGAATATTGTCCGCATTTTCTTTGATCTGGCCTATTCTCCTGATGTCTAACCTTACGGAAGCATAAAACTTAAGTGCATTACCACCAGTAGTTGTCTCAGGATTCCCAAACATTACACCGATCTTCTCTCGAAGTTGATTGATGAAAATGCAACAGCAACCCGTTTTATTTATTGCACCTGTAAGTTTTCTAAGTGCCTGAGACATCAAACGTGCTTGAAGACCCATTTTACTATCCCCCATTTCTCCTTCCAGCTCAGCTCTAGGAACTAAGGCTGCTACAGAGTCAATCACAATAATATCAATCGCTCCTGATCTTATCAGATGCTCTGTAATTTCTAACGCTTGCTCTCCATTATCTGGTTGAGATATGAGCAAATTTTCCGTATCAATTCCCAGTTTCTCCGCATAACCTTTATCAAAAGCATGCTCTGCATCGATTATTGCGGCTAGTCCGCCCTTTTTCTGTGCTTCTGCGATACAGTGCATGGATAATGTGGTCTTACCAGAAGACTCTGGACCATAAATTTCGATAACTCGTCCTTTTGGAATTCCCCCTACACCCAAAGCCATGTCTAGCCCTAAAGAACCTGTAGATATAGTAGGCACATCAAGCACCTTATTGTCACTCAACTTCATGATAGTACCTTTACCATAGGTTTTTTCAAGCTTATCTATCGTAAGTTGTAGTGCTTTAAATTTTTCAGAATTATCTGTTATTGTCTTATTTTTCACGTGTATATGTGTTTGGTCTGCTTTAACTATCAAAAAACAAAGTATGTAAAATATTAGAATCTTGACGAATCATCAATCCAAAAATATTAGTAATATTATCTAAATACTAATTTAATTAGTAAAATGCTGAAGAAAATAGTAATCTCTTTTATTTTTATCATTTCAATGCTCGTTATATGGCAATGGCCGCTACTAATTTATGGAATTCAACAGGGAAAAGGACAGTTGAATGTAATAATAAAAGCAAAACCCATCAAATATTTTCTAGAAGATGAAAATTTTCCAGATTCTCTTAAAGCAAAATTAATAATCGCTCAGAAAGCTAGAACTTTTGCTATACAAAAGCTCGGGCTTAAAAATTCGGACAATTACACCAAAATGTATAATCAAAAAGGTGAAGTGCTACTTTGGAATCTTTCAGCTTGTGCGCCATATCAGCTCCAACCTTACCAATGGAGTTTTCCCTTTTTGGGCGAAATGCCTTATAAAGGCTTTTTTGATCTTGATGAAGCAAAGCAGGAGCAAGCCAAACTTGATACACTCGGTTATGACACCCGTATTAGGCCCGTAGGAGGTTGGTCTACCTTGGGGATTTTAAATGATCCAATACTTTCCAATATGCTCCAAAGGTCAGATGGAGCGTTGGCCGAAGTAATTATTCATGAACTCACTCATTCCACAATTTTCATTAAAAACAATATCGAGTTTAATGAAAACCTCGCTTCATTTATTGGAGAGCAAGGTGCTCAAGCGTTTTTAGCAAAAGAGTTTAAGCAAAGTCCCGAAAAACTTGAAAGTTATATTGCTTCTGAAAAGGATGGCCGGATGTTTAGGCAACACATGCTTATTGGAACAGATAGTCTTAACTTACTCTACTTGAAAATGGATGATACTTTAGCTAATAAGACTAAATCAAGATTGAAAGGAGCTTTAATTCAAAAGATTGTTAATCAGTTAGACACTGTACCTTTCACCAATTTGAGATACAAAAAGATCTTTGACAAGCAGCTTCCAAATAATGCCTATTTTATGTCATTGAAAAGGTATCATTCGCAAAAAGACACATTAAATGAACTCTACACCGCATATAACCAAGATATTAAAAAAATGATCGAAGGGCTCAAAGAAAAATATAGTGAGTGAATTCAAATTAATAAATTGTTACTATTCAAATCCCTGCATGTAATCTCTTAAATTTTGAATAATATCGACTTCAGAAAAGGTAAATCGCAAGAAATAATGACTTTTATGAATATACACTACGAAGTGTTAACTTCAATTTACCTGAGCATTAACTCCAAGTAAAAACAAATGGCAAAGCATAATCAAAAAATCCTCGTTGTAGATGATGAAGCAGACATTCTCGAGTTATTAAAATACAATTTAGTGAAGGAGGGTTACGATGTTAAAACTGCACCCGACGGTATCAAAGGCATAGATATTGCAAAAACCTTCATCCCTGACTTGATAATTTTAGACATCATGATGCCTAAGCAAGATGGAGTAGAAACTTGTAGACAAGTTCGCGAAATTCCAGAATTATCAAACGCCTTCGTTATCTTCTTAACAGCTCGTGCGGAGGAATACAGTGAAGTTGCGGCATTTGACATGGGTGCCGATGACTATATCAATAAGCCAATAAAACCACGAGCTTTAGTTAGTAGAATAAATGCACTTTTCCGGAGAGAATCGAAGAAGAAAAAAGAAAACACCAACATAACGATTGGAGATCTTGTTATCGACAGATCAAGCTACACAGTCGTCTTCAATGACAAAAAAATTAATCTTCCAAAAAAGGAATTTGAACTTCTCCATTTTCTTGCTGAAAATCCAGGTAAGGTATTTAGTCGAGATGAGTTGCTCCAAAATATTTGGGGAACCGATGTATATGTACTGGCGAGAACGGTCGATGTACACATCAGAAAAGTTAGAGAGAAAATTGGCGAAGGTTATATTTCCACAGTAAAAGGTGTTGGTTACAAATTTGACATAAACTAATCAACATGCTCAACTCAAGAGGTTTAGCACTCTTATTAGCTTTGTTCATATCGCTGATAACCACTGCTTTTATAAGCATGGTGCCTACGATAAGTAACACTGCGCTATTTATTGCATTTTTACTTTCCTTCTCGTCCTCTTATATTTTCATTCGCTTGGCCTTGGAGTTTGTTTTTTTTAGACAAATAGATAAAATATACGAAGATCTTTCCTTGATAAAGGATCCGAAACTAGCATCAATCAAACATAAAACTGAACAAAAATCTTTCAATCCGCTAAAAAGGATTAATAAAGAAATAAAAAATTACGTTGAAGAAAAGCAACTTGAAATTCAGGAGTTAAAAAGAATGGAAACATTTCGACGCGAATTTATTGCCGATGTTTCCCACGAACTGAAAACACCCATATTCGCCGCTCAAGGTTTTGTACATACACTGCTCGACGGGGCAGTTGAGGACAAGAAAGTAAGATCGAAATTTCTCAAAAAAGCTGCTAAAAGTTTAGATGGACTGGATATTCTAGTGCAAGACTTATTGACCATTTCGCAAATGGAAACTGGAGAAATAAAAATGCATTTTGAAGATTTCGATATTGTTCGAATGTGCAAAGAAGTCATGGATCAGTTAGAAGGTAAAGCCGAGAAAAATAAAATTGCATTGTCCATTAAGTATCCCTCTGATAAGATATACGTCATCGGTGATTATAGAAGGATTTACCAAGTAATCACCAACTTGCTATCTAACGCTATCAAATACACCAAAAAAGATGGTGCCGCTATCATTCAGATACTTGTAGAAAACGATAAAGTAATCACTTCCATAGCCGACAATGGCCGAGGAATTCCAAAAGAAGATCTATCTCGGATATTTGGTAGGTTTTATCGGGTAGATAAATCAAGATCAAAAGAAAAAGGTGGAACCGGCCTTGGACTAGCCATCGTTAAACACATTATGGAGGGTCACGATTCAAAAGTTGAGGTAGAAAGTGAATTAAAGAAAGGATCAACCTTTAGCTTTGCTCTGAAAAAAGGAGAGTTTAAGCCAACTCGCATCTTAGATGACGAGGACGATGAGGATGACTATGCATAAATACGCTAAGAATATTAATTTCGAAGATTTGATCATTTTCGAAAACGACCACTATATAATAATTAATAAACCACCCTACTTGAGTACACTGGAGGATAGACACGACCCAATCAATCTCCTCAAATTAGCCAAAGAATATAACGCCGACGCTCAAGTTTGCCACAGACTAGATAAGGAGACATCAGGCGTTTTAGTGATAGCCAAGCATTTTGAGGCTTACAGACATTTTTCCATTATGCTGGAAAAGCGTCAAGTAAAAAAGATCTATCATGCCGTGAGTCACGGACTACATCAAATCCAAAACCTAGAAGCTGATGAGCCGATCGCTGTGGGAGCAAACAAATCAAGAATTGATTTTCGCGAAGGAAAACCATCACTTACCTTAATCGCCACGCTCGAAAATTTCCGAAACCATACTTTATTTAAATGCTTCCCCGTTTCTGGAAGACTTCACCAAATCAGAGTGCACTTGGCTCATCACGAAGCGCCCATTGTTTCGGATCCAGCATATGCCGGAGACATGATTTATTTATCGGATATTAAGAAGAAATACAATATCAAAAAGTTTGAAGAAGAACAACCTTTGATCCCTCGCGTTGCTCTTCATGCAGAAAACATTGTTTTCAGGAACTACGGAGACGATAAGGAAATAACCGCGTCCGCACCTTACCCAAAGGATTTTGCCGTTCTTATCAAGCAACTAAGACGCAATACTTGACTCTTAAGCCATCTCTGAAATTCCAGAGATTCTGAAGGATTTTTTATGTAAAAGTGAGAAACGACCAGATAGCTAAAAAAATGATTCAAGCAATCAGTGACGCATTTCTTTAAATAACATCACCTTGTTGCTTTTAAAAATATAAATTTCTATTTTTGTGTCCCTTTTTCAGGAAGAGCCTGAAAACGCTAAAAATAAATAAAATTGGATACTTTAAGTTACAAAACAGTATCTCTTAACGACGCAACAGCCGACAAACAGTGGGTTGTCGTTGACGCCTCATCCAAAGTATTGGGTAGAGTAGCCAGCGATATTGCGAAAGTTATCAGAGGTAAAAACAAGCCTGGTTACACTCCACATGTAGATTGTGGAGATAATGTAATTGTGATCAACGCCGATAAGGTAAGGCTTACGGGTAAGAAATGGACGGAAAAAACGTATGTAAGACATACAGGTTTTCCGGGAGGTCAAAGATTTCAAACGCCTCTAGAGGCTAAAACGAAATCTTCTACTTTATTAGTGGAGCGCGCAGTAAAAGGTATGTTACCAAAAACCAAACTTGGCAACAAACTATTTAAAAATCTTTATGTGTACGAAGGTGCTGAGCATCCTCATGAAGCACAAAAACCCGTAGAAGCAAAATTTTAATTAGATGAGTATAATTAATACAATCGGAAGAAGAAAAACTGCGGTAGCTCGGATCTATTTCCAAGGAGGTAGCGGAAAAGTAACTATCAACGGAAAAGACATGAACAACTATTTCCCTTCGGAAATACTTCAGTTGATAGTGAAGCAGCCTCTGGTAACCATAGATGCAGAAGGTGCTTATGATGTACTTGTCAACGTTGAAGGTGGTGGTCCAAAAGGTCAGGCAGAAGCGGTACGACTTGCTATTTCAAGAGCCTTAGTGCAACTTGATGAAGAAAATAAGCCCCCTTTGAAGAAAGAAGGCTTTTTGACAAGAGACCCACGTATGGTTGAGCGTAAAAAATACGGCCGAAGAAAAGCAAGAAGAAAATTCCAATTCAGTAAACGATAAGAAAATGTCAAAAATAGAATATAAAGATCTACTAGATGCTGGTGTTCATTTTGGACATCTTACTAGAAAGTGGAATCCGCAAATGGCGCCTTACATCTTAATGGAGAAGAATGGCATACATATCATTGATCTTAACAAAACAATCACGTGCTTGGAGGATGCGACTGCAGCTCTTCAAGGAGTAGTTAAGTCCGGAAGAAAAGTGATGTTTGTCGCGACTAAGAAGCAAGCAAAAGAGATTGTTGAGACAACTGCAAAAAAACTTAACATGCCTTTCGTAACAGAAAGATGGTTAGGGGGTATGTTGACAAACTTTGCCACGATCAGAAAGTCACTTAAGAAAATGGCTGGAATTGATAAGCTAATGAAAGATGAAGCTTATTTAAATTTGGCAAAGAGAGAGCGACTTATGATTAGCCGTGAAAAGGAAAAACTGGAGAGAGTACTCGGTGGAATCGCCGATCTCAACAGACTTCCAGCTGCGCTTTTTGTGATAGATATCAAACGAGAGCATATCGCAATTTCGGAAGCTCAGAAATTGAACATTCCAGTGTTTGCTTTAGTAGACACGAACTCTGATCCTACAGTTGTTGATTATCCGATACCAGGAAATGACGATGCTTGGAAATCAATCAACTTAATCACCTCTTATATCGAAAAAGCATTAGAAGAAGCTTTAATGGAGAGAAAGAAGGATAAAGATGATGCCAAAATGGCCGAAGAAGAAGAGGCTAAAAGAAAAGCAGATCAAAAGCAAGAAGCTTAATTTTCATAAATTTTTAAACTTTCAAAAATTGGACATTGAGATTTCTTGATGTTCAATTTTTGTTAGTAATCAACTTAAAACATTAAATAAAAAAGATAATGGCAATCACGGCGAAAGACGTAAACAAACTCAGACAAATGACCGGTGCAGGTATGATGGACTGTAAAAAGGCTTTAACAGAAGCTGAAGGTGATTTTGAGAAGGCTGTTGAACTATTAAGAAAAAAAGGTCAGAAAGTGTCCGCATCTAGAGCAGATAGAGAGACCTCTGAAGGTGTAATATTCACCAAAACTGTAAATGATGGCACAAAAGGTGTTTTAATATCATTTACTTGTGAGACTGATTTCGTAGCGAAGAACGAAGATTATATTGCTCTGGGTCAGTCAATCATAGATGCAGCCGCAGAACATAATCCAGCTGATATTGCCGCCTTGAAGGCGCTTAAAACGGGTGATTTAACTTTCGAAGAAAAAATCACTGAAGCTACCGGACGAATAGGTGAAAAATTAGAGATCAGCCATTATGAGATCTTAGAAGGAGATGCTGTGGTTGAATATGTTCATTCTAATAAAAAATTAGGTGTTCTTGTTGCGCTCAAAAATACCAATGGCGCTAATGTTGAAGAAGCTGGAAAAGATGTTGCCATGCAAATTGCAGCAATGAATCCTGTAGCAGTAGACAAGTCAGGTGTTGATGCAGAGACTGTAGAGAAGGAAATTGAAATCGGGAAAGAGCAAGCAAGACAAGAAGGTAAACCAGAGCAGATCATAGAAAAAATTGCGCAAGGTAAGCTTCAAAAATTCTTTAAAGAGAACACGTTACTACCACAATCATTCGTGAAGGATAACTCATTAACCATTGAGCAGTACCTCAATGGAGTGAGCAAAGGATTAACAGTATCTAATTTCAAAAGAGTTACCATCGGATAAGTCGAGGTTCAATATAAATTTATCAAAAAAGGGCTATCGCATGCGATAGCCCTTTTTTTAGTTTGATGAAGAAATGTAGTCTTGAGAAATACGATTGAGCTTTTCATCGAAAAGTATTACTTCACTACCATTACTTTTAGACTTCAGATCTACCAAATAGGTTAGTTCATTCGAGACAAAGTTAGTCTTCATTGTCACCTCCTTTATTTTAGGCTTGTCGTAATTGTCTTCGACATAATTAATTATTGAAATATGCGGTACGTTCACTGATTTTTGTTCAGAAAGTCGCTTCCCTTTTTCGTCATAAACTGCGATAATAGTAGCGCCTTCGAACTTAAAACTCACTTGATACCTATCAGTATTTGATGCGGAATACAATTTACTCCAGACTGCTTCGCTACTTTTTGGATATTGGTTATAAAACCATTTTTGGATACCAAAATCTATATCTTCTATTTGTTCTTCAGTCTGAGCAAATCCTGAGAAACCGATTACGACTGTAAAAACTATTAATGCTATATTTTTAATATTCATAGTATAATATTTTTATTTGATCAATATGCCTATGAATATCAGTATTGTTTTTGACATTCCCATAAAAATATCGACAGAAAGATGAATTTATGAGATCAACACAAAATAAAGAAGTCACCGCTGTTTTGCGCGATGACTGTAGCGGTTTCTTGCGAAAGACTTTAGTAAATATTAATTATTCACCCAAGCTGTAAAATTATCAATAGGTGCTAAAGATCGATCATACCATTCAGTAACAAGACCGGCACTTTTTGATTTTACTTGAACTTGATAAAATTCCATATCGTTTTCCAAGTCCCTAACAGCGCGGATCTCCACAATCTTATATTTACTAAACTTGCTGGCGAGATGTTGCTCTATCTGTTGAGGAGTAAAAGAATCAGTCACTACCGACTCCATCAATAGTCGTCCGGATTTGTTGTACTTAGCTAGATGTGGTTTACCGAGATTGATAAATGATATATTAAACTCTGCACCGTCCTGATACCATTTCCCATCTGAAGAATTCTCATAGTTGGAAAAATGTTTGGCAATCAAATTAGGGGGTACTTCATTCTCCGCTAATATATTTCCACTTACTTGAGCAGAAACTAAAGCATATGAAAAAACGACAATAACTAAAGTGAGTAAAAGGGTAAGTCGACTCATGGCTAAATTGATTTTAGATTCGCATCAATTTGCCATAATTAATGAAATTTTAAAATTTATCCCGAGTCAACAGGTATTATCACTGCGTAGATACAATATGCAAACGTTCTCATTGAGAATATCTCAAATTAAAAGAATATTTAAAAATAAATGGTATTAAACCCAAGGGTAGAACCCTTGACCCTAGCTTCCGACGCAGAGCATCGGGGAATTAGACCTATTGGGCTATCGCCTTGCGATTAAACAGGTGTGACTGCTTACTTATCAAAGACAGCCTCTCCGCTCTCATGATTTCTTATTTTGATTTCATCATTAACCTGAATTGCTGAATCGGCTGGTATTTGAAAATCTTTCATTAAAGAATTTAAATCGGGCTGCCCTCCATCAATCCAGGCAGTGTACCAAAAATCCCCAACCATTTTAATAGCTGCTAGCATACGCCTTTCTACCATACCCCCCAGTCGCTCATGATAAGCTTTTGAAAAATCATAAGAGTATACCTTGATCGTACTCGCTCCTCTCTCTTCAAAACTAAATTTTTTCGACTCATCAAACTTTTTTGTGACTTCCTTTTCAAAAATCAGGACAGAATCCAAAGCCGCATTTGCATTTATTACTGCCTCCCAGGCGGTTAGCTGCGTATTTTGAATGTATTCCGCTTTGCCTGAGAACAACTCATAGTTTTCGAAAAATAATTCGGGAAGCCTCGATTCCCAAAACCCATGAATCCCATATTGTCCCGTTAATTGACCATTGTAGTTTTCTGTAGTATGCAGTGGTACATTAGCATCAGCTATGTAATGCCCTAAATCCGCCGAAAATCGTAAAATTGCGCTGGCATCTTTTTTCAGAAAAGCCAAAGAAAGTTGGTAAGCTACCCTATTGATGTGCCATGGTACTATTCCATAAGCATTCAGGGTGTCTTCAGTAAACTTACTTACGGCATCCTTCCAGTATTTTGGCAAAATGTAAACCGCACTATCCCCATATACATCCAAATCAATATAATGCCTCGGCGCTTCCTCCTTTATTATATATCGTCTCATGTCAGGATTCACAGCCTTTTCCGTGATGTATGCTATATTCTCTTTGTAAAAAGGAAAAATCTCAGTGGGTAAGGTAAAAACAGCCAGTCGGTTGATTTTCTGATGGGCAAAAAAGCCCCAACCAAACTGGGTAAAGCCAAAAACGAGAATTAACGTAACTCTAAATTTCATACCACTAACAAGGATAATTAATAAAGATAAGTAAAGAAAAAATGTTAGCTGTTGTCAAAATAAAAGTAATACGCTACATTTGCGTTCCGAATTTAGAAAGAAGTCAAATAAAGATATGGCAAATCACAAGTCAGCATTAAAGAGAGTAAGGTCAAGTGAAACGAAACGACTTAGAAATAAGTATCAATTCAAAACCACTCGTACATTCATTAAAAGATTGAGAGAAACAGAGGATAAAGCTCAGGCTGAAACTCTGTTGAAAGAGGTTACCGCTATGGTAGATAAACTTTCAAAGAAAAATCTTATTCACAAGAATAAGGCTTCTAACTTGAAGTCAAAGCTGACGAAAAAAGTAAATTCTTTGGCTTAAGTCTTAGGAAACAATAAAAAATATCAAAACCCTATTCTTAATAGAATAGGGTTTTTTGTTTTTTATTTATCTTTCACAGGCAATGGAAGATAACAATACATCATTCCCAATAAATAAATGGGCCGAGGAGGATCGCCCACGGGAGAAAATGCAGTTCAAAGGGCGAAGTTCCTTATCGGATGCTGAGCTAGTCGCTATCCTAATGGGCTCAGGCAATAGAAGTATGAGCGCGGTGGATTTAGCCAAACTAATCCTAAGAGATAATGAAAATGATCTCAATGAATTATCCAGAAGATCTATTGATGACTTGAAAAAATATGACGGTATTGGAGAAGCTAAAGCAATATCTATCATAAGCGCACTTGAGTTAGGAAGAAGGAGAAAGTTCACGGAGAAGGTTGTCAAGCCCAAAATAAGTTCGGCCAGTGATGTTTATGAATTATGTCAAGCAGACTTGCTCGACTTACCTCACGAAGAATTCTGGATTGTCCTTTTAAAAAGAAATAACGAAGTAATCTGCCGAGAAAGAATAAGTATCGGTGGGTTTTCAGGCACTTTTGCCGACCCGAAAGTTATTTTCAAAAAGGCTTTAGAGAAAAATGCCAGCTATCTCATTCTAGTACACAACCATCCCTCAGGCAATAAAAAACCAAGTCAGGCGGATCTCAATTTAACTAAAAAGTTAAAGGAGGCAGGTAAAACACTTGATTTACCTGTACTAGATCATTTAATATTTACAGATAATGGCTATTTCAGCTTTGCCGATGAAGCCATTCTTTAAATAATTATTCATCAATCGCCCTGTCAATTACTTATTCGATTGCTAGTCCCTACATAATAATGCAAATTTGACCTATGAAAAAAATCGGATTTCTAGCAGCCATAGTTCTCGTTTTTTTAGCTTTCTATACTTTTTACAAAGGAGGCAATAGCGAATCTTACAAGCAACAAGTAGAAAATACCATTGATGAGCGAGTGAAATATCTCCGCACTTCAGAGAGTAGTCCGTTTAATAAAACCGATTTAGTATTTTCTAAGCCTAAATACTTTGATGTAAACCCTGAATACAGGGTTAATGCCAAGTTGGATAGAATCACTACGCGAGAACGCGTGATAATTTCGAACAGCGATGGAACTCAGGCCTCTTACCAAAAATTCGCTTTTGCAAACTTTAGATTAAACAACAAGGATTGTCAACTCCTCATTCTAAAACCAACAGGTTTAGGAGCAATACAACAGTATTTTTTGGGTTTTGCAGATGATACAAGCGGAGAAACAACCTACGGAGGCGGCAGATATATCGATGTGGAGATAGGAAAATCTAATAAAATAGTTCTTGATTTTAACTTGGCTTATAATCCCTATTGTGCGTATGGGGAGGGATTTACCTGCCCACTTCCTCCGAAAGAAAACGTATTACCCTTAGCCATAGAAGCAGGAGAGAAAAAATTTGATCCCTAAATAGCAAATATCACCTCGACTTTCTCGACTATAAATATTTCAAGATATAATTAAGTAGCCTTCAAGTAGGCTTTAGTATTTTTGTCAATTATAACTCGTTACTAAAACGGATCACCAAGTATAGCAGAATCAAACATTCATGAATATATCATACAACTGGTTAAAAGATTTTATCAATATCTCTGAATCCTCAGAAGAAACTGGAAATATTTTAACCCAAACAGGACTGGAGGTTGAACATGTACAAAGAATAGAAAACATTAGAGGTGGTCTTGAAGGATTGGTTATTGGTGAAGTATTGAGTTGCGATGTTCATCCAAATGCTGATAAACTAAAAATCACTACGGTCGATATTGGTACGGATGATTTACAAAATATTGTCTGCGGAGCGCCGAATGTAGCTCAAGGTCAAAAAGTGATTGTGGCTCCAGTGAACACGACAATTTATCCTATCTCAGGTGAGCCTTTTACAATAAAAAAGGCCAAAATAAGAGGAGAAGAATCCAAAGGAATGATTTGCGCTGAAGATGAGATAGGCATTGGATCGTCTCACGATGGAATCATCATCCTTGAAACAGAAAAAGCCAATGGCACTCCAGCTAAAGAATTATTTGATACGGGTGAAGATTACATATTTGAAATTGGGCTCACGCCAAATCGAGGTGATGCCACCTCTCATATGGGTACGGCCAGGGATTTAAAAGCATTTTATAAGAGACCTATTACCCTTCCCGCATTGAAGGAATTCAAAATAGCGATTGATCGGCCTATCCAAGTAACTGTTGAGAATCATGAAGCCTGCCCTAGATATTCTGGAGTTACCATTCGCGGATTAAAAATTGATTCTTCCCCTAAATGGTTACAGCAAAAGCTCAAAGCTATTGGGCTCAACCCAATCAACAATGTCGTTGATATCACAAACTATGTCATGATGAGCCTCGGCCAACCGATGCATGCATTCGATGCAGCCAAAGTAGGCGATGAAATTATTGTGAAAACCTTACCCGAAGGCTCTGCTTTCAAAACGCTGGATGAAGTGGAAAGAAAGCTATCAGACAAAGATTTGATGATCTGCAACAAATCTGACGGAATGTGCATTGCCGGCGTTTTTGGTGGAATAGATTCTGGAATTAAAATGGAAACTACTGACATCTTCTTAGAAAGTGCGTATTTCTCGGCTGATTGGGTGAGAAATACCGCCACAAGACACAGTTTATCGACAGATTCATCATTCAGATTTGAACGTGGTGGAGACCCTGAAATGACTGTTTTCGCTCTGCAATGGGCAGCACAACTGATCACCGAAATAGCCGGTGGTACAATAGCTTCTGAGTTTATTGACCTATATCCTCATCCGATAAAAGCTGTCTCCGTTGAAACTAGCTACCAAAATATTTGCAACCTTATTGGAGAAACTATCCCAAATTCTACCATAAAAGAAATTCTTGAATGGTTAGATATCTCCGTTGAAGAAGGTGAAGGAAATGATTTCAAAGCTACCATACCCTCTTACAGAAGTGAAGTGACCAGAGAAGCTGATCTTGTGGAAGAAGTGTTGAGAATTTATGGATTTAACAACATTCCGCTAGATGACTTTTCGTCGGCAAGTTATCTCGCACAGTTCAATGAGAAAGAACCTCATAATTATCAGGAAAAGGTTACGACGTTTTTAGCTGGCTATGGCTTTAATGAAATTCAAACCAACTCCTTAACTAATCCTGCCTACTTTAAAGATATCCCGCTAGGCTCTGGATCACCCGTTGAAATTTTGAATAAGTCTAGTGAAGAATTAGGCGAGATGAAAACCTCACCAGTCTACACCGCTTTAGAGTCTGTGGTTTATAACATCAATCGAAAAAAGAAAAATCTAAGCTTCTTTGAGTTTTCTAAGTCCTATCAAGCAATCGTTGATAAGTTTAAAGAAAAGGAGATGCTTACCGTTTATCTCACAGGAGATACCAAGGAAGAATCTTGGAGACACCCTAGCAGCCCTGTGGAGTTTCATGACTTATCCAATGTGATCGATGTATTGTCCAATCATTTAAATATTGGTTTCCAAAAAACCTCTATCCAGGAAGATGATACCTTAGAATATGGATTACGATTAGAAGTCAATAATAAAATTATCGGGAAAATAGGGAGATTAAAAACGAAGATTGAATCTTATTACGGAATTAAACAACCTGTGTTTTATGCCGAATTGACTTGGAAGGATTTGATTAAATTTTCTAAGACTGAACGAGCCTTTAAGTCTTTATCTAAATATCCAGAGGTTCGTCGAGATCTCTCTTTGGTAATTGATAAGTCCATGACTTTTGCCGAAATCGAAAGCATTGCCCAAAAGTCCGAGCGCAAATTATTGACACGCAGCAATGTATTTAGTGTGTACGAAGGAGATAAAATTGAAAAAGGTAAGAAATCTTACGCGATAAGTTTTTATCTTCAAGACGAAGAAAAGACTTTGACGGATAAAACCATCGATAAGACCATGAATCGTCTCATTGGCGCTTTTGAAAGAGAAGCCAACGCAATCATTAGAAAATAAATGAGTAACGAAATTTTACGTACTGAAATTAATTCTCTGCATAGGAAAATAAAATTACTACTTGCAGAGTACACACATTTACAGACTGAAGTGGTCGAACTGAAGGCAGAAAATAATCAGCTCAAAGCCAGAGTCTTAGAAAAGGAAGCCAATATTGAGAGCTTTCAAAGTAAGATGAAAATTAGTAAAATTGTAAAGAGCGTGGTAGATGGTGATAAAACATCTCCAGAGCTGAAAGGAGTCATTGACGAATACATTAAGGAAATAGATAAATGCATCTCCCACTTGGGCGAAGCGTAAACAATCGAATGAAGGAACTATCCATAAAACTGAAAATCGGCAATAGAGAGTATCCGATGAAAGTGAAGCCTGAAGATGAGGAAAGAATAAGACAGGCCGGAAAGATTCTTAATGAAAAGATTAAAAATTATAAGAATCAATTTGGCATAGAAGATAATCAAGATCTTCTGGCGATGGTTGCATTCGATTGTCAAGTAGAAAAAATGAAAAATGAAGAAGCTTATTCATCTACTGATGAAGTGGCTTTATCACAACTTAAGCAATTAAACAATCTACTATCTTCGGCGCTTTAAGTAGCGTATTTCATTATTAGTCAAGTACTTCGATCTTCTGGTTCACCCCTATCATGCATGTTAAATAAATAAAATAACATCATGGATAGCATATATATAGCGGTCGTTGGAATCGTAGGCGTATTAGCCGGGCTTGGGGTGGATAGGATCCTACTGAAAAAGTCTTTAGAAAAATTAAAAAAAGAAGCGGAAGATGAGAAAAAGCTCATTCTCAAAGAAGCGGAAGTCAATGCCGAGAGTATTAAAAAAGACAGAATATTAGAAGCCAAAGAAAAATTTTTAAAGCTGAAAACTGAATTTGAAGAGGAATCAACGAGGAAGAAAAACCAAATAATTACTAACGAAAACAAGCTCAAACAGCGCGAATCCAACCTATCAAAACAAATAGAAAAGAATAAAAGGCTAGAAGCAGAATTTGAGTCCAACAAAGAAAATCTTGCTGCACAAATTGACATTACCAAAAAGCGGAGAGAAGAGTATGAAAAACTCATGACCCAGCAAGTACAAGTACTTGAAAAGGCATCACAACTCTCCGCAGACGAAGCAAGAAATCAATTGATTGAAGCGCTAAAAGATGAAGCCACAACCAATGCATCAGCGCACATCAAGGACATCATGGAAGAAGCCAAGATGACTGCCACAAAAGAGGCTAAAAAGATAGTGCTACAAACGATTCAAAGAACAGCCACAGAGCACGCTATTGAAAACTGCGTGTCAGTATTCAACATTGAAAGCGACGATATAAAAGGAAAGATCATTGGTCGTGAGGGTAGAAATATTCGCGCATTAGAAGCCGCGACTGGTGTGGAAATTATTGTAGACGACACTCCGGAAGCCATCATTATTTCAGGATTTGACCCAGTCAGAAGAGAAATCGCAAGACTATCACTACATAGGCTGGTTCAAGATGGCAGGATTCACCCAGCAAGAATTGAAGAGATAGTCGCTAAAACAACCAAAAACATTGGCGAAGAGATTGTTGAAATAGGAGAGCGTACAGTTATCGATTTAGGAATACATGGCTTACATCCTGAATTAATCAAATTAGTTGGACGAATGAGATTTAGGTCTTCGTATGGTCAAAACTTGCTCCAACACTCCCGTGAAGTAGCCAACCTTTGTGCCACATTAGCTGCTGAGCTGGGTTTGAACGCGAAACTCGCCAAACGCGCTGGCTTACTGCACGATATAGGCAAAGTATGGCCTGATGAACCAGAAAAGCCTCATGCTATCATTGGGATGGAATTAGCCTTAAAATACAAAGAGAATCCTCAAGTGATCAACGCTATTGGTGCACACCACGACGAAATCGAAATGACGTCAATGATATCACCAATTATTCAAGCATGTGATGCCATCTCAGGTAGCCGTCCAGGAGCTAGACGAGAGATCATGGAGCAATACTTAAAGCGACTTAAAGAACTTGAAGAAGTTGCACATAGTTTTGATGGAGTAAATAAATGTTATGCCATACAGGCGGGACGTGAACTTAGGGTAATGGTAGATGCCGAGAACGTCTCAGATAAAAGGGCTAGTGAAATTTCATTTAACATTTCTCAAAAAATAGAAAAAGAAATGCAATATCCCGGACAGATAAAGGTTACTGTAATTCGCGAGACGCGAGCGGTGGCATTTGCAAAATAACCTTCGCCAAAAACACTAAATGAAAAGACACCCAAAAAAGGTGTCTTTTTTTATTTATTAACAATACAGAATTGAATCCACTTGCTATTTTTATCTAATGGTTGTAAGATTCGATAAAGTTCAGATTAATCAAGCAGATATACTTTTACAAATTGCTCGAAGAACTTTTATAAGTACCTATCAACATCTCAA
Organism: Cyclobacteriaceae bacterium; assembly: GCA_040218415.1. Lineage (GTDB taxonomy): Bacteria > Bacteroidota > Bacteroidia > Cytophagales > Cyclobacteriaceae > JAVJRN01. The sequence continues at coordinate 125,984 of JAVJRN010000029.1, forward strand.
CGATCCTGATCAGTTCAAAGCTTATTTGGCTGAAAACCTTATGCTGAACAGTATTGAAAATAGCCTTAGTCAGTCTCAAAGTCATTATTATTTCGGTCGAATTAGAGACAAAATTGTCTCTTATTTTCACGTATTGGAATTCCCCGTTCAAACCGACATTAACACCCGTCATAGTCTGGAAATAGCTCGCTTCTATGTTCTCGATGAGTACAAAGGGAAAGGTATAGGAAGGCAGATGATGAACTATATCAAGGCATTAGCATTAACACTTAGTAAAAAAGAAATCTGGCTTGGCGTATGGGAGCTCAACCCAAAAGCGATCGCCTTTTATATGAAAATGGGATATCAAATTACCGGATCTCATAGCTTCATGATTGGTAACGATGATCAAACTGATTATATCATGACCTACATGATCGAGCGAGAAAAAGCGAATTAGATTGGCTGTGAAAATAAAAAGCCTCCCATTGAAATGGAAGGCTCTAGGTAAAGTTGGTATTGAAAATTGTATTTATTCTTTGCCGTACAGGGCTCTTCCAGCGGGTTCGTATTTATCACCTTCCGTCCAAAAAATGGGTTCTGTTCGATTGCCAATTAGCGTTACAGCATAAATAAATGATTTTGAGTATTCTGTCAAATATTCAAAATTCAACGAACTAGCCTCATCTTCAGGTTGGTGGTAATACTTGGTAATCTCTTCGTTCATCGAAACGTATCCTGGATCGTAAGAAACCGATGGTATCCCTTTAGCAGCAAAACTCACGTTATCCGATCGGTCATAATAATTTTCCTCTGGAAGCGGATCATCAATTGCCTCTAAACCAAATGCTTTCGCTGCATCTACGAAGTGCTCTGTAACCGACGTTCTATTAAAACCGACTACAGTTACCTTAGTAATATCATTATAACCACCCGTATCTGTATTTAAGTCATACACCGTTTTTTCCAATGGGATTAGTGGATGCTCTACATACCATTTACTTCCCAAAAGTCCGACTTCTTCTGCATTACACGCCAAAAAAGCAATGGATCTTTTGGTAGGATTATTTGCAAAATACTCAGCGGACGTTAGCAAGTTGGCGGTTCCTATTCCATTGTCACGTGCACCATTCCATATTGAGTCTCCCTCCCCTACATCTTTCACTCCAACGTGATCCAAATGAGCAGAAATCATAATATACTCATCTTTGAGTTTCGGGTCTGTTCCTTCTATGTAACCCACAACATTTGGCACACTCATTCTTTTTGTACCAGAACCTTTAATCGTGATTTGAGCTTTTTTTCCGTCCATCTCTTTGAAGAAAGCGAGTCTGTCACCATCACCGTCCAATAGCCATGCTGCTGGAAAAGGACTGCTCAATTCTTGGTCTTGATCCAATATAAATCTGTCTCCTGAAAGGTAATTGATGAGCAATTTCCATGGGTAGCCCGATGGTCTATAAAGCTCAATCATGGCCATTGCACCGGCCTCTTGAGCCAGCGCCATTTTTTGCATAGAAAATTTGTAGCTTCCTTCCTCAGGATTTCCATTGCCTGCTTTGGCAACTACTATTTTACCCTTGAGATCTTTTCCTACCAGATCCTCGGCAAAACCAAAATCCACAAAAACTATCTCCGTATCAATGCTTACATTTTCAGAGGTTAAGAAAAGCAGGTCATCCCAAAGTTGAAAAGACTTGTCTCCGATGGTCATAGTCGCCTTTTCCGGAGACTGGCTTTTCACCAGTTTTACTCCCTGAAAATAATTATCCTGACCAGGTGCTGGCTTTACGCCAAATTTTTGAAGTTGATTGGCGATATATCTCGCGGCAATTTCATTTTCAATGGTACCGGTATTTCTTCCTCTAAGTTCATCTGAAGCTAAAAACCTAAGGTGACTTTCGTAAGTAATTTGTTTGACTTGCTTATTTATTTGCTTTACGGCTTTTTGTGCTGAAATTGACAAACTCGAGCCAATCAAAGCTAAGACTAATAATTTCTTCACCTGCATGCTTATTTATATTAAACTGGTTTCTGATAATATCCTGAGACTACTTTGGTAGATATGCAATTATTGATACATTCTTCGCGAAAAAGCACAAAATACCATGTAATACGATCAAAAGTAGCAATAATCTTTTGGGCAAATGTTAAGCATTGAATTATCGGTAGAATAAAGGTATGAAAGGTCTAATTTGACAATTAAACCTTTCATTGCGTTACGAAATTAGAATTTCGGATGGTTCTTACCAGGGAAATTGGCCTCAAAAAACTCACCATATTCTTTGATCGTTTGCTTCATATCTTTTCTAAGCCAAATAATACCTACCAGGTTGGGCAAGGTCATCAGCGCTATAGTGATCCCCGACAATGTCCAAATAATTGTAGTGTCCTGAAAGGATGCAAAGAAGAATGCAACGACATATACCACTCTATAGTAGACCACCGACTTAGTTCCAAATAAAAACGTCATGGCTCGATCTCCGTAGTACGACCAACTTATGGCCGTACTGAAGGCAAAGAGTAATAATCCTATAGATACAATATATTGCCCGTAATCACCAAAATAACCTCGATTGAAGGCTATTGCCGTCAAAGGCGCGCTATGCATGAGTGATTCTCCAATGAACTTAAGCGATTTTTCGTCAGCAATTGAACCATTGACAATGTTGATATTTCCTGTAAATAATGATTCATCGAGTAAGCCATCGTTGAGGTATACTTTGATATTGTCGGCAAAGCTTCTGGAGTGTAAAAATGTGATTTCATCGTTTAGAATATCTCCATTATTCACCTCCAATACTCCTGTATAGACCGGTAGACCTTCAATTCCATTGAGATGCTTATAAATGGCATCAGCATTGTCTGGGTTACTTTCTTTCAGAGATTGACTCAATATTTCGATTTCTGTGTACTCGAATTGATTGATATGCTTCTCAGACCAAGCACCAGATGATAAGAGCACGAGACCTGTAACAGTACAAATGACAATCGTGTCAATAAAAGGTTCTAAAATCGCCACCATACCTTCGGAAAGCGGTTCATTCGCTTTTGCGGAAGCATGAGCAATAGGAGCACTACCTTGACCTGCTTCATTAGAAAACAATCCTCGACCCACTCCTTTATTAAAAGCAAAAGCAAGGTTGGCGCCAATAAAGCCCCCTGTGGCAGCTGAGCCAGTGAATATTTCACCAAAAATGGCTATAAACGAAGGAATAACATTTTCAATATTAGCTAGAATAACCGCAAATGCCCCAATGAAATAAACAATGGCCATTGCAGGAACTAGCTTGGAAGTGACCGCAGCAATCCTTGAAATTCCACCAATGATGACCAGTCCCAAGAGAACTGCAAGCACTGCACCAGTAATTATCTGATCGATACCGAAAGTAGCTAATAGCGTACTAGAGATACTATTTATCTGAGGCAAACTACCAGTACCAAAAGAGGAAAGTACTGTGGCAAATGCAAAAATCCATGCAAGCCACTTAATGTTTACTTTTTTCCCATTCAGCTTAAACTCAGCATTTTTCATGTAATACATGGGGCCTCCAGCCATGGTGCCATCATCCAGTTTTTCACGGTACTTATGCGAAAGTGATACTTCAACAAATTTGGTACACATACCTACTGCTGCTGTCACAAGCATCCAAAACAATGCTGCTGGCCCACCAAGATGAAGTGCAAATGCTACACCGGCAATATTTCCTGTACCTACAGTGCCTGATAAGGCTGTTGCCAACGCTTGAAAATGCGAGGTATCTCCCGGCAAATCTTTGCTGTCATACTTGCCGCTCACAATTCTTACCGCATGCTTAAAGAATCTTATTTGTGGAAATTTAAGATAGATCGTAAAGAAAAGACCAGTTCCCAATAGTGCGTAAGGAAACCAAAAGGCGCTTCCGATATAACTATCTATGACGGTTAGAAATTGATTGAGTTCTTGCATAAAAACTTTTTTCAGATTTAAGTGATGGGGCAAAAGTAAGAATTAATCCCATTCGAGACGGCTACCTCCTCTGACTCAGTTGAAATAGCAACCATCAAAAATTACTGATCACTCAAAAGCTGTCCTACTTTCTATGCTTAATCTTTAAAAAATGAAATTTTTTCTATGAAATGGTCAATAGCCGTACTTTTCTTTCCAGCGATTTTTTAAAAATTTTCTTAGCTCCAGCTCTCGAGCATTATCTCCAGGTTCATAAAAGGTGGTTCCGCTCAATTGCGTTGGAAGAAATTCCATTTCCGCAAAATTACCCGGATATGAATGAGCATATTTATAGCCTTCACCAAAGCCCTCATCCTTCATGAACTTTGTTGGTGCATTCCTAATCGCCATTGGTACAGGTAAATCACCTTTTTCGTGTACTAGCTTTTGTGCCAAATTTATCGCTTCATAACTGGAATTGCTTTTGGGGGAGCTCGCAAGATAAGTAACACATTGGGCAAGAATTATCCGTGATTCTGGGTAACCGATGACATTAACTGCTTGAAATGTGGTATTCGCCATCACAAGTGCCGTTGGATTAGCATTTCCAATATCTTCGGAGGCCAAAATCACCAACCGTCTGGCAATGAATTTTACATCTTCGCCACCTTCGATCATCCTAGCCAAATAATAAACGGCCGCATTCGGGTCGCTTCCTCTTATAGATTTAATAAAGCTGAAATTACGTCGTAGTGCATCTCCCCTTTCTTATCATAAAGTACTGTTTTTCTCTGTGCAGCTTCCATTACTATCTGGTCAGTAATAATGGTTACATCGCTTGATTCAGATTTCACGACTAATTCAAGAAGATTGAGCAGCTTTCTTGCATCCCCACCAGACAAATTGAAGAGTGCCTCGGTTTCTTTCAGGGAGACATCCAGTTTTTTCATTTCTAAGTCAGATGTCAATGCTCTATTCACGATTTCTAGCAGGTCATCTTTTTCCAAATGCTTTAAATTATACACCTGGCACCTAGACAATAGCGCCGCATTTACTTCAAAACTTGGGTTTTCGGTAGTTGCACCAATAAGAGTAATTTTCCCCTTTTCCACAGCTCCGAGAAGCGCATCTTGTTGTGATTTGTTAAATCGATGTATCTCATCAATAAAAAGAATTGCTTTTTGACCAGTTCTTATTTGTCCAATAACCTCTCTCACATCTTTCACACCAGCACTAATAGCACTCAGAGTATGAAATGGCATCTTTACTTGATTTGCGATAATATTCGCTAACGTGGTTTTACCAGTACCGGGAGGACCCCAAAGAATCATGGAGGGAATACGACCTGTCTTTATGGTCTTGTTTAAAATGCCTCCTTCTCCTACCAAATGGGCTTGACCAATCAAATCTGAAAGCATGGTAGGCCTCATTCTTTCGGCCAAAGGTGAAGTATCTTGAAACATAAATATTGGAAAGTTTTCTGGTGACAAAGCTAACCGATGTACCTAAGTAAAACTGGCTTTCCTTATTTTCGAAGGTCAAAAGCTGAATTTATCGCCTTCAGAATACATTTCTATTTTTGTCAGCCGTTGATACAGCTATCCGATCCGAGAAAATCTCCAATAAATATTCTTACAGAAAATGCCGTGAAATTAAGATCTTCAAAGGATTGATTCATCCATTTGCCGATATGCTTATGTCGCGTTAATTAATCTAGAATCATCTTAGATAATTGACCCAATTTAGGATCTAAGTCAGTCGAAACTTCTTATAGATGTCTGGACAAACACCATGTAGTTAAGAATTTCTGATAAAAAGAAACCTAAGCGTTAATACCTAATTCCTTTCGAACATGTATATATAATTGCTTTATGGAATCATCCTCATAAAACAATACTTCCGCAAAAGCCTCCTTAATAAATTGATTTTTTTGAGCAGTATTTTTCAAAACCAAACTATCAGCTTCCTCCCATTCTTCCATAATGCCCAAAGTTTCCTCTTTTGGGACGCCCAAATATTGTCCAATGGTGACTATTGATTCTTTGTATTGATTAGTATTACCAACATACTTTACGAGCGTACTAATGATGGTTGCTACTTCCTTATCTATTTCTGTGAAAACCATAACGGCGGGGTTTATATTTAATAGTTTAGTAAGATAAAGATACATATTGCAAACGTTTGCAAAAAGTTATTCTCTGCTTTTCTTCTAGTAATATTCAATAAACAACAAGATTTACCCACTTTTGGGTAGATGCAAAAAGTTGACTTAAAAGTTCACATTGCCATGGTTTTTGTGGCTTTATTATACGGCACCAATTACGCAGCAGTTAAGCTAGTCACGCCTGCACTAATCAGCCCTTTTGGTTTTCTCATATTCCGTGTGGGTTTAGCAGGATTGCTTTTTTGGCTGATTGGAGCCTTATTTAAACAGAAAATAGACTGGCGAGTCGATGGGTATCGAATTTTGGGTTGTTCCATTTTCGGCGTAGGCATCAATATGCTTTTCTTCTTCAAAGGACTGAGCATTACATCGTCTGTACATGGCTCCATCATTATGACGCTAACTCCAATACTCGTTGGAATACTAGCAGCCATTCTTTTAAAGGAAAAGCTCTATAGAAAAAAAGTATTCGGACTTATTGTAGGGTTGCTAGGTGCTTCTATAATTATCTTTCAAAAAACTACCGTAAGTAATCAATCCTCAATTGAAGGAGATATTCTCATCTTGCTCAATGCAATGAGTTATGGAACTTATCTGGTGTTGGCAAAACCATTATTGCAGAAGTACGCTCCATTAACTCTTGTAAAATGGTTTTTCCTATTTGGGTTTATTTTCCTCCTGCCTTTTGGTTTTTCAGAACTCGATGGAATTCCTTGGCACGAATTCAATGGCATTGAATGGGCGAGCTTTTTCTTTGTGATTTTTGGAGTAACTGTCATTGCCTACATCACCAATATTTGGGCAATGAAAAGAATCAGTCCTTCGACCGTCGGTGCGTACATTTATCTCCAGCCTGTTTTTGCCTCACTTATTGGTGTCACTTTCATGGATGAAGTCTTGAATTTTCAAACAATTCTTGGCGCATCTTTGGTATTCATCGGTGTTGCCTTGGCTGTTGCTCGAAAAAGCTAGTACAATTTATTCAAGGCCGTTTTTGTTAGTTCTAGATCATCGTCATCAAAATCCAGATGTGTAACAAACCGAATAGCCTCAGCGCCAAACGCAACGGCTAAAATATTGTGTGCTTTGAGTCTCTCAAGATAAGCACTTGGTTCAATCCCCTCTAATTCCGCAATCACAATATTGGTTTCTACTGGAAGTATATTTTTAATAAAAGGTTTACCCAAAAGCTCAGAAGCAATAATGCTAGCCCTTTGATGATCATCAGCTAGTCTTTCTACATGATTGTCCAAAGCGTAAATACAAGCAGCTGCCAAGTACCCAGCTTGGCGCATTCCACCGCCAAATACTTTTCTAACTCTTTTAGCCTTCTTGATATTATTTTTTGTCGATAGAAGCAAAGAGCCAACAGGTGCACCTAGTCCTTTGGAAAAGCATACAGAAATGGTATCAAATACGCTTCTATATTGCTGGGGCGTTTGACCCGTTGCAATGAGTGCATTGAAGAGCCGAGCACCATCCAGATGCAGTTTGAGCCCATTTTGATCACATACTTCTCTAATTTTTTGAATTTCAAGAAAATCGTAGGTTGCCCCTCCTCCTTTATTCATGGTGTTTTCCAAACTCACCAATTTAGACACTGGGAAGTGGATATCGTCGGGATTGATATTTTTAGCCACCATCTCTGCCGTGATTCTACCGCGGTTTCCATCAAGTAGCTTTGGGGAAAGCATAGAATTATAAGCTAAGCCGCCTCCTTCATAAAGGTAAATGTGCGATCTTTTATCGCAAATAACTTCATCTTGAGGTTCGGTATTGATTCGCAGGGCAATTTGATTGGTCATCGTCCCGGATGGACAATAGAGCGCGGCTTCCATTCCAAATAATTGAGCCACTTTTGCTTGGAGTTCATTGACCGAGGGATCGTCATCAAAGACGTCATCACCTACTTCTGCCGCCATCATCGCTTCCAGCATGGCTGCAGTAGGTTTAGTTACAGTATCACTTCTTAAATCAATCATTACACCTATTTTTGAGTCCATCGAAAGTAGGAAAATGAGAACAAATAAAATAATAAAGTGGACTAAAATGAAAATAGGAGATCAGTAAAACTGACCCCCTATCCATGTAACATAAAGAGGATTAATTCTTCAAAGGTAACAGCTTTAAAAACCCTATTCAATACCATAAACTGGGTAATTATGAGCATTTAACAATTCTTTTACATAAGTAACGATAAGTTGATCTGTCTTAGTAAAACCTTAATCTTCTTTACTATTAAAATGTATTACACTATCACTTTTTAGTATCCCAATGATTACCTATCGTTCTATATTTGCTAGCACACATCTTTTTTAATTGAAAATTTCAGCATCACTATACGCCAACAATTCGAGGACTCAGCCTCAGCTTATTCAAGAGCTTGATAGGTGTAGAGTAGACTATTTTCATATTGATTCTGTGGAGAATTTAGCGGTATTTGAAGACATCAAAGCGATTCAAAAATTGAGTAATACGCCCATAGATCTTCACCTCATTTCTACTGATCCCAAGAAATATTTTCAAAAAATAGAGAAATTAGGAGTGAGTCAGGTAGCGATACAACATGAGAATATTGAGCACCATCCAGTAATTTTTCCTCATACAAAAACAGAGTGGGGTTTAGCCATTAGCACGGAGACTTCCATTGATGTTTTTGAAGAATATTCGGCGACTTGCGGTTTCATACTTATGATGACAAGTACCCCAGGCCAAAGTGGTGGAGATTTTCGAAAAGAAAACTTCCGGCGGATAAGACAATTTAGAAACCGCTTTCCCACTAAAAAAATTTTTGTTGATGGAGGGATCAACGATGAAGTAGCTTTTATATTGAGAATGCTAGGAGTCACTGGAATAATTTCAGGATCCTATCTCGTTAATCACCATGCGATTGGTGAGGCCATTTTACATTTAAAATCATCAGTCATCAATTCTCAATACCAGATAAAGGACTTTATGATATCCATAGATGAAGCTCCGCATGTCTGTGAAAAGGAATTGTCAATTGCGAAAATAATCCAGTCAATAGATGAGGGTGACTTAGGTTTTACACTAATCAAAGGAAATAACGGAACACTTATAGGCTTGGTAAGCAATGCCGACCTCAGGGCGGGACTAATGATGAACTTGGATAATCTGAACAATGTTCGGGTTGACCAAATAATCAATACAAACCCAATATCCATTCATGAAGATGACACCATCTCAGTATTACTTTCCAAAATCCAACAAGCAGATTTTCTGGTCTCATTCTTACCCATCATTGGTGAAAATAATGAATTAAAAGGGATGTTATCTTTTGCACATTTAATCCGAAGTGAATCATGATTATACATTTTAAGTCTTCTACCGCCCCAGAACTAATCAACGAGTTTTCCTTAAAGCATCATGGTATTTTTTTCAAGCAAAATGATCAACCAATAGTCGTCACAAGCTCGAAATTAAAAGTTCTACCGAGCGATATTGAAAATTATGTAGACGAGTACTTCGTCATGGATAGTGATATTCAACTAGCCAGCAAGAATTACCAGGATGGTAAAAGAGCCATTGACCTGAAAAACACAATAATTGGAGGAAAATCAAACAACACCATGGTTATTGGTGGTCCTTGCTCTATAGAGTCTTGGGAACAAATAAATATCGTGGCAGAAAAGCTCAAAGCACTTGGCTTGAAAACATTGCGAGCGGGTTGTTTCAAACCACGAACATCTCCGTATACTTTCCAGGGCTTGGGTGAAGAAGGACTTCAAATGCTTGTTAAAATTCGCGAGTCTCATGGATTCAATATCATCACTGAGGTGAAAGATAGCACACATGTAGACTTAGTAATCGAACATGCAGACATCATTCAGATTGGAGCAAAGGCCATGTATGATCAATCAATTTTGAGAAAGTGCGGCGCATCGAATAAGCCCATTTTACTCAAAAGAGGCTTTGGCTCTACACTTCAAGAGTTTGTTCAAGCAGCAGAATTTATTCTTTCAGGCGGAAATGAAAACGTCATATTATGCGAAAGAGGCATTCGAACGTTTGAAAGTCAAACTAGATTCACGCTAGATTTATGCGGAGTAGCCTATCTAAAAGAATATACCAACTTACCTATTGTTGTCGATCCAAGTCATGCTTTGGGTTATAGATACGGAATAGGTGATTTGGCAAGAGCATCAGTCGCGTTGGGTGTAGATGGTCTTCTTATAGAAACTCATCCAACTCCCGAAATAGCAAAATCTGATGCGGCTCAGCAATTGAATCTTCAAGAATTCGAGTCCATGTTTAACTCACTAGCTGCGGTAGCTAATGCAGTAGGTAAAAACATCGTTTAATCCCATTATGAATAAAAACATCAAATTTTTAATTCTTGACGTAGACGGCACGATGACCGATGGCGGCATCTATGTACTCGAAGATGGTAGACAGTTCAAAAAATTCAATGCTAAAGATGGTATGGGCATTAAACTAGCATTGAAAGCTGGCATTGAAGTAGGTATAATCAGCCATAGCCTCTCCACAGCGATGGTGAGTTCACGAGCGAATATGCTCGGACTAAAATATGTCTATGCTGGCCAAGAGTCTAAATTAGAAGTATTGGCAAAATGGTTACTTGAATTAAACTTAGATAAATCAGAAATCGCTTTTATTGGTGATGACGTCAATGACCTTCCTATTATGCAAGCCGTAGGATATTCCGCATGTCCGGCTGATGCCGTGCAAGCGATAAAAGACATCTCAGATGTAATTTTAATATCGAAAGGTGGTGAAGGTGCTGTTAGAGAGTATATTGATAATTACCTACTCGTCTAATTTCTCCACAAACTGCGTAAAAAACATAATGGGCATATACCAAAGATTTTTTTGATACTGAGTCCTAAAAAAACCAAAATGTCCAATTTCCTGATATCCTAAATCCTGTGGTCGTATAAACTGAAAAGTCGCCTTGGCATTCATATACTGTCGCATCAATGCTTGTACTCCTTTCGTTGGAGCATGCATCTTATCATCGTCGATGCTTAAAAAATGCACGGGTATTCTGATCGATGCATATTTTTCAGCCTTTTCTTTATCATTACCAATGATCCCGTTTCTATGCAGCCCAGCGGCTCGCCATTGCAACGCAACATTTTTGGGAAGTGATACATTGCCCCCCATAGCCCAACCTGGCATATATCCTTTAAAAAAAGTACTTAGAGGCAATAGTAGTTGCCAAAAAATAAGCACTCCTAAATAATTTATACCTGTCCAATAACCATGATATGCTGATGAAGCTGCTACAAAATAACAAGCAGACACTCGCTTTGTATTATTGGCAAGTGGAAATATTTGCCCCGCAATACTATGCCCGAGTACGAAAATCTTATCATATTTATCATCCGCCCAATCTATTATACCTGTTAAATCTTTTTCACCCCAATCATCGAGCGAAGCTGTTGACCTTTTAACGGTTGATTTAAGTGACTTTGCTATGCCTCGATAATCTAAGGTGACAACATCAAACGCACCAGCCGAACATGCATATTTTGCAAAGGTTTTATAATATCCTTGAGGAGCACCATTTGCCGGCGCTACAATAATAAGATGTTGCTTAGTAGACTTATCGATGTAGCGAGTAGCATGTATTTCAAATTGATCTTGGGTAGTAATTACAAGCGATTCTGCTTGGGACATTTGTTAAATTCTATAAATAAATGGATGGATTCTAAGGCGGATATACAAATGTATAATAGTTTATATTGACTATCGTTTGCTAGTGCGCACATTTCAAATATTTTTGCACCAAAGAAAACAAACCAAAAATGAGCGTATTAGTAAATAAAGATTCTAAAATCATTGTTCAAGGCTTCACAGGCTCTGAAGGCACCTTTCATGCCTCACAAATGATTGAGTATGGTTCTAATGTTGTAGGTGGAGTTACTCCAGGTAAAGGTGGACAGACTCATCTCGACCGTCCTGTTTTTAATACGGTAAAAGAAGCCGTAGAAAAAGCTGGAGCAGATACGACTATCATTTTTGTACCACCTGCCTTTGCAGCTGATGCTATCATGGAAGCGGCTGATGCGGGTATTAAGGTTATTATTACCATTACGGAAGGTATTCCTGTAAAAGACATGATGACGGCTAAGCCCTATGCAAAGAGTAAAGGTGCTGTACTTATTGGCCCTAATTGTCCAGGAGTTATTACTCCAGGAGAAGCTAAAGTTGGTATTATGCCGGGTTTTGTTTTCAAAAAAGGAAATATCGGTATTGTATCTAAGTCAGGTACTTTGACTTACGAGGCTGCTGACCAAGTGGTAAAAGCCGGGATGGGAATCACAACTGCAATCGGTATTGGTGGCGATCCAATCATCGGTACTTCTACGAAAGAAGCGGTACAAATGCTCATGGAAGATCCTGAGACGGAAGGTATAGTCATGATAGGTGAAATTGGTGGGCAATATGAGGCCGATGCTGCCTATTGGATCAAAGAAAATGGCAATAAAAAACCAGTCGTAGGTTTCATCGCTGGCCAAACAGCGCCTCCGGGAAGAAGAATGGGACATGCTGGAGCAATCATAGGTGGAAAAGATGATACTGCAGAAGCAAAAATGAGAATTATGGCTGACTGTGGAATTCATGTAGCTAAATCTCCTGCAGAGATTGGGGAAGTGATGAAAAAGGCGTTAGGAAAATAATTAATACCTCACATATTTAAAGTTAAAAAAGCTCCTATTGGGGCTTTTTTTATGCTTAATTTTATTTTCCTAATTTGGAATTAAAATGTTTATTTTTGGAAATCCGTGAGGGCTTTGGTACATTTGTGTAAGAATAAAAAGTCATAAAATGGAAAAAGAAAATAAAGTTGAGGAACCATTTGCCACGTATGGCATGTCTAGTTCGATTACGGCCATTTATGCGAACTTTTCCGTAGAAGAAATCTCGAAAGCCCCCATGACAGGCGCCACGCTTAGTAAGATTCAAGAGAATACAAGCTTATCTGCACAAACGCTCACAGCAGCTCTAGAAATAAGCAAAAGCAAATACTACGACATGCTACAGTCGGATAAGCTTGATTTTAAAACCAAAGATGCCTTGGTTGATCTGGCATACTTGTGGGAAAAAGGCATGGAAGCTTTTGATGACAATCAAGATAATCTGATCGAATGGCTCAACGCCAAAAACGACAATTTGGGAGGCATTAAGCCTGTAGTTCTATTCGGCAGTCGAACTGGTCGGCGTGAATTGGAAAAAGCTTTTTTAAGAATCGAATATAGTATCTACGGTTGATTCTTTATCATTTAGAAAAATCAAAGTTTAAAGATATCTGGCCTCCTCAAGGCACGCTGTTCTCCGATGGACGATGGAACAAAGCAGGCCAGTGGATAATATATTGTTCCCCAAACATTTCCTTGGCCAAGCTGGAGATTTTAGCTAATGAAAATCGCATGGTCAATGAGCGCGTATGCATGACCATAGATGTGCAAGAAATTATAGACATTTATGAAATCAATATCAAAGATTTACCTCAGAATTGGATGGCAAAACCCTACCCTTCTCAGCTTAGTCATATAATCAAAGGCTTCTTATCATCAGACAAACTGATCTGCAAAGTACCATCCGCTCAGAGCTACAGAGAAACCAATTATCTCATCAATGTTCGACATCCTAGATTTCATGAATTAGTAAAACTAGTCGACGTTAGAACAGAGCCTTTTGATGCAAGGTTTGGAACGGCATAATACCATTGATGAATTTGTTATTCTCACGAAATAGGCTGAAAACCAATTTTAAATACACTCTTATTTTAATAGTGAAAAATCAGTGAACCATATTTTCTACCTTCATTTCTATAGTGAATGAAATATGACGATAGAAATGAAAAAAGAAAAATTCAAAGCGGTTGTAAAATAAGCCAAGCTCAAAAAATTAAATGAGGTGAATCTTTATCCTTGTTTTTTTACTTTAATTTTATTCCGCTTTCCAATTCCAAATTCCAAGTGAGTTTTATGACAGACATAAAAAAATATTTTCTTGTATCACTTTTTTTAACCTTTATCACACTTTATTCATGCAATAAAGATGAAACTCCGCAAACGGAATTCGACAAAGTCAATAATTGGATTTATGCGAATATGGATTACTTCTATTATTGGACAGATCAGCTTCCAGAAAAAGGTGCGACGAATATAGAGCCAGACGTTTTTTACGATCAGCTGCTGTTCTCAGGAGATAGGTTTTCCTTTATCTATGACGATTATGAAGAGTTGATTGGATTACTCAACGGAGTATCTTTAGAATCGGGATATGAGTTTAAACTTTATCGAGAGGAATCGGGTAGCGAAAATATTATTATGCAAGTCAGCTACATTAAACCTGATTCTCCAGCAAGTGCCCTCGGCTTAATGCGTGGAGACATCATCTATGAAATAAACGGATTAAGATTAAATACTGGTAACTATCAGTCTCTTCTGAGCCAGATTAACGAGAGTTACGCCTGTACTTACAGAAGGTACAATGAAGAACTTGATAGTTTCGAGGAACAAGGTCAGCTTACTATAAACCCAGTAATATATTCCGAAAACCCTTTCCTTCTCGATACCATTCTGGAAATTGAAGGAAAGAAAATAGCGTATTTGATCTATACCTTCTTTTCTCCAGGAGGTAGCTCAAGATTGTATGACAACCAAATGGACGAAATCTTTCAAAACTTTAAGTCTGCTGGCGCGCAGGACCTTATTTTAGATTTGAGATTCAATGGCGGGGGAAGTGAAACTTCGATAATAAACCTTACCAGTTTGATTGTAAAAGGTGCTGGTTCTAATGACCTCATGTTCAAAAAAACCTACAATGATCAAATCCAAAAAGAAATTTTAGATGATGCTGATTTGGGTGAGGATTTTTTGAATACCCATTTTACTGAAAAATCGCAAAATATTGGCAATCAGCTGGCTTCAGGTCAAGTTTATATAATCACTTCCAACCGAAGTGCTTCTGCCTCTGAGGTAACCATAAGTGCGCTAAGACCATATATGGATGTTTTTATTGTCGGAGATACTACCGTAGGCAAGGACGTAGGTTCTATCACCATTAATGATGATAATAATACTGCAAACAACTGGGCGATTCAGCCAATCATAGTGAAATTTGTAAATAGTAACGATCAAGACTATCCTAACGGTTTCATTCCAAACGTAACTCGCGAAGACCGGGACCTTATTCTGAAGCCTCTTGGTGATGTGGAAGAACCCTTACTTTCTATCGCACTTGCAGCCATTGGTGTAGCTCCTGCTAGGTTAGACCTAAGCACGCCGCAACAGCCAATGAGTCCTATCTACTCTTCCTTGGACAAGAAAGTATATCAAGGAAAACTTTTACTTGAAGAAAATCGATTTCCATTGAAGCCAAATAATTCTTCTATTGATTGATAAAGCTAAGACTGTTTATCCCCATTTATCATTTTAAGCAAAAATGCTAGCATGCATTGTCCAAGAAATTAAATCAATCTTTTTATATGCGCTGGTGACTTAAAAGCTTAGATCGATGATTGACTCTCAAAAGGTTTTCTGCAGAGCCATTTTTACGATCGAAAACTTTTTTTTGCAAACCAAAAATCCTTTTGTACGTTTGCAACATCAAATCGATCAAGTTTCGATTTATTAAGAAGTGCTGAGAGACAGGCTCTAAGATGCACTAGCAACCTCCACCCTAAACGGAAAGGTGCTAATTCCTGAATGATAAATTGATAATATGAAAATCACAAATAAAACAAACGTACAGCGAACCAACGCAACTCTCACATCAAAGCACACTCCTTACTTAATTGAGTCTGGGAATTGTTGTTGCGCTTGTTGTTGTTGATTCAAATTTGACTCATTCTGGATTTTGATGTCATCTTAGCGGCAGCCTACGTAGCTGTCTCCATACAATCCAACTTCACTTTACGAAAACCACTTTTTAACATAACACAAAGATTTAAAAATATAGAATCATGTCTGATCAATTAAAATTTGAAACATTACAATTACACGCTGGCCAAGAAATAGACCCTACTACTGGATCTCGGGCAGTTCCTATTTATCAAACCACTTCTTATGGGTTTAAAAATTCTGAGCACGGTGCTAATCTGTTTGCGCTTAAAGAGTTCGGCAACATTTACACCCGAATCATGAACCCAACCAATGATGTTTTTGAAAAGCGAGTAGCGGCATTAGAAGGTGGTGTAGCGGCTGTTTCCGTTGGCTCTGGACAAGCAGCACAATTTATTGCCTTGAACAATATTTTAGAAGCTGGCGACAACTTCGTATCTACTAGTTTTTTATATGGAGGTAGCTATAATCAATTCAAAGTTGCTTTTAAGCGTTTAGGAATAGAAGCAAGATTTGCGGAAAGTGATAAACCAGAAGAGTTTGAAAAGCTAATAGACGAGAAAACTAAAGCGATATATTTAGAAACTATTGGAAACCCAGGTTTCAATATTCCTGACTTTGATGCAATTGCTGCAGTTGCTAAGAAAAATGATATCCCATTGGTTGTTGACAATACATTTGGTGCTGGAGGATATCTTTTCCAACCCATCGCGCATGGAGCCAATGTTGTCACTGCTTCCGCTACAAAGTGGATAGGTGGTCATGGAACTTCTATCGGCGGAATAATTATAGATGGTGGTAACTTCAACTGGGGAAATGGAAAGTTCAAAGCTTTCTCGGAACCTTCCGAAGGATATCATGGATTAATTTTTAATGATGTTTTTGGTGAAGGAAACCCACTTGGCCTTCCGAATATTGCTTTTGCTATCAGAGCAAGAGTAGAAGGTTTGAGAGATTTCGGCTCGGCGCTAAGCCCATTCAACTCTTTCCTATTGCTTCAAGGATTAGAAACATTGTCTTTACGTGTGCAGCGTACCGTCGATAATGCACTGACCTTAGCCAAGTGGTTAGAGGAACATCCACTTGTGGAATCGGTCAATTATCCTGGACTTGAAAGTTCTGCTTACCACGAATTAGCAAAAAAATATCTAAAAAACGGTTTCGGTGGTGTTTTGTCTTTCACCCTTAAAGGAGAAAAAGAACAAGTCACCGGACTGGTTGATAATCTTAAATTGGTAAGTCATGTGGCCAATGTTGGCGATGCAAAAACGTTAATTATACAGCCATCAGCTACGACTCACCAACAAATGTCTACCGAGGAACAAATAGCCGCTGGTGTGCTGCCAAACCTACTAAGAGTATCTGTTGGGATCGAGCATATTGACGATATCAAAGCAGATTTTCAACAAGCAATTGATGCTGTTTTCGCTAATCAACATGCTTAGTACAGAAGCACTAGCCTTGACTAAAACATATAAAACCGAAAAAACAATTATTCTGGAGTGTGGTAAAACACTCCAGAATATTGATATAAACTATACTACATTCGGTGAGCTAAACGAGGCTAAAGATAATGTCGTTTGGGTTTTTCATGCTTTAACAGCCAATAGTGACCCTAGCGAATGGTGGCCTGGAATCGTGGGTGAAAATCAGATTATTAATGATACTGACCACTTCATAGTCTGTGCCAACATGCTTGGCTCTTGTTATGGTACTACCGGCCCAAAAAACAGAGACTTTCCTATGATCACCATAAGTGATATGGTGAGTGTACATAAGCTATTGAAAGAGCATCTTGAAATTGAAAAAATAAGTCTTGGCATTGGTGGATCCATGGGAGGACAGCAGCTCCTCGAATGGGCAGTACAAGAGCCAGCCCTTTTTGAAGCGATTATCCCTATGGCAACCAATGCTTTTCACAGTCCGTGGGGTATCGCTTTCAACGAAGCACAGCGCATGGCTCTTGACAATATAGATAGTGCGAGAGGTATGGAAGCGGCCAGAGCCATTGCCATGCTTTCATATAGACATTATGATACCTATCAAAAAAGCCAGTTTGATCTTGATCAACGATGGGACAACTTTTCGGCAAGCTCCTATCAACGATATCAAGGCGAAAAACTAAGGAAAAGATTTAGCTCGGAGAGTTATTACTACTTATCCAAGGCAATGGATAGTCACAACATAGGCAGACATTTTGGCTCTGCCGAAGCTGCATTATCTCGTATTGAAGCAAAAACACTGGTTATTGGTGTAGACTCAGACATATTGTTTCCTCCTCATGAGCAAAGATTTATTTCAGCGCACATTGCAGGTGCTCAATATGCTGAAATTCAATCTGATTACGGCCATGATGGTTTTTTGGTGGAACACGATCAAATCACTGAGCTTATTACCAAATTTTTGAAATAACTTTTTTAGAACAATGAAAAAAATAGGCCTGTTTGGATATGGTGTAGTTGCCAAAGGTTTCTACCAAGCTTTAAAGCAAAATGCTCATTTGAATACAGAGATTGTTAAAATCTGTGTCAAAAATGAAAACAAAAACAGAGACCTTGATGGCGCCTACTTCACGACTGATTCTTCAGAAATTCTAGATGATCCTGAAATAGACATTATCGTTGAATTAATTGATGACAGTATCGCCGCTAAAGAAATAGTAAAACTTTCCTTGGCGAAAGGGAAAGCTGTGATTTCAGCCAATAAAAAGATGATTGCTGATAATATTGCAGAAGTGGCTACTTGGCATGAAGTATACCCTCAGTCATTCCTGTATGATGCTGCGGTAGCTGGTTCTATTCCCATTATTCAAACAATTGAGCAATTTTTTGGGCAGCAGGATATTCAATCGATCAGAGGAATTTTGAATGGATCCTGCAACTATATTCTTACTGCCATGAGGCAGCACTCCATCTCTTTCGACGAGGCTTTGAGAAAGGCACAGGTGCTGGGTTTTGCCGAATCTAACCCAGTATTAGATATTTCAGGAGAAGATGCATTGAATAAGCTGGTTATACTTTCTTACCATGCCTTTGGCCACTTGGCAAATAAAGAAGAAGCGCGCCTTGAGTCAATTACCAACATGGAAGACTGGTTCTATGAAGCTGCTGCAAGCAACAATCAAAAAATCAAACTTATAGCCACGGTGAAATATAAAAATGGGCTAATAAAGCTAAAAGTGCAACCAGAACTGGTGAGCGAAGGCGATGAACTTTTTGGTGTAGAGTTTGAGTCAAATGCCATCTGTGTTGAAGGCAATCTCTCAGGTGTACAAACTTATATTGGTAAAGGTGCCGGAAGCTTACCGACGGCTTCAGCGGTCATCAATGATCTTTCGTTGTTAATGTCAGGATTTAAATATCAGCCTAAAAAAAGAGGCCGTCATCTGATGAGTGCTTAAAAAGGTCAATAGAGTATTCCGCAAAGCAAAGCGATAATCAAAAAGATAAGGGTTGCATTCATAAGAAAGTAATCTGGTTTTTTCATTACCTGATTAAACTTCGACCACTGGCGGATATACTTAATCATCGGGTGAGCTGAAGTATGTTTTGTCATGATCATAGTAGTTTGATTTAAATAGAAACTATGTTCAAATTAACTAAAGCTACTTTTTACAATCCTGCCAACTTATTTTAACATCTTGCCATTTTACTCAAATAATAGTTTCATACTATTTCATCATGTTTTTTGCGGCTCTTATTGTGAACTCCCATTTACCATTTATTTAATGTGATAAAACCAGCCCTTAAAGAACCAACTTCATTTCAAATTTCACAGCCTCATCCATACCATATTTTTTAGCACAAGCAGCCAGTTTAAAAAATCCAGTTTAGTTTTATTGGAGGCCTTCTCAAACTAGTATATCAGTTATACAGATACTTAAATTCAAGAAAATAGATGTCAAGTCAGCATGGTGTAGCACTTGCAATAAGTGGTTTCAAGTAATGTTTAATTAGGATATATTTTTAATATAAACTTTATCCATATTTGCTAAAAAAAGTCATGGGTAAAGGTCAAGATTCTAAGAAAGCCGTTAAAAAGGAACCATTGAAAACGGCTAAGGAAAAGAAAGAAGAAAAACGTATAAAAAAAGAGAAGAAGGGGTAAAGTTTAGTCATAATACCTTATCCTACAAATCTCAGACATTTGTGTTTTCTATGCGTTTGATTGTTTTAACCATCCATTCAGTTAGAATAATCAAGCGCTTTTTTAATATTTATTTTGGTTAGATACCCAAAGATTCAAAAGCCAAGTGCCAGCTTGAAAATAGACATTTTTGATTGTGTCTAGAAGAAAATTGTACTCAAAACTTCGGGAAACGGTCATTTGGAGTTAGTGAGTAATCACTCAGTATAGTGCAGATCTCAAGGATTGAATCTAGCTACAATCACATTAAGAATGAAAAAGCCTCATAAATTCGAATTGCTTCGAAAGTGGTACCTACCTCCAATTTTTTAAGCACATTTTTTTTATGCGTGTGCAAGGTGTTTACCGAAATGAATAATTCTTGGGCAATAGTCTCAGTAGATTTCCCTATGTAGAGCATTTCTAGGATGTTTTTTTCGCTCGTGGTTAACCTTTCGATATTCTCCCAATTGGCAGGAAGCGCCGCTGGTGACATCATTTTTTCCATCATCTCGCCCATATGACCGAGCATACTGGTGGTTTGGGCGATATTCAAAAACTCATGATCATTGATTTTTTTCTTGTAAGTAACAACCCATTCAAAATCGGACTGAAATTGCATTCTTTGATGGTAAATGAAAGCCTCTCCTATTTTCATCTCGACTACTCTATCCTTCAGCTTCTCAAAAATTCCTTCGAAAATATTAGGATCAGCTACGGATTTAATATAACTAAATCCTCCGGCAATAATTTCCTTCGCCGACTTTCCTAATAATCTTTGCAGGGTTTCATTTACAAAAGTTAAGTGCCAAGTATCTATAGCGTTGGTGTAAACGATCAAAGGAATTGAATTGGCCATTTTTTTAAACTCAGGATCATCTGCATCATGGAAGTCTATGAGTGAGGTAAATTCCTTCGATTCCTTTTTTAGAACTTTGGAACTCAGATTATCTAACATACTTTATAGCTGATCTTGGTTATCTAAATATAATGAATCGTAGTATGATTATTATAATTGTAAGCAACCGAACATAATGCTCCAATAGAAAACCTCTAAGATCCCCTTAGTGACAAGCAAAAAGAGCTTAAAGGTTTGACGTCAGGCCAGTGAGGGGAATTGGAAAAGCCTTTTATTTAGACGCAAAAAACTTACTTCTAAAGTTGCGAGATAACTGAAGATCGATATGCCTTCATATCTAATAATACATAGCTAAGATCAATCGGGTATGAATGAAAAGAGCTCATAAAAGAACACAAAGCGCAATCTAGCTTCCAATAAGAAAATGAAAGTAGAGGTAGATTACCTTTAAATCTAATCTAACTTATATCTACAAGTCTCACTTTTCAGTGTTAGCGTCATTTCTTATAATATCTCCCAAAGCAAAATATAACTCGCAGTACTTCCTTTTTCAACCAGTTCCATGCTGGTTGAGTATTGCCCTGATTGGCTATCAACCTTAAACTTAAAATCACCCAGGTGATCATTGAAGCTCATATAGTCAAAATCCCATAATTCTATTGTATTCCAGCCTTCGGGAGCTTCCAAAGTAATGTTCAAATCAACTTTATCACCCGTATCAAGTCGATGATACCGTGTCTCGGCTGGCCATATTTTTTCATCATTGAATTTGAGATAAGTTTCATCTTTATCTATTTCATCAGGAGTAGTACATTGGATCGTTAGTAGCTTAATTTGAGGCATAATTGCAATGTTGTTTTATTAAAGAAACGCTTTTCGCTTGTCAAATACAATAATAACCAATGCCGGATTAGGATCAATTCCATAAGCATTCCCAGATTTTATGTGGTTTTTAATCACTATTTGCTACTTATTGAGGCATTTTATCATTTTAATAAGTAAAATAAAACGGGAAAGCACTTCCCGTTTTATCATTTACTAAATATGAATTACTTCGTCATATGCCGCTGCTGCTGCTTCCATTACAGCCTCAGACATGGTCGGGTGAGGATGTACCGATTTGATAATTTCATGGCCTGTGGTTTCTAATTTTCGAGCTGTCACAGCCTCGGCAATCATCTCTGTTACATTTGCCCCAATCATGTGGCAACCTAACCACTCTCCATACTTGGCATCAAAGATCACTTTTACAAATCCATCTTTATGACCTGCAGCACTAGCTTTCCCAGAAGCTGAAAATGGGAATTTACCCACTTTTATTTCATAGCCTGCATCTTTGGCTTGCTGCTCAGTCATTCCTACAGAAGCTATTTCAGGAGAACAATAAGTACATCCAGGAATGTTACCATAATCGAGCGGATGTGGGTTTTCGCCAGCAATTTTCTCGACACAAATTATTCCTTCAGCTGAAGCTACATGAGCCAGTGCTGGACCGTGGACGATATCTCCTATGGCATAAACGCCATCAACATTGGTTTTGTAATAATCGTCGACTAAAACTTTCCCCTTTTCGGTTTTTACACCAACTTCTTCCAGTCCAATATTTTCTAGGTTAGTAGAAACTCCTACCGCGGAAAGAACCACATCACATTCCAAAATTTCCTCACCTTTCTTGGTCTTAACAGAAACCTTACAGCCAGCACCTTTAGTATCAACCTTCGTTACCTCAGAATTGGTCATGATTTTGATGCCATTCTTCTTAAAGTTACGCTCTAAGGCCTTACTCACTTCTTGATCTTCTACAGGAACTATTCTATCCATGAATTCGACAATAGTTACTTCAGTCCCAATAGAATTATAGAAATACGCAAATTCTACACCAATGGCTCCAGAACCAACGATGATCAATTTTTCAGGCTGCTTTTCCATAACCATGGCTTTTCTATAACCAATGATTTTTTTATTATCAATAGGCATAGATGGCAACTCTCGAGATCGACCGCCTGTTGCTAGAATGATGTTTTTAGCTTCGTAAGTCGTTGTTTTGCCATCTTCCGCTTTTACTTCGACTTTCTTGCCTTTTTTCAATGTTCCATATCCACTGATATGGTCAATTTTGTTTTTCTTAAACAGGAATTGGATTCCTTTGCTCATTCCACCGGCAACATCACGACTTCTCTTTACCATGCCATCAAAGTCAACGCTTGACTCTTTTACATTGATGCCATAATCTTTTGCATGAGATATGTACTCAAATACCTGGGCACTTTTCAATAATGCTTTGGTTGGAATACAACCCCAGTTGAGACATACGCCACCGAGTTCGGCTTTTTCAACCACTCCTACTTTCATACCCAGCTGCGAAGCTCTGATAGCGGCAACATATCCGCCTGGTCCACTTCCAACTACAATCAAATCATATTGTAATGCCATATTTTAGTTTCTTTTAATAGTTTTGGAACGCAAATTTAAAATGAAAAGAGCATAATGCTAACTGTAATTGAAAAGCATTCTCTATGATCTTTGAAATCAGTTGGTCAAACCACTGATTTTATTACTTTAAATTACCCGAAAATTGAATGATGGTCTTGTAGTGAAGGCCTTTTTATTAAGACAAGTCAAATTAATATGAAATTACTCGAAGGAAAAGTTGCGTTGATCACCGGAGCTTCAAAAGGAATAGGAAAAGCTATCGCAGAAAAATATGTAGCGCAAGGCGCACACGTCGCATTCACCTATTTGTCAAGTGTAGAAAAAGGAGAATCTTTGGAAAAAGAGCTCTCCGCTCATGGCACTAAAGTGAAAGGATACCGATCAGATGCTTCCAACTTTACCGCGGCACAAGAACTTATAGATAATGTGGTCAAGGATTTTGGCACTCTAGATATTCTAATCAATAATGCCGGAATCACAAGAGACAACCTACTGATGCGCATGTCAGAAGATAGTTGGGATGAAATCATGAATGTAAATCTTAAATCTTGCTTCAATACCGTGAAAGCTTCTTCTCGTACTTTTATGAAAAAAAGAGCTGGATCTATCATTAATATGTCTTCCGTTGTTGGCGTCAAGGGGAATCCTGGTCAGGCTAATTACGCCGCTTCAAAAGCGGGTATAATTGGCTTTACCAAGTCAGTAGCCTTAGAACTAGGCTCAAGAAATATAAGATGTAATGCTGTCGCACCTGGCTTTATCGAAACAGAAATGACAGATGCTTTAGATGAAAAAACGGTGCAAAGCTGGAGAGATGCCATTCCGTTGAAAAGAGGAGGAACACCAGATGATGTGGCAAATGCCTGCGTATATCTTGGATCTGATCTTTCTTCGTATGTTACTGGTCAGACATTACAAGTTGATGGCGGCATGCTTACTTAACCATCCCAAAACATAACTCAAAGGTCTTTGTGAAGAAAATCTAATTATCTTCCAAAGACTTTTTCCCAATATAATTGCAGGTTCTTTCCCTTAAACACGTTTGCTTAGGCACACTATATGAACAATTCTTGGTACTCTTTAGATATTTCATTGATTTGGGTGATCGTTTCCATGTGCATAGGCTTGATGGTCGCCCTTTTGCTCTATTCCAAAAAGCAAATTCCGTGGAATAAAAACTTGAATGTATTTCTTGGTTTCTTAAGATTTAGTGCAATTTCCTTACTCGTTATTTTATTGTTCGATCCGACCATTGAACTCAACATCAACAATACAGAAAAGCCCATCATCGCAGTTGCCATAGACGACTCTGAGTCCATTGCACTAAGAAGCGATAGCAGTCAACTAGGCGCTTTTCAAAAGAAAATAAGCAGCCTACAAAATGAACTTGACTATCAGGTCGAGACCTATCTTTTGTCCGAAAAAAACACATTTGATGGTTTTGATCAGCAATCAACCAACTTGAGCGGTTTATTAAGTACGGTTCAAAACATTCACGAATTTGATAATCTGAAGGGAATTATTTTGATCTCTGACGGTATTCACAATTCAGGGAACTCACCTCAATATACCAATTATCCCACCCCTATTTTCACTGTAGGAATGGGTGATACAATACCTCCGAAAGACCTTTCCATCACCAAGATCACCAATAATAAAGTAGCGTTTGAGGGCAATCAATTTCCTATTCAAGTACAGCTATCAAACAATGGATATGAAGGAGAAAAAATAAAATTAAGTCTTAGAAAAAATAACCGTGAGATTGATTCACAGCTTGTGGAGCTAAGTAACAGCAATAATCAAACAACTTTCATTGTAGATGCTGACCAAAAAGGACTTAACAGATACAGCATAATGGCGAGTCAAATCGAGGGGGAATCATCTTATGAAAACAATCAACAAGATGTTTTCATAGATATCATTGAAAGCAGTGTTAAAGTATTGATTGTCGCAAATGCTCCACATCCAGATATCGCCGCTATTAAAAGAGTATTGGCAAGCAGTAAAAACTACCAGGTTGATCTATATATCAAAGGCCTTACCGAAAAGCCGTCAGTCAAAGAGTATAACACAATTATTTATCACAATACACTAGATGTAGACGCAAGTATCGAGGTGAAAGCATTGGGGAGTTGGTATATTCTCGGCAACAGAACTCCGATAAATCAGGTAAGCAATAAGTTAAGCTTTCTGAACATCATTGTTAAAAACAGAAATGATGACAAAGTAAGACCAAGTCTTAATGATAATTTTGCCTTATTCGAAATGGAAACAGACATTGATAATATCATAGATTATCCTCCTATCCATGTTCCCTTTGGAGATTACCAGACCAGCGGCCCTACCAATACCTTTTTATACCAAAAAGTGGGCTCTGTCATCACAGACAAACCATTGATGCTGTTTTTTGACGATGGTACGGAAAAGCAAGCCGTAACTATGAACTCAGGAATTTGGCGATGGAAATTGCAAGAAGCCGCAGCATTTGAGGAAAGTAAATTCTTTGATGAAATGGTGCTAAAAACCGTTCAGTACCTCAGCCTCAATGTGAACAAAAAACGCTTTATAGCAGAACCAAGGAAGAAAATATTCAATGCAAAGGAAACCATTTCAATAGATACCGAAGTATATAATCAAATCTATGAGCGGGCTTACAACCAGACAATTGATATTACGATTAAAGATGAAAAGGGGCTATCACAATCTCAACAGATAACAAATGCACCCAATAACAACACGCTCAGAATTGGAGGCCTAGAAGAGGGTATTTATTCTTATAAAGCTTCTGTAAATATTGGAGGTTTGGAGAAGTTCGTGGAAGAAGGCCAATTTTTAGTAGAGGAAAATAAATTAGAAAACGTACTTCTTACCGCCAATCACGATCTACTTAGAAATATCTCCAGAAACTCTGGCGGAGAGTATTATCACTTTAATAGATTTGATGAGGTCACTGCCCAACTCAAGAATGCTCAGTACAAAGGCCTGATTAAAACAGAAAAGTCTTTATTGCCACTGATTTCTGCCTTATGGTATATTCTTATCATCATACTCTTATTAACTATTGAATGGGTCGTACGAAAGTATAGTGGAACTATATAGACTTATGATATAAACTATTCATCACCAACTTAGCACTCAATTTAATTGGTTCAATTAAGGGGTTATTCTTATATTTAAAAAAAATATTATGCCCCTAATAAAACTCACCTCCATCCTTTGCGAATGTCCTGAAGAGTCGGACAAAGATGAAATTTATCTAAAATTTGGCGATCAGAAAATTTGGCCTATTGGTAAAAAATTTATCAAAATAGATACCGACGAGGAATTAGTCATCGGTCTGAAAACAAAAGTTACAAAAATAGGATGGATGACTATAGAGCTTTGGGAATATGATTTAACATCTTCAAACGATCATTTAGGCACCTTCCATTTAGAAATCAACAGTGACGAGCCAGAAACGAAGACTACAATACTCTCTAGAAACGAAGACTTTAGTCAAAAAGCAAGCTATATGCTAAATTGGGAAGTGCTTGGTTAGTTTGAAAAAAGCAGGTAATGGCTTACCTGCTTGCATTTGCTTTTTAATAGCGCCTTACCTTCCCACTACCAGATGAGTTAGCTCTGATTTTTTCAGGATTTCCTTTGTAGTACACATGACCACTTCCTGAAATATTTGCGTCAATTTTATCAGAAACTTCAATTTCACATTTTCCTGAACCACTTATCGAAGCGTTTAAGGAAACAACCTTCAGTTCTACACCGCGCACTGAACCTGAGCCACTAATATCCAAATCCATGTCATTACCATTTCCATCGAGTTTCAACTTACCACTTCCTGAAATGGAAACATTCAAGTCCTCCGCCTTTATCGAAAGTTCCATGTAACCAGAACCCGAGACATCTAAGCTCACATTGCCGGTTTCAATCAGTCCTGCTCCAAAAACATCACCAGATCCACTCACGCCAATGCCTTCAATATCGTTCATTGTCACATATACTTTAACATCATCGAGCCCACTACTCCCCCAACTAAACCAGCTTTGGTCTTTGTTTTGAATTTTTAGTCGATCGCCACGCATTTCAAACTCGATCTTTTCCATAGTCTCCTCTGAGCATTCTATTTCCAAAGATATTTTTTCTCCCTGTTTGATATAGAGCTTACCAGGAATAGCTAGCTCAATTCTTGTAAAATCATCAATATCAACTTTTTGTCTTTGCGCTTCTAGCGAAAAAATGACA
This sequence comes from Cyclobacteriaceae bacterium, assembly GCA_040218415.1. Lineage (GTDB taxonomy): Bacteria > Bacteroidota > Bacteroidia > Cytophagales > Cyclobacteriaceae > JAVJRN01. The sequence continues at coordinate 153,547 of JAVJRN010000029.1, forward strand.
AAAAATAATCCTATAGAGTAAATCATTCCTTTCATCATATTAAGTTTTATTTTAAGGATGCGATGAGTTACCAAAAGGTTGCTTTTGCTTTTACGAAGCATAAAAAAAGGCGAGTCTAACGATTCGCCTTTTTTCTATTTCAATCACAAAAAAACTTAATCTTCTTTTTTGTCATTTTCTTTTTTATCGTTTTCCTTATCCGATTTCTTAGATTTTTTCACCTTCTGCTTCACCGTCAAATTTTCAGATTTACCATCCCAATCAGCTTGGATAGTATCACCTTCTTGAAGATCTCCTTTTAAAATTTCCTCTGCCAATGGATCTTCTAAATACTTCTGAATAGCTCTGTTCAATGGCCTTGCACCGTAAGCTGGATCATAACCTTTATCTGACAAAAAGTCCTTCGCCTTTTTAGTAAGCTCTACATGATACCCAAGATCTATAATTCTTGCAAATAGTTTTCCTAGGGTTATATCTATTACCTCATGAATATGCTCTCTTTCCAATGAGTTGAACACGATAACGTCATCCAACCTGTTCAGAAATTCAGGACTAAAGGCTTTCTTTAATGCATTCTGAATGGTCGATTTCATTACATCACCAGAAGCGTCTTTCTTCGATGAAGTGGCGAAACCAATGCCCGCCCCAAAATCCTTTAAGTCACGAACACCGATATTTGAAGTCATGATGATGATTGTATTTCGAAAATCAACTCTTCTACCCAAACCATCAGTCAGTATACCGTCATCCAACACTTGTAATAAAATATTAAAGACGTCAGGGTGTGCTTTTTCAATTTCATCTAACAACACAACTGCATAAGGCTTACGTCTTACTTTCTCTGTCAATTGACCACCCTCTTCATATCCCTCATATCCTGGAGGCGCTCCAACAAGTCTTGACACGGAAAATTTTTCCATGTACTCACTCATATCTATCCTAATAAGGGAATCTTCTTTATCAAATAGGAAAGTGGAAAGCACTTTAGCCATTTCGGTTTTTCCTACACCTGTTGGTCCTAAGAAAATAAAAGAACCTATAGGTTTTCCAGGGTCTTTTAAACCTACCCGCGTTCTCTGGATAGCTTTAGTCAACTTACCAATAGCGTCTTCTTGACCAATCACTTTTTTCATGAGTTCGGCCTTCATATTGAGCAACTTCACTCCTTCTTTTTGAGCCACACGCTTGGTTGGTATACCAGTCATCATCGCGATAACTTCCGCTACATTATCTTCAGTTACTTCGTAGCGTCGAGTACGAGTATCTTCTTCCCATTTATTCTTCTCTTCCTCTAGTTGCGCTAGTAGCTTTTTCTCCTTATCCCGTAATTGGGCTGCCTCTTCGTATTTCTGACTTTTAACTACACGATTTTTCTCCTTCTTCACATCCTCAATCTTCGCTTCGAGCGTGATGATTTGTTCAGGAACATTGATATTATTGATGTGAACACGCGCACCAGCCTCATCAAGTACATCGATGGCCTTGTCTGGCAAATATCTATCGCTAATGTATCTATCCGAAAGAGTTACACATGCAGCTATAGCTTCTTTCGTATAGTTCACATGATGGTGATCCTGGTATTTATCTTTAATGTTATCAAGGATCTGTAGGGTCTCTTCTGTGGTTGTTGCATCAACCATCACCATTTGAAAACGACGAGCAAGCGCACCATCTTTCTCAATGTATTGTCTATATTCATCTAAAGTAGTCGCTCCGATACACTGTATTTCTCCTCTTGCAAGTGCAGGCTTAAACATGTTCGAAGCATCCAATGAACCAGAAGCTCCTCCCGCTCCTACAATAGTATGAAGCTCATCTATAAAAAGAATCACGTCTGGAGACTTTTCGATCTCGTTCATAACGGCCTTCATTCGCTCTTCAAACTGACCTCTATATTTAGTGCCGGCAACCAATGACGCCAAATCAAGCGTTACTACTCTTTTTCCAAAAAGTATTCTGGATACCTTTTTTTGCACAATTCGTAGAGCTAATCCCTCAGCAATCGCAGTTTTACCTACTCCAGGTTCTCCTATCAGTATTGGATTATTCTTTTTCCTTCTAGACAAAATCTGAGCTACTCTTTCGATTTCTTTTTCTCGCCCCACAATCGGGTCAAGCTTATCATCTTCTGCAAGTCGCGTAAGGTCTCTTCCAAAATTATCTAAAACGGGAGTCCTTGATTTCTCATTACTCTTTCCGGATGAATCCTTATTCCCACTACCTGAACCTGAAGAAGAACCTCCAAACATTTTGCCTGAATCTTCATCCCCATCATCTGTTTCAGATTGCGCCAATGGATTTTCGGTTTGATACTCCAAAAGCTCCTTGACTACATCGTAACTCACATCAAATTTATCTAGAATCTGCGTGGCAAGATTGTCCTCGTCACGAAGTATTGATAATAACAAATGTTCAGTCCCAATTAATTGACTTTTAAATATTTTCGCTTCTAAATAAGTGATTTTTAACACTTTTTCAGATTGCCTTGTCAAAGGAATATTTGCTAAATTTTTGACATTACTTGTGGCTGTACCTTTAGTCGCCTGCTCTATTGAAGATCGTAGCTCTTCTAAAGAGACGCCAAGCTTTTTGAGTAAACTTACTGCTACCCCTTCACCTTCACGTATCATTCCTAACAACAAATGTTCAGTACCGATGTAATCATGACCCAGTCGTAATGCTTCTTCTCTACTTAAGGAGATTACTTCTTTTACTCTGTTTGAAAATTTCGCTTCCATAAATATGGATTTATCTTATAATGTGTATCTAGTAAAAATATACTTATTCTCTGGTAAATACTTACAAATAGTCCTTTTTAAACAGTAGGTATTCGCTATTTGTTCACTCTTGTGCAATTGATTTACGGAGAATCTCAGTCGAACGACCGCCTTCGCAAAGAATTAAGTCAAGTATACTCAAATTGGGAGCAAAGTTGTTGCCAAAAAGCTGTTTGTATCGAAATGATTGATAAATCCCCCTGCTCTCAAAGTTTTTTTTAGGAATTATTCTGTTTCTAAGGTCTGAGAACTTATAATTTTCACCTTCCAGAAATTCCGATGTGTAGGCTAATGTTATGTCAAATTGCATAATTTTAAGACATATTGTCATGAAATCATGATTTAATTCAAATAAGTATTTGGGTTTTTTATCCCAAATGTCACTGAAAAGATCCCAAAAATAATCAAAAAAAGGAGCGTTTCCGTAATACGACTCAATGGCTCTCTTATGATCTTTTAGCCAAGATTGATTGTAATCTATAGTTACGTCCTTGGTAGGCATATGATTTCGATAGCTAACAGGCACGGTAAGTAATTCCACCGATTGCGGTCCTAGCACATAGCATCTATTCCTATAAGTTTGTTTTACAAAGTGGTCGTTAATTTCTAAAGCCACCTTTTGGCAGTCTATAAGAGCAGTGAAGTATTCTAATGAACCATTATAATGTGGCTCAATCAAAATTGTTTTATTCATATAAACGGAGCTATATCTCCTTTTCCTTCTCTAATTATCTCAGGAAATCCATTGGAACAATCGACGATTGTACTGGCCTTCACATCTCCATAACCACCGTCAATCACAAGGTCAACGCGATTTTTGAAGGCGTCATAAATTAATTCAGGATCTGTAGCATATTCATGAATATCGTCATCATGTATCGAGGTGGTAATGATTGGATTACCCAATTCTCTAACAATGTTCCTTGGTATGTTATTGTCTGGAACACGTATACCGACCGTCTTCTTTTTCAAATTCAAAATTTTTGGTGTCTTGGCCGATGATTCTAAAATAAAAGTGTAAGGTCCTGGAAGTACCTTTTTCATCAGTTTGAAAGTAGGCGTATCGACGTGCTTGGCGTACTCAGAAATGTGGCTCAGGTCATAACAGATAAATGCAAGATTCAGCACCTTTCCCTTGATCCCCTTTATCTGCTTGACTCGCTCTATCGCCTTACTATTAAAAATATCACATCCCAAACCATAAACAGTATCTGTAGGATAAATAATAACTCCACCCGCTCGAAGCACCTTAACAATTTGTCGAATCTTGTCTTCCTCAGGGTTTTCTTCGTAAAGTTTAATGAAAGTTGCTGCCATAACAAGTTTTTAAATGAATCCTAAATTTTAAGTTAAAGCTTTTGTGTAGTTTCACCAAGTAATAATCTATTGATTCCTGCGATTCGTGATCCTCAACAGATAAGAAATAAACAACTCAAAATATTCAAAAATATCGTTGTTTTGAAACGATTGTTACACATAGTTAAATCTAAAATGATAATTATCTTATAATTTTACAATATGGGTGATTTTCTGAAAAAGCGATTCGAAAAATTTACAGCGGCTAATGAAGTGAAAAGCAAGGGTATCTATCCTTTTTTCAGAGGCTTTGAATCTGAGCAGAGTACTGTTGTCACTGTGCAAGGACAAAAACTTTTGATGTTTGGCTCAAATAGCTATTTGGGACTAACCACGCATCCAAAGGTGAAAGAAGCTTCAATAGCTGCAGTAAGAAAATATGGCACAAGCTTCTCAGGCTCTCGCTTCTTAAATGGGACGGCCGATATTCATATCGAATTGGAAGATAGACTTGCTAAATTCTTAAAAAAAGAGGCAGTAATGGTATATAGCACCGGTTTTCAAGTCAATCTTGGAGTTATACCAAGCATTACTACAAAGAATGATGTGATTCTTATAGATCGCCTGAATCATGCATCGATTATTGAGGGAGCAAGACTTTCGGATGCGAAAACAATCGTATTTCGCCATAATGATATGGACTCATTAGAAAGTAAACTTAAAAAATTAGGTGACGCAGAAATGAGATTCATCATTGTAGATGGAGTATTTAGTATGGAAGGAAACATTGCCAATGTTCCTGAAATTGTGAAATTGGCAGAGAAATATAATGCGGTAGTCATGACAGACTGTGCGCACGCTGTGGGCGTACTAGGTGATCACGGCCGTGGAACGCCATCACATTTTGGACTCGACGATGAGGTAGATTTGATTGGAGGAACATTCAGCAAATCATTTGCATCCCTTGGTGGGTTCATTGGTGGAAATAAAGAGACGATCGAATACATGCGTCACCATTCAAGATCTTTGATTTTTAGTGCTAGTATGACTCCTGCCTCTACTGCGGCAACCTTGGCTGCTCTAACTATTATGGAAACAGACGATTCTCACCGATTGAAGTTATGGGAAAACACCAATCATGCCCTTGGTAGATTTAAGGATTTAGGGTTTGATACTGGAAACTCAGAAACACCAATAATTCCGATATATGTGAGAAACAACGAGAAGACCTATGCTTATACAATGAGATTGATGCAAGAAGGTGTATTCGTAAATCCTGTAGTTGCTCCCGCGGTATCTCCACAAGATTCGTTAATTCGGTTTTCGTTAATGGCTTCCCACAATATTGATCAAATTGATTTAGCTATTGATAAAATGGTGTCCGTTGCGAAAGAGCTTGATATTGTACTTGAACCTACCACCGTCTAGTTGTTAATCGCACTCACAGGAGCTAATGGTTTTCTTGGAAAACACATTTTGACACAAGCAATTGAGTCTGGAAACCATGTTGTGGCTTTTGTTAGGTCAAAAGAAAAATTATCTGAATTCACAAATAATAGTAGCGTAACTATTGTGGAGGAATCCTACACGGATATTTCCACTTTTAGTAATAAGTTAAAAAATCTCACAATCGAACTCGGCTTGTTTGATTTGTTTATCCATAATGCTGGTCTTACTAAAAGCTTAGATTCTGGTGTTTTTTTCAAGGTAAATGTGGATCTGACCAAGTTCGTTTGCGAAGGGCTCCATCGCCTCAACGCACTCAAAGTTTCAGCAAGACTTGTTTACATCTCTTCGCTAGCTGCTCAAGGACCAAAAAACGCGGATGGACCAGTTTCTGCATATGGCAAGAGTAAATTAAAAGCCGAAAACATTATTAAAAATTCGGGCTTCAATTACGTCATTTACAGGCCTACTGGGATTTATGGACCAGATGACTTGGCCTTTTTACCGATGTTTAAGTCTGCGAAATTTGGTTTTCACTTTGATTTATCGCAGAAAAACCAAAACTTAACATTGATTCTGGGAAATGACCTTGCTAAACTCATCATCAAAGCCCATAAATATCCAGACCGTTTTATTGTTCGCTGCTCCGATGGCAATGTCTATACGCAAAAAGATCTAGCAGAAACCTTCACGCTGGTATTCAAAAAAAAGGTACGCTATTTAAGAATTCATCCATCCATCGCGATTTACTTTTTGTGGCTTAGTGATAAGTACAGTCATAAATACAATAAAATACCCGAGGTAACACTAGAGAAGTATAGAGAAATTTCTCAGGACTGGGACGTTGACGCGCTGAATGAGCATACGCCAGAAGATGTTGACTTTCTGTCTTTGGAGAGTGGATTTACGTTAACTTTGCGCGCTTATCAAAGTAAATCTCTTATCTAACCAATGCTTTCTGTTGAATTAGTTACTTCCAAGAAGGAATTATTAGCCTTCATTAAGTTCCCAATGGAATTGTACAAGGGCAATGCTTATTACGTTCCGCCTATTGTAGCCTTTGAGATTAGTACACTAAGCGATAAAAAAAACCCTGCCTTTGATCATTGTAATGCCTGTTATTGGGTAGTAAAAAAAGAAAACAAAATCGTTGGTAGAATTGCTGGCATTATTCACAAAAAAGAACTGGACGACAATGGCAAAGCCAGATTTGGCTGGATTGATTTTATCAACGATAGTGATGTTGTTGACCTTCTTTTTGATACTGTTGAAAAATGGGCTAAAGAGCAAAATGCAAACCAGTTGCATGGCCCTCTCGGATTCACAGATTTAGATTTTGAAGGTGCGCTCATTTCCGGCTATGATCAAATGGCTACTCAAGCCACTATTTATAATCACCCATATTACATTGATCAGTATGAGCGATTAGGCTTTACTAAAGCAGTAGATTGGGTAGAAGTGAGATGCTTTGTTCCTCAAGAAATACCAAGAAAAATAGCAAGATCAGCCTCACTAGCGGCCAGTAGGTTTGGACTTCAGGTTAAAAAATTTAAGCGTGCAAAAGACACGATAAAATATGCCGAGGGAGTATTTAAAGTTCTAAATGAAGCATACCATGACCTTTATGGATATTACCAACTCACTGATAAACAGATCAAATATTACGTAGATCAATATTTTGGATTCATACGAAAGGAATATGTAAGCGTGGTGACAAATGATAAAGATGACGTTGTTGCGGTGGCTATTTCACTACCATCATTATCAAAAGCTTTCCAAAAATCTAAAGGAAGTTTTTTGCCATTTGGATTTTTACATATCTTGAAGGCGTTTTACAGCAACAAACATTTGGATTTATTCTTGATCGGCGCTTCACCACAATATCAAAAACTCGGAGCTAGTGCGGTCATATTCAATGCATTGTTGAGCACGTACATAGAAAAAGGTGTGGAGTATGTAAGCACTGGGCCTATGTTAGCAACAAACAGAGCAGTACTTAATCAATGGGCAGAGTTTTCCGAACACTTACATGAGGTGAATATTCGGAGGAGATGCTATATAAAAAGTTTGATCAATGGTTAAAACAGCCTTAGTCATAGGAGGATCAAGCGGTATCGGACTCGCTACAGTAAAGAAAATGTGTGCCGCAGGATACAATATTGTTATTGTGCATCGGGAAAGAAGACAGGGAGAAGCCGAACTTATTAAGACCGTAGATACTTTAAAAAGAGTACATCATGTCGATATTACTGTTTTCAATCTTGATGGTACGAGACCTGAAAAGGTAGATGAACTTATTTTCCGACTGGATGATAGATACAGAAGCCTTGATCTTGTATTACTCGCCATTTCGAGGGGAAATTTAAAACCACTTGACTCCAGCAAACAACATTTTCTCAATGCACAAGATTTTGCACTTACGATGGAGGCTATGGGATACAACCTGCAAGTATGGGCAAGTAAATTATTTTCTGCTCAGTTACTGAACAGAGGTTGTAGATTCATCACATTGACTTCCGAAGGCAATAAAAAAGTGTGGGGAGGATACGCTGCTGTTGCAACAGCTAAAGCAGCCCTTGAAACTTTAACCAATTATTTGGCAGTTGAAATGAGCAAATATGGCATTCGGTTCAATGTTATACAAGCAGGAGTTACAGACACTCCTTCCCTTCGAATGATTCCGAACTCAGACAAACTGATCAAAGAGAGTATTGAGCGCAACCCGTACAAAAGACTTACTACACCTGAGGATGTTGCGAACGTTGTATATTTGCTCTGCAAGCCAGAAGCAGACTGGATCAATGGCACATTGATTCATGTTGATGGTGGCGAGCACCTAGTATAATAGTCGATTACTTCTTAGTAGTTTATTAGCAATCTCAGTTTAACAGTAACATGAATCCAGCAGCTATTCTTTCGGCATTACCCTATGCCGATCCATTTTGCTTCGTTGATGATATAACCGAAATCGATGAAGACCACATCCTAGGCCATTACACCATTAAAGAGGACGAGTATTTTTTCAAAGGTCATTTCCCAGGTATGCCAGTGGTGCCAGGGGTCATAATCACAGAAATCATGGCTCAGATCGGGCTGGTATGTTTTGGTATCTACCTCAAAGGAGACCTTAATGTTGGAGATGTTTTACCAGTTTTCAATCATTCGAACCTTGACTTCCTTCATCCCGTAAAACCCCGAGACAAACTTCTAATTGAAGCGAAAAAGTTATACTTTCGATTCGGAAAATTAAAATGTAAAGTCAGGTGTAGCTGTGAAGGTGTAGAAATTGCACGCGGTGAGCTTTCTGGCATGATTGTAAACAAATCAAATCTTGGATAAAAAACGAGTTGTAATAACCGGAATGGGAGTGGTTGCTCCTAATGGTGTTGGTGTAGAAAATTACTTTAATAACCTTCTGAATGGTGTCTCTGGTATAAAGCACTCAGAGGAAATGGAGAGCCTTAACTTGAGATGTCAGGTAAGTGGAATGCCAGATGTATCACAAGAATACATAGAAAGTAAACTCCCGCGACTTTTGGCTAATTCACTGGGCAATAGAGGTATAGTCTATGCCTGCCTCGCTGCTTTGGAAGCTTGGGAAAAAGCTGGCTTGCCAATCGACGATGAATTAAAAGAAAATATCGGAATGGTATTCGGTTCTGGAGCTTTGGGTCTAGACACTTCCATCGGTGAAATCGTATCCACCATTGAAAGTGGGAATAGCCGAAGGCTGGGTAGTAGAAAAATACCACAAAGCATGAATAGTGGAGCAGCGGCTCATATCAACTACTTGCTGGGTCTTGGAGGTCCTGTACTTTCAAATTCTTCGGCATGTATCACGGGTAGCGAAGCTTTGCTTACGGGCTATGACCAAATTCAACTTGGAAAAGCAGACATCATGCTTTGCGGAAGTACGGAAGGAGATGGAAGATATATTTGGGCTGGATTTGACGCGATGCGCGTACTTTGCTCTGATTCCAACGACTCTCCCGAAACAGCCTCACGTCCAATGAGCACCAATCCTACAGGTTTTGTTCCTGCCTCAGGAGCTGGCGCTATCGTCATTGAAACGCTGGAATCTGCCCTTGAAAGAAACGCTACCATTTATGCAGAAGTGCTTGGTGGACATCAGAACAGTGGAGGATTGAGAAACGGAGGAACTATGACCGCTCCAAATTCGACTGCTGTTGTAGGCTGTATTCAAACCGCTATTAAAAAGGCAGGTGTTCACGCTCAGGAAATTGACTTGATAAATGGACATCTAACGTCCACCAAAGGTGATGTTATAGAAATTCAAAACTGGGTAACGGCCCTTGGTCGAAAGGGAAGTGACTTCCCATACATCAATACACCTAAATCTATGATAGGCCATTGCATCGCTGGAGCTGGATCTATCGAGTTAAACGCGTCGATTTTACAACTATATAATCAACAAATTCACGCAAATTTGAATACCAAATCTTTAAACCCAATTATTACAGATTTAATAGATTCTTCGAAAATTGTAGATCAATCTCAAAAAGTTGAGTTAAACACTGTAATAAAAGCTAATTTTGGATTTGGAGATTTGAATTGTGCAGTAGTATTAAGAAAATTTGAGCATGGAAAAGACTGAAATTAAAGACAAACTAATCGGAATCATTAAAACATACGTTCCTGAAGAAGTATCACTAGACAATGTTGGTGACGACATGGATCTGATTAATGATTTGCAAATTAACTCAGCTCATATCGTCGATATCGTACTTGATATCGAGGATACGTTTGACATCATGATTGAAGATGAGGTCATCGGTGAAATGAATACCGTAGCAGATTCGGTAAACATTATTGCTAGCAAAGTGGCTGAAAACGCTTAGTTTCTCTTTACTCTAGAGTAAAGAGAAACTGATTCATTTCTGATAAATTGAATCAATACACCGCTCCAGGATTTATGTACTTTTAACGAGTCATAATGTTCTGGAGCTTTGTTTTTTAATAAAGGCAGTTTTGCCCCGGGTACGTTTGGAAAGTCGTGATGTTCATTGTGATATCCAACATTGAAAGTAATCCAATTCCAAAACCCATAGTAAGAGTAAGTTTCTTGCCCTTCCTCAAAGACATAATGTTCCGCAATGAAATGGCCTGAAATAGGATGTAAGCCACCTGAAAAGAAAACACCCAATAGAAGGTATAAAATAGGGAGCAAGCCAAAAAACCAAATGAAAATCGCTAAAAATGCTATTTGCACGATAAAGTTAATGATGTGCCAAGATGTAGGTTTTATTGGTTTCACCAACATTGGCCTAAGGGCATAAAACAAGATCTGATTGATCATCCAGATCATTTTACCGAGAAAACCTCGGAATATCAGTGCTTCATTGTCACTTGGGAGATCCGTATCTACACCATCTTTTCCTTGATTCCAGTGATGTTCCAAATGATAGGTCTTAAATGCCATGGCATAAGGAACAACGATTGGGAAGTTAGCAACAATTGCTAACCAGTTATTTAATGGTTTTTTGTCAAAAGCCAAGTCATGTGATAGCTCATGAATACCAAGAAATAAAACGTGGCTCAAAGTGGAACCAATTGTAAAAGCAGCCAAGACCATCCACCACCAAGCATACTGCGATATCCAAACAGCAATTCCTAATTGCAATACAACAGGTAAACCGATTTTTAAAAGTAATAATGGATCTTTAGTGAAAAGCTCGCGCACCTCAGGGTGTGCTTTAAGGATTTGTTTTCTCCTCAAGAAATGTGGTTCTTTTTCTTCACTCCAGACGAATTTTTTACTGGTCACATTTTCAGACATTGGGCAAAATTACAAATGAATCAATAGAAATTTAAATGGCTGTGATAATTGGTCACTTGTCTAATACAAAAAAGAAGTTTCCATTATCGGTAGACAACCTAATCTCAACAGGAATGTTCGTCTCTTTTTCTAAGGTTACATAGTTTTTCTTATCTCTAGGAAATTCTTTGATCGGCGGAAAAATCAGTTGATATGATTTTTGATTTTTCCCTTTAAAACCGTAATCTGGAGATATCTTAAATTCGTATAAGTGATTCGCTATATAAAGTCTTGCCTCCTCCTCTTTTGTCATATCCAGCTCTCTAGATCGGACATACATATAAGCACTTAAAGCATCTGTGAAAGCTGGCCCGATCTTGGGGTATACATTTATGTTGGTTTCCTGCTTCTCTTGGCGGTAAGTCTTCACATAGACTGAGTCGGAAAAAGTAAACTGATCCAGTTGAATATTACTGTCTTTGCCACTCATTACAACCCTTGACGCATGATGCGGACGGAGCGTCTTGGCACTTACGTAGGACTCAAATCGCAAATTCACGTTGGCAAAAATACGCAACCACGGAACTGTCCTCAGATGGAACTGAATGAGATAGTGAGGCTCATTTTCAAAGAAGTGAAAAGTACTGTCGATGTTCACTTCAGCATCACCAATCTTCAACCAACCATATTTGATTTTGTAGCTTAGCTTTTCATTAAGCTTCAAATACTTATTTTCCTGGGCGTCCGACGGCTGGATCAGCAGAAATATAAACACAACAAAAAAGGTGTAAATGGATGTTTTTCTCATCATGTTTTTTATTTCTCTATCAAACTCAAATATTTAATATTAAGCTGGCTTATTAGGTTGTCCCAATTCATATCACGTGCGTATTGGAGCGCGTTTCCTCTCATACTTTCGAACAACACCTTATCCTTCATAAGGATTTTGATATGATCATTGAAAGCTAACTCATTTTTAGGCTCAATTAAATAACCAGTCTTGCCATGTGCTATAATGTTTTTCGGGCCACCGGCATTCGCCGCAATTACTGGCAAGCCTGATGCCATCGCTTCAAGTACTACATTACCAAACGTATCAGTGAGCGAAGGAAAAACAAAAATATCTGCCGAGGCATACACCGCCGACAACTCCTGATCCACAAGTTTACCTGTAAAAATAGTATTTCGCTTATTGCTTTGGCTTTCCATTTTTTCCCTTTCTGGTCCTTCACCAGTAATAATCAAAAGCGCATCCTCTGGTAAAATATGGCTTAGCCGAATCAGCATGTCAGTTTCTTTATAGTGAACTAATCTGCTCACAAAAAGAATTTTGGTTTTATCCTGACCTCCCCAACTTTCGATAAGTGCATCTGACCTATAACTGGGATTGTATTTGACATTATCAACACCACGCCCCCAAATATCTATTCTTTCCGGGGATACTCCACCCGAGACCAGAAACTCCTTCATTGATAACGTAGGAGCTAGCACCAAGCTCGATTTCTCATAGAGTTTGGTGATTGCATTATCAAGTCTTTTTCTTATAAAACTTCGAAAAGGCAGCCATTTGAGATAGTCTACATAACTACTGAAGTGAGAATGATAAATGGTCAAATTAGGGATATTCCTAAGTTGCGCATACTTTGTTGCATATCTACCAAGTAGTGAAGGAGAACTCCAGTGGATAATGTCGGGTTGAAAATCGTCTAATATTTTGAAAATTTTCTTTCTTTTCCCTGGAATTGCAAATGGATAATCATTGGCATAAGGGAACTTTATATTGGGGACTAAAATAATTTTATAAGGAAAATCAGTAGCCTTTGGAGGTAGTCCAGTGAAAAATATCGGCTCAATTTCCATTGATTCTAGCCTAGAAATAATTCGGTTACTTGTGTTGGCTACACCATCCATATGCTCTCTCAGCACATCGATAAAAAAGGCGATTCTAATTTTTCCCATATAAAATGTATCGTCCCCGGTAAAAGGTTTATCGGTAGAAACGAAAATGATGCCAAAGAAAACAAATCAAAAATAGATCATCGACGAAAAGACCACTAGATTAGACTCTTTAAGTCAATCTTTGCTGGATAAAGTCGGTTGACGACATTTCCTATTCATATTTTCGATGAAAAAGCAGTTTTAACAAGCTCGCAACCTAAAATCTGATGAGAATTCTAGCGGCAATACTTTTCAAGAACTGCTGAGTATATACCTCAAGATTCTATGTAATTAAAATGGAAGTTGGTTCGAAAAAGGGTAATTAAAATAAAAAATAAAGAGATTTGCCGCAGCGAACAACCCATTATTGTGAACAAAATAAAGCCTGAAGCCGAAATTCTTTTCATTACACATAAATACCCCCCTTCCACAGGTGGAATGCAAAAACAAAGTTTTGAGCTAATCAAATATGCCAGCATAAACCGTAAAGTTCATACGATCATATTTGGGAGTAACTATCCGAAATTTTTATTCTTTTTAATTGTAACACCTCTGGCTTGGTGGAAAATAAAGCGGAACAAGAAAATCAAAATAGTACATGCCAATGACGGATTGATGGCGCTGATTCTAACACCGCTATTAAAGCTTCAAAATAGGATAAAAATTTGTGTCACTATTCATGGATTGGATATTGTCTTCAACTCCTCTTTCTATCAATATTGGGCCAAAAATTATTTATCACGCTTTGATTTTCTCATAGCCGTAAGTGAAGCGACAAAAGACGAGTGTGTAAATGCGGGAATCCCAGAACAAAAAGTGCATTTCATCCCTAATGCCGTAGAGCTTCCTGATAAAGTTGAAAAAGATCCGTCCTTTGCACATTGGCTTGAGGAAAACTATGGATTAGATCTAACTAACCAGCTGATTATCTCCTCCGTGGGTCGCCCGGTTCCTCGAAAAGGGTTTTCATGGTTTGCTAAAAATGTTTTACCGCAACTAGAAAATACTAAATACCTCGTTGTTGGGACAGAGTTGACAAGTAGTTGGGTTATTCTTCTTGCAAAAAAATTATTCACTGCAAACCTGTTCGAAAGAGTCTGTAAAATGCTCGGTGTGCCTTTAGATAGCATCACGTTGAACCAAATTGCCAAAGATCCAAATTCCAATTTGATCCTACTTGGCAAAATTCCACAGGATAAATTGCTTCAAACTTATATTTACTCCGACATTTTTGTGATGCCCAATTTCAAAATAAAAGGTGATTTCGAAGGATTTGGGCTGGTGGCTTTAGAGGCAGCTTCGCTGGGAGCCATTTGCCTTGCGGCGAATGTGGATGGCATTCCATCAGCAATTAAGGATGGCGTCAATGGCTTTTTGCTGGACAGTAAAAATACAGATGCATGGATCAAAAAAATTAACTTTTTAAGAACCGGCAGTCATATGGCTCAGGCGAGAAGTCATTTTTCTGAATATTTCCTGAAAAATCAAATGACTTGGAGAAATATGAGTGATGAATACCTAAGCCTTTTTGACCATTATCTTGAACAGAAATAGTTTCAATCAGAAGCTATGTTTCATTGGTCTCTTTTTACCAATGAAGCATTTCAAAGTCCCTATTTGATTGATTCCTCATGGGTTTCATTAACCTCTGCTGTTTTTAGAAATACCCCTCCAAAACTCATTATTGCGGTGATGAAAGTAATGAGCAAACTTAACGCGATACTTGTATTTTCGCCTGTACCTAAATATTGGTAGCCAAGTAAAAAAGTAAATTCTCGTGATCCGATACCCCCAATGGTAAATGGCAAGATAGAAACGAAGGAAGAAGCCAAGAACAATACACCATATTCCACATACTGTTCATGCACGCCTATAGAGAATAATACAAATAATGCCCCAATCACTTGCAATCCTTGCACGCCCAACGACCACACCACTGAAGCGCCTGTAAATGGAAGAAAGGGTTTAAATAAGAGTTTAACAAGTAAATAAAATACAGGAAAAGCGAGCACTAAACATACGAAATCAACATAAATCAGCCATTGGGGAATTGCCTCGGATCCCAGAAAAAGCACCCCAAATCCAGCTAAAATAAGAAGTGATAGTAATCCTGAAATTCTATCTACCAAACTGGCTTGAATAAGTTTTTTGGGACCAACTCCGTAGGTTTTGTTGAGCAGGTAAACTTTGTAACCATCTCCTCCTATACCACCCGGAAGGAATAAATTGTAAAACATCCCGATCCAGTACAGTCGAAGGTTATACATTTTACTGATATCAATAGGAATACATCGAAAAAAGCCAAGCAGTCTATAAGCACTCAGTATTTTTGATAAAACGAAAAAGACCAGCGCCAAAAGCAGCAATAAGACATTGGACGAAAATAGCAGTTCACTTACATCTGACCATTTTATTTTACTAAAAACAAAATAAAGTGCTAACCCCGAAATAGAGATTTTCAGAAGGGTTTTTAAGACTTTTTTAATCCTGCTTCCCAACGAATATTTCCTTAACTCTATAGGTCGCTTTATTTTGGCTTTCGAAATAAGTCCGTACGACCAACTCTGCAACTATACCGATTGTAATGAGTTGAATGCCACCAAGTAGCAGCGTAATCCCTAATATGAGTAAAGGTCTGCCCCAAATATCTTCTCCCATTAATTTAATAACCAATAAGTAGGCATTGATAAAGCCGCCAACCATGAAAAGTCCAATGCCAAGCACTCCAAAAAGGTGCATAGGTCGCTGGAGGTATTTTTGAAAAAAGACCATCAACATCAAATCGCTAATGACTTTAAAAGTTCGCCCAAGACCGTACTTCGATTCTCCATGCACACGGGCATGGTGCTTCACTGGAACCTCCCCGAGCCTCGCACCTTGAAGTTGAGCCAATACAGGAATAAATCGATGAAGCTCTCCATAAAGTCCTAAGTTTTTGGCAATATCTTTCTTGAAAACTTTAAGGGTGCAACCATAGTCATGAAGATAAACGCCCGTAAACTTTCTGATCATGGCGTTGGCAATTTTACTAGGGATTTTTCTTAGAATAAACCCATCTTGACGTTTTGCCCTAATGCCCGCAACCACATCCACATCATCATCTTCCAGTTTCTTTATCATCATTGGAATATCCGACGGGTCATTTTGCAAATCACCATCGAGCGTAACAATATAGTCTCCCTGCGCCTCGGCTATCCCGCCAGCCATGGCCGTAGTTTGTCCATAATTTTTATTCAAAATTACGGCTCTCACATGCTCATCGGCATATTTTTTTATGTTTGGTATGGTCTTATCAGACGATCCGTCATCGGTAAATATTACTTCGTAATCCCACCCCTTCATTGCCGCTGTGACGGCTTCCATCATGGGTAAAATGTTGTCTTCCTCATTCATTACTGGGATAACGAGAGATACTTTTTTAGACATAGATTATCGGGTCAATGAGTCATTGAAAAAATTAGTCCCAAAGCTACAAATTTCGATGGCTTTAAAGCGTAGATCAAGGAAATATAGCTTATTGGTCGCATTTCGCTGGTCGTTTATGCCCTCCTTGATATTCAGTTATAGCAACTCCAATTGTTAGAATTAACACTACTTTTGCCACGAGAAAATTTTAGCGGTAAACATGTAGGAGAAGAACTGATTACTCTTCTCTACTTTTTTTAAAAATTCAACGAATTGCAAGAGACATTTCATTCAAACTGGTTAGGTAGCGATATCCCAAAAAAATTACTCTATTTCTGGTTTGCAGGGCTTATTGCACGTCTTATCGCGATCAATTTTGCAGGTCTTGCACCTGATTTCATTGGATACAGATTGCCGATTGCGCAATGTATTACTACTGACATTTGGCTTTATTGTGAATGCACCTATAATCACACCCCATTTTACCCTTACCTCTCGGCTGCCCTTTTCTTACTCGCGGGGAGCAGTGAGTTTTTTCAGGTTTTTCTTATCAATCTGCCGCTCGCATTGGGCGATGCTTTTGTGCCTGTGGTCATCTACCTGCTTTTTTGTCGGTTTAAAGATGCTAAGTTCGCATTTAAGCTTTCCGCGATATATGCACTCAATCCCATCTCACTGATTGAGGTAGGCATATCCCATTGGGATGGTTTTACTTTGATGTTTTTCATGCTTGGTTTGTTGGCAATGGAGAAGAAAGAAAATGTAAAAGTGGGTCTATGGACGGGCTTGGGTTTTCTGCTGAAGCAATTTCCACTTGGGCTTCTCCCCGTTTTTTTACTGAAGACAAAAAGTATAAAATCAACCTTTATCGTTGGGTTGGTTACGGCCGCAGTTATTTTGGGCGCATTTGTGCCATTTATACTTCATTGTCCTGAAACATTTGTCGATAATTTATTGAGTCATCCTTTGTGGAAAGGAGCGGCCAGTGAAGAGGTTGGTATTGGTACCTTGAAAAATGTCTTTGATCACCTCAATGTACCGCAACCAAAACTGGTTTGGGGAGCGTTATTCCTTTTCTTACTTGGCTTTCCCAGTTTGAAAGCTTCTCATAAAAATTACATTTACTACGCAGGTATATTGATGGTAACATTGGCCTTTTTCACGTTCGTTACGCATCGACAATTGCTTGTATGGTGTATGCCATTTATTATTTTAATCACACTGGAAAGAAAAGCTTATATCCCGTTTGTACTTCTTTTTGTTGGTTACGCAATCAGAATCGCCAAACCCGATTGGTATTTTGGCTTGTTGCATTTGGGTGTTGGGGTATGGTATTATATCGCCTTGTACCAAAAAATGATCTTAGAAAACAAATCAGCTGTCTCCGTGACAGATCAACAATAATCCTGTTCGAAGAATGAAGATTATTAGTATAAAAGAATCCAATCATCGGTCGTTGAGTTACCTCCAAAGCCAACTGGAGTTACTTGATCAAGATGCGTTAACATTAATAGCCCGTTCTGCATTTGACCTGCAATCAGATGAAAAGCAACTTTCTCATGCTTTTGAAAAGTCCAGTGCTGATGTCATTTTCCCTGCTTCAGCCGACTTCCCATTTGATGTGAAAGGTTTGAACCTCTATTATTGGAAATATTACCCAAGAGAACGCGGAACCTATCATTTCCTCAATGCTGACATGGTCTTGGGAAAGGCGAGTGCGCTGGCGCAGCTATTCAAAGAACTCATAAGAGCGTATGGACAGCCATTGGTAGAACTTTCTATTCAAGGAAAATCAACGGAAGTAGATGCTTTTCATCGATTCTATATCGATCTTTTTTTAGGCTTAGAAAAGCCTGCCATCAAAGTTTCCATTGACCATCAGCAAGAAATCTTTGGAACAACAATAGGCAGAAACTCCGTTGTAAAATGGCCCATTTTCACGTTGCGCCATGGTTTTATTTTCAATAAGTACGAAAAAGCGCTTTTGGGTAAAGAACATGTCGCCGGTGTAGCTTGGGATTATACTCTAAAAAACGGAAAAAAATACAACAAGCGCACTAAGCAATTTCCGGAAATCATCATTGAGCCAGAGCAAAAAATTAAAGGCGGGTTAGCTTCATTTTTAAAATCAGGAAGTGCCTATATCCATTCCCTCTACTCTATTATAAAAATCCTCATCTTCAATGGTGGAAAACGACTAGATCATGAGATTTTTCGATTTCGACATAATCAGAACCCAGAAATAAAAGCAAATATTGACAAACTAATTGCCAATATTGAAAATGGTCAGCCATTCTCTTTTACCCATTTCAATGATGGGGAAATGACCTTTATAGAAAAATTTCAAGAAGCGGATCACAAAGAAGTTTGGTTTGGGTCTTATTTCGGCAGAATTCAGGACAAATACAACAAGCAGCTTGGCGAGTTACTTTTGGCCGCTTTTCTCAAAAGGCAAGACCATTATTACATCGGTATTCCTTGTGAAATTTCACATCCTAAGTTGAGTCAATACGCCCGAGCGCTAAGACCCGTAGATGAATTCACGATCCCTGCAATGACATTTCATCACAACTTGAGCAAGTACCCTAGAATACTCGGGGCTATGCGCAAAAAGAAAGTCTACTTTGTGGTGAACATCAATCAAGATTTGGGCTTTTTCAGGCAGATGGGTTTTGAATTTGATGATGATCAAATCATCCGGGTTCCTTTTAGAAATGCCCACGAAGAGTATGATAACTTGAAAAAACATACTTTTGAGGATGGAGCCATTGTGATGCTGATGTCGGGAATGCTGGCTAAAATATTATGTGCGTATTGGTTTGAGCATCATCCGAAAACAACGTTTATCGCATTTGGCTCAAGTTTTGACGATTATATTCAAAGCAAAATCAGCTTTAATTTATACCCGAAAGACTTTCCTTTTGCGAAAACTTTGATTGGTTCACGTTCCTATCTTTTTGGTCACAAAAGCCATTGCCCTAATTGCTATGACATGACCAAACCTAATCCAGGCGTTTAGTCGATATGAATGAGTTAATTGTTGTCACATTTGCAGATAATGTTCTTGCCGAAAATAACTACCTAAAAAAAACCTGCGAAGCTAAAGACATCAACCTGGTCACGCTTATTTCCTCCCCTTGGATACAGAATGTCATCAAGCTGAAATTATTGGCAGATTTTGTGGAGCAGCAAGATCCTGAAACGATACTACTTATGGTCGATGCGTACGATGTTTTGATCTATGGCGACTCCAAGGAAATTATCGGGAAATTTAAAGCGGCGGATGTAGATATTCTATTTTCCGGTGAGTCAAACTTCATGTACAAAGAGCCCGCAAAGTGGTTGGCCTTTTTGAAAAAATATCCTCCTCAGAATACGATTTACCAATATTTGAATTCTGGTTCCTACATTGGAAAAGCGAAACATATCAGCGAAATGCTGCACAGTATTCAATCGTGGTTTGCGATTGATTTCAATGATACCGAAAAATTACTTTCCCTAAAAAGCGACCAGTATTTGCTGCATAGATTTTATGTGGAGAATTACCACAACCTGGATAGCACATTAAACTTAGATATAGATGATAAACAAGCACTTTTGGGCTGTACTGGTGGACGATTTTGCGTGCTTCGGTTTCCTGATCTTGGCAAATGGCAGTCGTTCTCTTTTTTTATTTTAGAAAGAAATATTCTTAAGCTTTTCTCGCTTCATAAATACCAAAAGCGATCGAAAGATTTTCTCTTCAATGGCACTCAGTTTTTAAATAAAAAAACGGAGCAACTGTCCACAGTGATGCATTTTCCTGGAACATGGGATCGTTTTGATCAAGTCTTGGCAGACCTCTCACAACCACCAAAGGCGGAAAAAATAAGCTTCGGTTGGCTGGGAGCCGCCAGCATTAGTTTGATGAGTTTCCTACTTTCGATTATCGCTGCACCACTTTTTTGGCTAGTGACGCGAAAGAAGTAGACAAGCGCTAACCGCCGTGAATCTTGCGATATTCCTCATAAGGTTTTCCTTGTATCGCCAAAAGTATTCCTTTGACTTTTCTGGTTCTGCGTCTGTTAAAAACTATGCTCGAATACTTCACAAAAGGATAACCGAGCAAGCCAAAAAGGTAACAAACCATCAACCAAAATCCGTATCCAAAAGCGATGGTGTACGCTTTGAGCTTTCCGTGTCTCAGCCTGTTTCGATTAAGCTCCGTATAGCCATTTTTGTACGCACGATTTAAGATCCATTCCTCTGTTGCTCGCGAGAGTGGCACCTGCTCATAAGCAATCGCTTCTCTGCACGCGATCACCTTGCCTCCTTTATCTCTAACTTCTCTGAAGAGAAAAGAATCAGATCCTCCAGACATATTGAACGCTGGATTAAAAGAGAGTTCATGTTTTTTCAGAAAGGACAAGTTGATCAACACGTTATTGGTACTTGCGCCACTCAATTGAGTCCCTGTTTTCGGGCGACCTCCTCCATAAAAATTCCTTTCATGTAACCACGAAGGAGCCTCTTCTGGAAGCAAATAGATCACCTTGCCAGAAACAGCAGCGGCGGCATATTCTTCTCCCGTTTTGATCAAAGCTGAAAGCCATGAGCTATCTACGGTCTCATCATCATCGAAAAATGCGATGTAATCAGCATTTGCCGAATGGGCTTGGCTTAGCAATAAATTTCTTGTGTAAACAATGCCTCTTTCCGGCTGTGAAAGGTACGTTAACTCGAAAGGCAAAAGCTTAGCGTAGTTATTACAAAGCTCCGCTGCTGACTTGCTAGGATCATTGTCACAAACGTGGCATGCTACAGAATAGCCTTCAGGAATTTGGAGTTTTTTAAGGGATTCCAAAGCCTCCGCAAGCATTTTGGAACGCTTAAAGGTGGCAATTGCTATAATGGCTAGTCTCGACAAAATAGTGCTTAATGCTGCGTAACCTGACCTTGAGAAACAGTGATTCGTCGGTCTGCAACGTGATAAAATTGATCATCGTGCGAAATGATAATCACTGTTTTACCATCCTTTTTCAACCCTGGAATGATCTCCGTGTAAAACTTATTTTTAAAGTATGGGTCTTGATTTGCCGCCCATTCGTCAAAAACGTAAAATTCTTTATCCTCTAACAGCGAACGAAACAGGTTCAATCTGCTTTTTTGTCCGAATGATAAATTGGTAGTAGACAGCTTGATGCCATTTTCAACATCCACTTTATCTCTGATTTCTAATAGATCAAGGTATTTTTCTCGCAGCTCATCTACTTTACTATGATTGATATATCCCAAATCCTGAAAAACGAAAGAATCTGCAAATACAGCAGAATAGATATTTCGATATTCGGGAAGAAGCTGACTATCTACCACGCGATCAGCAAAAGTAATCTGACCTTTCGAAGGAATATAAAGACCAGTAAGCAGCTTAATTAAGGTTGTTTTTCCACTACCGTTACCCCCGTTGATCAATAAAATTTCATTTTTGAATATTTCAAGGTTAAAAGGCCCTACGGTAAATGCCTTATCATTTTCTGTCAGATAGTGGTAATGAACATCCCTTAGTGAAATCACTGGCTTGTCAGAAACCTGAGTATTTGGAAAATGGTTTTCCGTAGAGCTGGCTACTTTTTCTTCAAAATCCTTCAACACAACGTCCATCCCTTCGATTTGTCCTAAGGCCACCTCTGCTTTCTTGAGTGTACTAAAGAAAAGTCCGATTCTGATTAAAGAAGGTAGCGTAAAGGTAATCAGGGTAAAAAACTCAATGAAAAAGTCTTTCCCAGTTTCAAAGTAATAGGTTGCAATCAAAAATATTAACCCCAGCGATATCAAAATAAAGGACTCGGATACTTTTCCTACGGCAATTAAAACTTTGTTCCTGTTGACAGTATGTTTAGCAAAGCCATCGCTCGATTCTCCGATTAGTTTACCTGCGTAAACTTCCTTATGATTGATATCGAGTGTCAATTCTTTCAGGCCATCAACCAATCCATTCAACCGCCTGTGCAGTATATTTCTTTGTGCAATGGCTCTTTTTTCTTCCTTGAAGAGATAGGACTGAGAAGCCAATGTCATGGAAATGCTGACGAAAAATACGGAGATAAATATCAAAGTAAACTGCCATGAAATGAAGAACATATATCCCCAAATAGCGATGACTGTAAAAAAAGACACAATAAAATCAGGTAAGCCTTTGGCGAAAGTTGCTAGCGTAATGATATCATTGAATAGCGTAGGAACTATTTTATCTCTACTTTTTTCAAT
Organism: Cyclobacteriaceae bacterium; assembly: GCA_040218415.1. GTDB lineage: Bacteria > Bacteroidota > Bacteroidia > Cytophagales > Cyclobacteriaceae > JAVJRN01. The sequence goes on from JAVJRN010000029.1 coordinate 176,431, forward strand.
TTTATCGAAAGTCGATTTCAAGACCAATTCTGAGAGCGTGACCCGCTGACCTGAAATTTTAAACTCGAAATGGTTGGTGATGTAATGGCTTGCCAAAATGGCCAAAAGTGCCGACGATAATACAAGTCCAGCCAACAAGAAAAAAGCATATGGCGTGTCTCCTTTGACATACTCCAATACATCTGAGAATGATCTTATGGCAAGGATGTAAAAAGCCGCTGCTGCCAAACTGACTATGCCGGCAATGAGAACTTGTTTGAGCGAACCCTTTATTAAAAACCTGATAACTTTCATTGCATCATTTTAAAAAACCGCAAGGTAATGAACCTTTCACTCAAGACCGAAGCTCCTAAATCTTGTCGTCTTTTTCACAATCACAATTAAATAAACCGTTCAGGGCGGATTCGGCTACTTTACTCAAAAAGCGAATGAGAAGTTCAATTGGAAATTCTAAACCATAAAAATGATTAATATCTAGCTGCTTTACAACGTGTTATTCCCATTATAATTTAAGCCTTTATATCAATACGCATACTGCCCAATTATTAAATAATCATTATCCAAATGGTTAAGCAGAAACCAAAAACACCGACCTAATATATGTTCTACCAGTTTTTTCGATCAATACTATTTTGTTCAAAAGAGGTCCCCCACTTTTTCAAATTTATTAACGATTTATTAAAAGCTTTCAAAAGATACTTTAAGCAATATAATTCTGTGCATAAAAGATTTTAAAAGCTTACGTTTGTTTCTCCATTTATGACTTACTTTCTGTTTAATAAGTCTATTTTAAAATCAATGATAAATTCTATTTATACAAATGGGTAAATTCCGTATTGAAAAATTAAAGTCTTATTTGTCAAAATCTTTTTCTGATGTTCAAACAGTAGTAGAAACAGGAACTTTCAAAGGTGAGTCAACGGAGATCATGGCCAACCATTTTAAAAGGGTAATTACTATTGAGCTAGACGATGTTATGTATAATGAGACAAGTTCCAAATTACTGAATAAGGGTTATAAAAATATTGAATTTAAAAAAGGCGATTCCGGTGAAATAATTCAAAATCTAGTTGAAGAACTAAAAGAACCAACAGTATTTTTTTTGGATGCCCATTGGTCTGGTGATAATTCGGTAAACTGGGAAAAAGGAGAATGGAAAGGATATGGAATTAATACAGCTCATTTGGGTAAAACAATAAGGCCATCAGGCCATGAGCAAGTGCCAATGGATAGGGAAATTCGAGCTATTGCAGAGCGTTTTACTAATAAAGGAGCCGTCTACATTGATGATTTAGTCAATTTTGATTTCTGGGGTAAAGGTTTGAAAAATAGAAATTTTGAGGGTGAAGACTATTCTCACCTTGACCTTAGGGATATTCGAAAGGTATTTGGTAACAGACTGATTGACTGGGTCAACTTAGAAGTCCAATTGATTATTAAATTTGACAAAATCCCAGAAAATGAAGAAGAGCGAAAAAAACAAGAGCTATATTTCCAAGGAGCCTTCAGAAGAAAACTCATCTTTAGGACATCATTGCGGATTTTAAAGAGAATCTTCGTCATACCATTTGTAAGGTTATATTGGAAAATTTATAAATCAATTGAAGCCGCTTTAAAGTGACGCTATTTTTTATTGATGCTATAAATTAAATAAAACCCATTCAGGCATCAGAAAATTTTCTGTCTTATTTCTTACACTGGGATGGCTTTAAAAAACTTCGTTGTTGCTTTCTAGCTTTCTTGAAAGTCCACTTTCAGAAAGATAATGAAAATGCCTTTACAGCAATTTAAATCTCTTTAATTATTGAAACGTCACTCCGGTTTCTCTGTTAAGTAAGCGCTTAAAATACTTGATCAACAAAGCCTGCGACAACCACATGAATTTTTTAAACATAATTTGCGATCATTTAATTATTGATATGCGAACTGATTATTATGTTTTTAATAAATTCAATTTTGAATGATATAAACTATTCACATATAATTCAATGTGTTTGATACCTTTAACTAACTACTGATTTAAATTTAAAAAGTACTCTACCTTGAAAATCAACCTACTCGTTATTGAATTTGACTATCATTCTTTTCTTTTAAGTAGTCTTTGTTCAGTTTTAGAAGGCTCTAACTTTCAACTCGTTATATTCACCACTCCTAAAATATGGAGCGAAGTAGGTGACGAGAATTTTAAAAACTCTGTGATCCCAGTACTCAAATCAAAACATCAAAGGATGTCTAACTTTTTTACTGAAAATGCACATCACGTTGAAAATTGCGACATAGTTTACTTTAATACTGTAGCTTCAAATTACAGGTTCTTTGCAAATTTCGATTTCAACAAACCCTCCATTTTAAGAATACACAATGTAAATGCATACTTTCGGCCCTGGCAGAGCCTAAATTTTAGCTTGACTAATTTCTCGTATGACCTGAATCATATTTTAGGAAAGAAAATCTGGCATCAAGATTTTTATTATCGAAAAAAGTTTTTGAAAAAGGTTAGTTACTTCATGTTTCCTAATGAACAAATAACTAATTACGTTAAGTCTCAAATTATTTTAAATCAAAATAGAATTCTAGAACCACCCTTAGAATATAGTTACATAAATGAGAAAGTCGTGAAAACGATCAATACTAAGAAATATATTCAAATTAGTGTTATCGGTACTGTGGAGCATAAGCGACGTGATTATTTAGCGCTATACAAGGCCATTAAAATGTCCATATCTCAATTTGAAAGACCGGTGAGCTTATCATTTCTAGGGAAACTAAAAGGAAGTTATGGGAATAGAATAAAAGAAATCTTCAAAGACCTTGAGTGCACTAATTTCCAGTTTAGTTACTTTAACAAATTCGTTCCTAAGGAGGAGTTTGAAAGTTATATGAGCCAAACTGATTTCCTTTTACTACCCATGAAATTAGAAACAAGATACCAGATATACAGAGAACAGTATGGCATGACCAAAATATCGGGAATGGAAATAGACATGATTACTTATCAAAAACCCGTTATTATTCCTGATGGGTATAATTTGCCAAATGATTTGGACAAATTCGCTACCCATTACAAATCAGTTGATGATCTTTCTCGACTAATTATTGAGTGGGTGAACAATAAAACGTTCATAACACCAGTTGCTAACGACTTAACTAAATATCGAATTAAGCACATTCAAAGTACGTTCAGTAAGACTTGTGAAGCCATAATTAATAAAGCAGAACATTGATGATTCAAACTCCTCATTATCCAATTGAATAAATCAAGATGCATACAACTATTTATAGAATATATTTGAAGACGTTATAAGAGAATTATAATATAAGTATTGATTACTGACTAAGAGATTTTTTACTTCTTTTGAATATTAAACTGACTCTTTTTAATGATTTTATAGAATAGATGAAAAACTAACTTCTCGCATAAGTAAAAAATCAGCTTTACAATAAAGTGATATAAATTCAAACGCCATGAGACAAAACAGAAGATATTTCATTTTCAACATATTTATAGTCGCGATCACCTTATCTGATTTCTGCTATTCACAAACCGCTATCCCAAATTACGAATTCTATAATTCTGGCTTTACCGATACAACAGCATTATCATTAAAAACATCTACGCAATATTTGAGTGGCGACTACTTTAAAGTTCTTGATCCGATGGTCAAAATGTCTTTCAACAGCGCGTATGCTCGCGGATACAACGATGGGGCGGTCTGGCAAGGTAAAGGAGTCACTTCCGAAGCGCATTTTGGTATTCAAGGAAAAAAAGGCATTTTCAGTTATACACTTCAACCTGTAGTTTTCTTTTCACAAAACAGCGATTTCGATTTAGCCACCGCCGGATCTCCTAATCTTTCTCCATATAATTATCAATTTGCGGTAGAGGGTGGCATTGATTATACTCAACAATATGGAACGGGTGCTTTTACGAAATTTCATTTAGGACAATCAGAAATTAAATTGAATTATAAATCCTTGGTGGCAAGTGTGTCTACACAAAATTTTGTGCTCGGTCCTGCCACTTTTAATCCAATAATAATGAGTACGCAAGCGGGTGGCTTCCCGCACTTACGCCTTGGAATTGTGCCGACAGATATCAGTATTGGTAAAAAAAATATTGGCAAACTTGAAGGCTATTTGATCTATGGCCTGCTCCAAGAATCGGATTATTTTGACAATGATCAAGACAATGATAATAGATATTTTAGTGGATTAACTGGCTCCTTCACTCCTGCCATTGTTCCAAGCCTCACTATCGGTTTCCATCGAACGATGTACAAGAACACAGAGTTTTTTGAAAGTAAAGATCTCATAGCTCCTATTTTTGTTTTGGATGATGGTGTTCAGGATGGCAATGTCATCAGTGTCAATGACGCCTTTGACCAAATGGCTGCTGTCTCCATCGAATGGAAATTCATTGAGCAGGGTTTTAGGGCTTATGCTGAATTCGCCAAGAATGATTTTGCCAGTATTTTAGAACCAGAGCATAGTAGAGGATATACTCTGGGTTTTGAAAAAAATGTGATATTAAAAGAAAATAAGTCTCTAGACATTGTTTACGAACACACCAACTTATCAAGAAATCATTCTTATCTGTGGCGGCCAACTCCTCCATTTTACGTACACGGTGTAAATCGGCATGGATATACTCATCGAGGGCAAATATTAGGCGCGGGAATAGGGCCGGGAAGTAATGCTGATCAGATGAATATCAGATTCAACAAGGCGAAAAGTCAGTTGGGGTTTTCCTTTCAGCGGATAGAATTCAATAAAGACTACTTAGTCATCAACCTTCCTGATGAAGAGTTTCATGATGTAGAGTACAGCGTAGGCACTTTTTACAGAAAAAATCTTGAAAAAATAGACCTCACAAGTGAACTCATTTATAGCATGAATCTGAACAGGTATTACGCTGAGGACCAGTCAAACCTTTACTTTTCACTTGCTGCTCGATATAAGCTTTGATTGGAATAGATATTTTCGATCGATCAGATGAGCGAACAAAAAAAAGATCCTTAGCGGATTTGAGATTCATTCTCGCTGATGATGAAGTAGCTTTTGACAATCCCAATATCTTTTGGCTCTACTGGACAGCCAAAGAGGCCGTTTTCAAAGCTTCACGCAATCCTAATAGCCCTTTCTTTCCTAAGAAAATAAGCATAACGTTCGAAGAAAAGTCGCTTCAGTTTTCCTCAAAATATGATGGTTTAATTTTTCAAGGACAATGCTTGTTGACAAATGACTATATCATGAGTTATTGTCAGCTCCCTCATTTGAAAACTATATATGAGGTCATCCATAATGGAATCAAAAACTGGTCGGAACATATAAGAAGTATCGCTACTTCAGATTTACAAAACACCGACGAAAATTTGAAAATCACGACTGATGCTGATGGCCTTCCGATGATTTCTAATGTAAACTTACCTATCTGCTTTTCTCATCACCATCATCATGGAGCATATATTTATCCACTGTGGCATAGGTGATAGGATAAAACTAAATGTTTCAATAGAATTAACCCTTTTAGTCGTCCTATTTTGAGAATTCAAGGTTAGAATTAATGCGTAATTTTACTACCAAAGTAAGAAGAATAAACACTCACAAAATACAAGTGTTATTAAGACCAATTGGTCAATTCAAAAAATTGCTACTTTTCTAATGAAGAAGAAAAAAATATTCGCAACAGCAGTGATCGTTTTCTCTGTGATGTTGTCATCCTTTGCCTTTTATGCCTATCAAATATTCTTTACCGCCAACATACAGGTAGGCAAAGAGGACAGGTTATTTGCGATATCTCCTACTAGTACCTTTAAGGAAATACAAAACAGACTCTATGATGAGCAAATAGTGACTGATTTGGTTGCTTTTAGTTTTATCGCAAGACTCAAAGATTACGATAAATATATCAAGCCCGGGGTATATACACTCAAAGCTGATATGTCCAACCTTGAAGCCGTAAATCTGCTAAGATCGGGCAAACAAACACCCGTCAGATTGACCTTTAACAATGCGAGAAGAATAGAAGAACTGGCAGCCAAGCTCACGACCAATATTGCTTTGGATTCAGCTACTTTGCTCCCCTATTTAACCTCTGACAGCATTGCTAGGTCTTATGGATTTGACTCTTTGAACTTCATATCCATGTTCTTACCCAATACCTACCAAGTATATTGGACGATTTCTGCTGACGAGCTTTTGTACAGAATGAAAACCGAATATGAAAACTTTTGGACCGAGGAAAGAAGAGTAAAAGCCACAGAAGCTGGCCTCACTCCGAAAGAGGTTTCAACCTTGGCGAGTATCGTAGACTGGGAAACAAACGTGATGGAAGAAACACCCACCATCGCAGGAGTATATATCAATCGCCTGAAAAGAGGCATTCCGCTTCAAGCAGATCCTACGCTTGTTTTCGCGCTCAATGATTTCACGATTAGGAGAGTACTTAATAAGCACAAGGAAATTGACTCTCCGTACAATACCTATAAATACAAAGGACTGCCACCAGGTCCGGTGATGCTCCCATCAATAACCGCAATTGAAGGCGTATTAAACTATAAAGAACATAAGTATTTGTACTTTTGTGCTAACCCAGACTTTTCAGGCACCCACCTCTTTGCCCGAACATTGATTGAACATAACAGAAATGCTGCCGCTTTCCAGCGAGCATTGAACAAACAAAGAATCTATAAATAAATGTATCAGCACGAATTCCAGGTAAGGGTGAGATATTCTGAAACAGACCAAATGGGTTTCGTATATTATGGCAATTATGCTGCTTACTACGAGGTGGCGAGAGTGGAAGCTTTTCGTGCCATCGGTTGGTCTTATAAAAAGATGGAAGAGGAAGGAATAGGAATGCCCGTACTTGGGATGAACATAAAATATTACGGCCCTGCCAAATATGATGAGCTACTTACTGTCAAAGTTTCTATTCCGGAACAGCCAAGAGCACGGGTAAAGTTTGTGTACGAAATAACCAATGCCAATGGAAAACTGATCAATGCTGCCGAAACAGAACTTGCTTTTATGAATATGAACAGCGGGCGACCAGCAAGAATACCCAAAGAACTCCATGAGTTACTGAGCAAATATTACACGTGAGAATAAGAGAATCTATACATAGACATTTACACTACACGGGATGGTACATTCGGTTAATTTTATGGCTGAAAAATATCAAGCTTAGAAATGGTGATGTCTCTCTTCATCGAACGCTCATCATTTTCATTGACAAAGTAGGTGATAATCAGCTAATAGATCGTGCTTATGGGGTTGCTTTTAATTTCACCTTAGCTTTATTTCCGAGTCTTATCTTCTTTTTTGCCCTTATTCCTTTTCTGCACAGCTATATTCCTTTCATTTCTTCTGGTGAAATACTGGCGTTTCTAGGCTCGTTTATGCCGCCCGATTTATATGCTGCTTTTGATGATACTATTCACGATACCGTGGGAGTACGGCGAGATGGACTGATCTCTTTTGGCGTGCTATTCGCCCTTTTTCTGGCTACAAATGGAGTCAACTCCTTGATGCAGTCATTTAATATGAGTTATAAAACAGTCGATAATAGGTCCTATTTGAAGGCTCGATTCATTGCGCTTTTTCTTACGCTCATCCTTGCTTTTGCCTTGATTATTTCCTTTGTATTTATCCTGGCCGGACAACTCGTACTAGATTGGGTTTGGCAGCATGGTTATCTGACTGAAAGTTTTACCTACTATCTGATTCTCTTTCTCCGTTATCTGGTCATTTTTGTTGCCTTCTATGTCGCGATAGCGAGTATTTACTACTTTGGACCGGCCATTCATGATAAATGGCGTTTTTTCTCTTACGGATCAATTATAGCAACGCTATTGTGCATTGCCGTTTCCTTCGGGTTCTCCTTTTATGTGACCAACTTCGGTACTTACAACAAGCTTTATGGCTCTATTGGAACACTGATCGCTTTGATGATCTGGCAATGGTTTATGTCTAATATTCTATTGCTGGGCTTTGAGTTCAATGCCAGTATTGATCGTGCAGCGAACAAAGAGATCTACTATATCAATGAAGGGGATGAAACTGGGATCTAGCCAAGAGCCCAATGAGCCCATTGTTGTATTGATTCAAATCTAAGCCCTCTCTCATTGCTGAAGTTTAAAGGTTCAGAAGTGTCAGAAACTAGAGTAAAAACGACATTACTGCTTAAAATTCGATTCGGGGAGGGAATGATTACGGATAAAATCAGCGTAAAAAAAATCAATACCGAAATTGTCAAAATACATTTGGCCGTTTAATTAAAACTGCTAATTTTGCATTCCAATTTCGCAGAGACGATCATAAAAGATTGGCCGAGTGAACTGGGCGTCCCCGTCGAATGCGGCGGAATAGCCATTGCAAGTTGGAGTAGAAACAACTACTTAAAAAATGTTAGCAAAGATCATAGAGGAGTGGCAGAGTGGTCGAATGCGGCGGTCTTGAAAACCGTTGTACCGTGAGGTACCGGGGGTTCGAATCCCTCCTCCTCTGCAAAAAAGCCCTTATACATATTGTATGAGGGCTTTTTGATTATAGAGGGGCAAACATGGGGGTCAACAAATCTATTGCAATTCTTATTCAGCACCCAATATTTCATTTCCAGAACTATTGAATATGAAAGTTTTTGAAATCTGCTGCTCTGCATTATTCAGAATAGGATTTTTGATTTTGTAAAGAACTTTTGCAGTCATTGAAAGAATAGAATCTTGTTTCAAAGATTCAAGTGAATCAAGGCTATTTATATTTTTCACCCAATCATACAAAATTTCTTCACGCCTCGTCGATTCTGGATTTGAAATACTGTAAGACAAGTTTTCTAATTTCCTTACAAGGTATGCAGCCTGTACGCTATCACCCGCACTTTTATTTAGTAATTCAATATGGCTTGTTCTGCTACTGTCTAATTCCTGAATCTGCTTTTTTGCATCAATCACATTTTGTTTTAATTGATCTACCTGATCAGTTACTCCCATTCTTCTATAGCCGGCAATGTATTCATTTGTACTTTTAATGAAATCTTCATTCTTATTAATTGCATAATCATAATAGCGATCAATACCCTTAACTTCTAATTCAATCAGTTCCCAATTATTTGACCTTGAATCAGCAACATTTGCCCGAACCTCTGATGTGATTTCTCTTTGATACAAGGTATCTGACCATTGAAAGCTTATCAACTCAAAACTTAAATCTGTTTTTGTGTCTCCTATGGTTTGAACATAATCAGCAATTAACAATTCCTGCTGCGATGGCTCTGGACTACATGAGAATATTATTGAAATGGGAATGAGTAAAAATACAATTCTTTGCATAACGTTAACTATTATTAGATTTGACAATAGTTAAATGTAGTAATAGATTTCCGCTTTGTGCAAGATGGTCTTATTTTCTTGAGTTTATATTTTTTATTTCTGATTTGCTAACTCTTCAAAATACTCACTTGCTTTAACGATTCTAATCTCTTTGGACTCAGGTTTTGCTTCATGAATTATTTGAATTGATTTCCCATGTACTCTGTCAATGATTTCAAGTATGGCTTTGAATGCTCTATTGGATAATAGTTCTTCAGCTATTGCCGAAATGATCCTTGGTGACTCTGGAGAATCTTTTAGTGCTATTAGCTTTTCTTTTGGTAGTGACAAGCAAGCAATCAGCGAATCCACAATTTCTTTATGACCATACATTTGATAACCTTCGTTTTGTAAATCCTCTACCATTTGGGTAATCAATTTTTTAGGTCTTCCGTTGGGGTTCATTGTCTCGCCCTTCTCAGGTCTCATTAAATAACCTCCGTGGTTTTGCTTTTCTCTTTTCGCCATTGTGCCGATGTTTTACCGATGTTCTTTTAATTAAAAAAATTACAACTTCATTGAACAAATGATTTTCAATGATTCTTTACCTTCCCCTTATAACCCCTTCTATTATACTTCTTTTTTTTTCCAGAGCGATACTTTAACAGAGGAGTAACATGATCAGGTAGTCGCTTAATCACCTTCCCATTCATTATGAGAATCCCGTTGTTTTCTTTTTGAATGGATTTGAAAAAAGGGTAATCTTCAACCTTTACTGAAAGGACTTTATACTTATGTTTTATAACAACAAAACCATCTGTTAGGGCTTTCTTTTTCCACTCATGAGCCGTTGTAGTGGTTACTCCTAAAATCTTTTCAATACTTTTGTGTGATAAAGGAAAAGAAGCGGAAACCGTCACTCTTTGATACGAACATCCCTTTTCATGCCCTGAGTGATTTATGGTTTCCGCTATGCTTTTTAATTGCTGAACATTCACTAAATGCCCTAAAAATGCCCCGAGCAGATAGCCCTTCCAACAGTCGAACCAATCACAATTGAATTCAACCATTCTATCGTGATTAGTGGTTAAATAATTACCATTGATTAGCCAAAGTGATCGGATGTAAATCACATCTTCTGAAGCTCCTAACCACCCTCTTTCAATCAATTTATTGATGTGCTTAGACACTGTTTTTGTTGTCCAATTTAGCCTCCTAGACAAGTGATTAATCAAACATGAGTTATTCACAGCATAACCATCTGTTATAACATTGAGGAGGAGATAAACCTTAAACTCATTAATCATTCGGTTTCTCAACACAAATTGAATCACATCAATTGGAATCCACTTCAACCCTGCCATTACTACCAAAGACTGAATTGTGCTTGACTCTGAAATTTTTCAGGGTTACTTGTCAATAACTCCACTGGAATATTTGAGTATTGACATTTTCCAATTTTATAAACGGCAACCCGTTGGTTTTTCATGAGGTCGTGAACCCTCCATGTGACACTATTGATTCGGATCCCGAGAACGAAAGCGATTTCATTTCGGGAAGCATCCTTATTTGACAAGTAGGCCACAATGAGTCTGTTTTGCCTATCTTTGTCATCACTGTTGTTGAGGCTGTTCTCTGATTTACTCATGGTTCAGCCTCTTTTTATTTGCCTCAAAAAATGCTTGTACCTCCTCTGCTTCAAATATGGTTTTGCGGCCAATTTTAGCAAATGGTAGGTCACCGGATCGCATGAGTGAATGAACAGTACCTAATGAGATTTTAAAACGACTACATACTTCTTTTCGAGTAAGTTTCTCGTTTTCAACCTTTACGGGATTCGAAGGTTTCTGACTGATTTTTAAGTCAATGAGGAGGCTTTCAATTACCTCCAAACGCTTATCAATAGTTTGGAATGGATTAGTCATGAGCTATCGTTTAAATGATGATAGCCCAAAGTGAACGAATAGGAATTACCTGAATTTACCCTGAATTCCTTTTGGTAATTACCAATTTCTCCAACTGTGGTTTGAACTCATTATAAGCTTTAGAAACATTAGTTACGGTCTTTCCATCTGGCGGTAATTTCAAGCTTGGTATAGACAGGTTTAAGGCCTCCACTATGTCTTTTCGGGTGTATGTTGAGAGTAATCTCAAGGCATCAACAAACGCCGCAATTGAACCCTTATTTCCATGTTTAAGAGCATACTCATTTTGATCATTTAAAATAGGTGGGTCTGTTTCAAGTAAAACATGAACGTTATCATCTATCTTCTTCTTAATCTCCTTAATAATGATCTTCTTAGTCTCGTTATCATCCCCAATGTTTTTAGGTTTTGTCTTTGTCCTGTTGACAGACTCTCCTTTTGAATTGTATTCGTTTAATTCAAATGATGGGACATACTTTCCCCTACCATCAAAACCGATTTCATTTATTTCCCCAATTTCGTAATTGGCATTTATTGAAAGAAACGACTTGAATTCAGCTTCTAATTCTTTCAAAGTGTGTTGAATTGAATGGAATTCCATAACGAACTTATCAGTCATTACTTCATCATTATTCCATTGAAATTTTTCTTGTCTCTGTAATCGTTCAAACTGTTTTAATTGAAAAAAAAGGAATTCAACATAAACCTGTCTGACATAAGAATTCAGCTTTTTAATATCATTTCCATAATCTCTTATTTCTGATTTGAATTCATTTTGAAATTCAGCAATCCTTAAATTATAATCATCAGAGCCTATCCACTGAGTTTCTTTTTTGTTATTTTCAATACCTACACCATAGGCATAAAAAGCTTCGAATGCTTTTTGAACTGCCAACTGAAATTTGAGCAAAGCACTATTTTTCATTATCCGGTTACTCTCATGTAAGAATCAAACATTGCCTCTTTTACGGCTTTCTTTTGTGCTGTTTTCGGGATGTTCACATACTTAGAAAAACTCTTATAATCCCTATGTCCGGTGAACTGCATCACTGTTTCGGCGGGTACTCCCTTGGATAATAGATTAGTGGCAAAAGTCCTCCTCCCTGTATGAGTGGTTATTAGCTCATATTTGGGCTTTAGTTCTATTTTCTGATCCTTCCCCTTGAAAGTATGCACCTCAAATAATTCATCGACCTGAGCAAGCTCACAAAGCTCTTTTACATATTTATTCATCTTCTGGTTAGTGATTGGATGCACATCACCTTTGATTAACTTTTCCACAATCTCGTTTGCTCTGATCGTCAAAGGGATTTCCACAAAATCTGTTGTTTTGTCCATTCTAATCTGTAATACTTTTGTGCCATCAAGGTCAGTTTTGTAATGTTGTTTTTGCACACTGGAATAGTCACCAAACCTCAGACCTATAAGACATGACAAAATGAATAATTCTCGCACATTGTCGAGATATTTCTTTGATCCTACTTCAACCTTTTCAAGTTTATTCATGTCTTCATCGGTTATAATCACTCTCAATGAATCAGGTTGTTTCAATGATTTGAAATATTGAAAATCAGCATTGTTTGAATACTTCCGTTTTACCGACCAATTCAGGAATATTTTGAGGAGGCCAATGTATTTGTCTGTGCTTTGTGTATTTAGGTTTTGCTCTGTATAGCAAAATCTTTGCAAGTCCTCCAATGTCTGTTGATCGATTTTAACAAGGTTTAAAGGATGTTTGATAAACTTCTCAAAGTCCTTCAAGTGTTTGGCTAATGCGTTGAATTTCGCAAAGCTATGAGGCCTAAATTCGCCCTTCTTGGATTCTAAAAACACATCCCATATTTCCCAGAAATTTAACACCTCCACGGCCTTTGGGAAAACTTCATTTTTAAGGTATTCGGTAGTTACTTTTATTCCTTCTCTTTTGGCTTTCAAATATGCCCCCAGAACCTTTTCTCTAAATTCTTTGAGGTGTTTATTTAATTCAATCGCATCAGCATCAGCCGACAAAACACATTTGTTTTTTTTACTCCAATGCTTAGGCTTAATCGAAATACCGGAATATAGCTTGATCTGAAAATTTCGGCCATCATTAATCACCGCACGTACTGCAGATTTTTGAGTCTGATAATCTTTGAGGTATAAGTTCACTGTTGCCATGCTTAAAGATACACAGGGGCAAGCATAGGGGCAAACAATATTGTATTTTAGAGTATTTTAGTGCATCTTAAAGAACTATACAGCAATAAAAAAGGACTTTATTGGATGTATGAGGGTATTTTCTGGTTTACCAAAACACAAGGGTTCGATAGCCTCCTCCTCTGCATAAAAAGCATTCAATTGCTAGTAAAACCCTTCATACGTAAAATATGAAGGGTTTTTTGTTTCCGAACTCACCCAAAATTTTCAGACAATTGCTTTCCCCCTTAATAACCAATACTTTTTTATTGACACGTCCTATTCGATGAGCGTTCTGCCTTTGTGAATTTTCAAAAATATCTCACCCTCTATACGGCGGCAGCATTTTTCCAAAGCGACATCAAAGACCAAGACCTAGTCTGGTCGTTTCAATCCAGTTTGTGTCAGTCTATTCTTGGCAGTTGGAGCATCATTCTTATAGATTATATGGCACTTTCAAAAAGAATAAGCATGGCAAGTATTGTCTGCAAATATTCAGAAAGTGGAAAATTCCGATACATCTAATTTTCTTTCCTTTATACTTTATCTTTATTCCAAAAAACACCATGCAGAGTCCCTTAAGATGCCTGGCGATCGATGATGATAAGCTCTTTCTACGTAAAATTTCCGTCTATATGGAAGATATAGAATGGTTGAATTTAGTAGACACTGCTAATCATCCGGTGCGTGGAGCAAAAGCCATATTCGATGTACAACCGAATATCGTGTTATTAGACATGGAGATGCCCCACATTGATGGAAATTATCTGGTGGATTGGGTAAGCCCGAGGCTGGAAAAGATGGAAAATGCTCCGCATATTATCGTGGTGTCTTCCTTGGATTTTGCTCCTGAAGATAGACTGCCCGGCATCAAAGGCTATATTAACAAAAGCCATGTGACCAGTGGTGAGGCGCTCGCAAAGCTGATCAAAGACATTATTGATTGAAGGTGTTTTCGGTTGATGGTAGTGTCACCAAGAAGGTAGTTCCTACCCCAATCTCACTTTTTACTTCTACTTTACCTTGATTCATTTTTACAAATTCATTCACCAATTGAAGCCCAAGACCAACCCCTTTTTCGCCTTCGGTTCCAAAAGTGCTCTTGTGTGCCTGTAGCTTGAAAATCTCCTCAAGCTTATCTTGCGGCACGCCAATCCCAGTGTCCGTTACGGAGATAGACATAAAAGAACCTTCATTGGATGCCGAGAATTCCACACGACCATCCTCAGGAGTGAATTTCAAGGCATTGTTAATCAAATTTCTAAATATCGTCTGTGTGGTATTCAAATCAGCCCAAAATGAACTTTCAAGAGGGATGTGGTTCGTAAGGGTGATGTTTTTGACCCTTGCTGATGATTGAAAAATCCGGATGAGTTCTTCTGTCATTTCAAATGCATCAATCTGCTCAGGGTTATAGGGAATAATGCTCAGCTCTGAAGAAGCCCAATTAAGGAGGTTATCCAGCAAGCTCGAAAGCTGGTCTGACGCCTGCCCCACTTCAGCAATCATCGCTCCTAATTCATCGTATTTTTGCTTTCTGATATAGTTTTCCAGGATAGCTGTAAGTCCTTGAAAAGAATTGACCGGCCCTCTTAAATCATGGGATACAATAGCGAAAAACCTATCCTTTAGCTTTTTCTGGGCATTGATTTCATTGAGATAAATTTTTAGTGTGTCGTTTTCCCGAAGCGTTTCAGCATTTTCTTTTAACTGCTGCACATGTTTGATGGTTTTTGACATGGTCACCTCCAGATCTTTGAAGTCTATAGGCTTGGTGATGAAGTCAAATGCTCCCAGATTCATGGCGGTTCGAATATTTTCCATATCACCATATGCCGAAACTATGACTGTTTCAAAGAAGTAGTTCTTCTTATTCAGTTCCGAGAGGAGCGTTAAGCCGTCCATCTCTGGCATGTTGATGTCAGTCAAAACTAAATCTACTTCTTCGTCTTGCGCCAACTTTTCCAGCGCTTCTCTTCCATTAATAGCAAATAGAAAATCAAATTCCCTACTCTTGATCTGCTTTCGGAATCTTTGGCGTATTAATTCCTCTAAATCAGGCTCGTCATCTACTACTAGAATTCTTGTCATGAGGAGAGCATTTTTATTTTTTCTTTAAGGAGACTGAAATCTAATGGCTTAGTGAAAAAACCCTCCGCGCCAAGACTCTGTGCTTGATCTAGATTTTCTTTGTCGCCATATGCAGAGATCATCATGATGGTAGGAGGTGGCGGAGAATAGGCCTTTTGGATTTTATCGAGCAAATCCAAACCACTCATCCCGGGCATATTGATATCTGAGAGAATTAGGCTATTCCTGTGGCCATGTTTGTCTATGTAGGCAAGTGCTTCTTCACCTGAAAACACAAATTCCAATTCTATTTCTTTGCTTCGGATTTCCTTTCGGAAACGTTGCTGAAACATTGGTTGCACGTCTTTTTCATCATCTACTACTAGTATTTTCATTTTGTTGGCGTTAATTAATCGGTAATGAAATAATAAATTTAGTCCCTGAATCTTTTTTAGTCTCTACAGTAATCTCTCCGTTATGCCCTTTTGTTATGATATCATAGCTCATACTTAGTCCGAGACCTGTTCCTTGGCCTGTAGGCTTGGTGGTAAAGAATGGCTGGAAGATTTTCTTTTTTATATTATCTGGGATTCCAGAGCCATTATCTGAAACAGTGATTTGGATGCTCGAAAACCCACCCCCAACCGAAGCGTCGGACCGCCCTCCCGAAAGGGAAAATCCCCCTTTTTCAAAGGGGGCAAGGGGGATTTTCTTCGTGGACACAATGACCTCTGGTTTTTCTATGCCTTTTACAGCTTGAAAAGCATTATTAATCAGATTAAGAACCACACGTCCAATGTCCTGTGGGATTACTTTCACTTTGGGTAAATCAGGATCAAGTTCGGTTTTGAATTCCGCATTGAAAGACTTGTCTTTAGCTCTCAGTCCATGATAGGAAAGGCGTAGATATTCGTCAGCTAGCGCATTAATATCGGTTAGTTCTTTCTCTCCACTACCTGTGCTAGAGTGCATCAGCATACTTTTGACGATCTCCTCTGCACGCTTACCATGGTGGTTGATCTTAGTCTCGTTTGCTGAGAGGTCTTTAATAAGATCGGCTACTTCTTCTTGATCATTCTGTGCTACGGCTTCCTTGAGTTCGTCTAGTAGTTCCCTATTCAGATCAGAGAAGTTGTTGACAAAGTTCAGAGGATTCTGAATCTCATGGGCTATGCCTGCGGTGAGTTCACCTAGGGAAGCCATTTTTTCGGAGTGGATGAGTTGATTCTGAGTGGATTGCAGCTGCATGAGTGTTCGACCAAGCTCCTCGTTTTTTGACATAAGTTGATCGTTCGATTTTCTCTTGTTCAAAAATGCGAGTATTAAGGTAGCGGCCGAAATTGCTAATAAAATTGCAATACCTATCAAATAATAATTCGTTTTTTTACTATTCTTTGCTTCATTTTTCAGCACTGCCATTTGGATAGAGGCGGCTTCCATTTCCTTTTCTATTTCATAATTTATCGATCTTGCACTGTCAGCTTCTGACACTATTTTGTGCTGCAAATCTTGAAGCGCTCTCAAGGCATCTGACTCTTTTCTGTAGTCTCCTATCTGCTGATAAGCATCAGCAAGCAGTTTCATCTCTTTTTGAAGCTCAAACCTCGCGTTATTATTCTTCAGAACATTGATCTCTGGCTCAAGTAATTTTGGAATAACAGAGAAGTTATTTCTATTAAACATCACAAGAGAATGATAGTATGCTGGCAACAGTCCACCGTAAGGAGATATTGTTGATAAACGGTATGTTTCCTTGATTGACTTACTCTTATCTACTGCAATTAAAGCTGAATCAAGCTTCCCCCTTAAAAGATAATTAGCGGCTCTTTCCTGATAGTAAAAAGCACTATCCATTGTTGTCCCTTTACTTGCTGTTTTTTTTAGGGCAATTTCAAAGTAAAAGTCACTACTATCTGGCCTCAAAAGTGACTCTGCTTTGGCAAGATTCAAAAACATATAGGCTTCATCACCAACCAAATGAGTCGAATCTATCATATTTAAATATTTGACACCTAGTTTCAAATAACGCTCTCCCTCCTCAATATCACCGTCATCTATTGATAGCACTCCTAAAATCATGCAGCGGTTGACCTTAGCTGATAACCCTAAGATTCCACCAACCCAATCATTCCAATCATTCATGGGCTGTCTGTTGTCTAGGTATTCTAGTGATTTAAGAAAATGATATTTAGCCTTTTCGTAGAGGTCAAGTCGATTATAGAAACCTCCTAGCACATAATGGACTATGGTAAGTCGCGAAGAATCTTGATCCCTTTTAGCTGCAGCGGCTAACTCGCTATAGTACCTGATACCATCATATATCCGATCACTATTCCTGAATGGAATTCTCGCGTGTCTTAAAATTGCTAGTAGTGCATATTCTTCGCTCTTTGACTTGGGCTGATTATGGTTTTGTGCGAACTCCATGGCATACTGAATTGCCGCATATTTTGCCGATACTGTCTCTATTACTGCACTCGGAAAATAGATTGATAAAATTAGGCGATAATACTCATCATCATCAAGAATACCCTCCAGTCTAGATAATTCAGATTGCACGGTGGTTTCATATAATAATGACACGGTATCTCTCGATACTTGAATCCAACTAATTGCACGGTTATAGGCAGCAGTATCTCGGTTAGTTTTTATAGCGTTGAGCAAGTCTGATAAATGATCGTCCTTGTCAATTTGTGCCGATAAAGGAGGGGGAAAAATCGAAACGAATAAGCACACCAAAATGATGGTGAAGGGTAAATACTGGCTTCTCCGTGTATACATCTCTATTTTCATCTATTTGGGCAAAATAACTGGCAATGCAATAATAAACTTTGTTCCTTGCCCCTCTTCGCTTTGTACTTCAATCGTTCCTCCGTGCCCCTTAGTCACTATATCATAGCTCATACTTAGTCCGAGACCTGTTCCTTCTCCGGCGGCCTTAGTGGTGAAGAAGGGTTGGAAGATTTTATCTTTAATGCTTTCCGGAATCCCTGAGCCATTGTCTGAGATAGTGATCAAAATGTCGTTACCCGAAACGTCGGGACGCCCTCCCTCAAGTGACGATTTATCAGCATCCCCCTTTCCAAAGGGGGCAAGGGGGATTCTCTTCGTTGACACAATCACTTCTGGTTTTTCTACACCTCTTACAGCTTGAAATGAATTGTTGATCAGATTCAAAATGACACGTCCTATGTCTTGAGGAATCACATTGATTTTAGGCAACTCAGGATCGAGTTCTGCTTTGAAGTCTGCATTGAACGATTTGTCCTTCGCTCTTAATCCATGATAGGAAAGGCGCAGGTATTCATCTGCCAAGGCATTGATATCTGTGAGCTCTTTCTCTCCACTACCTGTACGAGAGTGCATCAGCATGCTTTTTACTATCTCCTCTGCACGCTTGCCGTGGTGGTTGATCTTGATCTCGTTTGCGGAGAGGTCTTTGATAAGATCGGCTACTTCCTCTTGATCATTCTGTGCTACGGCTTCCTTGAGTTCGTCTAGTAATTCCCTATTCAGATCAGAGAAGTTATTCACAAAGTTCAAGGGATTTTGGATCTCATGGGCGATACCTGCAGTTAGCTCTCCTAAGCTGGCCATTTTCTCTGAGTGGATGAGTTGGGTTTGGGTTTGCTGTAGTTCTGAATATGCCTTCTTTATTTCTTTGGCTTGTGCCAATTGCTGGTCTTTTACGCGAGCTTGCTCCATGCGTATGATTCTAGCTTTCTGAAAACGATGAACTCCGAAAATGGCAAATCCTAATACTATGAAGTAAAACACGTAAGCACCAGCAGAAAGCCAAAAAGGAGGCTTAATGATAATTTTGATATAGTCACCTTCCTCATTCCAAACACCATCTGCATTGGAGCCTTTCACCCGAAAGGTGTAGGTGCCAGGGGATAAATTAGTATAAGAAATTTTCCTTGTTAAGGAGGGTTTTGACCAATTCTCATCATGCCCCTCAAGCTTCCACGAATATTGATTGTCCTCAGATTTGAGGTAATGAAGAGCTACAAATTCAAAACCTAAATTCTTCTGCCAATATTCAAGCTGGATTTTATCTGTAAAATCTACCGACTTGGTGAAAATATCTCCGTCTGGTGCCGAGTAAACACTATCCATGATGGTCATGGAAGTAATCCAGACTTTGGGAGGAATGGTGTTTTTATCTTCAAATATCTTCTTGGGATCTATAATCTCTAAGCCTTGCCTGTGCATAAACCAAATCTCACCATTGGATAGGCTGATAGAGGTCGTGTTATATAAGTTTTCCGTTAATGCGTCTGAGGTTTCAAGATTGGTGAACTCCTTAGTAGAAGGATTGAAGATGGAGAGTCCCCGTTTGTTCAAAATGTACATCCTTCCATCCTGATCCGTCGCTATTTTTCGGTTGTTGTGGTAGTTGTAAACAATATCATCGGTGTGTAGCATGCCTTCATCTAGTCCATATCCTACAGCTCTACCAGACTCGGGGCTTACACTCACCAGTCCTTCGCTGGCATAGGTCGTGAACCACATGTTATTGTTTTTATCAATGCTGTGACCAGTAAACGAACCTGACTTGACCCGCTCGATCGTTCCGTTGCTATACTTATTCAAGCCACCAGCATTTGTTCCAATCCAGATGTTATTGAAGTTATCTTCTGTGATGAATCGAATGCCATTGCTCGAGAGTGAAGTGGAATCACCCCTGATCTGTTTGATGACCGATAAGCTATCCTTGTCATCTAAGAGCAGGATTGCATGTTCATTATTTCCTTCATCAGATATCCAGGTGTTACCCTGAGAGTCGTGAAAATATTGGCCAACACTAAACCCTCTGGTTAACTCGGCATCTAACTGATAAAGCACTTCTCCTTTTTTACTCACTGCGAAAATTCCTGCCTCATTAGAAACCCATAGGTGCTTCCGTTTTTTGTCAAAAGAGAAAGAGTTGGTATTGAAGCCTGCTCCTATTTGCTCAAAAGAAGCTGTCTGCTCATTGTAGCGAGCTAGCCCGCCACCGCTATTGCCAAAAGATTTGACCCAAATAGTTCCATCATTATCTTCTAGTGATTTCGAAACACCTCTAAAGGGAAAATCACCCTTATCTGCATCAAAGATTTTGAATTCCTCTTTATTGGGCTCTTTGAGCAACATACCACCTACGAAACTAACCCAAACTCTACCTTTCGAATCTTCAAATGGAAAGGTCAAACTATCGATTTCCCTTTCTGGAACACCAAATTTGGAATATGACTGGATGTTTGATTTTTGTTCTTGATATAGATTTGGGCGGGTTCCCAACCATCTGGTACCAGAAAAATCCTTGTGAAAAACTGCGGGGTAATCTTTAAGCACTAGTCGGTTGTCATCATGATTGAAATACTCATCATAATAGTAAAAAGAGCTATCGGAGTATTGAAACCTTAAGTAGGCTTCTCTTCCATCTTTGAGTACTCCAAAGTAGAGGTTCTCCTGATCTTCAAATGTTGGGATCAGTGTATTGATATTGTTTGGCGCTTCTTCCAATGGCGGTTTACCAAACTCAAAGGTTTGTTTTTGGTCATTGGAGATGTTGTAAACTGTGAGATAGTTTCCAGATGAAATCCAAAGCAGCTTATGTGTATCTAACCAAAAGTAAAAATTAAAGGAGAGTACATTTTCTGGTGTACGCTTTTCAAAATCAAATTCGTAAGCCTTGACGATGGTTCCTGTTATCTGATCTGCAACAAATACCTTCCCATAATAGCCAAATAAGATGTGCCCGGTGTTCTTTGGGAAGACTCCATACAAGCTATCTGGCAAAGTGTAACCTGAGTAGGTTTCTCCTGGCTCAAAAACAGTTCTGAATGTATCTAACAGCGCATCATATTTTTTGAGGTGGTTCGAATGGAAATCAAATATCCAGATGGAGCTATCCATATTGTTTTCGGAGAAAAAAATATTTTCTGTATACTGAAGCCTAAAGCTGCTGGCATCTTGTCTGTAGATACTCGTTTTTTTTGATGCTGGATTGTATTTCACAAGAATGGTTGAGTCCAACTCACTGGAGTAATTTCTAAACCAAATATTGTTATTCAGATCCTCGTGCATCGGTCGAACCGAATTGAATATCAATACACTCGAGTCTGGATGATACATTATGTTTTCAAAAGATTGATCCTTCGGATTGTAAATCGCCATACCACTCTTGTCTGACGAGCCTCCGGCAATCCAGATTTTTTCGTCTCTGCCTTGAAAGAGACCACCAAAAAGATTTTTAATCTGGAGTGCTTCTCCTTGCTTGCCCTGATTAGGCCCGAAGGTTCGCATGGTATAGCCATCGAATTTTACTAAGCCGTTTTGTGTGGCGATCCAAATGTACCCTTGGGTATCTTCATAAATTGTAAGCGCAACTTCTTCAGGCAATCCTTCTTTGACTCCATATTCTTTAAATCTGATTTGATCCTTTTGGCCATGCACTGCGAGAAAGGATATGAGAAATATTGTTATTAGTATATGGCGTTTCATGTAGCGAATGATTTCAACGGAAGAGTAACCTGCGTCAATGATAGAAAATGTTTTATCAACTCTTCTGTTCGTTGATTTAAGGTGCTAAAAGTGTATAATTCAAATAGTAAGATACGAAGATCAACTTTTATTTCAGCCATTGAAAACTTGTTCTGACACTGAGCTTATTTTTGGGTTTTTTATGATCTCCGTCGTTTTTTGTGAGGTGCATAAAAGGAATATCTTGAGGCTTTATATTAAAAAAGCCGCATTACTCATCGGTAGACACTAGAGATTTGAAATTGACATAAGATATGTCTTTTTCTCTCAATTGTATAAAACTGCTTGATTTCGATGGGAATTATAGCTAAGCTTTGTCATAATTTGGGTTTAGTAATGACCACTCCTTTTACACAAAACTTGTAAACAATTGAGGCTTAAATGAAAAAAACCCGACCTATTCGGGGCGGGTTATTATTTCGGAAGTAATGTGTGCTTTAAAATTTAGATCAGATTAGTTGAGCATTACGCTACTTTTTGTCTTTGGCTTTCATGCTCTTCAGACTTCACCATTTTCTTCTCTATTGTTTCATCAAAAAACTCTTGTTCATGAATCACTTCCTTCATTTGAGCAACAGAATAGAACCCTAATATGGATAATACTAAGACTGCCTTTCCTGCTTCTATGAAGATCGGGTTGGCACTGTTTAAAAGTCCTATTCCCAGACTTAAGGCAATAACGCAAAGTAATGTTTTCAGATTCATAGAGCTATCATTGAGATTAGAAGACAAATATGCCTCACTTAAATCATTTCTTTTTATTTATATTTTATATAATATACATATCATATTCTTATGATTAGCCTTCAGATTGAAGCTCTAAGTGTCAGGTCATTGAGATTTGAGCTTACAAAATTGCTGCAAAATGTTTTTCATTTTCAGTTTACTGTTTCATTCTTTTTTGAGACCAGCAGGGAGATAAGGAAACCATTCATCAAAGGCAAAAAATTGAAATAAGTTATTCAGACATTCAAAGAATGGCTAGCCGCTCCAATTAAAATGACTACTCTGATGAAAGCTTTTTTTCGAGTGCACACCAAAAATCATTGGTCGAATAAAATTATCATCGAATAAAAGATAGAATTATAGTATGTTATCTTCGCGTTTCATATGTACTAGTGAATCTATGTTAACCGCCTTTCAGGAAACGAAACTTAAGTATTTGTTCCACTTATTAGATAAAAATAAAAGTGGTGTATTGGAACCAACTGACTTTAGCGAAATTGGAAATGAGGTAATTGAAAATCTAAACCTGTCCAAACAGGAACTAGAAAAAAACAATATCCTGAAAAATGCTGATAAGTTCTTCTTAAAACTCATATCAAACATTTCAGTAGCTGAGAAGAAAATAATTACACTCGACGAATGGTTGGCTTTCTTTGATACTGAAATCATCAATGCAGAAGACTCTATAGTTACTGATGAGGTGGTAGACTTACTCTTAAATTTTCTTTTTGGGAGTTTTGACCAAAATAGAGATGGTTACACTTCCGTTCGGGATTATATTCAAATGTTCTCTGTTTTAGGGATTTCTCGGAAAGATTTGACTTCCGCATTCATCAAATTTGACGTGGATGGAGACTGTAAGCTTTCGAGATACGAACTCAGTTCAAGTGTTGAGTCTTTTCTTATCTCCGATGACCAGCAAGATCCAGGTAATTGGATTTTTGGCCCTTGGGATCATTAATATTGAATCATTGTAGCTTTTAGTGTAAAGGCTGTCTGCAAAAGTTGTTTCGGTATCACACTGATGCGAATTTTCCATCAAATAAACTACCTCTAGGCAGAGCCATCGAGGTATTAGATGAAGTTTGCTAAGCAAACATCTCTGTTTTCGACCCAGAGGGTCGGGGAATTAAACCCACTGGTGGGATTAAAACTTCTCTGGCACGAAATTCTGATAGTCCATAGGAGGCCTTACATATTGGTGCTTTTCTGGTAATGGCGGCAGCTCTACTGCTTTTTGATTGATAGGCTGATAGGGAATTTGTGAAAGTAAATGATGGATACAATTGAGCCTGGCTTTTTTCTTATCATCACCATTGACCACAAACCAAGGGGACTGCTTAGTATCCGTATGGGCAAACATGGTATCTTTTGCCTTTGAAAACTCCAACCATTTGGCACGCGACTTCAAGTCCATCTCACTAAATTTCCATCGTTTCTCTGGCCTTGATATTCGTTCTAAAAACCTTGCTTCCTGCACCTCCTCACTCACAGAAAACCAGTATTTGATGAGAATAATCCCAGATCGGATCAACATCTTTTCAAATTCAGGACAAGACCTCAAAAACTCTTCGTATTCTTCTTCAGTACAGAAACCCATTACTTTCTCTACTCCTGCCCTATTATACCAACTCCTGTCGAACAGTACGATCTGCCCTGCGCTGGGTAGGTGTTTTACATAGCGCTGAAAATACCATTGAGATTTTTCCTTTTCAGTGGGAACGCCTAATGCCACAACATCACAAACTCGTGGGTTGAGCGGCTCTGTAATTCTTTTGATAACACCTCCCTTGCCAGCAGCATCTCGACCTTCAAAAATCACGACCACTTTTAATCCTTCTTGCTTGACCCATTGCTGCAATTGTACCAGTTGTGTGTTGATTTTTATTAGTTCTTTCGCGTACAACTTATTATCCATAGTATTTCTGTTGGTTGATGAAAGTTAATAATTATAGGTGATCATAACTGCTCAAATGATGACCCTGATTTACTTTTCCAAAAATGGCAGGGCAATGAAAGCAAGAGCCTATTCGCTTTTAAGGCAGAAAATATTTCGGCTAAAACAAAAAAGACTCCTCGCAATACGAGGAGTCTTGAAATTGATAAAAAGTCTTTAAGTTTCTTACAAAATAATTCCAAAAGAAATGGCTTGCAAGCCTCCGCTTCCGGCTGGGGCGCGATTATCTGAAAAAACATTATTTAAGTCGTAATTCATGAAAAGATCGAGTCCTTTAAATCCAAATTGTCCGCGAATTCCATATCTGACATTGCTCAAATAAAAGTTTCCAGAATCTTTGTCTTTTTCCTTGTTTCCATCAACTGAGTATACGTATTTGCTTTCACCACCTAATCGATATCCGACATAACCTCCAACACCGATGCGAATACCTTGGCGCTTAGACGTACGAAAAGTAACTCCACCTTTTTCATAGCCTTTGACCTTTCTTTTCCCTTTTGAAAAATCGAGCATTGGCACGATGGTCACGTTGGCATAAGGCACTGTCAATCTACTTTTCCTGGTATTGTGATCCGCAGGCGAAGGGACGAACTCTATTCTATCAGCTCCTTTGGTGAAAATATAATCTGTATCTTGAAGCTTAAAGTTGTGCCAGCTGGCTCCTATTGCCCAGTTTAGATAAAGCGGCCCACTTACCCACGTTTTGTTGTTGAAGTTGAAACCAAAATTCCAACTACCAAAAGGTTTCAAGGTATAAGGTTGGTCATCAGCATCAGGAAATGCTCCACCCTCGACCCAGTTTTGAAGACCTATATCAATATTAAACTCTGTCTTTGTGCGGTCTATACTTTTTGACTCGTAAGAATATTTTCTCACAGGCTCATCGCTATCAAAGGCATCCTCAAACTCATCACCTACTTCATCCCACTCATCGGCATCTACCAATAATTCTATATTGCCAATTTTAATACTTGTTTTAGCATTTCCATCGCCGATAATTATGGTGGTATCCTTGGTGTATTTCTTACCATTAGCATCCTCCAGCTGAATATTTTTTACTTTATCAGAGGAAATCGCATTATTAAGATCTTTGATCATCTCATTGATATCATACTGCTGAAGCCTTTTTAGTTCTTCTTTATTTTCTGTATAAATGAGAATTTTGCTCTGGTTGCTCAACTCTATAACTACCGTATCAGAATCAGATGACGCTTTTGCTCCCAGCAAAACTATCATCGCAAGTAAAAATGTTGTGATCTTTTTCATCGTCTTTTTTTTAAAGTCCTTTTAATTTTTGATGTTGATCAATTGGATTAGTCAAGCCCAATTTATCTTTTTCAGTCTATTTTGAATTTCAACCTTAAGGTTGGTTTTTTACAAACAAATTATTCTTTGCGTCACGCAGATCCGCCAGTACCGTGGTACTTGTCAGATTCTGAGCCATTGACCAAAATTTATTGATCACTCTGGCTTCTGTGGTATCAACTGCAGGCTTCTCAGAGGCTATGTAGGTGATTTTAACCGTTGGTCTGTTTTCACTTTCGCGTTTCTTTTGAATCATTCCTAAGTCACTCGTTGGCCAATCCATTGACAAGGTTGGTTTCTTGGAAGTCAAGATTAGAACATCCATGACCGCAAAATCAATCATCGGCTTTTGGGTATTTTCAGCGAAAGTGTTCTTGGTTTGCTCAGTATTAGGCGCTTCTTCCACAGCCATCATCTGGTTACTTAGCCTTGATTTCCTATAGGGAATTTCAATCCTCATTGTATCTAACAAAACAGGATGATCCACATTGGCAATCATTACTCCAGTGCGTGTATTTTGATATGGCCAAAGTACTAAGCTAAATATCAAAATAGCTGCCACTGAAGCCGCTAGCCAGTACCATATTACTGGTTTTCTTTTGTTTATTTTCCTATTCACTTGATCCCAAGCCATCGCTGAAGGAGTGGTCTCCTCGCTAAAAAGCTTTTCCCGAAAAAGTTGATCTAATTTATTTTTTGAATCCATGACCCATATTTTTTTTAAGTTCCATCGCTTGCAATGTTGCAAGTTGATTTTGCAGGAGTTTCCTCGCTCTGCTCAACTGAGACTTGGAAGTATTCTCAGTAATCTCCAGCGCTTCCGCTATCTCTTTATGGTTATAACCTTCAATAGCAAACAGGTTAAAAACCGTTCTGTAACCAACCGGTAGCCGCTCGATTAACTTCATCAGATCTTGAGCCTCAAGGTTGTCATCCAACTTGGCAAAGTCTAACTCATGCTCGGCATCCGTCACATCTATTTCCAGTGACATGTTTTTATTTTTTCGGATGTACATCAAACTTTCATTGACCATGACTCGCCTAATCCATCCTTCAAAGCTTCCCTGGAAGGTATACTGAGCAAGCTTATCAAAAACCTTTACCATGCCCCCAATCATCACATGCTCAGCCTCTTCTCGGTCATTAATATACCTACAGCAAACACTGAGCATTTTTGGAGCAAATCGCTCATACATGGCCTTCTGCGCTTTCTGCTTCCCTTTCAGGCAGTCGGCTATCAGCACTTCTTCCGTATACGATTTATTGATTTGCAACATGCTTTGGTTAGTAATCAATGGGTAGATGCAGTTACGAGATTCTGGGTTGCATGGGGTGATTAAAAAAATAAAATTAACTTTTAATCTTGGTTAAAATTCGCCTTAATCCATGAAGAATTTAAGGCGAGTAGTAAAGCTCCCAAAAACACAACTCATTGATTAACTGGTAATTGCTTTATAATTCTTGAGGTTTTCAACCTAATTTGATGAATCAAAAGTGTTGAAATCGCCCTATTGATATTCTATAAATTTAATCTCTGAGAGGTAAGAAATGATATTTTTATACTTCAATTGAGCTATCAGAAATCAACAAATATTAAAAACCATGAACTCTCCATTCGTAAATGAGTTATTGAATAAATATAAAAATACCATGCGCAAATCCTTATTGATAGTCCCTTTTTGGTTACTTATAATAAACCTCTCCCATGCTCAAAACAAACTGAATCTTGACTATGAGCAAGTCATCTCCACCATTCAAACGCCTTGGGGGATAGATTGGCTGCCAGATGGTAAAATGCTGATTACCGATAGAAGCGGCAAACTGTATTCATGGGCCAATGGTGATTTGGAGGAAATAACAGGAGGTCCTGAAGTAGTAGCGGAGGGACAAGGTGGCTTGCTAGACATTAAAGTACACCCAAAGTATGAAGAAAATGGATGGATTTACTTTTCCTTTTCCAAAGCAATGGGAACAAACAACAAGGGAAAAGAATTGGCTACCACAGCCATCGTAAGAGCTAAACTCCAAGGCAATAAGCTGGTGCAACTGGCAGAAGTGTTCAAGGCCGAGCCTGCCTTTGAAACCAGACGTCATTATGGATCGAGAATGGTTTTTGATAATGAAGGATATTTGTACTTTTCTGTTGGGGACAGAGGAATGCGAGATATCAACCCGCAATCATTGAACAACCATTGCGGTAAAATTCATAGAATCAACGACGATGGCAGTATTCCAGATGACAATCCTTTTATAAAAAACCCAGTCGCCATGCCATCGATCTATTCTTTTGGCCATAGAAATCCACAAGGCTTGGTTTACAACCAAAACACCAACACACTTTGGGAGCATGAGCACGGACCAAAAGGTGGCGATGAAGTAAATATCATCCAAAAAGGAAAAAATTATGGTTGGCCAGTCATCAGCTATGGCATCAACTATAATGGAACGGAATTCACCGACATCACCAAAAAAGAAGGCATGGAACAGCCAGAAATATTTTGGGTGCCTTCAATAGCTCCGAGTGGTATGGATTTCGTTACCTCAAATAAATATCCTGGATTGCAGGGCGATCTACTCGTCGGTTCGCTTTCTTTCCAATACTTACACAGATGTAAAGTTGAGGGTGGCAAGATTACAGATCAAGAAGAATATTTTAAAGGTATTGGCCGAGTAAGAGTCATAAAACAAGCACCAGACGGATTCATTTACTTTGGTGTGGAGGGTAAAGGAATTATGAAATTAATCAGCAAAGATTAAACCTTCTGAAATATCCGAAAGTGATCTTTGTTACATCTCAGTCAAATTCCATCATTTTGGCTGCACCACTCAAATAAAACTGACTAATCCATTGTGAAAAAAGTATACCACTTATCTACTTGCAACACCTGCAAAAGAATCATTCAAGAACTTGGCATAGGTGATGAGTTCGAATATCAAGATATAAAGACGGTAAAAATCACCTCTGAACAACTAGATCAAATGAAAGCGCTTGCTGGAAGTTATGAGGCATTGTTTTCCAGAGTGGCGATGAAGTACAGAAGCATGGGCTTAAATGAAATGACCCTAACAGAGCCTGACTATAAGCAATACATTTTGGAAGAGTACACTTTTTTGAAACGACCCGTTTTCATCATCAATGACCATATTTTCATTGGGAATTCTAAGAAGAATATAGCGGCTATTGCAGAGGCGCTATAAAGAAAAAAGCGCCTTTTACTGATAAAAGGCGCTTTTTTTAAACTTTATGCTATACGATTATGCGTTCGACCAATCTAGTTTTTCATCATGAACCATTTGGCTAAAGTCTTATAGTCCACTTTCGTTCCATGCATCAAGATGCCTATTCGATAGATTCTTGAGGCAACCCAGATTGTAAAAATGAAACCGGCAATCATTAATACCATCGACAACACCAATTCCCATCCTGGAACGCCAAATGGCACACGCATCATCATGACTACAGGTGCCGTAAATGGAATCATCGACAGCCAAAATGCCAAAGTTCCATTAGGATCATTGAGAATTGCACTTAAAGATATTATGGATATAATCAGTGGTATGGTGACTGGCAACATAAACTGCTGAGCATCAGCATCACTATCTACTGCCGAACCTATAGCCGCGAACAACGCACCGTACAACAAATAACCTGATAAAAAGAAAAACAAAAAGCTAACAACGACTAGCGGGATATCAATGCTTTCCAGCGCTTTGGTAGCTTTCGACATCACATCCTGCTCTATTTCAGCCATGGTTTCATCCTGAGGCACATTCATGCTTTCCAGTTGCTCTTTTTGTTGTGTTTTTATATCCGCTGAAGGACTTCCAAAAACGGCTCCTAGCGCAGCAACCACGCCAAATGAAAGAATGATCCATAATAAAAACTGAGTCAGTCCTACTCCTGCTATACCAATAACTTTGCCCATCATCAATTGAAATGGTCTCACTGAGGAAATCACCACTTCAATTATTCTGCTCGTTTTCTCTTCAATCACGCCTCGCATACATTGTGCACCGTATACGAATATGAAAATATAGATCATGAATGACGAGATATAACCAATAGCCGAGGCGCCAATAGAGCTACTCTGCTTTTCACCGTCGCTCGAAAGGTTGATCGTATTAATGTCGATTTTCACTTTGAGGTTATCCAGCACCTCACGATCTATTCCAGACTGTTTCAGCTTGATGTTTTCAATCTCGCCTTCGATTTTATCTCGCAAATTTCCCATCATGCTCAATGATGGATTAGACGATCCGTAAAAACTTACGCCTTGAGGATCTTGTGTATCTAAGTCAGGAATATAAAGCAGCCCGTCAAAAGACTCGTTTTTTATCAATTCTTTACCTGTATCTTGGTCAACATCCAAAAATTCAAATTTGGTATCCTCATTATTTACAAATGCTTCTGCAAACTTTCCGCTCTCATCTATAATGGCAATAGACTTGGTGTCACCGCCAGTTGTAGCCAAGTAAGTCGGTAAAAAAATCATCGCTGCAAATAAGAATGGACCAATCAAGGTCATAATGACAAACGACTTTTTTTGTACGCGCGACAGATATTCTCTAGATATAATTAGTCCTATTTTATCCATTATTTTGATTGGTTACGTTGGAAATGAAAATGTCATTGACGGATGGAATGTGCTCCATAAATCCGTGAATTTCCACTTTGCCTAGAAGTTCTTTAAGTAAATTATTTGGCCCACCATCAGTATAGTCTTTCACCATTGTTTCGGTAAGTCCTGTCTCGGTAGTTTTTTGACTTATTATTTCATAGTAGGCAGCAGGATCAAGCTGGCCTTCATGAGTAACTAAAAATGTACCGTCTTTGTGCTCCTCTTTGATTTGAAGTTTTGGACCGTCAAGTACTTTTTTACTCTTATTTATCAAGGCTATATGATCGCAAAGCTCTTCTACTGATTCCATTCGGTGTGTAGAAAATATGACGGTAGTACCTTCTTCTCTCAATCGCAAAATTTCATCTTTTATCAAATCTGCATTGACTGGATCAAAGCCTGAGAAAGGTTCATCGAGAATGATTAACTCCGGCTGGTGCACCACAGTAGCAATGAATTGTACTTTTTGTGCCATCCCTTTACTCAAGTCTTCCACTTTCTTATCACTCCACAGCGTTAAGTCGAGTCTCTCCAGCCAAGGTTTAATTCTTGCCTTCGCTTCAGATTTACTCAACCCTTTCAACTGCGCCAGATAGATAAGCTGCTCTCCGACCTTCATCTTTTTGTATAGCCCACGCTCCTCAGGGAGGTAGCCTATTTTTCGAACCAACTCGGTTGTCATCTGGCTTCCACCCAATGAAACAATACCCTTATCAGGCTCAATGATCTGTGTGATTATTCTGATTAAAGTGGTTTTACCGGCTCCATTTGGACCCAGAAGTCCAAAAATGCTACCTTTCGGTATACTCAGACTTACGTCTGTCAATGCCTGGTGCTCAGCATAGGCCTTGCTGATGTTTTCAACTTTTAGAAGTTCCAAGGTGTTATTCGTTTGATTATGGTTCGTTAGTGTTTTACTCTGTGAATTTATTACAGGTTTTGAGATATTTTGTTAAAATCTTCTGCTAATGTGAATTCTAGGGTAATTTCGGGGGATTAAATAGGGTTCAATCTGTGTTGGCAGTGGCTATTCCTTTTATTGATCATCAAATAACCAAAAGTGCGAAGAGCGTATAGCATATATGTTGCATTCATATTCTTATTACTTGCACTCCTCGTGGTGCCTAGTATTTTAATTTTGTACTACTTAGGTTCAAAGCGGATGGCATTGGGTATTCATCCGTATTGGGCGAAAACTTTCTTTTTTTTAATATTCATTCCTGTAGAAATCGAGTATCAGTTTAAACCAGACAAAAACGGTAGATACATATTTTGCTCCAATCATTTTTCTTTTATTGATATTCCTGTGATGGCTTTTTTGCCCAATGCGTTTAAATACATTGGCAAAAGTTCGATCACCAAGGTTCCGCTTTTTGGCTATATGTTTAAAAAAATACACATTGCTGTCAATCGCTCCGACCCAAAAAGTAGACTCGCAAGTATCAAGGCGTCCAAAAAAGCATTGAATGACGGCTTTAGTCTGGCTTTTTTTCCTGAAGGTGGCATCATCACCAAAGATCCACCAAATATGGTCAGGTTCAAAGACGGTGCATTTCGACTTTCGCTGGATCATCAAGTGCCCATTGTACCGGTGACTTTACCTTTTGATCACGAAATTCTGCCAGACGATAATAAATTTCTTTTTCGAAGAAGGAAATGTAAAATAATCGTTCATAAGCCCATTTTTCCTGGGGAAAATGATTTTGAAGAATTGGCAAGTCTTAAAAACCATACTTTTGAAATCATCGATACAGAACTCAAAAAGCACTTTACTTATGTAGACAAAGGCAATCAGTGAATGCTATAGGCACATTAACGACTATTCACTTCTCAGTTTACTCAAGACCTTGCTATCAACCGATTCCTTTATAAGAAGTATCACCAATCAGCGCATCGTAATTGATTAAATTTCTAACTTGCAACTATGCAAATCGATCAGCCGACATTAGAAAAAATAGCCCATTTAGCTCGCTTGGATATTACTGAGCTAGACCAAGCTTCTCTCAAAAAAGATATTGCTGAGGTATTGACCTGGGTAGAGCAACTGGGTGAATTAGATACAGAAGGCATAGAGCCATTAATAAATATGTCATTTGAAATCAACTCCTTTAGAGAAGATATTCCAGCCAATTCTATCACCCACGAAGAAGCGTTGAAAAATGCACCGAAGAAAGACGACAATTATTTCTTAGTGCCTAAAGTGATGAAATAATGCAGTCTAGGTTTTTATCTATTAAAAATATCCTTGGGGTATTATTTGTAGCCTGTTTGTGTGTCATGCTTGTTTTGGCTTTTCAGAAATACGACAACAGCATCAAATGGAAAGTGACCAGTCAGGCAGAAACAGAAGAAATTCCGGGGTTTAGTTTCTCAAAAGGCCCGTTCGAGTTTAGCATACCTGGTCACAAGATATCGATTGTAGAATCCTTTGCAGCAGGCCCAATCGAACGCACTTTTGACACAGAGCGCGCCTTGCTCATTTTAGCTTTTATCGGTCTGGCTTTATTATTGGCGGTAGCCACTTATCTCAATGGTTTCTGGTATTACCTTATCCTTGGACTTTACATTTTTTTCTTCATCAGTCTCGACTTAGGTGCGGTACAATTTTTAGGATTTTCTACCTTTTCTAAATGGGGAGTAGCTATCGTAGTAGCGGCATTTATCGGCCCAGCTTTTCTTTTCAACTCCTACTTTAAGCATACTGCTTTGGGCTGGCGAGCCATTAGCTTTATTATCATCGGACTCATCTTGGCTTACTTCTCCAAGGTCAATACTATTTTACTTCAAGAACAGCTTGCCATTGGGGCATATATAGGATTTGCCATAGTCACGGTCATTTTTCTAGTGTTCATCGCTGAGGAAAACATTTTTGGGATTTTATATTTGATTACCAAAGCCAAAGGAGGTAGAAACAACGAAAAGCATTTTACCGCTTTTACCCTCGTATATTTAGGAGTTGTTGGCTTAGCCTACGCTCGAAAAGCAGGTTGGATCGATGCAGATATTCAGTTTTTTGACCCGTTCGTATTATTAGCCATCAGCAGTTTGGTATCTCTTTGGTCGATCAGTCATAAGGCTGAATTATATGTAAATATAATGTCCAAAGAGCACGCTCAGCTATTTATCATGAGTCTTGGGATTATTAGTTTTAGCTTTTTGGGCTATAACTTTTTTCGTGGAAACGATGCGTACTTCGAAAGCTTTCATTACCTCATTATCTACATGCATCTTGGTTTTGGTGTTATGTTTTTCCTCTACATCATCTCCAATTTTATCAATCCTCTGATTGAAGGATTTCAGATATACAGAATTGCCTATAAATCAAGAAACTTACCTTATTCCACTACTCGAATAGGTGGTATGGTTGCTATTTTGGCTTTTTTCTTTTTATCAGACAAAGAACCTCTAAACCTACTCAGAGGCGGAAAGTACAACCTTATGGGTGCCAAAAGTGAAGTCTCCAATGAGCCTAAACTTGCCACAGAGTATTACCGAAATGGAAGGGTATTTGCCTATGACAATCACTTTTCTAATTATGCACTTGGATATCAAGACCTTCAAAAATCTAAGTATAGTGAAGCAAACAAAAGGTTTGGACGGGCGGCATTAAGGTTTCCTTCTGCGCAAAGTTTTGTCAACGAGTCGGGCACTTATAGCTTAATGGGAGAAACAACTCCTTCATTGATCACGCTGAAAAAGGGGCTTGTCGAATTTCCAAATGAAACACATCTACTCAACAACTTGGGCTTGACCTATCTCGATTTGAATGAAGCAGATTCTGCTCGGAAATATTTTGGAAAAGCAAAATCCACAAGCATGCTCACAGATGCTAATAAAGTAAATTATTGGCGATCAGTGAACTCGAATTCGATTGATCAAAATACAGCAAAAGAAAGTTTTGAATCAGGAAATACGGCTGTTAAAGCCAATGTATTGGCCAAACTCTTAGAAACAGGAGATACGAGCTTTGGATTAAAGTTTAAAGCTCCTGACATTTCTTTTGCCATGCATGAGTTGGCCTATCTCAATAACGCGGCTTTTTATTTCGAAGAGGATACGATTACCGCGCTTTTGAAATCGGCGTTAAATAAACCACTCGATATAAATCTGTATGAGACGGTAAGTCACGACTTGGCTATTTTAGAAATTAAAAGAGGGAATATCATCGGCGCGATGCATCAACTTGACATTCTACAGGCTCAAGCGAATAATGCACAAAAAGCTGATATTTATAATGAATTAGGGTTGATTGCCCTTAGCCAGTACGCACCAAAGCTTGCAGATAGCTTTTTTCTAACGGCAATAAGTTACGATAGCAAACCTGCTCGGTTTAACCGAATCATTGCCGCGCTGGAACAATCAAAGTGGGAGGAAGCCGAAACACAAACAAAGGAACTGCAGCAAGAGGACAGCAGCTTGACTGGTTTTTATAATGATTTAATGCAGTTAAATGGAGGAATGACAAATACGTCCAGCGTATTAAATGTTTATTATAATTATAAAAAATTAACTATTGACCAGCTCCAAAGCTTGGTTGAAAGTATGGATAAGAAATTTGCCAAGTCACTATTTGATAAAATATTTAGGGACTCCTTTTTCACCAATCAAGCCACTTTAAATAATTACATGAAAGTGTTCGAGCAGAAGATTGATCTCAAAGAGTATAAAAAAATACTTGCCGGCCAAATCGATCAGTCCGAAGCGCAAAAAGGACTGAAAAACCCACTGAACGCCCCATTATTTTTAGCCAGCTTGAAGAAATTCGAAGATAAAGAATTCGTTTACAATAAATTATCTGAAGCTATTGACCTTAACCCTTACAGTGTGCCAATGATACAGACTTACACGATGAGTGCTTTGGATATTGGACTCAAGAATTACGCTCGTAATGGATTTGAAAAACTTAAAGAATTGATGGAGCCTGAAAGCTTCCTGATTTTTGAAAAAGCTTACGAATTAAAGATCGAGGAGCTAAATACTTGGTAATTAATTGATTTCAAAAAACAGCTTAAGCAATTTGGCGTCATCATTCGTCATCGGCTCACCATAGAGTATATTTTCGAATTGCATCAATTCCTTACCAGTAACCTTACTATTGAATTCCAATAAATCAGTGTTTACATCCTTATAACCCATATTCCAGCTTGGAAATATACGCTCCTCTATGGGCTCATATTTCCGCAAACTTACTCCGGCGTGTCTTTTGTCTTCTTTTATTTTATTGTACAGGTTTAAAACAAAAGTTTTGTCACCTTCGAGATATTGAATAAACCTCTTTTTTGAGTGAAGTAAAATTCCAGTCAGCAATTTTGATGGGTTATTCCTTTCACAACTAATCAAAATGTTGTCAATTTCCTCGTCAGTGCAATAGGGTGTTCTAAAACTGGTATAAATAAGTCTGTGTAATTCCATCGCTCCTTTTTGATTGGTCAAAACAACATATAAAATCTTATTAAACAGCCTAGGAAATCACTCATAATCCGTAGGTAATTCATTTAGCAAAGAAACAAAATAATTTGATTTCACTCATAAATCTTATAGAATGCCTCCTTTTCTGATCTCCGATTTACTCCTAGTATATTTTAATGTAATCTAACTTCCATGTCATTAGAAAAAAGATCCTTAAAATTTCATGATTAAATTGAGAAAAGCCAGATTGTTACCTCCGGCTTTCGACAAAAAAAGATAAAGCGGTTAAAAAGATGCCGCTAAAAAAGACTTCATTTTAGCCCAGCTTTTTTCATCAGCTTGCTTATTGTAAGCCAATGGCAATCCAAACTTTTCACCCAGTGCAGTAGCGCCTGGATTGGTGTAGGCATGCACCGCCTCTGGATAGGAAATATACTCATATGTCGCATTGGCAGCTTCCATGCTTGCTTTAAAGCTTGTCACTGATTCATCAGAGACCATAGGATCATCTGCGCCATTTTGAACCAAGATCCTTGTGTCAAGATTACCTGACGGTTGAATAGGTAATTGCACGCCAGAATGAAACGCCGCTACAGCGTCCAAGTCGTATCCAGCATTGGCCATAGTTAAGGCAACAGATCCACCAAAGCAATAACCAATAGCTGCAATCTTAGAAGTATCAACATTGGGATTACTTTTAAGCGTACTCAGTGCTGCTTCAAATCTTGCTTTAGCACCTTCCATGTTAGAAAATACCTGACCTGAAAACTTCCCTGCATCTTCTGGATGTGCTGCCTGCTTACCATTGCCATACATATCTACCGCCATCGCGACATAACCCAACTCAGCAAGCATATCTGCTCTTTTTCTAGTATACTCGTTGTGTCCCCACCATTCATGTATAACCAAAATACCTGGTTTTTTCCCATCAATTGACTCATCGTTGGCAATGTAACCGTTCATTGTAGTCGTGTCTGCCTTATAGGAAACTTCTTTACCAACTACTTTCTTCACTACTTCTGACGATTGTGAAGTGTCTTCGGTTTTTTTCTCGCCTCCACCAGTACAAGAGGTGAGTATTGTCGCAAAAGCTATCGCGTATAGAATATTCGTTTTCATAATTAAGTTAGTTTGATTCATTCATTCAATTAAGTAAATGAAACAGACTCATTCGGAGAAAGTTCAAAACACAATTCAGCCGCTATCCTACAACTAAAGCATTTAAAATTAAAGCTTCTGGGAAATGTGCCTATATCTCGTTCATAATAATTGATTGCTCTTACTTTGATGTGGTTACACTACATTTTTCATGTATCAAATCTTCTTTATAAAAAACGTATTTGTTTAACTTTCAAAATAACTAAAACATGATGTTTCATTCCTGCGATAGTCTGAAAATAAAAGTTCACGTGCCTCAAAATCTTGAAAACTCACCAAAGAAATTTAGTGTTAAAAAGGATTTCGAGGTGGAAAAAATTAAACATTTAAACGTGTGATTCTATTGATTTGATGCCCAATTAGATGTGAATGGAATATGAAAATAGAAAAAAACATTTTTTTATTAGGTTTGTTTAATGATCCTATACAGAATTTCATTAAAAGCCCAACACTTTAAGAAAATTCATAGTTATCACCCCTCATCGCTTTTTTAAGAACTATATTTGACTCAAGTTTTAAGTAATTAAAATAACCAGTATGCAGACCCCAACAGTAAATTTCAACAAAGAAGATCGGCCTGAATTCGTAAAAGAACTACGAAAAAGAGTCAATAACCATTTCAAAGAGAATAACATATCAAAGTACGCAAACCTGAACATGAAGTTGAAAACAACTTTCATGATCTGCCTTTACTTCATCCCCTTGATCATTCTATTAAGTGGCGTCATTACTACATTTTGGCCTATGATGGCGATGTGGGTGTTGATGAGCTTTGGAATGTCAGGTATTGGATTGTCAATCATGCATGATGCCAATCATGGAGCTTATTCCAAAAACAAGAAGGTGAATGCTGCACTGGGTTACTTGGTCAATTTCCTTGGCGCATATCACGTGAACTGGAAAATACAACACAATGTACTTCACCACTCTTTCACGAATATCCATGAATTTGATGATGACATTAGTAAACCAATCATGCGATTTTCTCCTGATCAGGAGCACAAACCGATATACAAATATCAGTCATTGTATGCTCCCTTCTTTTATGGCTTAATGACGCTTTATTGGGTAGTGAGTAAAGATTTTGAGCAGGTAAAAAGATATTCAGATATGAATCTTTTGCATGGCCAGGGTCTGACTAAAAAACAAGCCTTGAGAGATGTAGCATTTAACAAGATTTGGTACATCGCTTTAACTGTTGTACTACCATTAGTTATCCTTCCGATAGTTTGGTGGCAAGTGATGATTGGATTCGTAGTAATGCATTTCTTATGTGGACTTACGTTAGCATTCATTTTCCAACCAGCTCATGTGCTGGAAGAGACCAGTTTTTATAAGGTAGATGAAACAGGTAGTGTAGAAAATAATTGGGCTATACATCAATTGTATACTACCTCAAATTATGCAAATAAGAGTGCTGCTTTTACATGGTATGTCGGTGGTTTGAATTTTCAGATCGAACATCATTTGTTCCCACATATCTGTCACATTCATTATAGGTCGATATCAAAGATTGTTAAGCAGACGGCACATGATTACGGAGTTCCGTATCACGAACAGCCCACTTTTTATCATGCATTAAAGAGTCATTTTTCTTTATTGCACAGACTTGGTACTGGATCGTATGATTTGAAACCACAAACCGCAATGGTATAACCTCCCCTATTAAAAAATTACAATATTGTTAAGCCATTCTACATTTAGTTGAAGAATGGCTTAGCTTTGCGCCCTTTTCACATCAGAAATTGTAACGAAATAGTCAATATCTTTCGATTCACTCATAAAAAATCGAATTGACTATCGGATAACAATCAATAAAAGAGCATGCGCAAAATATTTCACAATTTTTCTCAGAATCCCAAAAATGACATTCTATCAGGTTTAACCGTGGCTTTGGCTTTGGTTCCTGAAGCAGTCGCTTTCGCTTTTGTGGCAGGTATTGATCCTTTAGTAGGTCTATATGGAGCCTTCATGATGGGTATTGTCACCGCACTATTTGGAGGACGGCCTGGCATGATTTCCGGAGCAACTGGCGCCATGGCTGTCGTTATGGTACACCTTATTCAACAAGGAAACATCGTTGGTGACGCACTGGCTGTGCCTATAGAAAACCTTGGACTTCAATGGCTTTTTATCACCTTACTTTTTGTTGGTGGCATTCAAATCCTTGCCGGCGTATTTAGACTTGGGAAATTTGTAAGATTGATCCCTCATTCGGTCATGATGGGTTTTGTCAACGGATTAGCGATTGTCATATTTCTATCTCAGCTCGGATTATTCAAAAAGAATTTCAATGGAAATATTACTTGGATGTCAGGCCAAGAGCTTTGGATCATGTTGGGTCTGGTTGGTGTTACGATGGCCATCATGTTCTTTCTGCCAAAAATTACTAAAAAGATTCCTTCAGCACTGACAGCCATTATTGTAGTAGCAGCAATAACTATTTTTGGAGACTTGAATGTAAGTACCGTTGGTTCTTTCATTAAAGATGGTGGAGGCTCGGGCCTTGAAGGTTCACTGCCTTCCTTTCAAATACAAATATTTGGGCTATTGGATACTTTGACCGGACATTGGAGTTTGATCTTGTCGACGGCCGTTTTATTGGCTGCTGTTGGGTTGATAGAGTCTTTAATGACGCTCAATTTAATTGACGAAATGACCGAAAGCCGTGGAAGTGGCAATAGAGAATGTGTAGCACAAGGTGGCGCCAATATTCTCAACGGATTATTCGGAGGAATGGGAGGCTGTGCTATGATCGGTCAGTCAATAATCAATGTAAATTCAGGCGGAAGGGGTCGCTTATCGGGAGCAGTTGCTGCAATTGCACTCTTATGCTTCATCCTATTTGGCGCACCGTTAATTGAGCAAATCCCGATAGCCGCATTGGTTGGGGTTATGTTCATGGTAGTGATTGGCACCTTCGCATGGAGTAGTTTTAGAATACTACATAAAATCCCCTTGGCCGATGCTATCGTACTCGTCACTGTTTCATTAATTACTGTATGGCAAGATTTGGCTATTGCAGTTATTGTAGGCGTAATTATGTCAGCATTGGTTTTTGCATGGCAAAGTGCTACGATGATTAGAGCTAGAAAAAGACTCAAGGAAGATGGAACAAAAGTCTACGAAATCTGGGGACCTTTATTTTTCGGTTCGGTACAGAATTTTAACAGCAAGTTCACTGTAAAGGAAGACCCTGAGGTCGTAGAAATTGATTTCATAGAATCACGAGTAAGTGATCACTCAGGAGTAGAGGCTCTTAGTAACCTCGCCCACAAATATGTGGAAGCGAATAAAACTTTGAAACTCACTCATCTAAGCCCCGAATGTCAAAACCTGCTCTTAAAGGCTGATCCAAACTTGGAAACTATCATAGAAAAGTCCATCGACGATCCTCGATATTATGTTGTATCAGATTTGGCAGACCAGGAAATCTGATCGATAACTCGATGAAAACTAAAAGAAAGTCTGCCTGATAAAATCAAGCAGACTTTTTTTGTTTGTACCAGAACAAAATTCCAGTATATTCGTTTTTCGATAGTAATACTATTATTTAAAGATGTAATACTTCTTATGGTTTTTGTTAGAAATCTATTTCTTTTAGTCACTTTAACCTTTGCCTTCGGGCCGATGGAGTCAAGTGAGCTATTGGAGAATGAGCAAAAAGCAGAGGTTGTACTTCAATTTAACTATAAGTATAAAATCAGCGAACCATCGAACAAAGAGGCTTTAAGAATAACTTCATCGCCTGTTCATAATTACCGCGTTGCTGATTCAGCCTATTTCCCACAAAATAAAAAGATCCGTTTACATCTCCTCTACTGCTGTTTGTTAGCCTAGGCTAAATTCTATTATACGTTTCTAGACCACATCAATAACCTATTCCCTTTTCCTACAGGCGCGTATGGTTCCATTAAAATATCTAGAAAATGAAAACCTCCATGTTGGATTACAGCCTTGTGATTCTTGAAAAAGTAAGTTTCAGTGAGCAGCTCTTTTGGAAAGAGTATAAGAAATTTTCCAAAATAGTAAGCGAACATGAACGACCAATTCTCCGATCATGGGTTCGAAATTTTAATAATAGACTAACAAACAAAAGCACTAAATAATGTCAGAAATAGAATTCAATAACGGCATCAAAAACTTTCACGATCCGATGCTCTCTTACGCCATAAGTTTGACCAAAAACAAAGAAGACGGGCAGGATTTAGTTCAAGAGGCATTGTATAAAGCCTTAAAATACAAGAACAACTATGTGGATAATCGAAACCTGAAGGGCTGGCTATTCACCATTTTGAGAAATACTTTTTTAAATAAATACAACAAGGATAAGCGCCAACCGCTATCTAATAGCATGGACTACAATGATCATTTTTTGAGTAATTTTCATGATTATAACCATGGAGAAATGCAAATGAACCTTGATGTATTGACGGAACTTCTTTCTAATGTTGAAGAGCGATTTCAGCGTCCATTTGACTTAAGAAATAAAGGATTTAAATATGATGAAATAGCCGAAAAATTGAATCTCCCTATTGGTACGGTGAAACATAGAATACATAAGTGCAGGGCCGAAATGAAAGAGAAAATAATGGTTCATTTTGCCTGAGTTAAAAGCACTTAGCCACTGGACATTGTTCTAAATTGTTTTTATTTATCCGATGAATAATTTAGTTTCTGTTGCATGGTTGTCAGATCATTTAGAAGATGAGAAGTTGATCCTTCTGGACTGCCGCTTGGCAAAACCCAAGTCGGTGGTAGGAGATGAATCCCTGAATGGCACGTTCATACCGGGGGCGAGAAGTTTTGATCTGAATGGTAAATTTTCAGACATCAACACGAATCTCCCTCATATGATGCCTGATGAAGAACATTTTAACCAAGCAGCCAAAAAACTTGGCATTTCTAATGATTCAAAAATTGTTGTTTACGATCAGTTTGGCATCTATTCAAGTCCCAGAGTCTGGTGGATGTTTAAGGCAATGGGACATAGGAATATTGCGGTTTTGGATGGAGGGTTGCCCGCTTGGATATCCGCCTCAAAAAGTACGATACCCGAACTGAATCAAAAAATTAAGGAAGGAAATTTCAAGGCGCAACTGCAAAAAGAATGGCTCGCCGATGCATCAGAAGTGTTGGAAAGATCAACTGATTCGTCACATATGATCATTGATGCGCGTAGCGCTGGAAGATTTCATGGAACAGAACCAGAACCACGAGAAGGGCTTAAAGGTGGACACATTCCGGGTAGTAAAAACCTACCTTTTCAAGAGGTTTTACAGCATGGGAAATTTAAAAGCAAGGAGGACTTAGAAAGAATATTCGAACAACTTGGAGTCGAAAACGAAACATTAACATGCACCTGTGGGTCAGGGGTCACGGCTAGTATTATTTTGCTTGCAGCAGCTCTTGCTGGTTATGAAGCACTAAGTCTTTACGATGGATCATGGAGCGAATGGGGACAACTTGATAATTACCCTGTCAAAAACTGAACTCAACAGATAATGTTGGTGTAATTCCCATAAGCTTGATATCAACGACTGTAGCAACAGGCATGAACTTTGGAGTAGAAGGTGCATCATTAATGTTCTCTTTTCGAACCAGCTGAAGCTCAATTTTACGATCGTAGACATTTCTACGATTGTACACATTAAATATTTTTCCTGAAATGCGCAGGCTATTCAGACCGATGGGGATTTGATAATTCGCGCCTATATCCAAACGATGATAGCTAGGAAATCGAAGGTTATTTTTTTGATCTCTGGCCAAAGTCCTCACCCGCTTTTTAGCTTGGCGGTCTTTTCTATTACCTTCTTGGATTATGAGATCGGAATAAGGTTGACCTGAGCCATAATACCAAGTAGTAAACAGGGTTAACTTACCAACCTGATACGAACCAAAAACATTCAATTCATGGGTTTGGTCATGATCGGCCGGGTAATATTTTCCTAAATTAAGCTGATCAAATTGATATTCTGTTTTACTCAGCGTATAACTAGCCCAACCCATAAAATTGCCCATGGACTGTTTCACCATCATTTCCAATCCTTTCGCTCTTCCTTTTCCAGTAAAAAACTGATCTTCATAATTTTCGAATTCTGTAATTAAATTTCCTTGTCGAAAAGCATAATCGAGAATCCCATCGAAAGACTTATAAAACCCATTCAAAGAAATATGGCTGTTTGCAACGTCTCTAGAGAAGCCTGCCATGTAATGAACAGACCTTTGTGAGGGAATTTCAAAATCGGATAATAACCACAAATCCCTACTCCCTTGCAGGGCGTTGGAAGTGTTTACCTGATTCACAAACTGGCGATAAACTCCCGTAGAAAATGTCCCCGTCCAAGAGGAATTGAATCGATGATTCAGACTAAACCGAGGCTCGAAGTTATATTCATTGGTATTTGAAATGAAATTACCACGCAAACCAAGAGACAATTCGGTAGTGCTTGTCAGTGTAATTTTATTTTGAATATACTGGGTAAAAACTAGGCTCTTCGGCTGATCTTTAAAGGTAATGATGCTGTCGTTTTGTAAACTACTAATCTGCGTGTTGAACCTTGAAAGTGCTGCTCCCAGTTCCAACTTATTTAACCCAAACATCCATTCATGATCTAGCTTCACCGTAAGGTCTTTGATATAATTACTCTGATCTAAATCCGCGCTTGTATTGGCAGAAAAGGTGCCTCGCCTGTTCGATAAAGTGGTTTGGCTGCTTTCTCTAAAATCACTTTCGTAAAAAGAATAAGACACCAACAGGTTTGTGAAATGTTTGGTGTTCCATAATCGTGAAAACTTGACGGAGCTTCCCACATTTCCCCAGTTAATGGTTCCCACATTTCTATTGGATATCGTGGTGTCTCCCGGTAACCGGCCATCAAGAGACTCCCGATAATTAAGAATATCTTGGCTGTCATAGTAACTAATCGATAACCTGTTTTTCAAACCAAGTAAAGTGGAAACTTTGAAATTAAGATCGGTGT
Organism: Cyclobacteriaceae bacterium; assembly: GCA_040218415.1. Taxonomy (GTDB): domain Bacteria; phylum Bacteroidota; class Bacteroidia; order Cytophagales; family Cyclobacteriaceae; genus JAVJRN01. The sequence goes on from JAVJRN010000029.1 coordinate 220,597, forward strand.
AATAAAATTCGGGCTCCACATTATAGTCCCGAACATTTATTTGCAAAGGCGTGTCTTCAAAATTTGTCGTTTCGTAAATACTAAAAATATTTTCAAAAAGATTCGTTCTTAGCACATCTGTGTAAGACCTTCTGGCGGATAAGAAAAGAGTGGTCGTTTCATTTACTGGCACTTCGAGCGAGGTATTGGCGCTGAGCATATTGAATGATATTTTCCCGCTCGTTTTTTCTGTATTTCCATCCTTTCCAATAAACTCAACGAGGCTTGAAGACCTGCCTCCATATTTCGCATCAAATCCACCTTTAAACAATCGCATGGACTGAATGGCATAAGGATTTATCGCACTAAAATATCCAAAAAAATGGTCCACATGATAAATGGGGATACCATCGAAAAGCACCAGATTTTGAGTGGCTGTACCTCCATTGATGTACAGCCCAGATGACAGTTCATTTGTTGCGGTTACTCCTGGAAGCATTTGCATGGTGCGAAACACATCTGGTTCTGCACTTTGTGGGACCTGAGCCGCAAAATTCGGATTGATGGCGATCGCATTCGCCGAGCTGACGGCTTGAAAGTCCTTGTTATCATCTCCGGAAACTATGACCTCTTTCAGGCTATTGTCTTTTGGTTTTAGCGGAATAATAAGCCTGCGATTTCTACTGGCTTCATTGAGGTAAATGATGCTGTCTCGATATCCCAAGTAGGAAAGTCGAATCCTGGTATTTGATGACACCTCATTAATAGAAAAAATACCATCTTCATTAGACGCGATTGACTTGTTTTCGGGTTCTATGAATAGATATACAAAAGCCAAAGGCTCACCCGAAGAAGCGTCAATGACTTGTCCGTTAAGGTTGAATAGCTCATTTCCTAAATCTCCTTTTTTGACAATGATGGCACTTGGAGCGATATATTCAAATGACAAATTAGACGCTGAAAAAAGCTGGGTAAAAGCTTCTGGAACAGTGGCATTTTCAATGCTTACAGAAATGCTTACCTCTCGGATTAACCGATCGCTATAAGCGATCCTTAAATTATATTTTTCCTGTAAAAATGCTAATACCTCTTTGAGCGGTTGATTATTAAAAGTCTCCGTAATGAAACGCTTTGGCTTATCCGAGGCGCTTCCCGCCAATGAAAAAAAAATTAAAAGAACAGCTAATATCTGTTTCATAATGGCAAAGACCTATTGTGATTTAGCGCCTAATTAGAAAACTACACATTTCCTACCCCTGATAATTTTCAAGGTACTTCATCGCGTAATTATCTTATGCGTACCATGTAATTTATCATACTATTTCATGGTGCGTATAATGATTTCTTCTCCCTTTTGCTCGTAAGTCAAATCCAGCGGATCGCAAATGAGTTTTAAAGATAAGTCTAGATTGTCAACAGGAAAATATCCTGAATATTTCATCTTTTTTATAGAATCATTGGCTTGTACATGGATACCATAAGTCTGCGACAATTCCATTAGAACAACCCCAATATCCTGATTATCAAACTGATACTCACCCGTCTGCCAGCTGGCCGCATTTTTTGCGTCAAAATTGTATTGCTCCACTATTTCGCTCGTTGTGACCGCTACTGCCTGTCCTGGTTTTAGGATTTGCTGTTGTTCATTGGCTGTGACTTTGACTTTGCCGGTATAGCATTTCACTGCATATCTATCTTTGCGTGTATTTATGTTAAAACTCGTGCCCAATACTTCAGTGCTTCCATTTTGAGAAATTACGACAAAAGCATTGCCTTTTTCTACTTCAAAAAAGCCTTCGCCCTCGAGTTCAACTGATCTTTTCCATAACCAACTCATTTTGTTATAGGACAAGGTTGAGTTTTCATTTAGCGCTACCGTGGAGTTATCCGGCAATATTACCATCTCTCGCTGATCATCCAACAGCGCTATTGTGGTTTCAGAAAACTGATAACTCAAGAAGAACACCCCTACGAGCAAGGCTACCGCAGCGGCTATTTTCAAGGACCAGTGAAAGCTTCCTTGAGTGTTCTTTTTGTCCATTTGATCGAAAAAGAGGCTGACCTGTTCTTCGCTCGGGTCTTCACCGTACTGATAGTCTGCTAGCTTTTGATTTAACTTTTTATCCCAATCATCCATATTGTTAGTCTTTAAGGTAGTTGGTGGCTGTGATCGATTTCTTTAGTTTGGCTTTGGCTTTAGCAAGGTTCGACTTGGAAGCGCCTTCGCTTATATTGAGCATTTTGGCAATTTCATGATGTTTATAACCCTCGATAGAAGCAAGTGTAAAAGCTGCTCTATACGACGGTGGCAAGTCTTGTATGTGTCTCATCACTTCCTCTGCAGAAAGTTTATCGAGGATGGAGATGTCTACATTTTCCAGTGCTCTGGCCTCACTAATATCCAACTGGTGATAATGCTTCTTTTGAGACCTAAAAAAATCAATGGCAGTATTAATCATGATTCTCCTCAACCAAACTTCTACCGGATACTTGTCATCATATTGGTCAAACTTGCTAAACACCTTCATAAAACCATCATTGGCTACTTCCTCTGCTTCAAATTTGGATTGGCTATATGGCATACAAATACTCATGGCATATCGATAAAAATGCTTGTAGAACCTCTCTTGAGCAGGTCGCTGTTTTTTCTGACATCCTCGGACTATATTTTCTATATCTGCTACCAAATCGTGGTGATCTTTTAATCAATGTAGCCGCTTAATGGCGGAATATCCTAATTAATGTCTACAAATGGATCTGACCATTTGTCGTCTGTGTACACCGCTGTACCACTCAAAGTTGCAATAAATGCGGAAATAGCTGCGACCTGACTATTGTTTAAATTAAGATTTTCTCCATTCCCATTTGGACCACCGCTAAGTCTGTTGTCCAGGTTTGTATTACTCGAACTTGTTGGAATAATGTTGTAATGGGCAATAACCTCTTCTATCGTTCCAAAACTTCCATCATGCATCAGTGAACCATTCAAACGACCCTCCGCATTAAATATATCCCGCAAAGTTGGCGCTCTAGTGACATCAACATCTATGGATCCATCATTGGCTATAGTAGTAATCACTCCATTATTTCTAGAATTATTGTCTATGGCGAATTCGGGAGCACGATGACATCTGTTGCAGCCCGCCCTTCCTACAAAAAGCGCTTTACCAAGATTTTCTTCTGCAGTGAAATTGAGGAAATTATTGTCATCATTATTGACCTGGGCTCTTCCCTCATCATACTTCGAATCAAAAGATTGAATACTTCGAATGAACTGAGCCAGTGCCGTTTGCATTTTTTCCTCCGTAATTTCCTCATTATCAAACGCCATTTCAAATAGATCAAGCATGTACTGGTTGGTCTCCAATTTAGCGATAAGCCCATGGATATCTTCGTCACCGTCCGTGCCACTATAACCCATTTCAAAGTGATCTTGAATGGGCATGGTGGTTTGTTCTTCAAGTGTAGTTGCTCTTTCGTCCCAAAAGAATCTCCGCTCTTGGGAAAAGCGTGCATTAATCAAGCGCATGGAATGGCGTCCTGTATTTCCATTGACCCCTTGACTCGCTATTTCATTATCACTAAAGGCAAAATCCTGCTGATGGCAACTTGCACAAGCGATCGTATTATCAGAAGATAATTGTTTATCATAAAAAAGCACTCTACCTAAAACGGCAACCTCGTCTATGATTTCATTTCCATTGGTGTTATCGCTGTTGATATAATTGGGAACCTCTTGGTTTGCGTAATTTGGTAAATTATCAAAGTCGATGACACCCTCAAACAATTGCTTGGCCGATGTAGCAAAGATGATGTCATTGGAGCCTGAACCTTGATCTGTGCTATCAGCTTCGCTATTTTCAGCCTGATCAACGATAAGTTCTGGCGACTGCTCACAAGCAATATTTAGCACCACTAAAAAAGTAAATATTGATAATAATCTCATGGATCTATGGTCTTGATAAAAAAATATGAAAGGTGGGTGAGATAATTTTTTGGTGAATTGAGAATCAAGCTCCCAACTCACCAAGGGTTCAAGGTTATTTACGGCGAGTGTGTAGTTTTAAGAAAACACCTTCTCCGTCAAAAATGAGCACGCCTACTTCTACCAAAAACACATGTATTCGGGTTTCTTCTTTGATCGTGCCTATTCTTGCTTTTTTCACTTCAGCATCAGGATAATTCTCAGAAATGTAGGAAACGATCGCCTCTGGCAGGTCAGCTACTGCCAACTCTTCGAATGCTGCACATCCACGGCCACCACGATCATTTAGCGCAACAAATTCGCCATCTGCATCAAAAACTATCGCTCCTACTTCCGCAACCAAAACTTTATACTTTGGTAGCCCTAAACTATCTTCTTTACTGAGTATTTTCAATATTTCATCGTCCGGATAATTACTTGTCATATAAGTCTGAGCTGCTTCAGGTAACTCATCGAACTCCAAGATTTCATGCTGGCCAATATGCGTTGATGAATCCGGCTTATTTCCACGTCCTCTACCCCTTCTTCCTCTTTTCTCACCTTTTTTCATCCGACCATCACAACCGACCAAAGCTTCTCCGAAAAGTGCCAGTGAACCTGCTTCATCAAAAGTTAAGCTGACAGCATTGGTCAAATTCACATCGTACATTAAAGGTTCATTTGGTATTTTGACAGCAAAAGCTTGTATGACCAATTCCCCACTAAACTTGGTGTCGATAAAATCCAACGCGGCAGTTGGCAAGTCCTCTGCATCAATTTCGGAGGTTACTACACTGACGGCTTCTACTTGTAAGTCGTCTTCAAGCAAACCATTTTCTTCACAGGAAAACAGGAAGCTAGCGATAATCATGAGTACTAATATTTGCGTTTTCATCATCTTATTGTTAGTTAAAAATCAAATTCAGACTCAATACGGCAAGCCACTTAGATTTGGTTGCCTAAGACAAAAAATAAATATCATTTTTTTCAGAACATGATATTAACGAGACAACTACCCGAAAAAGCAGCTTAAAAAACCATGGCATTAATAAAAGATATTGCCTTCAAATGGTCGTTTGGATTATTGAAAAGTCCAAAGCTTGAACTTCTTACATAGAAAAGCTGATAGCAAAAGGGAAGCGGTCATGACTAAGGCAAAAATCAAAGTACTCAGAATCCTGTCCTCAGAAAGTGTAATTCGATGGGATACATAGACGAGCGGGTAACCCAAAATAAAAAAGATGCTAACGCCCATGCTTCTCTTTACCACATTTGAAGAATACTTCGGGTAACCCCAAATTTTAATAATAAGGAAGGCGGCAATATTGAAGCCTATAAAACTTCCCGTCTGAAAGGCTGAAAACGCTATTGGGAAAAGTAAAAACAAGAGTGGCATAAAAGTAAGGATAGCCAGAGAATTATCGGACGAGCCAAACTTCCTATAACCAAAGCCAATGATTAACGTCATCAAGACGCCCAAACCAAGTCCGCCAAGCGTATCTCCAAAGAAATGCTTGGCCAAGTACATTCTGGAAACCATAGTAAGAAAAATGAGACTAATGGCGGTGATATACAGCCACCGCCTTCTTAAAAGAAAAGCGCCACCAAAAAATAATGCCGTAATCATAGATGTATGACCAGAAGGCAAACCCCACTTTCCGAAATCTACCGCTCTATATTTCGCCAAAAGATCATCGGAAAAGGTCTCGAAAAAACCAACTGGCAAGGCTGATTTCAAATTTTGACCACCTTCCGCTCCAAAAACCTCCAATGTATTGTCTACAGCATAAGGCCTTGGAAAATCGATGGTTTCCTTGAGAAAAATCGTAAAAATGAGTGTGTAGAAAAAAATATTGGCTACCCAAAAACCTCTCTTAAACTCAATACCTGTCACCAGAATGTATACCATCAGGGTCATCATAACTACCGAACCTAATGAGGAAACAGCTTCCATCAAATAGTAAAACAGCTTCCAGTCAGCTTTCTGGAGGAAATGATTAATGTCGGTATTGAACATGCTTGCTCTTTAGAAAAACGTAAAATACGAAAATACTGAGAGGAAATAAATCAATGGGCTCTTGCAGCATTTCAAAGTATGGAGTTGAATCATAATGACCCATAGTAAGATTTAGAGGAAAAAAAGAAGTCTCTGATTTTCCCGATCTGGATATCTCACTTATGATTTTAACTCTAAAGCGGTAGCATGAGATCTTTTATAGTCTGAAGGTGTCTTATCGTACTGCGCCTTAAAGCATTTTCGGAAATATTTTAAACTCGCAAAGTTCAAACTAAAAGCGATCTCTGAGATAGACAAGTGATCTTGTAGTAAGAGATTTGCCGCCCTTTTTAATTTGATTTTTCTGATAAAAATCTGAATGGATTCTCCTGTAAGGGACTTCACTTTCCTATATAATGAAGCCTGACTCATCCCGATAGACTCACAAAGAATAGGAACGTCAATTTCCTCATTATCAAGTAATGCCAAGATATTAGACTCCAATTTCAGGATGAATTCCGCTTCTTTCGATTCATTTATTTCCTTTGAATCAAGCAGGTCGCTACTGCTGTATTTCAATGCCAGTAGCTTCCTATTAGACAACAGGTTGTCTATTCTCGTTTTTAAAATTTCTGAATTAAAGGGTTTCGTAATGTAATCGTCCGCCCCTACATTATACCCTTCGATTACTGAGCTATCTGAGCTTTTTGCAGTTACCATAATCACTGGTATGTGACTCGTAGCAAAATGATTTTTTACAGTATGGCAAAAGTTTATTCCATCAATTCCCGGCATCATCAAGTCGGTGATTATCAGATCAGGAATCAATTTAATCGCATCTTCGATAGCGCCAGCACCATCATGACGGATGACAACTTTGGCACTGGTTCCTACAATGCCAGCTATATAATTCGCAATATCTTTATTATCATCAACCACCAATATGAGTTGTTCAGATTCTTCAATGGTATCTTGTTCTATACTTTCGTTTTCCTCTGCATCTGCAGAATAATATCTGTTGGGGCTTACATCTTCTTCATTATCTAAAAACCTGACGTATTCTAGGTTCTTGAGATGTGTATTACCCTTAAGAAGGCGTATCGAAAAAACAGTCCCGCCATGGCGAGTTGATTCTACCGAGATGCTTCCCTGATGCAATTCCACAAGGCTTTTACATAAAGCAAGTCCAATCCCTGTACCGCCAGTTCCAACAGAATTTTTTGCTTGATAAAATGGGGTAAATATCAAGGCCATATCAGATTTTGAAATACCATGACCTTGGTCTTTAACTTCAATGACAATTTCCTCATTGTCATGAAACAAACCTAGTTTCACCGTTTTGTCTTCTGGTGAAAATTTCAAGGCATTGGACAAAAGGTTATTCAAAATAATTTGAATCTTTTCTATGTCGACCCACGCGTTGAGACCTTGCTCACAATAAAACCCTAAATTGATATTTCTTTCTTTGGCCAAATGTGCAAATGCTTCTACCTCCTCTTCAGCCAAGATGTTGAGATCATAATGACCAACATTGAGCAAGGTTTTATCTAGTTCTATTTTCCTAAATTCAAGCATCCTGTTGATGAATTTTAATAGTATTCCAGAGTTTTTTCGAATGATTTCTAAATACTGCCTAGAAGTAGGATCCTTTTCTTTTTTGAGCAGATCACTGACCGGACCTTGTATTAAAGTCAGTGGGGTTTTCAATTCGTGAGAAAAGTTGGTGTAGAAGCGAAGCTTTTCGGTCATACTCACATGTTCTTTTTCTCGTAAATCCTGTTCGAATTTTAGCTTTTGCTTTAGCACTATTCGGCTATTGTTGAACCGCAATGCCCTCCAAAGTAATAAAGCTCCCAATATGAAAAATAAGACATACGCTTGCCATGTTCTCCAAACCGGAGGAGTAATCGTGATATTGAGCGTTTTAGAAAACTTTTCATTAGACGAGTTTCTTATTTCAAAGACATAATTACCCGCATCTACGTTTCTATATTCAACAAAATTATTTCCATCGGAGCTCACCCAATTATCGTCATACCCATGGAGCCGATAAGTAAATTGGTTTCTGTTGAAATTATTGTATCGTGGAATAGCCCAGCCTATACCAAATTCATTTTGCGCGTAGTTCAAATCAACTTCCTTAGTTAGAAAAATGCTTTGATCTTTCGGATACACATTGGAATTAGAAGGTGTTACTTTTTTATTCAAAATTTTAAATTGATTGAAAAGGACTTGCTCCGCCACAGGATCGGATAGCAACTGCTCTGGATAAAATAAATTCATCCCATAGATTCCTCCCACCACCATATATCCAGCTTCTGAATAAAGGATGGAGCCATAGTTGAAATGACCCTTTTTAAAACCATCGTATCTATCGGAAAAACTAACTTCCTGCGCTGAATTATTATAAGCAAAGACGCCTTCGGAGGTCGTCATCCACAGGTTGTTTTCCTTATCAAAAATGAGTGCCGATATGGCAATATTGACGATCTCCGTCGGATAGTCAAATGAATATTCCTTGGACATCAGGTTAAATGAAACCAGCCCTTTTTCCCTCGTGCCAAGAAATAGGACATTGTTTTTATTACAAATATCTAAAATGGTGATGCTGGTATTGTCTTTTTTATCGGTAAGCGGATAGTTAAGTGTTTCGGATGTTTTAGTGTTATACCGTATCAGACCATTCCTATAGGTTGCCATCCATAAAATATCTTGCTCGAAATTACTCGGGTAAATCGACCGTATATCATAGCCTTCAGTACCAACAAAGAGTTCCACTTGGCTCGATTGTCGGTTGTAATAATATGCTCCGCCTCTGTTGGTTCCGAAATAAATATCCTGACCTGGGCCTTGAATAATACATCGAATGTCATTGACTTTCAATTGAGCTGCCGCATCACCTACTTTGAAATTGTTCACCTGATTCGTTTTAAGATCAATTTGAAAAATCCCATGTTCATAGGTGCCTAACCATAAGTTTTTGGAAGCGTCTTCGAGAATGGTAAGAATGGCTGTGTTCTCCATTTGAGGCCATGAAATATCGTCTATTGCCCCTGTTTTGGGGTTGAGCACGTTTAGACCTTTACCGTCGGTTCCTACCCATATTTTACCATCGCTCGTCATTTCTAGACCCCAGATGTTTTTATAGCTCAGCGTGTTTTCGTGCAATGGATCTTCAGTGAGGAATCGTATATTTTCCCCGTTAGGATCAAACACATTTACCCCTCCATTATGCGTCCCCAACCAGAGCAAACCTTTTTCATCTTTGAAAATTTTACTAATCGTTCTATGCGAGAGACCCGCATCTGAGTTGGTGGGCACAAAATGCTTCAGGACGGTCAATTTTGTGGCATTTTGATTATTGAGTGAGTACATACCTCCTTGTCTGGTACCAATCCATACGATGTGTTCCTCATCCTCATAAATACTCAAATAATCATCTCTGGACAGTTGATCGTCTAATTTGGGCTCCATCATCGGTTGATTGGTCTTTTTGGGATCCAATCGAAATAAGCCTCGGTCGCAACCAAACCATAATATGCCAAAATGATCAATATATAGCTCATAAATATCAAGCGATCTGTATCCACTCAACTTGAAAGGACTATAATATTGAAGTGTGTTAGTTTCAAGATTGAAACTTATAATACCCTCACCATCGAGTGCCGCCCATAAGGTGTGATTGGAAAGAGCCAGGTCAACCACGGAGGCATTAGAAAAATCTCTACCCGATACAACATCCTTCAACGGAAGTTCAATAATGGTGTCACTGATATGAATAATTCCTCCGTCATATCTTCCGATGTATTTATCTTCATTGGTGTCAATGACAATAGAGGTAGAGGCCTTTTTTAAGGGTTCTGCTTCAAGTCTGATTACGGCATCTTTTGTATAATCGTACTGCGCCACGCCTGCTTCAGTCATAATCCACAGCCTATTCTGCTGATCCACGGCTATATCACTGATATAATTGCTAGGTATGGAGTTTGTATTCTTTTCTTCTTTTAAGTAAGTCTGAAAATCATCTCCTTGATATCGATACAATCCTCTTTCTGTCGCAACCCATATATAACCAAGCGTATCCTGTGCAATGTCCGTAATGAAGTTATTATTAAGCCCCATTTCCTCATTGAGTACTTGAAACTTGTACTGAGAAAATAACGGCTTGTCCGACTGAGAAAAGACCATCGAAAGTTTTAATAAAAGGACAAAGGCTAGACAAAACCTCATATATTTTCTATTTTAAAACACATGTCACAATGGATCTACCACCGATTATTACTGGTTCATCCTTAGTATAAGTTCTTACTAAAGATAAATCCCTTGAAGAGCTCGTTTGGTACATTTCCACAGTATCATAAGCACCAGAAGTAATTTCAAATTTCACTTCAGCAGACTCATTCTTTTGGTTTACGAATACAACAACAATCTCACCATCAACAAGATAAGCAGATTGCATCAACCCATTGAGGTTATCTACCTCGCTCACCTCATCGTTTCTTTTAATTGCAATCCTTTTAGAACCGGGTCTTATAAAGTGTGAATAGTTACCAAGACCCCAAAGGAGTTTGGAGGTATAATATTGGCCATCATTCTTGTTTTTATCAATGTATATCAAGCCGTCTTTATAATCATAAGGACTCACCGCCAGCCACCAATGCCAAACTGCTGCGTTTGCATAAACTAAGTCGGCATGAATCACTCTCGCCATGTATAGGGCGGGGTTCATTCCAAGATCTCTTCCATTTCCATTGATCTCTTCATTGTTTTCCAACAAGGTGTACTCAGACATCCAAAATTCCGTATTCTGATTTATGGCGGACAATTTGCTGGACAAACTTGAACGTACATTGCGCATATTTTGCACGTCGAATGTTGTAAAATAACTGTGTCCTGAAATATGATTGGCTACCGTGGGCAAGTCAGCAACATAGCCAGCTGAAGAAGGACTAAAGAAATAGTCAATTTGATTTCCACGCTGGGCATTACTGCCCGAACCGTATAAAAACTCCATGCTCCCGGCTTCTGTAATGTCTATTTTTGCTGTCACTCCGCTTTTGATAAACTCTTCATTTAAAACAGTTAAAAGCTGATATATCTCTGTATTATTCCAAGGACTCCCTTCTTGGTTGCAGCACTCCCACTCCCACTGAGGCTCGTTCACAGGACTTATATCTTTGATATTTATATTATGCTGTTTCTTGAGTTCATTGAGAACAGTAGATAAAAAAACGGCGTATTCATTGTAACTATCCTGCTTCAGATTCGAAGAGTTTCCATTGTCAGAAAATGCTCTCCCATTTTTTGTGAAATTAACTGGAGGACTGTTTACAAATGCCACAAGATCCTCTATACCGTATTCAACCGCTTTTTTCAAAAACCAAAGCTGACCCTCCTGCTTGTCCCAATCATAGGAGCCGTCTTGACTCAAAAAAGATTCGGCTCTTCTCCACTCATCTGTGATATTGTTTGCGTCCCCTTGTTCTGCGCTTCCGCCTCCTATATTGAACCTCCAAGCCGATAGACCAATTCCGGTTGGATTTCCAGAGGCGTCTTTGGTGCTGCTAAATAACAAATCCGCCATTTTATCCTTTTTCTCCGAAGGCCAGTTTTTCCCAACAAACTGAGTAGACCAAGCATCGGATGCACCAAAATTTCTGATGGTTTGGTAGGTTTCAGATGGGTCAATAGTTACCATTACCACCTTATCTTCTACTTTATTTATGACCAAAGTGCTTTCAACTTCTTGCCCCTTAGTATCTGTAGCGGATATGGCTATCGAAAAACTACCTGCACTTGCCGTAATCGCCATGGCTTGTTGAAATGTATAGCTCACTACTCCTTGCAAATCTGCCTGACTTGCAAGCTGAAGCGGAGGAGAAACTACCGAAAAACTTGACAGCCCAATATCATCTGAGAAGACAATCTCAATATTGACTTCCGTCTCTCCCGTGACAGTCGCATTAAAGCCTAAAGGACTAACAATGTTGATTACGGGCTCCTCATCAATCACCTCAACTTCTGAAGTTTCTTCATTGCAAGAGAACTGAAAGGATAAAAAAGTGATGAATGAAACTAGCCAAACCATGCGCATCGTAAAAAGATTAAATATTGTTAAACTAAAACACCTTTGGGAGGAAACTCCACCCAAAGGTTCCATGACAAAAGAGTCTTTCGGGATACGATTAATATCCTGGATTTTGGGCCAACTTACCCTGACTTTTGGTTATTTCATCGAGCGGTATTGGAAACCAATAATGTTGCTCTTGAAACTGTCTACCTGTCAATGCTTCTTGTGAGTAATCAAAAGATAGCGAGCCATCGTTTGCTCTATTAATAACCACTTTTCTTGCGGGCTCATTGCTCGTTTCAATCGCAATTTTCCACCTTCTTACATCCCAATATCGATGCTCTTCAAAGGCAAGTTCAACTCGCCTTTCATTACGAATTCTATCCCTGAGTTCCGCCTGACTAATTCCGCTAGGCAATGGAGGCATTCCGGCTCTATTCCGAACCAGATTTACAGCCTGCACAGCATTTACTCCGCCTGTTCCCGTGACGCTGGGCCCTACTGCTTCATTTTGTGCTTCTGCGAAAGACAATAGAATTTCTGCAAACCTCAGATATCTCCAAGGAGTAGTTCCCCCAGTATTGTCCCAATCATTCAAATCAGAGTCTTCATCCATGAATTTTCTTAAATAATACCCGGTCGAAGTAGCATTCCAAGGTTCATTTCCATCGGAACTGTCCAACCCTCCAGGTAGAAATGTCTGCACATTGCGGCCTCTAAAGTTTGCGCCATTATGTAAAATTGTACCATACAACCGAGGGTCTCTATTGGTATAAGGATTTTGATTGTTATAACCTGAACCTGATTGATCAATAGGAAAACCGGACGCAGTTTCGTAATCATCCACAAGATTTTGTGTTGGGCAATTTCCGCCGTAACCTGTATAACCATTTGGCGCATTCATCTTTTCCATAGGAAAACTTCTTGATGTTTGCGTATAATGTCGCATAAAGATGTCTTCCGCTGTTTCTCCCTGTAAAAAAAGCAAGCGATAATTTTCCGCAGGATCTGCGTCTAGATTATTTACCAACGAAAATTTACCCGTAACGATGACCTCATCGGCAGCTTGTGCAGCAGCTTCCCATTTTGCTTGTGACTCATCGCCATACAGCGGACTTGCTGCATATAATAACAACCTTGCTTTGAAAGCCATAGCTGCTTCTTTCGTAGCACGACCTTGCTGCTGCACCCCTTGTTCTGGTAAGTCCTCGCTAGCCAGCGCAAGTTCGGTTTCAATATAATCGACAGTTTCTTCAATGGACTTTCTTACATACAAGTCATCGAAATTATCATTCAAATCGGGGATTTTATCACCCATAATTGGGACTCCTCCAAAACCTCGAAGTAATTCAAAATAACGCACCGCCCGTATAAATCTCACTTCAGCCATTAGCTCATTGATCTTTTGCTCACTGACCTGCAGGTTTGGTATTTGACTCAATGCATCGTTGCATTCTCTGATGCCAAGGTAATTTCGACCCCATGATGTACTGGTAAACCCAAAGCTACTTGGGCTTAGCTGACCTGTTTGGATAATGAAGGTTTGGTCGTCATTGGTGAAAATAGATTCATCTGAAATCGACGAAAATAATGCCCAATGATGACCTCTTGTTAGACCCTGAGAACTCTCATCTTTTGATGGCTCCTTATCCGCAAGCCTTATGCTGGTATAGAGGTTCATTAAGTAGACTTCAGCCAATTCTGGATCATTCCATATGAGGTCATCGGTAAGATCCGTAGAAGTTGTATTGAGAAAGTCATCATCGCAGGAGTTCAAGAAAACTCCGGCAATCAAACAAAAAAGAATTATTAAAATATTTTTCATGATTGTTAGAATTTAAGTGTTGCGCCTACATTGTAAATCTTATGCTGAGGATAGGCTTGGCCCTGTGAATTATTCACTTCTGGATCAAAGTCATCTGAAGGGGTGAAAGTGGCTAAGTTCAAACCATTCACATATATTCTGGCCGCCTTAAAGCCAATCTTATCCACTACTTTTTCCGAAAGATTGTATCCAATTTCTACATTTCGAATTCGCAAGAACCGGGTATCGACTAGCCAAAAATCGGATCGAAATTCATTGCCGCCATTCACACTACTCGATGTTCTGGTATCCACTCTTGGATAAGTTCCTCCCAAGTTTGTAGGACTGTAGCGATTTTCTGCCCAAGTCTTAGTAAAGTTGCCAATCGTTCCTGCCTCTGGTAGAAAATATTGCTGCACTCGATCTTGTCCTTGCAAAAGCATAGAAAAGTCTATTCCATTCCAGTTAAAGCCGATGGTAGCCCCATAGAAAAGCTGAGGAATGTTGGTGAAGTCCGCGCGCACTTGGTCATTTGCGGTAATTTCTCCGTCCCCATCCACGTCGCGGTAGATTAAATCACCCACTTTATTATTGGGCAAACTTGGATAAGCAGCCAAATCTTCTTGGGATCGGAAAATCCCTATCGTTTGGTAATTAAGTCCAGCGAAGAGTGGTTTCCCCTCCTGCTTTTTCCATTCAAGCGTTTCCGGATCTCTGATATCAACGACCTCACTTTTAGCGTAAGTTGCGTTGGCACTTGCAAAAACATTGAAAGCTCCGAAACGCTGATTGTAAGAAACTTGGCCTTCCCACCCTTGATTTTCTACTATTCCGATATTTTGCTGTGGAATAATCGCCGGTACATTGTCATTAGAACTGTTGGTGGCGTCCCACTCATTGATAATTCCAGATACCCAAGGAATGTCTCTGGGCTCAATCAATAAGCCTTCTCTCCGCTCCGCGAAGTAGTCGACCTCAATCGTAAAGTTTTTGAATATCGTGGCTTCTAATCCAAAATCTACTTTTTTGGATTCTTCCCAAGTTATTCCCCTGTTGGCTATTTGTGCGATGACATATCGAGTGACCGGAAGTCCATCGACTACATATCCAGCACCTAGGTTTTGGTACCTATTTAAAAATTGAAAATCAGGTATTCTGTCATTTCCTAACACGCCATAAGAAGCACGTAGTTTTAAATTATTGATTTGTGAAACATTGAAGAAGCTTTCTTCTGACAATCTCCAACCTACTGACGAACTCCAAAACAATCCATATTGATTTTCCTCTGCGAACTTTGATGATCCATCATACCTTAGCTGGGCTTCTACGAGGTATTTGCTTTCATAGTCGTAGGTCACTCTTCCGAAATAATTTCGTCTTGCCTCTTCAAAACTGCCACCTGCATTCGTGCCATACGGATTGTCATTATCATCTATACCTTCTGGCCCTTGATCGAGTTCATCCACAGCGCTCGATAAAAATCCTCTTCTTGAGCCATGCAAATAATCGGAACGATAGCTGCTCTGCTCGAAAGCCGCAAATGCCGTCACATAATGTCTACCAAATAGCTTGTTAAAATGCAGTGCGATGTGTGAAGTGCTAAGTTGCTCTTCATCTTTTGCGACAAAAAGCTGTGGGTTAGGAATGTTGTTTGGCCGAGGTACAAATTCCAACGGATCTGTTCCAGGCACTGCTTCATACACTTCGTATGGCAAATCAAACCTCTTCCTGTTTCTATAAACCTGATCTCTGGAGTAAAACCCTTTGACTGTTAAAAAATCAGCAAAAGGAAGGTTGTATTCAAAGTTCAACAAGGTATTAAAGGTCACCCTCGGTTGCTCATCAGTACCTGGAATATCCGTTACCATTAACAATGGATTGTTGGGTCCTTCAGCACCAGGCCCATAACCTACCTCGTCATAGTAGGGAGTCAGGTTTGGTTTTGCCCGATAAGCTGCGCGAAAAATATCTTGTGCAGAAGTGGTAGGATATACCGCATTTTCTTCCCTTATATTGATGTTAGCGCCAATTTTCAAGTCATCGAATAGCGTTGCTTCAAATTTTGTACGTAAGTTGATTTGCTGAAATTTGGTGATGCCATTATCATAAACACTTTCCTGATTTCGTCGACCAGCCGCTATGAAATAATTCATATTTGTATTGCCTCCTTTCACAGAAAGGCTTTGTTGATTTTGAAATGTCAAAGGCGCAATCAACTCATCAAGCCAATCAGTATTGGGGTAATTGACTGGATCGGTTCCATTTTGAAAAAGGGCTATCTCATCTGCAGAATAGGTCTGATTAAAACCGCCGCTAGGATTATTGTAATAAGCTATTTCATTCAGTATTTGGCCATACTCCGCAGAATTAGCCATTTCGGGAATTCTCGTGGGCTCTACAAATCCTTGATTATACGAAAAGGTAAATTCTGGTTTGCCCGACTCGCCTTTTTTGGTGGTTACCAAAATTACCCCATTGGCCGCACGAGATCCATAAATGGAAGCTGAAGCATCTTTCAGCACAGAAACACTTTCAATATCATTAGGATCAAGTCGCTCTAAGCCGCCCAACTGACTCGCCACACCATCCACTACGATCAAAGGATTATTGTTACCATTTGAGCTCAATCCTCTAATCAAGATATTAGAACCATCAAAGCCTGGCTCTCCAGATGAAGTAGTCGCGATTACACCGGAAAGACGACCCGCAAATGAATTAGACAAATTGGGCTGAGGGCTTTTCAAGAGTTCTTTACCCTCTACGGTAGATACGGAACTCACCAAGGTCTCCTTTTTCTGCTCACCATAACCTACCACCACAATTTCATCCAATTGTTGTAAATCATAGGTCAGTGTGATATCAATTTTGGTACGTCCATTAACAGCGACTTCCTTCATTTCAAACCCGATGAAAGACGCGATCAATGTTGCGTCTTCAGGAGCTTGAATTTTATACGATCCATCTATGTCAGTGATGGTGCCTTCGTTAGTTCCACCAATCAAAACAGACGCTCCTGGTAGCGCTTCTCCATCATCTCCTTTTATCAAGCCTGTGATTTCAATTTTGGCTTGCCCAAAAATCACAACGCTCGACAGCAAAACAAATACTACAAATAATCCAAACGACTTGGTTCGCATAGTTTATTGTATTTTTCTAATTTGAGCCTTGCCTAAGTACTCATCCAAAATAAGTTCGTAAGTACCTTCTCTATCGAAAAACTTCCAGTCAGCGCCGTAAGACTTGGCAGTTTCTGTCCATAGCAGGTCTCCTGCTGGTGCTAGCTTTTGTTCCTCTAAGTCAGGTGTATTTGGATCATCCTCAAACGCTTCGGGAAAACCCCAGTCAAGATCATCCCAAGCTTGGTTACCATTGAACTTCAAATCAGTAGCCTCCGTAAATTGTATGGTTAAACGATACAAGTAAGGGCTTCTTGAATCTTGTACCATGGGGTAAGCCTTTGAAGGATCCCAACATAAATCAATGTCTGTTCCATCAACCTGCTGAAAACCACAACCCATCGCATGAAAAGCTCCGTTTGAAGCTGGCAGGTCGTTGTTGACCGTTACTTCATAAGCGAGCGTAGAAGGGTTGAATCTTATCGTATTATATCCCTGCTCTAGTAAGATCTTCCCACTATTTTCGTCGTTGATCATGCCTTCAGAAGGATTGCTTGTGTTTACCAATCCCCAGTTATTAGGTGCCCAGTCTAGCTGACCAATAAATTTTATTCCAGAATCGTCACCATTACTATAGAGCGTAATTTCGTACCAGGCATTGTCATTTTCATCAATGGCCATCGGCATAGCTTTTGACTGATCCCATTCGTTCCAGGCTACATCTCCTACCGCGTAAACATCTCCTACATAAGGAGGCGCGGCGGCTTTGGTCATTGTAATGGTATCTTGTGTCGTATTTTGTGCATTGTCAGTTGCCATGACAATGATATCATACGACCCAGCATCTGCGGCAATAGTGATGCTCCTTTTGAAATTGAAACTCATTGCACCTCCCAAAGTGGAATCAATGGCAATATTTAATGATGGAGAACTCAAGGAAAAAGATTCCAATCCTCTATCGTCCGCAAAGAGGATATCAAAATTAAAATCTCCATCGGAATCAAATGATCTATTAGCCACGGTCGGCGCTATAATGGTGATCACTGGACCATTGTCATTCACAACATCTGTTGGATTTGGGTCGTCTTCACCACAAGCAAGCAACAACAGAATTGCTAAAAATTGGAAGCTGAGTGCTATTGATTTAATTGTCTTCATATTCTTCGATACTTTATTTAATTAAGAGTCCACAAATAAGACTCTTTTGAAAATGTCTGTAGGTGAACTCATCTTTCAAAAAAGGGGTGCTGATTCGATATTCTTATAAAAACAACAGCCTGAGTTGCTTAAAATGCGATTTTCACAAAATGACTGACTAAAAAGTCGTAATTTATTTGATTTTAATAATGGTGGCATTGTAGCTCGAAGTAATTTTCAAATACATCCTACGCTTTGTTTTTTGATTTATCATAGAGGTAAAAAAAGATAATAGGCATTAAAAAGACTGATTGAGTGGTTAAGAGTGGTGCCGAGGTTGCTTCCTAATGCTTCACTTCTAATTTGACAGATTAGAACTCAATTTGATAGACGTTGAATAGATGTCCGTATTTTGAATAACCAATACCCCGTGTGAGCCAAGGAGCTGCCGTAGTTTTAATTTCTAAATATTATGTGCTTAAACATCATCAAATGACTCAACGCTTTCAGTCTCTAAGGAAGATGGCTATTATTTTCCCAGTACTCTTTTTTGGATTTAAAGGTCAATCGCAAATTCCTTCCGACTTAGAAAATCCTTCGATCACCTCAGTGAATGCCCTTGCCCCGAGAGCTAGCTTTTTCCAATATGCCTCGCCACAAAAAGCAGCGCTATCTGAAAAAACAGAAGATCCCAATTATTTGACATTGAATGGCCAATGGAATTTTCACTGGTCGGCGAATCCCAGTTTGAGGCCAGAAGATTTTTATAAAGAACATTTTGATGTGAGTAGCTGGCCATCAATACCGGTTCCTTCTGATTGGCAGATGCAAGGCTATGGAACACCTATTTATACGAATGTCAACTATCCTTTTGAAAAAAATCCGCCATTCATTCAAGACCATTATAACCCCGTGGGTTCCTATCGAAGATCATTTAATGTGACTAAAGATCTGCTAAAGAATGATGTTACTTTGCATTTTGGTGCTGTAAATTCTGCCTTCAAGGTATGGATCAATGGACATTATGTCGGTCTAGGCAAGGGCTCGAAAACTCCTAGAGAATTTGAGATTAAAGATTTTTTAAAGGTTGGATCTAATTCGATATCGGTAGAAGTGTATCGATGGAATGATGGATCGTATCTCGAAGATCAGGACATGTGGAGGCTGAGCGGAATCGAGCGAGATGTTTATCTCTATTCTTCTCCGAAAACCCGAATGTTGGATTTTTTTATAAAAACAAATCTTTCCAATGATTTCAAAAGTGCTGAACTAGAAATAGCCTCCACATGGAAATTGGGCAAGGACGCACAGCTCGGTTTGGAACTTACCGATCCTGCCGGAAACATCGTTTTTAACAAACAATATAAACTTAGCCGTGAGCATAAGTTAACAGAAACCTTAGCTCAGGTTCAACTATGGTCCGCCGAAAATCCAAGACTTTATCAAGCGAATTTTACCATTTCCGATAAGGAAGAAAAATCTTATTTCACACAAAGTATTGGTTTTCGGAAGGTAGAGATCATTGATGGTCAGCTTAAAGTGAACGGAATGCCTATTTACATCAAAGGAGTCAACAGGCACGAACATGATCGGTTCAATGGTCATGTGATTTCAAAAGAAGATATGCTTAAAGACATTCTCCTAATGAAAGAAAACAACATCAATGCTGTAAGAACGAGTCATTATCCCAACGATCCTTACTGGTATGAACTGTGCAATAAGTACGGACTCTATGTCGTAGATGAAGCGAACATTGAAAGCCATGCCATGGGGAGCCTTTGGAATGGTGGTTATGATTTAAAGACAACTCTTGGCAATAATCCCAAATGGAAAGCAGCGCACCTCGATAGAATCAAACGCATGGTTGAAAGAGACAAGAATCATCCATCCATCATCATCTGGTCTTTAGGAAATGAAGCTGGATCAGGAGTCAACTTTGAAGCTGGCGCCAAATGGATAAAATCAAAGGATACGTCACGGCCAGTACAGTATGAACAGGCCTGGAGGGAATCTTACACTGATATTGTAGTCCCGATGTATTATCGGCTGTCCGACATGGAGGATTATATAAAAACAGGAGATCAAAGGCCTTTCATCCTATGCGAGTATATGCATGCCATGGGCAATAGTGTAGGAGGCATAAAGGATTATTGGGATATGATAGAATCCCACAAACAGCTGCAAGGAGGCTTTATTTGGGATTGGATGGATCAGGGTTTAACAGTGAAAACGGCCAATTGTGAGCATCATTTCTATGGTGGAGACTTTGGGCCAAAGGACACTCCTTCTGATCATGATTTTTGCCTGAATGGCATGCTTTACCCTGACCGGAAATTGAAACCTGCCATGCAAGAGGTGAAAAAAGTCTATCAAAACATCAAGTTCAAAAATTGGGAGATCACAGAAAAAACCATTTCTGCTGATTTATTCAACTACTTTTCGTTTACCGAAACCGACCAACTTGCATTCAGCTATCATGTGACCGCCAATGGTGAGGAGATTACTCGGGGAGTTCTGGACATTCAGAATGTTGAGCCTCAGTCGAATGGTAAATTCACCTTTCCTAATGCATGGAACGATTCCGATAAGGAAGTATTTTTCAACATTACAGTAGCCCACAAAAACACACCGAAAGGCTTACCAAAAGATCACCTCATTGCCATTTCTCAAAAACATATCGCTGGTAAGTACGAGCACCAACCAACAGCCCATTATAATGATCCTTTAACGTTGAACCAACTTGGTGATCGACTGATCATCTCCTCTAAAAATCTTACTGTTGAATTTTGTAAAAAAACAGGAGAAATACTGGCTTACAATTTCAAAGGAAATGAAATGATAACTGAATCTTTGAAAGTCAACCTGTGGCGGAATCCGACCAACAACGATCGAGGGTATCAAATGGATGACAGCTTGAAGCTATGGAAAGAAGCGCAACACCATTGGCAACTTGTTTCCACGAATCATTCTCTAGAGAATGGAAAGTTCCATTTGAATATAAAACGTCAACTACCTGAAGGAGTAGCATCTACCGAGCTTTCCTATTTACTTTCCCCCGACGGAAGTATCAATGTCCGTTTGAAAATTGACAAAGATGAATCTTTACCTGAGCTACCACGCGTAGGTATGCAAATGCAAATGCCGTACAATTACGATAACATCAGTTGGTTTGGAGCCGGGCCTGAGGAAAACTACCTTGATAGAAACTCAGGATCTCCCATTGCGCTGTACAATTCCCACTTGGAAGACTTTCAAACTGACTATATCATGCCTCAGGAAAATGGAAACAGAACAGAAGTGCGATGGGCTCAATTTGTTAATCATAAGAAGCAAGGTTTGAAGTTCATTGGCAATCAACCGCTCAACATAAGCGCCCATAACTATACATTGGATGACCTAGAAGCTTATCCACAGCACCACTTTGAGTTAGCCAAGCGGCCTCTCGTTGAAGTCAATATCGACCTGATGCAAATGGGTGTTGGCGGAGACAATACATGGGGGTATCGACCATTAACAAAATATCGACTCCTTGAGAATAGCTATGAATATTCGTTTGTAATAGTGCCCCTAGAGTAAATAAACCATCATCATCAAATAAGGCTAAAGGCTATTTCAACACGGTTTTGAGATAGCCTTTTTCATTTGTGCGCTAGGTTTATGGGGCTCTTATTCCTCAAAAGGCTCCTCTTAATCACAGCCCCCCAATTGACGAATCATTCACCCAAAGAACATCGCTGTAATATGAATATTGCAGTATCCAGATGATCTCATCTTCTGCATTTAAATGAGGAAGGATGATCTGGTATTATTTCTTAAACAACATAAATGAATGAAACTATGAAAAAGACTTTACCTAATTTTTTCAGACGCTCTGTGGTCTGTTTTGCTGTCCTTACGCTGTACACTTGGTCCAGTGATCTGGTGGCGCAATCAATTAATACGAAGTACCGAATAAAACATAATGCCTCGGGATTGTATCTCGGATATTTGGGTAACTCAGACAATACCGCAGAGTTAGTGAATTTAGATGCAGATGATCCCCGACAAGTTTGGTATTTCTTGGAAACTGAAAATGCCAACAACTATTTTATGAAAAGTGCTTCAGGAATATATCTTGGAAGAGATGGCGGATCGAATTGGTGGCAAGCTGATGTATATAGCACTAGCTCCGGTGAAGGGTTTAATCAGTGGACTATCTCCCAAGTAGGTTCAGGATCTACTTATTACATCGACAATACTTCTACAGGTGATGGTGTTTCCATTGGTACTGATGGTACAAACGTGGGAGAATGGGTTTCTGTAAACAAATCAGACGCGAATGCCGAGTGGGTGTTCGAACCTTTATCCTCCAATAATTTCATTACTCATGATGGATCTAATTGGTCAAATACTACAGGGCCATCAAGCACTGATGATGTATTACTCAATAACGCAGTTACCCTTTCCGCTGACGTCTCAGCTAATAGTTTGATTGTTACCCGAAATGCGACTGTAACGGTGAGTGCTGGTACGGTTACCGCAAGTACTGTATTAGAAAATCAGGGTTCCTTGACTATTGAATCTGGAGCTTCACTTTTAACGTATGAATCCGGATTTTCATGGGGAAATGTTACAATAAAGAGAAACAGCTCATTTGCAGACGCTGATTTACAATATAGCTTCATTGGCTCCCCAGTAGCCAATTTTGATATTGCCAACCTTTCAGCGGGCTATCATTATACGTATAACACAAGTGATGACAGCTACAGCACCGCAACTGGCAACATGGTAAAAGGCGTTGGCTATACTTCAGCCGGAAAGCAATCTTTAGTGTTTAACGGAGCGCCAAATAATGGCACTGTGAATGTTGCGCTTGACAACTCAGGCAATCAGTTCAACTTCGTAGCTAATCCTTATCCTGCTGCGATCAGTAGAGCTAGTTTCGTCTCCGGAAATACCAACATCACTGGCGCTATTTATCTATGGGATGATGGTGGCTCTGACAATGGTCAAAGAACAAATGCTGATTTCGTTACGATATCCAATTCTGGAAGTGTAAGCGCAGGTTCTGGCATGAGTGGAGCTACATTTAATGGAAACATTGGAACTGCTCAAGGATTTCTTGTACAAGCTTCAACTTCAGGAAATGTGACTTTTACCGAAAGTATGAGAGTCAGTGGGAACAATGCAGATGGCGCATTTTTTAGACAGGCTGAAGACCTTAAAAAATTCAAATTAGAAGTATCCAATGATGACCTTAGAGATGAAACATTGGTTGCGTTTTCAAGCCAAGCTTCAGCGTCCTTTGATAGAATGTGGGATGCTGCCAAGCATTTAGCAAATGACAATGGCTTAGCTGTGAGCACCACAATTCTCGATGGCTCTCAAAAATTAGCTATTCAAACCTTACGAGCGTTCACTTCAGAAGAAAATGAAACCAAGATTCCACTTAACATGGGTGTTACCTCTGAACAAGAATATGTTTTTAAAATTACTGAAAACACGCTCGGAGAAGCGGCAAGTATTTCTTTAATAGACCATAAATTGTCTCAAGTCTATGATTTGAAAAATGCGGTATCTCTAGTCGTATCAGGGACGGATAAGGATAGATTTACGCTTCATGTTACGGATCTTTCTTCTGTATTATCGGCAATCGAAATAGACAAGACCACCTCAGCATATTTCAATAGTGATCGACTTTTCATGAATATCGAAGGTCTTTCTGGGGAAACTAATCTTGCTATTTATGGATTTGACGGGCGTTTATATAACCAAAGCACCATCGAGTTTGATGCTCGAGGAAATGCCGCAAGTCAAATAAATGGCCTTAGAGAAGGCGTTTACATTTTGCGTTTTGGGCAAGCTGAAAAGAGCTATTCCATTAAAATAATCAAGCAATAATCATCAAATAAAACAAAATGAAAAAGATACAAATATACCTTACAGCAATTTTAAGCTTAATTATGATCGCTCCAGTATTAGCTCAAGGAGCGCCTCCAGCCACACCTATCGATGGCGGCCTTTCGTTACTTCTGGCTGCAGGTGGTGTCTACGGCATCAAAAAACTCCGAGATAAAAGACGTAATCAATAAATTTCTTCTTGCTTGAACTGCCTGTTGCCACTGCAATTGGCGAAGGGTTAGTGCTGTTGTGCTAACCCTTTTTTTGTTAGGTATTATACAGCCAGCTATTGAAAAAGGAGAAAAGACTTATTGTCGACATTCAAGAAAATTGTTCGCTTCAATTTACTTCGAATCAGCTCTCAAATTTTTGGGCATAAAACGTATCACCGTTTGAGAAAACCAAAGTCTAATTCCTTAGATACCTTCTTTTGCTCAACCCTCAACTCCAACTCAACTGACAAAATTTATCACTAATTGATGAATAGTGGTATATTCTTATTAGGTTTAAACTTTACTAATAAGTCTTTTATATATGTCTACCCTCAAACGGATTGTCGTCTTTCTCTTGTTTTTTCAATTCCACAACTTTCAGTCACTGGCTCAGGAATCGCCGAGCAAAGAGCTTGGAATTAGTATGACTGGACTCGACAATTTTAGTTTTTTGTTTAAAAAAGAAACTGGCGAAAATAAATTCCGACGGTATAGTGGAGCACTGTTCAATATTGTAGCTGTTGGTGAATCTGATGACATCATCAATCAAATTCGCCTTGGACTTGCCATTGGATTTGAAAAGAGGAAGTCAATCTCAGATGATGTTCAATTCGTACATGGATGGAGACCCTCTATGAATTTCATTTTCAATAGTGGTAATTCCTTTTTTAATCCAGGAATAGGTTACATCCTTGGTTTTCAACACAATGTTGCCGACAACTTCTGGATAGGCATTGAGGCCATTCCCTCTGCCAATATGATTTGGACACCCGATAGCGCACCAACAGTAGGTATAGAGTTCAATACTACAAGCATAGCTATTACTGCATTACATCGATTCTAGATCGAACAAATGATTTGACCATTACTTGACAAATTATAAATAGCAGCATTAAATCGACTCTTACTTCAACACTTTTTTATCCAATATAAACCTCGCCATATCTTTTCCCCAAGTTTGGTAGGTCAGCTTGGATGGGTGCACACCATCGCTGAAAAACTGTGCGGTTCCCGGGTCGATTTCCCATTTTCTCAACCATCCCTCCAAAGTAATCAAATCGGAATTGTAGTAGACATTCGGCATATTTTTTACCAGCTTTTCCAACGCTCGACCGTGTATTTCTACCAAGTTGCCTAAGACAAACTGGATAGCGGGCGTGAAGGCTGGGAAAAGTTTAATGGGTGGCATATTGGCAAACACAATGGGCGTATCTGGATATTTCTTTTGCACGTCATCAATAATTGCTTTGATATCACGCACCCAGACCCACGGTCTATTGAGTGTAAAAGCATCATTTCCACCAAGTCCTACAACAATCAGGTTGATATTTTGATCCATGATTTTTGGGAGGAGTTTACTGCGAACTCGTGCAGCAGTGTAGCCACTACGTGCGTACACCTTCCAAGAAACTTTCATATTCAGACCTGCGGCCAATTCTTTCGCCAAAGCGCCAGTAAAACCTTCTTCGTGCGTTTTTACGCCTACTCCGGCAATGGTACTTTCGCCTATAGCTAACATCTTGAATAGCCGGCCTTCTCCTACTTCTCCTTCGTTCCCTACAGCTTCAGCTAGTTTTGGTATGCTGGCTCGCACTTTTTTACCTTGAAAATAAATGATCGGTAAAAGCGGAATAGAGACTATCGCACCAAGTATATATTTGAGATTCATAAGGTCGATAAATAAGGAAAAAGCTACTTAAAATGGTTTTCTAATCAGTTTCAAAAGTTGAAAAGCCTTTCATTTTTCACTTAATCAGCATAACCGCCTGCTTTCAATTTAACGATGACAGATTTGGTTATTTCCGGATTTGGTAAGTCTTCTTTATTGGAAAGCGCCAGAGCAAAATTCTCTGCCATAATCTCCTCTGGATGAATAATGTACTTGGTGTTTTTACCTACCTGTTCAAAAAAATTAGTCACGTCTTTCATGCCTAGTATTTGAGGTTGATCGTCGGTGAGATAGGCTTCCTTTGGCGTAGAAGCAGTTAATTTCAGCAACCCCACATTGACATAATCAAAAAATCGACCAGAAGTATAAGGCTTGTCAGCATAGAGAATCATCATATAATCAGACGAATCATTCTCGGATTTTAGTTGAATAAAAGCATCCGTTTGAGGTGCGTCTGGATTAGTAATCCTTGAGGCCAAAATCTGGTTTGGATAAGCAACCGAGTTCATCATTTTGAATCCAATGATCTCATACATAGCCGCTCTAAATTGACTGTTGTGTCTGGTCAAAACATGAAAAAGTTCGTGCAATATCAAATGATCCAATCGCTCTTTTTTATTACTTAGGCCTTCCTTGAATACAACATAATTTCCTCTTGTATAAGCGGTCGCTTCCCCTTCTTCTTTGGCCGTTGTTTTTACAAAAAAAATGGTGTCGGGTAAGTCCAAGTTAACCTCCGTTTCGCTGATTTGCTTATCAAGTCGTTTCAAGGCTCTTGCAATGATCTTTTGCTCTTTTTCAGTCCAAGCTCTCACTTGCGAGTTGATCAAATCAAACAATGCTTCACGGCTACTTCCTGTTTTTTGCATTCGTGAATCAATATCAAATTGACTCCAACTAGAGGTAAAATCATCTTCCTCAGCAAGGAATTTTTGCGCTTGCTCCACTGAGGCAAACTGCACCGTATTAGTGAGGGATTTTTGGCTCGTCACGTCAAATGTTAGTAAGAGGAGAATAATTAATGTTTCGCTTAGTATTTTCAACGGTCTATCGTCTTTATTGGATAAGATTAAAGCTAGTCATTGAGATCATTTAATTTCTATTAGTAAAAGAAAAATGACGTGAAGTCAATGCTGAATAAAATGAGCGATCATCTATTTTAGGATGATGCTTTATAAGAGAGCACGTTGATTTTCAACGAATGATCCGCTTATTCTCCACCGTAATCTCAGATCCCTCAGCTAGCATGACACTCGAAGGTTCACACTCAGCGAGAAAGCCGAATTCCCGGCCATAAACCAATTCAAAATCCACGTCAACATGATGGTCTAACACCTTATAAATTAGCCATTTCGGATGGGTTACTTCATATTCGACAGACTTGCTTTTTCCTGCTTTGGAATATCCCCAATAATGCTCGGTGATGAACTCTGTCAAGGAGTTTGGCACCATATCTTTCGGTTTGAGCTCGGTTTCTACGCGAAGCACATTTGCTATCTTTTTCTTTGTCCAGCAATATTCGACAGCTAGGCGATCAGGTTTTGCTTCCCAGCTGTGAGACATTTTCAAAGTCTCATAGTGCTCCTTATAAATGGTATTGGCTACAAAGCTTAGTGCTCGTTTCGGGACTATTTCTTTAATAAATACCACCCCTCTTTTCCACTCTCCATTGTCAAAGTGGCGCACATAGAAGCGAAGGTTTACTTCTTCAAAATGACGATGAAATGGAATGGGAATACCCAACAGCCGCGTATTTTGAAACATAAAACCTATTAAACTCACATAACATTTCCCTCCCCATAAGTCCAGCTCTGTGCCATAAGGAACATATTTGGTTAAGAGGTTAGGGTCAATTTCATAATTTACCATGGCGAGTTTGCGCCATTCTGCTTTTAAAAAACTCATTAAATATCTTGTTAAGGTTTCATAATCGATAATGTCTAAATCTTTCCATTTCATCCATCGCCACCAGAAATAAGATGGCGAATGCCCAAGGAATCATAAATAAGGCAATCATCCATTGATCTCCAGTCAGCCATTCAGGTTCGGTCATGCCTAATACAATAAGTAATATCAAATAAGCCCACGAACCAAAAAAATGGATTAGAAGAAGCAAAGGCCGATAAGACAGTTTCTTCATCAATAGGCTGCTCATGATTAATTGATAGACTCCCAAAAAGAATTCTACAAATACGACCTCAGCTAAAAAACCACGATCAAAGGGAATTTGAACTGCCATGCTGAGCGCGAAAATCAGCATGGCGGATTGTATATAAAAATGTAGATTTTTCATCTTTAGGCAGTTGCTTGTACTTCCGATTTGGCCCTATTTCTCAATCTAAAAAAGACAAAAAGATTGAAAAAATGCATCGCTCCTAATATCAAGATGATTCCGCCTATTTTGATACTTAAAGTCTCGATAACGGCTTGTACATCTGGTATTTCACCGATGATCTTGAGTGTAAAAACTGCATAGCCAATGTTGATAAGGTAGAATCCGACGACCAACAATTTATTGACACTGTCCGCCAAATCTTCATTTCCATGGAAAATATCAACAAGAAAAATTCTTCCATTTTGGAAAAGTGTTTTGGCTACCCAAAAGGTCAAAGCAATGGTGAGCAAAGTGTAAAACGAGTAAGTGATGATAAAGTAATTCATAATTGTATGTATTTAGTTTGTTTTCGATATATTCATTAATTTCAGAAATTATTGAAAGTTTAGTTTGAAAATAAACCCACTCAGTGGGTCATCTTTTGGGAACTAAACCTGTTGGCTAAAGCTTCATTAACAGCTTGTAAAACCAGTTTTGATCAGATTTGACGAATTTATCTAGTACGCCATCTACCTTGTAAGAAAAGTCTTTCAGCTCTTGGGTCACTTCTTTAAATTCCTCCACCTCACTACCCGAGCCCGTAACGCCTTGCACTTGCTCCAATACTTTGATGATGGGTTCAATTTCTCTTCTTCTTCTCTCTCTAGACACTTGTCTGGCCAGCTCCCACACGTCTTTATCCGCGATGAAAAAGTCCTTGCGCTCCCCTATTCTATTTTCTTTTTGGACAATACCCCACTCTATCAAAGCACGAATATTCATATTCACATTCCCTCTGGACATTTGAAGCTCTTCCATCACCTCCTCGGCTGAAAGCGGCTCCTTACTTATCAAAAGCAATGCATGAATCTGCGCCATGGCCTTGTTGATACCCCAGCTTGAACCGAGAGTACCCCATGCTTGGATAAATTTTTGCTTTGCGTCTTTGTATTCCATCGTGAGACAAACGTAGTTATACTTATTGTAGTTTCAAAACTTATTGAAAGTTTAATTGGGTTTTTAACTCATCCATCGAATGCACCAATAAGAAACAAAATGAACCAAAACCTTTCTCTTGGAGAAAGAATCAGCGGATTGAAAATATGGGGATTGAATCTGAGATATTTAACCTTGAGCCGATTACACTATTTAATCGGCTCATTTTTTGATTACTTTTGAGCCGATTAAAATAAATAATCGGCTCACTATGTATAACTGGCAACTTTCAGATTGGCCCAATTTTACTTTCGACAGGTCAAAAATCAAAGATGAACTCTTGTCTTTTGTGCAAGATACTGGTCGCTTGAATGGATGGTTGGAGGCCATACCAAGCGATTCACGCAATGAGGCTATGCTGGAAATAATGCTCTCAGAAGCCATCAATACTTCGGAAATAGAAGGGGAATTTCTTAGCCGAGAAGACGTGATGTCTTCT
The DNA here is from genome assembly GCA_040218415.1 of Cyclobacteriaceae bacterium. GTDB lineage: Bacteria > Bacteroidota > Bacteroidia > Cytophagales > Cyclobacteriaceae > JAVJRN01. Next base: position 250,173 of record JAVJRN010000029.1, read on the forward strand.
ATCAAACGGAATCTTGGGCTTAACCCAACCATAAAAGAAGTAAAAGATTTGCGGGCGCAAGGTATAGCTGAGCTCGTGTTAGCCATAAGAACTTCTTTTGACCAACCTTTAACGAAAGAAACGCTTTTCGCTTTGCATCAAATGATCATGAAAGGAAATATGCGAATCAATACTGGTCAATGGCGCTTTCACCATGAGCCCATGCAAGTGGTTTCAGGCGCTATCGGCAGAGAGGTTGTACATTTTGAAGCTCCTCCATCTGCTATTGTTCCCAAGGAAATGGAGGCGTTTATCCGATGGTTCAACAATACAGCGCCTGGAGGATCATTAGAAATAAGTAATCCAAGCCACCGTGCGGCCATTGTTCATCTCTACTTCGAAACCATTCATCCTTTCGAAGATGGAAATGGAAGAATTGGTCGAGCCATTTCGGAAAAAGCCTTGTCACAATCTTTGGGGCATCCTGTGTTTTTAAGCTTGTCACGGACAATAGTACAAAACAAAAAAGCGTATTATGAGGCCCTGAAAAAAGGTCAACGATCAAACGATATTACTGGGTGGATCAATTATTTTCAAGAGGTGATTATGGTATCACAGCAAGCAGCGCATGAGCAAATCAAGTTCCTCCTGAAAAAGACCAAATACCTAGATCTTCATCGCTCCGCGTTGAATGAACGGCAAATGAAAGTTATCCTGAGAATATTAAAAGAAGGGCCTGAGGGCTTTGAAGGTGGAATTACCGCAAAAAAATACATGACAATTTCCAAAACTTCGAAAGCAACAGCTACCAGAGACCTACAAGACATGTTATCCAAAAAGATGATCAAGACCAATGACGCCAAAGGACGAAGTACGTCTTATCGGTTGGTTTTTGAGTAGTCGCAAGTGGTTGAGTCTGGTGAGCACAATTTTGGCTTATCAACAACCATTGACGTTTGAAATTGTCGAAACCGAATGTTACGGCGGAATCACTCAGAAGAGGTGATTCTAGATTATCGACCAAAAAAAGTACTAGAACAAGCCTCCTCACATCTCTCCCATCAACTCCAAGTGCCGTTCCTAGCTACGATGCGTCAGGGATAGAGACGGCATCCTTTTTACTTTTTCAGTAAAAAGATATAGTCGATAGCCCGCCAGGACGCCCTCGAATTTAAAAACCCTATTCTAGGCTCCAAATCATCTTTTTTAAATTTATTCTTAAAAATAGAAACATATCCATTTTAGTGACGTATCCTATTTCATCTTAAAAATAGAAATATATAATGAAAGGATATCTAGGAGAGTTCGAGGAGCTTGTATTATTGACGATAGCGAATCTGAGTGATCAGGCTTATGGCGTGGCTATTTTGGAGGACATCCAGCATAGAGCCAATCGCAAATTAAGCATAGGCGCATTACATTCCACACTCACTCGCCTTGATGAAAAAGGCTACATCACCTCCTACCTTGGTGATCCTACGAACGAGCGAGGCGGACGAAGAAAGCGGTTTTTCCAACTAACCAGTCAGGCAATTACTGGGCTGAATGAAATGAAAGCACTTAGAGATCAACTTTGGGCGAACTCCAAAGTGAACCTTTCATTGAAATAACACATCACAAGCAACAAGCGATGAAAGATTCAAATAACCAACCACCAAAAGCTGCTAGCAAACTACTCGCATGGTTTGCAGGTAGCGCCGACTTGGAAGATATCCAGGGAGATATAGACGAAATGTATATCCATAAACAAAAGTCTAAAGGGCGATTAGTGGCAAAAATCTTTTATTGGAGACATATAATCTCACTGCTGTTTTCATACGCTCTCTTGAAACGAAAAAGACAACAAGCCTTACCCGATTATTATGCCATGAACAACTTGAGCATGATTAAAAACTATGTAAAGGTGTCTCTTCGAAATATGCGCAAGCAGCGGATGTTTACGGCGATCAACATTTTTGGCCTTGCCATGGGCATGAGTGTTAGCCTATTGATCTTGTCTGTTATCATACAGAGTCTTCGTTTCGATGATTTTCAGGAGAATAAACTCCGTATGGCACGAGTCATTACAACGGTTGAAAATGAGGATGGAATCAATCGTTTTGCAACGACTACTCCTGCCTTATATAATGAATTAAGTCAATCAGTTACTGGTATTGAGGCTGTGGTTAGGCTAAAATATTCACTAAATCATACGTTATTTCATGACGATAATGAAATAGAAATTTCAGGCGTTTATACGGATTCGGCTTACTTTCAGCTCTTTAGTTTCGACCTAAAATATGGTAGCAAAGCCACTGCACTGGATGAGCCTAATAGTATTATTTTATCTCCAAAATTAGCGAAAAAGCTTTTTGACGATAGAAATCCAGTAGGTGAAACACTCACGACGGTAGACAAACAAAGCTTGTTAATCACAGGTGTATTAATGGAACACCCTAGACAGACACATCTGAATTTTGAGGCCATAGGCTCGTACAGTACAATAGAAAATAGCGGATCATACAAAGGCACCATTGTAGACCAGTGGAACGACTATTATTACTCCTATATATATCTTCTAATGGAAGAAAGAAAGACCGTTGCAGATTTTACGGAGGTGATAAGCGCCTTTAATGTAAAGGCAAGTCAGATTTTTGATAATAAAAAAATCACCTTTGGTCTTCAGGAATTTGATCAAATAAGCCCAGGAAAAAATCTTAATCGAGACAACACTCCCTTCGATTGGACAACCTCTATCGCCTTCTTTTTCATGGGTTTTCTAATATTAGTACCTGCTGTGTTCAATTATACCAACCTGATGATTGCACGTTCCTTAAAGCGGGCTAAAGAAATTGGCATTCGAAAAGTAGTGGGCAGCTCAAGAACACAAATTGGTGCACAGTTTATCGTTGAAGCCATCCTACTTTCTCTTCTTGCTCTTATAGGCACAGTTATCATTTTTACAATTATACGTGCCGAGTTTATAAATATGATTGCCGGAGGTGAATCACTAGATCTTTCATTGAATTTAAGATTGATTCTGGCGGCCATCTTGTTTGGTCTGTTTGTTGGGATATTTGCTGGGATATTTCCAGCACTCTATTTTTCAAAACTTACCCCGCTAAAATCTTTGGGCAATGCTATTTCTGCATCGGGAAGTATCTCTTTTACTAGAAAATCGCTCATTGTGGTGCAGTTCAGCATTTCACTTGTATTCCTTATTGGCATTGCTGTTATCACTCGGCAGCACCTTGAAATATTGAATTATGACATTGGCTTCAATAAAGAAAATATATTGGTTGTGCCTTTGAAAAATGTAGATCATGAACTTCTAAAACAAGAATTCGTGCAAATCGCTGGAATTGAAGGTATAACTATGGCTTCTATCATGCCTGGTGTGGAAGCTGGAATAGGCAGCACTTACTTACGATCACTGAGCAACTTTGAGGACTCCATCAATACAAAGGAAATATATGTAGATGAAAGCTTCGTTCCATTGCTTGGTTTTAATGTCCTTTGGGGAGATAATCTTGGGGATAGTCGCTCAACAGATTTAGAAAAAGTACTCGTTAACAGGGAATTAATGAGACAAAATCGAATCGTCAATCCCACAGCTGACTCTACCTTTCACTTTCTCAATGGCACTCAAAAAGTACAAATAGTAGGGGTGGTCGAAGACTTTAATTTTATGCAGCTCAATATGGGAATGTCACCACTGGTCATTCGATCTATTAATGATAATGCCCGATTCATGTTACTCAAAACAAATCGCAATGCAGATCTACTTGCACAACTAGAGCAATTAGAACAGGGCTGGTCTAATGTAGAACAGGAGGCTTCTTTTGATTCCTATTTCCTTGATCATCGTATTGAAGAGTCCTATACAAGTACCCAAGGAATTTTGAAAATTTTTGGTTTCTTGGGTATTCTCTCTATCTGTATTTCCTGTATTGGCCTACTCGGTATGGTCGTGTATTTCACCGAAAATAGAGTCAAAGAAGTCGCGATTCGTAAAATTATGGGCGCCTCACTTTTCAACCTATATCAAATACTTGGTGGCAGTTTTCTGAAATTACTTTTGATCGCTGTGTGCATTTCTACACCATTAGCCTACTTCTTTTATGAAATGCTTTTCGTCCATATGATCAATAAGTTTAGCACTGGTGTTGGTTTTATAGAAATCATTTTAAGTATTGTTTTTATGCTTACACTCGGGTTGCTGCCCGTTCTTTGGATTGTAGCTAAAGTAGCCCGGCTCAATCCTGCAAATAATTTAAGAACAGAATAGTATGCTCGATTTACAGGAATGAATGGAGTGTGAAATTTCTGTCTCATCCATTGCAAATCATTAGAATAAATTCAAAATCACTGATCATTTATTTCATAAAATGGCTAACCTCCCAAGACTTCAACCACCTAAATCATAAAACCTACTGAAATAAGTCAAAGTTTCCGATAAATAGCTAGTGCAACTTCGCTAACGAATTAAAGCGAAGCTCATGTTTTTTAAAATTATCTGCTGTACCACCCTATTGACATTTATGCTTACCAACCAAATGGTTTATGCTCAATCCAAAAAAACGACGAATGAGCCGATGATCTGGTTTGAACTTATTGAAAGCATTAAACTGAACGACCGGTTTTCAGCGACACTTTTGTATCAACACAGAACTTTTTTAGACAGAGAAGAAACCTATCAGAATATCTATTGGGTAAGTGGCAACATGAAACTGACCAAACCCTTGACAGTCACTGCTGGTCTGATTTATTTTCAATATCATAAGTTGTCGTCCGCAAATTATTTGACCGTACCTGAAGTAAGACCATTTCAGGCCATTTCATACACCACCAGTGTTGGTTCTTTAAAAATGTCATTTCGATACATGCTCGAAGAACGATATTTATCAAAAACGAATCAAGGTGAGATTGTGGATGGACACAATTTCAATTTCAGACAAAGAACCCGCCTCAGAGCCTATTATCCAATCTCGGAACATTTCAAACTTGAGTTGAGTGAGGAGTTTTTCCTTAATGGACAACAAATGGAAACGGATCTTTTTAGTCAAAATAGAGCCAGCATGAGGGTGCATTACAATCTTGGAGATTTCAATTTCAATATTGGGTACCTCGACTGGTTAGTCAATACCACGAATGAGCTACAACATAGGCATACATTGTTGGTCGGCATGAGCCATAAAATCTAGCCTTAGCTTATCTTAAATATCCAATAATTTTATTGTTTATGCTTCTTCAATACTGCCTCAACCAAACATAATTTGGTCTTAAAAGCATTCTCAGCCAAAATATGGCTAATATTGCAGCACATGACATTTGAAGACTTAAAACTCATCGAGCCAATCCAAAAAGCGCTCCTTGATGCTCAGTATGAGCACCCAACACCCATCCAACAAAAAGCCATCCCTGCTATTCTCGACAGTAGAGATGTATTAGGCTCTGCCCAAACCGGAACAGGAAAAACAGCTGCATTCTGTATTCCAATCATTCAGTTTTTAGCTGAAGGTGGACCTCCAAAGAATCGAAGAATTCGCGCCTTGATCGTAACGCCAACCAGAGAGTTGGCCATTCAAATTGGTGAAAATATTGACTTATATACCAAGTATACTTCCATAAAAAACACCGTGATTTTTGGCGGAGTAAAACAGGGGCCGCAGGTTCAGGCTCTCAATAAGGGTGTAGACATTATGGTAGCCACGCCAGGCCGATTGATGGACTTACATAACCAAGGTTTTATCGATCTTGGCCATGTGAAGTACTTCGTTTTGGATGAAGCTGATCGGATGCTTGACATGGGTTTTATCCATGATGTGAAAAGGCTTCTCAACATTATTCCTAAGAAAAGGCAGTCATTGTTTTTCTCTGCAACATTACCTGACAACATTTTGCAACTATCCAAAACGATACTGCAGAACCCAATCAAAATTGAGGTAAATCCAGTCTCCTCTACTGCCGAAACGATACAGCAATACCTCTACTACACCAATAAGTCCGACAAGAAGTCGCTTTTAATGCACGTATTGGAGGAAGAAGAGATTGAGCAGGCACTGTTATTTGCGAAAACCAAACACGGAGCTGATCGGATCGTAAAGGATTTGAAAAAACATAACGTACAAGCTGCGGCCATTCATGGAGACAAGGCGCAGAACTTCAGGCAAAAAGTACTCTCGCAATTCAAAGAAGGAAAACTTCGCGTTCTGGTGGCTACCGATATCGCTTCACGTGGCATTGATATTGACAAGTTGAGGTATGTCATTAATTACGACATCCCGGATATGCCTGAGTCTTATGTCCATCGTATTGGGAGATCTGGTAGAGCAGGTGAGTCTGGTGTTGCCTTCGCTTTTTCAGAGCCAGAAGAGAACGAATTCATCAGAGAAATAGAAAAACTTACCAACCAGAAGATCAACGTAGTTGACGACCATCCTTTCCCACAAACTGACAAGCCAATGAGCTCATCAGAAAAGAAAGAGTTTAATAAGGAAAAGCAAAAAAGAAAACAAGAATTCTTCGCGAGTAGAAAAGGCAATAATAATAGAAGAAGGTAAAGAATAAGGCTTGTATCAAGTTTGATACAAGTCTTTCTAAAGTCTCTCCGTTTCGATGATTTTTCACCGAAAAAAACTGAATTTATAAAATATAAATTTGTTATTTGAAAAAAGTCATTACATTGGGTTAAAATGAACCGGAGTATTTTTCATATTGTCATCGCCCTTTTTCTTACGCTAGCCGTAACGGATGACATATGGATTAATCTTCTTCAAGATGATCCGGTAAGGTTAATTGCGGAACTAGAATCAGAACAAGACGCTGAAGAAAAAGAAGAACTTCGCGAAGGTCGATCTTCTGAAACCAAGCATGATACCATAGAAGGTGATCCTTTTTCAGGTTCGAGCCTTCTCCCATTACACAATAGCTACACAGGGTTCGTTAAACACGGCAACTCCTATACGCCAATTTCTGGTCGTACCAATCCCAAATTGTTCATCCTTCATCGGCAGCTCTTAATAGACTGCTAATTTCTTTCACAGGTTTATAGCATCGTAGAATTCCGTCTGCTGAGCTACAAAATCACTTTCATTTTATAAAAAAGCTTAGACCAATCTACGCTTAAAAAGAAATTATCAATCAATTTATTAAGAACACATTTGATGAATAAAATATTTATACTCATCAGCTCGATCCTTGTCATAGGTTTTTCGAGCTGCCAATCACATAAAGAACATCACGAAACTGAAGCTGCTTTTTTGGTAACAAGTCCAATGAAGATGGATACATCGGTAACTAAAAAGTATGTTTCTCAAATTCACTCCGTACAGCATATCGAGCTTAGAGCTCTTGAAAGAGGCTATTTGGAGAAAATATTTGTTGACGAAGGGCAATTCGTGAAAAAAGGCCAGTTGATGTTCCAAATCATGCCTCGACTTTATCAGGCAGAATTGAAGAAAGCAGAAGCTGAAACTCACTATGCTGAAATAGAATATCAAAACACTAAAAAGCTAGCAGATAATAATGTTGTAGCACCCAATGAACTAGCCCTCGCTGAAGCCAAATATGATAAAGCCAAAGCAGAATTAGCATTGGCACAAGTGCACCTTGACTTTACGCAAGTGAGAGCCCCTTTCGATGGCATCATGGACCATTTCCATGTAAGACAAGGGAGTTTGGTAGAAGAAGGTGAGCTACTCACTACTCTTTCTGATAACCACGAAATGTGGGTTTATTTTAACGTGCCAGAGGCGGAATATCTCGATTACAAAATTTCCCTGAGCAAAGACAAAGACCATCCATTAAAAGTAAAACTTCTTATGGCTAACAATAAGCTGTTTGAAAATGAAGGAGTAGTCAATACCATTGAAGCGGATTTCAATAACGAAACAGGAAATATCGCTTTCAGAGCTACTTTCCCGAATCAAAAAGGACTGCTGAGACATGGAGAAACTGGTAATATCTTAGTGGAATCGCCGCTTATCGAAGCGCTCATTATTCCTCAAAAAGCCACTTTTGAAATTCTAGACAAAAAATATGTTTTCATTGTAGATGCAGACAATATTGTAAGATCTCGATATATCAAAGTGGGTGCCGAGCTTCCGCACATTTTTGAGGTAACAGAGGGTATCAAAGCAACCGATAGAATTTTACTTGAAGGTTTGAGAAAAGTGAGAGACGGAGACAAAATCAAACCTGATTTTGTAACACCAGCCACCGTACTTGGAGATCTCACATTGTACGCAGAGTAAGTCCGTTCACACCACAAAACAAGCACAAATAATGTTTCTAAGTAGAATAATACATAGACCTGTATTGGCTATTGTCATTTCTGTCGTGCTCCTATTTTTAGGCGCACTGGCCATCAAGACTCTACCGATATCACAATTTCCTTCCATTGCACCCACCACGGTAAACATATTTATCGCTTATCCTGGATCAAGTGCAGAAGTACTCGTAAACTCCACGTTAATTCCTATAGAGCAGGCCATCAATGGCGTGCAGGGAATGCGCTACATCTCCTCAGATGCCACCAGCGCCGGTGAAGCTACCATTCGGGTTATTTTCGAACCTGGAACGGATCCAAATCAAGCGGTAGTCCGAGTAAAAACGAGGGTAGACCAAGTGATGCCATTGCTGCCTCCACTTGTACAAAGAGAAGGAGTGATCATATCCCCGATTCAGCCAAGTATGCTGATGTATGTCAACCTTTATAGTGAGGATAAAAATGCCGATGAAAAGTTTTTATACAATTATGCCAATGTAAATATGATTCCGGAAATCCAACGGATCAATGGCATAGCAAGGGCGCAAATTTTGGGAAGTAGGCAATATGCGATGCGCGTATGGTTAAAACCTGACCGCATGCGAGCCTATAGAATTTCGGCAGAAGAAGTCATGGAAGCCATGCTCGACCAAAGTATTATTGGTAGACCTGGTAGACTTGGTAGAGCCGACGGAAAAGAAGCACAATCTCTCGAATACGTACTTGCCTATCAAGGCCGTTACAACAAACCTGAGCAATATGAAAATATCATCATCCGTGCCAACGAAGAAGGCCAAAGCATCCATTTAAGAGATATTGCAACCGTGGAGTTGGGTAGTGAATTCTTTGATATTTATTCAAACCTTGACGGGTTCCCATCAGCGTCCATTGTGCTAAAGCAAACCGTAGGTAGTAATGCCTCGCAGGTTATTGCGGATGTTAAAAAAGAACTAGCACTCATGAAAGGGTCTTTTCCTCCAGGAATGGACTTCAAAATTAGTTACGATGTGTCCAACTTTCTCGATGCTTCTATCGAGCAGGTTATACATACACTGAGAGATGCATTTATACTGGTGGCGCTTGTCGTTTTCCTTTTCTTAGGAGACTGGAGGTCTACCTTGATCCCAATCATCGCTGTGCCAGTTTCTCTCATTGGTTCATTCTTCGTCATGCAAATGTTTGGTTTGTCGATCAACCTAATTACGCTCTTCGCACTGGTTTTGGCCATTGGGATTGTAGTCGATGATGCCATAGTGGTGGTAGAAGCAGTTCATGCCAAAATGCATGAAAAAAACCTGTCTCCTTACAATGCGGTGAAAGAAGTCATGGGCGAAATAAGCGGTGCGATTATCGCTATTACTTTAGTCATGGTTTCAGTATTCGTGCCGATAGCATTCATGCCCGGTCCGGTGGGTACTTTTTACCGACAATTCTCTATCACCATGGCCAGTTCAATCATACTCTCTGCTTTGGTAGCACTTACTTTGACACCTGTTTTATGTGCTATGTTATTAAAAAACACACATGGTCAACCCAAAAAGAGAAACTTACTGAATAGACTCCTCGATGGATTTAACAATGGTTTTGAGAAATTAACGGGCAAATATGTCAGCCTTCTCAAATTGATCGTCAATAGAAGGGTCGTCACCTTCGGAATATTATTGGCCTTTTGTGCGGGTATTTATATGCAAAGCCAGTTCCTCCCATCAGGATTTATACCCAACGAAGATCAAGGAACAATTTACGCCATCATTCAAACCCCTCCTGGTGCCACTTTGGAACGAACCAATCAAGTAGCCCATGAACTGCAAAAAATTGCTTCACGAATAGAAGGTATTGAATCTGTCTCCGCATTGGCTGGTTATGAAATTATGACGGAAGGTCGTGGTTCGAATGCTGGCACTTGCCTTATCAACTTAAAACCTTGGTCTGACCGTGAACATTCCGTGCATGAAATCATGGAAGAATTAGAAGAGGGCACAAAAAACCTAGGTGCCATTATTGAGTATTTTGAGCCGCCGGCAGTTCCGGGTTTTGGTACTTCGGGTGGTTTTTCTATGAGAATGTTGGATAAAACAAACGCTACCGATTATCAAGAATTTGATAGGATCAATACAAGTTTCATGGATGCCTTGAAAGAGAGAGAAGAAATGACCGGACTCTTTACCTTCTTTGCTGCCAACTATCCGCAATATGAAATTACCATTGATAATGAGGCGGCTATGCAAAAAGGTGTTTCCATTGGTGCGGCTATGGAAAACCTGAATATTCTTATTGGTAGTACTTATGAGCAAGGTTTTATACGATTTGGACGGTTCTTTAAGGTCCATGTACAAGCTTCTCCTGAGTATAGAAGATACCCTTCTGATCTGGATAGCTATTTTGTGAAAAATGAAGAAGGCGAAATGGTTCCCTATTCTTCTTTCATGAAGCTCACCAAAAAGCAAGGACCAAATGAAATTACCAGGTTTAACCTTTATAACTCTGCCTCCATCAGAGGGTTACCGGCAAAAGGCTTTTCAACCGGAGACGCCATTGCTGCCATTCGAGAGGTAGCCGCCGAAAATCTACCAAGAGGCTATGACATAGCTTTTGAAGATCTATCCTATGACGAGTCAAGGAGGGGAAATGAAGGGATTTACATTTTCATCGTTGTACTCATATTCGTTTATTTGGTGTTAGCAGCTCAATACGAAAGCTTCCTGCTCCCTTTAGCCGTGATACTTTCATTGCCTGTTGGGATATTTGGTTCCTTTTTATTGTTGAAAGGCATGGGTCTCGCCAACGATGTGTATGCACAGGTAGGACTAATTATGCTGGTGGGTTTACTGGGTAAAAACGCCGTGCTAATCGTAGAGTTTGCCGTACAGAAACACGAACAGGGCATGAGCATTATGGATGCCGCGATTGAAGGCGCTAAAGTGCGATTCAGACCCATCTTGATGACCTCTTTTGCCTTTATTGCGGGCCTTATTCCATTGGTCATTTCGCACGGCGCAGGCGCTGTAGGTAATAAAACCATTGGCTCTTCTGCCATGGGCGGTATGGTCTTCGGGACACTCTTTGGCGTGATCATTATTCCTGGATTGTACTACATTTTTGCCCGAATGGCTGATGGAAAAAACTTAATTAAAGATGAACATAATGAGCCTTGGTCAGAAGAATTTGTAGAAAGTGTCGTAGAACAAGATAAATTTTATGACGAACACCGACATAAAGACCACCCACAAGATCAAAGCTCAAATAACCAAACTAAAAAGGAAGACTAATATGAAAAATTACATCATCAAAAGCAGCCTTTTGTTTATTATAATATTGATAGGTCTTGCAGGTTGCAAGTCATTGGATATTACAGAAAAAACACCCGATATTTCCTTGCCTACCAGCTACGAAAGTTCCACAGATACGACGAACGCCGGACAGTTAACATGGCAAGAGTATTTCACGGATGTCCATCTCATCGCATTGATTGACACAGCACTTAAAAATAATCAAGAGCTAAATATCACCATGCAAGAGATCAATATTGCCAGAAATGAAGTCATGGACAAAAAAGGTGAATACCTACCCTTTGTCGGTCTTGGTGCAGGTGCTGGCATGGACAAAGTGGGTAGATACACTAGAAATGGTGCATTAGAGGCAAACAATGAGATAAAACCAGGTAAAGAATTTCCTGAACCACTGGGAGATTATACCTTCGGGGCATATGCTACGTGGGAAGTCGATATTTGGAAAAAGCTGCGTAATGCTAAAAAATCTGCTTACACCAACTACTTGGCCTCTATCGAAGGACGTAACTTCCTTGCCACGAATCTTATTTCAGAAATTGCAAATTCGTATTATGAATTGTTGGCGCTTGATCAAAAGTTGAACATTGTGAAGCAAAACATCGAGATTCAAAATGATGCTTTACGCATTGTTAAGCTACAAAAAGAATCGGCGCGAGTCACAGAACTGGCTGTAAAAAGGTTTGAAGCACTGGTGCTCGATACTAAAAGTTTGCAATTCTTAATTGAGCAGGAGATTGTAGTCACAGAAAACAAATTGAATTTTCTGGTAGGTAGATATCCGCAGGCTACAGCAAGGAATGCAGATGCCTTTAATCAACTTATGCCTAACATTGTATTGGCGGGTATTCCCTCTCAGCTGTTACAAAATAGGCCTGACATAAGACAGGCGGAGTTAGAATTAGCCGCAGCAAACCTTGATATCAAGGTAGCAAAAGCACGATTCTACCCATCGTTAGATATTTCGGCAGGTATTGGCTATCAGGCCTTTAATCCTAGTTATTTGCTCAACACGCCAGAGTCCATGCTCTTTCGACTGGCAGGAGACTTGGTAGCGCCAGTGGTCAACAGAAACGCCATAAAAGCGATGTACTATAATGCGAATGCAAAACAGATCCAGGCTGTATATCAGTATGAACAGACCATATTAAAAGCCTACATCGAAGTAGCCAATCAGCTCTCCAATATGAATAATCTGGACAAAAGATATTCCCTAAAAGAAGAACAGGTTTCCGCGCTTATCGAGGCAGTATCAATTTCAAATAATCTTTTCAGAGGCGCAAGAGCGGATTACATGGAGGTATTACTTACCCAACGTGATGCATTGGAATCACGCTTTGATTTGGTGGAAACCAAGATGGAACAGATGCGCGCATGGGTGGGCATATACAGAGCTTTAGGTGGTGGTTGGAGATGAGTCAAATACTTTCTCCCCCCCCTTCAATAAATGGTATTAAACCCAAGGGTAGAACCCTTGACCCTAGCTTCCGACGCAGAGCATCGGGGAATTAGACCTATTGGGCTATCGCCCTGCGATTAAAACAACCTAAAAACTAGAGTTATGAAGAAATTAATAAAAAGTAAACTTCCTACTGAATATGGGATTGGCATTCTCATGCTGCTTTTTGGGTTGACTTTTTTTCTGTCAGGACGATTATTTGAGCATTCTTTGAGCAATCAGAGTAATGCTTCAAATAATTATTTTGGCATGTTCTTGGCGAGCCTAGTCGTTATTGCTGTGGTTTTGATTCTTTGGGAAGAGGTACTCTTCCCAATCAAGATTACGCATACAAAGGAGGAAGTTGTCTTTAGAAATCACAGAAGTAAACTCAAAATTCAAGTTCTCCTTTATTTGATTATTCCTGTAACTATTGGTTACCTCATTCTTTATTTCGACATCAATCTCTTTTTTTTCGCCCCGTGGGCGATAGTCTGTTTGGTCATTCCCGTAGCAGGGAAACTCGTTTCAGGCATCAATAATTACCACGATTTTCTTCGGTTAACCGATGACGTATTGGAGTATAAAAACAATGAGAAAATTGGTGCTTTTAAGGTGGTAGATATTCTCGCAATGAAGCTCATTCAAGATGAAGATAAGATTTTGAGTAAGCTTCAATTGTCCTTAACCGACCAAAGCCAGGTAGTTATTGACTTGGATGAAATGGAACTTGAAGAATTCTACGAGAGTATTGAGGAATATATAACACAACATTTTGCAGATAAATTGACCTTTTAAGAACCTTTCAACGTTGATAAGTATAGGCTCAGACAATGACTATCTCCAATATTATTTCATGCTCAAGAGGCGAAGAAACATGCGCCTATTATCGGCATGATGCGTTCAAATTACGATTTAAAACCAAACTAGAACAGATGCTTTAGGTGGTCATTGCCCAGCCCTAAGGACGCCACTTAAAGCAATAATTAGACGGACATTAAAATTATAAAAAAATGAAAAAGCAGTATATATGGATCATAGTGGCTGTGGTCATGGCCAATTTTGTTCTTTTACTTTTAAGTGAAACAAAAGAAGACAAAGAACACCCAACACTGAACGAGTCGGCAACAATGCCAGACGAGTACCTCAAAAATGTGAAGTACTATGCGGAACAAGACAGGCACGAAATGAGTGCCTACAACTTGGAAAAAGCGATAGCCGCCATCTGGAAATTGGAGGGAGATGTCGATGAAGAAAGTTTTGAAATGCTCGAAAATGCAGTTGATCGCCTGGAAGAAATTCATAAAAGCATATTGCTCAATTCATTTGATAGCAAAGAAATGAGTGCTGCATTTGAATTTTCACTGAATAACCTCGCGCATGCAGAACTAGAAATATCAGAAATGTATGCAGAAACAAATCATATGGAAAAGGCGAAGACTGCTTTGAAATATGCGCAACTCCATATCAAAAATGCGATGCTCTTCCATGATTCCTATTGGGACAATGACTTTCTACATTATGCCATTGAAAAACGGGTGTTTTTAGAAATGGACAGCTTACTCCAAAATGAATCCTTTTCTCCGATGAAATATTCCTTAGAACTTGATAAAATGATCAAAGAAGTAGACGAAATATTGAAAATATAATAGGAATAAAAGCATTCAATTATTTTACAAAATCTGCTTTTTTGAAACAGATAAACCTCCCCAAAGTCCATCTTATTGATGAAATCAAGAAGAAAACCAAACAAATCTATGCCACGCCTCTTCACGAGGCATGGCATTTTTTATTGCTTGGCGAAAAGTTTTTCTTCTTTTGTTAGCTCTTAGAATAAGCCAGATTTCAAAAAAAGACAAACCTTACTCTAGCGCACTCGTAAGCTCATTAGCTTTTTTTATTCCAACTGACACTAATCAAACCATCATGACAGGTCCAGACAAAGACATGAAATTCCCATTGGCCAATTATGACAGACTTTGCTTTTTAAAGAATATCATCAATAATCCTAACATCGTGGTGGGCGACTACACCTACTACGATGATTTTGAAAATGTGGAGAATTTTGAAAAAAACGTAAAATATCATTTCGACTTTGCGGGTGATAAGCTAATCATTGGAAAATTTTGCATGATTGCCTCAGGCGCAACTTTCATCATGAATGGCGCCAACCATTTGACGGATGCTTTGACGACTTTTCCATTTGCAATATTTGGCCATGGTTGGGAAAATGCGATGGACGGAAAGTCCTACCCAATGAAAGGAGACTTGATCATAGGCAATGATGTATGGATTGGTCACAATGCCACCATCATGGCTGGCTTAACCATTGGTGATGGCGCAATCATTGCCACCAATGCCACGGTAGTGAAAGATGTAGCTCCTTACTCGATTGTCGGTGGTAACCCCGCTGTAGAGATAAGGAAACGATTTTCAGATGAAGACATCACAAAACTCCTCGAAATGAAATGGTGGAACTGGCCTGAAGAGAAGATTACCAAGAACCTAAAACATTTAACCAGTAATAACCTTGATGTCATTGAACATTAATCCAGAAGTATTCTTCTCCAATAAAAATCTTTTGAATCGATAAAAATGACTTGAAAAATCTCTTTCAATAAGAATATTTTAGGCAAGAGTCATTCTCAAGTTCTATCACAAACCTAATAGCTTGAATAATCGCTATTTCATTTCCCCCCGATAAAGCCAGTAATCAAATATCAGCCCGAAGAGTCCTATCAATTAGTTGTTTTTTAAAGTCGAAAGCCGATTATAAGTCAATTTGTTAGACTAATTTTAAATCTAGCGAGCAACGATATTTTCCTTTTATACTTTGCTCACGTGTCATAAAAAGCTATCATAGAACTAAAATTGGTGGATGGAAAATTTTCTATTTGAGATTCGGTTTTGGAGTATATTTCTAATACTTAATTATGTTAACTACGTAATTGTCTATCTTTTTCATTACCAGGATTCTAGCTTTTTTCCATACATAACCACGTTTAAAAAAACAGGAAAAACAGGATTAACTGGCGATCCGAATTTAGACTTTTTCAGGTATAGCGTAGATCTCTCTGTTATTTTAATAATCTCACGTTTTTTTGATCTTCATGCGTATGCGGCTGGGATTACCACATTGTATTTCTTTATACTGTTCTTCAATGTGTATCAATATTCCTTTCGCAAAATTTATGAATCAGAACCGATCCTCTTCAATGATATCACGTTGATTAAGAACGGAATAGCCATTGTGTGGCATGAGTCAAAATGGAAAATTTTATTCTGTATATTCTTGCTATTGGCCATCCTTTTTGGGTTTTATCAAGGCTTAAGCTTCCTGCTGATAGAAAACTATCGTTTGAATACTTCGCCATCCTTTAAGATACTTATTAGCGGATTTATTCTCATCAATATATATGCAATATATATTCACAAAGGAGTTTATGTCAAATACCCAAATGACATTTATTTGAGGTTCCACTACACCGTCATAGAATTCATCATGAACTTGAAAAAGAGCTATGAATGTTATCAACTCTCACGACAAAGCTTCGGTAAGCGATACCAAGAAGCAAGAGAAAACATTAAATTGGAATTAGCTGATGCTCCCCCCAACATCCATTTCATCTTCATTGAATCTTATGGCTCCTTTTATTATCAATCCGAAAAATTAGTCCCTAATTCTTACAAGCAATTAACCTCATTTCAAGAAAATATCGCTCAAAAAGGATATCACACACTATCAAACCTGAGCGAATCCACAACGACTGGAGGCCAGTCATGGCTGACTTACAGCTCTGTCCTTTTTGGCTATCGCATGGACAACAATACTTTATTCGAGAACCTCCTGAATGACCCCTATTTTGGTCAAGGAAACGGACTTATGCAGATTTTTAAGAAAATAGGATATACGAATTACAACTTAAATCCTATAAGTCCCATCAATGGTATCACAGTACCTTATGATGCCATGCGTGGGTTTTATGGCATAGATCGTTGGATCCTCAATAAAGACATTAATTATACGGGTGATAAATACGGTTTTGGTACCGCGGCACCTGATCAATACAGCATGAACTTTACTAGGAAACTGATAGAACAAGAAAAAGTGCTTCCATACACCTTTTTCTACCTCACTAAAAGTTCACATTCTCCTTTCCCCAAAGTCAAACTTGTTGATGATTGGCAAAAGCTGAATCAAACAGCAGGTAGCATTCACGAACATCAAGGATTTCTTAAATACCCGACAGTTGAAGATTACGGACAAGCTATTAAATATCAACTAGAAAATCTTGAGCAGTTTATTTTAGATCATAAATATGCAAATGATCTCTTCGTGCTTATGGGTGATCACCAACCCCCTGTGGTGAGCAAACCGAAAACTCATGGCTTAACCACGCCAGTCCATATTATTTCAAAAAACAATGCGTTTTTGGATGAGTTTAAAGATTTTGGCTTTAAGAAAGAACTAAGATCAGCTACTAAGTATATTAAACATGAGTCATTCTATTCCATATTTTTGAATGCGTTTTCTAAACATTACGCCAAATCCTCCTCAAGCATTCCGGCTTATGAACCTAATGGATTACAACTTTGACAAGTTTTATAAAAAGTGGGTACTGATCAGTGCTATCATTCACCTCATCGGACTGACCTTGAGTTTTACTTTGGGGAGTCCTGCCATTTGGGTTACTTTAACGGTGATTCTTTTTGGCATTTACCTCATCAAAATAACTTATCACTTACCCGCACTGCCCTTAATCTATGGTTATGCCAATTGGGTGAGCATCCTGAGGCTTTTAATGGTATTGACAGCATTCTCATTGCATAACGCAATCAATGATATATACCTTTTCTCAATTTTCACAGTTTCCATTGTACTCGATGGATTTGATGGTTTTTTAGCACGAAAATTTAATCAAGAAACTCCTCAAGGCGCCATTTTGGATATGGAAACAGATGCATTAATGGTGCTCGTTTTAGCGTATATTCATATTTCAAATGCACAGATACCTGCTTGGATATTACTACCGGCTAGTTTCAGATACATCTATGCGTGGATTATTCTTTTCACAACCAATGACCAAAAAAAGGAACTTGTACCCAAAATCGTGAGAGCCACTATAGCAGTAATTTTCTTCAGCGCCTTGTTACTTCCATTTATAAGTGATTCCTTATTTATGGAAGTAATCGTCCATATATCTGGGGTATTAATCATGCTTTCATTTGCCTCCTCCTTCTATTTTGCTTTGAAGCATTTTTTAGTAAATAAGTCCTCATGATAGCGCACTAGCATGAACAATATTTTTAAATCTAAATACACTCAAGCTTCTACACTGTATGTCATTTTAGGAATATTGCCAAGTGCTATCAACTTCCTATTATTACCTCTATACCTAAAATACCTTGACGTATCGGATTATGGTCTTTTGGTTTTAATCAACTTATATGCTGGCCTTTTCAATATTTTTGGATGCCTTCAACTGAATATCGCGGCGAACACACAATATTTCGCTAAGGGATTAGACAGGGAGAATTACAGAAAGGGAGTGCTTTACGCTACATTCTTCATTTCCACCGTTATGTTTTTAATATTCAGCGCTTTCGGTGGCGTATTTTTTTCGTTTTATAAAACCGACTTCTCCTTTTACCCCTTAGGATTTATAGGCTTGGTCTCTGCTACACTTACTGTTTGGCATACCATAATGTTGGTTTTTTTGAAAAACGAATACCGATTGAAAGAGTTTGGCCTATTTTCAATCGCTCTAACCATACTTGGCATAGGCTTTCAGTCATACTTTATAATTGAACTCCAATGGGGATTGTCAGGAATACTTTATGGTATACTTTTTTCAAAAATCATTATTATTCCTTTTCTCATTTTTTACTTTAGAAAGTGGTTAATCATCCATTTAAAAAACTTAAAAGAGACGCTAAAATACGGTAGGATGGCCTTAAAATTCAGTTTGCCTTTTTTACCTTCTATTCTACTCTATTGGGTTCAAACACTTGGAGATCGATTTGTTCTGGAGAGGTTTGTTTCGATAGAAAAAGTGGGACAATATGCCGTGATATTGGCATTGCTGACTTTTCCTCAAGTTGTAGTGAATGCGGTCATGAATGCATTTAAGCCTAAGCTACTACAGCTATTAAATGACGAAAAACATTCACTTATACAAAAGGCTGAATTTCTGTTTACCAGCTTTATTGTATTGTCACTCGTTTTTGTATTATTTCTAGGAACTCATCTGGATTGGATAACTGACAATAACAAGTACATCGACATCAATCAGTATCTTTTTCTTGGAGTTCTTGCAATCTTACCCAGTTCAATGCTTTACATGCATCAGCTAAAGATAATGAGGGTAGAAAAAACAGGAGATATTTCAAAATACGCATTCTATGCCTTCCTAACACAGTTTTTACTTTTGTTCTTATTAGTCCCTCGGTATGGAATTAGCGGAGCTTTAATATCCTTTGGTTTAAGTGGTCTTTTAAATTATACATTGAATGCTATCAATTCTTACGGTATACATCATTACTCAGTATCTAAGATCCTTCAGCCCGCAGTAGCGTTCATTATTCTAGTGTTGGCTGGAGTAACGCTGATTCATTTTAGCCCTCTCAGCATCAAAACAGTGGCAGAAATAGTAGCTTTATTGACTATTATTCTTTTAACTGTCATCTTAAGAAAAGAAATTCAGCAAACTTATTCGATAATACTATCTTCCAATAAACAAGAATAGATGTTCGACGAATCTATAGCGCTAATCCTTCCTTATTATGGGAAATTACCCATTTGGTTCAATGCCTTCCTAAGATCCTGCGCTACCAATCAACCTATCATATGGCTAATTATTACTGATCTGGAATATGATGGTGAACTTCCTTCGAACGTACAATTCAAGAGTATGAGTAAAAGTGAATTTAGACAGCTGGCATATGAGAAGACAGGCATAGCCCATGACTTATCAAACCCTCATAAACTATGCGATTTCAAGCCTATGTATGGCCATATTTTTGAAGAATACTTGCATGAATATAATTACTGGGGTCATTGTGATATGGATATCATTTGGGGCAACATGTCCTCGTTTTTGTCAAAAATCAATTACAATAATTACGACATTTTATCTACAAGAAAACACGCTATCAGCGGACACTTCACTTTGTACAGGAGTAAGCCAGAGCTAAACCACTTCTACAGCACAGTGCCCAACTACCATAAAGCTTTTACTCATTCTATGTATCAAGGATTTGATGAGGGTTACTTCTCTCACCATCTATTTCAAGAAGTGGAAAAAGGGAGCGTGAATTTTAAAATTTATTGGCCTAAACGAAACTGCCTAGATCGACATGAACTACTCATGAGGCCAAACGGTTGGTTTTGGGAATCGGGAGACATAAAAAATATTTCAGGTCAAACTGGAAACTATCTCCACCTCATCGACTGGAAAAAGAAAATCGAGCATGTCGAATTAGATACCAACACTAATAAATTCTATGTTACTCAATATGGAATTTGGCAAGAAAAACCTTTTAAAATAAAAGTAAGAAGCCTACTGGACTCAGGAATTCGGTTTAGAATGAGGCATCAAATAGAAAACATCAAGTCTTTCATCAAATTCAGAATATTAGGAAGGCCAGTACCAGAAGTTAAATCTAACGTATTGAAGGAATATCAAGTGCTCAAATAATGTCTTGCAGTCTATACTTTTTACTTATTCAAAACTCTGAGGAAGTTTGTTCAAGTTTGATATAGATTCCTCAACTTTCGTTTAATCTTTTTTAGAAACTCTTCGGTTTTTTCAAACAGATTTCTATCCGCTTTTCTCGCCTCTACATCCTGCCAAATCCCCAAATATTGTTTCAGGGCATTAATTCCTGCAATAGTCTTCATGATCAATCTCCCATCCCCATGAATTGGATTAATCTCAGATTGAGGCAGCACTTCGGGTATCGAATATGGCCCGAGCTGGACTCTTGAAATGGATAGGAATTCTAAAAATCCAGAGATAACTACATCATCGTTCAGACTTGGCCAATCTAAAGACTCAACTACGCCAAAATCAAAAGACCTGAACCAATAAGGTCTCACAATGAACAAACTAAATCCTTGCACAGTATCGACCTCTATATCAGTCTCATTATCACTTAAGATGGTCATGGAATTCTTAATTAGCCATGGATTAACTTGAAATGATTTGACTACCTCCGGCTTGCGCGACATCTGCCCGCCAGTAAAACAAAAACATGTATTGGTAGAAGCAGTAATTTTCTCGACCAGCCGTCCCAAAGAAGTTTGATCATATAAGCAGTCGTCATCTGCAATTACTAATAGTGTTTGCTCCTCTTCACTGAGATATTTAACCGGATAAAACCATTTGGTAGAAGAACCTAAATCCCTGTTATGCCATTTAACGTGAAGGTTTGCAAACTTTTCGAAAAATGAAGGTATAAAGTACTCGCAATCTTCTTTTCCACTGAAATTGGGAAGCTGAATATGAATTTCATCTGGAGCTACTGATTGCTTGATGAGGGAGATGATTGTCGGCTCCAAATAGGCGATCCTGGAAGGAATGGTCGATATACTCACAATCAATTTCATATGGCCGATTTTAAGTGGATATAAGGAGCGCACAATATTGTACTTTTCCTTTTCGATAAAGTTTTTCTAAGATCAAGCCACCTAAGAAAGTATCTATGTTTCTTCGGTATTTAAAAGGAGAAATCAGCCTTATTAGTCTTGTCACGGATGTAAGTATTGAGAGCCAGATAGCTCCTCTCAAAGCTACGTTTTCTGTAAAATCATGGGACTCAACAATCTGTACATTCATTTTTTCTAGTAAGTTCCTGATACTTTTCAGGTCACAAAAACTATTGGCTAGCCATAATTGCTTTTGCTCTGAGACCATTTCTGAATTTTCTATCACAAAATCATCGACAATTATCATATGACCACCTTCTGCAAGTGATTGAACCAGATTCTTTAGCGTACTTTCAAGGTCTACACTATGCTTAAGTGATTCAATAGCTAGAACAATATCAAATTTATCCTTTAATGGATCGTCAAAGCTCCTAACTTCAAAACGAATATTGTCTAGCGACTTACTCCAGCTTTGGGCAAAGGCAATTTCCTTTTCGCTAATAGAGATCCCAAGACCATGAATGTCGAAGTGGCGCTGAAAATACGCAAGAGAATAACCTGATCCGCATCCTGCGTCCAAAACCTTTGAGCCCTTATGAAATAACCGAAGGTCTTTAATCCAATCCAATATGTCTGGGCCAGCATCGAGTTTCAGCTTTTTATGTACCGGATATGGCCGATTTTTACCGTTCGACTCAAACTGGAATAACGCATCATATATGGAAGTTACCTGGTTCATTTTTTGCGAAGATGAAAAATAAACTCATAGGCATAAGAAAGACTCATCGGGAATTTTTTGACTTTACTGGCATCCGTCTTTGACCATGGAGTAAGCAGTCTAACCAACTTATAGTAAGGCCAATGATCGGGATAGACATTCACTATTTCTAATCCATTTTTTTGAAATAATGTTGTCCACTGTTCTAGATTTAGGGCGTCTTGGTGTCCTTTTTTATTGTAAAGATTTAAAGGTTTCAACAAATAATTCCAGGTGAAATTTTCGGAATTTCGAACCATGTAGCATATATCCGCACCCGCTTTAGCTACCCTTACTTGTTCTCTGAGCGCAAGATCTCGATTCATCATTCTTTCTAATGAACCCAAACAAGTGATAGAGTCAAAGGTCTCATCCTCGAAAGGCAATGACTCAGCATTTTCTACAGAAGCGATAGCCTCCGGGCACAACTGCCTACATCCTTCGATAGCCACATCAGATATATCCACCCCATATCTTTCCACAGCTCTATCATCTAGCGCCTTGAGCATAAGCCCAAGACCACAAGCCACATCCAAGTGTTTCGTATTGGGCTTAGGATTGAGAATGGTTACAAAAATGCGATATGCCTCTAGTGGTCTTAGGTACCTAAAGCCTTTCGACTTATAAGTCTCATCAAACCAGCCTTTTATCTGATGTTGTTCTGATGTTAAATCCATAAGTAGCGAGGGGTTTTTTTTATATATTTCAAATATTCTTCACCAAATTTCATAGCCAAATGGTTCTCCTCAATTTTTATTTTCCCATGCAAATTCACAACATATGCAATAAAACCGAGATACAAAATAAACGAGTTATAACAGACAATAAGCCCAAATATGGTGATATGCATGCCTAATGTAATCGGATTTCTGCTCCATTTAAAAACAGAAGTTGATACCATGGATACTCCATGATTGTTTCTCAAAACTTGGGACGCTTTCAATGAGACAAATCGGCCTAAAACGGCGAGGCTTAATCCTAGCAGTACAACCAAGGTCGGCGATAGGAACGCTTCTGCCACGAAGAACTGCTTAATAGAAAGAAAGAGCGGCGACAAATAAAATATCAAACTAAATAATAATAAAAGCATTGCCTTAATTGACTTGAAGGTAGCTAAATCCCTTTCCCTAGATATCAAAGATGAAGTTGATGCTTCGCTGGGAATTGGCCAGATCAACAGGTCTATCGCGAATGATAGATAAATAACTATCATGACGTAACTAATCCACATCTTGAAATATTTTTTGATAGCGTAAACTTGTCGTTTCCCACGAAAATGTCTTGACCGTATTTGAATCCACAGAAATAGGATCTGACATCAAGCTCTCCAGCATTTTTTGCATCTCGCCAATATCGTATGCGGGAACCAATCTGCCGTTATCGGGAGTGATTATGGTTGACGCTCCACCTGCGTCAAAAGCAAGTACTGGAATTTCGTTAAATATGGCTTCACAAAATATAAGACCAAAACTTTCTGTAAAAGAAGTGTGAAGTAATAATTTATACGAACTGAAGGGGATCTTTTTATGAAAACCTTTCAGGTTGACGAAAGGGAATTTTTCTAATTTCATAACCAATTTTTCATCAACCACATGTCCATAAATATCTATGCCGATATCTTCCAAATGAGAGATAGCACCAAAGAGCTTTAAAGCCAACTTGTACTTGCGCTCATCAATATTGCCAACCATGAGTATTTGAGATTTTTCAATCGTGTTCTTTGCTGCTGTAGCTTTTATGCGATTAAAACCATTAGGAACCAACAGCACATTACTTGAATACTTCTCCAACAACTTCTTTTTAAAATCAGAAACTGTGATGAGTACTGTCGCCTTACGAAAGACAAAAGCATAAATATTGGTAAAAAACAAACCTTGTATACGGGAGGCTATGTTCAATTTGGATAATTCTGGCCAGTTGTCATGGTAAGTGAATACAAAGGGGACTTTAGCCAAGCCTAACAAAAAGGCGTTATAAAAATCTCCATAAAAAATGGTGGCCTTATCTTCGAGCTTTTTTATTGTTAAATAAGTTTGAAACCAACTCGTCACTTTGATGAATTTTAGATTAGTGAAAGTATGATCTCCAATGGCCGAACCTAAAACAGTAATCTGGGTAAACTGATTTTGAATCCTAGAAAAAACCTCACAGGTAGCCAAAGCACCTCCAGAAAAGTTTGTACCAAAATTTGTTGTCAATATGACCAGTTTTTGCCTCATTACTAACCTTCGTAACTAGCAGAGGCGACATGCGACTCTAACAACTCCACTTTTAAGCGTAAATCTGCTGTGAGTTTTTCTTTAATTTTTGAATGGATGTATTGCGCTAAAAATTCAGTAGTAGTGAGTATACCTTTGAATTGTGGAAGTTCGTCAAGATTCTGATAGGCCAGTTCGCTGAGTACGGCCTTCGTGATATCTGAAGCTTCTCCAATATCAATAACCACATTTTTTTCATTGAGCTGTGCACTCATAAATGAAACTTCAGTGACATAAGTTGCTCCATGCATGTTTTGAGCAGGGCCAAAAAACTTATCTGGTAAGGAATGCGCGATCATAATATGATCAGTGACTTTTACAGTAAACATATGAGTATATTTAATAACATATAATGGTACTTAATTCTGATATTTTCTCATTTCTCAATCGTTGATAAAACTTAGGAGCTTCCTTAAAAGCAATCTCAGCAGTGAGCAAATGAGAGAATGAATGATCCGCTAGTAGCTCGAATACAAGCTGCTTTCTTTTCTTATAATTCCAAAAAGGTTGCTTCTTGATCGGAATGTGGCTCACTTGTGAGGAGATGATTTGCTTTCTTCCATAATGAAAATCAGCGCCCAATCTCAAGGTGGTCTCTTGGTTTCCGTACCAGCTCAGCTCAATGATTTTACCTTCCAGCCTTGTAGAAGCGAGTGCATGTTGCAATGCTTGCGGATTAGAAGTTGTATTGAAAACCACATCATAATCGTGCCCCGATCTCTCAGGAATAAAATGATCCAAATGCAGTTGTTGTCGTTCATGATCTGTTTCAAAAACCTCACACTGTACACCGGGTATTTTATTTACGATCGTTGCAATAATGGCTCCTATCAATCCATAACCATAGATAAGTACTCGGTCGCCCAGCGAAATATCGGCATCCCAAATGGTATTGACTGCTGTTTCAATATTGCTGGCTAGTGTGGCCTCTTTTAAAGAAACCGCGGCAGGAATCTCAAAAACATCCTCTTCTTTAGCTACAATATAATCTTGGTGAGGATGCATCAAATGAACTTTTTTACCTAGTAAATCTGCTTTCCCTGATACCACTTCCCCAACGATCGAATAGCCGTAAGTGAAAGTATCTACCAAAGATCCCTTCATGTAAGGAACAGCCATTTCTTGTGCTATCACCGCAGACAACTCATGTGTCACAACAGTCTTTTCAGTTCCCTGACTTATCATAGAATAGAATGCCCGGATTAGCACCTCGCCCGTGATTACCTCTGGTAATTCGGCTGATTCAAACCAACTAGTTTGCTTGTTATGCCACAGTATCTTTGATTGATTGATCATGCCTTTATAAGTTGCCAAGGAACATCATCTCATTGCCCATGGGCTTGAAACGGACCGATTGAAAATTTATCGACTCTTTTATTTCTTGGATATTTCCGAAATTAAAAGCAGCCACTCCTGATCCCAATATTTTACTCGAAAAATGAATCTGAACTTGATCCAATGCTCGTTGCTCTAGGAAGCAAGAAGTTGTATAGGATCCTCCTTCGATATAAATAGAATAAACACCTCTTTTTACCAATATTTTCAGGATATCGCTTAAATCAAAAACAGAGGTTTCTGGCATCAAAACACAATCATATGTAGATGTTTTATCTATTGATTTTTGAAAGACAATTGTCGATGACTCCAATGCATGATATTGCTCTGAATCCAATAAACCATTCCCTCCCAGGATAATTTTGACAGGGTCAGACCCACTTACTTTTCTTACATTCAATTTTGGATTGTCCCGCTCCAATGTTCTCACTCCTACCACAATACCGTCACACAGCGCTCTCATTCTATGCGCATGAACAAGGTTTTCTTCATTACCAATCCACTTACTATCGCCAATACTCGTAGCTATTTTTCCATCTAAGGTTTGTGCAAAATGAGAGATTGAAAAGCACTTCTGATTTTTTCTTCCAAAATACCCACAGAATGCAAAAGGCAAATAAAAGCTGAGCAGATCAAACTCCTGCTCATCAATACCCTCCTTGGTTTCAATATCAAAAAAATGATCTTCTAGTGGATTTATAAAATCAAGGCCTTTATCCTTCAGCCTAATGCTTACCTCGGCTTCTTCGTTTTTGATATCATCGAAAGCTATTACAGCCGAGAATTCAAGTAGTCGAATAGAGATGAATGTTGGTAAAGTCTCCACCGCTTTTAGCGCAGAACAAATTTTGACGATAGCTTCCCAAATCATCATAACGATATTTTAAAAGATAGAATGTGCCCCATTTTGTCCTTCTTCGTCCTGAGGTAATCGATGTTGAAGGCATTTGCCTGAATTTCAACCGGCAGACGATCAGAGACATCAATTCCTGAGTTTTTAAAGGCATTGATTTTTTCAGGATTATTCGTTAATAGCCTTATTTGATTGACGCCTAAGTCTTTCAAAATATCTATAGCCACCGAGTATTCGCGAAGATCTTCATGAAAGCCTAATTCCAAATTGGCATCTTTGGTATCAAAACCCTCTTCTTGTAGGTTGTAAGCTCGAAGCTTATTCACTAGACCTATTCCTCTACCTTCCTGCCGCAAATATATGATTACGCCACCATGCTGCTGAATCCATTTCATGGAGTACTCTAATTGTTCGCCACAGTCACATTTGGTAGAGCTAAAAACATCCCCCGTCATACATTCAGAATGAATACGAACATCCACAACTTTATCTACTTCCAACTCGGCTGTGTAGAGCGCTAAGTTTGGAAAATGTTCCGCATGTGACGGGTAAGCTTTCACAACAAATTCTCCAAATTTTGTAGGAAGTTTTGATTTTACCAAGTTGCCTGTTTTTTGCATTTTTGCTTTTTACTTCTTTCAAATAAAATTTTATAACTCGTAAGTATTCATAGTTGTTAGGTCTGATAGCATTTAATTAACGAATTAAAAATGATCAGATCATAACAAACCTTCACTTTTGCTCGCGGGCATGGCCTAATGAATATATTTAAGATTATAAATAGGCCTTCAATTGGATTATTGATTGGCAATATAGATTTGTAATGTATTTTTCAAGACGATCTGTCAGGAGTTAATTCAACTTGTCTACCAAATGATCACTTAAAGATTGGAATTACCGCGAAAAACCGGACAATAAGTTCAGCCATAAATTGATAAGTTATAATCGAATTCGGCTTATTACATTTACGCTTTCCAAAAAATCCTAACGACGCATGAAAATCAAATCCATTGTAACAATCTGCTTTTTAGGCCTTATCAGCTTTAATTCTATTGGCCAAAATCCATATTTTCCGAAAACGCTCAACATGCAAGAGCGTGCAGAGGTCATTGATCGCTGGTTAGAAGAGCGAGTAAAAACGGTGCTACCAGCCATCATGCGCCGGGCGGAAATCGATATGTGGATCATCATTGCGCGAGAGTATAATGAAGATCCTGTGATCAAAACGCTTCTTCCCGCTACTTGGCAGTCGGCACGCCGAACCACCATTCTTGTGGCTTATGATCCCGGACAGGGAAAAGCACTTGAAACATTTGGGATATCGCGCTACAATACCGGTGACATCTTCAAAACGCTTTGGAACAAAGAACAACAGCCCGACCAGTGGAAAGCACTTGCTGATATCATTGCAGAGAAAAATCCCAAGAAAATCGGAATTAACAAGTCCAAAACCTTTGCGCTAGCTGATGGCATTTCTTCTACTCACTACGATAAATTAATGGAAGTCTTACCCAAAAAATACCAATCTCGTGTAGTGGGGGCAGAAAATGTAGCGATTGGTTGGCTGGAAACCCGCACCGAGTCAGAAATGGTCGTGTATCAAAATATTGTACGCATGGCTCATCAAATCATTGCCGAAGGTTTTTCCGAAAAGGTCATCCAACCCGGCATCACTACCACGGATGATGTCGTTTGGTGGTACCGAGATAGAATTCGCGAATTAGGTTTTACTGCGTGGTTTCACCCATCGGTCTCTATACAACGCGCTGATCCTGAAAGCTTTGATCATCTGAGATCTTTCTCTGAAAGGCCTGATCAGCAAACAATCAATCCAGGTGATTTGGTGCATGTTGACTTTGGAATTACCTATTTACGCTTAAATACCGATACGCAGCAGCACGTGTATATCCTTAAAGCAGGGGAAAAAAGTCCCCCAGATTTTTTGAACGACGCTTTTAAAGTTGGTAATCGTGTACAGGATATTTTGACTTCCAACTTCAAAACTGGCCGATCGGGAAATGAAATTCTCAAAGCCACGCTTGATCAATGTGCAACAGAAAACATCAAAGGCGTGATCTATACACACCCGATTGGTTTTCATGGGCATGCCGCAGGCACCACGATTGGTTTGTGGGATCAACAAGGCGGAGTACCAGGAAAGGGTGACTATCCATTATATGAAAATACCGCACATTCCATAGAACTGAACGCGAGTGTTTACATCGAAGAGTGGAAGAAAGACATCAGAATCATGTTAGAGGAAGATGCCTTTTTTGATGGAAAAAGTGTGCAATACATCGACGGGAGACAAACAAAGTTGATGGTGCTCCCTCGTCCACTTTTTCCCAACGAATGATCAATGACTTATGGATTAAGGGCATTCAAATTCAGGACTATTTGAATGGAAAAATATGATATATTTAAAAGCCCGATACTGGAAAATGAGTCAATCAAAAAATAATAATTACCTCTCGATCTTCTTTGTTTCAAACACGAAAAACTCAATTGCCGAGTGACACTTACACGAACTTTTGTACGAGAAAAATTTCGATTATATATACGTATAACCTTGATAGGTTTTATTCTCAGTGAATGATGGAAAGAAAGAAGCAAGCATCTATTTTACGGAGTGTTAGGCGAATTCATCGAGCGCTTGGAGCATCCTTGTTTATACTATTTTTGGTCATTTCCCTGAGTGGATTAGTGCTTGGATGGAAAAAAAATAGCGGTGGCTATATTCTTCCCAAATCATACAAAGGCACCTCGACTGACTTGGCCGAGTGGCTGTCTGTAGATTCATTGCGCAGTATTGCCAGCAAAACATTGCAGGATTCTGTTGATTCCAACTTATTATCTACTATCGATCGAATTGATATTCGACCAGAGAAAGGAATGGTTAAGTTTATTTTTACAGGTAACTTTTGGGAGATTCAGGTGGACGGGGCAACAGGTAGGGTACTGAATATCGGGAAGAGGCATTCAGATCTTATAGAAAACATCCATGATGGATCCATTTTAGATGACCTTTTGGGAACCAATGGACAAATTTTCAAACTGATTTACACCTCGTTAATGGGAATATCTTTGTTTGGCTTCACGGTTACAGGTTTTTGGCTTTGGTATGGGCCAAAAGCAATTCGGAATACCAGTAGAAAAAGTTAAATTATTCATCATCAGCAATCACTTTCGCTCGACAGAGTATCCATTTCCTATCCAGAAAAATCTCTACATTTTACCATTCAACCCCTCTCAAAATCCTATAGATCTAGTCAGCAAAAATTTCAGGATTCCGCAAGAATGGCAATGATATTGAGCAAAAGAAAGCAGCAACTCATTGCTAAAATACATATGAGATAGATTCATAAAAATGCAGAATTGGAGGAAAGTGTCAGTATAACTTTAGAAATTTAGATGACTGAAAACCTTATCTCATGGAAGTAATTGTAATTATTGGAATTATGCTCATTCTATTCTTGTGGTTTCGGGCGGTGATTGATATGACCAAGTCAACATTTAAGAAATCTTCGGCGAAGACATTTTGGCTTTTGATTGTTCTATTTTTTCCTGCTTTGGGGCCAATATGCTATTTCCAAGTTAGAAAACGGCTCGTTCTTTCCTCCTCAAGAAAATTTCAACCACAATTCAATAGGATATAGTTGGGCGCTTGTTCTCTCAAAATCTGAGATAATCAGCAAACTTGGAGATGATCGCCTGTATTTCGCTTCAATCAACAAACAAGAAAGAATCATCTTCCAAAAACTCATTCTTCCACGAAAAACGGAATATTTGCATGGGCAGTGTAGTCCGCTTGGTCTTCTACGTAAACGTATAAGCGATAAGCACCTGGCTCTTTTGGTGCGTTCATTAATATCTTATTCTGCTGTTCGCTAACAATCAATGCTGGTATTTCTTCTGGAACTTCTTCCAAGTCTCCGCCCGACTGTGTGGCTTCACTTTCCCGCAAAACTTCCCATCGATAAGTCAGGTTTTCAGTTGGTGTCACTTTCACCACTGCTTCATAGCTCCGCTCGGCTTTCAAGACTACATTGTCTGTAGCTTCTTTTCCAAACAGTAACATTTGACTGATTCTTGGGCTTCTATGGTCCGGCCATTGACCATTCCACAGATAATGCATTACATCCAAGACTTCTGTTTTTCTTCCGTCTTGCGTAAAAAAACCAAACCACGTGGAGGTTCTTTCTTGCTTCTGCCCCCATAGGAAAACATAGGAACCAATACATTGCTCCTTCAAGGGTGCTATTGCCGATGTGTAACGTGCCAAAAAGGAGTCAGCTTTCACCGCACTATTTTCTTCAATAGGCGCGCCCCATGCCGTTTTATTCACTTCCCAATAACCAGTCGCGCCCCACTCACTCACGATCAATGCGCCTTCCCAGCCAACTACTTTCATCAAAGCGGGCAATGTCGTTACAGCGCCATAAAGTTGCACGCTGAGAATATCTATATCTGGTGCTCGCTCATTGATTTCTGCGACCAAAGACTTGTCCAATCCAGCGAGCGACGTAGTAGTGAGGTGGTTTGGATCTACTTCATGAATCATCTTAGAAATATCATTGACTGCATTCCAAACTTTTGGGTTAGTTGAATGAAGATTCAACTCATTACCAATGCCCCAGATGATGAGCGCAGGATGATCCTTGAGTGCTTCCACATCTTGTCTGATTTGCTGCAATTGGTCCGCTACTGCCTGCACATCGTCATAATCAAAACCGTGCCGCTCCCGAGCCACTTCTATGCCCATCATCACTTTGAGTCCATATCGATGCGCCTCATCCAGCACTTCCTTACCAGACTGCTTTCCATTATCCACCCGCCAAGTTCTAAAGGAATTGGCACCATGAGCGGCCAGTTCGTGAATACTGGAAAACTCCAATCCAGCTCCCTGAATGTAAAATGGTTTCCCATCTACCAGTAGTTGGTAACCTTTAGAATTTTTTATCAATGATGATTTGGTAATGCGATCCATGTCTTCCCTTTGCCGCGAATATAAAACTTGATAATGCGAAATGGAAACATCTGAGATTTTCAACAGAATAGAATGACTCTAAGAAAACCTGTCAAAATTCGAATTCCCTATTTTGAAAGGGTATTGAAAACAGGCGTACTCTCACCTATTCTGGAAACTTTATTGAAGACATTACTATGAGGAGCGAGATTAAAGGTGTAACTCACGTCTGATTCAGTGTGAGATTTAAATAGTGTCTTGTGTTTTGACCTTTCATCTTCCTAAATCAATGAAAAAGCCGCTGAGCTTTCTTTAATTCACGATATGGCTACTTATTTTATTTCGATAAAAATGTAGTTCTAGAAAGCATAAAAGCAGTGTTAATCAGCAAGTAGTTTTAGGATGACTTCAAAAACCGTCCTTTATTGAAGAATTAAAACAAATCAAAAGATGAACATTCTAAGAAGTTGGCGCGAAATAAAAGTGATGTTAAAATGGAGATTTGATGACCTTACTGATGCTGATTTTGAATTCAAAGAAGGCCACCGGGAAACTATGCTCGACAAGCTTGCCTTGAAACTTAGCAAAACCAGATCAGAATTGGAAGTCTTGTTCGCAGAGCTCCAAAAACTGTAATTTTTTTCTTAGCCATTCTTTTAGTGCTGAGAATAATTCCCATAGCTACACCTATTGTCTCTGATAGCTTCTAGGTAACTCCCGCAGTTCCAAGCCCGAAAAATCATAAAAGGATTTTATTGAAGCGATCACATTTTCTCAGATTGTCGTTTATATAGAGTCTATTTATAGAAACATTTATTTTTCTGACTCTGACTATCTTCAAAATACTGATTTGTGTAGTGATCTCATGGATTCTAGGTAAAAGACTTATCCCTTTAGCCTCATGTCAGTAATATTTGATAAGGATCCTTCATTATCTGTGAGCCTCCGCTAGACAAAATTCCTTGGTCTTGTGGCATTCCTCTTCGCTTATCAGTTTTTGCTAAAACATAGGCTTAAGCGTTTACACACGCGGGCAAATATCGTGATCCTAATGATTTTCCAAAAATCCAATTTAGTAAAGTTTATTTTACTTTTTATCCATATCACTTGACTATTCAGATAATAAGTATACATTTGTATCAAGTTTAATTGACATTATATAAACAACACTTTACTATGAAAACAAATAATTTTAAACAAACAACGAACAGTAACACGGTTAATCTGGCTGTTTGGACTTTCGGTTGGCTTATTGCTTCGGCCATTGCACGTTTTGGCCCCATATTCTTTTGGGACATCAGCAACACCACCTATTCTGGTTTAGCCATTGGACTCACTTTTGTGGTCGGAATCGGGATGATTCTTGCGAATAGACGATTTATATCTGGTCAGGACGAGCTTCAAAAGAAAATCCAATTAGAGGCGATGGCATTTGCTTTAGGTATTGGAGTAGTCGGTGGTTTATGTTTGGCTAGTTTGAACCAAGCGAATATAATTACCAAAGACGCTGATATAGGAATTGTTGTGATGATCATCGGTATTACATATATGATCGGGGTAATTATAGGGACAATTAGATATAAATAAGCGCGATGAAAAACAGACTTAAAGTACTACGTGCCGAGCGTGATCTGACTCAAGCTGATCTGGCAGAAGCGCTGAATGTTTCCCGACAAACGATCAATGCGATTGAAAAAGGAAAGTTCGACCCAAGCTTGCCGCTCGCTTTTAAAGTCTCTAGACTTTTTAAAAAACCTATTGAAGAAATCTTCGATGATGAGCAGTAAAATCGCCAAGAAAAAATAACGTCTACCGAGAAATAATTTTCAAAACTATTATTGACAATCATTTGGCCAGCCAATTGGCCACCGATTGATCAATAAAAGGCTCACAGCACACTTAAACCTGATTACAACTTCAGGTTATACGAAGGAAGCCAAGGCTCAATAATTCTTTATTTATTAATATTTAATATTATTTAAATCCAAATTGCTATTTGTTACGTATATAGAGGAGACACAACAAAATTCATAAAGACTCAAAATTATGTGGAACATATTCAAATCAAAATCGAAAAAAGAGCAGTTAGAAACCGAGTATTTTCAATTAACAGAAAAAGCTTTTGAACTTGAGGGAAACGATAGCACACGCGCTGGAAAGATCAGAGAAAAAGCCCAACATTTGATGATGGAAATTGTGCGGTTAGATCGCTGATAGCACTCAAAACTTAACAATTGGATGACACTCACAAGGTTACAAAATAAATAACAAGGAGATTTGCAGAGTTTGTGAATCTCCTTGAGTAAATCAGCTAAATCTCTCCTGAATGTTGGTAGGGATTCTTCAAACCTGCCAATCATTACTGCTACATCAACCTCTCTTAAAGGCCAATAAATTATCCGAAGAGCCTTTCTCATCAAAATAATAGTCTTCGTAATTAAAGTTCTTAAGGTCTTCCACTTCTTTGAGCTGATGCTGTATCATAAAGCGTGACATCAAGCCTCTGGCCTTCTTGGCAAAAAAAGAAATGATCTTGTATTCGCCATTTTTGAATTCCTTAAACTCAATATCTACAATTCGCGCTTTTGTTCCTTTCTTATCTACAGATTTAAAATATTCATTAGACGCCAAATTGACGATAACATCGTCTCCTTGCGCCTTCAGGTCTTTTAACAATAGCTTCAAGATCTTATCATCCCAGAATTCGTAGAGCGTTTTATGATTTTCAAAAGCGAGCTTGGTTCCCATCTCCAACCGATAAGGTTGCATCAAATCCATAGGCCTGAGCAAACCATAAAGTCCTGACAAAATACGAAAATGCTCCTGCGCGAATGACAGCTCTTCTTCGCTAAATGTCTCAGCCTGCAGCCCTTGATATACATCTCCTTGGAAAGCAAAAACGCTTGGCTTGGCATTTTTATCCGAATGGCTTTTCTTGTAGGCTTGATATCGATCCGCATTCAATTCAGCCAAATTATCACTAATAGACATCAAGCTCTTCAAATCGTCCGGTGACTTTT
The DNA here is from genome assembly GCA_040218415.1 of Cyclobacteriaceae bacterium. Classification (GTDB taxonomy): domain Bacteria; phylum Bacteroidota; class Bacteroidia; order Cytophagales; family Cyclobacteriaceae; genus JAVJRN01. Next base: position 284,961 of record JAVJRN010000029.1, read on the forward strand.
TACGGAGCACTTCTATCAGCTCATTGGTATATTTGAGCAATCTAGGCTGGGTGGGTTGTCCTTTTGCTGGGCTTTCAAAATCCAGTGTTTTTGCAGGAGATACTACGGCGATCATTGCGTTTTTTTAATTTGTTTAAATTGGATTAACCGACTAATATTCAAAAAGTTCGTAAGATAAAACTCCAGCCTTTAAAGAAGACTTTTTCTTTGGTGGAATCTATGAAATCATTCCACTATAATACCGACGGAATGGGCATGATGTCATTTTACTAAACCAAAAATGAACCTGTCGTTACTGATCTGATTTCAACGTAATTTCTCCGCAAAATCTAAATTCTTTTCTTCAAAAAAATCAAACCCACGGCAGGTCCGAGAGCAAGTATTAAAAATATATACTGATCAGGCATAAGTTTTTGCGCATAGCTGAGAAGTTGTATGCTTACAATCGTAATCGCAAATCCAATACTATTCACAATAGTCAATGCCGCGCCTTTCACTTTTGGCTCTGCATTTTGAGCCACCAATGTCGAAAAAAGCGGTGAATCAGCAATGACAACCATTCCCCATACCAGTAAGAATAAGATAAAAACTTCTGGTGGAGCATAAATCAGGATCAGTGGAGAGCAAAGGCAACAAAAGAAAGAAGCGAAAAGAAAAGTGGATGCCGTGGCTTTTACACCAAATCTTTCAGAAAAAACACCGCCTAATGCACAAGCAAAACTGCCAATGGCGATAATCAGAAACGAAAGTAAGGAAATGTCAAAATGAACCTTTTGGTGCAGTCCCAGATAAATGGATAATATGACCGGAACAAAAGCCCAAAAAGCATATAATTCCCACATGTGACCAAAGTAACCTATCGCAGCTTGTTGAAACGGTTTGATTTTAAAAACTTTAAAACATGCAAGCAAATCAGTGCTAACTCCCCGCTTTCGATAAGGGCCATCAGGAACCATTAGCAAAATGAGTAAACCTCCAATCATGGCAAATAAGGAAGTCGTTATAAAAACGGCTTGCCATGAATAGCCGATACTCAAAAATTTGAGCAAATGAGGCAAAGCTGTTCCTAGAACCAAAGCGCCAACCAAAAAGCCCAAGGACTTTCCCAATCCTTTATCAAAATAATCAGCGGCGATCTTCATCCCAACTGGATATATTCCGGCGAGACAGAAGCCAGTGAGAAACCGCAATATCAGCAAGGAATAAAAGTGATGGCCTTCCCAAATAATGGCCAAATTAAATACTGCGCCAAGTATTGCACACGTGAAAAACACTTTCGACGGAGAAAATCGATCAGTGATGCTGTATATAGCAAACAATAATGTGCCAGTGATAAAGCCAAGCTGAACTGAAGAGGTCAGATAACCTAGGGCATTATTTAATAACCCAAAATCACGAATCAGCTCTGCAACAACGGCATTCCCTGCAAACCATAACGAGGTGCAGCAAAACTGTGACAATATGATGATTGGCAATATTTGCTTGGCTGGTTGCATAAAAAAGTGAAATTGTCTAAGCTTATTCGCTCGTTACTTTTTCAAGAAAATCGAACCAAGTTTGGTAAAAAGTGATGGTATTGTCGAGTCCTTTAATCCCATGACCTTGGCCTTCAAACTTTACAAAAGTCACATCCTTACCATATTTTCGAAGACTATCAGTCATCATTTCACTACCTGCGATAGGCACTCGGCTATCATTCGTGCCGTGGGTAAGTAACAATTGCCCTTTCATTTTATCAGCATGGTACAGAGGTGATCGGTCATTCAGCTTTTCGGATTCTGTGTTGGGATCCCCTGCTTCCAGTGTAACCCAATCAGGAATATTGCAATTATTGTAAAAATGGATGATGTCGCTAAATCCGGCATGGCTAATTCCAAATCCCCAATCAAAAGAGACGGCTTGACCATTGACTTCCGCTGGAAAAGTCAACGCGCGCATGGTGGCGTAACCACCGTGGCTACCACCAAAAACACCAATATTTTGAGGTGGAATATTCATTTTTTCTGAAATATACTTAGCCGCATAAAAAACATCGATCATCTCATTTCCCCCGAGATCCTTATCATTGAGTGCGGAAAACGCTTGCCCAAAACCACTACTCCCTCGTGGGGAAGGACTCAAAACATAAATGCCGGCATCCGCCAAAATTTGATAGCGCATACTGAAGTTATTTCCCCCACCATAAAAAGACTGAATCATTACTATACGATCTTCAGGAGCGGGTGGGTTTTTAGGTGTGTAGAGATAGGCATGAATTTGTCTTGGCTTACCCGTGGCTGGGTCTATGTCAAATGTTGGGTAAGTGATGCGCTCTACTTCGGCTCGATATACCTGATCCTTTAATTCTGATGGTACATCCACCTTGGTCGTGAAGGTAAAAGCGTCTTTAGTGACTTTCAGCTCATCTATTCTAAACATAGACGTATTTGAAGTCATGGAAATCATCATTTTATCGGCCTCCGCATCTGCTACCCCGATGGAGTAGTCACTTTTCTCCGTTCGGACAATTTTCCCATCAGGAAGGGAAATCAAATAGAGTTGTGTTTCGATTGGAGAAGATGTAGCCGCGAAAAGAAGCTTTTCATTATCTAAGGAAATAATTTCACTTGTGCCAAGATCAGTTGCAAACTCCGTGACTGGCTTTACCTGATTGGTGGCTAAGTTATAACTGTACACATTTTCAAAACCCGCTTCATTTGATGTGTACAAGAATGTATTATCGTCGAGCCAATCTCCATATACAGAAGGATAAGCGCGGGCTTTCGTTTGGTCGGTAAGTAAGGTTTGAGATTGGGTCTCAAAGTCGATATAAATTAAATTACCATAAGTTCGATCTGCATTTTTCAATGCGGTGACCACCACGCCTTTGCCATTGGGTTGCCAACTTGGTGATCCCCAAGTATACCGCATGTCTGGTGTATCTTGGATTATTTTTGTTTCCTCTAAAGATTTCAAATCCAATATTCTTAACTCTCCTAAGCGCTCCTTTTTATCGCCTAATCTGGCTATGTATGCCACCTTATCTTTAGCCTTATTCCACCGATAACCAAAGATGTATGGCACGTCGGTCAACTTGGTCACCTCCCCTGTTTCAGGATTGAGTTTGGTTAGATTAATTACTTCGTCATTGACCACATCTCCAGTCCAGTATAAATGATTGTCAACTTCATTGTAGCGGATATTCCAAACATTGCGAGTGGCATAATCTATCTCAGAGATCTTTTTTCCCTTAGTCAAATCTGGATTTTCGCTCAGTGGTAACGCCATGAAGTCTGTCGTTTTCCCTTTTCTCATGTAAAAAAGTTTATCAGCGGCATAAACGGGAATAAATCCGCTGTAAGGGAACCCTTCCACATAAGGTTCCAGGTCGATCTTTCGGCCTTGAAATTCGACCAATTTGTTGTCAGAATTTTCATTCTCCCTGTCTACAACGTCTTTGGAATTGGAACAGCCAAAGAATAGACTAGCTAAAAAAAGGGGAAAAATGTGGTAAAAAATTTTCATGAGACTCTTCGATTATTTTGCTAAAGTTAATGGGGGAAATCTTAAGTTGAGAAGATTGGAGATACAATAACCTTTCAATCTTTGATTTCTTAAAAGTGCAAAATACTTGAAGATCACTTTTAAAGATCTTGTTCTGATTGATTCGGCTCCAAAAGTTGAATGGCCATATTTGTTTACCCTAGGTTTTCTGTCATGCGGCTATGCTTGAAAGTTTAGATGAAGTCATGACCCCCAAAATGCAAAATAGCACCGAGGTAGTGCTCGATGCTATTTAATTTTTTAGCCTAAAATAATTGGTGTTACATTCAAGATTAGCTTTTGTAACTAATCAATTACAATCATATGACATTTGTTCAGAGTAAGTATCCCCTTCCTCATCTGTGTAGGTTCTTAGTGTAGGATAATCATCTTCATTATAAGTGTAAGCTACTGTCTGAGTATACTCCTCTGTAGAAGTGTCATCGCTGTAAGTTATCTCAAATGAAACAGGGTTATTTGCGGAGTAAAACGCCGAAATATCCAACTCCCAAATAAAATAACCAAGGCTATTTTGGAATGGGTTCTTCTTGTCGTCATATGCTATCACCGCCTCGAAAGTCTCACCTTCTATCTCTGCAGATGAATATTGTGTAATATTATCACCAGAGTAAGTAAAATTCTCTGTTGCATAAAGTGTGAATTCTCCTGGAACGTTACCACTATAGTTGTCCCAATTTTCGATTTTCGAGATTACCTCACCAGTATAGGAGAAGCGATATTCGTCTATTTCACTTTCTCCTTCAAACTGATAAATAAACTTGGAAATTTTATCGCTTGCATATTCAACATCAACAGAACCCCCTGAGTCCGAAGTACCTTTAACCAATCTTCCATTGCTATAAGAGAATGTAATTTTATCATCCTCCACATTATCAGAATAAGAAGTTAAAGTAAGCATGTCTCCGTCGGCATTATACCCAAATGCCATACGCTCTCCTGGGGCATAAATGATTTCTGAAATCTGACATATTTCATCACCTGGTGTCTCATTTTCTTCCTCTTCTTCCTGCACCTCTTCCTGCTCATCAACTGACAGTGTTTCATCCTCATCTTCACCACAGCTGACAGCAAACATGAGAAAAGCAAAAAGTGCCAAAAGTAAGTTGTGTTTCTTCATATCTTTTTTTTGGCAAAAGTAATACGCGAAATGATCTTTTGTATTTAAAACTTCACTTTTGAATAATAAAATAGGAGGCTCATCTTTCGAGAAAAACCTAAAGCGACTTGCTAATTTTTAACCTGGATCTCCAAAGGTGAAAACAAAAAAATAGCCAATCTAAGATCAGCTATTTTTAAGCATGAAGAGGTATTTTAAATATTTGGTATTTTAAAGTAGAGAATGTTGATTCTGTAAGGAATAATTTTCTCTACTACTCTGATCAATTTGATATAAAACAAGCAATTGGCTTCAACCTTTTTCTTATCTCTCTAGCACTTACCAACCTCAGGTCGTGCCAATTGCCCATCACACTAACCATCTACACAAAATCAAACGCTCATCTCCTATAAAAGATGCGGTTATATTGTTAAGATCTGTTAAAAAGTTTTTCGAAAGTAAGCCAGATTTACTCACCTACATCTTTAGGTCACTAATCAGATTTAAAAGTCACTGAATATCATGATGTTAAGGAATAGAATCTCTTGTGATTTCTAACCAATTGTAAATGATTTGCGTTTTATCGTGCCAATTATCAGCCTTAGAATGTGGTTGACTGGTAATATTCAAAAGCTTTTATCATGTCTTCTTTTTTCGTCGGATCTAGATCCGTAAATTTCATGTGCTGCTTCATCCACTTCGCGTCAGCTTCGAATACCTCCAAAAGCTTGTTAGACTTTTCTATGGTTCTAATTTCACCTTTTTCTAAGACAAACCAAGGTCCAATTGATTGCTGATCAAGCGCGTGTAGTTTTATCCCTTCCCGATAAATCAAAGATGATGATAACTTGATGATCTCCTCGAATAAATAATAATTCTCGCCAATCCTTCCGCCTACATAGTTTTGACCATCGACCACCACCCTTTTCAGATAGCGCGCGGTAATTATCTTGTTGATATTATCCTTACTTACCATGACTCTGTCATGTTTTAGGTTGATCTTTATTTGTCCAGTCAATGAATCATTTTCAATGATCACATATCCTGTCTTCGACGAAGAATCGTTCCCACTTTTGAGATCGAATTCGGGTGTTATTTGAAAGCTATTAAAAAGAAGAAGTAGCGTAAAAAGTTTCATTTTGGTGCACGTTTTGCCGTAAAGAAACGCTACCAAAAGGGCATAAAAGCCAGTGTTATTGAGGCTTAACCAAAGCTTAAAATCATCATCACCTCAAGGCTTGTAGATGATCATTTGATCAAGAAATCATTAGGAGAACTTACCTCCATTGCCTAATTCACTGAAATGAGTTCTACCTCGAAGACCATTGCGGCATTGCCGGGGATGCTGCCTCTACCTGCGGCTCCATAACCAAGCTCTGCGGGAACCAATAAAATGCCTTTTCCCCCTTCTCTAAATAACTGAATGCCCTCAGTCCAACCGCGAATTACATTTGCAAGAGAAAAAGAAGCTCTACTACTTTGATCAAACACAACACCGTCGGTTAAGTAGCCTTTATAAGCTACGGTCACATTGGAGGCGGCTCTTGGCCTTCGGCCTGTTCCTTCTGTTTCTATGATGTAGTAAAGACCACTCTCACTCCGCTCAGCCACAAGATTATTGGCTTCAAGATAAGTGGTGATTTGCTCTTCGCTCGATATCGATATGGAATCATTTTCATCATCGCCACATCCTACAACAAATAGCAAGGCAATGGTAAGGAAGTAAAAGCTGTATTTCATGACGTAAAGTTAATTGGATAATTTTTTAGCTAAGTGGCTTTCAATGAAAAATGAATTTGAATTGCGCTGCTTACCTTCGATCTAAAAACAAGATTTGTGGTTTTTTATAAGTCTCCAAATTATCAAAACCTTTTCCAAGATTGGGCATCACCTTTGTACAACAAGAGGTCGTCAAAAAGCTGCAAATGATCAAATTGATTGACTCAGTATTTTTGAGCTACGCCTTCCAAGTCACCTCTATCCTGTTTTGATCTGGATCTAAAGTTTCAAATTCGTAATAGCCATCACCGGTAGTTCGTGGACCACTCAATATGGGGAAACCAGCCTCTGACAATTCTTCGGCCTTGTCATTTACTTCCTGCTTAGATCTAGCACCAAATGCAAGATGAATCAGCCCTTGATGTTGGGTGCCCACTTTGTCATTGAGATTTTCTGGCACACCTTCCTTGGTCATAAGCTCTAACCTCGATCCTGATTCAAATGTGAGAAAATAGCTTGCAAATTTTTTGGTTTTATTCTCATATTTCTCGTTCGAAACACCGCCAAAAAAAGTGGTGTAATAAGTCTTCAAGACCTCTAGCTTGTTAGTCCAGAGCGCAACGTGTTCTAGTGTCATTTAACAGCTACTTTTGAGAGTAAAATTGAGGTAAATCGGTAGATCCATGGTGATTTATATACGCCAATTTAATGCATTTTGATTCAAAGGCTTTTTTAGGGAAAAAGCGTACAAGGTTATGTTTTGAGAAAAAAGGTAGCCATTGTTTCTTGTGAAAAACCATAATTGGAAGGCTCCTCTCCGGTAAAGTCTTTGAAACTATTGATAAAATCAGCTTGGTCATAGAGCTCCGCGTAATTGGAGATTTCGGCCCAGTTCTTTTCATGCCCTTCCAAGAGCTTAATAATATGCGCAAATCGCAATATTCGGCTATAAACCTTCGGGCTCAGGCCTACATTACTTTTAAAATAACGCGCTAGTTTTCGCTCATTGGTCAGGAAAGTTTGACACAATTCCTCCAAGTCTATGCTTCCGTTCTTGTTCACGAGATGATCTAGCGCATCTTGTTCCGGAGGGCGAGACATTTCCACATTGATGATGGCTTTCAAATGCTCCTCGATAAATGCGATTACATCGGTTATTTTGTCAATGTTGTTAGGGTCATTGATGAGCGATTCCCAAACAAAACGGTGTTCGATTGGCAGTGGAATGACCTGATCAACGAGATCGGACATGTCAAGGTTAAAAATTTGAGCTACAGCTGCTGGCTGCAATTTGATCCCCAAGATGGCAGTGTGCCCAGTATTTCTTAAAGAATATTTTTTTCTAATTTGGCCCGCAACCGAGCATGAGTTTTGCTCTTCCCAGTGGCCATTAATATTGATTTCATAAGGATCTCCAAAATGCAAAATCAACTCAGGAAACCCATCAGGAATGATTTTTCGTTCAACGCTGGCCTGATCTCCTTCACTATTCATCACCCAATATTCGCGGATGTATTGGTTCAATGATGGCTCAGGTTTGTAGGATTTGTAATTCATTCGGCTGTGTCGCACTGCAAAAAGCAAATACTTATTGATTGTGCGGGTTTATTTTTAGCGAAGCTGAGCGAATTTTCGAGAAAGACCTACAACCAACCAAGATTATTGATTTATGGCATCATAATCCTTAATCTACGGGCATTAAATTATGATTCAACCTTCTTCTAAAATCTTTAAAAAACAAGCATAATCATCGGCTACCCTGTCCGCATAAAGCAATGCTATAGATGAGACCAAGTTCTTAAACTCCCTTTTACGATCCAAAGTGCGATTTTTAATCTCAATAGGCATTTCGTGGGCTTCTAAGTTGAGCACATAGCTCGCACGCTTGTGTCTCGAAGCGAGCAGCGTGCCCCAAACTTTCGCCATGAAATACAAATGCTTGGGCTTTTTCAATTGAGTGGTTGGAAAATCTGACTTAAATGGGGAACGCTCTTTTACAGAAAAAGTGATATTGTCCATCGTGATCCATCCTAAGTAAATGTCAGGATGCTCAGCCAGTGCTTTGAAAGCGCGAGCATGGCGCTCCCCTTCATTGGGAAATACACGGTTGTATTCTTCTTTTTCCAGCTCGTTCATGTGACGATATAGCGGTGGCTTGCCCTGCTCTTTCATATCCAAAATGACATCATCATCGATAGAAAAGGTATCGCCCTCCAGCAAAATATAATATCTCGCAGAACCAAGAGAGCCCGTTCCGGCTTTTACTCTTCGCACAATATCCTTGATTTTAAAATGTGCCTCCTCCGACTCAAAAACTGATGCTAGTGTGGCTCTGTATTCAAGTAGTGCATTTTCTACTTTCTGATATTCACTTTCCGAAAGCGCTTCTAACTTTTCAATTCTTGTATCAAACTTTCTTCCTTCTGCTTCAACCACCGTCCACTTGTTGAGCATTTTGATGCGACTCTTTTTCTTGCATACTTTTTTGAGAAATTTTCGCAACAGTCCTTTAGATGTTTTTTCGGTCAAGTGCACCTCATTGCTCGGGTCGTCCTCTTGGTGGAAAGTGATTTCGTCTAAGTAAGCTTCCGCAAAAAGGTTGAGCGCCTTTTTTTGTGTAAGTGCTCCATACACGCCATTCAACCTGCAGTCGAGCAATATACTGATGGCCATCCTCCATAAATCAAATTGGTAATCGGAAACAATCGCATCATCAAAGTCATCCATACAAAATATGGCTTTCCCGTGATGATTGGCATAGGCGCCATAATTGTAGATATGCGCATCGCCATTGATCCAAGTCAAGGTAGCGGAGGAGCCGCCAAAAAAGTTGATTCGCCAATCATTATAAAAATCTTCCCAATACAAGTGATTGGATCCACGGTAAAAAGCGTAAGGAGACTCAGCCATTTTCTGGAGTTTTTCACTCCTAAAAGATTCATCAATCTCCTGATTGTTGTAATCCAGTTCTGCCTTTATTTTCTCATAGCGATTGTGCAGTAAAAGCTTTTTGGTATTCGGCACGGCGGTAAGGGTTAGTTAGTTTTTTTATCAACAACTATTTTGAAATTTTGTTGAACCACACAGCCTTTAAATCGTCCTTTTCAAAACGATAGGCATGATTGGAGCCTCAAAAAAATGTTGACCGGGTAATGAACCATTCCTTTTCATCCTAGAATTTTTCTATGTCTGTCCGCTTAAAACCCTATTTTTCCACTTCCCATTCCAAAGCAGCATTTTAACAAATTGCTTCCAAAAGTCAATTAACTCTCATTAATTTTACCTGAAAATTACCGCCCAATATTCATAATGATCAAATCTACTTTACGAATTGCCTTTGCAATTTGCCTGCTGATAAGCCAAATTCAAGTTTTAGGACAGAGTAATCAATCGCAGATAAAAGGCCGCATTCTCGACCAAAATAAACAACCTGTAGCCTATGCTACTGCCGCACTGTATAATACAGATTCAGTGCTGATCAAAGGAGAAATAAGCAACTTGGACGGCTATTTCACGCTAAACAATATCAAGGAAAACACCTATTATTTGATGGTCAATCATGTGGAGTTTGCCCCGAAGTACGTCAACAATATTGAAGTTTCGGCCAACAACATGATCAATGTAGGCAACATCGCACTCAGTGAACAATCGGTGGAACTGAGTGGAGTTACCGTGACGGCAAAGCGCCAAATGATAGAAGTGCTCCCAGATAAGATGGTTTTTAATGTGAGCAGCACCGTGAATGCTTCCGGCAACAATGGATTGGAACTACTCAGCAAGGCACCTGGCGTCATCATTGACCCAGACAACAATGTGATACTTCAAGGTAAAAGTGGCGTCCGTATTTTCATCAATGGCAGGCCTTCACGATTATCTGGCACAGACCTCACCACATTTTTGGAAAGCTTGCAATCCGACAACATTGAAAAAATAGAACTGATCACCAACCCTTCGGCGAAATATGAAGCGGAAGGAAATGCAGGCATTATCAATATCGAGCTCAAAAAAAATGTAAACCTTGGCTACAATGGTAATTTTGTACATAGCTACTCCAAAGGATCGGCCGCAAGAATGAGCAACGGCATCACGATCAATTATGGTAAAAACAAGTTGGGATTTACCGCAAACGCAACGCGGTTTGACAATAGCTTTTACGAAGGATTCCGAGATATCACTGATCAAAGTGGCTATAACCTCAGACTGAAATCTGATGAATTCAAAGACCGTGTGGGCTATAATTTAACTTCAAGCATCACTTACGACCTTAGCAAATCCCACTCGATCAATATCTCTGGTGGTGCCATCACTACCACTGGCGACTATGATGGCAACAGCCGTACAAACATCACCAACTTGGAAAATAATGCGGAGAATAGGCTCCTCAGATCACAACAATTGACCAACTATACTTCGTCCAATCATAACGTAAACCTCAACTATCGCTGGAAAATAAGCGATAACTCCTCGCTGAGTAGTGATTTTAGTTACGGAAAGTTTAAAAAAGACAATAATGTATATCAGCCAAATACTTATTTTGATGAAAGTGGCACCAAGGAAATAGCGCAAATCAACAATGCTTTCGCGCCTAATACCGACATTGACTTGTACTCTGCCAAACTAGATTATGAGAAGAAATTCGACAATATCACGCTTTCGTCCGGGGTTAAATATTACGAAGTTCAAACTAAAAATCAATTTACCGTAAGCGATGTAGTGGATGGTGTGTATACCGTAAACGAGGCGCAAAGCAATACTTTCGATTATACGGAGCAAGTAGGAGCAATATATGTCATAGGTGATTTCACCCTTTTCGATAAGTTCAAAATGAATGCGGGTATTCGCATGGAGCAAACCGCTTCTCAGGGTATTCTGGAAAGCACACAAGCCACGGAAAATGACAATGTCAAGCGTAATTATTTAAATTTTTTTCCTAACGTAAGCGTGGCACATGATTTCCAAAAATCAAAGATCAGTCTTGGTTTTGGGAAGCGTATCACCAGGCCGGGTTATCAAGACCTGAACCCCTTTGAGTCCAAGCAAAGTGAACTATCCATTTGGAAGGGAAACCCATTTTTAAACCCCAATTACATTACCAACTATCAAGTCACGTACACCTATAACAACGCACTGGTAATCTCCAATATTTACAGCATTACCGAAGGGTATTTTGCCCGTATTCTTGAAATTGTGGATGAAACAGGTACGATCATCATCCCTCGAAATATGCGCAGATCTACGGTGAATGGCTTATCCGTCAGTTATCCTTTCGTCTTGACAGATTGGTGGGAAGCATCCGCTTTCGCCATCTATAATTGGTCAACCTTTCAAGGAGAATTTGAAAATACGGAAATCGACATCAGTACTCAAATCTACAACCTCAGAATTCAAAATACTTTTGAACTGCCTTGGGCAGTTACCGCAAATCTTAGCGCGTATTACAACAGCCCATTTATATGGAGAGGCTCCATTGAAATCAAAGAGTTTTACGGAATTGACTTTGGTGTAAGAAAAGATTTTTTTGATGGTCAGTTGCAAATCAGATTGACCGGATCAGATATTTTCAATACCGGAAGCGATTTTGACTATCTGGGGGATTATGGCGGCATCTATTCCATTGGCACTTACATGTCAGATAATCACCGTTTTGGATTTGGACTTACCTATAAGTTTGGCAATCAAAAGATCAAAAAGCAGCAAAATTCCAATGCCATGGATGACGAGTTGAACAGACTTTAGCAAATAAATGTATGTCTATTGACCGCTTAAAAGGAAAACGTGCAGAGGAAAATTTATCAGATGTGATAAGGGATTGATTTATGTTAAATACCTGAGTTTGTATCAAGAAAGCAACCTCCAATGTAGTGGTGAAATGCTCTCTAATTTTTAGTGGTAGTTGAGAATAAACCAGTAGTTATCGCTGAAATTGTAAGCTTGTTTTAGATTTCATTCAGTTTATAAAATCTATGTTCATCATAGACTTTGTCATTTTTAAAAATCGCATTTTTGAATATCCCTTCCTTTTTATATCCATTTTTCGCAAGGACTTTCATTGATGCAATATTATAGTCAAACACGCCTGTATATATTCGGTTTAAGTGAAGCATATCAAATCCGTATTGGGTAATCAATTCCACAGCTTTGGTTGCGATTCCATTTCCCCAAAATGGCTCACCAATCCAATATCCGATTTCAGCAGATTTTTGATAGACGTCCTTTTGGATTACAAGTCCTATTATACCAGAAAGTTTGTCTTTGTATTCTATTCCAAAAGTTTGTTTTGGCTTTTCTTCTTTCGTTGAGTCTATGAAAAGCTGAGCATCACTTTCATTATATGGAAATGGCATATAGTCCCTTAAATTATCCCAAATCTTTTTATTGTTTGCTAGCGTTGCTAATTCAGCTTTATCTGATAATTCAAGATGTCTTATTGTGATTTTTTCTTCCAATTTTATTTTCAGAATGATGGTAAAAACTGTAAAGTTATCATGCTACGAACTTGGCCATGCATTTTGAAGTACAAAAAACCAGCTGAAATGAGCACGTTAAGTGTTCTTATACGTTTTGTCGCTAGTCAATATTGTCGTTCAGCATTTTCGTTGGTCATCTCGTTTGGATAGTTAAAAATGTGCGGATACTTGTTAAAGAAAAACACACCAATGTACATGACCAATCCCATTGCCGGCAAAGTCCAAATTATGTTCTTTTGACTAAATCCAACTGATTCACTCGCTGCGTTAAAATGTCTTGGGATAATGTCGGACAACTCGTTGAAATAATAAATTGGAAATCCAATCATTAAAATCAAAAAGACCCCCCTCTACAATTTCAATGATCCAATCTGAAGCGTCTAATTTTATTTTTAGTTTTGGTCTATTCATCTCGCAGTATTATCAGTCAACGTTCCGTGTATGATGGGATTAGAAAGCACTAATCTCTCAGCTCGCGCATAGCCACGCCTACGCGGCTCGGCCTTGATTTAAATTTAAAACATGTGGCTGACTTTCCAATCCCCACGAAAATATCTTGACCGATGAAACCCCATTCATTCATCAGCGAATGTTAGAGATCGGCTATTTCTTCGTTACGGTTTTTAGTTTGAGTTCACCTAGCTGCTCAAATGATTCTATTTGTTCTGTATTAATAAGTTTCCAAGTACCATTGTTCCTAGTGTATACTTCAACGTAAGACGGGAAAACATAGTCATAAACATCAAATTCATTCTCTGGTTCAATAGGGTCGACTTTAGGAATTACAAATGCAAAAGATCTCAGCTTTTCTATTTCTTTGTCAGTTCCATTGTTCAAGTGCTGGGTTAACCTAAAAGCTGTGATATCAGAGTTTTTAGGAAGTACCCAAATCAGATCATAGTTCAAGTTTGAATGACATTCAGCCATTAAGTATGGAGTTGTCTTTCTGGATTGCTCAACTCCTTGAATTCCTCCAATCCAGCTGCTCAATTCGTCACAATCTGCTTCGAAATTTGGAGTTTGTTCCTGTGCAAAAAGCAACGTAAATAGAGTGATTAAATAGTACATATGCTAGTTCTTTTATCCCCCATACCGGATCATTACGATCAATTTCGACAGTAGTGAAATAACTAATACTACCGTTAGAATCGTTAGAAATCGCTTAAGAGTGAAGTTCCGTTTGAAAATCCAAGCGATTAAGAAGATTATTCCACTAATCAGTCCAAATGCAATAGGTGAAAAAACCAAACTCATCAAAATTCCCAGAACTAAACCCATTCCGTGCGTTCCAGTTGCACCATAAATAATACTGTAAAGGACAAGCATTACTCCGATTCCTGTCCAATAGTCTCGATATCCTCTGAACCAATGAGGTTTAAGTTCAGCGTTAGTTTCTTCTTTCATAGTTACTATATAGACTTAGTTGGTTCAAAAAAAGTAGAGATGTTTAGTATGCTATTCGCCTCGCTGATCTCTAACGATCAGCTATCGGTTGTATGCCCACAGCTAATGAATAGCACAATCTAGTGAAATCTGCCGAAGCTCACAACGGTTCAAAGTAACACTGCGCTTAGAAAGATAAAAAATCCTGCGAGCTGCGCTCAGTAGAAAGCACCGCACTTTACTCAGCGGCTGATTCACGGTCGAGTTGCACTGAAACCTGCCAGAAAGCACTTTGGCATATAACCGATAGCGCCTGTTATATGCCTGTGTTTTACCGTTGCGATTCTACAGATTGGATTAGTTTAATATTCGCCTTCTCTAGTTCAGTTAGCAGCTCGTTCACTTCGACTAGTTCGGGTTTATACCATGGTTGCCTGTTGAAATACTTGTTCATTTCGCCACCTTCTTTAAAGATATATCCGTACCGAGCAAAAATCTCATTTCTCATAATTCTGAGTTCTTCAAAGTCCATGTTAGTTAGATCGCTATTGGTGAGTTCAATCGTAGAAGATTGTGGATACTTCCCATTGTAAGTCATTGTTAACTTGGAGTTTTTACGTCCTAGTTCATAGTCTTTTTCAGATGCAGGAAAAAATGTTATTGGTGGGTAGAAGTTCAGGCAATGAATGGTGTCGCCAAAGAAATCAATGTACTTAACAAACTGACCCTTTATTTCTCCAAATGAGACTATTCCAGTTTTGTCGATGGTTGGATTTGAAAAAGTTAAATAGCGGATATCTCTCGGCTCACCTACTTCATATTGAAAATTTGTTTTCACTTGAAATACTAAATGATTTTCAGTTGAAAATACTCTCAGAAAAGCTTGTCTTTCATTTTGACCGAGATCATATATCCCAGAGTATTCAGCTTGATTGTTTGGTATCCAATCTTTTAGTTCTGGTTCATATGAAGTTGGCTGGCTAATCACTGAAGAGTTCCAGACAAGTAGAAGAAATACAAAAATATGATCGAGGCTCTTCATGACATATAATGTCAAGGTAAACTTCGTTGCTCCCCGCTATGCAAGTCCCTACCGAAGCTTCCCTTGGCTTAAATATAAATAAACTTCGGTTATGAGCAATGATGTTTAACATATGTTGTATTGAGGTTGACCCTATTTCTACAGAGTGAAAATGTTAAAAAAAACTCCAACCGTAATTGAGGAAGTTACACCTCTACACGAGCCCGGTTGACCGGGCGGCTACA
>JAVJRN010000031.1:0-91911 GCA_040218415.1 Cyclobacteriaceae bacterium
AAGAAAAATATCTCGGCATTTTGGAGGATTTTCCCCGATCGTTCAAGACAACTTTTTGCCTCACCTAACAACATCTCAAAAAACCGCACCAAATTTTCTTTGGTGTGGCCAAAGTCAAATCTTTTTCCCGAAATACCCTAATTAGTTCTTCTTGTAGTGTTTGAGATGGTTATTTTCAAAAGTAGTTACATCGATGACCTCCAAACCAACAAAGTTTTAGTTGGCGGTAATGCGGTAGAACTTTATCTTACAGGTGATGTTGGGTAAACTGTTTTTTTTGATTGTATTAGTGGGGGCTTTTGTAAATACAAATGCACAATCATTACTCAATAGCAGACACTCCAGTTATTACACTTATATCTATCAACTCACCACCCAGGAAGCTCGCCAGATCAATCACTCCAAAAAATGGGAGGTTGATTCCAGTTTTTTTCATACGTTGATAACCTCTTTTCCAACAGATTCTTTGTTGGAGGAGCATCTGCCGGAGGGACATTATTTGAGTGTGGTAGCAAAAGATTCGCGGTTGCAGCTGGAGTATTTTTCCATTCAGCCATTTGACGTGGAAGTGTTCAACAACAGTCGTGATTTGAATGTGAAAGTTTATGAAGCGGATGGACAGAATGTAGACCATGCAGCGGTGAAAGTAGGCTTAAAAACACTGCGCTATGACAAAAAGACGAGCTTATACCAAGACAGAAAATCGAATAAAAATGGACTGATAGAAGTCGAAGTGGATGGGTTTACTGCCTTTTATCAGCTGAAAAGAGGGAGGAAGAACTCCATCGTCAAAAGAATCATCTTCAAAACCTTAAATGGTACCCCATTAAAATATCCAGTGTTTGTCATTCGAAAAACGCTGTTGACTGTTGTTCGCTTTCCAAAGGATGTGGTGAATTCTATAAGATTTGGATATCCACAAGGTTTGATTCAGCGAATCGTTCGAGGGTCAGAAAAGCTATATTTTGGAACCCTTTGCCTATTCGATAAAGAATATTGTAACTGGTATGGTGATGATTGGAAATTTCGAAAAAAGTACGGTGGTTATTTGACCTTTTCTAAACCTAAATACATGCCAGGCGATACGATTAAAATGAAGGCTTTTATCGTGAAAAAGAAAAGGGGGAAACCGCTTAAAAAATCTGTTTTCGCCAAGCTCTACATGTCTGGAAATTCAGTAGCATTTGACGAATTGAAGCCCTATGCGCCAGGAGGATATGCCTTTGAATTTGTGATTGGAGATACCATAACCCCAAAGCTGGATCGAAACTATTCACTTACTTTATACAACACAAGGAATAAGCGATATCTCAGTGGTTCTTTTCGCTATGAAGATTATGAACTGGGAAAGATCAAGCTAGATGTGACCTCAGAAAAAGGCATTTACTACCGAGGAGATTCCGCGCAGATCAAGGTCACTGGAAAAGATGAAAACGACCTGAACCTGCTTGATGCAAGGGTAGAAGTAACTGTCCGCACGGAGGAAGTCATTGAAGTTTTCGGTGAAAAAGTATTCGTCCCGAATGTGATTTTCGAGGAGGAGATTCCACTTCTTCCGACTGAAACTACGCAAGTTGTTTTATCGGAGGGCTTGTTTCCAAATGCCAATCTCCGATATGAAGTAGAGGTAAGGCTGTTGACCAGCGACAATGAATCCAAAACGCAGGCTATCAACTTGGAGTTCTACCATCAGCGGGCTTTGCTCCAGTATGAATTGCGGAAGGATAGCGTGGATTTGTCACTGGAAGTCAATGGCGTGTCAAAAGACACTGTGGCTCAAGTTATTGGTTATGATGTTTTTGGAAATGAGATCGAAAAGCAGCAGCTACACTTACCTAGTGCTGTTCAAATAAACCCATATTATCAATCCTATAAAATTGAGCTGAATAAGGATTTGAAGATGGGATTTGATGTGGCAGAGGAAGAAGCACAATTGACTTTCAATGCACAGCGTACCACGGATTCCTTATTTATCAAGACCTATAATCCCCGAAAAATTCCTTTTGTTTACTACCTGTTCAAGACCAATCAAATACTGGAAAAAGGGAATACTCAACGCTTAGATTTAAGTCGTCAAGTTCATGGAAAAGAAAATTACTATTTGTCTATTCAGTATCTGTGGGGAGGGCGTGTATTCACGAGAAACTACGAAATAGCTCTCGATGATAGTGAACTGAATGTAAGCCTATCTGGGCCGCCAGTGGTCTATCCGGGGCAGACCGTATCGCTAAACCTGAAAGTCACTGACTTTAAAGGTCGCCCTGTGGAGGATGCAGATATTTTGGCGCATGGATTAACGAGCAAATTCAAGGCGAATCCCGTTCAGCTTCCTAACCTCAAAAAGGAAAGAAAACAGCGTGAGTTGATCAATACTTTTTCATTAAACCAGGAACCAGTTTTCCAGGATGATTTAGCATTGGATTATGATCTGTGGAATCCGCTCATGCGGCTTGATTCCATTCAATATTTCAATTTCCTGTATCCTGATAGTCTATTTCGGTTTGAATATGTGCCAAGCGATAGCATTACCCAGTTTGCTCCGTTTGTGGTAAAAGAGGGAGTCATTCAGCCAGTCAACGTTATCTATCTGGACGATCAGGTAATTTATCTGGGTTGGTCGATGAATGAACCTTATTCTTTTAAGGTAGATCCCGGATTTCATCAGGTCAGGATTCGAACCGACCAATATGAGTATTATGTTGATGATGTTTTCTTTGAAAAAGGAAAGAAGCTGATCTTTTCCATAGACCATGATCGACTGCCGAAAGGAGTGCGAAAATATGATCGAGGCATTGTATTTACGAAAAATGAAATCAGTAATCTGGAGCGGTACAGTATGTATTACAGAAACACCTTCGGGGATCAGCTGGCTTATATAGCGCAAGGAGATCGGATTTTCAAAATTGCTCCATTAGAAACTGTGGGGGTGCTTGGCCCGATGAGCGAAAAGAGTTTCCGACTCAATGTGTTCAATGGTTTTGAAACCAAAATGACGTACGAGCCTCGTTTTGAATATGAATTTGAAGGTGGACTGGTGAAAATGCGTAGCGCAGATAAGCGTCGTTTTATGCCACTAAAAACATCAAATCGAGTGAGGAAAGAGTTTCTTGATCAGGTAAATACGGTTGAAAGTATGGAAAAAGCTTGGAGTGATGAGATCAGGAGGCGAAGACTGGCTTCCAGGCGATACATCAATCCATGGAGCACCATTGAAAGCGAAGGGAAACTTGTAGCTACTATTGACCAATTGGATAATGATCCTTTGATTTTGAATGCGCTGCTGTTTAAACTGGATGATCCCTATTTCATGCAGGTATATCCAGGATTAAGAACACACTTTCAGGGGCTCAAGTCTGGTTTATATCGGTTGATATTTCTGCTGGATGAGGAGCGGTATTTCATGAAGGATTCCATTGAAGTGAAGGTGAATGGTGCGAACTATTTATCGCTGGATTCAATACAGGCGGTGAAAAAGGATTCTTTCAGTATCCAGGCCAATCAGTTGATGGATCAGTATTTTCAGAAAAATGCGGACAAAATTTTGGATGAAAAGGAAAAGGAGCGACTGTACAAAACCTATCAGAAAAACTTCCAATATTTCGGTGAAGGAGAGGTGGTATCTGGTGTGGTGACGGATGATACCGGAGAGCCTTTGCCAGGTGTTACTGTTTTAGTGAAAGGCACATCCTATGGCACAGTCACCGATTTGGATGGATACTATTCCATAAAGGTGCCCCTAGGATACCCTAATTTGGTTTTTTCCTTCATTGGTTTCAGTCCTAAAGAAATCGACAGTAAGCTTCAATCAGGAAGTGTATCACTTGAGACTGACGTCCAACAATTGTCAGAAGTGGTGGTTGTCGGGTATGGGGCTATTGAGAGAAAGGCGCTGACGTCCTCTATTTCAGAAGTTTCTTCTTCTTTGCAAGGAATGGTTGCTGGAGTGGCTATTACCGACGCTATCAAAATCAGAGGAAATGCGACGATCTCAGGAGAATCGCCTCCCTTGATCGTGGTAGATGGAGTGCCTTATTTTGGTAAGTTGGAAGATTTGAATCCAGCAATGATCAAGAATGTAGAGGTGCTCAAATCAGAGGCAATGACTGCACTTTATGGTGCTCGGGCTGCCAATGGTGTACTGCTTATCAGCACGGGAAATGGAATAGATAATCAGGTATTGAAAGGACTAGCAGGCGAAGAGGTTTCGACAGAACTGCTGGAAGAAATGAACAGTTCGTCCTCTATAAGAACAGATTTTTCGGATGAGGCATTTTGGTATCCATCCATTCGGACGGATAAGCGTGGTGAAGCGACGGTGAAAGTTACCTTTCCTGATGACATCACCAGCTGGGATACCTTTGTATATGCCATGACTGGGAAGCAATCTGGCCAAACACGGAAAGCGATCAAATCCTTTAAACCACTCACTGCTCAGATTAACGCCCCTCGATTTGTGGTTGAAAATGATAGTGCGCTAGCTATCGGTAAGTCCCTAAATTATGCCTATGACACGGTGGAAGTGAAAACCACTTTTGAGTTGAATGGACAATTCATCAAAGAGCAAGATGTTCGATTTTCCAATGTTCATTTGGACACGCTTTTATTACAGACCCATGAAACTGACTCAATCCAACTAAAATACTATCTGACAAAACCTGATGGATATTTCGATGGAGAGCAAAGAATGATTCCGGTTTATCCTCAAGGAGTTTCTAAAAGTGTAGGGGAGTTTGCTACCATGCGAGGAGATACTTCCATAACGTGGAACTTTCCAGACTCTTTGGGTAAAGTTCATTTGTATGCCAATGCCCGAAACCTGGATTTGTTAAGAGAAAAGATTGAATACCTGATCGACTATCCATATGACTGCAACGAACAGCTAGCCAGTAGACTCAAAGCTCTGGTCGTTTCTTTGCGCCTGGATGATGATCTGGAAGTGAAATCTGCCAGAGATGCGCAGATCAAAAGAGTCATTCGTAAACTGGAGCGCAATCAAAATGAAGAAGGTTTCTGGGGCTGGTGGAACCAATCGCCAATGGATAACTGGATCAGTGTACATGTGCTGGAAGCGTTGAAAATGGCACAAAAGGCCGGTTTTGAGGTGAAAATAGATCGAACTAAAATCACAGATGAAACTGTCTGGATGCTCACTTCTCACAAACCTGTCGGAAAACAAGTGGATGCGCTTTATATGTCGGCATTAGTGGCAGCAAATATTGATTACGATCATTTCCTTGGGCAATTGGATACCGCAAGTCATTCACTTGCGTCACGATTGATGCTGTCAAAATCCAAGCAACTGCTCAACATGCTGCCTGATAATGAATGGTTGCTAGACTCCTTGCAAAAGGATCAAATGGGTAGATATTATTTAGCTCAGTCGAATAAAATGCTGCGCTGTTTTTACAGTGATCGTTCCGTGGAGTGGACGGCACATGCGCTCAATATACTTGGTAGTGATTCTACTGTTTCTCCATCTGTAAAGACGGGGCTAGAAAATTACTTGCTGGATAAAATGAATGAGACGAGGTATTATAACACGTTTACATTATCCAATACCATCACCGCTCTTTCATCAGTCTTATCTGAAAATCAGACCAAAGAAACTGAGCTTACGCTGACAGGAATAGAGGATACCACAGTGGTGGAATTTCCATATGTCATGGAAACGAATCCCGGTAAGCTCATGCTTCAAAAAACAGGTTTAATGCCACTTTATATTACAGCTTATCAAACTTAC
This sequence comes from Cyclobacteriaceae bacterium, assembly GCA_040218415.1. Lineage (GTDB taxonomy): Bacteria > Bacteroidota > Bacteroidia > Cytophagales > Cyclobacteriaceae > JAVJRN01. The sequence continues at coordinate 5,741 of JAVJRN010000031.1, forward strand.
TGGCAACAGGATCCTAGTCAAGATACAACCTCTTTTACGGTGACTTCAAATTTTGAAGAGGGAGGATTGAGCCTAGATGCGGGGCAAGAACTTTCTCTTGAGGTGGAGGTAAAAGTTCATCAAGCCTCTGAGTTTGTCATGATTGAGATTCCGATACCTGCAGGCTGCTCCTATGCCTCGAAGAATCAATACCCAAGAGAAGTTCATCGGGAATATTTTAGAGAAAAAGTAAGCATATTCTGTCGGAAACTTGATCCAGGATTACATCATTTTGAAGTGAAATTACTGCCCAGATATGCCGGAAAATATACGCTGAATCCAGCTAAAGCAGCATTGATGTACTTCCCCGTTTTTTATGGACATGAGGGAGTGAAGCGGGTGTCAGTGGAGTGATTTGCCAGTTTGCTTCCAATTGTTCTATAATCCGTCAGTATTTTTCACTAGCTCTTTAAGGATGGGTTTTACAAGTATTAGACTTAAGGTGATAATATAAAAGACTCACATTCGACTTAATTTGAACGATAGTCAGTGCCGTTAAATGACTCGGTTGATGAATAACTCTGCTTTAGGTTTATCATTCTCACAAATTGTTTTATTGACGCAATCTCATCTCTCAAGCATATTTCAAATAAAAAAAGGGCGGCTTCAAACATGAAACCGCCCGATCTGTAAAAACAGGTTTTGGCTTTATTTGGAAAAGATCAATTTTATTTACGTGCTAACCTCACACTTTTGTAACCTACAAAGCTGATTTGTAATTCCTCAGATTCGCTTGCAGCAACTTTGAATTGCCCCTCTAGGTTGGAGACCGTGCCTCTGTTAGTTCCTGCGACTACAATGTTTGCACCGGGCATTGCTTTACCTTCAGGGCTATAAATAGTGCCAGACCATTGCCCATTGGCATACTGCGCATCTACTTTGAGCTGTTCATTCTGTGGTTCCATTTCGAATATGACGATGGGCTCCTGTGAGGTATTGTCTGTGTTTTTAACATTCGGATCTAGTGAAAAAACAATCGGCATCACCATTCTTACTCGGACTGGTTTTCCTCTTTGAGAACCTGGCTTGAAAGCAGGAGCGTTTTGTACTACACGAACTGCCTCAGCATCACAACCAGAACCTATACCTTTCACGGTCTTTACTTCCGATAGGCTACCATCTGTTTCTACCACAAACTGTACATACACGCGACCTTCTACTCCCATTTTTCGGGCTTGCTCTGGGTACTTTATCTCGCTCGCCACATATTGGTAAAAGGGATCCATACCACCTTCAAATGTTGGTTGCTCTTCTACAATTGTGAAGACTTCACCGTCTTGTTTTGACTTTTCCGATAGGTAATCAAAATTAGCTCCGTCCTTTTTGATGGCTATGTAGATCGCTTTATTCGCCTTATCTATATTCATCGAATGAATGGTCTTAGGATCCAAGTCTCGTAGCTCTTCGATGTTTGACATCTTGTCTCCCTCCAATACATCTACTTTCATAAAGGAGAGATCTTTCTGGATGTCCGACAGGTCCAATTGCATGTCAGTGGGTAATTGATCAAAACTAATGAGGTTGCTTTGGCTTCCCATTTTCTTGATTTCCTGATCTACTTCCTCGCTACAGGCGAATACTACAAAGAGCATGGCGCAGATTGTTGTTAGTGCTCCTAGCTTCCAGGGGCTTACATTTTTTGCTTGTTGTTTCATTGCTATTAGTCGTTTTAAGATTAAACCGTCATGAAATGAGCTGGCCAAGCTCAGTCCGTTTGACTTCAAAGTAGAACTGATCAGTATAGACGAATACTGCTCCACATTGTACGCCTTGATAGCGTGCGCGTCAGCTTGAAATTCGTGTATTTTTTTAATTTCCTTATTGATGAACCACGAAGAAGGTAGCCACCAGAAACATGCTTTAAATATTTCGAAAAGTAGGAGATCATAGGTATGCCCCAAGGAAGCATGCGCCTTTTCATGTCTCAAAATCACATCATAATCTTGTTGGTCTTTCTCAATCTCGTCACTCAGGAAAATCCAGTGGAAAAAGGTGAAACTGCCTTTGATATTCTGAACTTTTCTAATGTATTGATCATTGAATTTTTCGTAACTGCTCTTACGCTCTAGGTAAACCAAGTAGCCAACACTGCCTAAGAACTTCACTAAAAAGAAGGCTGTGACGATGGCATAAATCCAAAGGAGCCAGCTTAGCTCGAAACCAGTTGATTGTGGAATAGAGGAAATAGATATAGCCTCAAGATTGACTGTGCCGAGGGGTGCTGCAGCCATCTGCTCAGAAGAGGTAAACGAAAGCTTCGGGAGCTTGAGCAAGGGAATGGTTAGCGACAAAATGGTTGAGCCAATGAGGTAGAAACGCATTTTGGAATATTGACGCTCTTGGCGCAGGAAAATCCAATAGCCAAGTACCAATACCAAATGAATAATCGAAAGTTCAAGTAGGTAATTGCTCATGATTCCTTGTCTTTAAGTTCTTTGAGTAATTGCTCTAGTTCGTTCAGACTCAGGTTGTCTTCCTTTGTGAAAAAGGAGACCATTTGCTGATAAGAACCACTAAAATAGCGTTTCACGAATCCTTTCATGAAGGACTTGGTGTATTCCTCTTTGGACATCAAAGGATGGTACTTATGAGATTTTCCCTGCGCTTCAAAGCCTACAAATCCTTTTTGCTGAAGAATCCTAACAATAGTGGAGACTGTATTATAGGCTGGCTTAGGCTCTGGCAGTTTGGTGATAACCTCCTTCACAAAGGCGGACTCCAGCTCCCAAAGTACCTGCATGATTTCTTCTTCTGCTTTCGTTAATTCTTTCATGGTTTAGTCTGTTTTTCCGGATGTATAACTAAATCGTTAGTTCAAAACTAAAAGTTTAGTTTAACTAAACCAAAATTTTAGTAACTAATTTTTTAGTTGGTGTTGTGTGAGGGAGAAAAGGCCTTCGGAATATCAGTGGAGTTATGGGGTTAGGGCGGTATGAAGATGATGGCTCTAGTTTGTGGCAATCTATCAATCATGGAAATTGAACCTGGCGATAGTATTTGACTTTTTAAAAAGCCAGTTTTCAAGACCTATTGGTATTCTCAGCCGCGAACTTTAGGCGGCAGGTTGGAAGGTGAGATTCTGAAGTTTCTGATCTTTGGTCTTCGATAAACTTAGACAAATAGGTAGCATTCGGATTTTTAATCGAACTAAAATTCCCTCCAGCATCTTCCGTTTGTGAAGTGGATTTTGGATTATTGCGTTTTTAATGTAGCCATATGACCATCGATATTAATTTGAATAACCTTCAAAGATTCTGAATCCTTGGAGGTTTGGTTGCTTCAGTGACCTGTCCTTAAAAAAATGGTGTTGAGACTGGTGAATTTTGGCTAGTAATTCCCTTGGAGTGTACGCTAAATACGACCTATATTTCCTAATTACTTTTATTGAATACTGACGGAAAAATCGTTAATAATTCTTCCAAATAGGTATTATCCCAAGAAGAAATGGTTCAATTTCTAGCAACGATGATCGAGAAAGTCTTTGGGGCACTGAGATTAATAGCAGTCTGCGTTTTTGAATGTGCAGTCATTTGAAGCTGACATTGGAGAATTAGCTGTCGATTGTAATCTGCACATGCGATCATAAAAACCCCGGTGACCATTGTGTTTGGAGGAATATTTGGCGTTTGATCATCGTTGATGATGTTCAATTGACTAATGGACTTATCTGGGTCAATCGGGAAAGTTGGAATTTTTTCTAAGTGGATTTCTTGTTGATGGATGAGAATTTCACGATCAACCATTTCTTTTTGAATGGAGATAAATAAATTATCTGGGAAAAGAAATTCCTCACTACGATTGGTAATTCTAAACCTTATCAGACACTTGTTCACGGGTGTTGAGCCATTCTCCTGAAAAGCATAATTATCTATGGTATTGATTGACAACAGATCAAGCGAAATGCTATTAGAAATGGTATTGTTATTAACCTCTTTTTGGTAATCAAAAAGTTCGGAGGAATTTATGTTTACTGAAGACGATATTTCTTCACTCGCGTTATGATTGACCACTTGCCAAAAAATGGAAACTATGATTAATAAGGAGATAACAATAAGTAAAGAACCTAGCCACTTTTTTTGATGATTGTGAGGTTGTTGAACTAGTCCATCAGTTTTCTTAATTTGCCTTTCGGATATTTCCTTGTCCAAATACGGCTTGAGGTCGTCAGGATGAATATCCAAAATGGCTAAACAAAACTTCAATGTAGATTCGCTTGGTGTGGTTTCCTTTTTTGTAAATACGTTACCAGCAGCACGGTATTTACCTATTTGACCAGATCCTCGCAAGCCACCTGGAAACTTGCATTCACTATAAATACTTTTCAGGCCAGCTTCTACGTCATGAAGCCCTTGATTGCTGTTCAAGTACTTGTAAATAATGCTGGCACGATCCTGATTATGCACAGATTCTAAATGGAGTATTACAGTTTGCTCTATTAGTTTTTTGAACCCTGCAGGTTTTATTCTGTGAACTGGATCACTGATTGTCACCTCTGACCTGAAAATATTTTCAAGACGACTTTTTGGATTTTCACAGACATCAATTATAAAACAGCGCAAGGCATTTGCCACCCGATCAGGCGAAGACTCTTGGATAAATTTGTCAATGGACAATTCAAATACTGATGGGTTTGAAGCAGTCATTTAATTATCACCAGATAATAATTTTTATCGGCTACCACAGTCATAGGCTTTCCTTCCCCAGAAATTGGGATTAGTTTAATCTCAATTTGAAATTCAAAAAGACAATCTTCAATTGCCTTAAGTTGGTCTCTGGCAGAAATAGCAATTTTAATCCTGGAATCCCTCATTTCATTCTTTCCTGCCAGAGTTAGGCCTTTTGGATAATAAGTGCTCTCTTCATCTATTTTATTCAAAGGGATTTCAATAGCGCCTAAAAAACCTGAACTATTAAGAATGCCATGGTATGATCCTGTGGTTCCTTTGAATGTCTGAAGAGGGATATTGCTGGATGGTTGCACTATGATTCTGTCTATTAGGTAGGATTCATCAGTGAGGTTTTCAAGGTCAAAAGCAATTTCTAAATAATTGAGACTAATAGTTGGGGCTGGTATTAATGAATTTTGTGCTTTTAAAACCCGGTAAGGCATGCCACCAAAACGCTCACTATTTACATCTTCCCCGTTTGCCATATCAAAAGCTATTCTATTGTCTATCGAAGGTTTATAATAATGTTCGTTCCATAGCGAAACTGTTTTATAAATCACAGGAAGTTTTTGATCCACAGAAGTCAATAGGCAAAGAAGGACTAACAACATATTTTTAATTCACGCTAAAAGTTCAAAAATGCTTCTTTTTTGAAAAAAAATATGAGTGTTGGATGGAATACCTATCGAATTAGCCTCGAATCACAGTATCGTTTAACATTTCCAAATCCTTTCACGTCCATTTGTATCGAAGCTTCTGGTCAACAGACGGTTGGCCAAATAAATGAAGAGTAGTTGGAAAGGATCGGTTCGTCGGGACCCGAGAACTGAATGACTACTTACCCGGCAATGATTTTTCAAACCAAAAAATATCATTGCTATGAAAACGATTAAAATTTTGATACTGATTTTAGGATTATGTACTACGTTAGCCTGCACTGAGCAGTCTGAGGAAATAAAACCTCTGACTATCGAAACACAAAGTCCCAGTGGAGGAGAAGACCCTAATTGCAAGAAAGATTGTGGTTAAGGAAAAAAAGAGTTGCGTATGAGCGTAACTCTTTTTAATATCGTGCTGTGAAAATTCGCTACTTCTTTGGAATAGTTTGGCTTGCCATTCTTTTTTCTTGTATTGACAACACAATTGAAAATGATCTTGAAGCTACGTCGCAGGAGGTTCAGGAAATAGAATATTTGTATGATGTGGCAGATACCTCTTACTATGATGGTGACTATCTACATGCGATCAAAATTTACCGTAGGGCTTTAACTGATGCAAGGTCAATTAGTGACCTTAGGTTGCAGTCTAACCTTTCTAACGATATAGGGCTTTCTTTCAGGTTTCTAACCAACTACGACAGTGCGATTTTCTATTTTCAAAAGGCATTAGCGATAGATTTATTAAGAGCTGATACGATTAGAATATCGGGAAGGATCGTAAATATGGCGACATGTTATAGGCAACTAGGAATGACATCCAAAGCATTGAATCTTTTTTTGGAAGCTAAAGGACTGCTTAAGCATTATCCCAAAAGAGCTAACCGAATAAATAGTGCTCTGGGTAATGTTTACCTCCAAACCGAGGATTACGAAAGTGCTCTCAAATATTTCCAGCTACAATTAGAGAATGATGACAGAACTAAAATACCCTCCTATTTATTCAACAACATTGGTTATAGTTTTTTCAGATTGGTTTCATATGATTCTGCTGCATACTATTTGAAATTGGCGCTTCAGGTAAGTGACAATGATCAAGGACTGATTAATCCACTGGATAATTTTGGGTTACTCTATATTGAACTGGGTCAACTATCAACAGCGGAATACTACCTAGATAGCTCATTTCGGATTTCTTCTGATCTTGGGATGTATTATGCTATGACGGATAATCAGTTGGTCAGGGCAAGACTCTATTTAAAACAAGGGAGAAATCAGCAGGCAAATGATCAGGTTTTGGAGGCGCTGTACGTAGCAAGAAGGATCAATAGTGTTCCACTTAGAATGAGAGCGCAGGAAATTTTGATGAATTTGAATTTAGTGGAGACAAATTACGAGAAAGCTTTCGGCTTCCAAGCTGAGCTAATGAAGCTCCAGGAAGAGGTTTATAAAAGTGAACGAAAAAAAACAGATAATGTCAGATATCAATTTGACTTGAAAGAGGAGCAAGAACGTACCCGGATTGCTCTGCGGGAAGCGGAGTTGTCAGAGTTGCGATCGAACCAACGATTTGCACTTTCTGTGGCATTAGCAGTATTCTTGGTATTTGCTGTTTTTGTTTTAGTGGTTATTGTGAGACAAAGAGATCTGCTAAAATCGGTCAATGCCCAACTTGGAGAAGAAAAAGAAAAGGTCGAAGCATTGAACCGGCAAAATTTTCACTTCACCAAAAACTCACTGGCTGGTGTAGTGGCCATGCTTAATAAGCAAATTCGGCTAAGTGAAGGACAAAAAATCCAACAGGTACTACAGCAGGAAAAGTTGAGAATGGAAACTGTCAATATGTTATACAATCAGGCATTCCAAAAAGGAGACGGGTTGATATCTATGAAAGATTTTCTGACTGAAATTGTAGAAAACACGATCAACACTTTTTATGAAAATGACGAAATCCATCTGATTAATGAATTTGAAGATTTTTACTTATCCAATGATAAAGCTTTCTCATTAGGAATATTGCTCAATGAGATAACCGTAAATGCCTGTAAATATTCACTTGTCAACAACCCTGTTTTTCAAGTTTCTTCCAAATGGATGAATGATATATATGTTTTGGAAATTTGGGATCAAGGATCAGGATTTCCTAAGGGTTTTGATTGGGAATCATCCAAATCATTTGGAATCACCCTCATTCGACTGTTTGTTGATGAAATTGGAGGTAAATTAACTATTGTCAGTGCAACAAATAAAGGATTAAACATTAAGATAGAAGCACCTTGTGAAAAAGAAACCAACCATATTAATCGTTGAAGATAAGCCACTTCTCGCAGAAGATCTGGTTGATAGATTAGAACATTTCGGTTATGAGCATATTTTGGGGCCATTCGCTTCAGGGGAAAAGACCATTGATTATTTGGAACAAACGGATGCACCAGACGTGGCAATCCTAGATATTAGACTTACTGGAGAACTCTCAGGTATTGATGTGGCCCGGTACTTGTCTTCAAAAGGGGATACATCTATTATTTTTTTAACCAGTGCGCAGGATGAACTCGTGCTCAATGAATCTTTGAGTGTAGGCCCTGTAGCATTTTTGAATAAGCCATTTACCAATAATGAAATGAAGGCTGTTCTTCACAATGCATTGCACAGTATTGGAAAAGCAATGCCTAGGGAGGATGTGACTGAATCTTCAATCCTTGATGATCGGATTTTTGTGAGAAATGGGCGAGGTAAATATTTCATATTGCTGGAAAATATACTTTGGATCAAATCGAATGGAGGAGATACCTCAGTAATCATGACAATAGATCGGTTGGGTAAAAAAGACAATGAATTACCCGTTATTGGGCTTAATCTTGCAAAAATTGAAGAGCGCTTGAGTTTCTTTCCATTTTTGGTCAGAGCTTCCAGGTATTATATTATCAATATCAAAAAAGTAGAACGGATACTAGATCATCAAAAAGGATCTTCCGGTCTGAAAAAGGCGGTACTCATTGCGGAAAATGAAATTGTTTTGGGAGACAGATATCGGAAAAGAATAACGGATATGATACATCAGTTATGATAAATGTAGTTTTTAATCTGATTTTATTGTCGTAAATCCAGAGGTTTTACCCCCTTTATTGGAAATATTAGTAGATAGGTTTTAGTAACGTTCTGATACATGAATTTTGAGCTGTAAAAACTATTCATGCTATGAAATATAACCGCACCATTCAAAGAGTTCTTGCAGTACTTCTTGTTGTTTTTTCGCTGACAATTGATTTATCTGCTCAAGGGAAACTCAAAAAAATTGACGACAGTGGAGGAAAGCCTAACTGGGTCAATTGGTCCCGTGGTAAGGATTTTAAAAGATTGGGTAAAGGACGAGCCAATAAGCTTAAGCTGGATAAAAATGATGAAGTATATCTTTTTGTGGCTTATGCTCGGGAGACTGCTAATAATGGAAAAACGGATCTCTTTTCTCTGGATGATACCAAGCGCATGGCTACCCTCAACGCTTCGTTGGCCATTGCATCAATCTTCAAAACGGAAATTGACGAAGCACTTACCAATGACGTGAAAATCAGTGATGATGCCCGTCAGCGTCTCATGACAAGAACAACCAAAATGACGACTGCAGCGAAATTTTCTGGATTTACAAAAGCTGGCAGCTATTGGGAGAAGATGTACGACAAGGAGAATGATAAAACCTATTGGGATGCCTTTGTGCTCTACTCCATTAATAGGAAGACACTGGAAGAAAATCTTGAGCGTGCGATGAATCAGCTCGACATAGCTGACAAGGCCGGTGAAGTCATGTCTGCAATAATTACCGCCTCAGATGATGCCGACGATCAAGATCTCGTAGGCGAATTCTAACCTTCCCACAATACGAGCTAATCAACCTAACCTACTAAATTATTATGAAAATTGTATTAACCACATTGTTGTTATTGGGCGTGTTTTGCGTTTTAGCACAACCTAAATGGGCGATGAAGAGGCCTAACTCAGAATCAGGAAAATTCAACTACTTCCTTGGAACTGGAGAGTCAGCTCAGGATGCCTACCTAAATGCAGCACAGTCAATGCTTCAAGAGATGAGCATCATTAATGTGGTGGGAGAAACCTCTAAAGCGGTGGAAATTACAGAAGAAATGAGGAAGTCAAAATTTGAGACTACCACATCTGTAAAAGTAGATGGTAAAGATTTTTTCGTTTTTCCGGTTCATTATGAGCTAGAAGGAGCCACGCATTATGTGCTCATTGGCACACCCAAAGTACAAAGCTCCACTTCAACTGGCGGTGTGATGTCAAAGAGTCAATTTATTTGGAGATCTTCTCTATTACCCGGATGGGGTCAGTTTTATAATAAGGAACCTAAGAAAGGACTATTTTTTAGTCTGGGGGAAGTTGGTCTTATAGGTGCGGCTGTTTTTAGCATGAGCGAATCAGGTAAACAACGCGATCAGGCTAATCTGGCATTGTTAAACGGTAACCTGGCACAGTACAATACTTATGATCAAAATGCGAAAACATTTCAAACTTCAGGTAACATTTTACTGATTGGCGCTGGTGCATTTTGGCTACTGAATATCATCGATGCTACAGCTTCAAGTAAAAACTTATATGTATTCAATGATCACAAAGTCAAAATGAACTGGGTGGCTATGAACAATGGTCTAGGGATAAACATTAAGTTTTGACAAGGTTTCTGACACTTCTAAGCTGGTTGTTTCTATGCGGACGACTATCTGCTCAGGTGTCTGCCTGTGGCTACTATGGCGATAATGCGGTCTTTTCAGCAGAGGAGCTTTGTAAGCAATATGGGTATGAAAATACCAAAGAGGCAGAGCAAAGCATTCAGTCTATTATGACTCGTCTCGGTTTACAGATGAACTTTCTGATCATAGAATGCAACAATATCAGCAATGCTTATGCGGTGAATCTGGAAGGAGATGTTGGGCAGTTAAGGTACATCGTGTATGATAAATCCTTTCTCAACTTTATTGACACCAGAACACAAAGCGATTGGTCTGCGGTAAGTATTCTTGCTCACGAAATAGGACATCATCTCAATGGACATACGCTAGACGGACAGGGAAGCCGACCGCCAAAGGAGCTGGAGGCCGACGAGTTTTCGGGATTTGCGCTGTATATGCTGGGAGCATCTCTAGAGCAAGCTCAAGCAGCCATGTCCAAGTTGGCAGGGAATAAAACCTCAGATACCCATCCTGCTAAAGATGACCGGTTGAGCGCTATCGCAGAGGGTTATCAAAATGCAGAAAAACTAGTAGACAAGTACCAACGAATGAGTCGCCATGCAGACTATGCGACTTATGCGCAGCAATGGTTTAAAAAGGCATACGCTATTCAGGGAAATACCATTCAGGATCATGCCCGTAGAATAGCCTATTACCAAAAAGCCACGGAATATCTGGTTGATTATGCGCAGGCTTATCGCAATCTGGCCAAACATACTAATATTTTAGCCGCTACTGCTGCCAGCAATAAGAAGGAGAAGGACGCCAAAAAACTATATGATGACGCCTTGCGAGAAGCCAATCGTGCCATCTCTGCAGATCCTGATATGTGGAATGCCTATACAGAGCGAGCAGTAGCCCTCTATGGATTGAAGCGTTTTGAAGAATCTCTAGAGGCCTATAACATCGTGATCAACCATCGCTCTGAGCCGATGGCCACAGACTATGCCGGCAGAGGAACGGTCTATACCGCCATAGCGAAGAACGAGGAAGCAAAAAAGGATTTTGAAAAAGCCCTAGAGCTAAAGCCAGGATGGAAACGAATTGAAGAACAATTGGAAAAAATAGGTTTATGAATATGAGAAAATATATTGCTTATAGAGTATTGGCGATTTTTTTGATCTTACTTAATGGTGTAATTTCATGTGATGACCCTGAGCCGGAATTTACCGGAGCTATATCTGGTATTATTACTAATGAAAAATCGGTAAATGCTGGAGACCCTGTTAGTAACGTAAGGGTTACTTTGGATGGTCCATCTTCTGATTCTTATACTACTGGTACAGATGGTAGGTATCAGTTTCGTGATGCGAAAATTGGAGTCTATTCAATTTCATTTAATCATCCAGACTACCAGAATGCCGAATCACAACCTTTTACAGTTGGCGAAAATCAAGTATTAAAAGTGGACTTTACGCTATCGCCAATAGATGCAATTGGTGTAAGTCCCGCTGCTTTAAACTATGGAGAGGAAGTTAATGAGTTAACAGTAACGGTTCAAAATGTCATTAGTACGGAGATAAGTTATGAAATAGACATTGCCAATTCCTGGATTTCACTGAACAAGACAAAAGGCACTTTAAGTTCTGGAAATTCGGCATCTATAGCGGTGACAATAGATCGCAAAGCTCTTGAGCTTGGAAGTAATGAAGGAGCGTTTACGATCAATGTCCCAAATAGGTCATCCTACACCGTGAACGTCTACGTGACTTATGACCCTCAAATTCCTTTGGAGATCAACCCAACCAATCTCGATTTTAATACGGCTGTTAACAAACTGGAACTTTCCGTGAAAAATATCTCCAATGAGCCTGTTAATTATGAAGTACAGGTGCCAGGCGATTGGCTAACACTGAGTAAGACTAAAGGTGTAATTACAGGAAATAACACAGATTTACTAAATGTAAGTGTAAACAGGGATCGATTAAATGTGGGCAGTCACGATGGTACCATTATTTTTAACGTGCCCGATCAAGGATCTAAAGCCATACAGGTATTAGTGACCAAACTGGATGCCTCAGCTGCTGTTTTTGTTTTGGATGAGGGCGTGCTTGATTTTGGTAAATCACTGGATCAGCGAATACTTAAAATAACAAATGAAGGTGATAATACACTCATTTGGAACCTAAACGTAACCGACAACTGGCTCAGCGCAAGTGATGCCAGTGGCTCTTTACCTCCCAATAACCAACAAAGTCTTACTGTTTATGTGAATAGAAACGGATTGTCTGATGGCGATTTTAATGGGAAACTCTCTTTTACTTCGAATGGAGGAAATGCTGAAGTATCAATCAAAATGGAAGTAGACAATACCAATACAGGAGGAGGTGGTGAAACGGTGGTTACGGCTGGGTTAAGAGCTTACTATACATTCGACGATGGTACGGTGAAGGATGAAATGGACAACTTTGCTGCAGTTCCCATTGGAGTAACTTCATCGGAAGACTCTCCGGTGACGGGAGGAAAGAGTATGGAGTTTGATGGTGTAGATGATTTTGTTCAAATATCAGGAAACCCCCTCTTTAATTCAAATCGCTACATAATTCATGGGAGCTTAACAATGTGGGTAAAAACAAGCGTTGACGGGACATTAATAGCAATACCCTTGTCATATGACGACACTGAAAACGAGTTTATATCTGGGTTCAAAGGAGGTAAAATAAGACATTCTTTATTTAATAGAGATGGTAGGGGCGGTTGTTGCGCTGATTATATCTGGGGGGAGTTTGAGATTGAAATAAGTGCCTTAATATTAAATAACGAGTGGAATCACATAGTCCTATCTTATGATGGTTCAGATAGCAGCGTTTCCCTTTACCTAAATGGCGTACTGGTTTCAAAAGAAAAGTATGAAATGCAGGGTACATTAGATGCCCCCTTAAGTAGAATCGGGGCAGACTACTATTCTGGTTCTAATGATTATGGGTTACCTAACTTCCAAGGCCTCCTGGACAACATCCGTATTTACAACCGTCCACTTAGTTCTTCAGAAGTAAAAGAAATATTTAATGCTAAGCAGTAGGAAAAATCTATCAACCAGAAAAGTGAATCTTAGAATGAAAAAAAAATCGACACATAATCAGTACCACCAAAACTCATATGGCTTTATCATCATGCTGAGTTTTTTGTCCATTGGGATGTTATTCAGCTCTTGCACTGAGGAAGAAGCTGAGGTGCTCGATGGATTGAAACGATTTGATCAGTCTATTGAGGCTTACAACATCGCGATTAATAACCATCCCAAGCCACTGGCCACTGACTATTCGGGTAGAGGAACGGTGTGTGCTGCAATGGCCAAAAAGGATTTTGAAAAAGCCCTGGAACTAAAGCCAAGATGGAAAAGGATTGAAGAACAATTAAGCAATATCAGGTGAAAGGTGTGAGAAAGGAGGGTCATATGTTCCTGAAAGTGTTTGTAGTAATTCTTAGTCTACTTTCACAGAGCTTGTTTGCGCAGAAAATAGAGTTTGAAGCAACACCATCTATTATCAACCTGGGGATAGTATCGACCAGAGATGGGAGGTGAAAAAGCCAAAAAATCCTGATAAGTATAAGATATCTGGTTTTTCGGAAACATTTTCAAGCAAAGGCTCAATAAATCTGGCCCCCACGTCCAATATGAAGTACCGTTTATCGGCGACTAAAAAAGGGAGAAGATATTCAGCAAAAACCGCTGTAATTGTTTATCTCACTTGGGACGAAGACGTCTGGGTTTTTGGCACATCTAGTCAATATCCGTTGCTTGAAAACATGCCTGGGGGAGTGGAAAAACAAAGAGAATAAAAGTACACTAAAACCGGTGTAATGAAATTTCTGATCAAATAGTAACATAATATAACATCAATTAAACTATACTACAATGAAAAATTTTATCACCGCCATATTGATCATTATATCATTCTGTGCGAATGCTCAGAACGTAGTGATCTCAGGGTCTGAGTCTACTGCGGATCCCTCAGCCATGCTGGATGTACAGTCTAAGAATAAGGGAATGCTGATTCCCAGATTAACAATTACCGAACGGTTAGCAATTAATAATCCAGCCACAGGGTTGATCGTGTATCAAACCAATGATGTAACAGGATTCTATTATTACGATGGAGCGGTATGGACCGCTTTTGTCAACACAAAGGAGATTTCTCATTTCGGAAGTGGAAGAGTCATCACGGGCACAGAGCGGGATTCCTTAAAGTCAGCCTTACAAACAGAGGTAGATCCTGTTTTTAGTGCTCATGTTGCCAGCAATATTACCAATTCAGGTAGCAATAAAGTGATTACCACTGCCGAAAGAACTTTACTCAATAGTTCTTTTATCCCAGTGGGAACGATTATCTCCTTTGCAGGAGATACTAGCAAAATCCCTGATGGTTGGACAATCTGTGATGGGCGTCCATTGCTAAGAAATGAATACGCCGCATTATTTGCAGTAATCTCTGCCAACTGGGGCGTAGGTGACGGTTTAAACACCTTCAATATTCCTGATCTTAGAGGGATGTTTTTAAGAGGAACTGATTTGGGAAGCATGAATGACCCAGATTCGGATAGCCGTTTTGGCGGGCTATCCTCAGATAAGGTGGGGAGTTCACAGGATGATGCGTTTCAAGGGCATTGGCATGAAGTGAGATCAAAAACGTCCAATATGCCAATAACATTTCCTAACGGTGGAGTAATAGGTTACTCAGGTGACACTCCTCCCAATGCACCACCAATCGGTGCAGCAGAATATCAAATAGCCAAAAATCCCATTGATGATGGAACTAATGGAACACCAAGAACCTCCTCGGAAACCCGACCTAAAAACGCTTATGTCAACTATATCATCAAATACTGACCAATCAAAACTTATTATGAAACAATTACTAACAACGATCTTAATACTCACCGCATTATGGACTACAGCTCAAAATGTGGTCATCTCCGAGTCCGAATCTACGGCAGATGCTAGCGCAATTCTAGATGTGCAATCCAGCTCCAAAGGATTGTTATTACCACGCTTGACTGAGCAACAGCGAACAACTATTGCGAAACCAGCTGCGGGACTTTTAGTTTATCAGGTTGATAACTCAGATGGGTTTTATTTTTACGATGGTACGGTTTGGGTACATCTTACCACTGATCAAAACATAGCCGCTGATATCACAGATGCGGGAAGCGGGAAAGTGATTACTTATACAGAGCGTAGCAATTTAGAAGCACTGATTGCTAGTGATGCAGCTAATATTGAAACTGCAGGTAGTGGCGATGTGATTACTGATGTTGAGAGAACCATGTTGAGTTCAGCTTTGCAGCAGGAAACCGATCCTTTGTTCACAGCAAGTCAATCATCATTGAATCCTGTGGGAACGATCATCGCTTTTGCAGGAGATACCAGCAAAATCCCTGATGGCTGGATGATCTGTGATGGACGACCTTTGCTGAGAAATGCCTTTTCTCAACTCTATGATGTGATAGGTGTCAACTGGGGAGTGGGTGATGGTGTCAATACCTTCAATGTTCCTGATTTGCGTGGGCAGTTTTTGAGGGGTACAGATCAAGGTGCTGGGAATGATCTTGATTCGTCAAAGAGGTTAGGAGGGAGTTTGATAGATCAAGTTGGTAGTGTTCAACAAGATGCAATTGTCAACATAACAGGAACGATAATTGGCTCCAATCCTAATCAGTCGGCGAACGGTGCTTTTAGGGCTTCACCATTTTCAGCGGCATTACCCAACCAATGGGGAGGTAGACCAGGTATAATTTGGACTTTTGATGCGTCAAATCAGGTTAATGTAGGATCTGATGTGAGACCCAAAAATGCCTATGTCAATTATATCATCAAATTCTAACTGATCTTAATATGAAAAATATCATTAATAATAACTTGAAAATCACCCTACTCATTGGTGCTTTGGCATTTCTGCCAGCTATGATGAGCTGTGGAGGAGATGAAGGAGACTTAACATTTTCTGGAACAGTTTCAGGTACTGTAACAGACAAGGTGTCTGGCAATCCAATTGGATCAGCCCGCATAGAACTTAAGCAAGGGGGAACAACTATTCAAAGCACAGTTACCGGCACGGATGGTAATTACTCCATGACAGATGAGGTAAAAGGTGAGGAATCCTACACTATTCTGGCAAGTGCAAATGGATATGAGGATGTTACAATTAACACATTCAGCCTCACGTCAGGAAATAATACTAAGGAAGCTGATATTCAACTCACTCCAAAAACACCAGAGCTGGAGGTAGTTTATCCGGATAATCAGACACAGTTGAACATAGAAGGCGGAGTATTGAGAGGTACCGTGACAATTCGCAATAGCGGAGAAGGGGTGTTGACCTATACGGATCTGGGAACTCCAGCTTGGATGTCAGCTGCGGATGAGGACGGAAACCGACAAGGTACGATAGCTGGGAATGGAGGCTCGGAAACCATAACCATCATAGTTGATCCTGTGGAAGTACAGAATTTTATTAATAACAACAATCAGACGACAGGTACCGTCAGCATAGATACTGACCAGAATGTTAACGGTGATAAAGAAATCACTGTTAATTTCACCTATGTTCCCGATAACCAACCACCTTCCAAGGCAACAATTTCTTTTAGTCCTGCCCAAGGCCCATACCTGATGCGACAGCTGATCACCTTTGAGGCTACTGACTTGGAAGATGACAATGATCAACCGGAAGACTTAAAGGTTAGTTGGAATTTTGGAGAAGCCAATGGCTTTACCACTCCATCTACCGCCAAATCCGTCACCAATAGATATGTGGCCGCAGGAACATATACAGTCTCCATGAGAGTTATTGATAGTGAGGGCGCAGAGCTTACGGTTACAGAGTCAATCATCATTAAAACAAACGACGCTCCTACCTCCGGAAGTCTTCAGATTGATCTTTCTGCTGCAGACCTCTTTGTGAATACGGATATTACTTTCTCGGCGATCAACTGGACAGATGATCAGCTCGACGAATTGAGCCAGTTGAGTTATTCCTGGGACTTTGGAGATGGTTCCTCAGGTACGGAATTCAGTCCAAGTAACGTGTCACGATCATTTAGTTATGCCACTCAGGGAAGCTATGTTGTTACTCTCACGGTGAGAGACTTGGATAATGGCACAGCTGCTGCCACCAATACTTTTGTGGTTAAACCGGTCTCAGATCCATCAGTTTCTACCTCGGCAGTTGAAACCAGCGATCGGGGTAGCAATTATGCCATTGTCAGCGGAGAGATTACCGATATTGGCAATGGCTCTTCTGGCATTCAGGATTATGGCTTTGTCATTGGCACTTCATCAGGTTCTACTTTGGAAAATAACATAGATAAAGTTCATTTTGGCACCAGAACGGATCTCGGCTCTTTTGCCGTCAGATTCGACGGGCTATTTGCTACCACTACGTATTTTGTTCGGTCATTTGCGCTCAATGAGTCAGGCAATGTGGTTTATGGCAATGAGCGGGACTTTAGAACTACCATCCCCGTAGCGCCACTTCCGATTACGGTCAATCAGATTACCAGTATTACTCAGACAACAGCTAAAGTTGAGGTACTGCTGAATAACCTGGGTATTGGCATAACCATCAGCGAGATCGGCATAGTGGTCAACGAAAGTGCATCGGGTAATCCAACTTTGGATTCCAACCAGATCAAAGAGCGCACAACAAGTAATCAGGTAGGAACAGCCGAGCTCAATCTCTCTGGTTTAACGGCAGGTAATACCTACCGAGTCACTGCTTATGTGCTCACATCCGATGGGTCCATATTAAGCACTCCATTCATATTCACTACTAACTAATCATTGACATGAAAACGTTTTTATATAGTTTATCAATATTTCTAATCCTGAGTGCCTCAGCTCAGGTAATTGTCAACCAAGGTGCTTATATCGCCACCTCTGGGGGTGTCTATTTGAGCACGGAGGGGTTATCTAATGAATCACGTGGCAACATTCATTTTGGAGAGGGTAACACGATAATTTCAGGTGCCTTAATCAATGATGGATCTGTGAATGTTAATGGCTCATTGGCAATAGATGGAGGCATCACCAATAGCAGTGAACTGATCATCGGCAATTATGGATCACTACTGAACAAAGGAACTGTTGCAGGTGCAGACCTTACGCTTAATAAAAGCATTTTAGCCAATGGTCCAAAGTACTTATCCTCTCCAGTGGTAGGAGCGCTTTCAGCTGCTTTCAATGGAGCGTTTCTTTATAAATACGATGAGGTCAATTCTGATTGGAATGCAGTTACTTCAACTTCAGAAGTCTTACAAACCATGAATGGTTATTCAGCACAGTTCATTTCAGACAAGGAATTGAGTTTTTCAGGACTGACAAATACTGGCGATTTAACCAAGTCATTGAGTGCTGCAGGTGATGGCTGGAATCTGCTTGGAAATCCATATCCCAGTGCATTTGACTGGGATAAGGTAGAGCTCACAAACGTTGGTAACGCCATTTACATGTGGAATTCATCGGGTCAAAATTACACCACCTATTTGGGATCAGCCAGTGAGGCTGGAGTAGCCGTTAACGTAGATAGAGCAACGGATGCGAGTATCGTACCTAAAATGCAAGCATTTTTTGTGAAGGCTAGTGGGACTAGTCCGACGGTTGAACTAAAAAATGATTCGAGAGTGCATAGCACCAAAGAGGTAGTAGGTAATGAAAGAATGCTAAATGCTCCAGAACAGTGCATAAGGTTAAGGATAGTCGGTAAGTATTACTCAGACGAAATAGCCATTCGTGTACATCCAAAAGCCACTGCTGGTTTTGACCCAGAGTTAGATGCCTTCAAACTACTGTCGCCTGCTCCGGAGATACCGCAGTTATATTCTTATAATGCGAACAACGAGCAAATGGCCATCAATAGTTTCCATATTGTGGATGGGCAAATGACCATTCCAATTGGTCTGATTACTCCTGACAATAATGAATGGCTAATCGAAACGGTGGAATCCACATTGGGGTATACAGAAGTCTTCCTATATGATCGACTAAAAGACAAAGCTATTTCCATTGTTTTGGAGCCTTATGCTTTTCAAGGAACACAGTCCACTTTGGATGAACGCTTTGAGCTAAGATTTGTCAATAGTATCACAGGTTTTGATCTCGATTTTAAGGAACTGAGCATTTTAAGTTTAAAAAGTGGGATTTCCTTCCGTAACATTCCGAATACTCAAAATACTGAAATCACTGTTTTTGAACTTAGTGGCAGGAAGCTACTGAAGCAATCGCTCACGCTGCATCAGGACGAGACATTTACTTACCAGCCAAAATTACCAACTGGTATATATATCTATAACCTCGTGTTTGGGGGTGAATTGTTTGAAGGAAGAATGAAAATTGAATAATGACTTTGTTTATAATAGGTTGTAGGGCATCACATGATGTGTCTTCATATTATGTTGGAAGACACCCTCTTGGGTGTCTTTTTTAATAAATTATTTACGAATCGCTACACATAAATTTGCAGGTATTATGTGTCTTTGGAGCAATCGTGTATACATGCCCACTCGCGCTAAATTTACTTTTTAAAGACTCATTTAGAAGTTGCCAAAGAGGCTCAGTTTAAAAAATGTCCCTCTAGTAGTAGAGCGCCCGATAAAACTTAGATTATGCAAGGGTATGCCCATTATTATAGTTCCTAGGGTGTCATTCTCTTATCTCTAGGTGCAGGAAATATTTGATGCGCGCTCAACCACCTGTTCATGGTGTAGTGCTTTCGATAGTAAACTGAATAGATGTATTCATCCACGACCTCTAAAACAGAGCATTTAGCAGGCTTGTCCAAGTTCCCGCCTTCACCCATCATATTCAGATAAAAATTTAATAAATCTTTTCAAAATTGCTTTTAATACAATGTATCAGCTCGATGCAATGGTTTAGTTTGTAGTCATTCTAATCACTGTAATTTCATTTTTTGTGTAGCTATTCCATATATTGTATAGCAGATAAATTTTAATAATAAATTAGCGCAATGTTTTCCATTTATACCTTGTAACGTAACAAAAATCATACAACAAGCTGAGAATCGTCAGTAAACCGCTCCCTAACATTCCAGAACTTAAGGAAGAATTAAATGTCTATCAATAAAAGCAATTTATCATGGAAGCAGTGTTAGAAGCGAACGCAATCGGATTAGAACAGTATGGTATCAAAGATGCCATCATCAACTGGAACTTATCTCCAGCTGAACTTCAAAAGATTACCATAGATCAAGGAATGGGTGAGGAAACCAATAATGGAACTCTGGCTGTCAATACAGGAAAGTTCACTGGTCGCTCTCCGCAAGACAGGTTTTTGGTCAAAGATGACTATACCAAAGACAGAGTGTGGTGGGGTAAAATTAATAAGCCTATCTCGCCAGAAAATTTTGACAAACTTCAAGAGGAGGTTGTCAAATATCTCTCTGGAAAAGAAATCTATGCAAGAGATGGATATGTATGTGCAGATCCGAAATATAGAATGAATGTAAGGACAGTCACTGAGTATCCTTGGTCAAACTTCTTCGTCAATAGCATGTTTTTACGGCCCGATGAAAGTGAGTTGGAGAACTTCAATGAAGATTGGTTGATTCTATGTGCTCCGGGATATGAATGCCCAGATCCAGCAGGTTTCGGAATCAGACAAGCCAATTTCTCTATTCTAAATTTCACCAAAAAGGTGGCCTTGGTGGGTGGTTCTGCTTACACAGGGGAGATGAAAAAAGGAATCTTTTCTGCCTTGAATATGATTCTTCCTACAGACAAAGATGTGCTCCCAATGCACTGCTCTGCCAATGTAGGTGAAGATGGAGATACAGCGATCTTCTTCGGATTATCGGGAACGGGTAAAACTACCCTATCAGCGGATCCGGGAAGAAAATTAATTGGAGATGATGAACATGGATGGACCAACGAGAATAGAATTTTCAACTTTGAGGGAGGTTGCTATGCCAAAGTGATTGACTTGACTGAAGAAAAAGAACCAGATATTTTTCGGGCTATTCGTCCGGGAGCCCTGCTAGAAAATGTGATCATCAATGATAAAGGTGAAGTGGACTATGAAGACAGCACTATCACTCAAAATACGCGAGTGAGCTATCCCATAGAACATATAGACAACATTCAAAATCCATCTTTTGGCGACAATCCTAAGAACATCTTCTTCTTAACTTGTGATGCTTTTGGCGTCTTACCTCCTGTTTCTAAGCTTACGCCTGGTCAAGCGGCATACCATTTCATCTCAGGCTATACCGCTAAAGTGGCGGGCACTGAAGCCGGAATCACCGAACCAGTACCTTCTTTCTCTGCTTGCTTTGGATCACCGTTTATGCCACTGCATCCTACGGTCTATGCAGAGATGTTGAGCAAAAAAATGCAAGAGGCAGGCGTAAATGTATGGCTGGTCAACACCGGCTGGTCTGGAGGTCCTTACGGCATTGGATCTAGAATCAAACTTAAATATACCCGTCAGATGATCACGGAGATTCTGAATGGTAAGCTAGAGGACGTAGATTATGAGGAGCATCCAATATTTGGACTGCAAATGCCAAAATACATCCATGGAGTTCCTACCGAGATACTTGATCCTGTGAACACTTGGGTGCAAAAAGGTGCCTACATTCAAAAATCTATTCAGCTTGCTCATAGCTTCCATTTGAACTTTGAGAAATTTGAAAGCCAAGCTTCTGAGGAAATCAAGAATGGTGGACCACTTATTGATCAGCACCATCATCTTGAAGAACACATTGGATAATTAAAACCTATTTCCCAAACATTAAGCCGAGCTAAAATCTCGGCTTTTTTTTGCATTCTCCGAATGGAATCTGTCTCAACCAGACAGGTGCAAAATCCATGGCGTACGCTCAAATCTATCCTGAAATTTTAAGTGAAAGTTATCAAAATCCCTCATCTTTTAACGTAACCCCTAAATGATCTCACTAGCTCTGAGTGGAGCTTCGAACAAAAAAAAGAGATTTCACTGAAAGGTAAGACAGAACCAATGGCGCTAATGAGTGTATCTATTAGCAAAGGCCATTAGTATAAATTTTTCCTAAAGTCTTTACACATTCTAGCCTCAGTTGTCAAAGGGAAAACTAAACTGAACTATTATGTATCTGGAAAATTTTACAATTATCAATTTACAGGCGGTCATAGGTACCATCAGCATTATCATAGGATTTAGATGGTGGATTCAGCCGCGGCTAGCCAAGCTCTCCATTCAGGACGCGCTACTACCTCTGGTATTCTTAAACACCTTCCGCTATTTGGGTTTATCCTTTATGGCCAAGGAGCAATTTTATGATGGATTCCCTGCTGATTTCCTCAATACCGTAGGTATTTGGGATCTGTCCACCGCAATTCTTGCCATCATTGCGGCTATTGCATTAAGGAACAGATGGAGTTTTGCTATTCCTCTCGTTTGGGTATTTAATATCGTTGGATTCACTGATCTGGTCGTAGCTTTCCCACAGTTCTTTGGCTTAAAACTTTACGATCACGACTTAGGCTTTATCTGGCTAATGTTTGTTACTTATGGTTTGACGACCTTCTTGAGCCACATCTATATTTTCATTAGACTGATCAAAAATTTAAGAAAGAAATAAAATGAATAATTTCATCATTTTCCAAATGCAAGCCACTGCTGGCTTGCTCACCTTCTATTTTGCTTTTAAATGGTTCGTATTTCCTAAACTAGCAAAACTAAGCATTTACGATGCATTGGTGCCGATGGTCCTTATTCATGGTCTCAGGTACCTCGGTATGGTGTTTATGGTCGATACACAAGTTTATGATGCATTTCCAGATGATTTGGCTTTTACAGTAGGCGTCTGGGATTACAGCACAGCTATTCTGGCGGTAATTACGGCTTTTGCTCTGCGAAACAAATGGAAATATGCGATTGCATTAACGTGGGTTTTCAACCTTGTTGGCTTCACAGATCTTGTTGTAGCATTCCCACAAGTCTTTGCTATTGAATTCTATAATTATGATTTGGGTACGATGTGGTGGGCTTTTACGACTATTGGAGTGGTAAATGTCATCAGTCATTTCTACATTTTTTATCGCTTGATTAGAGCCCATGTAATAGGTCTGAGCACTCAGTAATAATGCAGAGTAAAACAAAACTGGTAATTTTATGTAAACTGCTATGTGAAGATTTCAGAGAAACCTACGTAAAAAAAGAATAAACTACGACAATGCGAAAATACATTGAATATATTGGCGGCACACTTCCTGATACAGATTGGCAACTATATAAAGACCACTTAAAAGTCACTAGTGCAAAGAAAGGAGATATCATTCTAGCCTTAAACAAGCCTTGTAAAACTATTTGGCATTTGGCAAAAGGTGCTGTAAGAAAACTTGAAATAGATCATGGTATTGAGAAGACCACTCATTTTTATATCGCACCAAAAGTATTTACAGTTTTACATAGTGCGCTTACAGGAGCGCCTAGTGATCTCTCTATTGTTTGTGAAGAGGATTGTGAATTTCTAGAATTAGACATAAAACTTCTTCAGGAACTATATGAAAAATCCATCTACATTGAGCGCATTGGAAGAAGAATGGCCGAAGAGGAATTCATTGAAGAATTTAGCATGCGCAGAATGTTTCTTAAGTTGGATGCTTTACAGCGCTATGAATACATAGAAAAAGAGCATCCTGAAATTCTTAGGCGTTTCCAACTCAAAGATGTAGCTACTTTCCTAGGCGTAACGCCCGAAACGTTGAGTAGGTTAAGAAAGCTTCGGTTTTCCGTTTAGGAAACTTCGAACTTATCATTTGTCAAGTGGATTAAAACCACGGAATCATAAATTGCTTCAACATACGGAAATAACAATTTTATGATATCAATTTACTTTAAAAATCCGCTTGACAAACAATTACCTAGGCACATTCGGACAGGCGTATGGGCAAGCTTTATCTCTGCTTTTATGCTTATCGGAATTGGCCTGTTTTGGGTGATTCATCCATCTGCCTCTGAGGCCTCTTTTTCTATTATTGCAGACTCTGATGCAGCCAATCGTTTTGCAAAAATAACTGCCATATTTAAGGCCGTAGGAGATATTCTTCCTTCATTATTTGTGTTGCTTGCCATAGGTTTGGGGCAATTTAGGTTAGCTGGCCTTTTTCATATTATAACTTTATTGTTGGTCATTCTAGTTGATATGATCACTTGGGGATTATATGTACCCAATGTAGGAGTTCAAGATGTTGTACAGCACATTCCTTTTGCTATACCCATCATTATTGCGGCTTACTGTTTTCTAAAACCAACTCTTAAAACCTCATAATTTTGCTTCTATTTATTCGTATTTTCCTCATTCTCTATGGTCTAATAGCTATTGGAACTGGTTTTCATACCATAACTGGTTCTTATGATCCTGCAGTTGAACCAATGGCTGATAATTCTCATCGGTTCATAGGCGCTATTTGGGCATCTATGGCCTTAGGTTTTTTCTATTGTGTCTGGAATCCTTCAGAGGTGGTGCTTTTCCGATTTTTAATGATTGCCTTATTTATTGGAGGAATTGTAAGAGCCGTTGCACTTATTAATTATTCACCAACTCCTATTATTTGGGCAGTGATATTGCTTGAGTTGATACCAACCCCCATTATGTGGTACATGCATAGTAAATTGTTTAATAACGGAGTGATTATATAAGGTCTGTTGACTATCCTGGTTTGAGAAATGTTTTAATAGGATTCTTTAGCTTTGGTGACTTGAGTTGTTAATAGAAGGTAGATAGCCGGATAAGCGAGTACTTAAATCTTAAAGCTATTCGCAAAAGTTTGGTACGAGTCAATGATTCCTTGAATTCGTGCTGACTTATTTTGAAGGAAAGAGTTCACGCCATAGTCCTCCATATTAGGGTGTGTTTCCCTCAAATTAGTTTCACTCCAAACCAACAATTCAAATATCACTGGCGCAAAGGACAAGCCTTTATTCGTTAGCAAGTAAATATTGGTTTTTTTATTGTCGGGTAGTTTATGTTTAGTGACAATCCCCTGTTCTAAGAGCCATTTTAACCGTGCTGCGAGTATACTGGCAGCTATCTTTTCCTCTGAATTTTCGAAATCCTTAAAGGTGGTTTTATTAAGCACTAGCATATCTCTAATGATCAATAGCGTCCATCTATCACCAATAATGTCAAGTGACGAGGCTAAAGGACAGTTTGAACGAAAATTCTCCATTTTATTACTTCTAAATCGAAAGTAATTAGTATTATTGCTTCTAAATCGAAAGCGAAAATACGAAAGCTAATGGACAAAAGTTGGATAAACAAAGAAGAATATCCTTTCAAGGAGAACTATCTTGACCTTGCGATAGGTAAAATGCATTACGTAGATGAAGGAAATGGCAAGCCGATTGTCTTTGTGCATGGTAATCCAGGTTGGTCATTTGAATTTCGCGAACAAATAAAAGCGCTGAGTGATACAAACCGCTGCATTGCTCCAGACCATATTGGATTTGGCCTCTCAGATAAACCCTATGACTGGGATTACCTGCCAGAGAATCACGCGGCAAACTTTGAAGCATTAATGGACTCACTCAAACTATCTAACATTACTTTGGTAGTTGCAGATTGGGGTGGTCCAATAGGCCTTGCTTATGCCCTTAAGCATCCTGAAAAGATAGATAAGCTCATCATTATGAATACGTTCATGTGGTCTGCAGCAGATAGTAAGGGAGCCAGAGCTTTTAGTAATTTTCTAGGGGGACCTATTGGGATTTTTTTAAGTAAATACTTCAATTTCTTTGCCCGAATCATTAGCAAGCAGGTGGTTTATGACAAATCAAAACTGTCCAAAGTAGCTCATGAACATATGTATAAACACTTGGCTTCTCCAAAAGAAAGGAAAGGGACGTGGGTTTTTCCTAAACAGATTATTGCTTCTAGTGAATGGATGGATAGCCTTTGGAAACAACGAAGTGCTATTGAACACATACCTGCAACTATTATTTGGGGCATGAAAGACCCAGCTTTTCCTCCAGGTGGTTTACTTCCTTTCGAAAGTTTCTTCAAAAACTTTACGACGGTGAAACTGGACAATGTGGGGCATTACCCGCAAGAAGAGGCTCCTGAAGTACTCATTCAAATACTTCAAGAAAGAAATTCAAGTCGAATTAGAAAAATATCACAGATATGAGCAATTGGACAACACAAAACTTACCGACCAATCTTTCGGGCAAAACATATGTAATCACTGGAACCAGTTCTGGTATTGGCACTGTAATGGCCTATCAATTGGCTAAAAGAGGGGCAGTAGTAATTGCAGGAAATAGAAATACTGAAAAAGCCCACAACGCACTAAAAAAGCATCAAAAAGAAGAAGATGATTTAAGTAATTTTTCCACCGATCTTCTGGATATCTCCTCTTTGCAATCTGTTAGAGAATTCGCTGAAAAGATTAATAATGATCCTCAAATAACGCAAATTAATGGGCTTATTTTGAATGCTGGAATCATGGCATTGCCAGAGAGAAAGGAATCTGTTGATGGATTTGAATTGCAAATGGCAACCAATGTTCTGGGTCATCACCTTCTCACTTCTTTATTGATCGAAAAAATAAAGCAGGCGCCTTCGTCAGTTATTGTATCTACTACTTCGTCTGCAAGTAGCCAGGCAACCGACAAAAATATCTGGAATGATATAAATGCTGAGAAGAAATATGACGCTTGGGAAGTCTATGGTTTATCAAAAATAGCAGCAGTTCAGTTTAGGGATGGACTCCACAAACTTCTTAAAAATGCGAATTTGGATGATAAGATCAAAGTAATCTCCACGCATCCAGGCTTGACGGCTACACCCCTATTCGATGCAGGGGAAGGATTTATTTCCAACATCTTCAGAAGCGTAAAAGGCATATTCATGATGACGCCTGCTCAAGGCGCACTATCTAGTCTAAGAGCAGTGGTGGACGACTCAATACCAAATGGCAGTTTCATTGGCCCAGGCGGAATCACTGGATTCAGTGGTAATCCAAAAATCATCAAAGAGTACAATCGGAAATTAGCGCTTGATCCAGTATTGAGAAAAAAGATGTGGGACTATTGTGATCAGGCAACTCATGCAATTTGGAAAATGTAATCTCTAAAAACTCAAACCAAATACTCACAAACAAAAAACATAATTATGTTAGCAGGACACTTTTCTACCGCACTTATTGCCCATCAAAAAATCTCCAAGAAGGGAGCCTTGCTCTTCTTCTTGATTGCTTCTCAACTACAAGATTTACTTTGGTTAAGCTTTCACTATTTGGGTTTAGAACCCACTGTCCCGGCAGACTTGCTGGACGTTACATTGATGAATATCACCGTGGATATGGTCTATAGCCACGACCTATTGCCGCAGCTTGTATGGATGGCCCTTACCTTTATTATAGGCCGGCTATTGTTCAAGCAGAATAACATTGCCTTAGCGGGAGCCCTCTTAGTATTGGGTCATTACCTGCTTGATCTGCTATCAGGCTATCCCCATCATGTGTTTGGTGGAGATACGCATGAGGTAGGCTTGGGGCTATACTACGCTAATGTGTATCTAGCCATATTAATAGAAGCAGTTTTTACTGGAATTGCGCTTGTGTATTATTTTAGTGTTGATTCCAAAAAGAATAAACCCCGTAGCACCAAAAACAGGATGCAAATAGCAGGGCTGTTTGTGTTCGGTGTAGTCTTCCTGTTGTCCATAGGTAGTGTTTCTTTTCGCCAGTGGTTTAATATCCCAGAGTTTGATACGGACTTTAACACCACCATGCTGTCGCTGGTGTTTACCTATCTGCCGATGATGGTTTACTTATACTACTTTGTAGGTCGCGAACAAGCTAGTCAGTATGACCAAAAGTAATAGCTTGAAATAGGAGCTTTTACTTGCCTACATTATAATTACTTCAAGACTTTTTTCGAAAGGAAAAACCTCTTGGCAATATTGATGGATGTTACCGAGACGGAGTGCCCACTACCTCTTGATTTAAAAAAAAGATTTTCAAAGTCTTTACACATTCCGAAATCTCTTGTCTAACCAAGAAAAGAGATAAAGCATGTTATCGTCCAATCAAAAAGTACTCATTACAGGAGGTGGTTCAGGTATTGGGCTTGCTCTAGCCAAAAAGTTTCTATCAAAGGAGCATACGGTTATTATCACCGGTAGAAACTTATCCAAATTGGAGAAAGTAAAAGCGGAACTTCCAGACATACATATTTTCCAAAGTGATGTCACTAATGCCGTTGAAGTCAGAATTTTGGTGGATGACTTACAGCACAAATTTGGAGGTATTGATGTACTGATTAATAATGCAGGCATTATGAACCTTTTGGATGCTGCAGATGAAAATAATGATCTGCAAAAACAATTCGAAGAAATTGAGATCAATTACCATGCTCCTATTCGCATGTTGCATTACTTCTTGCCGCAACTCAAAAAGAGCAAAAATGCTACTTTGATCAACGTCTCTTCTGGTTTGGCCTACGTACCATTTGCCCAGGCACCTGTGTATTCTGGGACCAAAGCTGCTGTGCATTTATGGAGCCAAGCCATCAGACCACAATTGAAACGTCATAATATCAAAGTAGTTGAGCTTTTACCACCCGTGGTTGACACCAAACTGGCCAAAGACGCTGACTTAAAAGATGATAACCTTAAACCCATGACGACTGAAAAACTGGCAACCATCTTTTGGAAAGACTATACAAATGGGAAAGAGGAAATATCCCCAGGTCTTTCCAGTCAATTAAAACTCATGAGTAGATTGGCTCCTAAGTTTATTTTCAATCAATTAAATAAAGAACCCATTCCTAAAAAATAACAATATGAGCGTTTCAAAATTTAGAGAAATTGCATTGATGACCTCCATTATTTTTTGCTTATACAGCGCAAAAGCGCAAGAAATATACTCTGGAAAAGCCACTAAGGTAGAGAAGGAAATTTCAGCTGAAATGCCCTTTGAGTCTAAGTTTATTGTAATTGGCAAAGAGCGAGTACATTATGTAGAATCAGGAGAAGGAGATCCTATTTTACTACTTCATGGTTTACCCGCTAATCTGTATCTATGGCGAAACATCATCCCTAACATAGATAGCAATAAAAAAGTGATTGCACTTGATTTTTTAGGCTTTGGTAAATCCAGCTTCCCAGCTGATAGTATCACCTCTGTAGAAGTTCAGTACCAAATGCTTTCAGATTTTATTAAAGCCAAAGATCTCAAAAATGTTACACTGTTTGTTCAGGATATTGGGTCTATTGCCGGCATGCTCTATACGATAAGGGAGCCCCAAAATGTAAAAGCCCTGGCCTTGTTTGAAGCTCCTTTTATGCCTGCCGAAGTAATGTACGATCAACTACCCTTTAGTTTCAGAGCCTTTATGCGCATTACAAGAACCCAAAAAGGGAATGAAAAATGGATGGTGAAACGAAACTTTGCAGGTAAAAAGTTGGCGGTCAATTTCTTTACAGGGAGAAAACTACCGAAAGAAGCTTATCCTTATTATACCTCACCTTGGGATGAAAAAGAGAGGAGATATGCTATAACCAGAGGGCCCGATCCGGCTGTATTATCTTATACCAAGGGAAAAGGTGAAAGCGAGTTTTCTACCTTGTTGGATACTATTTCTGACGGTATGAGAGAAACTGAAATTCCCCTCTTATATTTCTACGCTAAAAAAGGTCTCGTCAATAGAAAAGAAGCTGTGCAATACGCTCAAGAGAACTTTAAGAACGCGAAATTCATCTTCTTGGGAAAAGGAAAACACTTCCTCACTGAAAGCCATCCTAAACAAATGAGTGAAGAATTTAACAACTGGTACACAGAACTATAAAATCTATGAAAAGAATCCTACCCTACATCGCCATAATCGGCACTGGAGCCTTTGTGGGCAACATGGTTAATATCGGACTCAGCTATGCCATTCATTGGCAGTCCTTAGATCCCATCGCTTTTATGGAATCCTTCAAGGTGGATTTTCCTCTTTTACTTGGTCCAACGGCTGTTACCTTGATGCCTGCCTTTATCGCAACGATTTGGTTGATTTTTGTGACAAATGATAATAAATCCGCTAAGCGTTATTGGACCTACGCGTTTGTAGCGTTGCTCATTGTCAATATCCAAACAGCGGCATACCACTTACCTATGAATTTGGATTTTATGGAATTAAAATACACTACCACTGAAGCTACAAGCAAGCTTCAAGGCTGGGTGTTTTTTCATTGGGTACGGATCGGTGTGGCAATAACTGCCGCTGTGTTTGGTTTGAAAGCGTTCAAGGAGTCATTGAGCAGCAACGCTGGCTAGTCTTATTACAGCCTTCGCTAGATTAGTAAAATAGAATCCAATAAATTCAACCTTATGAATCCTTTATCCAACACTTACCCATCCGATGCTTCCGACAAAGAGCTTATCAAGCAAACACTGGAAGGAAGTAAAAAAACATTAAATCAACTCATTGAGCGTCACCAGCCTTACATCTACAATATTGCATGGAAGATGGTGGGTAATCCAGAGGATGCGGCTGATTTGAGTCAAGAAGCATTAATTAAGATTGTGTCGAATCTTGGAACGTTCAATTTTAAGAGTTCATTTCGTACTTGGGCGTATCGCATCGTGATGAATCACTTCCTTAATGATCAGAAGAAGCATAAAACTCATTTCCCTCCCAATTTTGAAGATATGGGTCAAGCTTTGGATGCTGCACCAAGTAGGGATCTAAGCGTTGAGGAAAAGGAAGATAAAAAAGAGGCCATTCGTGAAGTACGGCTTACTTGCCTCTCTGGTATGCTCCTCTGTCTCAACAAGGAACAACGCTTGATCTATGTGATTGGTGAAGTGTTCGGCGCAGACCATACAGTCGGATCTGAGATCATGGAGATGAGTAAAGCCAATTATCGAATGAAGTTGAGCAAAGCTCGAAAGGATTTGTATCACTTTATGCAAAATAAGTGTGGACTGATCGATAAAACCAATCCTTGCAGGTGTCACAAAAAAGTAACTGTTGCTTTGGAAGGTGGAATAGTAGATGCTAAAAACTTACTCTATAATCGAAAAGAGTATTCCACTTTCAAGGAGCAATTGGAGCCAGATGCTGGCTATCTGGTGGATGAGGCAGAAATGAAATATGCCGAGCTTCATCGGGATCACAGCTTCAAGACGACTTTTGAAAAGAAAAACTTTTTAAGTGCCATTCTGGATGATGTGAATTGGAAAAGTAGGTTGAATTTGAATTAAAATGGCTTGCAACTTAAAACAAATCAAATGAGCAGCAGCTCCTCGTTTAACTTAGGCATGTCACAATTGCCTTAGTAGCGCAGAAGTTACTTTCCGAATATATAAGAGCATTGAAGAGGTCATTAGAGATTTTAAAAAGTTTACCTTGGTAAAGCTGATAAAGCAAATCCGGCAGAACCCCCAAGAAAGCAGAATCGCCGGTCTGGCGTTCCGGTGACTGCTATGGGTTTTCAAAAATCTCCACCTCTGGTCTTACCACCCGCTAAGACCTAGCATCTGTAACTTCATTGCTGGACTCATTGCCTACTTTTCTTTAACAAAGCCAACTATAAAGTCCCAGTCTGAAATCAAAACACTCTTTTCACCATTTTTATATTGAACTCAGGTTCCTATTATTCTACCGTAATGGTTGTTTCTTCATGGAATGGTTGACCATTTTTCAGAATGCCTTCGAGAATAATACTGTACGCTCCTGATTGGTCTGAGGTGTAAAAAGATAGCTCAGCTTCATTATTCGTAAATCGGATATTAGGCTCCCAAAAAATGGTAGAACGATAGTCTGGCATACTATGCCTTTCACTTGGCTCGGCGTAGTTAGGACTATAAAACTCTTTTGACTTGCTGTAGCCCGGATACATAAAAGTCAGTATCCCGTTTGGTACAGGATTATCCCTAGTTTCCCATCTTCCTCTTCGCGTATACACTAAAATCACTCCGTTGGCACCCTCTGTACCATAAATAGCGGCATCAGGGCCCTTCAAAACATCTATGAATTCTACGTCTAATGGCGAGATGCTTTGAACAAAGTCAAGGTTCACTGGTACTCCGTCTATCACAAAGAGTGGGGATTGCGATCCGCTAAAGCTAGAAACCCCACGAATAGAGATCGTTTGATTTGGAAAATCTCCAGCGACCTGTGCTCCAGGCAATCTTCTAAGTAGTTCAAAAATACTTCTTGGCACGACAGTCAGCGAATCTGTAGTGATTCTGTAACTGGGTTCCTGATAAAGAGGAGTCCGTTGGCTTGGAGCGTTGATGTCAGTCTTCTTTTTTGCAGCTATAGTTATTCCTTCAAGAAGGATGGCATCATTATCAAGATTAAAAGCCTTAGCAATTTGGTTTAGCTTCTTTGCTTTTTTGGCATAACCCTGATCTAAATTTATGAAAGGAGGAATGGGATAAACTGTTTCTGGAGTGGGCAAATAATTCAAATTAATCTTAACATTTTTATCAGGCTTGTCCTTTTTCCCTTTAAAACCTTGGGCTTTAATAACTACCATGGCACTATCCACAAAATTATTTCCAGTGATGAAAAATTCACCGTTTTCATCTGTATTGCCGAAGGCTAATATTCCCATTTCGGGTAGCATATATGTAAAAGAGGCTTCTCTTGGTTGATCTTCCTTATAATAATCCATGACCTGTCCCTGTATGGTAACTCCCTTTTCCGGCTGAAAGTCTAAAGAATTGCCCGTCTCCGCCAATAGTTTGCTAGAGGTAAACCTGCTCCAACCTTGAGTGAGCATAAGCAGATCTAATTCTTTGTAAGCTTCATTTGTGTGATTAAAATATCTTTTAGGAGATTCTATTCTGCCCTTGATTTCAGTGCTTAGAAGTAGATAATTCACAATAGTCATTTCGTCCTTAGTATACTGAATGTCGGAAGATGGATTAATACTTATAGAGGCAGAATGAACAGAATCATTTTTTGCTTTAAGGTGGAGAATAACCTCAGACCTATTCTCGTAGCTGCTTTGGTTTGCATCTATTATTATGTCTGAAATAGCCTCTGGGGTGTTTGGGAATATGAGTCTCTCCGAAAGCGGCAGATCATTTTTGTCAAACAAAGTAATGTTGATAACCCCGACGGGTAATTGATTTTTATTGACCGTTAGAACATTTGAATTTTGGTTTTCCATTTTAAGACCAAATAAAGGCTGGCCCTTTTGGTGTGCGATAATGGTGCCGCCTGTTAAATCTATTCCCTGAGAAATCGCCGAAATTGATATCTGCTCCGAAGTGTAGCTGTGCCTAACTCTAATTAAGGCACCCAGATTTTTAACTTCAGGGAGGGGGAATTTTTCCGAGTTCATCATCGCATAATATTGATTGTCTTTTTTCGGTTTAAAAAAGGAAAGCCCGTGTCCAAACTGATCCGTTGTAAATTTGGTAATTTCACGTCCATTCTGATCCTGAATAACCCCTTCTATTTGAAAACCTTTTCCTGCTTTAGTTACTGCTTTGACCGCTACTTTCGTTGATATCCCATCAATCAAATCACCTCCTTCTGGCATAAATTGAATATCGAAATCGTTCTTCTTTGAAATTGACAATTGTTCTAATCGGCCTTCGTAGCTTACCGAATCTGCTGATGGGAGTAAGCTGTTTAAAATAGGGATGTCTTTTCTGAAAAAGAGTTCCTCGTCAAAATTTCTCATCCAGTTGGTATACGCTCGAACTCTATAATTGCCCTCTTGTAAGGTTTTCGGAAGAGAAAAATTACCAACAGAAACACCCTCTTGAATGGGCAATAACAATGATTGGATTATCTTTTCATTAGGTTCGATTAGCTCTACATGCAATGCACCACTAAGGCTCGTGGGGGTATGAAAGGTGCCCTCTACCGTGTAAGCTTTAAACCAAATATCTTCATTGACACTGTAGATGGGTTTGTCCAAATGAAGATATACCTTTTCTTGACCTGTTGGTTTAGCATAATCTGTCAGTTGTTGATCATCCTTAGATTGCGCCAAGGCAAAGCCAGTAGAAATGATTAGGAGGATGGTAAGGATGCGTTTGTCTAGCAGGTAACTCATTTTTCAAAAATAAGGTCTTTTTTGAAAAATTATAGAAACGTTTGATACAATTTCACTTATTTGTCAAAATAAATAGAACTAAAAATGATAAGAAACCCCTCAAAATCCAGTATTGGGAAGAATGGTAACATTACGTTTAGAATAGTGCTTGAGAGTATGCAGGTGCTAAGGGCTTGGTTGACGTTAAATACTTCGGAGAGTCATACAGAAGTAACTTCCGCGCGAGTTGTGAGCCGCTTTGATGTGCGGTACATACCATAAATCGCCCTCTGGTCGTAGCGTCTGGTAAGATCTAAGGGAGAGATAGGCACTTATATTCTTCATAATGTGTATTTGTAATTTTCCCTATTGCATTTAGTGGTAGGAATAATTAAGTTTATCTTATGAAACTGAAAAAATAGAAATTCTATAAACTTAAAATTGAAAATTATGAAATCTATTGCACTATTATTAATTGGACTAAATACTTACTTCAATAATTCAGTTATTGAACCAAAAACGACGGACATAGAAGCTTTGACGGTGACTGAAAAAAGGACTGAAGACCATGGAATTTATTATCACTATGAAATAAAGAATACCGGAAATACAATTATTCCAGCAAAAAGCTATAAAGTTTTTTTAAAGGTAAATGGGAAAACTATCAGTCTTGATAGAGCAACTTCTGAATTAAAACCAGGACAAATTATGAAATACGAGTCACAAAAAACCTTTTATAAAAAGGATGATGAGTTTTTGAATTACTCACTCGAAATAAAAATAAATGACTCTAATGAGGAGAATAATGTATTAAAAGGACAATCAAAATTGTAAAACAGTTGTTAACTCCAATTTTGCAAGTTTAGTGAAGGGTAACTTATATGGGGTGTGGATAACCCAAGCTCACAGATTGATAGTTCAATCCGATAAAGTATGAGGGATGCTGTAACGACTAAACGCACGGCATTCGATAATTAAATCATCAAGCCTTATTACGTCAGTGAAAGCTTAAGGTTTTTTTGTGTGCATATCCTCTTTAGTTTCCTTCTGCTCTCTGACCCTAGCATTCGATAAGACCTAAGATAGTCTGGCCATTATAGCTGTTTGAAAAAAGCAACAAAGAAGAATAAAAGAAATGACTTATTCCAGTTTTGGCAATAGCATAATCATCCCATTGAATTGATCTACAAATCGAATGATCCAGCGGTTAGATGATGTGCATAACGACCCATTAGGGTCAGAGTTTGTATTCAGAACAAACGCGTGAGTGTGGTGGAGTCGAGCTAGAAAAAATCTACTGGTGATGGCCGGGATTTGGAGCTGACTTCTTTGTAATCGAGCGGAAGATATTTACAGAGTCCTTTTTTCTTAAATACTCATAGAACCTTAAGGTATCCATCTAACTCCTTTGCAATAGTCTTCACAGGTACACCTTGAGTAGACATAACATACAACATACACTAGTGGGCTTTTCTAAATAGCTCTGTTAAATGGTAATTGTTACACCTTCTTTTGATTCTTTTACAAGCCATAATCTCACCTATAATTTATTTTTAAGTTGAACTATTTAATAATAAGTTGCACAACTTACTATTAAGTTGTAGGTTTGAAATGCTGATTCATTAAACTCATAAAGTAATGACTACATTAACTAAGGCTGAAGAGAAGATCATGAAGATTCTCTGGGGTATTGAAAAAGGTTTTATCAAGGATATTATCGAAGAATACCCTGACCCTAAACCTCTTTACAATTCGGTTTCGACCATCGTGAGGGTGCTGGTACAAAAGGAAATCGTAGGCTTCAAGGCTTATGGTAATACGCATCAGTACCACCCACTTATTACCAAAGAGGAGTATAGTCAGGGACAAATGTCTCGTTTGGTTTCCGATTATTATAACAATTCTCTGAAGCAGGTAGTCAACTTCTTTTCTGAAAGCAAAGGGCTAGATGAAAAGGAGCTGGATGAAGTTATGAAAATGCTCGAAGATTTGAAATCACAGAAAAATGAGTAAGCTAATAATGTATCTAATTGAGTCCAGTGCTGTATTGGCATTGCTCTATTCATTGTATTTACTATTGTTGAGAAAAGAGACATTCTTTAATCTCAACCGTTTTTACCTGTTGGCCATTTCATTTCTCATTCCTATCGTAAGTTTTCAGGTATCTGTATCTCCCAATCAGGTGATAAAAAAACCAATTGAACAACTGAGTACCGTAAGATTTAAGTACTACGAGGCATTATCTGATTGGAATTTTGAGGGAAATGGAAATACGGAGAATCCCACAAGCGCAAATCAACTAGCCAATTTCAAATGGATCAATGGCAAATTGGTCATGATGCTTCTACTTTTCATATATGGCATTGGAGTATTGGCTTCTCTTTTTCGCCTTGTGTGGATCTACCGCTCGATTTATCAACTTAAAAGTGGTAATCCAAAAATGGAGATGCAGGGGATGACTATTGTAAAAGGACCTTACGAAATCCCTCCATTTTCTTTTATGAATAGCGTGTTTATGTATAAAGACCTGATCGGCACTGACGAGTTCCAGCAGATACTGGCACATGAAAAGACGCATATAGAGCAGAGACACTCTGCTGATTTAATTATTGTTCAACTTTTAGCTGCCTTCTTGTGGTTCAATCCTGTGGTTTGGTGGCTGATTAAATCCCTAAAAACAACACATGAATATATAGCAGATAAAAAAATGATTAACCAGGGTTATTCCTTAGTTGAGTACCAGTCATTGCTTTTGAGACAATTGATCAGCAACAACTCATTTGGGTTGGTACATAATTTCAATTTAACATTCATTAAAAAAAGAATAATCATGATGAAAATAAAAGATTCCGGATGGGCTGGAAGAGCCAAAGTGGCCTTTGCTTTATCCTTTGTAGTAATATTTGGTCTGATAGTTTCCCAGTGCAACTCTAAGATCGACGATCACAATGCTGTGACTTTAAATACTAATGAGGCTCTTGAATTGACCCTCCCTATATTGCCAGAGACAGGATATAAGTTTGATGGCGACCTATCCAATTCGATAGAAATTTCAATCAATAATGATCAGTTATGGATCAATGGTGAAAACTATGAGGTCAGTGAAATAGGAACGGTCATAAAACAGGCTAATCTTTCTGAGACAAGCTTTGTAGTCATGAAAGTGGGCAATGATCAATCTATGTCTCTTGTTCTTGATGTGCAAGCTGAGTTGCGCAAGGCGAACAAACGTAAGGTTCTTTATCTTGGACAAACCACGGAGAAACAGTCATTTAAAATGCCCTTTTTGCTTCCGCCAAATCCTGAAAGCAATTCGGTTCATGTCCTTAAAATTGATGATGAGTATGCCAGACAAAATGACCTGAATTTGTACAAAGTCGATTTGAGTGATGATTTGGGAACTGCCAGTCGGTAGGAAACTTATGATTTTCTGAAAGACCATCTTGAGAGGGCTAAGTCTAATTATGTGGTGAGTGTCAAGTACAATGACAATACCACTTATGGCCACTATTTGCTGAACTTAAATCAAGTTAATGGAGCTTTTGATCAAATTTATGATGAACGTGCGAAAGAAATGTTTGGCAAAAATTTCTACGATTTGGATAGAAGTATCGATGAGGAGAGAGAACAATACAACGCAGTAAGGAAAGGGCTGCCAAGAGCCATTTCTATAGCAGAGAGATAACAATTACCAAGAAGGGCGCTAATTAGCGCCCTTCTTGTTTAACTAATTTCTTTTGATGATTTCAGTGAGGAGTAACCGCCGGCTAACCACTACCGCTGGTTGTTAGCCTCCTTATAGTTAGATTAAATCTTATGGATTTCGAATTCAGTACAAACCATGGATAGCTATAAGTAAAACCTCCCGCTACTGAGGCACCAAATCCATAGTGAGCTCCCCAAGAATGATAGCTAATGTCGGCTTCTTGTCACTAAATAATAGCCGTTAATAACGCTAATTTTCCAGCCTTTAAGTAACTACTTACTCTAGCTACCTACTTCAATTCCCTGAATATTGTCGTTCACTTTTTTGCTTCAAAACAAGGACTTAAAATCAATACTCCTTCTTTTTACCATTGTTATCGGTTTCGAAGACATCCTAAGCATCATTACGGAGATAGTCCCGAAGGCTGGTGTGCACAAGTCTTCTGCTACATAAATTCGACGATTTCGTATCCCCATCAGGCTTTCGAAGTGATCCCTACTTTACCCATAGGCTTAGAATAAATGAAGATTTTATTGCCTATGATTGTACATTAATCGATCAATTCAGGTTGTAAATTGAAATACTCATAGAAAAGGATGAAGGATGACGAAAAGTAATCGGAAGAAAAATATACTCAGAGTTATTGCAGTCCTAATTTTGATTGCGCTCATTAGTACTCCTCTTATCATGAGATGGTTGTGGGGGAAGGTAGACCACAAACCTCTAAGTGTATTTATACTGGATAAAACTGTCCTCAATACATCATATCAGGAGCATTTGTCTCTTAACTGGGTACTGAATCATAACAAATATGTAAAATCTAGTGGAGCGTTTTATACACCCGAAGACGATTACTATGGCTTTTTTCCTGATGGGGAGGGCGATTATACCATCAAGGATATCGAAGAATTTACCGATGAAGAACTTATGGCCTTTGCTGATAATTATGATATGGCCTACTATACGGATTTATATGGCATTTATGCGGTAGAGTGGAATAATGAATACCCAGAAATAAATCCCGATGTAGACCCTGGACGTATTGGCGAAAGGTCTTCCCTGATTTATGGAGGGTTGACAGCCAATGAATTAGGGTTGTTGAAAGCGTTTAAAAAACAAAAAAAGCTGATTGTCAATGAGTTTAATATTATTGCTGCGCCAACTTCGAACAAACTAAGAAGAGCGTACGAAAAAGAATTTAAT
This sequence comes from Cyclobacteriaceae bacterium, assembly GCA_040218415.1. GTDB lineage: Bacteria > Bacteroidota > Bacteroidia > Cytophagales > Cyclobacteriaceae > JAVJRN01. The sequence continues at coordinate 44,744 of JAVJRN010000031.1, forward strand.
TTAAAATGGAGTGGTTGGACAGGTAGGTACTTTGACAACCTTGACACCACCATCAATAAGGAACTTCCCCGTTGGTTAATCAATAATTACTTGACGCAAAATAAGAATCAATGGCCTTTTAAAAACGCAGGCATTGCCTTTGTCCATACAAGCGATAAAGTAGTGATCTTAGAGAAAAGCACTCATCTCGAAATAGAAGTTCCGGTCATTCACACGGAAGAGGAATTTGTCGATTACTATGGGGTTGTAGAAGAAATGAAATATCCGTTTTGGTTCGACATTATCGAAACAACCGATCAAAACCAAATTCTCTCTTCTTATAAAATTTCGAGTAATGAAAAAGGAGATTCGGTTTTACGAAAATGGAATATTCCGAAGGAATTTCCGGCGGTTATTAGCAGTAAAGAGGATTACCCATTTTTCTATTTTGCAGGTGATTTTGCGGATAATCCTGTATCCATGAAACACGCAAAATTTAAGTACATCAATCAATTTGGCTTTCTGTTTTATGAATCCACTGTCAGTGAGCGGGAAAGCTTTTTTTGGAAATTTTATCAGCCGCTGATGAAAAGAATAATCGATGATTATTACCAATCGAATCTCGATGAAAATACTCAATGAGACGAGGCTAATGCTAAGCCTTGCTATCCTCACTGGCGCGGAAGTTACTTCCGTGCCTATATGCTTATTCGCCCGTAACAAGTCTAATAAATCGATCTTGTCTTCATCCTCTTTTTTAAACTCATTTCGTTCCATTTCGCCATTTTATAGCGTCAAAGTTTCAGAATTCTAAGAATTCACTGTACTCATCTAAGGGATTGAGATTTTTCGGAACTATAATCAAACCTATCCCTTACTTATAGTAGGTGTTCGCATCAAATGGGTGAAGTACGTCTATAGAATCTAAAGACTAGAAAAGTAGAAGTACATCTTCAAAGCGTTCATCAGGTATTAATATTTTAATTTAAACTAAAAAATAAATTATGGCTAAATGTTTTGCATTGATGGGTTGGAGTCTTCCGGTAATAGAGAGTATGCAAAAAATTGACAAACCATTTGTAGTGGTCTCTTTTCCAGATTTTGAACCTTATGCTAAGGAAAATAACATTCCTTTCGTTCCGTATCAATTAGATAACTGGAGCGACACTTCTAATTCATTAGACCTTTTTGATAAGCTCCAAGCATTTGATGTGGATGTAGCTGTGCCTCTTTACGAGGAAACGGTAGAGTGGGCAGGAGCGCTCAACTCTATTTATAGAGGTGATCCAAGAGTTTTAAATAGAGCCTTTCTTTTCCGAAACAAAGCCATGATGAAGCGAAAAGCTTTGATTGGCGGCTTGAGAGTGGGCTTATTCGAAGAGGTATATAATAAAGAAGGAGTGAAAGCCTTCATGAAAAGACTCAATGAAGCCAACCTCCAATTGGATGGAGAGGAAGATAGCTGGGTACACATCAAGCCGTTCGCATCAGCGGGAACGATTGGTCACCGATTGTTAAGGTCGGCGAAAGATATTGATGAAAAATGTGAGGACAGTGACTTCCCATGCTTGGCAGAAAGTCATCTTCCTGGCAGAGAGTTTTCTTGTGAAGCCTTTATCAACAAAGGAAAAGTGAGATTCTTAAATATCACAGAATATGTGAAACTCGGATACTCCAACTTTATCCCTGAAGGTCATTATTTGGAGTCTAAGCGCGACCTTATTCATAAGCAAGTTCAAAAATTGGTTGACATATTCGGTATAGAATATGGAATGATCCACCCCGAGTGGTTCCTCACAGATAATGACGAGCTCAACTTTGGAGAGACTGCATGCAGAATACCTGGAGGCCACATTTTGGAGCTGGCCAGTAAATCGTGGGAGTTCGATGCGCTTGCTGCTTTTGTCATTTGTCATGATCCAAATGTTACTGAGGAGGAGCTAGATGCTATATTCCCGGCTAAAGATTTTAAGCCGTCGAACTATTATGGAAATGTGATGATCTATCCGCACAAGCGTCAATTCTCTAAACTGGAAATTCCGGAGGAACTGAACAACGAGCCGTACTTTGTGGATCACACATTGGTACCGCCATTGACCAATCAGAAAATTAGCGACAGTCGAGAAGGATTTGGAAATCACTTTGGTACCATCAACTTCAAAGGAGAAGATCCAGATCGTATGACCGAGCTTCTGGAGCACTATGAAGAAGTGGACTTCTACGTCTGATTAGCTCTAATTAAATTTTTTTTTAAAGTCAGCTTGGGAGATTTCCGAGCTGACTTTCTTACGAATATTACTGGCTATAATTTTAGTCATCACGCTTTAATCTTCTTAGAAGAAACAATAATGGAACAAATATCCGAAAGGGCATTCGTTAATTTCGATCAAAGCTTTGCTGAATTTTTAGAGTCTACTAGTCTCACCAAACCAGAAAAGGCGACCAAGCTTTCCAGTCAAATAGATATCTTGTCGCTAACCAGAGATGGCTTGTCTTATTTATACAACAAAGGGGCTGAACTCGATCAATCAGGTATATTTAAAGATACTGCATGGAACGAGCCGGATAAACTCGTTCCGGCCTTGGTGAAAGGAACCCTCCACTATGGACATCCGTCCTCTAGTTTTGAGATTTTATCGGAACTTCGGTTGTTGGCTTATGCCAATGGAGACGCAATATCTCCAGTGGTGAGTGCCGCTGATGCGCAAAGTTTCCTAGAAGAAGTAGTCGTTCACAATCTAGAATTTGCACTGAAGGAGCCTTCTGAAGAGACGCGTACGCAAATGTCAGAGAGGGAACTGAAAAAAGCTTTTAACCTTTTTGGTTTTATCATGTCCGAGATTGATTTGGACGGGATATATAGTAAGCTGGCGGAGGAAATACGCCTCATTTGTGAGCAGAGACCTGTAGTTACCAGAAAAGTTCGTGAGCTCATAAGGCTCGTAGACCAAAGATTTGATACTAGCGGAGGCTCAGCCACAGATAAATTGGTAAGACATTTTATAGACGCACTCAATGCGCCATCTCCACGCAGCAAGAAAAACCAAGATCTAGTAGCGTACATGGCTTTTTTGGAGGAGGCGGATGAAAAGGCATTGGCTGCTGAGGCTGATTCCATGGGACATTATATGAGTTCGACGGGATTAGTGAGCCGATATCATCCTTTGCTTTTGAAAAAACTGGTGAGAGATCATGTTGATTTGGTGCCCAATTGCTTGAATCTAAATGATCGCGGCATTGCCGAATGGGAGAAATTTCATGAGATAGCTTCTACATTGATACTCGAAATAGTAAGTCCAGACAATTGTCAGTGTGTCTACGGAATGGCGAGAATGCTTGGTAAAAACCTTCTCAGCAGAAGACCAGTAAGGGTTGGTTTAGAAAACTTGAGAAAGATCAAACTGAACTCACAGGTAGAGAAGAGAATCATTAAGTCGTTGATTCATCGTGATATGGACGTGTCTGCGTTGCAATATTTGCTCGGAGGAGTGATCAAAGTGCTTGGTCAGCCGCTTGGTGTCGGACAAGGAAACAATCCTACTTGTCAGTCGGCAAGAGGGATTAGTCTTTGGAGCCAGCATGCGCCAGCGAAGTTGATTGACATGATCATTACTGTGGCCACACAGAACAATTTAGTCATGAGATTTGATAATTATGACCTTACTTCCAACCAGCTAGGCAAAGGTCTCCTTGAAAAGCTCGATTATAATCTTGATCCTGTTTCTGTGCTGTTGGTGCCTCACTTGGATAAAATCTACAATGAGATGATGCTGCGGTCTTCCGCTCGTGGAGATGATCCTCACAAGTGGGTCAACCCAGCCATGTATGGCCAATGGATTCAGTTGGGTTTTGCCTCATGCTATGATTATCTCAGCAACTCGATTCTAGATTTCAATGGGTTTATAAGAATCTTAATGGCTGCTTTTCATCCTGATTACAATGGAGATAGAGAAATGTCTTATCCAAACCCAGTGGGTATTTTTGTTACGAGTTCTAAGGGTGATATGATCGGATTTCATGCAATTTCCTTACTTCGTGTTGGTAAGGATTCGAAAGGCCAAGTGAGGGCTTATTTCCTAAATCCAAACAACGAAGGCAGACAAAACTGGGGGCAGGGGATCAATCCAGCGGTTCATGGTCATCAGGAAAAGCATGGCGAATCTTCTTTACCAATAGAGCAATTCGCTGCGCGTATTTATGCTTTTCATTACAATCCTTTGGACATTCAAGCGAATCTCGCCTCAGTGTCAGACCACTTAATCAGCACTGTCAAGGATCTCGCAAAAACGAGCTGGGGGAAATCATATATCTGGAACGATCAGATTAAAATCTGGTAAATCATTCATTCATAGCAACTTAACAATGGTAAAGCATTCATCAAGAATAGAACTAAGTCAAACATCACTGTCAGGAAACATCAATTTTCTCCGAAAGAAAGTGGGAAAGGATGTGCGAATATCTTCCGTTGTAAAAGCCAATGCTTATGGTCATGGGATTGAGCAATTCGTTAAAATGGCTGAAAAGGCTGGAGTGGATCATTTCGCTACAGCGTCGGCTTTTGAAGCGGAAGAGGTACTGGAAGCCAAATCTTCCAAGTCCTCGGCTATGGTGATGGGTATTCTCTATGACGATGATATTGATTGGGCCATTGAAAATGATATAGAGTTTTTTGTTTTCAATTATGAAAGGCTACCACTTGTTTTGGAAAAAGCCAAAAAGATTGGAAAGAAAGCGCACGTACACATAGAAGTAGAGACAGGAGCCAATCGCACAGGCATGCAAGCGAGTGAGTTTCCCAAAACACTGACTTTTCTTAAAAAGAATTCCGACTTTGTAGAATTCACGGGACTTTGTACCCATTTTGGTGGGGCAGAGAGCTTTTCGAATAAGTTCAAAATTGATTCACAGCATTTGCGTTACAAAGAATTTCTGAAGCAATGCAAGGCAAAGAAAATGTCGCCTAAAATCAGACATATTGCTTGTTCCGCTGCGGCGCTCGCTTACAAAGAGACTGTTTATGACATGGTAAGGATTGGTGTGGCGCAATATGGATTTTGGCCGAGTCCTGATATCTATTACGCACATCTTCAGGAGACAGGATCTCGAACGTCCAATGGTGCTTTGAAGCGTATTTTCTCATGGAAAACTGACATTATGGATATCAGACATGTGAAAGCGGGAGAGTTCATTGGCTATGGTACTTCTTACCAAGCCACGAGAAATATGGATGTGGCCGTGCTGCCGCTAGGTTATTCCAACGGCTACCCGAGAGGACAATCAAACAGAGGTCACGTATTGATTAAAGGGAAAAAGGCACCTATTGTGGGATTAATTAATATGAACCTTTTCATGGTGGATATCAGTCACATTTCAGATGTTGCTGTGGGTGAAGAAGTGGTACTGGTTGGCAAGCAAAAGAACAATACCATCAATATTAGCTCCTTTACACAAGTGACAGAATTGATCAATAATGAAATGCTTAGCAGGCTTCCGTCTGTGATTCCGAGGAAAGTAGTTAAGTAACCGTTTTCAGAATATTTGACTTAAAAGAAATCACTTTTAAAAGGAAAACGATATTTTATTGAACTAAAAGCCCGAAATTCGCTTTTTCTAATGGATTGGCTTAGCAGCTGGTCATTGTTTCACCAAACCCACTTACTATCGAATCTAAAAAATCAATAGTCATCAAATACGGAGGGAATGCTATGGTCAATGACCAAATAAAGCACTCCGTCATGCAAAATGTGCTAAAGCTTCATCAGGCAGGGCACCAAGTGATCATCGTGCATGGAGGAGGCCCTTTCATCAACCGAATACTCGATCAAGTAAAAATTACCTCAGAATTTATTGGCGGTCACCGAAAGACATCACCCGAAGCTATGCGATACATAGAGATGACATTAGTCGGGGAGGTTAACACGAGTTTAGTTACCTTACTAGGCAAGCTAGGAGGCAAGGCCGTTGGAATCAGCGGAAAAGATGGTCGACTGGCAATGGCCAAGCCGAGATTTCACCAAGAGGAAGGAAAGCAGCCCGTTGATCTAGGACAAGTGGGCGATATCTCACAGATCAATCCAGAAGTGATTCATGACCTGTTAGACAAAAACTATATACCAGTGATTGCTTGTGTAGCCGCTGACGAAACTGGAAACACTTACAACATCAATGCAGATATGATGGCCGGAGCAGTGGCCGGAGCACTAAAAGCGGATGTCTATTGTGTACTGACGGACGTGGATGGACTCATGATGGATAAGGACGACAAATCCTCCTTGATCTCAAATTTGAATTATGCTGAGCTAAAACCACTTTTTGGGAAGGTGATTGTAGGAGGGATGATTCCCAAAATAGAATCATGCCAAATAGCATTGGACCAAGGAGCTAAATCCGCTCGCATCATCAATGGGACAGCAGAAAATGCCCTTTCCCAGGCACTAATAGATCATCAACCAATAGGAACAATTATCATAAAATAACCAATGAGTTATTCTACAAAAGAACTTCACGAGATAGACAGTAAACATTATCTGCCCACTTTTCGCCGCTATCCGCTGGCGTTTAAGAAAGGTGCAGGATCGCGCCTTTGGGACATGGAAGGCAATGAATATATAGATGCCCTAGCGGGAATCGCGGTAAATAATGTTGGTCACGCCCACCCGAAAGTTGCGGATGCGATAGCCAAGCAGGCACACGAGTTGATCCATATTTCCAATTTTTATCTAAGTGAGCCTCAAATGGTACTTGCCAAAAGGCTGGCTGAGCTTTCAGGATTGGAGCGGGTGTTTTTTGGCAATAGTGGAGCGGAAGCTGCGGAAGGCGCCATCAAAATTGCTCGAAAGTACGCAAGTAAAAACGGACGTGGTGGCACCATCATGACGATGAAAAATGCCTTTCATGGCCGAACTTTGGCAACTGTAGCTGCCACAGGTAAGCAAGCCATGATGATCGGCTTTGATCCAATACCTACGGGATTTTGTCATCTGCCATTCAATGACATGGACATCATTCGCCAAAATGTCAATCAAGACGTAGCAGCAATTATGCTGGAGCCAATCCAAGGCGAGGGAGGAATCAATCTTGCGGAACAAGCGTTTTTGGAAGAATTAAGAGCTTTTTGTGATGAGCAAAATGTGGTACTCATTTTTGATGAAATACAGTCTGGTATAGGGAGGACAGGTAAAATGTTTGCCCATGAGCATTTTGGTGTAAAGCCAGATATCATGACTTTGGCGAAAGCCCTTGGAGGCGGAGTGCCAATAGGTGCAGTGCTCGCTTCGGAGCGCGTTGGCTCGGCGATTGACTGGGGCGATCATGGAACTACTTTTGGAGGAAATCCACTGGCATGTGCTGCTTCACTTGCGGTGCTTGATGTAATCGAGGAGGAAAATCTCATGCAGCAAGCATTAGACAAAGGAGCATGGCTCAAGCAGGAATGTGAAAAGGCGAAGGCGGAATACCCCGAGATCAAAGAAATAAGAGGTTATGGCCTGATGATCGGAATAGAACTCACCATAGAATCTAAGCCAATAGTAGTTTCTATGCTCGCGCATAAAATTTTGGCGAATGCCACCGCGGGGAATGTGATTAGACTCGTGCCTCCTCTAAATATTCCAATGGAAGATTTGAAAAAGGTTTTTGAAGTCATGCTACTGTCCATCAAAGAGAATAGGAAATGAAAAAACATAAAATAGCGATAGTAGGCGCCACAGGTTACACAGGTAGCGAGCTAGTCAGAATTCTGATTAATCACCCGGAGGTGGAAATATCGGCCATTACTTCTGAAAGTAGAAAAGGAGAGAAGTTTTCGGATGTTCATCCGCAGTTTACAGGCATTTTTGAACCTGTGCTGGTGGGTATAGAAGACATTGCGGAGTTAGATTTAGACCTTGTATTCTTAGCGCTTCCTCACGGCGTGTCCATGGATTTTGTGAAGCTACATCATGACAAGTCATTCAAAATCGTAGATCTAAGTGGAGACTTTAGGCTTTCATCAAAAGATGTCTATGAGTCTTGGTACAAGAAAGATCACAGTTTTGAACCAGGATTTGAGTCTGCAGTATTTGGTTTACCTGAGCTTTGGCGCAGACGAATAAAAGAAGCTCGATTGGTGGCTAATCCGGGATGTTTTCCTACTTCCTCGATTTTAGCCATAGCGCCTTTATTGAAAGAAGGAATTATCGATAAAAACCATATTGTCATTGATTCCAAAACCGGAGTAACGGGCGCAGGTATCAAAGCCAAGCCGAACACCCATTTCCCAATGGTCAACGACAACTTTACGGCCTATGGACTCAAGACACATCGACATACCATAGAGATCGAGGAGATCATTAGCAAATATGCCAACGTGAAAGCCAGTGTGCTGTTTACGCCACATTTACTGCCAGTAGATCGAGGTATTTTGTCTACTTGCTACACCAAACCAAATCGTGACATCAGCTCGGAGGAAATCGCTAAGATTTATGAAGATTATTATAATGGAGAGCCATTTGTCCGAGTTAGAAAAGACTTGCCTAGTTTGAAGCAAGTGCGAGGCACCAATTTCTTCGATGTGTACAGCACTTACGATGAAAGAACGAACACGATTATCACGATTGGGGTGATAGATAATCTCGTGAAAGGTGCAGCTGGACAAGCCGTTCAAAACATGAACATCATGCTAGGAATGGAAGAGTCAGCAGGTCTAAATATATCACCTTTACAACCATAAAAGTTTTTCAACTGTGAACATGATCAGAAATATTACCAATGTAAGAGGGATTAAGTGCTGGGGAGCGCATACTGGGGTAAAATCCATGCGTCGAGATTTAGCATTGATGTATTCTGAAGTACCAGCGAAAGTATCTGCAGTCTTTACGCAGAATCTTGTGGTGGCAGAGCCAATTAAGCTCACAAAAAAGCATCTTGCAGAAAGCGGTAACTCGGCGCAAGTCTTGGTAGTGAACGCTGGAAATGCCAATGCAGTCACAGGGGAGCAGGGAAGACTTGGAGCCTTGGCCATGGCACAAACAGCAGCGGAAGAGTTTAAAGTTGATCTCAATCAAGTGATGATTGCTTCTACAGGAATCATTGGTGTGAAGTTTCCGACCGAAGAGGTAGTAGAGGGAATCCGTGAAAATGTGAAGAAAATATCCGAAAACTCTAGAGCAGGGTCTTTCGCCGCAAATGCTATTCTTACCACAGATACTTTTGCGAAAGAGGGTTATGTAGAGTTTCAAATCGATGGCAACATCATCAATATTGCGGGGATTGCCAAGGGTTCTGGGATGATTCACCCTAACATGGCCACCATGCTTTCGTTCGCTTTTACTGATCTTAATATTGATCAGAAGTTGCTTGACAAAGCTTTCAAAGAGACGGTGGAAGATTCCTTCAACATGATCACGGTAGATGGCGATACTTCTACCAATGATATGGCCTGTATCATGGCCAATGGCATGGCAGACAATGAAATGATTACCTCCGCTAGTGATCCTAACTATATCACTTTCAAGGAAAAACTCAATGAACTGATGGTTCACTTGGCGAAGTTGATCATCTCCGATGGAGAGGGCGCAAGCAAGTTTATCGAATACCGATTGAGTGGTGCCAAAACAAAGAGTGATGCTAGAAAAATGATCCGAGTGGTTTCCGATTCTTCATTGGTAAAAACGGCCATGTTTGGTCGTGACCCCAACTGGGGAAGAATCTTGGCCGCTATGGGAAGGTCAGGAATACCTTTTGACACGGACAAAGTAGATCTGTGGCTAGGAAACCAAGATGAGGAAGTACAAATGCTAGATCAGGGAATGCCTATGGAATTCGATATGAATTTGGTGAAGCGCATTCTTAAGAAATCAGAAATCATCATACAAATGAAGCTCCGTGAAGGAAGAGCCTCAGCGGTGGGTTGGGGCGCTGATCTGAGTACGGATTACGTGATGTTTAATTCGATGTATACGACTTAGGGTAGCAAATCTTATGTACTTAAAAAAGGTCGGCTTGAAAGAAGCCGACCTTTGGTTAATCACTACTGTTAATGTTTTATCAAGAGATATTTAATTGAATTCGAAGGTTTTATTTTTCAATGATAAACTTTTTGATTTCAGAATTTTGACGCTTCGAGAGCTTGATAAAGTACACTCCTGATTTTAGGTCAGTAACATCAATACTTGGTGTCAGCAGCCCTTTCATAATAACCTTACCATTTACATCCGTAATCGTGAAGCGTTCGTAGAAATCAGTAAATTTTCCAGTATATAGTATATTTCTTGCTGGGTTAGGGTAGAGTGTCGCTTCAATATTCAGCTCTGACCCGAGAATATTTTCTTCATCGTCATCTGTAGGGTCATTGAGTATTGTAATGGTCAGTTCCTGCTCATAAGTGGCACCTTCGTCATCGCTTACGGTGACCGTAGCAGACAGTGTTTTTTCTGTACCAAAATCGAACGAACGTGCCGTGAGCAACTGACTACCTGATATTTCAAAATCAGTAGTTTCTAAAGCTGAGTAGGTAAATGTGACATCTGACTCGTCCTGATCCACAGCTGACAAATCACCAATCAAAGTTTCTGCCGCTAAGTTTTCGGCTATTTCGCTGTTAGAGATTTGGAGATCGGATGGAGCGTCGTTTGCATCCGTGATGGTTATATTGAAAACGGATACTGCTGACGATTCACCTGTCACCTGTAGTCTTATGATGTAGCTGGACTTTGTTTCGAAATCAAATTCTTCTGCTGTTAGGAGTTGATTCCCACTAATAGAAAAACTTTCATTGTCATACTCTGAAGCCGCACCTACAAATTCGAAAGATGTTGCACCACTATTGATACTCAAAGTGCCCACCTCGCTTCCTATTTCAAGGTTTTCTGAAATCTCTGCATTTGATAATATAGGTCCATCATCTTCATCCAGTATATTGATTTCAAACTGAAAAGTATTAGTGATACTTCCTATTTGTTGCATCGCCAAATCCGAGGTAGTGATACCAATAGTATAAGTTTTGGTTCCCTCATAGTCAAATGACTCATTGGTGATTAGCTCACTCCCAGAGATAGTGAAAAATGCATTATCAGGAAACCCATTAGAGGTAAACTGGAAAAAATGAGAATCATCGGTATCTTCATCAATCGCTTCGAATTTACCTATTAAAGTACCTGCTGGCTCGTTTTCCAAAATTTCATTATTGTCTAATGTGATATTACTTGGAATGTCATTTTGATCGGCGATTCTAATTTTAACAATGGCTTGATCAAATAGTCCTTCAGGATCGCTTGCCTTTATCCTTATACTTAAAGTGTCTTTTTCTTCATGGTTGAATTCAACGGTAGGCCTAGGTCTTGTTGTATTTTCAGGGATATCAAAAAAGGCATTGTCATCATCACCTTCACCAGCAATCAATTCGACTGAAATTGAATTAAATTCAGGGTCTCTTAGTTGAATGTTCCAGTCCCTCAGATTGAATCCTCCGTCATTTTCATTGATGTAAGGGAGAGATTCTGGTATCGAAATCACAGGTGCTTCGTTTACATCTTCAATATCCATTCTGATGTCTTCATTATAGGTCTGGTTAGATTCAAGATCCAATAAGCTAAAACCTAAACCTACCTGAGTAGTGCCAAGCGCTTCTCGATCTATCTCACTTGCCACAAATAGGCTGTCATTTTCATCTACGCCAAATAGATAACTAAAGGTGGTTTCCGCAATTGAAATTTCATTTTGCCTAAAGATACTTTTCCGATCTTCGTCGATCACTCTCACCAATCCGATGCGAGTTCCGACAGGTGTGTTTTCCGCAATACTGTATTCTGTGAGCCCGTCAATCACCACACTATCAGGTTCATCATTAAGATCTATAATGGTAAGGCTTACGGGAAATTCTTGATAAAAGGAACTATCGTGATTATAAAATCCTACTCTTACATTTAAGATAGAATCTACTTCAAAATTAATCGAATCACGATTGATAGGCTGCATATAGGCCTCAATAGACCCTTCACTTGTAGAGTCTATTACTGTAAAGAGTTCATTATCGTGATCACCTTCCCCTGACACAAGATTAAAACTAAAATAGGTGTCTGTGTCAAATGGTGTCCCAGAGACAAAATGAAACGTTCCATCTGGATCTTTGGGCTCGAGTTCCAGACGATGATTATAATTCTCCAGTAAGGAATCATAAATCCTCCTGAATCCGTTTTCTGTTGGGTAATCACTGTGTCTGAATGAGACTCCTACGGGATTCTCGTTTTCATTGATCAATCCAATGGGTACCTGCTTTATATAAGACGCTCCGCTTTTGTCGGTTACCCTTACTAATAGCTTATAGTAGCCAACGTTAGTCACAGTTTCACGCGACTGTATCAACTCATAGTCTAGAGTATCTGCCACCTGTAGCGTATCGGCATTCAGTTTGAAATAAACATAATCATCAAATCCTGCACTATCGGTGACAAAAGAATAGGTGAAAGATTCATTGGCATCTTCATCTACAGCAGTAAAAACTGTGATAGCTGAATCTACTGGAAGTAGCTCACTTACTTCTAGTCCTTTTTGTGAATTGGTATCTGACCCGTAAAATTTTTCATTGGCATACTGATACCCAAAATCGAGACTACTTGGTGGATCATTCACGTCTATCACGTTCATATTAATAAGCTGGGTCAATTCGCCTCCCAATCCATCTGTCACTTTAATTTTTAGCTTATTTTGATTTTCATTCTCCACCTCAAAATTGATGGTTTGGGAAGAGTAAAGCGTGTCATTGCTAATAGTGTAATAGTTATTGTTGTCTAATACTTGAATATCAAAGCCTTCGGTTTGATCATTGTCGTTTACGGTTAATTTAGCAATGAAAGTGCCTTCCGGAAGGTTTTCCTCCACATCTACTGTTGATAAAGAGATTGATTCTGGTGCGGAGTTAACAGAAAGCAGGTTCAATCCATATTCCCCAAAGATGAATATCGAGTCCAATTCAGAGGATACAAAAATTTCTTTGGTTTGACTGAGTTCTGAGCTAGTTATTAAATTATGAATACCCGTGAAGGTTAAATCATAGTTACTGTTCATTATGAATAAGCTTGCTTTGTTTGAAATCTGTCCATCTATTCCATAGCCTATAATTTGATCAGCAGTGCTTTTTGCCAAGACTGTATAATCAATTGAATTGTAAGTACTAGGTGAGCGAGTGATGGTTCCAGATGCGTCAAGCTCTGACCATTTGCTATTCATCAAGAAACCTATGTTTCCTGAAGGGGCAGGATACACTATGGGGATATTTCTTGTGCTATAATTCTCACCATTAAGCAGTGTCCCCCAAAGACCCATTCCTTCCAAGTCATAGGCCAGTAGTGAGCCAAAATTGGAGGTAGAATTTGGAAAACTGATATCTATGTTGCCTTCCGTATAACTAGCTGCATTCACTCCTGTCGTATGGATAGGTAAATAGATGTTGTTATTGATTATGCTTGGAGCGCCGATATCAGTGTGTTTCGCTACATCTATGTCTTTGTACCAGCTCAAACTTCCACCTGATGAATACTTCATCAACAGTGCATTGGAAGTGCCAGAACCATTTGTGACCTCATTGCCGCCAATATCTAAAGGCGATCCATATTCTCCAGCTACGTAGATATTATTGTCAGAATCAAGAATCATTTTCGGATTACTCATTGGGCCAAAGGAAGTTGACCAGACAGCAAAGAAGTTTTGGTTAAGTTGAACCATAAAAGTTCCTTGATTCGGAGTGAGATGGACTCCTGTGAAACTTAAAATCTTGTCCGCTTCTCCCTTTCCAATGAGATTAAAGCTCTTTTTGGGTAATCCACTTCCAATTTCTTTATAAGTAAATGCTTGTATTTTCTCTGCATACTCATTGGTGAATTCGTTCTTGAAATATTGAATATCAGAGATCGTCTGATCTTTATGAAAGGTTGCAATTACCAAATCTCGGTCCTCACTAAATAGGGTTGAATCTCCAATAGTTACTTCGCCGATAAAATCACCAAACCCGTAAATAAGACCACCTTCAGATTGAGAGGCATCACGCCATTTGAGTTCTCCTGCTTTTTTCCCAAGCCTGCTTGAAGTGACATTTGAAAAATCTGGATCTATTTTTCCAATGTATATATCTTGATCATCTATCAAACCGATGTTATTGGAATACGACGCTGAGCCAATATTGACACTGCCTTTGGAAAAATTTCCACTAAAAAATAGATCGTTAGAAGTTGACACTAAATCCACAGCATCCATGGTTGCATTCCCACCAAAATCATATATTTCAGAAAAACCCAGACTTGAATTTAATTTCAAAATGAAGGCAGAATTATCGCTTTCAAGATCTAAAGTATCAGACCCATATATTAATGAATCGTTTGGGATGGAGCCATAAAAAAAAACATTACCATCAATAGTCTTCAGTCCAGCTAAATTCAATCGCTCAGTAGCACCTGCTGAATATGAAAAATTCAAGTTCTGTAAAATTCCATCTGCATTGTATTTGGATATAAATGCTGATTTCGGCCCACTGGCTGTGTATAAATTACCCTCAATTCTTACTCCAGTAGAATAACCGATTGGCTTATTAATTTCGCTAAGCCAAAAGACATCTTTTGACTCGCTAACTGCTAGCTTAGAGTAGGCAATATCATTAATGGCATTATTTACAGACTTGGTCCATTTTTCAGTTCCAGTGGTGTCTATTACTTTCAAAAAACTTCGGGGCTCATAGGTATTATACTGTGCCAGGTATGTCACGTATATATCTTCACCTATGAGTTTTAAGTCACTGATAAATCTCGTTCCAATTGTATTTGGGCTATTTGAGGTCAGGTCATAATTAATCCAGTCTTTAACCCCACTTGTATCAATCATTGAAAGGTAAGTGACATCATTGTTTTGTCCTTGGTAATACCTTTGACGAGCTAGCGACTGTCCAGAATCCTTTTCAAAATAGAATTCCTGAAAGAAGCTCCTGCCAAATAATATTTTTCCATTGTTTAGATCAAATGTGCCTTTGTGGTACCTTTTTTCAACTGGATTTGAAGGAGAGGGAATAATAATATCGACATTAAAGCGCCATTTTTCTTTAAAGGACGCATCATATTTTATTATAATGTCTTCCCCCTCCACATTGCCATAGATATAGGTGTTGCTATTCTCCAGGTCGAAATGATATATATCCTCCACACCGAGATCGGTAAGGTTTTGAACCTGAATCAAGTCAAAACTGGTGCTATATTTCGCAATGAATATATCATTTTCAATAGTATCGGTATCGTTGAATCCATAGCTTCCAGGGATCTGCCCAGCGATGTAAAAGTTTCCTTGCTCGTCCGATGCTGAAGTATAAATTTTATCTACTCCTCCATCATTTACACCTGTAACTAACCACTCCGAAAAAGCATTTTGATTATCTATCACTTTGAACACTACTGCTTCTTCATAAGATTCTCCTAGGTCGTCAAACACTGCCAACCGGACATTATAAGATGTTTTGGTCTCATAATCCACAGTTTCCAGTATGACCAGATTATCATCTTGACTGATGGTGCTTCCAAGTTCGAATTTGTCATTGTCCTCATCTCCAGAACCAGAGACCAATTCAAAGCGAAAGGAATTATCACCATCCGGATCTGTTGCATAGATATAGGAAGCCACTTCACCTGCAAGAAAGCCATCCTTTAGGGTAAGGCTCCCGTTTCTAAATGTGATAGCTGAAGGGGCTTCATTGACATTGCTAATATTGATCTGCAAAGCTGCTTCGTAGGTATTGGCTGTTTGGTCTGTCACTCTTATTCTGATATTATAGGCAGACTTGGTCTCACGGTCAAATACTTCTGCTGATACCAATTCATTATTATTCTGAATGGTAAAGGAAGAGTTGTCAGTATCACCAATACCAGCTACCAATTCGAACATATTAGCATCACCATCAGCGTCTACAGAACTCAGCGTCCCGACCACCGTGCCAACAGTCTCGTTTTCAGCGATGCTATTGTTGGTTAAGGTGAAACTGGTTGGAGCATTTTGTGCAAATGCGATGGTAGTGATCAAAAAAGCTGTGGATGTTAGAAGTATATTTCTCATGAAGAATAGTATTTAACGACTATTAAATTGTTTTTTACCAATGTGAAAATAGTAGTCAGATAATGGATCGAGGAAAGTTTTTTGTAAACGACCATATTAATTCGTGAATGACATCAGTAGCGCTTTGTGCCTTAAAAAAATGCTTTTTTATCACTGAAAAACTGATAGTTGTTACTTGATAGTTTTTGATATTTATTAAAAACCAACTTTCTTGGATAGTGGAATAGCTGCATCTAATGGAGAAGGACTCAATAATTCGTAATTCAAGATCAAATTACTGGTCGATCAAAACAGTGCTTTTGATGATAACACTGTCTTATTTTAGTCCACTCTGTGCACAAGTGACTATCCTTGGCGTGACTGCCGGCAATGCAGAAGAGAACCCCCGATCCTTAGCCATCTGGAACCAAGAGATTTCCCCTGATCTAGGACAATCATACTGGCTGAAAATCAAAATAGATGTTGATAGTAGTCATACTTATTTTCTAAAAGGTGGAAATTGGTATATGCAGGGAATTCATTTCTATGATCATACTGGAACTTTCCTCAAACAAGGTAATCGTGTTAGGTTGATGCTAACGCGAGGTAGTCATGTGTTTTACCTTTACTATCCGTTTTTTGACGAGAAGGACGCCAATTATTTTACGGTGGAATTTTATGACGCAAACCAATTTTTGGCTTTACATCGTGTAAAAGAAGCAAGACAATATTCCTTTCAAGCTATCCTAATCTTTGTCTTTTTTATTGGGCTCATTTTCGGCTTAGTGAGTCGTGACTTAGTGTATCTGTATTATGGGCTTTATGCTCTTTCCATATCTGTTTTCTTCGGTTACCAGTATGGACTTTTGGGCAACCTTATTCCTGTAGTGAGCAATATACCTCCCACGTGGTTTTGGCTGTTGGCTGTGACTATTACCCTTTTTTACGCACTTTTTTCCATTAGTTTTTTGGATATGAAGCGCCAAGATATCAAGGCCTATCGTGTCATGGTTTTGGGTATCTGGTATATGCTGGGTCTTCTGGTTCTTTCTACTACGCTTTACCTTTTGGAGCTGGATGTGCAGCACAGCTACTATTACAAAATACCAACAATCGGAATAGAAGTAGTGCTCATCTCCATGGCCATTTATAGGATCACGAAGTTCGATGGCTTGATCAAAAAGTATTACCTATTAGGTGTTTCGGTACTGGTTTTGGTATCGATAGGCGGCCAGCTCGTTTCCACACTTAAGCTGGTGGAGAATTTTAATAATGTGGTGCAAGCAGGTTTAATTTTGGAATTGTTGATTCTTTCTGTAGGGCTGGGAGTGAGGGTGGATCAAATCCAAAAAGTTAAGAATCGAGTGCAAAAGGATCTGATCACGCAGCTAAGAATCAATGAGTCTGTTCAGGAGAAGTATGCTGAGCAGCTGAGGCATGAGGTGGAGAGACGGACTTCATCTTTGGTCAAAAGAAATAAGGAAGTTCAGATCCTTCTCAAGGAGATTCATCACCGTGTGAAAAACAATTTGCAAATGATTACAAGCCTGATTAGTATGCAGCAAAGGAGATCCGGGTCGGATATGATTAACTCCGCGCTGGAAGCTACCAGCAACAAGATCAAATCCATCTCTCTTATTCATGAGCACTTGTATAACACGGATAACCTTGGGATGGTCAAGATTCATGATTATGTCAGAGATCTTGTTCAACTGCAAATAGACAGCATGTACCATGGTCAGGCCATTAATTGCCACTTGGATATTGAAAATATTTCTTTAAAAACCGATCAAACGATTCCATTTGGGTTGATCATTACTGAGCTGGTCACCAACAGCATCAAATATGCCTTTCACGACCATGAATCTCCAAAACTATCGATCAGCTTGAGAAAAGAGGGTATTATTTATAAACTTCATTTCGAGGACAATGGGGCTAACATGGAACCATTCAAAACGGGTAATGAAGGACTTGGCTTTACCATCATAAAATCAATTCTTGAAAACTTTGATGGGCAGATGGAAGCTTTAAAAACGAATAAGGGGTTTA
Organism: Cyclobacteriaceae bacterium; assembly: GCA_040218415.1. GTDB lineage: Bacteria > Bacteroidota > Bacteroidia > Cytophagales > Cyclobacteriaceae > JAVJRN01. The sequence continues at coordinate 62,816 of JAVJRN010000031.1, forward strand.
AAGTGTCGATATCAATGGCAGTAAGAAACACCACAGCGTAAAATTACAAATCACTTGAAATGAACATCTGGAATGACATCACTCACTATACCCCGAATTTCAAACCATACAGTTTGGAGCATTTGATCGCTGTGTTGCTGCTCTGCTTGGCCGGTTATGTCCTCATGAGATATGCCAAAAGTAAACCGCTGAGAAATCAGGAAACAATATTTCAAATCTTGTGCTTGGTCATCAATGCCTCAGTTTGGTTTTGGCTCTTCAATGAAGTGGCTTATGATCGATTTGAATGGGAGAAAGACATCCCCTTCGTATTTTGTAATTTATTGGCTGCTCTTCTACCTGTTTTTGCTTTTTATCGAAAGAAATGGTTGTTTAACGTCATTTACTATTTGGTCATTATTGGAGCCATCATGGCCATCATCACACCATCTTTAAAATTTAAATTTCCACATTATGAAAGCATAAAGTTTTGGGCAGTGCATGGTGGGCTTCTTATCGTTATCTTCTACTCTATAATTATTTTTAAATACAGACCAACCTTTAAAGGGGTAGTTCATACCTTATTGTTTGTGCAGGTTTATGTTGTAATTATTACAGTTTTCAACCTTACATTTGGCACCAATTATCTATATCTCAATACCAAACCTTCAAATGGGACCATTTTAGATTTACTTGGCCCTTGGCCCTGGTATGTCATCTTCATGGATTTGTTGCTCATTCCTTTTTTCCTTTTAAGCTACTTGCCTTTCTTTTTGTTGAAAAAAAAGCATTAGACCATCTTTTATAGACCTTTTATATCTTTACATAAATTGGCTGGTCTATAGATATGAACGTGAGTGTGCTCATAATAGAGGATGACCCTATTACAAGACAAGATTTGAAGGAGGTACTTTCTACCCATGGATTTACGATTGCTGGTACAGCTATAAATCACACCCAAGGACTGCAAAAATACTTGAGCACACAGCCCGATGTGCTATTGGTCGATGTGAAACTAGGAGAAGATAAAGATGGTGTTGACCTAGTAAACACGATAAAAACTAACTACCAGAGTGAAATACCGGTGGTTTTTCTAACGGCAAATTCTGATGAAGAAACTAAAAGACGAGCTTTTTTTACTCAGCCGGCATCATTTCTCACCAAACCTTTCAGCAAGCGAAATTTGATGATGGCTCTTGAGCTTGCTTTTGAAAAGTCCATTGTCAATAAGGATTCTGGCGAATCCAATCAATATTTGTTTCTCAAAGAAAAAGACAGTTATGCTAAAGTTCGACTTGCTGACATTCTGTATCTAAAGGCCGATGGCAGCTATTGCTCGCTAGTTACATTTGATAGAGCATATTTGCTTTCGAGCAATTTGAGTCACTCTATGCAGAAATTTAATTTAGAAAAATTCGTAAGAATACATCGATCTTTTGTGGTGAATATAGATCATGTGACAAGTATGGATACTAACAATGTTCATTTAGGAAACTATTCATTTCCCATAGGTCGGCATTATAAAAAAGAAGTTATCAAGAAGATTCAGCGGATTGATTAGGCTGTAGGCTTCTACCTCGGGCATCTACTTTTTCTGGAATTTCCACTGCCTTATTTTGTTTCCACTTCTCGTCATAATATTGACCCATAGTTGCAAGATAATGGTAGAGCGCATTAGCAAATAAAAACCAGATGATCACGCTGAGGATGAAGCGACTGATAAGATCTCGCGATCAGACTTGGGAGAATTTATTGACAAAGCCAGTCGAGCTATTTCAATCAGTGAACCTTTAGTTTTACACAGTAAAGCTTGTCTTGATTTCTGAACTTGTTTTTCCTACTCACCTAGACAAGGTCTTTACTGGCTTTAAAAATTTCAAATAAATAGACGTAATAGCATGAGTATGCTGGCTTAATAGCGCACAAGTGGATTGGGTCGCACAGACTGGGTCGCATAGACTGGGTCGCACAGACGCTTGCGCTAATGGGAGATCGACTCAACTAAGTGAAACACCTACTTTCACAAATAAGAAATTCCCTGTTTTAATACTGTTGGAATCTCGATATATTGACATAGACAATTAATCGATACAGTCATGAAAGCTTTATACCCATGTAACGAAACTGATAGAATTAAAAACCTTAGAAGTTATGAGATTCTTGATTCCTCCCGCGATTCTTCTTTCGATAACATCGCAACACTGGCTTCTCAAGTTAGTGATTGCCCAATAGCACTGATAAGTTTAGTTGATGTAGATCGGCAATGGTTCAAGTCAACTGTAGGAATAGAACTAAATGAGACCCAAAGAAGTATCTCTTTTTGTGCACATACAATCCTCACTCCGGAAAAACCTTTAATAATTACAGATACACAAAAGGACGAACGATTCCAAAAAAGCCCATTAGTTTGTGGCGCCCCAAATATTCGGTTTTACGCAGGTTTCCCCATCGTAACAGAAGAAGGGTATTGCATTGGCACTTTATGCGTCATTGACCAAAAGCCGAGAAAAATAAATGGTAATAAGAAAAAAATGCTTCACTTATTGTCTACCCAGATTACCAATTTATTGACCCTTCATCGAAAGAAAAATAACTTGAATGTCCTCTCTAAAATAGTAAATCAAAGTAACAATATGATTGTTGTTTTTGATAACAAATACAACTATGAATATGCGAACCCGATGTTTGTCAAAAGATCTGGTTACACCCTTAAAGAGATTATTGGAAAAAATGCAATGGACATCCTCATCGGCTCAGAAACCGATATGAAAGACATTGAAGCATTATTAATCAGCGCGCACGAGAGTCAAGAAGAAAAAGAAAAAGAAATATGCCTTCAGCCAAAGTCTGGTGAGTCATTTTGGGTGAAAATAGCGTTTAAAATGGTATATGATGAACATCATAGGGTAAGAAAACACATAGGCATATTGATGGACATCAATGAATTTAAGATCAAGCAACAGCAACTTATTCAAGCAAAGGAAGAGGCTCAAGAAGGTGCTAGAATGAAAGAACAATTCCTCTCCAATATGTCACATGAGATACGAACGCCTATGAACGGCATCATTGGTTTGAGTAACATCCTTTTAGAAGACCATAGCCTTTCTACTAAGGACATGAAGTTAGTCTCTCATATCAATTATTCTGCCGAAAGCCTCTTACGGATTCTAAATGACATTTTAGATTACTCCAAAATAAATGCAGAGAAACTCACTTTTGAAAATATCAACTTTGATTTGATCAAGGTATTTGACGAGCTAAAGGGCAGCTTTGGTTTGATTGCCAAAGAGAAAGGATTAGATTTTCAGGTTAAAATCGACAAAAAAATACCCAAGTTCGTGGCAGGGGACCCTACTCGCATGAATCAAATTCTTAGAAATATCGTCGGCAATGCTGTCAAGTTTACCGAACTCGGAGGAATCTATATTCAAGTCGATCTTATAGAATACAATATGGAGGGCCCTGTGTTAGAAGTGTGTGTCTCTGATACAGGAATCGGGATACCCAAAAGTCAACTCAAAACCATTTTTAATGAGTTTGAACAAGGGCGTGATTACATATCTTCCAAGTACGGAGGCACAGGTCTTGGAATGTCTATTGCCAATAGGCTTGTGGAAAGATTTGGTGGAATCCTATCTGTATCCAGTCAGGAAGGGGTAGGTACAGATTGTAAATTTTCGCTACAACTGAACAACCCAATCATTGATACAGGACAAAAAGAAACCTATATAGATCTTGAAAACGACATTTTAAAAAATAAAACCATTAAGGTGTTGGTCGCGGATGATAATGATATGAATCAAATCGTGACACAGGATAGCTTGGAAAAAATTGGCTGTCAGGTTCAAATAGCAGAAAATGGAAAAGAATGTGTAGACCTATTTATCAAAGGTAACTATGACCTGATACTCATGGATGTTCAAATGCCAATAATGAATGGGCTAGATGCTACGAGAGCGATAAGGTTACTCGATAGTGACATTCCAATATTAGCCATGACCGCCTCTGTAATGGAACATGATAAAATCAAATGCCTTGAAGCTGGGATGAATCAAATTATCGCAAAACCAATTAAAACCAGAGAACTAAATGCTATTATCTCTGAATATTTGAGGACAGGTAAAAAATATCAGTGGAGCAAATGACTTGATTTGTTGATTATTGTTGAGATGCTGAGTTTCTTAAGGATAATGGTTCGGGAGTTTGTCGTCCGAAAGGTTCTTGATTTTGTTGATGATCGAATTCCTGAGTTTCTCCTTTGTTGACATGCAATGAAGTTAGTGAATTTCCGTCATGAAGGCCAATGGATCACAGCTGGTGTCAGCTTTCAGCTCGTATCCGTATTTAAGAATGAAGTCCGAGCTACACGCTCGAACTAGTAGAGGTTGCCGAACGTACGATTTGATCCGTAAAAGTCCAACCCACTCTGTTATTGGGCAAATGTTCCGCAAGCTTTATTATTTTAAAGCAAACTTCTTGGTTTTGCGCAGTAAATCAGTCTTATTCATAAATCATCATTCAAAATTCATCCTTCCTCAATCCTTGTTTTTTAGTTTTTTAATATCTTCCTCAATTTCTTTCAGGCTTTGCTCTTTTTGCATCTTTTTTTGAACCTCTTGATATTTTTCATACTCCATTGCAGATTTATCAACGGCCATTTGATGGCTTATTTTACCAGCATGAGTGAGTAGCTCCCTGCCGTTGAGTTGTAGAATAGCATCTAAACGCGCGATCCAATCTTTCATATACATGGGGGTTTGCTGCTGCGCCATGGTCTCGGCAAAGGCCAAATATTGCTCCACCAATAAGCCCAAGAGCTTTATTTCATCTTCTTGCAAGTAATTTTTGGCAATACTTGTTTCTGATTTTTTGATCGAAACCTTCTCCATCTTATCATACGATAACATGCCTAGTAGTGGCAAAGAGGCATCTACCCGTCTATATACCAGTTCGGCAGCCGTTTGCTGACTGATAGCCCAAAGCAGCTTATTTTGCACTATCTTGAAGAATTCGATTGTTTTGGCATCTTTCGGATTATAATCGATGCTGGTTATGTAAATGTCTTTGATCTTCTGGTAAAAGAATTTCTCCGAAATGCGTATCTCACGAATGCGCTCCTGCAATTCGTTGAAATAATTCATCGAACTACTTGATTTGAAACGGTCATCGTTCAGGACAAATCCTTTGATAATATATTCTTTGAGTCGTTGTGTAGCCCAAATACGGAATTGTGTGCCTTGCGGTGATTTTACACGGTAGCCAACAGAAATAATTACATCTAAGTTATAGCCATTTACTTCTACTTCTTGTGTTTTCCCTGCAATAGCACCGTGCTGAGTGGTTGTTCGGAATTTCCGAACAACCACTTTTTTGTCCAATTCTCCTTCTTCAAAAACATTTTTTATGTGTTCGCTTATAGTGGCTTTGGATTTTTGAAACAAATCGCACAACTGAGCCTGGGTAAGCCAAACCGTTTCATTTTCGATACGGACATCCACCTTTATGGTGCCATCTTCATTTTGATATAAAAGAATTTCGCCAGTATCCATCGCTTATATTGTTTTAAAATTATTTAATTCTTGAGCCTTTCAGTTTCATAGGACAAATTAACATTTCCTAATAGTAATCACAATGCAATAAATGCAAAAAAACCCTTGGCATACACACATGGTGCAAGCGTCTGTGCGACCCAGTCTATGCGACCCAGTCTATGCGACCCAGTCTGTGCGACCCAGTCCGCTTGTGTCTATTCAATAATAAGAATTTCTAGCAATCCTTTTGCGCCAGCATAATCAATTGCAGGGCTATATTTCCAATGCTCAGGTTCATATACTAGTTGAGATCTCGTTGAGATACCACTGGATTCATGTGGAGGTAGTTGAGTTTTTGATCGAGCATCACATTATCATTTAATTCTATAGGATTGTTGTGTTGCTGCCAAAGTTACCATCCCTTGTTATTTCCGTTCTTTTTCCCGGCTCTTTCCATCATCCAAATAATCCACTGGAACGCCAGCCCGGACTTTCCTACTTTCTTGAGGGTGTTGATTGATTTCTTCTTTGAGTTCTTGAGAAGCATAACTTTTAAAATCCCTCAAAATATCCTGCATCGGTTTATTTGATGTGCCAATTATCAAATGAACGTGGCTTGTGATACACCATGCATTAATTTCGAGTCCCTTTGATTTTTGACAGTGTCTCAAGCTATCCAGTATAATTTCAGAATACACGGGCCTTACAAATAAATCTATCCAGTGCACGGTGGCAAAACTCACAAAGTAAAGCTTGTCTTGATTTCTGAACTTGTATTTCCTACTCACCTAGACAAGGTATTTACTGGCTTTAAGAATTTCAAATAAATAGACGTAATAGTATGCTGGCTTAATAGAGGAAATTCCCCTAGCTTACTCAACTAGCTGCTCCTTAACCATATTTTGCTCTTTTTTCTGATTGAATTATTTAATGAAATTCCAACTTCTCCATTTGTAACAGAAGTAACTGGATTGTCATTTAATTGTATTCCTTCAATCATCATTCTTTCAAATTGCCCATCTCTTTCGATCAGAACTTCATCACCAAGTTTGATTTCGATGTTACTCAAAGTCACAATACATACCCTTCCATCCTTAAAGAATTCCTTAGGTTCGTCTACTAATATTAAGTCTAATGGTCTAAAAGTTACTAAACCATAAGCTAAGAACATCTTTCGAACTTCAGCCTTAGATAGAATCCCAGCCTCGATATCATGATAGAGATTAAAAAGTTGCCAAGTTGATAAAAGCCCTCTTTCGTCATTTTCTGCCTCTTGAATTTGAATATCAGAAAAGGGTGGGTTAGCTCTGTGGAGTGGTGGTAAATATCTTTGATGGTTGACTATATATAAAGCATAAACATCGAAGCGATTACGATCTTTGCATCTGCGATGTTTTATTTTAGAAATTTGGCTGCAATCGGAATCTGTAGAAGTCCCGCCAATTCCTTTACATTCGATTATTAAAAGGCCATTCTCCAATTCTATTTGAATATCCTCTTCTAAAATTTTTGAGTTTTTGGGTTCATCATCCTGCTTCCTTATTTGATCAAATCCCAGCCATTTCAAAAATTTTATTAGCGAGTTAACCAATGGATCTCCAGTCTCTGAAAGGATATTATGAAGAAATGAAAAGTGCCTAGTGTTATTATCAATTTCTTGGTTTACATCTATGAGTGCCTCTTGAAATTCATTTTCAATCTTTTTCCTTTTCTTTAAGAGATTTTGGTGATTTGGCAACCGGTACTCTTCATTATCCTTCCATGCAAAGGAGGTTGATAGTGGGAATAATTTTGGGTATATTGAAGGAGCTATCTTTGTGAAAAAATCGGTAAGAAATTTGCCCTTATTGTCGAATTGAGGAAAGAAGAATATTTCAGAGTATGTTCTTTTTTCGAATAAGGAAATAATTTCCCCGTTTGAGTTCTTTAATAAGGGCACAAAATTTTGATTAGGTTTATTTTCTCCGTCAATCCAAGTAGTTGGATGATGAAAAGTTTGATTGTAGTAAGACTTTTCAATCTGAGATTGAAGTAGATCTTTTAGGTCTTGTCTTATGTCAATAGTCTCAATTTCTTTGCCATGCTTAACATGTGATAAAGGTATTTTATTTAAAAAGGAGTATATGCTGCATTCTCTCAGGGCGCTAGGTTCTGTATAGCCACCACTATTAATTTTTATGGTTTCATAAAGTACACTATACTAGTTAGACGTGAACGCAATAATCAATTGAAACCTATTTCCCTTATCTGATAAACGTTGGTTCAAAATTGTACTTCCAAACGGTCGAGGGTCAAAAAGAGTTTCTGGAAAGCTGCATTTTAATGCTGTTGCGCTCTTACCTACATGCTTTGTTCTTGTATGTTCTTCTTCATTATATTCTACAGTCTCAAAATTTCCTAAATCAATAATTATAATATCGAACTCATGTAAGTTTATTGGTAAGTTAAAATTCAGTAATAGGTTATGAGTTTTGTAGGCCGAATGGTTTGGTACATTGATTTTACTTCCTAGTGTGCCTTCAGTTATGTTAAAACCGTATTCTAGTAAAGCTTTTATGTCATCATTTTTAAGGTCAATGCAGCATATTTTAGGTTTTTCTTTAAAAATTGACTGAATTGAATCTGCGGTCTTTTTCTCTTTAGCTGTCTTTTTCAAATTCTTTTAAGTATTACTGGTAGCCAACAACCGGATATCACCCACCAATAGCCGCCATCCGCCTTATATTTTTTATCTATTTAATTCCCAAAACTTATGGCGCTAAACAGCCACCACCCACTCAAGCCTTTCAGTTTCGGGTCACAAAATAGTGCTTCTTTTGATGAATTACAACGGGGTACAAGCGAGAGGTATTTAATCTTAATGGGCAAGAGCTAAAAGGTGGGGCAGTGGAGGTTATGAAAAGAGAAAACATGAAAATAGTTATTTCAAATCAGTTCTGTGAACCCTAGAAATCATAGCCTAGATCCAAGAGCGTTCTTCATTTTTTTTCAATCAAAATCCATTCGTTTCGCTTGATGACAAAGGCATAAATTGTCCATGCGGCGATTATTGAAATTCCAAAAATGCTCACCGTATTTGCCGTAAGAGAATTATCCCAAATCCTTATTGGGAGGTAGAACAACAGTAATAATCCACCAATTCCGGGAGCAATCCGGTTCTTTATTTTTTCATTTTTTAAGGTTATTTCCGTGGTTGAATTGTCAATTGTGATAGCTCGCGACCTTACCCAACCTTGTTTTGCATAGACTTTAACAGGTATATTGTTCAATTGTACTTTTTTGGTCTCTCCATTACCAATCTGAAAAGTTGGTTCGCTCTCAATAACAACTTTATAGTTCGCCATGCCAAAATCTCCCCATTTTCGACTAAATATAATCTCTCTCATATTGTCTTAATTTTATTGGACGGATCATCATTCTTTAAACCGATTAAGGAACAATCATTAAGATAGCCGCCACCCGCCTCATATTTTTCTTATCTATTTAATTCCCGAGACTTATCGTGCTACCGATGGAGCTAAACACTCACCATCCGATCCAGCCTTTCAGTTTCGGGTCACAAAATAGTGCTTCTTTTGATGAATTACAACGGGGTACATGCATGAAGTATTTCATCTTAATGGGCAAGAGCTAAAAGATGGGGCAGTGGAGGTTATGAAATAATTCTTTCTCCATTATTCCAATCGAATGACCATATGCACTATGGCGAGAACGGAGAAAATTCCCCTATTATACTCGATTGGCGTTTATTTTCTCTGTTATAGTTCGTCTAAGTTGATATTAACTCCAACAACTTCTGATATGCCGTCAACTGTTCGGGTGGAAACTTTTATTGTTCCTTTTCCTCTTTCGAATCGACATTTATAATTGATTTCAAACCAATCTGCATTGCTTCCATTTCCTTCATAGACATAGTGAGAGTACGCGTAAGTTCCAATGTTGCCAATTGCAGGTTTTAGCTTTTTGAATTCGAGTTCAATTTCTTCCGTTGATAATTGAGCTTTAGCATATTCACCAAATACGTTGTAGAATTCGGCCCAGTCAGATCGGTTAAAATCGGTTTTAATTTTGTAAACTGTATTATTTAAAACATCTCTTGTTAAATCTTCAGGTAAAGCAGGTAAGTCTACCTGACCTTTAGCGGTTAGATTTTCTTTGTTATTCAATAGGGGAGATATCAAGTTGAAAAGTGAGATTAGAAGCAATAGAACCACTACTATTTCAATTCTCAAAAGTCGCTTTTCCATAAATTTCAAATTGTTCGGTCGATTATCGCAAACGATTAGCTCGCATGTTGGCATTGATTATTAAAGACAACTAAAATAGCCTTTAGATTTAATTTAAATTTAAAACTTGTGGCGGACTTTCCAATCCGCGGGAAAATATCCTGACTGATAAAATCACACTTTCACAAAAGTTCATTTCATGACCTTTTCTGTAGCTCAGCGGATTGATGCATGATCAAGGACTGTTTTTACATAGATTTAATTATCCAAAATCTCAACCAAAATTATTTCTTATACAAAACATGAATTAATAAAACCTTTCCTATTTCAATGCCGTATTATTTTTCATACATTTGATGAATAAATCAAAATTGGAAGAATGAAAGGCTCACATTTAGGTGAATTCGAAGAAATAGTGCTCTTGACCATCGCGTCCCTGATGGATGAGGCGTACAGCGTCAACATTGTGGAGGAAATCGGTCAGTCCACTGGAAGGCAAACCAAATTGGGTGTAGTTCACGCTGTGCTGAACCGCTTAGAAGATAAAGGGATGATCAACTCTGAGCTCGGAGAGCCAACCAAAGAGCGCGGAGGTAGGAGGAAAAGATTTTTCCATATTTCCCACGCTGGAAAAGTGGCGCTTCTGCAATCAAAAGAGCAGCGAGATAGCCTCTGGAAAGCCATTCCTGATGTAGTATTTGAAGGACTGAAATGAGCAAGTCTTCACAAGATCCACCGAAGTGGATGAATCGAATCCTTGAATTTTATTGCAAGCCCCACCTATTAGAAGATTTACAGGGTGACTTGCACGAGTACTACGCTCAGAATCTCTCCAAAGGCCGCTTCAAGGCCAACTTGATTTTTCTTTTGGATGTCATGAAATTTTTCAGACCCTATACTGTCAAACAACCTAAAATATTCGTCCGCATGACTTTCTTCAATCTTTTTGGAACCTACTTTAAAACCTCCCTTCGAAACCTAAAAAGGCATAAGCTCTTCTCTACAATCAATGTTGTAAGCCTAGCTATCTCTATGTCGGTAGGTATATTGATGATTACGTATCTGAGCGGGTTGCTGGGTTATGATCATTTTCATGATAAAAAGGACAGGATATATCGCATCCTCACGCACTACCAGTCTGTGACGAGCGATTCTCCAACCGATCTGGCTTCTACCTCTGTTTATATTGGACAAAAATTGCAAGAAGAATATCAAGGTATTGAAGAGCTAGTCATACTGCGGAGAGGTCTAGATGAAGACCTAACAATCGGTGACAAGACTATTTCAGCTTATGGATTTTATGCATCGGAATCGTTTTTTGAGATTTTCTCTTTTCGCCTTAAAGATGGTGCAAGTGCCACGGCTTTGGAAAACCCCTATTCACTGGTTTTGACCGAAAATACTGCCGAGAAGCTTTTTCAAGACAAAAATCCGGTAGGAGAGATCTTAGTGTTGGATGATAAGAACTACACCGTCACTGGTGTAATGGAAAATATACCCGAAGCTTCTCACATGCAATTTGAGTTTTTGGCTTCATTTTCTACTGCCGTACAAGAGGAACGGGCAAAGGAAAGTACCTACTTTTTTGAGTGGAACAACGTATGGATGAACCATGTCTATGTGTTGCTACCTGAAGGTCAATCCTCAGATGCGCTACAGAACCAGTTAGACCGAATAGCCGCGACAGAAAATGCTGGCCGAGAACGCTATACCATTACCATGGAGCTAGAAAATATCTTGGCTATCAACCCAGGCAGAGACTTATCGAACCAAATAAGTAGCGTGGTGAGCTGGGATGTCATCTATCAATTGCTCGCGCTGACGATCATCGTTTTACTCTCCGCTTGTTTTAATTACACCAACTTATCCATTGCCAGATCACTCAGGAGATCAAAAGAAGTAGGTGTGAGAAAGGTCGTAGGTGCCTCTCGGAATCAGGTTTTCTTACAATTCATCTTCGAGGCAGTTATCATCGCATTGATCGCATTATTTGTAGCCTTCGGCCTTTTCCTTATCATCAAACCCGAATTTATCAATTTGATCATGGAAGGGCCAAGCACACTGATGCAGTTTCAATGGCTCCATTTAATTTACTTCCTAGCTTTTGCCATATTCATTGGTGTAATAGCTGGTTTCCTACCTTCATTATTCCTTTCAAAACTTAAGGCTATTTCTATTTTCAAAGATGCTTCTCAGGTGAAATTCCTTAAAGGAATGAGTTTAAGAAGGGCGCTTATCATCTTTCAATTTTCTCTTTCCATGGCGTTTATCATGGGTGCAACAATTGCCTATCGTCAGTTCAATTATGCGCTCAATTTTGACCTAGGCTTTACTACCGAAAACATCCTAAATGTAGATTTGAAAGGCAATGATTCCGAACTTTTGATCAATGAACTCCGAAAAATACCAGAAGTAACGAAGATTTCACGGTCTGCACTTATTCCTAGCGCAGGGAGTGTTTATAGCGAAGAAGTGAAATACAAAGACCCTTTGGACTCGGCGGTTGTCTACATTAATCATGTAGATAGTGCATACTTAGGAGTACATAATTTTAAGCTGCTCGCTGGTACTACTTTCCCTTACGACCTAAAAAAGGATGAGGATACAAAGTTCGTGATCATAGATGAGCGTTTGCGAGAGCGTTTTGCCTTTGAGAGCCCTCAAAGCGCCATTGGTGAATCACTAAGAATAAACCGCAGGTCTGGAGATTTTAAAGTAGAAATAGTGGGAGTCATAGATTCGTACCAATACACCACCATCCAAAGCATACCCGAACCAACGCTACTATTCCAAGGTAAGCAAAAGTCTACCTATTACCTCAACCTAGCTATTCGCACGGAAAACATCGGTGAGCTGATGGATAAACTAGAAGCAGCATGGAGCAAAGTAGATCCGATCCATCCTTTTGAAGCGACCTTCTTTGATGAAAGTATAGCGTCAGCTTATGGCGAGTATAAGGTCATGTTTAGAATTTTTACTTTTCTTGCATTTTTGGCTGTGTCCATCGCCTCTATGGGGCTTCTTGGCATGGCGGTATTTACCACCGAAACCCGAATGAAAGAAATCAGCGTGAGAAAAGTAATGGGTGCTAGCGAGTCTAATCTTGTCTACTTGCTTTCCAGAAGCTTTATGTTCATGCTTCTTACGGCGGCATTAATTGCTGTGCCAGCTACTTACGCATTGTTTGAGCAGGTGATATTAGATGACTATGTCAACAGAATCTCCATAGGTTTCCTCGAAATAGTACCTGGAACCTTGGGCATTATTCTCTTAGGTCTATTGACTATTAGCTGGCAGACGCGAAAAGCCGCGAGAACTAATCCCGCTGAAATGCTCAGAAATGATTAGAACAAACCATTCAATAACAATTTCACAAAACTGGTAATCCTCAACAAAATACGCTTCGAAGAGTGGAGAGATGGTCTCTTTTGTGATTTCCCTCTGGTCTTACGTTCGTTAAGACAAGTAGCGCGTACTTCATAATCAGAAAGAGAAACCTTTCTTCCTCACCGTGTTTACATTTCCGTAAACCAAAGTTTTTATTTATTTTGGATACCATGAGACAATCCTTAAAAGATCAGGAAGTAGGGCTGGATTCCCATTTCAACTATCGTGGAAAAAACCAAACGCGCGTAGAAACCTTCAGTGATGCAGCTTTCGCGTTGGCCATTACGCTCATGGTGCTTTCCAGTACCGTTCCCAATAATCTCAATGACCTGCTGATCTCTATGAAGGACATCATCCCATTTGGGATATGCGTCGTGATTATTTTAGTCATTTGGTATCAGCATTACATTTATTTTTTGCGCTATGGTCTGCAAAATCTTACCGTCATTTCGCTCAATACTTTTCTGATTTTTCTAATACTGATTTACGTTTACCCACTTAAATTTTTATTCAAAGTGTTGATTGATCTCTACATCAACTTATTTACTGGCGATCAGGAGAGCATTCAGGTGTTATTTACGACGGTGATTCCTATTTCCGATGCTCGATTTTTGATGATTATTTATGGTTTGGGAGCCGCTTTGATTTATGGCACTTTGGCATTGATGTACCGCTACGCACTTCAGAAAAAACAGGCTTTGCAGCTAAACGATTATGAGATTTTCAAGACCAAAGAAAGTATTCGTACGAATCTCCTCATGACTTCAGTGCCAATGCTATCTACGATAATCGCAGTAACAGGACTTTTTGGTAGCTATAATTTCATAGCTTCAGGCGTGGTGTACATGCTTTATCCTCCAGTGATGATCACTCATGGAAGATTATCTAGTAAAAAAGCCAAGAGGATGCTAGAAAAGAAATAAAATGGTTTTATTGGCTTTAAAGCCGGAGATGAGAATTATTTCTGCCAAGGCCCAGGCAATTATGTTTCCCCGCATGGGCGCTATCGGTTAAGGTTTAAAAGAGCCATTTAAATAACGCTCAATTTACTTTTGGCAGTAGGTGAGATCCATTTTTTTATCACCGACTTAAACATCTCTCCATCAATAGGTTTACCTATAAAATCATCCATTCCAACTTCTTTACATTTTTGTATATCACTTTCCATAGTTGCGGCAGTCAGTGCTAATATGGGCGTTGATCGATGTTGATGATTATTTGGTGCGCCTTCAATTTCCCTGATTTTTCGTGTGGCGTCATGGCCATTCATCAGAGGCATTTGAATGTCCATTAGAATCAAATCAGGTTTTTCTTTCTGATATTCCTCCACAGCTTTTACTCCGTTGTGAGCTTTCACTATTTTTCCTTTAGGCAAAACTTCTTGTACCAGTATACTGAAGAGCATGATGTTTATCAGATTATCCTCCACTATAAGTACTTTTATGTCGGATTCTAATGGCTTGTCAGCTTCCATGGTCTCCTGCTCGATGTTGCCGGAGCTCGAAGCGGGAGCAATGGCTTGCTCTTCTTGATATGGTCGAAGAGCAAGGTCGAAATAAAATACGCTACCGCTATCCCTTTTGCTGTCTAATTGTAAACTTGAATGCATAAGCGCTAGAATTCCATTGGAGATGCTAAGACCAAGACCTGTTCCTCCAAATTTTTTGGTAGTCGAAGAATCCTCTTGTGTAAATGCTTCAAATATTTTGACCTGATTTTCAGCACTAATGCCGATGCCTGTATCACGAACAGAAAATCTAAACATTGCGGTCGATTGGTCGTCGGTATTAAGCGGTTGAATGGAAAGCTCCACTTCTCCTTCATGGGTAAACTTAATGGCATTACTCATCAAGTTTGTAAGGACTTGCCGCAATCGTATTCCATCGGAGATAATAAATCTCGGCACACGGTGGTCTACCTTCACCCAAACATTGAGTTGCTTCTCTTTCGCTTGATAACTGATAATATCTTTTACTTGATCAACCAGTTCATTGAGGTCTACTTTTTCTTCCGCTAACTCTAGTTTACCTACTTCTATCTTAGAGAAATCGAGAATGTCATTGACCAATCCCAGAAGGCTTTGAGCGGATTGATTGACAGTAGTCATATACTGGTTTTGCGTTTTGTTGAGGGGCGTTTGTATCAGCAATTCGGAGAATCCAATGATGCCATTCAATGGTGTTCGGATTTCATGACTCATATTGGCCAGAAACGCAGACTTCAGTTTACTGGCTGTCTCGGCTTGTTCTTTTGCTACACGGAGGTCTTCTTGTTGTTTGATATGCTCTGTGATGTCCTTCACCACGCCCACCGCACGAATAAACTCTTTATGTGAGTTAAACTCCACTTCACCCACTGCATTAATCCACTTTATGGAGTGATTGACAATGATTTTATATTCTAAATCAAAAGAGCCTTCAACATTGATGGCTTTCGTCCAGGTTGTCAATACGCGATTATAATCATCAGGGTGAATTTTAGCCAGCCAGTCATTAATAGAAATTTGCTGATCAAAAGAAAAACCAAACATGACTTTGGACTCTTCGTTTAGTTCGAAGTAAGGCGATGCAGGATCAAAGGTCCAACTACCTAAGTGGCCTATTTTCTGGGAGCGTTTGAGTGTTCTTGCTAAAGCTGCCAACTTTATCTCTGCTTCTTTTTGTTCGGTTATATCTCTTACAATACCCAATGCACGCAGGAAGTTTTTGTCCGAATCAAACACTACATCACCGTATGTTTCTATCCATTTGATGTCTCCGTCGTGGGTTACGATTCTATAAATCACGGCATATTTACCATTCTTCATGGCCTTTTGCCACATCTCATCTACCCAGTCTATATCAGCTGGGTGTACGTAGGTAAGCATATCATTGTAGGTGGTTTTCTTCCCTACGGGTATGCCAAACATCCTGTAGGTCAGCGAAGACCATTCTAAAAACGCACTATCGGCATATACCGCCCAATACCCTACCTTTCCTGCTTCTTGAACTCGCTTTAATTGTAATAGGTGGTTTTTATATTTTGTAAGCTCTTTTTTCTGTTTTTTTTCTGCGGTGAGGTCAGTAAAAGTAATGACCAAACTGGCTACTTTTTCATCTGCCTTCTGATAAGGGCTGATCCGTATTCGCAAATATTGACCGTCTTTACTTAGAACTTCTGATTCCTTGGGATTACTGGTTTGGAGAGCTTCGGCTATCTCTCCAATCAACTTATTACTTTTAAAAGCATGGGTAAACTCCATAATGGGACGGCCAATATCAGAATCGACCAACGGAAGGTATCGGGTAACCGTGGGAGTGTATCCGGTAATAACCAATTCATTATTTACAGTTAAACAGGCCATACCAGTGGCCGAAAGAAGATCTTTCAGTTGAGTATTTACTTTCTTATGTTCATTTTCAGCACCAAGCATCATTGGATCTTGAAGTTAATTTTACATATCAGATCAGATGATTTTTCACATCTTCCCTACAGATCTAGCCATGTTTGTGAGCATTTTTAAAGCCTGCTCAATGAAATTCCAGTAATTGCAACTAGGCAGTTTATTGACAACTCTTACGTCACCAGATTTTACTTTAAGTATCATTGGCAAAAAAATTCAGTAATAGCCACTGTTTACTGAAGCCAGGTTTCCTTTTTTGATCAAAAAAATATTTGCATCAAGAGGTGCTATATGATCAGAAATTCCATTGTATAAGGCTTGGCTTGCTCTTTAGCATGCTTTTTTTAGTTCTTTAGCCGCATTACCCATTGTATTTACTCGGGTTTTTAATGACGAATGAATTTCTTAGATAAGTTAATGAAAACTAATGAGTAAATGTCGAGTAATGATTTTTTTCAATCTGTTATTGTACTTTTTTGAGTGCGGTGGCGACAAAAGAGTTTGGCCTATTCAAGGGGTATTTTTTTTGAATACGTCATGCAGCTACAGGATGGGCATGAAAGAGAGGTGAAGTTTTAAAATAATGATTATACTAAAAATCTCTTTGGAGCTACAGAACCGCTTTTTTTATCCTTCCGATAGATGATTTAAGGTTTTCCTTCGAAAAAATATCTATATCATGAAACATAAAAACTACAATTAAGGTATAACTCTCATTGTTAATACTACATTTAAGGTAAAAATATAAATCATGGGGAAACATCAGTTGGGAGAATTTGAGGAAGTGGTCATGCTTACGGTAGCCATTTTGATAGATGAGGCCTATGGGTTTGCCATCATAGAGGAGATGGAAAAGCGGCTCAATCGATCAGTGAGCATTGGGGCACTGCAAACAGTGTTGAAAAGGTTGGAGAAGAAGGACTACCTAAGCTCTGAAATGGGAGAATCCACTGCGGTACGCGGAGGTAAGAGAAAACGATACTACCAGCTTACGGCGGCCGGTAAGGAAATGCTTCGAGAAACCAAAGACCAAAGAATGGGACTATGGAATGCGCTACCTGATTTTCAATTGAAAATTAGTCAATAAATGAAACCAATATCACCTCCACGGTGGGCGCTGAGATTTTTCCGCTGGTTCTGTGACCCTGATTATGTAGAAGACATAGAAGGAGATTTGATCGAGCGATTCGGCAAAAGATCGAGCGACAAAAAGGCGGCTAAGTGGTTATTTGCTCTTGACGTGCTCAGGCTATTCAGACCAGGAATCATCAAAAGCTTTGAAGGATCAAAATCTCTAAATTATTACGGAATGTTTAAAAATTATTATAAAGTCGGAGTACGTAACATACTCCGCAACAAGACTTTCTCTTTTCTGAATGTAACAGGACTCAGCGTAGGAATAGCTAGCTGCATTCTCATTATGATTTATGTCAAAAATGAGCTCTCCTACGATGCTTTCAACAGTAAGTACGACAATACTTACCGCGTGCTTCATTACTTCGGAACAGAGATTTTCCCCGTTGAGGAGCGATTTCCATTGTCTGAGCATCAGGTTTGGGGAAATGCACCTGTTGGCGTATCTCTAAAAGATTTTTACCCTGAGGTAGATCACGTATTTCAATTTACCAGTGCGAATTCATGGTTGGTGGAATATGAGGATCTGCAGTTTCAGGAGAACGACATTGTGTATGCTGACTCTGGTGCATTCCATGTTTTTGATTGGAAGATGTATCACGGAGACCCTAAAAACTGTCTGACTGAGCCCAATACGGTCGTGCTTTCCACAGGCTTATCCAGAAAGATTTTTGGAGATGAAAATCCAGTGGGTAAGATGCTCACCATGGATTCAGACTACCCCATGAAAGTGACTGGGGTATACGAGATTCCTCCAAACGCTCACTTATCTTTTGATGCGATGGTATCTATGCCAACCTTTCAGGATTCCCGACCTGATGCTTTTGATACTTGGGGTTATGTAGATTTCTACACCTACTTCACGCTCAATGAAAATGCCGACATCACTGTTATGAGTGAGCGGATCCCAGAATTTATATCCTTTTCAGAAGTGAAAGGCTATACAGTTTCATTTGAGGCATTGGCAGATGCTTACCTTAATTCTGAAGCTGGGCGGCAGCCCGGACCTGTAGGTAATAAGAATAATATCTACTTATTTATCTCCGTAGCGTTGTGTATTCTGGTGATTGCCTGTATCAATTTCATGAATCTATCCACTGCGAGGGCTGTAGAAAGAGCCAAGGAAGTTGCCATTCGAAAAACGATAGGATCACTGCGCGGAGCATTGATAGCGCAGTTTTTGGTAGAGTCTTTCCTACTCACTACATGTGCAGGGTTATTGGCTTTTGGCTTGGTGATTTTAGGTCATCCTTATCTGGAAACCTTGGTCGGAAAAGCCCTGCCGATGATGTGGTTGACAAGTCTGGAAAATGTCACTTTGGCAGTGGTAGCCCTGTTAGTTTTGAGTGTCATTACCGGGAGTTATCCAGCCTTTGTCTTGTCCAATTTTAAACCGATTAAAGTGCTGAAAGGCTCTTTCAGGAATTCGTCGGAAGGTATTTGGCTAAGAAAGTCTCTAGTAGTTTTACAATTTTCACTATCGATTGTAGCTCTGGTCGGAACCGCTGTTGTTTATAACCAACTGAGCTATCTCAAATCATTCGATAAAGGTTTTGATTCGGAGCAAATTCTGGTGATCGATTATGGTTGGGATAGTCGGGTGCAGCAAAACATCAATTTCATCAAATCAGAATTTGCAAAGCACAATGCAGTCGCGTCGGTAAGTGCATCACGCGCTACGCCTGGAGAGTTTTTCCCAAATGCTGGTACTCGTATTGAGGCGCCTAATGGAGAGATGATAGCAAAGGATCCAGCTCTTTTCGAAATTGACAATGATTTTATCGAGACCTATGATATCAATGTTATTGCCGGAAGAGGCTTTAAGAGAAGTTTCCCAAAGGATTCGAGTAGCTCATTGATAATCAATGAGGCGTGTGCTCGATATTATGGATATAACAATGCTGCTGATGCTGTAGGTAAAAAATTTTCCCAATGGGGTAGGGAAGGCCAAATAATCGGGGTGGTAAAAGATTTTAATTATGTCTCACTACACAGCGATATAGAGCCCTTGGCGCTACGATATTCCACAGGTCAGACCACCTCTAGGTTGTCTCTGAAACTGAAATCTGGAGATTACAGTAGGACACTCGCTGAGTTAGAGGATATCTGGATCAGAGTGGCACCTTATAGGCCATTTGTGACCTACTTTAATAATGCTAACTTCAACGATCAGTACGAAGCGGATGAACGTTTTGGGACTGTATTTTCTGTGTTTTCAGGTTTGGCGATCTTCGTTGCGTGCTTAGGGTTGTTTGGACTTACTATCTATAGTGCATCACAGAGAGCCAAGGAAATCGGCGTGCGTAAAGTGCTTGGCGCCTCTACTCAGCGCATTGTAGCATTACTATCATATGATTTCATTAAGTTGTTTGCTTTATCATTGGTGGTATCTATTCCCATTTCCCTTTTTGTGATGAACCATTGGCTCGAAGACTTTGCCTATCGAATCACTGTGGGCTGGGAAGTTTTTGCTTTGGCTACAGCAGCAACCTTGCTTGTTTCACTGGTTACCATGAGCTTTAAAACCGTCAGTGTAGCAAGGACAAATCCAGCTGAAATCCTTAAAGATGAATAAAAAACAGAAGAGCTTGAATCATTGCTGGCACTCTTTTTACGCTTTGTCTTTCTGGTCTAAAATAGACTATTGATCTATATCTTATTTTAATAATATAGACCAAGATTTTCTATAGAAGCCAATATGCTTTAGACAGTGAAGTATCATATGATACACTGATACAGATCATAGTTTTAGCTGTGAAAATTTGCGATCTTCTGAGGGCTATGTCTTACGTCGAACCAAAATATGCATCTCAATACAATCATTTAGCGATAGATCGCTATGCTCATACCGAATATCATATTGATGATGCTACACATAAGCGCATCATCGATATGATTAATTTTTATCATGAGAGCATTTATTCTTTCCCTGATGATGAGCGTGTAGAAGCTAAGATTTTTGGTGAAAATGGAGACCTGATAGGCTGTCGTGTGAGTATCAACAGGCTCATTTTTGAATAAGTTAAAAGCCAAGAACAATTTTTGTCATTGCTGTCCTACAAAAGTAAAGGCCAACTATAAAAACGCAATAAGTAGATATTAAAAGACCGGTGCGAAAGTGGCCGTCAATGCGTTTTGTTTGATTTCCCGATAAAACCTGAATTTACTAAAGCCGATTTTCTCATTTTACTTTGCGTGAGTGTAAGTCACAGATACGGTCAGCTGGGCTAGATATGAATTGTTTTGCGTGCGTAAGTATAGCATATAGCTTCTATAAATTTATCTTTCTATACAACGATAATTATATTCTAAATGCCTTATAGGGGTCTAATTTTGACGATTTGTACAGTTATTCTACATCTGTCTGAAAATATAAAATGATTCCAATACGCTTTTGCCAGATCCACAAATTGTTCCTCACCGAATTCCTATTCCCGACTTGGTGCTATTTTTATCGAATTGAATAGCTATTTTAGATGTGAAAAATATTTGGAGACTCCTCGTCAGACGAAATGTTGTAGGAAATAAAAAAGGATGAAAATGGAAAGTAAAAATCGGTTGGTATATTTTTTTCGTGAAACTGCGATTGTGGTAATTGGGGTGTTGATTGCAGTTTCGCTGAATAATTTGAAAGAAAAGATAGACAATGACAATTACATCAAAAAGACGCTTTCGGCCATCGAGAACGAGATTACGCTCAGTCAAAGTCAGGTAGATACAGTGCTAAATAGACACCTGGAAATGATTGACAACCTTGAAGATGTCATAGGAGATAATGAACAGAAGCTAGGTGAGATGATCGGAAGCTTGGGAGGCTTCCAACAGGCCTCTGTCAAAAATGTCAGTCTAAGGTTTTTCATTTCCAATAAAGCCGAGCTGGTGGAATTTCAACTCATCGCACAATTACTAGAAATTGAAGCACATACAGATGTTCTTTCCGATAAAATAAAAAGGTTGGCCGGTTTTGCTATTGAGAACATCAACGACAAAGATGAGGAGACTAAAATGACATTCACTTATTTACTGCTCGATGTAATTGATAGTGAGCAGGCTCTTCTACAAGCCTACTCATATTTTTTGGAAGAAAATGAAGATAATCTAAAAACTGGAAGTAAATAGTAGCTAACCAAACCACTCCAAAAGGAAAATGTGGATTCTGCCAATTAGCAGACTATAAAATCGCTAATAATGAGCGTTATCTAAACCACATCATTGTCTGGTTGGTTATTGATCCAAAGAAAAGCCTCGTCCTCATTGTCAAACTTTTTCATATATAAGTCAGGCAACACCATATTGATTGCCGAAGCGATGAAATTACTGAAGATCGATCCCTTAGTAGTTGTCGCATTGATTATGGCCATTTTTTCTACTTTTTTAGATAGTTTCTTTGCTCTATTTTTCAATAAATCTTTGATCCAAACGCGTGCCTCCGTTTCAAATTCGGTTAAGTTAGAGCGATCTAGGACCAGCTTGGTGAAGCCGTAAAACTCGACTGAATTGGCACCTAGGGTGAGTAACTTGCTGGCAGTCTCTAGGTTTACCTTACCATTCCATGTAATCCTAACAATTTTATGTTGATTGTTAAGTTCGAAACGACTCCCGTTTAATTCTTCTATAAGATCAAAAGAAATTGGTTCTATAAAAGTAGTCTCGGTAGGTGGCGTAACTTTTATTTCTTGAGTTTTTTCTTGTGTCTCTTGGTCAATTTGGCTGTCCGAGGTTGATTCGAAAATAGGCTCTTCCACAACTGCTTCAATCAAATTTTCAATTTCTGAATCGGGAATGATATCAACTACGGGTTCCTTATACTGGGATTTATTCGTTTGGATAAATAGACTTGAGAGGAATGAAAATTTCATGTGATTTTTTGTTTTTTGGTTGTGATTGTTCAAAAGTAGGTTTGAATTACATGATTGAGTGAATTATACGCTGAGTGGGCTGATGTTCTAGTTCAATCAATTAATCTTCTCGTTGATAAGCGATATTTGCTTGCTCATCACTGATGAAGCCTTTTTTTAACTGCCACTCTGGCCTTAGCGTCCGCAAAGGCCTAGAATATGCAAGGGCGTCCGCAATACCTGCTATGCTGTGATTATCAACACAAAGAGGACTAAGGCGAATGGTCTTTTAGGTTTGGAAGGGAAAATTTTACAACTAAGATTCAACTAATAAGCGCAAGAAAAATTAATGCAATGGAGGCGAGCCTCCATTGACATTGCGAAGAATTCGTCTTCTTCACAGAGAATTCGGTAAATGAAAATAACTATCAAAAATCAAGTATGCAGATCATTTTGAATGGTAAGTAGTTCTTGGAGATATTTCATTTCTTTTTTAATTCCTACATTGATAAAATAGCCAACTATAACCGCTATCACTAGGTAAGATCCATCTATCAAAACCATCATTATAGTGCTGAAGTATAGGCTGAACTCCGGTGTAAGCGCGTAGAAACCTAGCGTATAGAGACCTAATATCGTGTACATCACCGAGCCATGAATCGTCTTTCGAAACTTGAAAAATTCTAAAGAGGAGTTGCTATTCTGCATGGCTGTATCACTCATATCAATCTGATAGGAGAGGTAAATGCTGTAAAACTCTATCAGAATTCTCACTACCAATCCACCGATCATTAGTGCTATACCTATTTGGCTAAGTACTTCTTGCAGTGGAGCTACGTATTTGAAAAAAAGGAAAAGCACTACAAGTGTAATACTTAAGATGATGATGTTTTTCAAGTGCATGACAATTGCACTTTTCATCTTCTTTTTGGATAGAGTCATGATTTCTTGTACGTCCATTGATTGACTAGATTGGCTCTTTTTGGCTCCTTGCCACTTATTTTTTAAATCGTTTAAATCGTCAGTCATTTTCTAATATTTTTTTGAGGTTCTTTTTTATCCTATGAATTTTTACACGCAAGTTGCCTTCATTGATCCCGATCACGCTAGCTATATCTTTGTAGTCGAGCTCGTCCAAGACCATCATGATTACCAGTCTATCCACTTCGCTCAGCTGACCAATGGCTCTGTAAAGCGATTGATGCTGTTGCTCTGACTGTTTACTTTGGTTTTCGGGCTCGGCTATTTGCTCCTGCATTAGATCTATCCGAATCTGATTGCCAGCCTTTTTATCACGAATGTATTTGAGGCAGGTGTTGACGGTGATTCGGTAGATCCATGTTTTGTGGCTGGAAGTATTTTTGAAAGAATCCAAGGCACTCCAGGTGTTGATGAATACTTCCTGCGCTAAGTCCTGAGCATCGTCTTCGTCTCCCTTCATGAATCCCAAACACATCTGCCGAACCATAGCCTGATAGTCCCTGAAGAGCTTTTCAAAAAGGGATTTTTTATTGGACATTCGAGAGGAGATAGTTGTTGATTTCAAGAGAAAGCCGATCTGGACGGTCAAACATCACAAAGTGTTTGCTATCATCCAAAAGGACAATTTTCTTGTTTTTCAAGTTGGCATACTGTTTTTCATAGTTTTGTCTTACCATTTCCTTTTCTGGAAAAGTCCCACCAATAATTAATGTCTCTATTTCAATATTTGTTAAGATAGGTCTCAAGTCGAGTTTAAGTAAATCGGTGTAACCGTAAACATAAGTTTTCCTGTCTGCTTCGACCGCCCAGTCTACCAGAAGATTGATTTTAGAGGAGTCGTTGGTCATGTTTTGTGACATTCCTAGCGCCATATGGGCGAAAGCCTCGCTTGGCATATTGAGCATTTGATTGTTGTATGGACTGTCATATTGCAGACTGGCTGCAGGAACACCCGTCATCATCAAATCACGCATGCAAGGTATCGACTCTACCAAGACCATCTTTGCGACCTGATCTCCCAGCTCTTTGGCTAGGTCAATGGCGAGATTTCCTCCCATGCTATGGCCAATGATCGTCAGGTTCGTTAGCCTTTCCTTTTTCACATATTGTATCAACTGGTCACTCACTGGTCGATACCAAGGAGTGCCAATTGGCGCTAGCCCGTTGAAACCTGCGTAGGAAACTTTGTGTATTTCATAATCTCCATCCAGTTTGGTAATGATTTCGTCCCAAACTGATCCAGGCGAGGTGAAGCCAGGCAGGAAAATGATCGGATGGCCTTTTCCACTTTTCTGAACCGATATGGCTTTTTGGCTGTATGCTAAAAGGCTGAAGCAAAAGATGCTGATGATTAATGTTAATTTTTTCATGTTCTGTAAGTTTTAAATTTCTCCTTTGATCCAAAGAGGGCAGAATTGTTACAGACTTAGTGTTTTTTTATTAATCATTGATTAGCCAAATTAAACTTTGATGTTGTGAAGTGGAATTTATGCTCCTTCAGACCAAGGGAATCGGCCGGCCTTACGCTAAACAAAAAAGAGGCTGCCCTTTTCGGACAGCCTCTTCGTTTCTTAATCGCAGGGCGATAGCCCAATAGGTCTAATTTCCCGATGCTCTGCGTCGGAAGCTAGGGTCAAGGGTTCTACCCTTGGGTTTAATACCATTTATTGATATCATCCGCTAGGATTTACTGCACTTGAGTAATAATATTAGAATCTAGAATAACCGCGGTTTGTGAAAGGGCACGTCCATTCATAGAAGCATTCGTTTGGAAGGTAATGGCTGTCATAGATAAGATGATACCTTCAAAATGGGAAGTTGTTCCAAAAGTAGCTTCGCCAGCGACTTGCCAAAAAATATTCTTAGCCTGTGCTCCACCATTCAAGGTGATTTTAACCGCTGCACTTTGGGTAAGGTCACCTGCGATTTGGAAAATCCAAATATCATCAGCTCCACCAGTCAAGGTAAGGTCTGCAGGTATCGTTACCGTATTGGTCCATTTGTAAAGTCCGGCCGACAGTGTTTTACCACCGATATTACCAGTGCCAAGTTCCAAAAAGTCAGGAGATGGTCTGCCTGCTGCGTCATTGTAAGCAGTGATCATATTGCTGACCGCCGTAGTAAGTGTGACAGGAGTTGGTACTGCCATATCCGCCGCGTATATATTGCCAGTGACCTGAGCAGATGTAGCATAACCAGTAAAATCAACCAAAGACAATCCTGTAATGTAAGATGTGGCAGCAGGACTTAAACCTAGGTGACCTGTGATAGCTGAAGTAGCGCTATTATTGATAGCAGTCTTCGCGAGTATCACATAATTACCTGAAACGCCTAAATCTACTGTAGCCAATACCGCCGATGAACCACCAGTGGTGAAAGTCCAAGTAGTATTAGCGGCCAAAGGATTACCAGTGAGATCTTTTGCACTAGTTGTAATGGCTGCAGTATATATCTTGTTAGCATCCAAATTTTGTGAAGGAGTAAATGTAGCAGTAGTCCCTGCATAGGCCACTACACCCGTCACAACAGAAGTTCCTTGCTTCAGTGTAAATGTGGTGCTATTGATCGTAGCAGGATCCATCGCTTCATTAAACTCTACAGTAATGGTTTTATTCCTCGGCACATCAGTTGCATCATCCAGAGGAGCTTTGGTATTAATAATTGGTGCTGTACCATCCACTTCGATACTTGTCGTAAAGTTGAAAGAGTAGGCTGATTCCAGCGTTGCACCTGTGGCACTCAGTGCATCTATGGACACAGAAGCAGTATACGCTGTATTAAATGCTAATACTGCTGTAGGAGTGAGTTTGGCGGTATTATTCGAGTAAGTAACTGCTCCAGCTATCTTTGTCGTACCTCTCATCAGTGTAACAGTAGTTGTATTTATCGTAATTGGGTTCATGGCAACACTGAATGTGAATTCAGGAGCTACATTTATAGCTACATCAGTAGCATTCAGCACTGGAAAATTTGCAGTCACTGTTGGACTATCTGTTGGGTTGGGATCGTCAGTATTATCCTTATCGCAACTTGTCAATAGTATAATTGGCAGCATGAAACATGCTATTAATAGCTTTTGAAAATTCATATTCGATTTATTTAAAAGGTGTAATTATTTATTACAAGGCAAAGGTCTGCCAATTACGATTCGAATGTGTTACATAAGAAATGCGCATTGTTACACATATCACATATATGAGATTGAATTGCACTTTAAGATGAACGCGATGTGTCCTGCTATACAGGTTTAAGGATTTACCTCATCGTATCCGCTCTTGATCACTGTGGAGATCATCTTGAATTGCACGTTTGCTTTTATAGAGTTGGCGGCATGTGCAGGGATGATAATTGATTCACCCGTTTTCAGCGTATGGGATATCCCTTTGATGATGATTTCAGCCTGTCCATCAATCACTTGTATAAAGTTTTCAAAAGGGGATGTTTTTTCAACCATCTTTTCGCCCGAGTCAAATGAAATGGCGCTTACGTTACCTGTCGACTTTTTGAGGATAGTCTTGATAAGTACAGAATTAGGGATGTATTCAATGCCTTCCAGGATGATGAGTGCTTTGGATTTTTCAAAAACTGAATTCGTATAGTCGGGACTCATAAGCTTTTCTTAATTATTAAGCGAAGTTGGAGTATCGGGAGCGCTCCATCATTACATAAAAATGATGGAGAGTTACACATATCACGGTTAATTTGTGATCAGACCATGACCCATTCTGTAAAACGAACAGTTGATGGGTTGTTACAATAGATCATCAAACAAACGCGCTTTTAAATCTTTTGCCCTTTTATCAGCCTAAAAAGGATGGCGATAATGGCAATTACCAATAGTACATGGATGATCCCGCCCGAATTGAAGCCTAAGAAGCCAATCGCCCATAATACAACTAACATTACCGCTATAAAGTAAAGTAAATTTCCCATAATTATTTTTGATTTTTGGATGGTTTGAAGATGTGTTATTAAAAGACTTAAAGCAGAATAAGTAGCAGCAAAAGAATGATGATCAATCCTCCGACAGAGATATAAACACCGCCTGACGTCAGTCGTTTATTGATTGATTTCACTTCGTCTCTTAGTTCTTTTTTCTCTGTGGAGTTGAGGTCAGATTTGTCTATTGCTTTTATTTCTTCCAGCCTTTGTTTTAACAGATTTGATTCCTCAATTGGCATAGGTTTAGTAACAAGCGCCACCTCTTTAGGTGATTTATTAGAGGCATGGCTTATTCCCGGAAGGGCTAGCGCAAGCACAAGCATTAACATGGATATTGATATTTTTTTCATAGGAATGTTTTTCTATTGCCTTTATTGATGGCCGTGGACTAAAAAATTATTTCAATAAAGTTGGATAGAAATACCATTAAGGTTCTTACACACGAAATGCTAAAACTTACATAAATCACTGTTTTCAGAATCTAATCATTTTTTCAAACCATAAAGGCAGGACCTAAGACTGATCGAATTTAAGAGTGAGGTAGTCGGCGGGTTTATTCAAAGGTTTTCAAGATTGCCTTTTCGCTTCTTCTTAAGTTGCTTGTAGAAAGAAGGAGAAAGCCCTGTGATTTTCTTGAATTGATTGGAAAGATGTGCGACGCTGCTGTAGTGAAGTTTGTAAGAAATCTCTGTCAGGTTCAGTTCATCATATAAAAGGAGTTCCTTCACCTTTTCGATTTTATGAATGATGATGAAATTTTGTATCGTAGAACCTTTTACTTCGGAGAAAATATTGGATAAATAGGTGTAATCATAACCCAATTTCTCACTGATGTAATCCGAGTAATTCACCTTGGGCAATTCGTCGGAATAATGGATCATTTCAATGATGACACTCTTTATTCTATCAATAAGAATACTCCGTTTATCATCCAAAAGTTCGAGCCCTGACGCTAGCAGATTCACTTTGAGCGCGTCGTGCTGCGCTTTGGTGATATCTTCCAGTACTTCCACCATGCCTAAGTCTATCACGATGTATTTGAGACCAAGCTTCATCAGCTCATCTCTTACAATCAGCTTACACCTCAGGCTTACCATGTATTTGATGTATAATTTCATAGCTTAAAAATAAATTTGGGTTAATCAAACCCGTATTTAGCACTGAATATCAAATGGTAAGGTTGAAAAAAAATTAACCCTTGATTATATTCTGAACTTTGGAAGTTACTCAAGGGATATCAATCTACTCTCCAAACCTGTGATATATGTAACATATAGTTCGCTCCAATTTTAGCAAGAAAAGCAACCTTTTGTATACCCGTCTTGGTCTCTTAGTGGCTTGCTCAGGCTTTTTGATTAATCCTTGTTATTGAGGGTGCTTCTTGAGTAACTGAGCAATGATAAAATGTAATTATATGACAATCTCATGGAGTCTGTTGTGGTGCCCGGAAACGAAGACATCCTGGTCCTTGTCTGTATCAGAATTTACAGAATGAAAGAATGGGCAGAATAAAAAAGTGGGAAGTGAAATTGTCAGAATTGGAGAATGAGCAAAATGGTAATGCTGTTAACCCTGAAAATTCGCCAAATTCTGATTCCGACAGTTTTGTTGGAAAATTCAACGATACTGCCTACTTTTTTAACTCAGAAGCAGAAGCCGTCACTGCTTTTGACCATTCCTTTTTAGCGAGTATGAA
>JAVJRN010000037.1:0-43422 GCA_040218415.1 Cyclobacteriaceae bacterium
AAGAAAAATATCTCGGCATTTTGGAGGATTTTCCCCGATCGTTCAAGACAACTTTTTGCCTCACCTAACAACATCTCAAAAAACCGCACCAAATTTTCTTTGGTGTGGCCAAAGTCAAATCTTTTTCCCGAAATACCCTAAGTATAAAACCAGTAATCAAAGATAGTTTTGTGTTTTGGCAACTATCTAAGAACTTGTATATCTAATCTTTAAGAAACTATGAAACTAACATCTACACTTTTTTTACTAGTCTTGATCTCACTGATCGGTTGCCAATCGCCGGGTAACTCAGACGAAAAAGATTTTGAGATTGCCTACGAAAAATTCACTTTGGACAATGGCTTAGAGGTCATCATTCACGAAGATCATTCGGATCCGATAGTGGCAGTAGCCACATTGATGCACGTTGGGTCTAACCGTGAAAAGCCAGGAAGGACCGGGTTTGCGCATTTTTTCGAGCACATGTCATTCAATGATTCTGAAAATGTACCAAGAGGCGCCAATAGAAAAATGATTCCTGAGTGGGGTGGCAGTAGAAATGGAGGAACATGGTCAGATGGCACCATTTATTACGAAGTGGTTCCAAAAGATGCTTTCGATAAGATACTTTGGATAGACTCGGATCGGTTTGGATATATGATTAATACTGTGACCAAAGAGGCTCTTGAAGCCGAAAAGCAGGTAGTAAAAAATGAAAAGCGCCAACGTGTAGACAATGCACCCTACGGATATACCGATGAGATAATTAGAAAAAACTTGTACCCAGAAGGCCATCCTTACAGCTGGACGGTCATTGGCTCCTTACCCGACTTGCAAGCAGCAACCCTCGATGATGTTAGGGAGTTTTACGATCAATATTATGGAGCAGGCAATGCGACATTGGTTATCGCGGGAGATTTCAATCCAGAGGAAGCAAAACAAAAAGTGAAAAACTGGTTTGGAGAAATACCACAAGGCCCAGAAGTTCAAAAACCGCAACCACAGCCTGTCCAACTAAGCGAAACCAAGTCGTTGTTTTTTGAAGACAACTTTGCGAAGTTGCCAGAACTACGCATGGTTTATCCTACGGTTGAAGAATACCATAAGGATAGTTATGCATTGAATATTCTTGGTCAACTATTGAGCGGTAGTAAAAAGTCTCCGCTATACAAGGTGATCGTAGAACAGAATAAATTGGCGCCAAGTGTCTCCTCATATCAAAGCTCCAGCGAAATTGCCGGAGAGTTCGTCATAAGGGTCAGAGCCAATGCTGGCGTGGATTTGGATAGCGTGAAGCAAGCCATCACAGAAGCACTCAATAACTTTGAAAAAGAAGGTATTGAAGAAAAGGATCTTCAACGCATCAAAGCAGAACTTGAAACCAATTTATATATAGGTGTAAGTACCGTCTTGAATAAGGCCTTTCAATTGGTACAAGACAATGAGTTTGCTGGTGATCCAAGTTACATTTCAAAAACTGCAAAGCTCACTAATGCAGTAACCATTGAAGATGTTATGCGAGTTTACAATCAATATATAACTGGTCAGAATTACATCATGACCAGCGTAATTCCAGCAGGTCAGCCTGACTTGGCAGTGGAGGAAAGTAACGAAGCAGAAGTATACATCGAAGAAATTGTGGCTGATGTGGCGGCCGAAAATACGACTCGTGGCGAAGTGGCTGATTATGAAAAAACCAAAACGGAGTTTGATCGTTCAGAGCCACCGTTTGGCGAGTTGCCTTTATTGAAAGCTCCGGAAGTCTGGAATTCAACATTAACCAATAACATGAAGGTTTATGGCATTGAGAACAAAGAGCTGCCTTTGGTTTACTTCGATCTCACCATCAAAGGAGGTCATTATTATGATCCTTTAGATAAACCAGGAGTCGCTGCTCTTTTGGCAGATTTAATGATTGAAGGAACACAAAAGAAAACTGCCTCAGAATTAGAAGAGGCCATTGGATTGCTTGGAGCTTCCATATCCATTAATGCAAGAAATGAAGATATCCGCATCACAGCTTCGTCTCTTGCCAAAAACTTTGATGAAACTTTCGGTTTGGTGAAAGAAATCCTTTTGGAGCCAAGATGGGATAAGATAGAGTTCGAGAGGTTGAAACAATCGAAACTTACGCAGCTCAAAGGAAGAGAAGCCAGCCCCACTGCCATTGCCTACGCTGTTTTTAATAAACTCAACTATGGCAGTGATCACATCTTCAGTTATCCTACAGATGGTACTTTAGCGTCGGTAGAAACGATAGAGTTGGAGGATCTTAAAAGTTTTTATGCAGATAATTTTTCTCCTACTATAACGGACTTCCACATTGCCGGAGATATTACTGAAAAAGCGGTTTTAGCAAGTTTATCGTCATTAGAGTGGGAACCATCAGAGGTTCAAAATACCAATTACATGCTACCAACAGCAGAAAAAACCAATGATTTTTACTTTATAGATTTTCCTGGGGCAAAACAATCGGTGTTATATATTGGAAAATTAGCTATTTCTGGGAAAAATCCTGACTACAATGAGGTGACTTATGCCAACCAAAAGCTTGGAGGAGGCTCTAGTGGCGAGTTATTTCAAACGTTGAGAATAGAAAAGGGATACACTTATGGAGCATACTCATATGTACCTGAAACCGCCGAAGTTTCTCCTTTCATTGCCACATCAAGTGTACGTGCAAATGCGACCTTGCCATCTCTGGAAATTATGAAGTCTATGATTGCCAATTATGCCGAAAACTTTTCTGAGGAGGACGTTGAAGTTACACGTAATCAATTGTTGAAAGGCGACACTCGCGCATTTGAAAGTCTAGGAGCCAAACTCAATATGCTTCATGAGATAAGCAAGTTTAAAAAGCCCAAAAACTTTATGGAAGAGGAGCAAAAGGAACTAACCAATATGACTTTAGCAGATTATAAAAACATCATCAACAAATATATGAGTGATAAAAATATGGTCTATCTCGTTGTTGGTGATGGAGAGTCTCAATTAGAGGAAATAAAAAAACTCGGACTGGGTGACCCTATCCTACTTGATATATACGGCAACCCTGTAGTTTTGTAATACAATTCGCAAAATCAAAGCTTATCTAGATTCGTTTTCAGATAAAACGAATCTAGAACTTTCTTTCTTGTTCCTTCCCCTTTAAACTCAATTCTTTAGTTTGTGTAAAAATATTGATGCAAAGAGATTATTTTTTAATTTCACAACATCCTTAAAATTAGAAGGATACACAAAGGCTTAAAAAATTAGAGAACAATGCGCCCGTGACGGCATGAAACCTGACCACTTTAGGCAATTTTAAAAAATTAATCTCCGGCTGAAAACATAAAAACGACATGACTACAGCTTTGGCTACATTCTTTTTACGAGATCTTGAGCGTCTCAAAAGCGAGCTATTACAGTATAAAAGTGAAACGACCATTTGGAAAGTAAACGGAGAAATCAAAAACTCAGGAGGCAACCTCGCCGCTCATCTAATTGGTAATTTAAACCACTGGTTTGGCGCTCTTCTTGCTAAAAATGGATATCAGAGAGATCATTACCAAGAGCTGAATACATCAAATATTCCGCTAGAAAAGTTGTTGGAAGATATCGAAAAAGTTAAAATCATTGTGGAACGCGAGCTTCCCAAAATAACACATGATCAACTTCAAGGACTCTACCCAGGACCCATTCCCTACAATATGAACATGCAAGAGTTTCTACTTCACTTGTTAGCACATTTCAGCTATCACTTAGGCCAGATCAACTACCACAGGCGAATACTTGATAACTGAACATTAGCTCTAGGTTCTGCATTTTAAAAATAGCGTGTAAAGTGATGTGTAGAATTATTCAGCGTTTTCTTCAGAAGAAAATCAACTATTTTTAGGTTTATAACCTGAAACTCGAAACAACTCCTCATTGTTATTTTGCTTTAATAGTTGCGGAATTGTTACCTCGTTGTTTTGCATGTAAGACTCTACTATTTTCCAACCTATCCACGCTCCTATTCTTCCAGGACACTCTTGGCTTATTTCATAGACATTAGGTCTTTCGCCTAGAAATTTCCGCTTCGTTAAATGGTTAGTTTCGTAGAGCACTTCATTTTCCACAAAGTTGGCCCAAATAATTGTCTGGTTTTCTCTGGCCTTTTGCAGCTCCTCTTCAGTCCAACCCATGATAATATGTTCTGGCACACATGGCAACAACCTGCCCAAAAAATAAGTCGTTTTTCCATAGTCAATCATATCCGAAAGAAAACTTTCACTTCGCGAAAGATTCACATAATCTCCTGCTAGGAATTTGCCAATGGTAGGGACAAGATGATCATTGTTATATCGGCGAAGAATATACTCAGGAATATCAATTGGCCTGTAGGTTGCGCCTTCGCCAATAAAGTAGTCTAAACCAATCACGATCAAGGAGTCACTCACATATAAATCATTATATAAACCTGAAACGATGGTTTTTACCTTTGGTGTTGGAGCATTTGGATAAACGGATTGAATTCCCATAACCAAAGTCTCCAACTGAGATTCTATTTCATTAAAGTCTGAAAACGCCTGTCTAGACTCTTCAAATAATGTATCGATATATGGGTTTTGCAAAAGCGTGAATAACCGGCCAGCTAATATACTGTCGTGTGGATACTGACCACTATGCAAGAAGAGTTGACTCAATGTCCTATTTTCTGAAAGTAGTTTTTCTACTTTCTTGGCACTGTTGGCCTCTATCAAATCTGGCTCTATCCGCTCAATATCGAGTGAAACTTCAGATTTTGTTGGATTTATTGCCTCACGACATTGATCAGATTTGCACCCAGTGAAGAAAAGAATGGCCAGAATGATGGTAACTTTTTGCATAGTCTGTAATTTAGCATGCAAAAATACCGTTGAATTGAATATGAGAAAATTCATTACTATAATAACTTTAATTGTTTCTGCGTATTGCGCACAAGCTCAGTCCAAATTAGGCTTAAAGTTTTCTCCAACAATAGCATCTAACCGAATCGCTTTGGTAGATAGCTTGTTGGATGTGGAGAAAAATGCAAGCAAATTTAAGTTTTCTGTAGGTTTGATTTACGACTTAGAGCTGTCGGACACTTACTATTTCAGTACAGGATTAGTTTTAGTGCCAAAAAGTGTGTCATTTTCTGTATCAGAAGAACCCGGTACAGCCACAACCTATATTGGTGAGCCACAAGAAGCGTATAATCTACAGTACCTTCAAATACCACTTACCTTGAAATTGTATACTAACGAAATCATGCCCGATGGCAGAATTTATTTTCAGGTAGGTGGTGCCATGGAATTTTTGGTTAATGAGGAGCCGACCAATGAGGATTATACTTTGATACGAGAATTCAAAAGTGTAGATACCTCAATTATCGGTGCTGTTGGATTTGAATATCGAGCTGGAATTAATACCAGTCTTTACGGAGGCTTTTCCTATCAACGCGGACTTTCCAATACAGTGAAAACGATGACTGTCGACTTTCAGGATGAATTGTTCATCAGAAATACCCTGGTCTCCTTAGACCTGGGTATTAAGTTCTGATAAATTACAATTCCATTAACTCTCCTTGGCTATTCAATACATTGTATTCTGTAATAGCTAAGGAGGAGTCTTCTACTACTTTAATCCACCTTTTATATTTGAAAAACCATTTTACCCTTCGGGAAAAGATCCCTTTGGTATAATAAGAAAATAAAAATGGATGAACTGCCAGCGTGAGCTTCTTCTCATTCTGATTACTAAAAATATGCTCTACAGTGGCTTCAATTTGTTCTGCAATCATAATTGCAGCTGCAATCTGACCAGTACCAGCGCACGTAGGGCAAACTTCCCTAGTTTTAATATTAAGCTCAGGACGCACTCTTTGTCGGGTAATTTGCATTAGCCCAAACTTTGAAAGAGGTAGAATCGTGTGTTTTGATCTATCATCTTCCATCTCCTGCTTCATGCGATCGTAGACTTTTTTCCGGTTATCTGCTTTACGCAAGTCGATAAAGTCAATCACAATGATACCCCCCATATCGCGTAATCTCAATTGGCGTGCAACTTCTGTTGCTGCTTCAAGATTTACTTTTAAAGCGGTGGTTTCCTGATCGTCTTCACTGTTGGACTTGTTGCCACTATTGACATCAACCACATGAAGAGCTTCTGTATGTTCAATGATTAAGTAACCTCCGTTAGCCACACTTACAGACTTGCCGAAAGACATTTTCAATTGTTTTTCGACATTGTAGGATTCGAAGATTTTTACTTTGTTCTGATAAAGCTTTAGTATTTTCTCTTTATCAGGAGCTATTTTTTCAATGTAAGACTTAATGTCTTCATATAGATCTTTATCGTCAACCTGGATAGAATCAAATGATTCGTTGAGCACATCTCTTAAAATAGAGTTTGCTCGATTCATTTCTCCAATGACTTTATCACGTGCTTCCGCCTTTTTTAGGGCTTTCACTCCGTTTTCCCAAATCTCAACGAGATTGCGCAGATCCTTGTCAAGTTCTTTGACATCTTTCCCCTGTGCTACTGTACGGATAATAATTCCAAAACCTTCCGGTTTAATGGAGCTTATCAATCTACCAAGTCTTTTTCTCTCGGAAGAATCTGCAATTTTTTTGGAAACGTTTACTGCATTCGAAAACGGCACCAGTACTATGTACCTCCCCGCTATCGACAACTCGCAAGACAACCTTGGCCCTTTTGTGGAAATTGGTTCTTTGACTACCTGAACCAATATCTTTTGATTTTTTGTAAGTACTTGACCGATTTTTCCGAGCTTATTGATGTCTGGCTCGGTACTAAATCCGTTGAGTTTAGCGTTCATATTCTTACGAGTCAACGCTAACTTGGTGTACTTATTTAATGATTGGACTTGTGGACCTAAATCAAGATAATGCAGGAATGCATCCTTTTCATAGCCAATATCTATGAAGGCAGCATTAAGACCTTGGACGACCTTTTTGACCGTACCAAGGTATATATCTCCCACATTAAACATGTTACCATCTTCTTCTTGATGGTATTCTACAAGTTTTTTATTTTTAACAAGGGCAATTCGGCATCCTTTTGGAGTTGAGTTGATGATTAGTTCATTACTCACTTCTCAATGGATTAGATGCTTATTTTTTCTTGTGTCTATTTTTTCTTAGTCTTTTTTTACGCTTATGTGTAGCGATCTTATGTCTTTTTCTTTTTTTACCGCAAGGCATAACTTTTTAAGTTTTAGTAAATTAAATATTTTATAATCCTTCTAAATAGTTGGCAGCTGTGGCTTTTAGCGCTATATCAGCTGATTGACTAGTTATTAGCTGTTCTAATAATTTTTTCGATTCTTCTATTTTCCCGGTTTCAGCTTTTGAGATACCTAGGTAAAACATGGCTTCATAGTCTGTTGCGTCAAGCTCAAGTAACTTTTCAAAACGACCAATGGCTCGTTCATGTTGACCAGACTGAATGGCGAGTACGCCAAGGTTAAATATGGCTTCCCTATTTTCAGGTGCAACCTCTAAAACCTCTCTTAGCATCATGATACCGCTCATCGGATTTGATGAAACAACCTTCGTCATGGCCAACTTGCTTTTTACAGACAGGTTGGTGTCATCTTCTTTCAGAATCTTTTCAAATTGTTCGGCTGCTCTGCCAGCTAGCCGCTTCGTTTCCTCGGCATTTGCGCTACTTTGAAAGGCTTGGTAAAAAATTAAACCTGATCTGTAACTTGAATTTAATGTTGAATTATGAGCTAGAATTTCATCTGCCCAATACTCCGCACTATCAAACATCTGATATTTCAGATACACTCTTGCCAAAGAGTCCGCAAAGATAATAGTATTTTCTTTAAATGCGACATCATTAAGCTTTGTAAATAAAGACGTTATGATGTTTTGATCTTCAGGAGAGACGTCAAAACTATGTTCCTGTTGAATGTCTGTTACAATTTCGTTTTCAACGACAACTCTAGGAAGTTGATATAATACCACTGTTAACACTATACCTGCTACAATGAGAATTATTTGATGTTTTGTCATTACCGATAAGCTTACTTCAGCTTTTTGCTAGATTTAATCTTTTCTGTAAAAATTTTCGAAGGTTTAAAGCTTGGGATATAGTGCTCTTCAATAACGATGGCCGTGTTTTTGGAAATATTACGAGCAATTTTTTTGGCTCTTTTCTTATTCACAAAACTTCCAAATCCTCTCACATAGATATTCTCCCCTTCGGCCATTGAATTTTTCACTACGGAAAAAAACGCCTCAACGGTTACTTGTACATCTGCCTTGTCAATTCCTGTCTTATCAGAAATCTCATTAATAACATCTTGCTTAGTCACTATATATTTGTCTTAGATTTAATATTGCCACCGATCAACGGGATCGCAAATTTATACTTGGAAGGCTTAAATAAAAAACCACATCACCAATTTTCATCAATCATTGTCTAATCAATCACATGCAATAACTATTGAGTTAATTAATTGGTTTTCAAAAGCTAAGAGAGATTTGCCTTGGCGCCAAACTTCTGATCCATACAAGATATGGTTATCTGAAATAATACTACAGCAAACGCGCGTAGATCAAGGGACTCCATATTACTTAAGCTTCATAGAAAACTATCCCAACGTTCACGCATTGGCCAATGCAAGTGAAGATCACGTGATGAGAACCTGGCAGGGTTTAGGTTATTATTCCCGTGCAAGAAATCTACATTCCACTGCCAAATATATTTCTGAAGATTTAGGCGGACAATTCCCGAAAACGCATCTTGAGATAGAGAAGCTGAAAGGGGTAGGCCCTTATACCGCTGCAGCAATTGCTTCCATAGCCTACAATGAAGTTGTGCCGGTAATCGATGGAAACGTTTTTCGCTTTGTTTCTAGGCTTTTTGGAGTCTACGCTGACATAATGAAAAGTGGTAGTCGAAAAGCTTTTCTTAAGATACTGGAGGAACTGATTAGCCAAAACCAGCCTGGAGACTTTAATCAAGCAATGATGGAATATGGTGCTACGGTCTGTACTCCAAAACCTCACTGTGACAGCTGCTTGTTTCTGCAAACTTGTTATGCATATAAGAATAATAAGCAGACTGAACTGCCGGTAAAAGTCAAAAAACTGAAGATCAAAGTTCGCTTTCTTCAGTTTTTCATCATTGGTAATCAGCACCATGTGCTCATGCGTCGAAGGAGCGAAAGTATTTGGCAAGGGTTATATGAGTTTTATCTTTTTGAATCTGAAAATGAGAAGTACACCGTTCCAGACTTTTTAAAAAAATATGGAGAAGAAATAAAGGAAAGATATGCTACGAAACACTTATTGACTCATCAAAAACTCATGATTAAGTTTTATGAATTACCTCAACTGACTGAAAATGATCTTCGACGGCTTGCTAAAGAAGGAGATTTGGAACTGATTGACAGAAAAGAAGTATTAAATTTGCCAAAACCGAAACCCATAGTTAACTTTTTAAACGAAATAGAATTTTAATAAATACCATATAGTATGTCAGGAGTAAATAAAGCAATATTGGTTGGACGTTTAGGAAAAGATCCAGAGGTACGACATCTCGAGAATGGTGCCACTGTGGCTAATTTTTCTATTGCTACCTCTGAGACTTACAAAGATAAAAACACTGGAGAGCGCAAAGAGCTAACCGAGTGGCACAATATTGTGTTGTGGAGAGGCTTGGCCGACGTAGCTGAAAAATATCTGAAAAAAGGAGATATGGTTTACATTGAAGGTAAGCTTAAGACACGTTCTTGGGATAAGGACGGTATTACAAGATACACTACAGAGGTTGTAGGTGACAATATGACGATGATTGGTGGAACGCCAAACAGCGGTAGCGGTAACGGTGGAGCAATGAATGAAGGAGGACAGTCGCGACAAGAGCCACAATACACCGAGAGCCACGCGACCCAACCTGCAAACCAACAACCTACGGATGTTACGGATGATCTTCCCTTCTAATTTTTCACTTAAAAACTAATTATTGGATACTTTATCTGACGATCCTTTCCCCACGCTTTTAATTGACATTTTCACGAGCGTAGAGCCTACATTTTTTATCATCAATGGCTTGACAATTATTTTTCTTTTGGCAGTATCAGGAATGATTTCTGGTTCAGAGGTAGCTTTTTTTTCATTATCTCATGACCAGATTAAGGATTTGAACTCATCTACAAATCCAAAAGATCAGATCATTGGTAATCTGGTGATAAATCCTAAAAAATTACTAGCAACAATTCTGATCTTGAATAATCTGGTCAACATCTTTATTGTGACGATTTCAACATTTGCTACCTGGAAAATAGTAGGCAGTAAAGATGCAGGAGGTGCCGTGATTATTGTATTGACTGTTTCGATCACTATCCTGATTATTTTTATAGGAGAGATTGTTCCTAAGGTTTATGCCAATCACAATAATCTAAGCTTCGCTAGACTCACTGCACCTATTCTTCAAGTTGCGCGTAAAATATGCTCCCCTCTTTCATGGGTTTTGTTGACTTTGAGCAACATTATAGAATCAAAAGTGGAGAGAAAAGGGTACAATTTATCTGTAGATGAAATCAATCAAGCGCTTGAGATTACCTCTGAAAAAGAAGTAAGCGACGAGGAGAAAGGAATGCTTAAGGGCATTGTGAACTTCAGCACTTTATCCGTGAAGCAGGTCATGAAATCGAGAATGGATATAACAGCCCTTGATTTGGAAACTGATTTTCATGAGTTAATGAATCAAATTAACAAAACAGGCTACTCTAGAATTCCAATTTTCACAGAGACGATAGATAGGATAGAAGGTATTTTATACATCAAAGACTTACTTCCTTATCTTGATAGTGAGGATACTTACCATTGGCAAACCTTGTTGCGCCCTGCTTTTTTCGTTCCAGAAAGTAAAAAAATAGATGTCCTTTTTAAGGATTTTCAGGAAAAACAGGTGCATATAGCTATCGTTATAGATGAATATGGAGGCACTTCGGGCTTAATCACTTTGGAAGACGTCATTGAAGAAATTGTTGGAGAAATCAATGATGAGTTTGACGAGGAGGAAGAGAACATTTACAATAGACTGGACAAGAACACGTTTATTTTTGAGGGCAAAACATCACTTAATGACTTCTGTAAAATCATTTCATTTGATGCTCAATACTTTGAAGAAGTTAAAGGAGATAGTGAGTCTATCGGAGGTCTTTTGCTGGAGTTGAATTCAAAACTGCCAAAAGCGGGAGAGAAAATTTCTTACAAAACTATTACCTTCACCGTAGTAGCGGTAGATCAAAAAAGAATCAAGAAAGTACGGGTGTTTATCAAACCAGAAGAGAAAGACTTAGAATTTAAATTTGAAGATTAATGAGGGCAATAATTCTGTTTGGTTTTTTGTTTCTAATGTCTTGTTCGCAAGATTACTTACCCAAGCCCAAAGGATTTAACAGAATAATTTTGCCTGAACAAGAGTATCAAGTGCTTTCAGATACTTTTCCCTATCAGTTTGAATATTCCAAAAACGCGCAAATATTGAAAGACAATTCGTGGATTTCAGAGCGTTATTGGATCGATATTTATTACCCAGAAATGGATGCCAATATTCAGATTACCTACAAGGCGATCAATGGTAGTGAAAAAAGAGCAGCGGAATTTTTTAACGATTCTTATCAGCTTACGGCAAAGCATAATGTAAAAGCCTACGCCATTGATGAGAATATTTTAGAACTACCGAATGGCGACTTTGCTTCAGTAGTGGCGCTAGAAGGAGAAGTGCCCACGCAATTTCAATTTCACGTTTCAGACAGTACCCAGCATTTTATGAGAGGGGCTTTGTATTTCAAAATGGCCACTCAGAACGACTCTTTGGCGCCAGTCATTGATTATTTAAAGCGTGATATTATACATATGCTTACCACACTTCGGTGGAATGATCCGCTTTAATCTTTGACGCAATTTTTATCATTTCTTGTGCTTTTTGGTAAAAGCTTAAAAGCTATCCACTCGCACTAATTACCTTCGTACATCACCTAAAAAGGATGGCTAGGTTTTTCGAGAGAAATATTGAATTTTTAAAAGGCGTTGGGCCTCAAAGAGCGGAATTGCTTCAAAAGGAACTGGGCATATTTTCGTTTGCCGATCTTATTCAGCACTATCCTTATCGATATGAAGACCGAACTCGGTTTTATAAAATCAATGAAGTGCATGGCGAGATGTCGCTTGTACAAATTACTGGCCAATTCAGAACTTTTCAACTGATAGGTGTTGGGCACAAGCAGCGGCTGGTGGGCACATTTTATGACGAAACAGGCACCATTGAGTTGGTCTGGTTCAAAGGGATAAAGTTTGTTCAAAGTAAATTGACAGTTGGCGTCAACTACCTCGTTTTTGGAAAGCCCTCGAAGTTTGGTGCGACAATTAATATTGCCCACCCTGATGTGGAGATTTTAACGCCAAGAAATCAAAAAGGAAGCTACTTACAGCCCGTTTACCACACTTCCGAAAAGCTGAAGCGTAGGTTTATTGAGAGCAAAACGATTAGCCAGATGATGAAAAACCTGCTCATTGAAGCAGTCAACCACATCGGAGAATCATTGTCGCCAGCCTTGATCCAACAATTCAAACTAGTAGATAAAAAGACGGCCTTGATAGGAATACACTTCCCAAAGGATGATCAGGCTTTACAAAGAGCAAGGTTCCGGCTAAAATTTGAAGAGCTTTTTTATATCCAGCTTCGTCTGCTAAAATTGAAAATCACCCGCCAAAACGATTTTCCTGGTTTAATCTTTAGCAACAGCTTATTATTGAATGATTACTACACAAACCATATTCCTTTTGAACTCACTGGCGCGCAGAAACGTGTGATTAAAGAAATTTATGCTGATTTTCGGTCAGGAAAGCAAATGAACAGGCTGGTACAGGGAGATGTAGGAAGTGGAAAAACAATGGTGGCCTTTTTATGTATGCTCATTGCCATAGGAAATGGAGCCCAGTGCGCAATGATGGCGCCAACAGAAATACTGGCTGATCAGCATTTTCAAGGCTTGAAGGAGGATGCCGCTAAACTTGACATTAGCATTGAAAAGCTTACAGGATCCACTAAAAAATCTGCACGAAAAATCATGGACGCAAAACTGCTCAATGGTGAAATAGACATTTTGGTAGGAACCCATGCGCTCCTCGAAGACCATGTACAATTTAAAAATCTTGGCTTGGTAGTGATCGATGAGCAGCATCGCTTTGGCGTAGCGCAGCGAGCAAGATTGTGGAAAAAAGGCGCAACCATGCACCCACATATTCTTGTTATGACAGCCACGCCAATACCAAGAACTCTGGCCATGACACTGTATGGAGACTTGGATATT
The DNA here is from genome assembly GCA_040218415.1 of Cyclobacteriaceae bacterium. Classification (GTDB taxonomy): domain Bacteria; phylum Bacteroidota; class Bacteroidia; order Cytophagales; family Cyclobacteriaceae; genus JAVJRN01. The sequence continues at coordinate 13,319 of JAVJRN010000037.1, forward strand.
TCGGCCATCGATGAACTGCCAGTGGGTCGAAAGCCTATCAAAACTTATCATTTTCGTGACAGTCATCGCTTGAAAATGTTTGGTTTTATTGATTCGGAAATTCAAAAAGGCAGACAAGTCTATATCGTCTATCCACTAATTGAAGAATCTTCCACGCTAGACTATAAAGATCTCATGGATGGGTATGAAAGCGTCGCTCGGCGTTTTCCGAAATTTCCGATTTCAATTGTTCATGGCAAAATGAAGGCGGAAGATAAAGATTGGGAAATGCAGCGTTTTGTTAAGGGAGAAACTAAAATCATGGTGGCCACAACTGTGATAGAAGTAGGCGTAAATGTGCCGAATGCCAGTATTATGGTGATTGAAAATGCAGAACGTTTCGGATTGTCGCAGCTTCACCAACTTAGGGGAAGAGTGGGTCGAGGATCTGATCAATCGCATTGTATCTTAATGTCTGGTGATAAGTTGAGCAAGGAGGCGAGACTCAGGTTAAAAACCATGGTGGAAAGTACCGATGGGTTTAAAATAGCAGAAGTGGACTTACAAATACGCGGACCAGGCGATATGATGGGAACACAACAAAGCGGCATCATGGATTTGCTGATTTCAGATCTGGGAACAGATAACGAGATTTTGAAAATAGCCCGAGATGCTGCTATCGATGTACTAAAAGCCGACCCTGAACTCACAACGGAAGAAAACCGGGCAATCAAAAACCAGATTAACTCTCTGAGTCAAAATGTCGTTAACTGGTCTAAGATTAGTTGACTGCTGTCGCCGCATCTATCAGGTTTCATTAAAGTTAAACGGCATTATTTATGAATGGAGTTGGGAATTTAATATGGTTGCTTTTTGGAGGAATAATCATCGCTATTGAATATGTAGTGGCTAGTTTTTTCCTCATTATTACCATCATCGGAATACCTTTTGGAATACAAACGCTCAAGCTTGCTGGACTCGCACTTTGGCCATTTGGCAAGGAGATAACCACTCATGAAAGATCTAGTGGTTGTTTGTCCGTTTTTATGAACGTGCTTTGGATATTGGTTGGCGGTTTTTGGATCGCGGTAACCCATTTATTCTTTGGATTGTTACTGGCCATTACAATCATTGGTCTGCCATTTGCGCAACAACATTTTAAGTTAGCCGGTCTCGCTTTGACTCCCTTCGGAAAAGACGTAAATTGAATCGAAATTAAACTTTCTTACCGAATACATATTCCTAATATACGCTTGAAAGAGGTTTGATAAGACTTGGGTAACAATTATGATGGAAAAACAAAAATCAATATTAGAAAGACACTTAGAAAAGTTATCCGACAAGGATTTTGACTTAGACGCTTGGAAGAGTGGTGTTTCGGCTTCTATCAAGCAAATATTACCTGATAACTGGAGTTTGGCTTCTCAAATTGAAAATCTCAAAATTGAAAATAGTAGTTGGACGCTTCGCGACAGTGGTGCAGACTATAATCCATTGGTTAGCGCCAAGAAAAAGGGCAAAGCTTTAGTAGAGTCGGCGATAGATGAATTGGAGTTGTCAGCAGCAGATCCAAAAACAATTTTATCGAAACATTTGGTCGAAGAGGATGCCAAACTATTATTGGACGCTCATGCATCTGATAAATCAAAGCTTAAAATCTTAGGTAAGTTGAAAAAGGGAGAGTTATCAGAATTGGTGCTGGGGTTGCTTTAGCTTATTATTAGTCTAAACACTCTTAATAAAAGCGGCTTTTAATAGTCGAATTTTCATTTAAATAATATTGTGGAAAACCAAGTAGTAAAAGGATCCTCTGTGTTCAGCCGAGAAAAATTGTTTTTATAATATTCCTTTCTAAATGGTTCATTTATCATATTCTGACAAAATATCCTTAAGGCTTGGGGTCCTTGACTATTGAAATTTCCAATTGCGTTAAGCAAATCCTCTTCCAATACAATAATTTTAGAAAATTTTTTGTTGGTGATATCAAGTTCCGTAAAAAACGATTTGTAAAGTTTACTTCGAGAATTTCCTAAAAACCTATTTACTTCTTGTAAAATTTCACCAGCTTTAAAAAGATCGCTGTTAACAATATTTAATATCAAACGGCATCTAGCCAGATCGTCGTGGTGTTCAATGCGATCAAATAAATTCGCCTGAAAACCGAAAAAACCTGAATAGTTTTTCATAAAGTGACGATGAAGATCAATTAATTCATTTAGACCTTCGAGCTTCCAACCTGTAGAGAGCAAATTATCTTTTAGATATTCTATTTCCGTATCGAGCTTATCCAGTTGCTCATTAGGTGTCATGTCTCCATGTCTAATATTCGGAAATAATGCAATAAAATTATTTCTAAATTTTACGTATCCTCCAAAGTTTTTGTCTGCCTGTTCAAAAAAATTATTGTACTCAGACCGAAATTGGAAATAAATCGAATTATTAACTTGCTTTTCGACTGTTGACAATTGTATTTTAGTCTGTTGAATTCTTTTGTGGGTATAGTATATGGTCAGAACTGCAAGCCCCGCTGCTAGGCATTTTAATGGAAAAGAAAACATAGTAGAAAAGTTATCCCAAAACATATAATCGCCGCAGAGTGGCAATTCACTAGCAGTGTTTTTGATGATTGTAAGAGACAAATGCTGAAGGTTATTAAATAAATTATTTGTATAGTTTTCGAACTCATAACCTACCCAGCCCAGCCTTCTCTATCCAAACTTCTATACTGAATCGCCTCTGCTAAATGTTCTATTTTGATATTTTCTACACCCGCTAAGTCGGCAATGGTTCGGGAAACTTTCAATATTCGGTCGTAGGCGCGAGCGGACAATCCTAGTTTTTCCATAGCTGTTTTGAGGAGAATTTTGCCTGCATCATTAATCTGGCAAACTTCCTTTACTTTGGTGCCGCCCATCATGGCATTGTTGAATACCTCGGGAGTCGCTGCAAAGCGCAGTTTTTGTATTTCGCGTGCCTTTACTACTCTTTCACGAATAGCTAAGCTCGATTCTGCCTTCCGATTAGAGGTCATCTGATCAAATGAAACAGGGGTAACTTCTACATGCAGGTCGATCCTATCCAAGAGCGGACCGCTGACTTTGTTCAAATAGCGCTGTACAATCCCCGGACCACAGACACATTCTTTTTCTGGGTGATTATAATATCCGCAAGGGCAAGGATTCATACTGGCGACCAACATAAAATTGGCAGGATAATCCAGAGATATTCGGGCTCTGGAAATAGTCACTTGCCTTTCTTCTAATGGCTGACGCATAACCTCCAACACAGAGCGTTTAAATTCTGGCAACTCATCTAAAAACAAAACACCATTATTGGCTAGGGAAATTTCCCCAGGTTGAGGAATGCCTCCTCCCCCTACAAGTGCAACATCAGAAATGGTATGATGTGGAGATCTAAAAGGTCTTTTTGAAATCAATTTACCGTTTTGACCCAGTTTCCCGGCAACCGAATGGATCTTGGTAGTTTCCAAGGCTTCATGTAAGCTCAACGGTGGCAAAATCGACGATAACCGCTTGGCCAACATCGTCTTCCCAGCTCCGGGTGGGCCTATCATGATCACGTTGTGCCCTCCAGCAGCGGCTATTTCCATGGCACGTTTGATGTTTTCCTGCCCTTGCACATCGGCAAAGTCAGAATCAACACTGTCTAGTTCGTGAAAAAATACATCCCTCGTATCATAGTCCAAAGGTTGAATCAACTTGGTTCCTTCTAAGTGGTCAATAGCCTCTTTGATATTGTCGACACCAATAACATCGATATTATCCACAATGGCAGCCTCTGTGGCGTTCTCTTTTGGAAGAATAAAGCCTTTAAAACCCTTTTTTCGGGCTTCAATAGCAATTGGCAATGCCCCTTTGATGGGTCGAAGAATTCCATCAAGAGACAATTCACCCATGATGACATATTCTTCCAAGTTTTGAAAGTTGACCTGTTCGGAGGCTTGGAGAATGCCCAGCGCGATAGGCAAGTCATACGACGAGCCTTCTTTTTTAATATCCGCTGGCGCCAAATTAACGACGACCTTTTGTCTAGGCATGCGATAGCCAAAATATTTGACGGCAGATTCTACACGTTGTTCACTTTCCTTTACGGCAGAGTCTGGTAGACCAACCATAAAAAATTTTGTGCCTTGACCCACATTTACTTCTATGGTAATGGTGAAGGCATTTACGCCATATACGGCGCTTCCAAATGTCTTTGCGAGCATGGTTCTAAGATACCAATTTCTCAATTAACTGGATGATAATATGAATAACTTTGATGTGAATTTCTTGAATTCTATCTGCATGACCAAAGTGAGGCACCCGGATTTCTACCTGTGCAAGTGCCGCTAGCTTTCCACCGTCTTTCCCGGTTAAGGCCACCACCTTCATGCCTTTCTCTTTTGCCGCGATGGCTGCATTGATCATGTTTTCGGAGTTTCCAGAAGTACTGATCGCCAATAAAACATCTTCTTTTTTACCTAAAGCTTCAATATATCTACTAAAAATCTCCTTAAAACCATAATCGTTGGCAACACAGGTCATGTGTGTAGGGTCTGAGATAGATACCGCTGGCAATGGCCTTCTTCTGTCGCGAAATTGGCCTGTCATTTCCTCTGCAAAGTGCATCGCATCAGCATGCGAGCCTCCATTTCCGCAACTAATTATTTTACCTCCAGTGTTGATACTGTCGACCATTACTCTGGCAGCTTTATCTATTTGCTGAAGGTTTTTTTCTTTCGAAATAAAAGTATTGAGAACTAATAATGCTTCATTCAGCTCGTGCCGAATGGTCTCATCGATCGTCATCTTCGTCATCATCACCATCTTCTTCGTCTGGAATGTCAAAAGATTCAGGCATATCGAGTTTCGGAGCAGACTGTTCATTTTGATCGTAGAGCTTTGCTTTGAGGTTAACCAGCTCCTTCTGCGCCTCTTTCACTTTTTTTCTTAGCGCAATAATCTGAAAATTTTCCAAAGCAAACTCTGCCAACATCAATATTGAGATGAATAAAAATCCACCTAGGGCATAATTTGGAAGCTTTCTAAGCGTGGCAAAATCCATTTTATCCAAATAAGCATCCATATTGATAATAATATCCAGACTGAAATACATGACCACTAAGGCTGTAATCAAAAAAATGGGATAGAAGAAGAGTTTAAATTTTTTCATTATTCGTCAAAGGTCGGAAATTTTAGAAATAAAATAATGCTTATTAGATAAACGGGATTATTTTTCACTTAGACTGATTGCATCTTAGTTAATCTTTTGTAAAGTCCGTTTTTTTCAATGAGCGAATCGTGTGTTCCTTGTTCTACAATTTTTCCGTGCGCTAATACATAGATACGATTCGCTTGTTGAATAGTGCTCAATCTATGTGAAATAACAAGTGTGGTTCTATTTTTCATCAATTTAAAAACGGCTTCTTGCACCAGCTTTTCAGACTCAGAATCTAAGGAAGAAGTGGCCTCATCCAAAATAAGAATCGGTGGGTTTTTTAAAATTGCCCGCGCAATACAAATTCTTTGTCGCTGACCTCCGCTGAGTTTTTCGCCACGCTCCCCAATACTCGTTTGGTATCCTTCTTCCAGATTTTCAATGAAATCATGTGCGTTGGCAACCTTTGCTGCGGTGATCAGCTTTTCTTCCGAAATATTTTCCAACCCAAAAGTGATATTATTAGCTATGGTATCATTGAATAGGATAGATTCTTGAGTCACGACACCCATCAAGTTTCTTAAGTTTTCAATGTTGACCGATTTGAGATCAAGCCCATCAATGAAAATATGACCGCCGGAAGGATCGTAAAATCGTGGGATGAGATCTGAAATAGTCGTTTTTCCGCTTCCAGAAGCTCCAACCAAAGCGACAACTTCCCCTTTTTTTATCTCAATATTAATATTTTCAATCACCAGAGCATTGTCATAGCGAAAGGACACTTGATTGAAAACAATCGACTTTTCAAAAAATGTTAACGGTAATGGGTTTTGTGGTGAAATTATTTTGGACTTGGTATCCATCAATTGAAACACTCTTTCGGCGGATGCTATGCCACGATTGATGTTGCTGAAAGAGGAGGAAAGGGATTTTGCCGGATTGAGTACTTGTGAAAACAAAATCAAAAAGCCGATAAACTGAGCTGCTCCTAGGTCAGAGGAGCTATTAAGCACCATAGAACCTCCTATTAATAGAATGAGTGACAACACAGCAACACCTAAAAATTCGGACACTGGACTTGCCAAGTTAAACCTGGAAATTATCTGAAAATTGTTTTTTCCATACTCGTCGATTTCTTTTTCAAACCTGTCTTGGACATGCTTTTTCGCAGCAAAAGCCTTAATGATGCGCATGCCTGAAATGGCCTCATCGAGTAGGTTATTTACTCTACCCAGTGATTCTTGCGCTTTCTTGGCTCGTTTCTTCAATTTTCGTGCGATAACGGAAATAGCTCCGCCAGCCAGCGGAATAAGCAATAATGTGTATAGTGTGAGTTCAGCAGAGATCGTGAACAAAGCCATGAAGTAACCAATTATCAAAAGAGGTTCTTTCAACACAACTTTTATGGTTGCCACGATGGATTGCTCCACTTCTTGCACGTCAGTGGCCATTCTTGAAATGAGATCTCCTTTTTTATTATTGGTAAAATAGCTTTGATCAAAACAAAGAATGGATTGAAAGGCCGCCTTTCGCAAGTTGGTAATGACCTTGACGCGAGTATGAGCAATGATCAAAGAAGCTAGGAACCGAAAGCTATTGGCTAAAAGAACCGAACATAAAATGGCAATACAGATGTAAGTCAATGCGGACGTTTCGCCTTGGGTTTTTATCAAAAAAACCAACTGAGAATAAAAAAGCGCACGGAAATATTCAACGGTAAAACTAAAATTGGGCGATTCGGCGACCATGGAGCTATCTACCTGATCAAATAATACTTGTAAAAGCGGGATTAATGTGGTGAAGTTAACCACACTAAAAAGTGTTGCTAGTACCGTTAAAAAAGTATACACTGGAATACTAAGACCAAAAGGCCTGGCAAAAGAGAATATACGGAGAAAGGTTTTCATGTTGAATGGGATATTCTCTTGATCTCTCTCAAGCTGTGTTTCTTAAAATAAATAAGACCTCCCCGGAAAATTACATCTTAATGTTAGCCCCAAAATAGTGGTGGAATTTTCGGCAGGAATAACCTGCGCCTTTTCACTCCTATACGTTGCAGTGATGTCCAAAGTCGTATTATGTTTCCAAAAATAAGACAATACACCTTGAAACATGAGCAAATCGGTAGTATTACCATTGCCGATGCTAATTCCTCGATAGTCGTTTACTGGTCTGTCGTTATAAGATCGCTGAATGTTGCGTCCATAGCTAGCCGAATCCAGATCATCACCATATTGGGCGGCTAGAAATGTTCCTGTGACTTTCCATTTTGAAAATGGCTGGTAACTCGCTTTAAACAAGAGTTCCTTGAAGTTAGCGCCTAGTGGATGTGCCAACGGCGTATTATAATGTGTATAGCTGGTGAAATAATCATCGTGAGCATAAGTATAGGGTCTTGCTGCATTGTACTCCGCTTGCATATTGAAATTATCAATACCAAGTACATCAAAATACTTCGCGCCAAGTTGAAAAGCTTGCTTGCTCCCCCACCAACCCGTACGATCTAGCAACTCACTCACCACCATTTCATCAATGACCAATTGGCCATACAAGGACGCGGTTCTCCAAAGATTCCATTTAAAATCTAGGCCAATAATTACATTGTCGGAGCTTCCTGCTTGCTGCTCAAGCGCCAGATAAAAGATGACTGGGTTTAAGTATTCTGCTTTAATATTTGACCCTCCCAAGGAGTCGGCTCTTCCGAAAATGACGGATTCAAATAGACCTATGTTGAAATTGTCGGTGAGATCTATTCCAAGTCTATGAAATGAAAGAAACTTTTGTGGAAACTCTTCTACGCCTAAAAGGCCAAATTCTCCGCCGGCAGTTTGTGCCACAAGCTGTGCAAAAATGTTGGTATATTGAATCTTCCAAACATCTGCCGTTACTCTGAGATAAGGATAATTATTCCCAAAATCGGAGAGAATCATGGACCGAATACCGTCACCAACAAAATGCTTTCCATAGCCTACCTGTGCACCAATATGCTTGGATACATTAAAGTCGATGTAACCCTGAGTTCTTAAAAAATCTACCCCGGTTGTCTCATATTGCTTCCAAAAACCTTCATAAGGAATGGCTAGCGTAGAATCTGTGAAGTTTTTGACATACCCTGGATATCTTGCCTGATTTTCATTGATCAAAGTATAGAAAGATACCTTTTCATCTATGGTGCCACGCAGCTCCACCCCCCTGTAATTTTGAAAAAGTGTTTCATCTTGAAAGCTTTCTTGTCCGCCTCCAAAAAGCAAGACTGGATTGAGATGTAAGTTGAACGATTCCCCCGAATAAGAGATAAGATCAGAAGGATACTTATAAAACTTATTCCAAAGTGGTTTTTTTGAGGCTTTTACAGAATCTAAATATTCTCGAGATTCCAGCTTCAAATATTCAAAGTTTGCACGATCTGCGGCGTTCGATTCAAACTCAAAATCGTTGAGCGCATTTGCTGTTTTTCTACGAGAAATAGGCTTTACTGTCGAAAAAAAGCTTTTTTCACCTTTGACATCAAGCTCATCGATAATTTCGTAAGCGCGCTGGTTGAGGGGATAGTCTGTCGATTGCGACACGGCAAAAAAGCCACAAACCAGCAAGAAAAAACGAATAATGTATTTCACAATGGTAAAAATATAGATTCAAATATGAGAAATTACTAATTTATTCTATCTTTGCAATCCTTTTTAAAAGAAAGAGCGAAGATTATGAAAAAGGAGATTCATCCGGAATATAGAGAAGTAGTATTTTTTGACACTACAAGTGATTTCAAATTCATGACTAAGTCTACCATGACTAGTGAAGAAACAATAAAATGGGAAGATGGTAACGAATACCCTGTGGTTAAAATAGAGGTTAGTTCTGCATCACATCCATTCTACACAGGTAAAAATATCCTATTGGATACTGCTGGTAGAGTTGAGAAATTCAACAAAAAGTACAAAAAGAAATAAGAGACTTTTCTTTCAAGATATCAAGAAGTCTTCAGCTAATCCTGAAGACTTTTTTATTTTTACCCTATGCAGATTCAGTTCGTTGATCAATCAAAAGCGCGTACCAAGCTTTTCCCTCTCACTTATACACGGCCTGTGGCTGATTTGCGTGTTGGGTTTTTAAAAATTTTTGAGAAATGGATTAAAACGCTCCAAGCCTCCTCACACGGTTATCATACTGAATCTTACCTAAGTCGCAAGTTTCCCTCTTGTGATAGTCCCACGTTATTTATTTATGATGGACTAATGCCAAACCCAACACTTATTGCTGCAATCAAGTCATTGCCTGCTAGGACGAAGCTCATTTTTAATGAGGAGGTTTTAGCATCAACAGCCAAACTTGATCTTTGCGACAATGCCATAACGTATTCGGGGGAAGTAAATAAAATCGTATATCCCTGGGATATTTTCGGACAAAATGGAGCGGAAATAAAAAGCGACTTTGACTTGCTCACCGAGGGCCGAGCCTGTCAGCCCATTGATGATCCTCACACGAGGACTTATGGTGATCAGATTTTCTTGGAAAAAGGAGTAAAAATAAAAGCAGCTATTTTAAATGCTGAAAGTGGACCCATTTATCTAGGAGCTGATACTGAAGTTGGTGAAGGTGCAATCATTCGGGGACCTTTTGCATTGTGTGATCAGAGCGTTATCAGTATGGCCGCTAAAATTAGAGGTGGCACTACTGTGGGGCCATATTCTAAAGTTGGCGGAGAAGTCTCCAATGCTGTTATTCAAGGATATTCCAACAAGGGTCATGATGGATTTTTAGGCAATTCGGTACTTGGTGAGTGGTGTAATCTAGGCGCTGACACCAATAACTCGAACTTAAAAAATAATTACACCAACGTAAAAATGTGGGATTTTGAAAACAACCGTTTTCAGGATAGCGGTTTGCAATTTTGCGGGCTCATTATGGGCGATCATTCTAAGTGTGGAATCAATACCATGTTTAATACAGGAACCACTGTGGGTGTTTCTGCCAATATTTTTGGTGAAGGTTTTCCTAGAACTATTATCCCTTCTTTTTCATGGGGAGGATCATCTGGTTTTTCTACTTATAAACTCAATAAGGTCTGTGAGCTTGCGGAGCTGGTAATGAGTAGAAGACAAGTTGTTTTTGATGAAATAGAAAAAGATATTTTACAACACATCTTTGAGATAACATCTGATCAAAGAATCTGGGAAAAAGCAGATTAGACGATTGGCAAAGTTTAAGTTTCATACTCATTTACAGTAGACCGTATCGATTCAAGATCGTGACGGCTTTTGTGTTTTATACTTGAACCCTGAATGGAGGATTACATTAATTCCTCAATTGAGCTAACAATTCTTTTTGCACAGATATTCAGGTTAACTTTAGCCGATTTTAAAATCCGAACAGATCGAAAAAAAATGCAGTTTGCGGACATTCCTGGATTAGCCGATATCAAGAAGTCATTATTGTCTTCCTTCACCAACAACCATATTGCTCATGCTCAAATGTTTTCGAGTGTCGTAGGAGGAGGAGGTTTGCCTTTGGCTTTGGCTTTCACCACTTTTTTACTTTGTGAAAACAAACAAGAAAATGATGCCTGCGGCCAATGTGCCAACTGTCAAAAAATGAATCGAATGGTACACCCTGATGTTCATTTTTACTATCCGAAAATCTCTTCCACAAAAAGCAGTGAATACGACAAGCAAGTAGCCGAAACGTTAAAAACGTGGAGATCTTTTGCTTCGGAAACTCCCTATAGCAATCTTGATGATTGGATCAACAAGGCTGGTTATGAAAATAAGCAAGTGCTAATATCCAAAGAAGACAGTCGGCGGATGATCAAAACGGTAAGCATGAAAGCTTTTGAAGGTGGTTTTAAAATTGTCATTATTTGGTGTCCAGAGCTGATGCATCCTTCGGCGGCCAATGGCATTTTGAAAATCTTGGAAGAGCCACCTACTCAAACGATTTACCTTTTGGTTTCTTATGACTATGAGAAGCTATTGACCACCATTAAATCACGTACTCAACTTTTTGTCGTCCCTCCTTTTGAGCAAGAAGACATCCAAAAATACTTGGAAAACAAACTCCATCTGGCTCAAGATGTCGCTTTTCCAGCGAGCCAAAGAGCACGCGGAAGTATCGGATTGGCCATAGAGGAAGCCAATACGCAATATGAGCTTTCTTATACAGATTTTCGAGAGTGGATGCTCCTGTGTTTACGTCGGGATTATAGTAGCTTGGTTGCGCGCAGTGAAGATTTTGCTAAGAAAAGCAAACCGCTTCAACGCCAAGAATTGGATATAAGTATTGAACTATTGAGAGAGGCACTACTTGCCTTGGTTGATCCTGATTTGGTAAGCAAACGAGACGAAGAGAAAGACTTTTTAATAAAATTTTCAAGCACTGTTGATCCCAACATGTTAGAAAAAAGCTACTTTCTAATGTCTGAGGCACTGCAGCACTTGGGCAGAAATGCGAGTGCAAAAATCACCTATTTGCAACTGTCGCTAGCTATTAGCGGCCTTATCGCACGAAAATGAAAAAATTGAGAACAATTGGAAGGCAAGATGTTGTCAACTTGCCAGAGTTTGATTTGCAAAATGTACAAGCTAAAGTGGATACAGGGGCTTATACTTCAAGCATTCATTGTACAAACGTTAAATTGCAGGATGGAATATTACTTTTTACCATTCCCATCGGCGGAAAAAAGGTCTACAAAAAAGAAAAGTTCATCACCAAAAAAATCAGAAGCTCTAATGGAAAATCAGAGCATCGTTATGTAATCACTTCAAATATCCAACTTTTCGGTAAAATCTATAAAATCAACTTTTCCCTTTCTGATAGGAGTAAGATGAAAAATCCGATCCTCATTGGCCGAAGGTTTCTGAAGAACAAATTTCTAGTAGATGTCGCCGAGAAAAACCTTTCTTTTGAGCATAAATCCCCCTTCTCTTGAGCTATTTATTTAGCTCAACCATAAGGGAATAAATCATCATTTATAAAAAACATTGAAAAATGAAAATTGCCATTTTATCAAGAAAAGAATCACTTTACTCAACGAAAAGACTCAAAATCGCCGCTGAAGCCAAAGGGCATGAAGTCTATGTCATTGATCACCTAAAATGTGATATTGTCATAGACAAAGGCGTGTTAGAGATATATTACCAAGGAGAGCCCCTAGAAGGTTTTAATGCGATTATCCCGAGAATAGGTGCATCGGTTACTTTTTATGGTACTGCCGTAGTACGTCAATTCGAAATGATGAATGTTTTTAGCGCATGCAAGTCTTTGGCTATTACAAGATCAAGAGACAAGCTCAGGAGTTTACAAATGTTGGCCGCCGCAGATCTTGGTTTACCAAGAACAGCCTTTACCAACTACTCCAAAGAGGAAAAACAAATTGTGCAAAAAGTAGGGGGCGCGCCACTAATTATTAAACTTTTGGAAGGTACACAAGGCTTGGGTGTGGTACTAGCAGAAACCATGAAGGCAGCAAAATCAGTGATTGAAGCATTTCACGGATTGAAGGCTAGAATAATTGTTCAAGAATTTATCAAAGAGGCCAAAGCCGCCGACATTCGTGCATTCATCGTGGATGGCGAAGTAGTGGGAGCCATGAAAAGACAAGGAAAGGAAGGCGAGTTCAGGTCTAACCTGCACAGAGGAGGCACATCCGAACTCATCAAACTATCGAGAGCGGAAAAAGCAGCTGCCATCAAAGCTGCCGCAACTATGGGACTTGGTATTGCCGGAGTAGATATGCTACAATCAGAAAGAGGTCCTTTAATTTTGGAAGTAAATAGCTCCCCTGGGCTTGAAGGAATTGAGGCCGCAACAGGAAAGGATATTGCTGGGAAAATTATAGCATACGTAGAGAATAACTATTTGAAAACGAGAGGTTCCAAGAAAAATGCCTAAGGAAATAATCAAAATCGGTACGAGAAAAAGTAAACTAGCACTATGGCAAGCTTATTATGTGCAGCAAAAGCTGGAGGAGGCAGGATGGCCTACAGCATTGGTTACCATGGAAACCAAGGGAGACAAAGTCCTCGATGTATCCATTGCCAAAATTGGGAGTAAAGGTGTTTTTACCGAAGAGCTAGAGGATAAACTAGCGGATGGAAGTGTCGACATTGCTGTTCATAGTGCCAAGGATATGCAGTCTTCCTTACCTGACGGATTTGAAATTATTGCTTTTTCTAAGCGCGAAAAGGTGGAAGATGTTATTGTCAGTGATGGGGCAATTGATTTAAGTCAACCCACAGTTCTAGGAACATCTTCTACAAGGAGAATTGCTACGTTGAGCCATTTTTATCCAAAAGTGAAAACAGTGGAGGTTCGAGGAAACCTTCAAACCAGAATACAAAAAATGCGCGATGGATTATGTGATGGCTTGTTGCTGGCCTATGCGGGCGTGCACCGCATGGAATATGATCACATGATCAAGCATGTATTGTCCGTTGATGAGTTTATTCCAGCAGTCGGTCAAGGCAGTATTGCCATAGAATCGCACGATTCCTTAAGCTTGGAAAAAAAAGAAGCGATAAGACAAGCGATAAACGATGATGAAACATGGCAATGCCTCAGTGCGGAGCGAGCATACCTCAAAAAGTTAGAAGGAGGATGTAGCATTCCTGTTTTTGCGCTGGCTAGACGTGTAAATCATCAAGTAGAAATAGTCGGCGGCATAGTCAGCTTAGATGGAAAAGAGCGCATAGTAAAATCAGATAAGGGCAACAATTCGCAATTGTTAGGGGAAAAACTGGCGGAGGAAGTGCTTAAAAATGGCGGAGATCGCATATTAAAGGAGATAAAATCGCAAATGGGCTAAGTGTTTTCCACGGATAGTCATGAGTTTTAGGCCTTTTTATACTTTTGCAGCGAAATTTATTTTATTAACAAGAAGAGATGAAAAAATTAATTGTTTTACTAGTTGTTTTGAGTGTGGTTTTGACCGCCTGTGATAAAAATAAAGACGCCTTGGTAACGATCCACACCGAATTTGGTGACATGAAAGTGATTCTTTATGAAGAAACTCCTTTACACAAGGCCAACTTTCTAGCGCTTGCACGTGAAGGGCGATATGACAGCACAAAGTGGCACAGAATTATCAAGGGCTTCATGGTGCAAGGAGGAAATGTAAATGAAAAAGAAGGCACAAGAGAATCAGAAAGCGATCGGATTCCAGCGGAAATCGTAGATGGCTTCTATCACACGAAAGGCGCTCTAGCTGCTGCCAGACAAGGCGACAATGTGAATCCAGAAAAAATGTCATCAGGTGTGCAATTTTATATCGTTCATGGTAAAACCTTCAGTAAGTCAGAGTTGACTATCGATCAAACAAAACTCAACCAATCCATACCTAAGATTTTAGGAATGGAAAAATATGATACGCTCAGAGACAAATTCGTAGAACTTCAAAAAAAGAGAGATTTTGAAGCGATGAACCAACTAGCGCTTGATTGTAAGGAAATAGTAGAAAAAGAATTAGGCTTAGAGTTGGATAAGGGCTTTGATGAAGAGCGACTCGCATTATATACCACCCAAGGTGGAGCACCTCATTTGGATACAGAATATTCTGTCTTTGGGCGAGTGGTAGAAGGTTTAGAGGTAATAGATAAATTGGCAGCCGTGCAAACTGGTCGTCAGGACGTGCCAGTGAAAGACACCTACATGACGATGGATGTAGAGATGATTCCAAAGAAAAAAATTACTGAAATGTATGGTTATGAATATCCATCGAAAAAGTAAGTAGCATTGAAAATATTAGTCACCGGAGCAAATGGTCTACTTGGTCAAAAACTTGTCGGCCTTCTTTCTTCCAATACTGAAAATGAAATAATAGCCACGGGAAAAGGCATTCAGCGAATTCCTCCCGGTGGCTTTTCTTATTTGGATGTAGACCTGACCAATAAAAATGATGTTGATCAATTAATTACCCAAACTAAGCCAGACAGCATCATTCACTGTGCGGCAATGACTCAGGTGGACATTTGTGAAACCAACCGCGACGCATGCTGGGAGATAAATGTAGCTGCAACCGCTCATCTGTTGAAAGCTGCAGAACCAACCAACGCTTATTTTCAGTATATCTCGACAGATTTTATTTTTAATGGGGAAAACGGCCCATACGCAGAAGAAGATACTACTAACCCAGTAAACTACTATGGCGAATCTAAGCTGGAAGCAGAAAGACTAGTTTTAGCCAGTTCACTATCCACAAGCATTATCCGTACAGTCTTGGTTTATGGTGTGGGCTATGATTTGAGTCGGTCTAATTTGGTGTTATGGGTAAAAAAGTCTCTTGAATCAGGAAAGGCAATCAAAGTTGTGAACGATCAGGTACGCACACCTACATTGGTCGAAGATTTGGCCATAGGTTGTCAAAAGGTGCTGGAAATACAAGCCACTGGGGTTTTTCATATTTCCGGAGCACAGACCTTTACCCCTTATGAAATAGCACTTGAAGTTGCTGATTTCTTCCATTTGGATAAAAAATTAATTACCCCAGTAACGGCGAGTACTTTTAAGGAAGTTGGGAAAAGACCACCAAAAACCGGTTTTGTCATAGAGAAAGCAAAAAAGATGATCGGTTTTGCTCCTAAAGACCTGAAACAAGGACTAGCCATCATTTCCAACCAACTCGGTCAATCTAGCCCTGTATAACTCCGCCGAGATTATTCATTCTATCCATTGATATGGGGCACTCTACTCATGAATCCCCACAAAAGCATACCCAGCTGATCGACGAAATAAAAAGAGCTATTTTATTATAAAAAAATAAGCCGCTCAAGACATAGCTGTGAAAGGTAAGTTCAGGATTTGAACTTTGATTATTTGATGAAATAATCTGAAAGTCAAATAAAAATTCGACTTCTTTCAGCCACTTTCCAAGACCAAAACGAACCTTCTTAGAAGATAGGCAAGCCAATTAATTCGCTTCGAAAAACACCTCAGCCTTAGCCAAAAAAAAGCCTGTAAAACGAAAAAAGAGCCCAAATAGCTAAAATAAGCCAGAAAAAAGCTGGTAAATCTCATAAACTTCAGGGTGCTATTTTTAGTGAGTTTGCGGCTAAAAGATAAGCACAAACACATGAGTTTCTGGAAATCTATTATGACTTACGTCAGGTTTGTAAATGATTGAAGTACAAAGCTTTATATGGCTAAAGTCAGGTTTCTTCTTGACCCTTATCAGATTTGGCCAAGAGCCCTCTGCATACCTTGCACACATAACAAAAGCACAAAAATGAAAGCTCTTTATTACTTTATTTTCTTATGTAGCTATTGGGTTACATATAGTCAGCCCTTACAGTCAATTACTTCACAAAGCAAAGTGACGATCCTCGGCACTTCCTCCATTCATGACTGGGAGTCAACAGTTGGAGAATTTGACTTTTCGGCCAAGATGGAAGGGGACACTTTAAAAAGCATCGAGGGCTTTTTAAAGACTAAGTCAATAGAAAGTGGCAAATCCATAATGAATAGCAAGACCTATGACGCACTAGAAGCCGAAAGCTTCCCAAAAATCATCTTTACAAGCGACTTCCTAGTTCGGGATGGCAACACATTCGAAGGGAGTGGGAAAGTGCAAATAGCTGGAAAGGAAAAAATTATTCCTATGAAAGTAAATTTTGACGCTGCAAAACCAATGGTTTTTACTGGTGAAGTGCCACTCCGAATGACAGACTTTGGCATTGATCCTCCTACAGCCATGTTCGGCACAATGACGACTGGTGACGAAATCAAGATTCAATATAAAATTAGTATGACAACAAATTCAATTAAATAATTATAACCATGATAAATCTAAAATTAACACTCATGACCGCACTATTAGTCATCACGGCTTCTCTAGTGCAAGCACAACAAACTCCAATTAGCTATTTCAGGCCAAACGACCAAGCAGGGATCAACGTCTTTGAGACACCTAAGACTGATACAACAACTTTCACAGGCATAAAACTACGTGTTGGTGGTGATTTCTCACTCTTGTTTCAGGGCATAAGTCAGCAGAATAGCCTGGTTGGCGATACGCTAGTAGAACTAGCCAATAATTTTACACTACCAAGTGCCAACCTTAATCTCGATGTGCAATTTGCCGAAGGAGTAAGATTACACTTAAGAACATACCTTTCTTCTCGCCACCACAATGAAGCTTGGGTAAAAGGAGGGTATATGCAAATAGACAAACTCGACTTTATAAGACCAGGATT
Organism: Cyclobacteriaceae bacterium; assembly: GCA_040218415.1. Lineage (GTDB taxonomy): Bacteria > Bacteroidota > Bacteroidia > Cytophagales > Cyclobacteriaceae > JAVJRN01. Next base: position 30,637 of record JAVJRN010000037.1, read on the forward strand.
CATGTCCAAATTCATGAATGTCGCTACGCTTCGATTTGGTATGGATGAAATCAACTACGGTGATACGCATTTCAGAAGATCAGACAATTCTCGCTCTATATACAATCCATTTGTTGGCAATTACATCATGGATTCATTTACTACTGAGCCATTCGCAGAATTGACTATCCAATCTAAAGGCTTTATAGGTGTTATAGGAATGTCAAATGGTCGACTTAACCAAGCACCTTTGGATGGTGATAATGGTGCAGTATTATTCGGAAAATTAGGCTATGACCGCCAGATCAATAGCGATCTGAGATTAAGACTGACTAGTTCACTTTATACAAGTAGTAAAGAGAGTACCAGAGATAATCTCTACGGCGGAGACAGAGCAGGAGCCAGATACTACAATGTGCTCGAAGGTCAAAATGATGCTCGTGTGAGTGACTTCAACCCACGTTTTAATACCGGCTTTGGTTATCAAACAGCAGTAATGATTAACCCTTTCGTAAAATATAAAGGACTAGAGTTTTTCGGAGTGTTAGAGTTTGCTAACAATGGCGATGATGCTGTAGGCGGTGGATACACCCAAACAGGAGCAGAACTACTCTACAGATTTGGTGCAGATGAGCAATTGTTTATTGGCGGAAGATACAATGCGGTAAGCGGCGAGTCCTCTGATGTTGCACAAACCATCGACATCACTAGAACCAATATAGGCGGAGGCTGGTTTTTGACAAAAAACATACTTACCAAACTGGAATATGTTACCTCTAGCTATGATGGAGCTGGATGGAATGGCACGAAATTCCAAGGAGCTGAGTTTAACGGAATTGTTATTGAGGCGGTAATCGGCTTCTAGTAGAACTTAATAATCAGAATTACAGAACCGGTCTTGAAAAAGGCCGGTTTTTATTTGTTCTCTAGATAAAAGGAAAAGTCAATGGTTATTTCATCATTTACCTTCACCATTCCCCAAAGTGCCGTTGGGGGAACCAACCCAAAGTCGCTCAAATTCATCTTATAATTTCCTTCAAGATTGATTTTATTTTCGGAAATGTTACATGATTTTAAGTGAATGTGTTTCGATTTTTTTTCGCCAGCAATCGTTAAAAGTAGTTCCAACGTACATTCCTTTTCTGTCTGATACAATTTTACCAAGTTCATTTTAAGCAAAGGATAACTCGGTTCCTTCAATGTTTTTCGCAAGTCGGAAGTTATTCTTGTGTTATTACAATTAAATGATTTTACTTCGAAAAGGATCAGGTTTTGTCTGAACAAAATAACCCCTGAGCTATCCACCAGAGATATTCTAGACTTATCAAAATTTTGGTCATAACTACACTCAAAAACATTCACATTTGACGTTCCATTGATGCTTAATTGGCTTTCGTCGTTAATAGTCCACATTTCAGTAGAAGGTTGCGCGTAGAGCGCTACTGTCTGTAAATATAAAAGGGTAAGCCAAATGTTCTTTTTCATAAGCTTAAGCAAAGGAATTAAACAAGGTGCGGATGCTAACATAATTCGCCTTCATCAATTGGTTTTGTTGAATTATTAATGATTTTTGATCTCTATGAAAAAATACCTTCTCATTATCTCACTGTTAGTTTTTGGTTGCCACGTCCGGGATCAACCCAATATCAAGTTATCAAAAAAGATAAGTGATACTGGCACAGATGCACTGCTGCAAGCCATTGCTATTGTCGATAACAAGGTAGCTTGGCTCAGCGGTCATCAAGCTACTTTTATTCGCACATTAGATGGCGGTAGTTCATGGAAAATATTTAAACATGAATCGGACACGCTGCAATTTCGAGATATTCACGCTTTTTCCAAATCAAAAATAGCCTTAATGAGCGCGGGTACAGGCTCCAGCTCAAGAATTTATCTTTTTAATGCAGAGGAAAACGCCTATCAGGAGACCTATGTAATGCCTCATGCAGAAGGGTTTTTAAATACTATCGAGTTTTGGGACGACCAAAGAGGAATCGCTTTTGGAGATTCGTTCGATGGACAATTATTTGCTTTATCCACAAGCGATGGAGGCCACAGTTGGTCAAGGATAGACCCTTCCAAAATGCCTGACGCTGGCGAGGGTGAAGGAGGTTTTGCTGCGAGCGGCACATGTATTTCCGTGCAGACGAAAGGAAAAGCCTGGATTGCTACAGGAGCGGGAGGAAACTCGAGGATATTATTTACCCCTGATTTTGGAGAATCTTGGCAGTTTTATGAGAACCCGATCATTAAAGGTACAGCTGCTGGTGTTACATCGATCAACATGCTCAACACACAAGTTGGCGTTATTGTAGGCGGAGACCTCTCCATTACCGATCAGTACACAGACAATGTAGCCATCACTACGGATGGTGGAAAAACCTGGGCGCTAACCGATCAACCCATCACCAAAGGTGCCTTTTATGGATCAACAATCACGATGATTGGTGGTAAAAAAGTAATCTTGGCAAGTGGTCCCAAAGGATTGGATTATTCTTTTGACTTGGGGCAAAGCTGGAGCAACCTTGATACCGCCAACTATTGGGCCGTGAAAATGCATGACTCTGGATATGGCTTTGCGACCGGGAAAAACGGAAGAGTCTTGAAATTAGAATTCGAATGATTGAAATATTAGTTTTGCAACATGCGTAGACCAAGAAGAAACAGAGCCAGTGCAGCGATAAGAGATCTTGTCGCTGAAACGAACCTCACAGCGAATGATTTTATTTTTCCCTTATTCTTATTAGAAGGAAAGAATCAAAAAACAGAAGTAAAATCTATGCCCGGGATTTTTCGCTTGACGGAAGATCATATGATGAGCGAAATAGAAAGCTGCTTGAAACTCGGAATTAAAGGGTTTGATATTTTCCCGGTGGTAGAGGATAAACACAAAGACAAGAAAGCGTCTAAAAGTTTTGATCCGAATTTCTTTTATTTAAAAAGTCTGCAAAAAATTAAAGAAAAGTTCCCAGAAGCCATGATCATGACCGATGTGGCTATGGATCCATATAGTACCGATGGTCACGATGGGATTTTGCAAAATGGGAAAATCCTCAATGATGAGACCTTGGAAATCTTAGGTCACATGGCTGTAGCACAAGCGGCCACAGGTATCGATATGATAGGCCCTTCTGATATGATGGATCATCGCGTTGGCTTTTTGAGAGAGGTTTTGGATGAAAATGGCTTTACCGAAGTAGGTATTATGTCCTATTCCGCAAAATATGCTTCTGCTTTTTATGGGCCTTTTAGAGATGCCTTGGATTCAGCTCCAAAGTTTGGAGACAAAAAAACCTACCAAATGAATCCCGCTAATAGACGCGAAGCAAGTATAGAAGCGGAGCAAGATGACATGGAAGGCGCAGATATTTTGATGGTAAAACCGGCCATGAGCTATCTAGATATCATCAGCGACTTGAGGGAGAACTCAAATCTTCCAATTGCCGCATATAATGTTTCAGGGGAATACGCCATGATCAAAGCCGCCGGGATGAAAGGCTGGTTAGATGCGGATAGAGCCAGAGACGAAATGTTGTTATCCATCAAAAGAGCCGGTGCAGATATCATCCTGTCTTATTTTGCTAAGGAGTTTTTGCAATCGACCAAAGTTTAAAAGGGCCCTAATAAAGTTGTATAAAAGTTGAGGAGGTCTTCTTGGTTCAGCTAAAAAGATTTTGCGCTAGCATACTTTTCGTTGTGAATAAGGCGGCCTATTGAGATTCTGCCAACCTTGATTTAGATGATTGGTAAAAGTTGCTGATTAAGTCTGATACTCGATCGAACAGAATAAAATATGGTAATTGATAGGTTCATGTCCTAAATAGTATCAGTCATCGATAAAATATAGGGTATTTTCTTCTTATTATACAAATTTAGAGTTGAACCAACCAAACCAGAGGTTTACTCAACAGCAGTTATGATAGGAAATCAGGAAGACGAGGCAGAATTATCAGAATGTGCGGAAAAAATTATTGCACATCTAGAAAGGAATATACAGCTTTCCGCAAACCATGAAGCACAGCAAAGCAAAATGCAGCTCATGCGCACTTACATCAAAACAGAAATATTACATAGGTATTTTTTAAAAATGGGCGCCTAGCCCACGATTAATCGAATAGGTTTTCTTCCCGCTCAAGCATCAATATTGAGGCTTGCGGCACGATGAAATATTTTTCGCCTTCGTACATCACCTCAAAAGCTGCCTTTTGTAGGAAAATAGCCAAGTCCCCTTCTTGGGCTTGTAATGGCATATATTTAATCTTCTCCGTTTCAGGTTTCCAATCATCGTCTTCATCCATCGCAACTGGGATGGGATATCCTGGACCGGCTTTCACAATGTAACCCGATTGTACTTTTTCTTTTTCCTGAACGCCAGGGGGTAAGTAGATACCTGTATTGGTTTTCCCTAGTTCTTTCTTGGGCTTTATCAGCACACGATCACCCACCACTATCAAATTCTTCAATTTATTGTCTGCTGTTAGTTGCTGCATTGTTTAATTTTTTTATCAATCTACTGTTTTCATACCTGTATAACCAAAATTAGTATAACTGGTTTTCGGTCGTTAATCATTGCTGCCATCATCAGACCGATCGAGTAGGCGCTGATCGATTTGCTTTGCAGCTTTTGCGCCAAGCTGCTTTAGGTTTTCTGTTCTTCTAATCAAATTGCCCTGTCCGTCCGAAAGCTTATTCATGGCGTCATTGTAAGCATTACTGGTGGTTTTAAGGTTGTTGCCCAGCTTTAGCAAATCTTCTGCAAAGGAGACAAATTTATCATAAAGAGCGCCTCCCTGGCGTGCAATTTCAATCGCGTTTTTGTTTTGTAAATCTTGCTTCCAGATGTAAGAAACGGTTCGCAAGGTTGCCAGTAAGGTACTCGTGCTTACCAAAACAATATTTTTGTCCAATGCTTTTTCATATAGGCTTGGGTCTTCTTTTAGCGCAATGGTGAGGGCAGGCTCATTGGCCATAAACATCAACACAAAGTCCGGTTGTTGTATTCCATGAAGGTTTTGGTAGTTCTTTTCACCCAAAAGCTTAATGTGGTTATTGACACTGTCCAAGTGTTGTTTTAAATATTTGGCTTGGCCAGTCTCTGAGTCCTCGTCATAATAGTTGCTGTAAGCCGTAAGTGAAACTTTAGAGTCTAAGATCAGATACTTTTCATCGGGCATTTTGATAATGTAGTCGAGACGCTGATTGCTACCATCCTCTGTTTTCATGTTGCGCTCTTTGAAGTAATGCACGTCTTTTTGTAAGCCAACTTTATCCAAAATGTTTTCCAGCTGCATTTCACCCCAGTTTCCTTGAGTTTTCGATTCTCCTCGAAGTGCTTTGGTCAAACTCTCCGCTTCTTTGGTAAGATTTTTATTGAGGTCTTTGAGGTGGGTCAGTTCTGTTTTCAAACTGCTATTCCAAGAAATAGATTCTTTGTTGTTTTGTTCTATTCGCTTTTCAAAATTGATGATTTTCTCTCCAAGAGGTTTTAAGAGCATGTCGAGATTTACCTTGTTTTGATCGGTAAATTTTTTGCTTTTTTCCTCCAAAATTTCATTAGCCAGATTTTTAAACTCGGCAGTAAACTTAGCTTGTATGTTTTCCAATTCGCCTTTTTGCTCAGCAAGCCGCTCTTGTAGTCCTTTGTGGTGCGCTATGAGTCCGCTGTGCTTGTTGCTCAGGTCAAGATATTTTTGCCTTTCTTGGATCATTTGGCTGTTCAAGTCTTTGAAGTCTTGATTAATTCGCTCATTTCGGTCTTGCTCTGCACGTAATTCAGACTTAATGTCTTCAATGGACTGCCCTATTTCTTTTTTCTTTAATGTCGCCAAGAGAAAACCGATAATTCCACCAAGAACTACACCGGCAGTTAATCCAATAAGCAATTGAAGCTCCATGCTGTTAAATAAGTTTTGGGAAAATACTTGGCCGTAAAAGTACTACAAGCCCTGAAGATACCCGAATAATTCCATTGCCCAAGCAATGCCAATATGCACGATGACGCCTCCCCAAATGCTTCTGGAATAAAAGGCTATCACGCCCAACAAGTAACCACCAAAAATAGAACTGACGGCTTCCGTCATTGGCTTACCAAAATGAAGAAAGCAGTAGGAAGCAACCATCGGTAAGATGGCGTGTGCACCAAAAAATTTAACAAAGGCAAAAACCAAGAATCCACGAAAAAGCATTTCTACTCCAATAAAATCACTCCCATAAGCGATTTCATAAATCACAATCGGAATCCATTCGTCTATTCCTCGATTAGCTGCAAATTCATCTATTTTGGCATGTTGGAAACGTGGATAATAATTTTGAATATCAGAGAAAAAGGAACCTATACCAATAAAAACAATGGCAATTCCCAAAATGACAAAATAAGGTTTGGGATCAAACTTTTTATTGTTGAGTCCATAATAGTTTTTCGGGTTATCCTTTTCAATGAGCAAATACACTAAGAGCAAAGGCAGTACCACGGTAAAAAGCGCATTTCCCCATCGAATTACTTTATACATGTACACATATTCAGCATGAGGCAAACCTTGGATCCAGTATTTAAAACCGTAAAAAGATCGATCAAACGAGAGTATAGCAAATCCAATAATCAGCCGAACCCAAAAGTTGGGCGATTTCCACCATGTAGTGTTTTTATTAAAAATCAAAAGAATGATACAGGTGCACAAGTAAGGGAATACTTGAAAAAGAAACATGTGCACGAAATGCCATGGAGTGCCTATCGATTGATCAACAATGCTATCTTCAAAGTCGAAATAATAATTCACAGCAACACAAACAGCCATAAATAGCAAAAAAACAATGTGTAGTTTTAGGTCGAAGTGCTGATCTCGATAGTCTTTGAGATAGTCTATAATTTTTTTCATATTGTTATGGTTGGCTGGCAATTCTAAAGGATCAGGTTATTTGGAAACCAAATGACATCTTTGCCATGTTTCCGCTTGACTTTAAAGTTTTTACAAATATATGTGTCTGATTGTTTTTGCTTGGAAAGCTCACCCCGATTATCCATTAATACTCGCATCGAATAGAGACGAGTTTTATAACAGACCCACACTAGAGGCGCATCGCTGGCCTGATCACAAAACTATTTATGGCGGTCGGGATGAATTGGCCAAAGGCACTTGGCTGGCCGTGAATGATGAAAAAAAACTTGCAGCAGTTACCAATTATAGAGATCTGTCCAATATTAATCCCAAGGCCAGGTCACGGGGAGAGTTACCCGTTGATTTTTTAATTGGGAAAATGGAAGGGATGGAATATTTACAAGCGGTTGATAAAAAGGCTAATCAATATAATGGCTTCAACCTACTGACCTTCACGGACGAGGAGGCTTTGCATTATAGTAACTATGAAAAAAAAATCAACCTACTCAAACCGGGCATTTATGGTTTAAGCAATGCGGTGCTGGATACGCCTTGGCCAAAAGTACTTCGAGCGAAGGCAAAATTCGAACAAATAATCAGTACCCATTTTGAACATAAAGAATTGCTTGATCTGATGCATGATCAATGGCTGGCGCCCGATGAAGACCTTCCGCCAACTGGCCTTTCTTATGAAAAAGAAAAAGCACTTTCTGCCATGTGCATTAGAACTGAAGGTTATGGAACTTGCTGTTCTACGATTGTTACAAAAAATGTGAACGGGAATTTAAAATTTACCGAGGAGTCATATCCGGTAGGAGCCCGAAAAGGAAAAATGATCACCACCGAATTTGAATAAAAACATAAGCTTGTCAATGATAATTTTGGATCACAAGCGTTAAAAATTTCAATGATTAAATTTACACGATGAAAAAATTATTTGCTGTTTTTATACTTCCGCTCGTGCTCATTTGCTGTGATGATACCACCAATGACATTACCGCCGAGAATGTAGCAAAAGGCAAAGTCGCAAGTGCTGACTGGGAATTTGGCGGAGGAAAAGCGCAATCACGATTACAGTTTAATGACTATGAGTTGACATTGATGTCTACCGCCGAAAATGCCTCTCGTGATCCTTGCTCCGTAGTAACTCCAAACAATGGATACATTCTCCTGACAGTACCGCCGGCTCTGGGCAATTATTCTGTTTCAGCGGATGCCAATGGGGTGAGATTTTTCGATGGGAACAACGCCACAAGTTTTTTCACCGCTACATCCGGGTTCATTCAGGTGACTGCTGTTACTTCATTAGATATAGAGGGTTTCCTTCAAGCCAACTTCGATGACAACAACACAGTCGAAGGCTATTTTTTGGTGGCTATTTGTAATTGAGGTTCCCTTTTTCTTACCAATAGAACTTAAGCATGAACCCTTGGAGATTCTAAAAAACCTCTGAGGGTTCATCACTCCACAAAAAAGCCAAGATCACTTACTGATCTTGGCTTTATATGCTTAAAGTTGATTTTTGCTTAACTCAAGTCACCAACCATAGCGTTAGTTTCTTCGGCAGCATAAGCTTCTAGAGGCAAGCAGCTACAAACCAAATTTCTATCGCCATAGGCACTGTCGATTCTGCTTACACTCGGCCAGAACTTGTTGAACCTTAGAGAATCGAGAGGGAATGCTGCTTTTTCCCTTGTATAAGGTAAAGCCCACTCGTTGGCTACCACAGTTCTGTAAGTATGTGGCGCGTTTTTCAAAACGTTGTTCATCTTGTCAGCCTTTCCAGTGATAACTTCCTCTACTTCCGCACGAACAGCGATCATAACATCACAAAATCTATCCAATTCAGCTTTGGTTTCGCTTTCCGTTGGCTCTATCATCATAGTGCCGGCCACAGGGAAAGAAACGGTTGGCGCGTGGTAGCCGTAATCCATCATTCGCTTGGCAATATCTTCTACCTCTATGCCGTCCCCCACTGGCTTCAGTTTGTAACTGAAGCCTATTTATTATATCCAGCAGTTTATAACTGCGATCATTCTAAAAACTCAACTTCTATCAATCCACTCTAGCCAGTATAATCTCTTGCACTAGAATAAACATAATTCTCAGGTTCATAGACAATACATTCTTTTACCTTTTGACAGTACTTCATGGAATCAAAAATTACATCTTTATATAAAGGCCTAGATAGAGCGTCTACCCATTGAACTGTGGCAAAAGTTATAAAATGCAATACCTGATGATTATCAATCTTATATTTGGAAGACATCTTCTAAGATAATACCACTATCAGTCAGTTACAAACTGAACATGATGATAGACTTAAGTTGCGCTTTGCTAAACTTAAGCCAGTGAGGGCTTAAGTTGACGGCTATGGTGTCTCACAGGCCTTCTATCGGTGAGCGTTGATTGGTTTTGAATTAGGTCTGTGGGTCATAGGTCTTGGGGTAAAAAACCACTTTCTTTAATTTTAAAATAAAAATAACTACTTTAGACAAAACTTTTTCATGATATGCCATATTCCAGAACTACTCTTTTATTCATCTTATCACTCGCTATACTTCTGATCGTCTCCTGTGAGCTTGACTTGCCAGCCGGAGAGTCATTATTTTATTCCGCTATTTGCTAAATTAAATTATTTAGTTAACTTTAATATTATGATACCAAAGAACGCAAAAATCATTCTCTTTTTTCTGACCCTACTTACTGTTGCTATCCTAGAATCCTGCAAATGCTACGGTGGTGACCCTATGAAATTCGAAGATGCCTACACCATTCAATTCAGGTTGTTCGATAAGAATACGGAACAAAACCTTATTACTTTCGGAGGTAAATATAATTTCGATTCTGTGTTGGTATATAACGCTAATGGAGCACTTATTTACCCTGGGCCTGTACCCGGAGATGGAAGGGTTGACCTCAGTCCGTATAGACGATCTGACGCGTTAATACCTCTAGAAAAAGACACTACGGAGTATTATTACCTCCACCTTATTGAACAAGGCCTAGACATAGATACCATTCGGGCAGATTACCGAGCGGCTATTAATGATTGCGACGAAAAAGAATTTACCTACCTAAATATTTACTACAATGAAGAACTTATTTACGCGAACGATCGTCCCACTGATGGTTATTATGTGGAGCTGTTTAAGTAATACAGCACACGCTCAAGATTGCTACCATCCTGATCCTACTGATTCTGCTTATCAGGCGGTTCCATGGTATGGGGATGAGAGTAACTACACGGTGCTAGACCGGATGTACGATAGTCTATATAATCTCTACGGTCCTTCGGCAGAGCCCCTACTCAGAGGATATGAGGATGATGTAATACTTCGTATCCCGCTCAAGTTTTGGATCTATCAGGAAGCATTTGGTGTAGCTGGGGCGGGAAATGAACCTCTCCAAATGAGCGAGGGCTACAATTTGCGGTAGATCGTTTGAATGATGCTTTTCGCAGTAATAACCTTGCCTTCAGGTTCTTTATTTTTTCGGTAGTGCCCGTAGCTAACCCAGTTGGTATGGATTGGGTGAATATGAATGCTGGAGAAAGGCTTACCGTTTCTACATTTAACAAACATCCAACAGCCATCAATGTACATGTACCTAATGATGGAGGAAATATTGTCGAACCTTGGAACAATGCAGTTTTCGTAAATAGGGATAGATTTGAAGAAGATGATAATTCCACGCTGACACATGAAATGGGGCATTACTTTGGACTACTTCATACGCATATGTTTCACAATTTTCATTGCTTCAAAGAGCCGGTGGGTAGAGGGTTAAAATGGTCACCTTGTCCTCCATCATTAAGTAAGCGCTGTGTGTTTACGGGAGATTTACTTTGTGACACAGAAGCTGATCCTAGAATGAGTACTAGCGGTACTTACAACGGAGACCCTAATTGTACTTGGAATGCGAATGGGACTACAGATGCGTGGGGAGATACTTATAGACCTAATCCTAATAATTATATGGGTTACGCGAATTCTAGGTTTAATTGCAGAACAGATTTCTCATACGGTCAGAAACAATGGATGTTTGTCTGGGCGTTTCGGTTTAGAGATGCGATACAAAAAGGCTGGCTTCCAAGCTCGAATGATCGCTTTGACACTTTCGAGCCGGACAATGAAGCAGTAGCTGCAAGACCCATCTTTCCAGGAGAAACTCAGGAGCATACCTTTCACCGGAAAAATCAGAATAGAGTAGATGTGGACTGGGTCAGTTTCACGGCTTCTCCCTGTTCTCTTTTGGAGCCAACTATTTTTCAAATAACCGAAATCAGTAATAACCCAATTGATGCTGTAACATTTTTCGAGCGTATTGATACTACTGGTGTTGAGGCGGGGCAATTAACGCCAATTGAATCTAATGGTACGTTTACTTTTCCAGCAGGAACTCTAGTTCCGAATGAGGAGTATTTGATAAGAATAACACAAGACAATGATAACAGTGAGTATTCTATACGGTTTCCTCTGAACACTGAATGTGTAGGTGGCCCAAGTGTAGTTTGTAATACACCCACAACATTTTCAGTGGCAGGAAGACCTGCAGGATCTACCATTACATGGGATAAAAGCAGAAACCTTACTTATGTTTCAGGTCAAAATACTAATTCCTACAGCGTAATGTCAGGTAGTGGGTCGGGCAATGGTTGGGTTCGTCCCACTCTTAGAGTAGACGGGGTAAATTTTGATTTACCTCAGAAGGATGTCTTGCTTGGTGTACCTCCACAGGTTGCTGGTATGACCTACGACTTGCTCATTACTTTTCCATCGGAGATTTGTGTGGAGACCCGCAACCAGCCGGGGGACTTTTACGCAGGTCTTGTTACCTCACGAGCCGACTATGCTGAGTGGGAGACAGATGCCGGCGCTATTGTTTCTTTCGATCCTACTCCAGATTTTTACAATAGCATAAGTGTCAGACTAACCAATTATGGACCTGACAGATATATTAGAACCAGAGAGGTAAATGCCTGCGGAGCTGGACCCTGGCTTACTCATTACTTTGATTTAAACTATGACATCAATGGATGCTCTGGAGGTGGTGGAATAGGAGGATTTGCGAGAATATACCCGAATCCTACAAGTCAAGAGCTAATTATAGAACAAGTCGATAGCGAATCAGACATCAAAGTAAAAGATAAAGAGAAGTCCAAGCTGCCTGTAAGACTAGAAATACTAGATGATAATCAGAAGATAGTCTATGAGGAATCTTGTGATAAGAAGAAATGGAGTGTTGACGTATCCGCCTGGCAGAAGGGTATTTATTACGTAAGGATCACGAAGGGAGAAAAAATGAAAGTAGAACGCCTTGTTGTTGAGTAAATGTACATGATCAACTAGGGAAATGATCAATATATGCAAGCTGGCGCGAGCGTTTTAGTTCGTGTCCAGTTACTCCCACTGCACGAAGTTACTTCCGTTCCACAGTGCATGATTTTCTTTTCTTTCTCCATGGCCTATGTCACAGGCCTTCTTTCTGTTAGATTTCATTGGTTTTGAATAAGGTCTGTGAGTCACAGAGCTTGGGATAGTGACTAGTTGTAGTTGAGGTTCAATCCTCGAAACGGAACGATAATATATTTTGGAACCTCCAAGGGTTCATCACTCCTCACACTAAAAAAAGCCAAGATCAATAACTGATCTTGGCTTTATATGCTTAAAGTCGATTTTTGCTTAACTCAAGTCACTAACCATAGCGTTAGTTTCTTCGGCAGCATAAGCTTCCAAAGGCAAGCAGCTACAAACCAAATTTCTATCGCCATAGGCACTGTCGATTCTGCTTACACTCGGCCAGAACTTGTTGAACCTTAGAGAATCGAGAGGGAATGCCGCTTTTTCCCTTGTATAAGGTAAAGCCCATTCGTTGGCTACCACAGTTCTGTAAGTATGTGGCGCGTTTTTCAAAACGTTGTTCATCTTAT
>JAVJRN010000038.1:0-14731 GCA_040218415.1 Cyclobacteriaceae bacterium
GAATTCGGCATATAACTAGCTGAAATTTGCAGAAAAAAGCTATGCCACGCAAGAGTGAATCAGAGATGTTTCCTATCATAGAGGAATGGGAGTCTAGCCCTGAGAGTATGGGGCAATTTTGTGAACGTCACCAAATACCCAAATCCACCTTTAGCTACTGGCGAACAAGGTATTCAAAGAACAATCAAAAATCACGATCGAATCGTGCGGAGTTTTTGGAGGTGAGAATGGATCATGTTTCAGTCGATTTGGAAATAATCTATCCTAATGGAGTGAAACTACGACTTCCACAAAACAGTCCAATGAGCCAATTACGTACTTTGATCCAATTGGTATAATGTTCAATCTCGGATCTTCACACCGCTATTTCTTTTATAGCCAGCCTACAGACATGCGCAAATCCTTTGATAGCCTCTCAGGTCTGGTGCGTACAGCTATGGATGCTGACCCTTTCAGTGGTAGTGTCTACATCTTCATCAACAAGCAGCGCAACCGTATCAAACTACTCCACTGGGAAGCCGGAGGATTTACCCTTTATTACAAACGTCTGGAGAAAGGTCAGTTTGAAGTACCCGATGTATCATCTGGAAATACTTGTTCGATCCGCTGGAGTGATCTGATACTTATCCTGGAAGGAATCAGGTTAAAAAATGTCCAAAGATCTGTACGGTTTTCTTTTATAAAATGAGGATAACTAAGAGCTATTTGCTAACTTTAATTTGTGAGTGAGCAAGTTAAAGACACGGTTGAAATCTCAAGAAAAGAATACGAGGAATTACTCTTTCTAAAGGAAGAACTAGCTCAACTCAAGCGTATGATCTTTGGCAAAAAGAACGAGCGGTTCATTGCTGCGGATGCTGCACAATCAACATTGTTTGATGAATCTACTCTCGAAGCACCTACTACAGAGCAGCAAACCATCACCTACACCAAGGACAAGAAAAAAGATAAAAAACAGCCTGTCCGACTTGCACTTCCAGCACATCTGCCGCGTGAAGAAGAAGTGTTGGAGCCTGAAGGCAAGCAAGAAGGCGCAGTGAAGATCGGTGAGGCCGTCACAGAGATATTGGAATATACTCCGGGTAGAATTTATGTAAAACGATACGTTCGCCCAAAATATGTACAGCATCAGGATAACACCAAAAAGGTTATTGTAGCAGATCTGCCGTCTTTACCTATCCCATCAGGCAATGCAGGCCCAGCGCTACTGGCATACCTGATGATCTGCAAGTATGTGGATCACCTTCCATTTTACCGACAAGTTCAGATATTTAAGCGAGAGGGAGTAAAACTCTGCGAATCAACCATTAGTGGGTGGTTTAAAGCCGTCTGCAAACTACTGGAGCCACTTTATGATGAGATTAAAAAGCAGGTTTTAGCCAGTGGATACATCAATGCTGATGAAACCACCATCCCAGTACAGTCATCCAATAAACCGGGAGCCACACATACAGGATATCAATGGTATTATTATTCACCACAAACCAAGTTGGTAGTTGTCGACTATCAACCAAGCCGTAGTGGGCAAGGTCCTCATAAATTTTTGAAGGGGTACAGAGGAGTATTACAAACTGATGGATATGCTGGTTATGAGCAGTTTGCCTCCATCTCAGGAATTACACTGTTGGCTTGTATGGCTCATGCCAGACGATACTTTGATAAAGCTATGAACAATGATCAGGAAAGAGCTACACATGCACTTACCCAGATACAAAAGCTTTATGCCATTGAAAGAAAAGCCAGAGAAGATGGCCTAACGGCTAAAAAAGTCGCCAAACTCAGACAAACTGAAGCCCAACCAATACTAGAAAACCTACACGAGTGGATGCAGCAACAATATGGGCAAGTCGCTCCCAAAAGCAGTATTGGGAAAGCGTTGGCTTATTCTATGAAACTATGGCCAAGACTGAGCCGATACACAGAAAATGGGGATTGGTTCATTGATAACAATTTGGTGGAAAACAGCATAAGACCCGTCGCATTGGGAAGAAAGAATTACCTCTTTGCTGGTTCACACGAGGCAGCTCAATGGGCAGCAATGATGTACAGCTTCCTTGGCTCCTGTAAACTTAATGGTGTAGAGCCTCTGCAGTGGCTCCAAGAAACTTTGACGGTAATACAAGAAACTAAAATCAGCCAGTTAAAAACATTACTGCCAAACTACGATAAGAAATCCTAATTTCCCTGCATCAAAAATTGACGCTCAACCCCGAAGGAATACCTTATTGGACTATCAACGCTGGGTTTGGTCTCAAGAACCTGTGAACACTATCGAAATTTTTGAACAAACCATGAGAGGAGAAACTGCAACCGTAAAGCTCCAAGCTCTTTATATCGAAGGAACTGACAGAGTGATAATGAACCCAGAGATCACTGTCAAACTGTCCATAGCTTCAGGAAACTGGTTAATTAACAGCATAACGAACTAAGCGGCATCCAACAACATGCGCTGAACGTTTATATGCCTAGCCGGCGGCACCAAAGTGCTTTCTGGCTGATTTCAGTGTAACTCGACCGCTTATCTCATAAAATGTTAGTGTAATAAATGGTATTAAACCCAAGGGTAGAACCTTTGACCCTAGCTTCCGACGCAGAGCAACGGGGAATTAGACCTATTGGGCTATCGCCCTGCGATTAAAAAAGCAAAATTTTGAATTGGCGCCTCAAACAAATGCTTTGGGACGGTCGCTTCTGATACGGGTGAAATGTTACCAGTAAAAGTTTGTGATAGGCCAAGTAGATGATCAATCGTCTTTTAGAAGTTCTAAAAAATGTATTTGAAACACCTCTTTTAAGCTCGATATATTACACCTATTTGTGGCTTACGAATAATAATTATCGGAAATAAATATCTTATAATTATTCCATTTGCCTTGTTGAAATCAAGAAATGTAGGGTGACTTTATAACTGAGATCTTTTCTCAAAAACGAACCAACCATAACCAGCCACAGCAAAAAAGCATAGCAGTGGCAAAATGAAAGAAAAACTCACTTCGGGGACACCCAAAATAAGCACGTCTGTATAACCCGATCCCCCGATATCCATGATCATTCCTTGCAGGGCGGGCATCAAAGCACCTCCCACGATAGCCATCACCAAACCTGCCGCACCAATTTTGGACTCATCTTCCGTAAGGCCATCCAGTGCCAGACCATATATAGTTGGAAACATGAGTGACATACTGAAAGAGACGCCCACCAAGAGGTACAATCCCAACTCTCCCGAGGTTGCGATTACCCCTAAGGTAAATACTATGGAAAGTATAGAAAGTAACATGAGTAGCATTCCGCTATCGACGTATTTCAAGACGAACGTGAACAGGAACCTTCCCGCAAAAAACAAAATGAAAGCCGCAAACTGATAGTTACCTGCTGTGGTAGCTGAGATGTCAAATGCCTCAGCATACTGATAAATATAGGTCCAACACATAATCTGTGCGCCGACATAGCAAACCTGTGCCAGTACGCCCAAATTGTAACGCCTCTTACCTACCAAAATCTTGATTAGATCAAAGGTGCTGTGAACCAAATCATGCTCCTTAGCAGCAGGCATTTTGGTGATAACGATCAGTACTAAAACAGCTATTACCACAAGACCCAAAACGACATAAGGGTCTCTTATGACCATTAAATCTGCTGTTCGGATTGTTTCTTTGGCACTTTCGGTCAATGTACTGTAGTCAACGTCATCAGACTGTAGTTTTTTCAATACAAAATGCTGTGCAACTAGTAACCCTCCAATCAAACCCACAGGATTGAAAGCCTGAGCAAGGTTCAATCGTTGAGTGGCATTCGAGCGGTCACCCATGGAGAGTATGTATGGGTTTGCGGTGGTTTCCAAGAAAGCCAAGCCAAAAGTCAAAATATAAAGACCAACCAGAAAGAACCCAAACTGCTCCGTAACTGCTGCTGGATAAAAAAGTAATGCGCCAGAAGCATATAGGGCCAATCCGATGATCACTCCCACTTTGTAAGAGTATTTTCTAATAAAAATCGACGCAGGCAGAGCCATGGTGAAATAGCCTCCGTAAAATGCCATTTGGACGAGCGATGCTTGAAAGTTGTCAAGTTCTAACACTTTTTTGAATGCAGTTACCATTGGGTCAGTTACCGCATTGGCAAATCCCCAAAGGGCAAACAAGGACGTGATCATGGTGAATGCCAAAAGGTTCTTTCGACTCACCAAGGGTGTTGATTCAGTTTTCATACTTGCTTTTTGAGGTTAAATATTTCTTTCATTGGAACCCATTTTTGGTTCTCGTTTGCCCATGGCAATCTTTGCTGGAAGATGTCCATGAGTGATTCCCACTCTTGGACTTTGGGATTATTGGCAACCGCTTCTTGCTTCTTCACTTCGTCAAAGGATTCATTGATTTCCATAATCATAAACAGTCGATTACCCGTTCGGTAAATTTCCATATTAAGGACACCAGAATCTGTAATACTCTTCAATACCTCAGGCCAAACCTTCTGGTGATAGTCCTCATATTGCTTGATCAAATCAGGATCATCTTTAAGATCTAATCCAAAACACATTCTTTGAACATTCATATTCTGATCTTAAAGTGAATAGAAACTAATGGCATTTTTACCGAAAATCTTCTCTTGTTCTGTTGATGAAAATTTGTCTAAATAGTTCTTCACAAGGTTTTTAACTTCAGCATATTCTGCAGCTACTAGGCAGACCGGCCAATCCGAGCCAAACATCAAGCGATCAGTCCCAAATGCTTCGAAGATCACATCGAGACAATATTTAAAGTCCTCTGATTTCCAATTACTCCAATCAGCCTCCGTCACCATTCCTGAAAGTTTGCAATAAACATTTTCAGATAAAGCCAATTCCTTGATGGACTTTGTCCAATGGGTATAATCCTGATTTTTAATATCTGGTTTGGCAATATGGTCTAGCACGAATTTTTGATTGGGTAACTTCTGAACCGTCTTTACAGCTGCGGGTAGTTGATGTGGGAATATCAAAATATCATAAGTGAAATCATATTGAGCGAGCTTCGAAAGTCCATTTTGAAAATCATCTCTTAGCAGAAAATCAGGGTCAGGTTCCCCTTGCACGATGTGTCGAAAACCAACGAGTTTTTCTTCGGTCGAATATCGCGCTAGTTGATTATCAATATCTGCCGCCCTCAGGTCTACCCAGCCCACTACTCCTTTAATAAAGTCATATTTTGCAGCCAAGCTGAGTAAAAAATCAGTCTCCTGAATGGTCTGGTCGGCTTGTACTGCGACCGTTCCATCTATTTGATTTTTATTCAACTCAGGCAGAAAATCTTCAGGCAGAAAATCTCGCCGAATAGCTTTCATACTTTCATCTATCCACTCGTGCTTGAGTGGGTCATAATGCCAGAAGTGATTGTGCGCGTCTATTTTCATTAATCTTTTGCTAGAAAATTGGGGAAGTCCTCCACTCGCTCACAGCACACTTGCTCCATGATTTGCTGAAGCTGCGTTTTCAATAAACCTATTGCATGGTCTCCGCCTTTGCTGCCAAGCGCAGCGACGCTGTACATAAAGGTTCTTCCTAAGAAGGAAAAGTCAGCTCCATACGCCAAACACCGTGCGATATCTGGCCCAGTGCGAATTCCGCTATCGATCATCACCTTCATCTTCCCTTTGTACTTTTCTATAATCTTGGTAGAGGAAGCAATCGAAGACTGACCTGCATCGAGCTGGCGACCACCGTGATTGGATACAATAATTCCATCCAACCCAAGTTTGTATGCCTTTTCGGCATCCATTTCGTTGGCGACACCTTTTAGCACGAGCTTGCCTTTCCACATGTCACGGATCGGCTTGATTTTTTCTTCGTTCAGCCTTCCGGAAAAAGTCATATCCATGAATTTCCCCAATTGCTTCAGGTCTAAACCTTTTGGCATGTAAGGCTTGAGTGTTTCAAAGTTGGGTTGACCGTTGATCAAGGTGCGAAGTGCCCAATTGGGTTTACCCATCACTTGGATCATGTTGCTCAAAGTCATTTTTGGCGGCATAGCCAAGCCATTTCGGATGTCTCTTGGTCGGAATCCAAAGGTGGGTACATCTGAGAGAATCACTAAAACTGGCATGTGCGCAGCTTCGGCTCTTTTAATAATATCGTCACGCAAACGGTTTTCTGCGGGATGATACAATTGGAACCACGCTCTGCCTTCGGTGAGTTCGGCAGCTCGCTCTATACTCGTGGTTGTCACCGTACTCAGTATAAAAGGTATGTTATGCTCAAATGCCGCTTTCGCTAAAATCTCAGGAGCCTTCGGCCACATTAACCCTTGCAAGCCAATTGGAGAAATACCAAAAGGCGCATCATACGTATGACCGAAAAGCTCAGTGGCCATACTCGACTTGGTGTGCGGCGTGAGATACTGCGGGATCAACTGCACATCCCTGATCTCAGCTGTATTTCGGTGAAGGTTTACATCTTCATTGCAGCCGCCATCCAAGTATTCAAAAGCAAATTTTGGTATCCGCTTTTTGGCTTTTTTTATTAAATCGTCAATACCCGGATAGTTTGAATTATACGCCCACATACTAATGATTGGTAAGCATGGCTCTATCAAAATGTACATAGCCACCGTCCACAAAAAGCCACTGCCCTGTGGTGTGACTACTCTTATCTGAGAGCAAAAACACAGCCATTGAGGCTATTTCGTCCGCTTCAGTCATGCGATTTTCTAGTGGAATCCTAGCAACTATATCATTGAGTACTTCCTCAGGGTTTTCAAATGTTGTAATCCACTTTTTATATTGTGGAGTCATCACCTCTGCAGGTATAATGGCATTTACACGAATCCCGAATTTGGCAAGTTCTACCGCCCATTCCCTCGTCAAGGATAGCTGAGCACCTTTACTTGCGGCATATCCCGAAGTACCTCCCTGACCTGTAATAGCAGTTTTTGAGCTAATATTTACAATTGATCCTTTGGCCTTCTTGAGGTAAGGAAGCGAGTAATGAGCCAAATCGTAATAATGAGAAATGTTCTGAACTATTGAATTTTGAAAGGCCGCCGGAGAGCCATTTTCTAATCCTACTCCATCGTTGGTACCTGCATTATTTACTAAGCCATCAATTCGCCCCAAGGCTGCTACTGTCTCTTCAATGATCGGTTTGCAGATATCCTCGCTACCCAAGGAAGCCAAGATGAATTTACTCTGGCCTCCTTCTGCTTCAATCTCTTTTACTACACGATGACCTTTCTCTTTGGATCGTCCTATGATCACGGGTATAGCGCCTTCAGCCGCCAGACCTTTAGCAATCGCTTCTCCGATACCTCCAGTACCTCCCGTCACAATATATACTTTTCCTTCTAAGTTCAGATTCATCGTTTTTACGTTTATTTAGACCAAGCTTTTACGTGTTGTTTGGAGACCCCCAAACCTTCAATACCGAGCTCCATTACATCGCCAGGCTTGAGGTACATTGGCGGTTTGAATCCAAAACCAACTCCCTCGGGCGTACCCGTGGAGATAATATCTCCGGGCATCAAGCTCATAAATTGTGATAGATAAGAAACAACTTGTTGTATGTTGAAAATAAAATCATTCGTGTTTCCATCCTGTAGTTTTTTACCATTAAGCTTGAGCCAAAGATTCACATTGTTGGGGTCTTTGATTTCATCTTTTGTGGCAATGAATGGTCCTAAAGGTGCGAACGTATCACAGCTTTTTCCCTTGACCCATTGCCCGCCACGCTCTATTTGGAACTCTCGTTCACTCACGTCATTGTGAAGCGTATAGCCTGCCACATAATCCATTGCTTCTTCCTCAGTTACGTAATTGGCACGCTTGCCGATCACCACAGCCAATTCTACCTCCCAGTCTGTTTTCACGCTATTTTTCGGAATGATTACATCGTCAAAAGGGCCAATCATACTAGATGTGGCTTTGAAGAATACGACCGGCTCCTTAGGCACTTCCATGCCAGATTCCGCAGCATGTTTACTGTAATTCAGCCCTATGCAAATGATCTTTCCCGGTCGGGAAACGGGTGCGCCAATACGCACCTCACCTTTTACTAAATACTCCTCAGTAGGCTGAAAGGCTTTCAGTTTTTCGATCTCATTGTTGGCGAAAAAATCTTCTGTATAGTCAGCAACTAGGTGACTCACATCATATAATTTCTCTTCTATTTGTAGCGCTGGTTTTTCAGAACCAAATGCGCCGTATCTTACTAGTTTCATGCTTTATGTTTTGTTATGAATTTAAAGTGATGAACCCACCATCTATCGGGAAGTCTGATCCTGTAATGTAGGAGGCCTCATCACTTGCAAGGTAAAGTGCCAAAGCACCAATTTCTTCCGGTTTTCCCATTCGTCCAATGGGTTGACTTTTAGACAAAGTTTCGAACATTTCTTTTTCGTTCCCTGGGTAGTTTTTAGCTAGAAAGCCATCCACAAACGGTGTATGAACGCGACCAGGAGAGATGGTATTACATCGGATTTTGTGCACCAAATAATCCTTGGCTACCGAAAGCGACATGGCATGCACAGCGCCTTTGGTCATGGAGTAAGCAAAGCGGTCAGAAATCCCGACATGTGCAGCGATAGACGAAAGGCTGATAATTGATCCACCGGCTGCTTTCATGTGCTTCAATGATGCCTGAGTGCAATTGTATACTCCCATCACATTCACATTGAAAAGTTTGGTCATATCCTCAGTTGTTGACTTTTCGATGTTGCCTACATGAGCTATTCCCGCATTGTTGATTAGGATGTCCAACCTTCCCTTGGCAAATTCGTCAACCACCTTTTGTACTTCGGAGAGCTGAGTAACATTACATTCAAATGCTTGTATATCTCCTTCTGTTTCTAAAGCGACAGACTCTGCCGCACTTAATGATAAATCCAAAATCGCCACACTGGCTCCAGCTCCAGCTAAAGATTGTACGATGGCTTTACCGATCCCGCTACCTCCTCCAGTAACTATTGCTTTCTTTCCTGTTAAATCAAATTTGCTCATAATGATACTCCTCTTTTCCAAAATATAAAATCGTTCTGTTCTAGCTTCATTGCTTTGGACTCTTCGCCGCTGGCTATCGCAATTACCTTCTCCAAAAGTTCATCTGCACTTTCGTCAAGAGTTTGCTCCCCGCTGATGATTTTACCCGTGTTGAAATCAATGATATCGGGCATAGCCTCCGCCAATTTGGTATTACTTGATACTTTGATTACTGGTGTCACTGGATTTCCGGTAGGCGTTCCAAGCCCAGTTGTAAACAAAATGATGTTGGCGCCAGCTGCGGCAAGTCCTGTGGTTGACTCTACATCATTTCCCGGTGTGCAGAGCAGGTTTAGTCCAGCTTTCGTAACATGCTCTCCATAATCCAACACATCGCTCACTGGTGCTGTACCTCCCTTTTTTGCGGCTCCTGCAGATTTAATGGCATCCGTGATGAGACCATCTTTTACATTTCCCGGAGAGGGATTCATATCAAAACCCGATCCCACGGAATGCGCTTTGCGCTCATAGCTTTTTTGAATGTCAAAAAAGCGTTGAGCAACCTGATCTGTGGTGCATCGGTTGAGAATATTTTGCTCTACACCGTTGAGTTCTGGAAACTCACTTAAGATGGTCGCTCCGCCCAATGACACAATTTTATCAGATAAAACACCCAGCGTCGGATTAGCAGAAATCCCTGAAAAACCATCTGATCCACCACATTCGAGTCCAATGGTCAATTTATCAAGTGTGGCCGGTGCACGCTTGTATTTCTTATTTACTTTTTCCAATACCTCAATGGTATCCTTAATAGCCGACTGAATCAGCTTTTCCTCGGACTTGATTTGTTGTTGCTCGAAGAAAAGTATTGTCCTTTCTGATTTAGGAAATAGTTCTTTGTTAATCTCTTGAAACCAATGATACTGGGCGTGCTGGCAGCCAAGACTTAATACAGTTGCTCCTGCAACATTAGGGTGATTGAGGTAACTCACTAAGATCCGCAACAAGGCTTCTGAGTCCGCCTTGGTACCGCCGCAACCTCCATCGTGGTAGAGAAATTTGATTCCATCGATATTCTCAAAAACCCGACGATATTCGCTATTGACAGAGTGACCGGCTTCTCCTAGTAGGTTTTCCGCAAATTGGAGGTAATTGTTTGGTTTTTTGTAGCCGAGTACTTCTTTGAGCGTATCCTCAATAATCCTTAGGTTTCTGTTTTCACAAAAAACCAAAGGAATAAACAACCAGTAATTGGCAGTCCCAACTTGACCATCTTCCCGGTGATATCCTTGAAAAGTACGGTCTTTCCATTTGGAAACATCAACACTATCCCATGGGTATGGGTCACGTTGCTCCAAATTCATTGGGTTAGCAAAATGGGTGATATTCTCAGTGCTCATCCGCTCACCCAGATGCAATTTTCTCAACGCTTTGCCAACAGGCACGCCGTACATAGTGATTATACCTCCTTCTGGAATATCCTCTGTGAAAAACTTGTGTTTTTGTGCTATGGGTTCCTTGATTTGATAATTCTTATCTCGAAAAGACACCTCCCCAACAGTAAGGTCAGCTAACGCAACGAGCACATTGTCTTTGGGGTCTATCTGTAAAATCTTGTCCATTGATGGGTTACTATCAAGAAAGTATAATCTGAGCACAGATTTAGCGAGTCTTACGTAGAAAAGACCTGAAATTAGTTAATTTTAGCTGCGCACATATGTGCGCGTTTAATTGAGGAGATGCCTAAATACTATTTCCATTATTTGATTTTAATGAACCTACAGCATGCCCAAATTAGTTGATGAGTAGCTATGTGACCATAATGGACATTGCTAAGGAGCTGGGAGTATCCCACTCTACGGTTTCACGTGCGCTGAGAGATCATCCGAGAATTAGTAAAAAGACAATAGCTAAAGTGAAAAAACTCGCGGATGAACGCGGGTATTGGTCAAATGATGCGGTAAGGAATATCACACAAGGTCATAGTGGTATAATCGGTATTATTGTGCCCGACCTTTCTATTCCTTTCTTTTCGCGGGTATTACTCAATATTCAAAGTGAACTTTTCAAGCAAAACTATAGTGCGCTTGTATTCAATAGTGCAGAATCTGCGGAGGCTGAAAAAGTCTCAATTGAGAAATGTCTGATGCACAGAGTAGACGGAATCATCGCAGCAATCACCATTGAAACCAAGGATTTTTCAACTTACGAAAAGGTTCTCAAGCAAGGGGTTCCCATCGTCTTTTATGATCGGGTTTCTAATTTCCTCAATGTCCCGAAAGTAGTGGCTGATGATTATGTCGGCTCTTATAATGCTAATAAATATTTAATTGAACAAGGTTGTAAAATCATTGCGCACATCACGGGTACTATCAACCTCAACAACAGCAATAACCGTCTCTACGGATATCTGGATGCACTTTCTGAAAATGGCCTAAAAGCGAATGAGTCTTTGATTCACTACTATGAATTTGAACCTTCGAGCATTGATGATTTTCTCAAAAAAGTTTTAGCTAAGTACGGCCACATAGATGCTATTTCCACCTTTAATGATTACACCGCCTACTATGCTGTTCAATCATTGATTAGGCTCGGCTTGAAAGTTCCTGATAATGTTTTTGTAATTGGTTTTTCCAATGAACCGATCGCGACATATATGCGCCCAAGTCTCTCTACTGTAGAAGAAGTAGCGCCAAAAATGGGCACCATTGCTGCACAAAAAATGGTCTCTATTTTGAATGGCTCTGAGTCGTTAACCTCACAGAAAATCTCGATCCTTCCTGGTTTGATTCTTAGGGAAACGACTAAAAAGCGCGATTGATTAACGCTTGACCAACAGATGTTCGCTAAATACTGAGCCTGCTATATTTGACTGGATAATCTGGGTTCGATTATTCAGCACAGGTTGTATCGTCATTGCGATCTTTTTTAATCTTGAAGAGATTAGAAAATTGAAGCAATCTACTAGAAAGGTGAGATTGCCTCAATGAAAACAGAAAGAAGAAGCTTTGATAAGGAGTTTAAAGTAATGACCTTATAAGGTTTAAAGTTCACTGTTACTATAATTCAAATACAAGCTGTGCCAGAAAATCTAGCTCATACTTCACTTTCAAAAGATGGTTCGTTCTTATTCGTTGGCAAGCAAAGTTTGTATCTAGAAAAGGGAAAAACAAGGCAGAATAAACCTACAAACAGCAAGTGATGTTCTTTTTTGGGTATCTATCTGAAAATCAGTGTTTATACATAACTTAAGAAGGACTCAAAGAGTGCTAAAATATGCCAATTCTTAGTGTCAATAACGAGTCAAAGTATCTATAAATGACTTTGTAAAGCATTGTTAAAGAGGTGTTTAATTGGGCAAGTTTAAATCCTGCAACTATTCGAGGATAAGCGAGTTTTGCTGGCTCTACAGGTTCAAGCAATAATGCCTAGACTCTTAACTATTAATTTAGATCCTATCAATAAATCGTCAAAAGCTTTTATGCAGAAGTTCGGTGGTTTTCTAATTGGGCAATCATCGACACTCCTTCATCACCTCCTCGTGCCTAAAGCAATCCACAGTATGATCGTTTACCATGCCGATGGCCTGCATGTGAGCATATATGATAGTGGAACCAACAAACTTGAAACCTCGCTTTTTTAGATCTTTCGAGATTTTATCGGATAAAGGAGTGGTCGCGGGAACCTCGGTCATTGTTTTCCATTGATTTACTATAGGTTTCCCATTCACGAATGACCAGATGTAAGCATCAAAACTGCCAAACTCTTCGCGCACTTTTATAAAATTCTGAGCATTGGTTATGGCTGATTTGATTTTCAAGCGATTTCTTATAATGCTGGAATCTTGTAATAATTCCTCCACCATACCTTCACCGTATTGAGCTACCATTTCATAATCAAAATCGGCAAACGCCTTTCTATAGCCCTCACGCTTTTTAATGATCGTGCTCCAGCTTAATCCTGCCTGGGCTCCTTCAAGGATCAAAAATTCAAAATGTGTTTTTTCGTCATGAACAGGAACTCCCCACTCCTCGTCATGGTATTTGATATACGCTTCGAAAGAGTTTGCAGACCAACCACATCGTGTTTTTTCAGACATTATTTGATTTTTTGAGTGCAGCGCTAATCTAGCTTTTTGTTTTAGAAAAAAGTAATCGACTTATTTGTTTGCTCCTCAAACTAGGCATATCATAGATTCCTTGTAATTTCGTTACTTGGTTATGCGATATTATCACTCAAGCTCTTTTTTACGAAATATGACCCTCAGGAGTCTATTTTGCTCCCTTCTTTTTCTCTCTACGAGTTTTGCTGATGCCCAAGAAAAAGAACTGCTCGTAGTAGGAGGTAGAAAAGAGTTGACGCATTCCGACCAACTTCCCATCAACATCACTTCAGAAAGAAGTGTTGTGATCGTGTATAAACCTTTGCTGAGTAAAAAAGGGTTTTCCTTGAAAGGAGACTGGAAGGAGTTGGTAGAGAATTATCAAAAGGGATTTCGTCAAATTGGTGTGGATGTGGTTTATGCGCTTCATTATGCTGATTTAAATGGTGGCCCTGAGGTTTCAGGAGCCTTTTCTGAAGTCCTCGAAAAGCGTCAAATTAAAAATTTGATTTTTATCAAAATCGATGAAACTGGTTTCATCAACCGACTCATCATCACATCATACAATGGAAAAGCAGATCTTATAGACAATGGTCAACCTTGCTGGGTAACAGAGTCTGGCGAGGTAAAAACAGTTTTACTTCGGCTTGGTAGGCAAGTGTTGCGACAAGAAGTGGATCGGAGTAATTTTCTAATTCCCGAAATCCCCGAATACCTCGATGAATTCAGACTGTTTAGCGGAACCAGATATGAGAACTATTCCAGCCGATTAAAATCACAAAAACTTGCCGTAATTAAATTTGACGGACTGCCGCCAACGACACTTCTGGGCAATAAAAGCTATAACGAAAAACTTGAAGAGTTAAACAATAGACTTGCGAGCATGATGGAGCGCTATCCTTTCGAATACGAACTGGTCAACTACCAAACTGATCAAGAACTATACGACCAAGGATTTCAGTTTTCCATAATGCCCCTGACCAATACCAATCGCAACGTCAAAAAAATGCTCAACTATAATCCTTCTGATCAGGAAACGGAATTTGTCTCTATGATTCCTGAAAGCGAAAATGTAAAGGTTAAGCGAATTCCATCAGAAGCGGTCGTTACTAAGTACTACATTAAACAAACCATCGTCAAAGACTTACATGTGGGTGACAATTGGGATGCTGATGTTACTTGGGATAAGGCATTAGAAAATTTTCTTTTTCACCTTCGAAAGTCCTTTGACATCTCCAATTAATGGCCTTCAATCTTCCTTCTGATTTTAAAGTTTTAATTGACCCAGTGCAATACTTGGCTAGGCTAGACTTGGTAGTAGAGCCTCCGACATTAAAATATCTCAAAAAACTTCACAAACAGCATTTATTAAATATCCCATTCGAAAATCTCGATATCCATTATCATAAAAGGGTAGAGTTGAAAATTGAATCGATTTTCAGGAAAGTAATGAACAATCGAGGAGGGTTCTGCTACGAACTCAACGGCATCTTTCTCCATTTACTAAAAGCTCTTGGGTTTAAGTGTTGGTATGCTTCTGCCGAAATAGGGTATTTCGGGAAAAAGATTTGACTTTGGCCACACCAAAGAAAATTTGGTGCGGTTTTTTGAGTTGTTGTTAGGTGAGGCAAAAAGTTGTCTTGAACGATCGGGGAAAATCCTCCAAAATGCCGAGATATTTTTCTT
>JAVJRN010000039.1:0-12201 GCA_040218415.1 Cyclobacteriaceae bacterium
AGCGTGATCTCAAAATAGTACAACTCAATTTATTTGCTCTCAAGGAGGGGGGTGTTTTTAGAAACTCAGGAAAATCACCTTAATTTTAAAGCTAGAGCCCCTTTTTGTCAAAATTTGGGTTATGTCGGATGTCAGTAATAAAAATACATTTATATTCTAATAATTACTAGTACAACCTAGCGTAAACTGGGCGAGTTGTTCCTCGATAAAGTTGGTGGTCTCGGCAAGTGATTTTAGACCCAAAGGAGTCCAAACAGTTCTCATTTACGCCCCAGTAGTTCACGAGCACTTGTGTGTTCTACACAACCTTCAAGTTTAGCACTGCTAGATTCATGTAGAAGCTCTAAAATGGTCTCAGGAATTTTCGATTCTGGATTTTCTCGTAAGTTTTCTATTCGTTCAATGACATCTTCTCTTTGGATAGCAGATATCCAAGTTATGAGTTCCAGTTTACGTTGTTCAATAGTCATGTAGGAAATATAATAAATCTGCGACTGCTGGTCAATGGATGTGAACGACGAGCTAGAACGCACTAAGCACACTATACCTGACTTACCTATTTCTGGAAAATCTTGTATGCTTTTGGTTGATCGCCTATCACACAATGCGCTCAACTCATCCAAAGTTGTCGACAAAAACTATTTCAAGCTTATGGCTTGGACTAGTTTTTTGGGGGGAGCTGAAAGGCTTTGAGAGACTGGTGGTTTTGAAAAGGGGAAATCTCACTTCGTTCGATTTGACGTTTTTTATAGCAAGGGTCTTCATAGGCTCACAAATAATGACATCCTAAGCAACGAAGTACGTCACTTCGACCAACGGGAGAAGTCTCCATCTGGTCATGCTTCCCCAACTAGAACAGAAGTTAATGCGAGCTTTACTAGCAAGAACTGAAAGATTGGGCAGACGCTAAAAGTACTTGTTGTATCGAGTGCTTCATATGGTCTGCAGATGTTTGAAAGAATTTGTCTATTATCCAGATATACCAAGAAGGCGCTTGTGCTAGATGAAGGGGAAATCTCACTTCGTTCGATTTGACGTTTTTTATAGCAAGGGTCTTCATAGGCTCACAAATAATGACATCCTAAGCAACGTAGTACGTCACTTCGACCAACGGGAGAAGTCTCCATCTAGTCATGCTTCCCCAACTAGCATGGAAATTACTTCGAGCTTTGCTAGTAAGAACCGAAAGATTGGGCAGACGCTAAAAATACTTATTTTAACGAGTGCTTCATATGGTCTGCAGATGTTTGAAAGAATTTGCCTATTATCGAGAAAGAGTCAAGAGGACGCTTGCGCTAGGGAAGTGTTCGGGATTATAGGCTTTCTCCCTAAAATTCAAACCAAATGCACTCTTCCAATAACTACAAACATCAAAAAAGCCCACTGCCCAGATGTTCTGGATAGTGGGCTTTGCACTTTAGCGATGATCTTTGGTGACCGAGAATTTCAGGGAGAGTCCTCCCATTTCCAATTCAACGTCTCGGATTAAATGAATGATCCTTTGTTGATCAGGAAGTAGTCATCAACTCAATAACAAAAGTCAATGGCTTCAATGATTACTCAATGATTCTTTCGGTAATCTCTGAGCTTTTTAACGCCATAAGCGCCACCAGCGACGAGCAAAAGTGATAGGCCTCCATCTATTGGCGTGGCAGGTGGTGCACTCTGTGCAAGTAAAGTGGTGGTGGCCAATATTCCCGAAAGAGACAAAATGATTTTATATATGTTTCCCATGATTTCTAATTTTATTGATTCAAAATGAATTTTACTGATTGATTGTTTACCCTCAAAATATAGAGTTGATTGGGAGACAACCTGCGTGCATCTAACACCGCCTCACCTGAGCTAAACTGCACGGTTTCCTGACGTACTACTTGTCCCGACATAGTATAGATGACCATCTCTTCGAGGCTCTTGGAAGGATAGCGCACAATCAAATGATCCGCCTGATTAAAGACCGTCATCAGAGCATCACTTTTCGAGCCAACTACGCCTAATATAGCGTTGCTAAATGTGAGACTGAATCTATCTTTGATGGAGCCAACGCCTGCAGAAAAAGTATACGTGCTGCCAGTGGTCATCCTCTTGCTTTCACCTGTTAGGTTATCCGTGAGCATCAGTGTCAATCCTTCCATGTTTTCCATGTTATGCACTCCTACCGTATAGGTTTCAGCCACGCCCAAGTCCATTCCTAATTGAACTTCTCTGCTTTCTAAAAAGATAGGAGCCAGTGTTTGAATCGCATATTTTTGGTCTGCCTGAGTGGAATAAAAGGACATGAGTTCGTTTCCAGAATATTTTTCTGCGTCCAAACCGTAATCCTTTCCTTCGGTAGCTCCTTCTGCAAATGCAATCAATACATCATTGAAGAGGCCATTTCCTGCAAGAGAGATTCTTACTTTCTGTATACCCGCAGTTCTGAAATGGTTGGCATCATTGTTTGCTGCTGTTGTTGTCACCTGCATGG
Organism: Cyclobacteriaceae bacterium; assembly: GCA_040218415.1. Taxonomy (GTDB): domain Bacteria; phylum Bacteroidota; class Bacteroidia; order Cytophagales; family Cyclobacteriaceae; genus JAVJRN01. The sequence goes on from JAVJRN010000039.1 coordinate 2,468, forward strand.
TTGGAGCAAAACTGATGTTGGCATCAGCCGTAGCGAGCACCAAGAAGCCTTGTACCGAACCAATATTTCCATTGAATGCTGCTGCCGTTTCTGAGCCTGCGACCCCATCACCTAAGTCAACAGTGGAAGTTGAGCCTACATTGTTCACGGCTATATAATCTCCGCCTCTTTTTCCGCCTACATTGCTGCCGCCATCATCCCAAAGCCAAATATTTCCGTCGATTACTCCGGATCCATTGGCAGAGATGAAATCAGTCCTGGATATTGCCGCAGCATATGGATTGGAAACCACATTGAAATTATCTCCTCCAAGTACGACTGATTTACTGATCGCTCCTGAGTTTGGTTTTCCTGTGAAAGTCACTTCTGGAGCCGTTCCATTAAAAGCAGTGAAGTAGCCTTTACCACGCGTCATGTTTCCGGTAGGAACGGTGAAATTGGTTCCATCAAATTGATAAACCAGTTGTGCACCCAGTCCCGCAATGGTTGCGTTGACAATCGGCGACCCAATGATGCTATAAGCTAAGTTGGCATTGGTTTTTCGTTTGATGATGGCATTACCAGCTCCTGTCACCTTGCCCATAATGGCCAGTGCTGCTCCCGAGTTTACAGTGAGTGTAGCTCCCGTTTGAATTTCCAAATCTTTGATGTTGACCGTTCCAGATATCACTGGATCATTGGTCACATCAGCAATGGTTACATCTCCTGTAGCATTTGGCACAATGCCTCCTGACCAATTGGTTGATGTTTCCCAAACGGTATTGGTAGTGCCTGTCCATACATAAGTGCATTTAATCAATGTAACACTTGTTGCTAAGGATATACATCCACTAGCATTTTTCGAGGTTACATTATAAGTGCCTGAAGCCACCGAAGCGAATACCCCAGAAGTATTGGTGTAAGTGCTCCCATCTATACTAAAGGTAAGACCTGTTAAGCTTGAGCTTACGGTGACGGTACCAGTAGATTCCGAACAGGTCGGTTGCACCAAAGTGGCGGTAGGCGCGGCTGGCGTTGGGTTGGTGGCCAGTGAAGCATTGGCAGAAGTAACCCCGTTTTCACAAGCTCCAGATACGATCACGTTGTAATCTGAGGCAACATCTCCGGTGCTTACCGCATATACAGTCAGCATAGCTGAAGTCGCTCCTCCAATATTTCCTGTATTTTTCAGGTTTACCGTTCCTTTTCTCCATTGATAGGTAAGCCCTTCGCCCGTAGCAACGACGGAAAAGCTTGCCGCACTTCCTTGACACTGGGTTTGGTTGACAGGCTCAGTATTGATAACGATGGTATTGCTTATACTTAAAGCAACATTTGCCGAAGTAACAGTCCGTCCACAGGTTTCTGAAACGACCACATTGTAGTCTGCGGCAGCATCTTGTGCGGCCACAGCACTTATAGTCAGTGTTTCAGACGTAGCACCTGAAATATTTCCAGTGTTGGTCAGATTGACCGTTCCCTTTCTCCATTGATAAGTAAGACCCGATCCGGCAGCAGTTACCGTAAAGCTGGCTGAATTTCCCGCTATACAAACCGCTTGGCTTACTGGTGCTTTAGTAAGGGTAGGAACTGGATGGTAAGACAATGAAGCATTTGCCGTAGTATCCGATGGCTCCTGCGAATCAAATACCAACACATTGTAATCCGAACCAATGTCAGCAGTACCTACCGATTTAATGATTAGCGTATCATTGGTGACACCAGAGATATTTGCACTATTCACTAAGTTCACAGTTCCTTTTCTCCATTGAAAAGTATATAACCCTTTGCCTATGGCAGTGACGACAAAGCCTGTAGAATCACCATCACAAACAGCAAGTTTTTCAGGAGTAATTGAAACCAAAGGAATTGGCAAAACAGTTTTCATTCCTGTGGTAGAAACAGAACCATTGGTGGTCAATGCTCTTCCATCAATGGTTGAACCTTTGAGCAAGTCAATGGCGCCATTGTTGGCTATGATCGTTCCTTTAAAAATGGAATTATCGCCAATACTTACCGCGCCATTCACCATCCAATAGATGTTTTTGGCCTGTGCGCCGTTTTTCAATATCACTTTTGAATTTACCCCCGAGGCAAAAGCACCATAAGTTTTGATGATGAAAACACCATCTTCATTGCCGGTGGCGTCAAAAATTACCGTATCGGTAAATGATACTGCCGAATTCAGCACATAGGCGTGAGGCGTCAGCACCAAATTATGCCCAAACTGCGCAGGCGATAATAATTCTATATCCGCAGTAAGCGTATTCAATGAATTATAAACCAGCAGTAGATCCGCAGCAGCTCCTGATGTGGCAGGATTCATACCTTCGATATTGCCCGATACATATAGTGGGTTATAACCTGTTGGCAATGCGGTATTGCTACCTACACTACCCGATACATGTGACGTGCCAACATCGGAAACATCTCCAATGGTTGAAAAAACCGCATAAGGCTTAGACTCCACAAATACCGGAGCTGCAGGGCCTGAAAGTAGTGGCGCTGTGACATCTACAGGTAAATGGGCTGACAATCCTATGTCTCCATTATTAACCGTGACTTGCCCATTGATAGTGAGTGCTCTTCCTTCAAGTTTATTACCGACCGACATGGCAATGGAGCCACCAGCAACGATGGTTCCTTTCATGACTGTATTGGCACCCATGCTTACTGCACCTGTGACGTACCAAAACACATTGGCTGCCTGTGCGCCATTGACCAATTTGACCTCTGCATTTACGCTTGTGCTAAAAGCATATACTGGAGGGCCTGCTGGCATTTTGAATATAAATACGGCGTTAGGGTTGCCCTGTGCATCTAAGGTGATGCTATTCTCCAAAGTGGTAGCGCCAGGCAATTGGTAAGTGCCCGCGATAAACGTAGCACCATTTCCCAGCACCGGATTCACGATTGTAGAATCGGGAATAGCTGCGGCCAAAAAATCATAGGCTATCTGCAAGTCAATCCCACACTGACTGCTAGCTCCATCGCCAGCATGCATGACGCCATTTACGTTTCCAAAATTGGTATTTGATCCACTATTGGTACCCACATTACCTGTGAGTAAGGTTAAATACTGATAGGTCCCAATATTTTGCATGGCACCCACAGAAGTAAAGAGAACGAAATCTTTGGCAGTGCCAAGATTTGGTGCTTGGGCGGAAATTGCGCTGGATAGCAGCAATAGCAAAACCGCCGTTGTGATATGTAAAAGTCCTTTTCTCATAATATTTGAATTTGAATAATGGATAGATATCCACTTTCCAAGGTTACGGCCTTTATGCGGGCATTGTGTTGCACAAATAATTATATGAATTACACATTTCACACATTTACTGCTAAAAGGGAATGCAAATGGAATGCGCTAAAGCCTATGTGACAAAGGGAGATTAGTCGTGGAGGGTTGGTTTATCGCTACAAAAACGCACCTACTGCTACAAATGATACTATCACTGCTATATATGATACTTTTTATGTGATAAAAAGAGCAATCACTGTGTTCATTTGTGACTCTATTGTGCTAAAAGGTGAAATCACTGTGTTCGATGGTGACTCTACTGTGCTAAAAGATGAAATCACTGTGTTTAATGGTAACTTTGCTGTTTTTAAAGGTGCAATAACTTTGATCTTTGATGACTACACTGTGTTCAATGGTGACTTTGCTATGTTCGATGGTGACTCTACTGTTATCTTTGATGACTCCACTGTGTTCCGTGGTGACCTTACTGTGTTAAAAGGTGGTAGTACTGTGTTCATTGGTGACTCTTTTGATATATTAATCACTTTTTTTGCTAAGAATGATACAATAAGTGTGATAAATGGTAAAATGATACTTCTGTGATGTATATTTATTGAGTCTAACTATTGATAAGCTATGATCATCTTAAACCTTGCGCACATCATGAAGCTCAGAGGAATTGCCGTTCCCTACTCATTTATGAAAAGACTTGGAATGAGTCACAATGTGGCTAGCCGATTAAGTAAAAACCAAGCCACAAATCTTAACCTGAAGCACGTCAACAGCCTCTGCATAGCGCTACATTGCACGCCCAATGACTTACTGGAATATCAGCCTGGCACCACACCTATCGACGATAAGCATCCGCTAAATACCCTAAAGAAAGACAGCTCCAGCCTAGATAGCATGGAAAAGCTTCGCAAACTGCCTCCAGAAAAACTCAAACAACTCAAAGGCTGGCTGGACGGCTTGGATGCGTGATATCAACCCACATCTTCTTCACAAAGCTGGATGTTATCACGGAGACTTCTCCCTTTGGTCGAAGTGACGCATGCTATAGCTATTGATTGCGACGAATAGTGCGGAAGTATGAGCTGCAAGCTCGGGTTATAAAATGCAGTTTGGAAGGATTATAGGAGTTGTTTTGCTAAACCAGAAGTACATTTAGGGCAAAGAACTTATTGCTCATTGATCAAATAAAAAGAACTGCCCCAATCTTACACACTTCAAAGCAACCATCCTCATGCCTCACCTATTACAAAATGAAAATCTAAGCGTAAACATTGATTTACCACTGGAAAACTATCAGCAAACCAGATATGACTGGTCGGGTAAGATCACTAAGATTATCTACCGAGATAAAGTAATCACGACTCAGGAAAATGAAGATTCGGCAGTGGATACCATTGGCAGAGGGCTGTACAACGAGTTTGGCTTCAAGCAACCCTTAGGATATGATGAAATCAAGCCCAGTGATTGGTACCACAAAATTGGCGTTGGCCTATTGAAAAAGGATGATAAACCCTATGACTTTCTGAAAACCTACGAAGTGATACCTGCCAACTTTAAGGTAACTAAGGAAACCTCCCAGCTGATCATCACTTGTCAATCAGCTGTAGCGAATGGATATGCCTATGAGCTGGTCAAAAAAATAAATCTTCTTTCCAGTGGGCTGGAAATCAGTTATCAACTGACCAATACAGGCGAGAAAACGATCCATAGCAACGAATACATTCATAACTTTTTGGCCGTAGAACCATCGGAGATCGCCAAGGGATGCACGTTGAAATTTCCATTTGACATCAAGCCAAATCAATTTGACGAGCATATAGATACGGAAAACCTCTTGCTCATTGGCGATCAAGACATTTCTGTTAAAAATAGTCCCAAGGCACCCTACTTTCTCAGTGATCTTTCCGGAGGAGCGCCTATTGATGCCCGTTGGCAGTTTGAAAATAGCGTAGCGGGAATTGGAATCTCAGAATCCTGTGATTTCTCCTCTCGCTGGGTGGCGTTATGGGGTACGGGGCATGTCATCAGCCCCGAGTTATATCTCGACATTCACTTACTTCCTGCCGACACTCAGCAATGGACACGAACTTTTCGGTTTTATGATTTGGATTAGGGTATTGTGAATGCGCTGATCTCAAATCTGCCTTTACATTGAACCTGAGTTCGATTAATCAATTCTAATACAGGGCATCCTAGATAATTGATTCTAGCAGCAGAAAGATTCCTAAATTGAACTATAAAGCGTTTTGGGCTTGTTAATTGAGCATATCAAAACCTTAAAAATGGGTTAAAGACATAGTTTTCGAGGTTTTCGATCGGCCTTGGATAAATTTCGATAAGAAATTCAGATCATGATAATCAAAATTAAATCCTCTGTTTGAGCGAAGCGACCGGGTCGCCGGTGCGATTTAGGATTTATTGTAGGAACAGTCTGAATTTCAGAAATTTATACACAATCCCGGCGGGGAACCGCTTGATTTCTTTGTCCACCGTGGACTCGGATACTTTCTGCCGGTCCGACGTTTCGGTCAAGGCAGAAAGTATGAGCCCGTCTGGCTCAAAGACTTAAAAGGAATAAATATGGAAGCCCTAATACAAACCCCTCCTGCCGTCACTCAGAGGAGATTTTGGGAGGCCAGTGCGGTGGATAATCGACATAGGAGTCCTGTGCTAGGAGATTCCTACGACTTTACCGCCCACATCCTCTGCTAAAGTCTCTGAATGACGGGGTTTGGTAGTATTTTAAAGTCGAACTCAATTATTGAGGATAAGATTAGGCTTCTGTTAATCAATTGGCCGTGTATTGTCTGCCACCAAAGCTTTGGTGGTTGCCAAGTTTTGCATGATCTGTTTAATTTTTGGAGCCAGCGCCTCAAAAATCTCCGCATGTTCACCACTGCACTTTTGCCACGCCAGTTGACAGTCTTTCAGCCCTTGGAGTAAGGAGGAAAGCGTTTTAGCAAAATCATGATCAGGTTTGATGGATAGTTCCTTTTCCACAAAATCTTTTATAGGATCGATGAGTTTATCGAACGTTAGCGCTACACGAGCATGATCTTCTACGCGCTCCCAAGCGTCCCACATTTTCGTGATCTCTGCTTGCAACGAAGCTTCAGCATCAGCCTCACTTTTGGATGGCTTATTTACTGCTTTTTCGAGCTTGAAAAGTCCTAGTTCCCACTTGTCTGAGAGTCTGGAAATCTCCGCTTCATAGCCTTCAAGCGTAGTTGCCGTTTCTTCATCTATGAGCCTCAGGGACTTCAGCTGATTCACCAAGTTGAAACACCATGTTTGCTTCTTGTTGTCACTGTCCTCGTCCACTCCTTTAGCCTTCCAAACGAAAGTTTCCAAAAACACATCAGAGGGTAGCTCCGCTACCTCACTACTCAGCATTCGATTGATAGAAAAAGCTTCAGGTTGCATTTCCTTAGCATTTTTCAGCCTTTCCGCAAAGTCCAGACAGGCTTTCACTTGCGCATCCCCACTTGCCTGTAGGTCATCCACAGCACCTAAAATCAATGCCCTATAGTCGGTCGTTTCACTCATGGTCTTCTTTTGAAAACAAACTAAATCAAAATTTAGGTGGGATACCTACACGACCCCAAAACTTAGCCCATCCTCGTTTGCAACGTGAATTGGGATGAAAGTTTATACACATATAGCTGTCTCAGGTTTGTCCCGAATCTAAATTCGATTAGATTTAAACTAAATGTAAGGCGGGTAATGACTAATGGTGGTTGTTCTTCAGTTCTTCTTATCAATAAAAAAATGTACAATCAAGTCACATATCCTAAAGAAAAAATTAAAAAACTCTTGAAAGATCAATTCTTTACTGAGAAAGAGATGAATGTGTTGATAGGATATTTCTCTTTAGAAAATTGCGAAGCAACTGTAGGCAACTTTGCTAAATATTTGGGATACAGTCATTTTGCTCCAATAAATGGAATCGCTGGAAGAATGGGTAAAAAAGTTGCTCAAAAATTAAACTTACCCTTAAGAAAAAGAGAAAATGGAACTGAAGCAGGTTGGGATGTTATCTTTGAAGGCGAATCAATAAAAGAAGGTTTTCTTTGGCGGTTAAAAAAGCCATTTAGTGATGCCTTTAGAGAATTGGAATTCGATGAAATGAAAATAGACAATTCAATAACTGAAGAATTGCCTAAAGGAATTGAGCTCTATGAAGGATTAAAGCAGACGGTTACAGTGAATAAATATGAAAGGAATCTATTAGCGAGATCAATTTGTTTAGAAAAACATGGATTCACTTGTAAAGTTTGTGATTTTGATTTTGAAAAAAAATACGGCCAAATAGGTAAAGAGTTTATTCATGTCCATCACTTAAAACCAATTGCAGAAATAGGAGAAAAGTACAAAATAAACCCTGAGGAAGATTTAATTCCAGTCTGTCCAAATTGTCATTCTATGGTACACCGAAATAAAAGTAAAACACTAACCATAGATGAGTTAAAAGAAAAAATCAAAACGGAAGAGGACAAAAGCTAAAACGATCTTTGCGACTAAACTCCACTACCCACTAATCCCACCATCCCCTTTGCACTAGCTCATACTTGTAGCTCGCACTGAATCTTGAATAGAATACAAGCGGAAAGCTGGCACCAGCTGTAGTTTACACATATATAGCTTTTACTGGTTCATTCCGAGATCAAAATCTATTAGATTTAACCGAAATATATGGCTGGTAATGATCGCTGGTGGTTATTACAAGGCTTCAAAAAAATACTGTTTAGCAATTCTGAATTTTGTATCTTGATTGAATGAAAAAATTGCGGCTTTATTTGGATACATCAATTTTCGGAGGCCTTTTTGATGAAGAGTTCGAAGAATTTACTGTACCGCTTTTTGAAAGAATCAAAAACTCTGAATTTGAAATCATTTATTCTAACATTACTGAGCAAGAGTTAGAGAGTGCACCGAAAAAAATTCGAGAAACAGTAAATCAAATGCCAAAGAGTTTAACTCATTTTGTGAAATCCGATTTAGAAACTGCAAACCTTGCTAAACGATATGTAGATGAGGGAGTTGTCGGTGCAACGTCATTTGCAGATTGTCTGCACATAGCTCTAGCGACAATTCACAATGCTAATATTTTACTTAGTTGGAATTTCAAACATATAGTCAATGTTGTGAGAATCGTGGGCTATAATTCAATAAACAGCATTGAAGGTTACAAGCCAATAGATATTCGTTCACCAAGAGAATTAATGAATTATGAAGACTAAAGAAAAAGCGATAGAGAAAACTTTTGATGCAGTTAAATTTATGCGCAAACAAAGAGACAAAATATCAAAAGACGTAATGAATATGAGCCCTGAAGAAATCGTGAAATATTTTGAAAGGGACAGAAATACTAAGTAGCAAATTACGCCCCACGCAACTCCCATCAACCCCATTACCTGAATTCTCGAATACGAGCCGAAAGCTGGCACCAGCTGTGGGGACACTTGGGTAACGGGTCTTATGAAATCAAAATATCCAATCAGAAGCACTTGAATACGTACTGGGCCTAATCAAGCAATCTCTAAGGAAGATCAGAGATTAAGAGTACTTCTATCATGGAACACTTCTCACATGGAATTCGTAAATTTAATCATGGAAATTCAGAGAACAGAGAGTGAAATTCTTTTGAGGCTCCCTGCGAACATAGATACGCTGGGACTTCAACGCATGATTGATTATCTAAAGTACAAGGAAGCGACAGCTGAGAGTAGAGGAGCTAATCAGACCGAAATTGATAAACTGGCCAAAGAGTCCAAGGCAGATTGGTGGAAGGAAAACAAGCACCGATTCGTTAAATGAGGAAGTTGTAGATACCAATATAGTTTTTAGCGCAATCCTCAATTCAAACGGACTTATTGGTGAACTTCTCTTCAATTCTGAGGATCAGTTCGAATTCTATTCTTATGAAATCATTATTGATGAACTCACAAAATACAAGGCCAAACTTCAAGCATTAACCAAGATGCCCAAAGAAAAAATTGAGGTGGCCATTCATCAGGTTCTAAAAAACATCATACTTCTTTCATCTGAGGCGATATCCGAAACATATTTGAAACGAGTTTATGAACTTGCTGCTGTTGTGGATGAAGATGACACACCATTTCTCGCAACTGCAATTAGCATCGAGGCATCAATTTGGACAGGAGATAAAAAACTGATCAACGGATTAAGAACAAAGGGATTTCAAGATATCTACTCAACTGCGGAACTCTACGAGCTGAGAAAATAACGAAACGCCCACTAATCCCCATCAACCCCATTTCACTAGTTCAAGCTTGTAGCTCGGACGTAATTCTAAAAAAGGATACGAGCTGAAGGCTCGCACTAGATGTGGTTTATCTACATAGGGTATTTCGGGAAAAAGATTTGACTTTGGCCACACCAAAGAAAATTTGGTGCGGTTTTTTGAGTTGTTGTTAGGTGAGGCAAAAAGTTGTCTTGAACGATCGGGGAAAATCCTCCAAAATGCCGAGATATTTTTCTT
>JAVJRN010000048.1:0-7525 GCA_040218415.1 Cyclobacteriaceae bacterium
TTAATTCCGATAAAAGTAGCTTATCTGCCGGTGCATTCAAACCTGCCCGAATGAATTCGTTCAGGCGGGGTATCAGATACGCACTGCGCCAGCACAAATAAAAATCTCCCACGAACAGAAGGTATTAGAAAGCACATCAGGTTCTGGCGGCCGATAAGCGGGATGTTTTGCAGACACTTGGCAGATGACTAAGTAAGGCCATGCGCAATATCGTTTGTTGGCATTGCGTTTTTACTGCTTCAAATAAGTCAGTTTTTTAGTTACATGGTTTGAATCGTAGCTGTATTCGATCCGTTGAGCCAAATTTGCATATTGCGTGAATTCCATAATCAGGTTACCTTGATTATCGTATTTCCAGATATGTAAGTATTGATCATCAACTGAATCTTTAAATTCCGATTTTGTCTTGTTTCCCCGTTGATCATAGGTGTTAGCGACAACTGAGATTGTATCGCTTTCAGCCAATCTGATCTCTTTAATTAATAAGTCATTCTGATATTCGAAGAACTCATAATATGTTCGTTCCTTATTCGGATCTGAAAGAAGTCCGATTAAATCCTTTCCCTTTTTAATTTCAGCAGTTCTTATGAGTTTACCCTTCTCATAGAAATACGATTTTATAGTTTTAGAATCTTCTGAGAAATTAGTTTCCTCAGATTTAGTTAAAAGGTTATCGAAGTAAGAGTATTCAATCTGTTTAATTAATTTGTTATTGGATGAATCTATCTCTTGAGTTAAATTTCCTAAGGAGTCAAATTGTTGAATTGAAACCTCCGTTAGAGTGTCACCGTCAACAATTCCAAAGTCTCTAGTTCTTTTTAATCCATCATTGTTATTCTCAGTTGTCCAAATTATAATTTCAACAGGTGAGTCTCCAGTTAAGTCAAGCAAAGTTGTCTTTTTGATTTGTTGACCATCTTTCTCAAGATATTCGAAGGTCTCTGAAAATGCCAGAGGAAGTTCATCCGCTTGTGCGTTAGCAAAATTCAGAAGAGTCAGGGTAAGAAGAACTAGAGTATAAAACTTTGCCATAATGCATGCCAACGTTTAGCTAAGCACAGTCGACTCAGCCTTTCAAATATCTCAAAAGTATCTGATACAGATGTCCTTTGCAAACAACTAAGTAAGCCGATTGGGCTTAGCGCCTGTTATGGGCTTTCTTTCAGCTTCCTTCGTTTGTAAACTGCAAAAATTCCTCCGAGTATGATGTGGATGAAGAGTGCTAATATTATGTGGAAAAACCTGTTCAGGCCATATTCATCATGACCAAACTTGGATAGTTCGGGATTCACAAGTATGGTTATATAGATGGCTATTAGTAAGATATTTAGCCCGAAAAACTTCCAGAAGTGTTTCCATCTACTCAATGAAATAAGGCTTATTATCCAAACAATGGGTGAAGCCAAAAGCGAGTATATTAATATGTCAGTGGCTATCTTCATTTATGACTATCTATCAAGCCCATATTTTTCACGAATCCTTGCAAATTCTTCGGATTGGGTGTTGTTGCCCTTAATTTTTTCAAGGTCAAATTTCTGTAATTCTTTCTTCAATGATTGAAAGTTACTGGCAAATGCTTTTGAAAGACGTCCAGCAACATAAATCCGGAAGGCAGCCTTATTTCTTAGCTTGACCAATTCATTTTGCTCAATTAGTTGAGATGGTGGTTGAAATTCATTGTCAACGAAAGATGTATACAAGCCATGATTCTTTTTGGTGTTCAAATGGTCTAGTTGATCAAATTCATCGAATGAATCGAGAATCAGTGATTCATATCTTTGAGTGTCTATAGACTTTACGAATTCATGGAGAAATACATCTATTCCAATAGATTTTTTCGATTTTATCTTGTGATCGAGAATAGTTTTATTGAGCGTTTTTTGTGTGTTTGGATCATTCAGGTCTTCAAATATTACAGCACCAAGAAGTATGAATGCTTTTGCAATTTCTTCAATTGAAAGTTGGTAAAGAGAATATGCTCGTGGAATTCGGTTGTTACTTTCTAAGAGTTCGGCATCAGAATATAGCGATTCTGCATTATCTACAATTTTAGGAATCCCATCTATGATTTGATCTTCAGTCATTTCCAGTTTCGATAATTGCCCATAACAATTCAGTAAACACAATGGTGTTTACTTACCTTATGTTTTTTTGAGTTTCAATTTATTTAACTACTTGTATATCAGAGATAAACCCAAGTACAAACGCTTATAAACGACTAATACCGGATAATTTTTCTGAAACATTTTACAATGTAGTACATCCAGACATTAACTGCAAAAAACCGTTTTTTTATGCCGCCTTATTAGCGTGACATGAAAAGAGCGTTTTGATTGATTTGGTCCTTGCTTTATACAGATCAAAAAAAGCCGGTTTATTTTCCTTCATTAGAAAAATGGGACTGGTCTCCCATTATTTTGTAAACGCTTATTTAAATACCTTCTTTGGCATTACACATTGTTTCTCATTTCTTCGAATAACTCCCCCACTGGCTTTATTTTGTAACTGAAGTATTATATCTAGCAGTTTGTAACTGCGATCATTATATAAACTCAACTTCTATCAATCCACGCTCACCAGTATAATCCCTTGCACTAGAATAAACATAATGCTCAGGTTCATAGACAATACACTCTTTTACCGGATTCATATGAATGTAGTCAAGTCTTTGGTCAATCATTACATTGGTAGATAACTCAACAGGTCGATGGTCTTGCTGCCAAAGTTGGTCATTTTTATTATTGGTATTTTTCTGCCCTGCTGATCGAAATATCCAAAGCATCCAATCCCGTCTGCTCTCAGAACCATTTTCACTTATTTCTTTCAGCAGTTGCTTACTTGTGAACTTTTTGAAATCGCGAAGAATATCTGATAAGCCATAACCTTCTTTCGCTGGTGCTATCAAATGAATATGATTAGACATCATACACCAGGCATATAGAAGCAATCCCTTTTCCTTTTGACAGTACTTCATGGAATCAACAATTACATCTTTATATAAAGGCCTTGATAGAGCATCTACCCATTGAACTGTGGCAAAAGTGATAAAATGCAATGCCTGATGATTATCAATCTTATATTTGGAAGGCATCTTCAAATATAATACCACTATACGTCAGTTACAAACTGACCATGATAATAGACTTAAGTTACGCTTTGCTAAACTTAAGTCAGAGGGGGGGTCTGTGGGTCACAGGTAGGTTACTAGAAACCATTGAAATTCTCCAAACCTATTTTTTCTGTTCTTGAATAAATCGTCTTTCGCTTCTAAAACTAAGTCAAATGTTAATGCTAATAATGAATGCCATCAACTCTGAATCTTGATGATTTTATCAACCACCGAATCCTCCCCTTCAATATTTGTTGGCTCATTCGTCAATAGGTAACTTCACCCAAAACCTGAATCCAACGCACATGAAAACCTTTTGCTCCTCCCTTTTACTCATCAGTGCTTTGCTGGTCTCCGCACAGGCGAGTAGTTATGATGCCCTATCCACGTTTTACACCAAATGGCGAACTTTCGAAAATCCTCCGAAATACAATGGTGCTCCCGACTATCGACAAGCAACTTTTGACCAGCGATTGCCAAAATTCAAAGCGCTAAGCGCAGAACTAAAAGCGATGGATACTGCGGAGTGGTCTACCGCTCAGCAAGCAGATTGGATGATCGTGTGGGCGGAAATGAATGGCTTTGATTTCAACCACCGGGTCTTAAAACCTTGGCAAAGAGACCCTGCATTCTACAAATCCGTTTGGACTTACCAAAGCGATGTGCCGGGACATGAAGGGCCTACACACCATGCCACTACCGAGATTTGGCAATATGAATTCCCATTATCCAAAGAGGAAAGCGAAAGACTTTTGGCAGATCTTAAGGTTATTCCTGCACTCAACCAGCAAGCCAAAATTAACCTTACCGGAAATGCTAAAGAGCTTTGGATCACAGGCATCAGACATATCACGGATCAAAGCAAGGATTTGGCCATGATTTTGGAAGAAAAAGGAGTGTTGAAAAATAAAAAATTGACCAAAACAATCAATGAAGCTATTCAATCAACCAACGACTTAGCGGAATGGCTACAAAAAGAGGCTGTGAAAAAGACGGGCAGCTCAGGAATAGGCAAAGAAAACTATACGTGGTATCAGCAAAACGTACACTTGGTGCCGCTCACTTGGAATGATGAAGTGATTATTCTAAAAAGAGAACTGGCTAGGGCTTGGTCTTCGCTAAAGCTAGAGGAACACCGCAACCGAGCATTGCCGCCACTTCCCGAAGCACAGGACGTGGAGGCCTACAATCAACTGGCTGATCAAGCGGCCACAAGTTTAATCCAGTTTCTCGACAAGCAAGAGATTGTCACGGTCAAAGACTATTTCGAGCCAGCATTAAGGGAGCATCTGGGAGAATTTATACCAAAAGAAACGCGCAATTTCTTCTGGATCGGTGCGCATTACGATCCTCGCCCACTCTATTCTCACTTCTATCATTGGTTTGAGTTGGCTAGGGAAAAGTATGAGCCTTTGGACAATTCTATCAGGCAAGGTCCGCTACTTTATAACATTTTCGACTCGCGCAATGAAGGTACGGCAACCGCAGTAGAAGAAATGTTTATGCAGGCTGGATTGTACGATGATCTGCCGCGCGTCAGGGAGATTGTCTATATCATGATTGCACAGCGGGCAGCCCGAGGACTTGGATCGCTCTATGCACATGCCAATGAAATGACTATGGAAGAGGCAGGAGGAATTCATTCCGAATACACACCCCGAGAATGGATGAAAACGGAAAAAGACTTGCTCATCTTCGAGCAGCACTTGTACATGCGTCAGCCGGGATATGGTACGAGTTATATCACTGGTAAATATCTACTCGAAGATGTTATGATGGAATACGCCAAAATGAAAGAAACACAAGACGAGCCTTTCGTGCTTAAGGACTTTTTTGATGAATTAAATGCGATTGGAAGCATTCCTATTTCCCTAGGCAAATGGGAAATGACAGGTTCATCTGAAATTATCAAATTGCTCAATAAGAAGTAACTCTGGGCTTCCATGTTTATTCCTTTTAAGTCCTCAAGCCGGCCAGGCTCATACTTTCTGCCTTGACCGAAACGTCGGACCGGCAGAAAGTATCCGAGTCCATGGTGGACAAAGAAATCAAGCGGTTCCCCGCCGGGACTGTGTATAAATTTCTGAAATTCAGATTGTTCCTACTATGAATTCCAAACTCGCACCGCAGCGGCGGACCGTCGGCGACCCGGTCGCTAGACTCAAACAGGGGATTCAATTCAGATTATCATGGTCTGAATTTCTTTTCGAAATTTATCCAAGGCCGATCGAAAAACTGTAAATTTATGATTCTAACCCATTTTAAGATGCTCATTTAACAAGCCTAAAACGCACTTTAATTGATGGCCTCAATGCCTCAATGTTTATCCTTTTAACTCCTGAAGTTAAACTAAAAGGCCGGACAGACCCATATTATGACAGACTGAATCAATCTCATTCCACCTTTCGATATTTAAGATCGCTTTATATCTGGCGATGACGTTCCATTTACCGTCTTTGCGAGTAGGTATGACGAAGCAATCTTAAACAAGGTACCTACTAACTTTCCTAATAAATTTCACCAAATTTTGATCTGTTCGAATAAATCTTCCCATTTGGGATTCGTTGAATTTACCAAATCAATCTTCTTTTGGCGCGACCCTCCTTTGATTTGTTTCTCTCGTGAGATTGCCTCGACTATGGAATGAAACTTTTCGAAATATACCAATTTGCTCACATTATACCTGGCCGTGAAACTGGTGGGATGATGTTTAGATCGATGCTCAATCAACCGAGTATACAAGTCAGATGTGACGCCTACATAAAGGGTCGAATGAGTTTTACTCGCCAAAATATAGATGCAGCCGCCTTTTTCCATTTTCTAAAAATAGCAAGTAAAATGCGTTCTAGCTTATTTTCCTTTCACACAGATGTTACATCCGACTTATTAGAGTTCACGGTGGACAAGTTCGGAGTGGTGAAGAAATCAAGCGGTTCCCCGCTAGGACTTAGTATAAATTTTTGAAATTCAGATTGTTTCTGCAATGATTTCCAAATAGCAACCCAGCGGCGGATCATCGGCGACCCGGTCACTTTGCTCAAACACTGGCTATGAACGCCAAAAGAATAGGTAGCTGTAGGTACAAGCTACACCTAGTAGAGGTCCACCTTTCGATGTTTAAGATCGCTTCGTACCTCGCGATGACGTTCGTTTTTCCGACTAGGAGGTACGACGAAGTAATCTTTCTGCTTTCCGTCTTTGGGAATTGTGTCTGACTGACTCAAGTTCATTCCACCTTTCGATGTTTAAGATCGCTTCGTGCCTGGCGAACACGTTCATTTTTCCGTACTTACGAGGAGGTACTACGAAGTAATCTTTTTACTTTCGGTCTTTAGGAATTGTGCCTGATTGACTCAAACTCATTTCATCTTTTGATTTTTAAGATCGCTTCGTGCCTCGCGAAGACGATCGTTTTTCCGTCTTTGGGAAGATGGCTAGACTGAATCAATCTCATTCTACCTTTCGATATTTAAGATCGCTTTATATCTGGCGAAGACGTTCCTTTTACCGTCTTTGCGAGGAGGTACGACGAAGCAATCTTAAACATGGAACCTACTAACTTTCCTAATAAATTTCACCAATTTTTGATCTGTTCAAATAAATCTTCCCATTTGGGATTCGTTGAATTTACCAAATCAAACTTCTTTTGGCGCGACCCTCCTTTGATTTGTTTTTCTCGTGAGATTGCCTCGACTATGGAATGAAACTTTTCCAAATACACCAATTTGCTCACATTATACCTGGCCGTGAAACTATTGGAATGATGTTTAGATCGATGCTCAATCAACCGAGTATACAAGTCAGATGCACGCCTACATAAAGGGTCGAATGAGTTTTACTCGCCAAAATATAGATGCAGCCGCCTTTTTCAATTTTCTAAAATAACACGTAAAATGAGTTCTAGCTTATTTTTCTTTCACGCAGATGTAATATCCGACTTATTAGAGTCCACGGGTGACAAGATCGGAGTGGCAAAGAAATCAAGCGGTTCCTCCCAGGACTGTGTATAAATTTCTGAAATTCAGATCGTTCCTACCATGAATTCCAAATCGCACCGCAGCGGTGGACCGTCGGCGACACGGTCGCTACACTCAAACAGGGAGTTTAATTTTGGGTTCCATATTTATTCCTTTTATGTTCTAAAGGCCGGATAGCTCATACTTTCTGCCTTTACCGTAACGGCGAACCGGAAGAAAGTATGTGAGTCCACGGTGAACATTTAAGATCGCTTCGTGCCTCGCGAAGACGTTCCTTTTGCCGTCTTTGCGTGGAGGTACGACGAAGCAATCTTAAACAAGGTACCTACTTACGTTCCTTATAAATTTCACCAATTTTTGATCTGTTCGAATAAATCTTCCCATTTGGGATTCGTTGAATTTACCAAATCAATCTTCTTTTGGCGCGACCCTCCTTTGA
>JAVJRN010000068.1:0-61025 GCA_040218415.1 Cyclobacteriaceae bacterium
TCCTGCTCGCAAGCCTTTCCTCAGATGAAAGTGTCCTAAAGTCTGTTTTGTTCATAACGCAAAAATAAACAAAATTACCTATATTCTATAGCTTTATTACCGTCAAGTTAATAATAGCTCAGGAATTGAATTGTATCCTGAGCTTGTAATTTTTAAATGAAGTCACGAAAGAAATGCTTTACAAGTAGATGACTAGCCCTCCCAACAACAATCATATTATATTCAAACATGTCTTATTCCGTTCCGAGATTGTCCTTAAACTTTTCATAATAAGCCTTTGGGCTCAAGCCATAATATTTTTTGAAGGCTTTCGCGAAGTAATTGGCACTCTTGAATCCAACCGCATAACCAACCTCCGCAATATTGACACGATTTTGTTCGATGAGAGAGGCAGCATGTTTCATTCTATAAGCCAATATATAATCATTTGGTGTCTGATTAATCCATGCCTTGAACTTGACAAATAAGAGTGACCTGCTGATACCTAGCTGGTCACATAGAAACTGTATATTCAGGAATTCATTGCCGACATTCTCACGGATCAGTTGCACGGCTTTATTCATCATCACCTCATCCATGGAGTTAACACTTGGTTCATTATCCTTGAATTTGCCGGTCTCAGAAAACTTCTTTTTCAAATTTTGCTGCGTATGTATTTGATTCTTACATTTCAACAACAATTCTTTGATTTGAAAGGGTTTATTTAAATAATCATCTGCACCAGACTCCAAACCATCGTATTTAAATACTAAAGATGTACGAGCGGTTAATAATATAAATGGGATGTGGCTTGTCCGTATATCTGTCTTAATTTTCGCACAAAAATCAATACCATTCATTACTGGCATCATTACATCACTAATAATGAGGTCGGGTTGTTCGGCCAGTGCTTTTTGAAACCCATCGGAACCATTTTCGGATATTAAAACGTGATAATAAGGTTTTAATATGCTGTGCATAAAACGTGAAATGTCATGGTTGTCTTCAACCACCAATATTTTTGGTTGCTCTTCGTCCTGCACATCGGATTGTAATTCCAAGTCATCTAGTGGGTTATTTTCCTCTGATGACGGGGGAATATACTGAGCTACATCTTCGCTATCTCTGAACTCACTTATAATATCGGTATCATCGAGATGTTCTCTTCCTTGCCTAAAAGTCATGATAAAGCTACTACCCTTTCCTTCTTCACTTGAAACTGATAGTTCCCCTTTGTGGAGGTCCATTAGATTCTTAGCAATGGCGAGACCTATGCCCGAACCTTGTTTGTATTTCCCGGCTAATTTTTTCTTAGGGATCTCATAATACCGATCAAATATCCTCTCCGCGTGATCCTTGGAAATACCCTCTCCATTATCAGTAACAATGACTTTAACAATTCCATTAATTTGGGATAAATGAACCGATATTTCTCCATGCGCTGGAGTGTATTTAAAAGCATTGGATATTAGATTATAAAGCACTTTTTCTAACTTGTCACGATCATAATAGACTCGTAACTCTGCATGTTCTGAATGAAAAGTATAGGCAGTTTTATTGATCTTAGCTTGTTGATCAAATGACAAAAACACTTCCTTGGCAAACTTGACAATATTACCTTCTGCAGCCTGCAACTTCATCTGCTTGTTTTCAAGCTTTCTGAAATCCATCAATTCGTTAATAAGCTTAAATAGCTGATCGGTACTTTTTTTGATAACTAGAAGCTGTCGGAAAAACTTTCTAGGTCCTGTATAATCTTCAATGAGTTTTTCCAAAGGACCAGAAATCAACGTTAGAGGTGTCCGGAACTCATGAGAAATATTGGTAAAAAACTGCAATTTTTGCTGGTTTAACTCTTGCTGTTGTATAAACTCACGTGTTTCCAAATCCAATTGATGCTGAAGTTGTAATCTTGACTTGGAGAAGTAGATTAATACGGCAGTTATACTAAGCACTATCAAAAAGTAAAGTAGATAAGCCCAATTTGTAAGCCATAGTGGATCATTAACATTAATTTCCAAGCTTGTAATTTCCTCTGTCTCCACACCATCGCTATTGATCCCTTTTACTTCAAAAACGTATGACCCACCTCGCTGAATGGTGAAGGATACGAAAGGATTGGTTGTTTTTATCCATGAATCATTCAAGCCTACTAAGCGGTAGGAATAAACATTTTTTCCTGGATTGATATAATTGGGCATTGCATAGTAGATCGAAAAGATATTCTGATCATAATCCAATGTCAACTCCCTAGTGTACTCTATTGATTTAGTTAAAATGCCACTGGAATCATTAGGTGTCAATGGTTCACCAGATAGTTCAAAACTAGTTATTACTACTTTAGGAGCATGATCATTCCGTACTCCGAATGAATTAGGATGAAAAACAGTTACCCCGGAAGCGCCTCCAAAATAAATCTCTCCATTGTCAGAACGTAGCTTTGCTCCACGATTAAATTCATTCGGATAGACACCATCTTTCCTATTAAAAATCTGTTGTTCTTTATTCGAAGGATCATATTTAACCACGCCCTCTTCTGTACTCAACCAGAGAACCCCTTCCTTTGCTTCTACTATCGCAAATACACTAGAAATTCCTGCTAGTTCGACTGACTCTAATTTACCTTCTCTTAGGTAATAAAGCCCCGAATGCAATGTAGCTATCCAAATCTTACTATGTCGATCCTCAATTATATCTAGGATGGTCAGGTTGTCTGAAGTTCCATCAGTTTTTGTAAAAAATTGAAAATTGAATGTACGATTCTTGTAAGCATCGGCTGGTAAAAAGGAAAGTCCAGAGCCCGTTCCCACGTAGAGATCACCCGCTTCAGTGACAAGCAATGAGCGAACATTATTATAGGTTATTGCTGGGTTCTTATCCGACGCTCCGAAATGTGTAAACTGTTCTTTCTTGGGATCAAACAGATCAAGCCCTGTATTTAGTGTTCCTATCCATAAATTCCCGTCTGGGGCCTGATCAATCGAAATTACCCGATCAGAAGATAAAGAATTGGCATCAAAACTTTTGTTCGTATAACCCTTTAATTGACCTGAATTACCATCATAATGCAATAGCCCTTGTTCAAAAGTACCTATCCAAAATCGCCCATTACCTTCATAGAATAACTCCTTTACTTTCAACGCTCCTAAATCCGGATCAAAGAACGGAGCATCAATCTTTGTAAACTTATTGCTTGCAGGGTCGTAGACATTAATTCCACTACCTTCAGTACCAAAGTATATTCTAGAATCTTCATCCTGTATAATCTTATTGACCACATTGTAGCCCAACTGTGTACCACTACGTTCGTCAATTTTACTAAAGCTCATTAACTTACCACTCCAATAATTGACTCCTCCAAAGTAGGTGCCTATCCAAACCCCACCATTTTCATCGGAAAATAACGAGCGAATATTATTATCTGTAATACCATCTGGATTTTGAGGATCGTGACGTATTTTATGTGTAATGGTAAGGTTATCGATAATATTCAAACCATCGTAAGTTCCTACCCATAATCTATTCTGGGTATCAACAGTAAGGCATCTTACAAGATCGTTAGTAAGCAAATCATTGCTGATTGATTTAAATGATGCAAAGGAAGCGTCACCATTTTTTTTAAGGAAAAGTCCGTGATCTGTTCCTACCCAAAGATTGCCTGAATGATCTTCGATGATTGCATTCACCCGATAATTTTCATCAGAACTACTTAAATTAAAATGCTCAGTTTCGTACTGGCCATTTTGTTGCTTGGTTAAATTCCAAATGCCATTATTTGTTCCTGCCCAGATACTCTTATCCCTTGTCGAAGCATGCAAGCTCAAAACCATACCCAGCTTCTCCTTTAGGTCTTTGCCCAAAGGAAATTGGTCAACAATAATAGTATCCTCATACGTCTGCAAAAGCTCGATTCCCTGAGCTGTAGCGAGCCATACATCATTTGAATTGGTTCTTAAAATATCAAAAACTCTTCGAGAAACTCTTCTTAAATACTTTGAAGTATCAGTTTTGTCATCATGTAAGCTTAGTCCGTATTTAGATCCTATCCAGACACCCTTTGTACTATCTACTGAAATCACATAGATATCATTGGCTCCTAGTTGCTCCAAAGGATACTTTTCCCTCCGAACAACCTTTAAATTAATACCATCGTATCTCAACAAACCATTTCTGGTTCCAAACCAAATCAGACCATTTTCATCTTGACCTATTGAATTGACAGAGTTCAATGAAAACCCTTCAGCAGTAGATATATGCCGAAAATAATTAAACTGGTTTTGAGCCTTGGTAGATACAATTTGAAATAACAAAAGCATTCCAAGGCAATATTTCACTACAATATGTAACTGGTTGTTGGAACTCATGAAGCAATGAAAATTTATTATTTATTATAAATTATAAATCCGGTGTTACCTAAAAGCAAAATTATGGTATCAGGGTATGATAACTAGTCACCCGAAGGTAGCATTTATCATGCTCGCGTCAGCACTAAAAATCATAATCCACCTTTAAAATTAGCGAAAGTAAACTAACACCTTTTTAAGGATTCAGAGTTCAGATTTTTTTTGAAGAACTTGGTTTTTTTCTAACGAAGGGTCATTTAGCGCGTGAATAATCCCCATAAAAATCAAAAGAGCGTCTGAAAAATGGATAATTGTCTAGAATACAGGTGATATCGTCCAACCTTATATTGATACTGATGGGTATGGTCTATCATCAATTAAATTTGATACAAACATTATTATAAGGTTATGAAGATATTAAAATTAATAATTAGCAATGTGTTTATTTTATCTATGCTGTCTGCTATATCACAGCAAACCCCGCCTCAAGCGAAACTAGATTCTTCTGATGTAAGATTAATCAGCCAAACACAAATTTCTGATTCAGTATTATATTTTAATGGAAGTCAAGTATCAACAGGTCGTGAAAGTTATCAGGATCAGCCTGGATACGATTTTGCGTTTGGTCCACATATATCTCCTCATGGTGATTGCATTGATTTTTTTGGAAAATATGTATTTCTAACATGGTATCGTGGAGGTGAAGAAGATCGCCATGTGATGTTATCCCGTTACAACACAGAAACGGGTTCTGTTGCGACTATCCAATTTGATCATAGACATACTGGATTTCAAAATAATCCCAATTTAGGAGAATCACACAATACCATAGCTGTAGGTATTTCTCCTTTAGACAGCACTATCCATTTGTTGTACGACATGCATGCCTATTCTGCATCAAGACCTTCCAATGGTAGCTTGGCCAACGATTATTTCAGATATCAATATTCTGTACCTGGCGCGCTGACTGTAAGTGACGCTGAATTTAACAAAAGTCTTTTTTACCCTAAACAATTGTTCTTAAAGCAAGGGGAAGACTACACAGGACTTACCTATCCGGATTTTTTCACAAATCTGGATGGTGAATTGATGGTAAAAATGCGCCGAGGTGGAAATAGCAATGGAAAATTTATGTTCGCTAAGTATAACCCGAGTGAAGGTTGGTCAAGTTGGACTGATTTCAACGTGATGGACGCATCCAGCTATTATTTAATTGATTACGATTGGGGCTTGTATGGTAATATTAAATATCAAGCAGGAAAAATGCGCATCGGTTTTGCGACCAGATATAATAACTATGATGATAAGTTTATTTATAACAATGGTTTCCATTACGCCTATTCAAATGATCCAACAGGAAAATCAGAATGGTTTAATGCCTTTGACGAGCCCTTTGATTTACCACTCAGGAACCCAGACATTATAAAAATAAGTGAGCCCGGTGATGAAGTATCCCAAACGGGGGTTAATCAAGTCAGAATCAGTACCGATGCTGAATGGTCGGTCAACGACAGAGAAGATATCCATTTTATTAATAGAGTGAATTCAACCAATGTGCATACCTTCAAGAAAGCTGGTGATTCGGAATTTACTACTACAACTGAATTTCCAGGTGGTGACCTGATAGGACTCGGCAATAATATGTATCTCGTAGGACTGGAAAATTCGAAACCTGTCATCTACAAGGCAAATGGAGGAACGAATGACTGGGTGGAAGTCTACAGACAAAATGGCGGAAAAGACTATATGTTTGGGATAGCAAGAATCAATGAAGGTCATCTCTATTATTATTTAATGGAAGACACAGAAGGTCCGGCAAGAGATGCAAATCCCACAGACCTATTGGTATACGATCTGGTCGACGACATACCAACAGTTGGATTCTTAAACTTGGCCAATAATGACATGATTCCTAGAATGTCTAACTTCACCGTTCGAGCAACTACAAACGAGCCTTACAACATTTTATCCCTATATGTCAATGATGAATTGGTCAGTACTTTGACCGAGTCTCCTTACACTTGGTCGGATCACCCATTGCTTTTACTTACCGATTCTATCAATACGTTAAAGCTCGTAGCAGCTAATGCAGAGGGAAATACCATAGAAAAAACCCTAGACATCTTAACTTCACCCGGTCAAGAACCCTACACCAGCGACTCTCAACCGCATCCAATACCGGGGACCATTCCATTCGTTGATTATGATAAAGGCGGCATAAACGTTGCTTATTATGATAGATCTGAACAAGACCTTTCAAAGTATACCTATCGTGGTGATGACAAGGTAGATATGAATTCCGATGGCTCCAAGGTGGTATATATTCAAGGCGCAGGTGATGACTCCCCCGAATATTTAGAGTACACGATTAATGTGACCAAAACAGGTTTTTATGATCTCAATGTTACGCATAATAAACCACGTGATGGCGAATTTAATCAGATGAGGGTTTCACTCCCGGATGAAGACACAGTGCTTATTGATACCTTCACTGGTAGGGACAGTCCCACTAATGTTGAATATCTGACCGACCTGATGGGAAATATAATGTTAACCGAAGGCAACCATGTTTTAAGGTTTACCATGGTAAGTTTTGGGTTTAATCTGGAGAAATTTGAATTAGCCTTCACTCATAGTGCAATTATGGTAACCTTCAATGATGGATCAGAAACAACCTCTGCTTATGTCGATCCTGATGGCACAGTTCAATTACCCCCTGACCCATCAAAAGAAGGTGAAGTTTTTGTCCAGTGGGTTACCAGTACCGGAGAAGTTTTCGATTCCAATACCGTAGTAACAGAGGATACCGAAGTTTTTGCTCAATGGGAAATCAAAAGCTACGCGATCCAGTTTACTGCCGAGAATGGCACGGTCTCTTTTGACCCAGACCAATCTGAATTCCCAGTAGATAGTGAAGTAACATTGACAGCCATTCCTGATACAGGTTATGAGTTTGTAGAGTGGAGTGGTGATGCATCAGGCTCGGAAAATCCAATAACCATCATGGTGGATAAAGAAATCAATGTAGTTGCATCGTTTGCATTGAAGACATATTCGATCGACATTACTTCCGAGAATGGTACAATCTTACTTGACCCAGAGTCTGACCAGTCCGAATTTCCAATAGACAGTGAAGTAACATTGACAGCTATTCCTGATGAAGGTTATGATTTTGTAGAGTGGAGTGGTGATGCCTCAGGTTCAGAAAATCCATTGACCATCATGATAGATAAGAACATGAGTATAGTCGCTGAGTTTATGGAATCAGAGGTTTTGTCTGCTTTAGATGATACTTATGGTGTGAAAATTTATCCTAACCCATCTGATGACCACATTTTCATAGAAGGTGCTCCAAAGGGAACAATCATTACATTATTCAGTATCGATGGATCAAAGGTAGAAACCATAGAAATAGACGCTAAAAAGTTTCAAATGGATATCACTCACCTAGAAAGGGGTCAGTATATTCTAGTGATCAAGGAAACTGAAAAGAAAGCGTACTACAAAAAGATCATCACTGAATAGAGGTCTTGTTGACATTGCTCCCAACTACATGTTGGGAGTTTGTTTTGAATCAAAAAGAAAGTGTCTAAGACATAAGCAACTGAGGTCTGGGTTTGATTACTCCCAGACCTTATTTTTTTTGCCTTCACTCAAAATACTCATCCCAGTTAGTTTCAGGCTTTAATTTACATTGATACCAAAGCTCAGTTTTAAACCTGAATGATCAGACGATGTAAGCCTTGACCGAATGTCATCAAACTACAGGATGAGGTTTAAATCTTTACATTTTAATGGGATTTTTTCCAAGGGTGGATTCACCTAAAAAAGTAACATGTTGCCTCACTTTTAAAATGTACTATTACACAATCCATCGTTGATATCGCTTAATTAACGTTAGACGTTTTTATAGATACAAATGAAAACACAATGATGCCCCTATTCAGTTTTCGCAATACACCTGACGCCTATTAAGAAGCTCATAGACTCACCGAAGGCTAGAGTTTGAATAACTCAGTGTCGAAGCAACTAAATGCCTTGTATCACTTCATCTTAATCAATATCTCAACGTTTGATGATAAAGTCTAAAGAGATTGTGACTTAGCAAAATAGACCAATAAATGGTATTAAACCCAAGGGTAGAACCCTTGACCCTAGCTTCCTACGCAGAGCATCGGGGAATTAGACCTATTGGGCTATCGCCCTGCGATTAAACTGCGCTTCTCTATCTCGGAAATCTAAATACCTGCAAATGAGTAGTCAGTTGTCAAGCTGAGAAAAAAATGGATCTGCAGATCGACCCATGGCCTAAGTGTCCTTTTCAAGAATATCAATAGATCTATTCAAATAGATTTCAACTAGCCTACCTGTATCAGCTAAGTTGAGATGTGGCAATCTGACAGACTGCTTACCTACGATAATGAGCGTACTTCGCAGCGAGGAATCTCTTGCTTGAGCCAGCGTGTTCAAGGGTCAATTCAAAAAAAAAGCGACCTCCTGGAGGTCGCTCTATTGCAGGGCCTTAATCCTGCTACCTTAGTTATCTTTGTGCCCTTTGAGGTAGTTAAATCTCATTAGTGGCTATTTGCTGTTATTGACTTAACAAATAGCTTCTAACAATCTACCACCTACAGGCACGTATTAGTCTGAAGTCCAAATTGGATTCAGGTAATTATTCTTTTCGCATTCTTGTCGTGAATACTCCTTCATTTGTCAAAACCTCAACGAGATACAAACCTGACTTAAGTTTAGCTACATTGAAAGTCGCCTCTTTCGATTTCATCACTTCCTGACCATTCATAGCAAAGACTCTAACCTGACTTATTCCTTCATAACCGCTAATGGTCACGGTATTGATTGCTGGATTAGGATAAAGAACCAACGAGTTGTTAAAATCAATAGAAAGAGCAAAACACACATCACCTACGCCATCTCCGTCTTCATCCTCTTGACCTGGATTTGGTACATTTGGACAATTATCCTGCGAGTCAGGGATACCATCTTCATCTGTATCAGCAGCACCTACTCCCGCAAAGCCAACATCTATTTGGTTGGTATTGAGTCCAAGAATATGATCGGTTACAGCGTCCTTGTTAGCTTCCCAAGCTGTTTTAGCCGCTGGGAACCAGTTTAGATCTCCCAAAGGCACGTTAATTTCTAATGAACCACTAAGCAAGTCTTCGTTATTATACACACCATTAAATACAGGCCAAGCATTGTTTTGACCTACATTTCCATCAAGGTCCCAAAAATACTGAGGAAGATCAGCAGGCTCTGTTAATTTATCAGGATTTGGATATTTCAAACCATCTCTTAGGAAAGTAATAAATGCCCACTCTGCATACTCTGCAGACTTTGTGTAGATACGGTCATCAGACCATTGAGGATCAATATCGTAGGTCATTGCACTGTATTTGAAATTCGGGAACTCTGGCGTATTGAATATGAGCGATTCCTTAGATTTAGCTTTAGCAAATTCTAAAGAGAATGCAGGGTTAGGATCTTCTGCACTTTCTCCCTGGAAGTTGCCTGTCCAATACGCTTCAGGTACTGTTTCATCCCAGAAAAATGGTTGAAAAAAAGCAGGCTCAAATCCTATCACTTTTAATGTGTCATTCCATTTGCCCAACACGTCGTACCATGCTGGCATTTTATGCGATGAATTATTGGCAAAAAAGTTGATATCAGTCAAAGCGTTAGCTGAAGTTAAAGTATCAGCCATTACAATGGATCTTAGAGGATAATTTGGATCTTCCTGTGGTCCAACTTGTCCCAATTGTAATGGAATTGTACTGCTATCAAAAAACAGATTGTTTGTTACATATGTCGAGTCGTTACGAATGGTTCCGACCAATTCTGCTCTTTGTCTGATGATCGTATTGTGATTCATGTATATAAAGCCGTGGTTGAAATTACCCCTCCAGCCAAGAATAAAAACAGGACCAAAATCTATAAATGTATTGTTCTCTATCCATAATCTTTTGAGTGGCTCATCTCTAGGTAGGCGAATAAAATTACCTCCTCCTTGGGCGTTCATATTTCCTGCTCTCAGCCATATGCTATTGGTCATGTACAACTCGCAATCCTTTGTTGTGTTTCCGTATTGAAATTGAAAATTGCCGCTACCAACTGGATCTATCACGCAGTTATCTACTGTAACCACTGATCCGTCAGAATTGATGACCGAAATTCTTGGTCCTAACTGCCCTTCAGAATTTGCATTCATCAGGTAGATATTTTTGAGCGTCAAATTTCCGCTTATAGTAAAAAGTCTGGCTAACGTAGCACCACCAGCATCGGTTCCTACCTGAAGAGTCGGTGCAAAGACAGAAGGATCCTCTGGAAAGTGAATATTCATAGCATCCCCTACAATATGGATATCACCCTCAATAAGTAATATATTATTGGTAGTGTATATACCATTTGCTGATAATTTATAAATAACCCCATCCCCATTTGCGGTGATGGCCGCATCTAGCGTTCCTATTCCTGACTCCACCACTAGGGTGTCTCTATCTTGTCCAATTGATAACTGACAGGTCATCAACATTGAAAGTAATATTAAGTAGTGTTTCATCTTCATATTCGTTTTAGGTTTATTTAATTTATTGTTAAAAAGTAATTATCTGATTGATTTAAAATCTATATCGTAAACCAAGTTCTGCGTTGGTTCCATAACTAACCTCATTTGTAGGTCTTGGATCTCCCCGAAAAGATTGACCCTCAACGAAGTTGGTCAGGTTACCAAAGTTTCCAAGGAATTGAAGTGTCCCCGGAAGACGCTTGAAAGGGAACTTGTATTGAATTTGTAAATCCAATCTTGAAAAGTCTCTTACTATAACGTCACGCAACGGATTATTTTGATTGATACTCGTGATATTGTCTCCATTATATTGGTAAGAAAGCCATACATTGAAACCAGAATTTTCAAAACCAAGTGACACATTTCCTATATGTCTAGGTTGATCTACCATTCTGTCTTCCAAAACCTCGTCGATCCGTACAGTTTGAGCAAATGGTCTCTCTCCCTCTACTGTTACTGTCACTTGCTCAGTATATGATCTATTATACACCGTCTGAGATTGCGTATAGGTATAGTTCACATTCAATGTGAAAAAATTGAAAGGCTTTGGTAAATAATAAAATGCAGTTTGCCATTCTAGTTCTGCACCGGTCAAATATATATCGTATGGATGGTTTTCAACTAGTGTCACATCTACGCCATCACCTGCTTGAAACCAGGGCTCAATTACAGGATCCGAGGATACTCTGGGATAACTTCTCGTCCAAATCTTATCTTCTACCGTTTTATAAAATCCATTGACAGAAAACAACCCTACCTTATTGGCATGGAAGGTCATCTGAGCATCGAAGCTTTTCCATAACTCTGTTTTCAAATTAGGATTCCTGGTCTCAAATGTTCCAGGCGTATCTTGTTGATCGGCATAAACGTTTGGAGTAATTTGACCGAAACTTGGTCTGTTGATAGAATGTGTATAGGATAGATGGACGTAGAACCAATCAGTTGGTTTGATCCTTGCGTGTATCATTGGTAGGAAAAAGTTATCCGTTCGGTTGGCACTGGAATCAGTTCCAAGAACAGTTTCATTATAGTATGGCAAAGCTGTAGCAAATGGTTCTGCTGCGACAAGCCCATTCAAGTCAGCGTCAGTGCGCTCATAGCGGACTCCAGGTAAAAACATAAATTTCTTACCGAAATTCAATTCGGTCATGATGTAGCCCGCATAGTACTCTTCGGTAACATCCGTGTTATTGTAAAATGAATTTCGTACGTTTTGCACGTAGCTAAGACGTTGGAACACTCCACCTGTTAGCTCTTCAATTTTGGCAGGTCCGAGTGCATACACTGAATCAGACCAACTCTCCCACCAGCGACTGGTTTCTTCCAATTTCTCCAGACTGTATTGTTGCCCTAGTAGGTCAACTGGAGATTGTCCATCTTCAAAGCCCTCTAAGGTATGGTTATAATCTCCTCCGTCTTGCGAGGGGTGAACCACTAATTCAGGAAATTTATCATACCAGTATTGGTAATTTTGCCTACTCATGTTCATACTCCCACTGATTTGATCGCTCGTTTGTTTGGTTAACCGATAACGCCCGCCTGCCTTCACATACCCCTCTGCGAAACCTAGGTTAATAGGCAACTTCAAATCGATATTGGCGGAAACCTCCTCTCTATCACTTATGCTTTCGCGTATACCAAAACCACTCTTTCTATAGTCCTGTGGACCGAGATTCGTCCCCTCATCAAATCTGGATATTATTTTCCTAGGATCAATAGTTCTGTTTACAGCAGTATCTGCAAGATCTTCCAGGAATTGGGTATTACTATCAGGTATGACACTGGTGAAGCCCCAATTTCTTCTGTTCAAGCTTTCGCTGGTTCTGGTAGAATAGGTTGCTCCATAATTTACTTGCAGTTTATTCAATCCAGGAACAGTCGTCTCTCCACGAAATGCTAAATGCAAGTTTTTCTTTTCATCAATCGGATCTAATGTGAAATTTCTATTTTCTGATGCAGATCCTGCCGATAAGCCACTAATTGATCTTGATTGCACACGCTCTGAAAAATTTGCCCATGCATAGATACCATTGAACTTTAGTCTGGTAAAATCTCCTAAATCATAATCCAAGGTCAAGTTCAATGATCGCCTCGTATTGACACGTTCATTCCAACTTAAATTAACACTACTTGGCAATAGTTTATCTATTTCATTGCCAAAGTTGTAATAACCAACACCCAGAATTTCAGAACTTCTGTTGGATTGTTCTGCTACCCCTGTAAAGGATAAGCCAAGCTTATTATCGAAGAAGCGATTGCTTACCTGACCAACGTATTTATAAATATTAGTTGCTTGAGATTTTGTGTTGTAGCCCCCTTGTACCAGAGCATTAGCATGGAATCCCTTGCGGATTCTAGAACTGCTTAAATTGATAGCTCCAGCCACTGCCGTACCCTCCATATCTGCCGTAATGGCCTTGAAAACTTCAGCTCCAGAAATGGCAAATTGTGAAATACTACTCAGTATGCCTTGTCCTCCTGCTACGTTGACACCATCTACGGTCACGTTGGTATAACCAGGAGACAAACCTCTAACCGCTAATTGGTTTCCTTCACCCCCACTTCGGTTGACAGATATTCCTGGTAACCTACCAATAGCTTCTACGGCATTGGCATCAGGATTTTCTTGAATTCTATTCGCTGATACGACATTGACCAGCGTGTTCGAGTTGATTTGTTTTTTCTGGGCTTCTATTTGGCCTGCTGCCTGCCCAGTAATAACTACTTCATCAAGTGTTTCTAAATTCGTTTCAAGCTTAATTACAAAGTCTCGTTTATCTCCAACGAGAACTTCTTGAGAAGTATAACCAACGAAACCAACAACAAGTATTGATTCCTCTCCAGGAACTAGTAAGCTGAAATTACCGTCATAATCAGCAAGCATACCATCGTACCCACCTTTAATCTGTATGGTCGCTCCAAATAGCCCCTCACCAGTTTCCTTATCAAGCACCTTTCCTTCAACTCTAATTTGCTCAGAACCACTTTGAGCAGAAACTAAAAAAGGAAATAAAAACACTATTAACAAATAGCCTATTTTTGATTTGGTGGCGACAGAATTGAATCTTTCAATGTTCAATTTTTGCATTCGGTATACCAGTTTATTTACAAGTCTTACAATTTTCATTTTATCCACGATCACATTATTACTATAATCATATTGATACGGTTATTAAATTGGCATTTTGGTAAGAACAAATAAAGAATTATGCCCTCACATAATTGTCTAGAAAACAGGTGATATCGTCCAGACTAAGAAGAGAATGTGTTCAAGCAGCTAAAAAAGCGCTCTATTCGCTCTAATCACATTAAGTCATACAACCCTAGTTTTCAATATTATCCTGAAGTTTGACCCAAAAGGATTTTATCGCCATGATTTAAGCTGAAGCGATTGGTATCCCAGTCGAAAAAATTAGCCTAAACGCGTTTATGAAAACTTATCTTAGTTGGAGTAAACGCTCTATTGATCGCTTTCTGCTGAAAATTGAGAAAGTTGTAGTTTAATGTTTCCCTCTTCCTATATGAATGGATTAACATCAAATCTAGCCTAAATAGTATCAGGAAGGTTGGAGAATGACTAGGTTGTTTAAGCTTACAGATTAAAAATTATAACTTAAAGTACCAAAAACATCCTTATAGGTGGACACTTCTTATTGGTAATTACATTTTTACGACTCAATTACCAGATACCTATTTATCAAACTGGAAGCTATCCAATTCCATGTAGTCATCTTTGCTCCCTTTGAAAAGCAGACACAAATTATCGGTGGTTGTTTGAAATGTTGCTTTCGCCTTTACCTTTCCTTTTTTGACTTTTACAGTACCTAGTAATTTACCTTCTCGGTCACCTTCCCTTAGCTCGATTTTTCCTTTGGCATTGGCTCGTAAGTACATCGTGATTTCCGAATATTTCTGTAAGCCATTAATGTTTGGAAAGATGAGATAATCTCCATCATCAATGTCCCTTATTGAAAATCCTCCATTCTCATTTTCTTTTTTCACGACTCCTGAAGCTTCAAAGTAATCCTCAGCCTCTATTCTTCCTTTGCCTGCTTCATAATTTCCTACTCCGATCAGATCCACCCTTATGGGAGCAATTTCCCCATTTTCTTTATAATGAATGTAGCTGATGAATGTATCTCGAAAATATCTATTGCCAGTTTGACTGATGTCACAATAAGCAAAGTAGCTCTGGTTATGCCATTCGAAAAACGAGCCATGTCGTCCTTGCAGAAAACCATTTGGCCATGTCGGGCTTTCCAAACCATCAATAAAACTAGTACTATCCATCACAGAGCCAACATACTCAAATGGGCCATAGACATTATCTGAAATGGCATAGAAGCAACCCCAAGAAAGGTAATATTTACCGTCTCGGCTGTGCATAAATGGCTTATCATCTGTTGGCCTTTTGGTATTGGTGCCGTCCTGATTGTACGGCCCTCTAGGATTGCTAATCTCAATTTTCTTAGGCGCTTCAGCCAATGAGATCATATCCTTATTCAGCTTCGCAATGTAATAGTCCCATACTCCAAAAATGATATAGTATTCACCAGCTTCATCCTGAATCAATCCCATATCATATTCATCTGTTGGGGTCATCTCCTCCGTAAGCAATGGTTTACCCAATGGATCAGTCCATGGGCCTTGAGGTGAATCCGAGACAACTACACCAGACTGCTGATTACCCTCTGAAAAATACCAGTAATATTTGCCGTTTCGCTTGGCGATATCTGTTGCCCAACAGGAGGAGAATGATTTGCCAATATAAGTATCCTCAGGTTTTAGTACCGATTCTAGCTCCCAGTTTACCAGATCATCGGAAGACCAAAGCCACCAATCTTCCATGACAAACTTACTATTCTTAATAGACTTGTCATGTGAAGCAGATAGATAAGCCTTTCCATCAATGATTCGAATATGTGGATCATTGGCTCCTTGATTGGGGATGATAGGATTCTGCCCAAATGAAATACACTTTAAAATCAGGGAAAAAAGAAAAAATAAAAGTATTCTATTCATTAAATTTTACCCTTTTTCCAAATTAAAGCCTCTCAAATAGCTCTTAATGTCTGTTTTTACTTGGACAGGTGGAGCTGTAATTGAATTCTGATGACAGTATCGGTTTCATGCTGCATTGATCTTTCCTACTTCGAGTCCTGCATTTTGTATATTTCTTTGCCTGCCAATAAAAAGGCGCCAGTCGCATAAACATGAGATTCTTCTGCCTTGAATGGGTATGGATCTCCTGCTACTTGCTGCACATAGCCCAAACGCCCTTCCTTGTTTACGTTATTGCATAATGCTTTCCACGCCTTTTCCACCGCAGGTTGATACTTTTTATCAATGAGTCCGTTGTTGATCCCCCATGCCAAGCCATATGTATAAAACGCACTACCGCTAGACTCTCCCATATCTAAGTATTCAGGATCAATCAAGCTTACTCGCCACATACCATCTTCATCCTGTAGTGATAGAAGTTTAGTCGCCATCTCTTGATACTGCTGTTCGAATTTCCCTCTCGATGGAAAGTCAGCTGGCAACTTAGAAAGTATCCTAGACAACCCAGCTAGTACCCAACCATTCCCTCTAGACCAAAAAATCTTAGTTCCGTTATCACTTCGCCTATCAAAATAACGATCATCTCTGAAGTAAAGTGAATCTTCTTTAGAGTATAAATACTCAGACGTCTTCCACCATTGTGTGCTCATATAGTCCAAATATTTAGTCTCACCCGTCACTTTCCACATTTGTACAAATGAAGGTGGTGCCATAAATAGTGCATCACACCATGACCACCATTCATCCTTATGTGGGCTACCCTTATACCGGACATCTGTATTTTTTTCATATGGCTGTGCCAAATGTATATCCAAGGCCCATTGTGACTTCTCTATCATATCCGGATCTTGCTCCATACCGTATAACCATGCCCAGTTGTCAATAATAGCCAATCTATCCGCATGGAATATGTCATCATCAGGTTTCCAATTATTCGCCTGACCTATATTGATCATCTCCGCTTTGTAACGGTCTTCTCCCGTAAGCTCATGAAGCGATCTGAGTCCGGTATATAAGGCAGCATAGTGCCAATTGATAGGCATTTGCATTTTGTGCTCATAACGAGGATTAGATAGCTGCCAATCTGCTGTTTGACGCATGATGTCTATAATAGACGCTTGATTTAGTGGGTCTTTGATTTCAGGTGAGGCGATATTCATTTTGATGGAAGTGTGATATCGGTCATTAAAGCCCTTACCGAACCTTTTTAAATGTTTGATCCCAAAATGATGATAAATTGAATTTTGCATCCACATTACCTGAAGCTGGTTTCCGGCCTTAGCATTTCGCACAGCAAAAGGCCTTATGTTATCTTTTTTTGAGTCCTTTGTAAGCTCTTCTACCTTCCATGATTTCCCCGAATTTTTGGTTGTCCATTTTTCTATTTCAAAGAATTGCTCACGCTTCACAGAGAGGTACATGATATTAGGATCTTCATGATCTATATTCAAACCACCACTATAGTTTGGTTCCAATTCTTCAACTCCCTCGGGAGTTTGCGGAAACCATCCTCCTGAGTTAATAAGATCTTGATTTACCCACTTGCTACCATCCCAATAAGCACGAGCGTAGATGTGGCTGCTATCATTGGGGAATTTAGCATAGGCAATGACAGGTTTGCCATCATCAAATTGTGCAATATCCCAATTCCATGACTTAGACTTCCCAATACTCGCATCATAAACCAGATCAGTCTCTGCAGGTGTAATGGGGTCATTTCCTAAAGCTTTGATTTTGGAGCCATCAGCCTTGTAAAAAACGCCTTCCTTTAAATAGAAATAATAAATACTGTTTTCGTTTTCTTTTCTTGGATGTCCATCTGTGACTGTAAAATGTATTTTATCCACTCCGTCAGAGTAAATCTTAGTGTAAGGCCTTCTAAAGCTGTAAATCGGATCAGGCTTAAAAAACACCTTTCCGACAGACCATGTTTCACCATTATCATCTGATGTCGAGTAGCTTGGCTTGCCATCCACACCACGCCAGAACAGATAGATACGTCCATCCTCGCTAGATAATTTTATTGGATTCGTGTAAGTCTGGGTAAAACTCATCTTACCCTTAAAAGCAGGATCATTGAGAAGTAGCTCTTTCGTAGGTTCCCATTCCTCAATGGATTCTGGTAATTTCGCTTTTGCTAAATAAAGCGGCTGTGGCCCCATAGTATGGGTATTGAAAAACACCAGCAGCTTGCCATCTTCATCAAACAGTAAAGAAGGGTTGTCATGATCGTCTATTTCTAGATTGTCATATATGACTTTGGACGTAATCTCCTTCGTGTCATGGTCATAATAACCGACATGTATGTCTCCATAATTATCTACCCAGCCGGAATACGTTCTTCGGAATTGTCCTTCATGATAGACGGCACGTGGATCAGAGAACCAGCACCAAGCACCATTGAAAGTCATGGATTGGTAGGACTCAGAAGTAGCACCACTATTTTTCGAGATTTTGGTCTTTACAAATGGCTGAGCCTGTGCAGAAAATTGTAAGCTTAGAAATACCAATAAGCAGATCGAAAGACAAAATATCTTTAATGGATCAATAGATATTTTTATTTGAAGCATTCCTTTTAATCGGTTAGTAGCAATCATTATTAGATTTTTATAATGAAAATGAGTTTGTTGAAGCTAAGAGCAGAGCCTCAACACAATCACTTTAATTTTTTAAAAAAAAGGCGGCTCCTTGAGCCGCCTAAGAGCGCCACACTTGGCAGCACCCTACCTTAGTATTTTTCAGAAGAACTCAGATCACTGGCTCGTTTCAGTCGATTAAATAATATTTGAAAAAATCTATTCTTATTTCAATTTTCAAAATTTCCTTCTTTACAAGGCTGTTTCTTCAAGGTCAAATTAAATAAGCCCGAGTGAAAAAATTGTCTAGAAAAACCGCCAATTAGTCCATTGAAGGCTTTAGCAATGCAATTAGCCTTCAATATTGATTAATCACGGAATAAAATAGTGCTCCTAAGTTTCCTTTTTCAAGTATCCAAGAATTAAAAATTATCCATTTGAGCTCAATCAACCTCTAACAGTGAGATGTAAGGCAGGTCAGGCAAGTCACTGAATTAAGAGTATATTGATTGTTTCTAAGTTTCCTCCAACAGGATGTTAAGGATAGTGAACCTGGTTGTGTTGGATTACGAACAAACAAAATGAAATTTTCAAATGGATCACTGAATGTATAGTAGCTGAATGAATTGCCTAAGAGAAAATAATTCGATCTGAGCGTTAATAATTAGCTCACTTTTTAATTCTTTCCACTAAAATCGCAGCGTTGGATAATCGTTCCACATCGCAATTTTCTTTTCATGAAGTGCATCTAGGCTCATTTGAACACATTTGGAGGTAATGGCTCCTGATTCAATATCTGCATATACTTTTTCACCTTCATAAATAGAGCGGTAAAACTGTTCCAATGCTTGGACAGTAATATCAGTGCGTGCGGCACTAATTGGGGCACCTTCGCCTTTTTCCCATTGTGTGATTGTAGCACCACTCACACCGTCCACATTTCCATATTCAAGATTCGATCTGTCTTCTGTATAGATTTTTGCCGATGTAGTCCCCATGACAATGGTGGCTTTTTTACCTAAAATTTTAATTTGATAGCCTTCAAATGAGTTGGTGGTTGTACAGGTAAAGCTGGCATCTACTCCATTTTCATATTCAAAAAGTAAATGGACATTGTCATAAGTTTCTCTGCCATCTTTCCAGTAATCTATACCTCCGGTCCCCACTATCATTTTTGGTGTTGATTCTAATACCCGGTTGATGAAGTCAATCTGATGTGAACACAATTCAGCCACTAATCCACCAGAGTATTCCCGGTACATCCGCCAGTTGATCATGCGTTCCCATTTAGGATCTGGCACTGCTCTTCGCCAGTCACCGTTTCTGTTCCATTGGCACTCAAAAGCCGTGATTTCTCCGAGATAGTCGCTTTTGATGATTTGCTCTACTTTTTGATAGAGCTCTGAACTATTGTACTGATGTCCAGTCTGAAAAACCAACCCCGAATTTCGGTAAATATCAAGCACTGATTGAATTTGATTCATGCCTTTAACCATCGTTTTCTCACAATAGACATGTTTATTGGCTTTCATTGAATCTAGAGCCACCTCATCGTGCAGACCGAAAGGGACAGCAATAATTACGGCATCTACTTTTTTATTTTCCAGCAAGGAAAGATGGTTTTGATATGCTTTAGCTCCTGTTTTATTAGCTAAATCAGTAAGCCGAAATGGCAGCACATCGCAAACCGCCTCAACAGAAAACATGGCGTGTTCCTTAATAGAATTAGCTATGCCACTACCTCTATTTCCGCAACCAATAATACCAAGTCTTAGCTTTTTAGATGGCTTAAAATCAGTAAAACCTGCTGATATCAACGGTATCGACATGGCTGCTAAGCCACTGTTTCTTAGAAAATCTCTCCTTGACCCCATTTTCCTAATTTATTTCCCAACCTGGTTCATATTCTCTCGACCATAACTTCATGGCATCTTTATCATATGCGCGTCCGGTTACACTATCTACTTCAAAACTTCTGTTGGTTCTATAAGCCATATTTGCAAGAAGTGCCATATGATTACTTATAGCTCCATCATCTATAGGCGCGTTAAGTTTTTCTTTCCCACGGATGGCCTCAATAAAATTAACTGAATGTCTTGTAGAGCTTTCGCCACCACCTCCCAGTGCAGTTCCTGATTCGTCTGTTTTCTCCGAGTCTTTCACCAGTTTACCGTTCCTATCAAATAGTTTATATTCATTACGATTCACCATTACAGACCCTTCAGTTCCATAAATAATCGTTCCCCTTCCACTACCATAGGTATTATAACGATTTCGACTTCTGCCTTCCCATTTGATGGTTCTGTCGTGTTCAAATTTGAAAGTAGCATCTAAGGTATCATACATTTCCCATCCATCATCCTTGAAGTGACGCTTTTCAGCTTCTACGTGTAAGCGTTCCGGGTATTTTACCTTTAGTGCCCACCTTGCAACATCTAACTCATGTATGGCATTGTTACCCGTTTCAGCGGTTCCCCATTTCCATCCATACCAGTGCCAGTTATAATTCCAGATATCATGATAATATTCTTGGCGTGGAGCAGGCCCCTGAAAGAGCTCCCAGTTCAAGTC
Source organism: Cyclobacteriaceae bacterium (assembly GCA_040218415.1). Lineage (GTDB taxonomy): Bacteria > Bacteroidota > Bacteroidia > Cytophagales > Cyclobacteriaceae > JAVJRN01. The sequence goes on from JAVJRN010000068.1 coordinate 21,114, forward strand.
GGAAGGAGGTGCTTGTTGTACCTGATGTTCAACGCTACCCCTGTTATTTTGATAAAAAGCAGTGGCGCTATATGGTTCTCCGATGACTCCATTATGTATCTCTTTGATGATGTCAATGGTATGACCAGAACTTCGCTGTTGATTTCCCATCTGCACCATTAATCCGGTACTTTTCTGCTTAGCAACCATTACTTCTGCTTCGAATGGATTGTGTGCACAGGGCTTTTCCACATATACATGTTTTCCCGCATCCATCGCCATGATAGCACCCGGCGCATGCCAATGGTCAGGAGTAGCCATGTAGACAGCATCTACTTTCTTGTCAGCCAGAATTTTCCGAATATCTTCCTGTACCTTCGGAACATAGTCAATCTGTTCCTTTAAGATGCCTAGCGCTCGATCTACTTGGCTTTTCTTGACGTCACACAGATAGTCGAGGCGAACGTTGAATTCTGGCTGAAGCGTGGGATAGTAAGCTCCCACCCTACGTCCAAGTCCCATAAATGCCAATGAAACCCGATCGTTCGATCCAATAATCTTATTATAACTAGAAGCTTTCATAGCCATAGCCAATCCTGCGCTTGATAGTGCTGTTTTCTTTATAAATGTTCGTCTTGATGTCATTGATCTAAAATTTAGAATTCACGAATTTTAATACTTCTGAAGCTTGCTTCATTCCCATGGTCTTGTAAAAGAATAGTGCCTTCTGGCCACCTTCCAAAATTCTCCCATTTTTGGTATTTACTATAATTAACCAATGCTTCAAACATTTGAGAATACCTGTCGTATTCTATTACCTTCTCATGGTTGAGCCAATGTTCTACTTTGCCGTTTTTGGATACAATTCGGCAATGGTTCCAGTTGCCTATTCCTTTGAATTGCTTGGAGCGCCCCGGTGTAGTCAAGCATTTGGCAGGGATCAAATCGTAAAGTGACCCAAGCGTTCTGTTGTCCATCACGCCGAGTTTAGCATCTGGATGGTTTTTATCATCAAGGATTTGAAACTCACAGCCTATAGCAGAGCCTGCTCCTTTGTTCAAAGACGGGTCTACGAAGTATTTGACGCCACTGTTGGCTCCTTCTGTGATCTTAAATTCTAGCTCTAACTCAAAATCTCCATACATTTTGGTAGTGACGATATCTCCAGGTCCTGTTGACTCACCTCCATCGGTTTGAAGTATGGTCAATTCACCATTGTCTATCACCCATCCTGATTTTGGAAAATCGTCGAGTTTGGCACCTCTCCAGCCTTCAGTAGTTTTTCCATCCCACAATAACCTGAAACCATGATCTAGCTCCCAAGTAGTTAATTGATTTTTCAATAAACTGATTTCCGCTACGGTAGGATCAGCTTTGGTTAAATATTGATCAACATCTTTGGTGATGATTTGTAAGTTTTTCCATTTGACCACATTTCCCTCTTGTTTCTGTGAACCAATACGATGAACTTGTAATCCAAAAAATCCTTCTGCAGTTTCATCATCTACCAATCGGGTACAATGCTGACCGTTGATGAAGGTGTTTATTTGGTTTCCATTACATTCTATTCTGACCTTATTCCAATGTCCCATACGAAAAGCATCAGAAGCTTGCTGGTTTCTAGAAAGCGGATAAATCCATTTTCTGCGTCCTTCATCAAAGATTCCGCCAGTCCACTGCCTTTGATCTGGATCTATTTCCATTTGATAGCCAAATACTCGCCCATTATCTCTGGTATTACTCCTAAACTGTATCCCCGAGTTAAGGTCATTTGGCAATAATACTTCAGCTTCAAAAATAAAATCTGAGTAGGTTTTCTTCGTACACAGGAAAGTATTCTGATCTGATTTGGTGGTCGCAGTGCCTATGATGGCACCATCTACTACTTGGTAACTCGCAGTACCTCCTTTTACCTCCCATCCATTCAGGTTTTTGCCATTAAATAATGAGGTCCATTCCTGTGCTGAGGTTTCAAAACGTACTAAAAGGAGTAAACCTATTAGTAACCAACCATTTAGTTTAAAATTGAATAATTGACTTCTCATCATGGTTCGTATTTTAAGGTTTTGGTGTTTGTTAGATGCATGTATTATTGATTATTTCAAGCGCTCTCTTTTTAATGAACGCCATCTTTTCATATTATAAATAAACTTAATTTTTCATTAAACGCCATAGTCTTCTAAGTGATCATTCTTAGCTTCCTTTTTAAAGGATAGCGCCTGGCAAGAAAGACTTGAGCGAGTCGAGTCAACTGAAATAAAGAATATACCAACCTTACTCAAAAGCTCAACCCAATGCTGATTAATCACCATTTTCATTCCGATAATAACATCCTTCTTAGTCATATCTATTCAATTAATAGTTCACTTTGAAAATCGAAACAGGTCCAAAAAGTCCTGACGATTGTAACGGGCTTTCGGCTTTATAAGGATTGGAGGTACACCAAGTTGGCCGTTCAGATTTCGGCAAAAAGGCATCTCCTATCAACCGATTTTTCCAGTTATTGATGACTTCTATCTTCAGTTCATTCTTTCCTGAATCCACAAAATCTGTGATATCCAAGCGGTATGGAGCTGTCCATACGCCACCTGCTTCCACATCATTGATATAAACACGGGCAATAGCCGTCAAGCCTCCCAAGTCAAGCATGATGCGCCCTCCTTGGTCTATTGTGTCCAAATCAAAACTCTTAATATAGGTAGCATTTCCAGAATAATACTTTATGCGGTCATCTTTGGATTGCGACCAATCTGACAGCTGTTCAAACTTCACCACCTCTTCTGGCCCTCGTTTATTAGGATCAAATTGCACCTTCCAATTGGTAGTGAGATCAGCGAGCAGCATAGGTTCAGGATAGTTCAAATTCGAATCATTGCTTCGTCCTTGGCTTGCTTTTTCGTTAAATACGACAAACACACTTTCAAAAGGTGCCAATTTCAATGGCACAGTTGTGAGTTCTCCTTTTTGCTGATAAGCAGGAAGCAATCTTTTCTCGCCTGTTGTAGCCATCCAAAGCTCTGGCTGCTTTCCTGTTACTCGAAACGCTGGAGATACCACCTGTTCCTGATCCGTTTGATTGGATAAAAAATAGATATCAGTATTCTTCAACTTTCTGTGTCCAAAATGTATAGAACTGTCTTGAGGCACATTACAATCCGGCACCAGATGAATATATCCAAGCGCCTCTTTCATACTCAGGCCATCCATGACGATTCCTTCTCCATATGTCCTGATTTTCTTTTGCTTTCCGTCTAGATCACCCCAAATTTGAGCAGCCAATTGAATGACTCGGTTGTCTGATTGTGGCTGTCCTTCTCCACTCGGAGAACGTTTAGGTGCTGGTCCCAATATCACTCCTCCAGCTTGTACCAATTCCTCGATCTTTGCTAGTAACTCCGGACGCATGGTTTCTGATTGTGGTAACACCAATAACCGGTACTGAGTGCCATGTGGCAAAGTAAAAAGCCCATTTACCATGGTCATATCTCGCAAAATAACCTCCGCGTTGATGTAGTCAAACTCATACCCCAAAGGAAGCGGAGGATTCGTATCTCCTGTCATTATGGGGGCATCTTCTCCAATAAAGTAAGCTACATCTGCTACATTCTGCCCTTGCTGTAACATGTAATTGGTGCGCTTCAGGTAGTCAGTGAAAATATCCATTTGGCTAAACCAAGTGTTCTTGCGATTGAAAGGGTTACCGAACCAGGCATTGATTCCCGGATTTTTATCTTCATAAGGCTGATGAATGTATACATGCAGCAACGTACTATTGATCCCTTCAGCAAAAAAACGATCACCGCGAGGTTTGAGCATGGCAGGACTTCTGCTAAAGGGATTTCCTCCACAAGTAAATGACTCAGCCCAAATTCGAGATTTTCCATATATGTGACCGCAGGAAGTTGCCGCCCTGTTTTCAATATTACCCAATGCTCCTTCACTCCAAAACTCTCCTGAGATTTCATCAGACTGACCACCATACATCAAAAACTCTCCTGGAAAGCCCCAATGGCCATAATTTTCCAGCCAGGTTGTGAGACCGTGTTCATGGCTCACATCCCGCAAACCTCCCACATAATCATAAGCTACCTTATCCGCCACTAACCTCCTAACATCCCATAAAAAGCGGTCAGACGCCAACTGGCTTTTTACCACTATGCCTTGAAAAGTAGGTAGGAAAGGAACAGGATCATATCCATAGGTTTCCTGAAATTCTTGCAAAAATCCATCTGTAAAGTTTTGCCCACCTTTCTCGTAACTGTCTTGCACGACCACTTTAAAGGTTTTTCGGTCTTCAACCGGCACGCGCTTCAAGATTTCTCCAATGTGACCGTCAAAGTGTTTTTCTACATGACTCTTACTCATTTTATCTACTTCAAAGCCTGTCGCTTCAGGTGAGGCCGGACTGTTTTTTACTCCCGTAGGAGTCATTCCTGTTCGCAAAATCACCCACTCGCCTTCAGGCACTTCCCAGTCGAGGATGCCGTCTGCACTCATCTTGGCAGATAGATCGATCACCGCTTCAGGGTTGACGATCAAGGATACATCATCAGGCTCTGGCTGTGTTTTCCACTGGTAGTCGCTAGACTTTGGTAAAGGTGTGGGGTGCATTTTGGCCAATGATTTTTCAGCATAGTTGCCAAGTCGAACCGCAGAAGATAGCGTAATTTCAGTCAATCCCGGGTTGCGGTTAACAGCCGCATTAGGCCAATCATCGTGCTCCAAATAAGAAAATTTCAATCGGAAATTTTTGGCTTCTATTGGCTCCAAAGCTATCTGTAAAGGTGGGAGCTTCTTAAAACCAACTTCCAACGTGAATTTTGAACGATCTATTTCAAAGATTTGATGGGTTTCATACGCTCCTGAAGGTTGCTGCACTTCCAATTCAACCTGCGCATAGATAGGGCTCTTTGGGTAATGAAGGGTCAAGCTACGTGCAGTGAAAGGTTCCTGAGACCGAATCTCGATCATTAATGCTTCGTCTGGTGGGAAAAATACTGCTGTGGAAGTATCTCCGTCGAAAAGTAAACCAAGTTGATCTAATGCGGGATTAGAAGATAGTTTAGCATGCTTCTGATCAAGAATCGTTTCGCTATTTTTTGATTTTGGAAAGGCAAGAACTTTAACATCTTGAAAAAGCTCAGCAGGCTGCTTCAATTTTTCTGAAAAAGAACTCGGTCCTGTTACCATCGTTTTAGAAGAGGTAAGGTAGCGCATGGAATTTTCTGCCTTTACCCATGGCCCTCCCGATTGACTCCACCCTGGAGAATTAAAAATACCGATTTCAATATCCAATTCGGTTGCGGTTTTCAGTGCTGTGTGGATACACTCCCACCACTCATCGCTTAACATTTTTACCTCACCGTAAGGCACTCCAGCCAACCCAATATTCCCAATAAATGCCCGATTGATACCAGCATCACGCATGGCATGAAGATCCTTCACAATGCCCTCTTTCGAAATGTTGTCAGAAACCCAATACCAGTAAACAGCTGTTTTCATACTGTCAGCAGGCTTAACAAACCCCTGATACAACCTTCCACTGTCAACATCAGGAGCTGAACAGGCAAAAGCCAAAAGAAGGGTTGAACATATTACCACATGGAGATGCAGTCGTATTTTTCTAAGCTCAATAGCTTCTATACATTTTAACATATTCACACGCAAAGTCTCCAATCGGCTATATTTAATATCTCATTTAATATTTAAGCTACTTTTCTCTAATGGCAATTTTCCTGATCATGAAACAAGTCTTCAAGTATTTGCATGAACGATTACTATTGCTAGAATTATTTATCAAAGCAATAATTCAACAGCGAAACTTGCATCCAAAGGCTCATTTTACGCTTTGCTGTCGTGGGGTTTCTCATTAAAATGAATTCACTTTTATCGTTATTTCACTAATCCCTGATTCCAATCTGATAGATCCAAAAGCAGGGTTAATCTTCTCACCATTTACTGTTAGCACTTTTTCGGAAGAAGCTTCAATTACAAACTCACCGATCATATTGGCCGGCAGTTCAATCGTATATTTTTGAAGCCTCCGCCCTAATCGCTCATAACTTGCTTTTATTTCTCCCCGAATAGTAGGCACCATCACTTCACTATTGGAGAGATCTGCAAGCTGTGGTTTGATCGTAACAATGCCATATCCTGGTGTCTTCGGCTTGATCCCCCATAAACCCCGCGGAATGACATTTGCAGGGACTGCTCCCCAAGCATGGTTCCAATCCTGATTATTTTTGTATTCATTGTCCCATGCCTCCATAGTGATGGTAGAGCCTTCCCTAATCATATTGTACCAACTTCTCTTTGATGTACTGGTCAATAATTCCAAAGCATAATCAGCCGCACCCGCATTATAAAGTCCATCCATCAAGTATTGCGCTCCATAGACACTACAAGCCATCCCTCTCGATTTCACATATTCCACAACGGAATCCACATACTCATCTGGTACTAATCCGAAAGCAAGTGGCAACATATTGGCATGCAGAGCCGCATGATCTGTACCAATCCCATCTACATATATTCCCCGCTCTTGATCAAACATTTGCTCATTGATGGCCTTCTTTGCTTTGGCTGCTCGGAACTCAAAATCAAGAGCTTCCTGTGTTTTACCCATTATTTGAGCAAACTCAGCCATAATCCTCATGTTTTCATAGAAGAAAGAATTGATGACAGTATTGTATGTTTTGAAAACATACCCATCTCTTTCACCTTTAGTCTTACTTCGATTGAAATTTGCAGATGGCCAGTCAATAATGTCGGTTAGCGGCTTATTATATCCTTCCTTAAAACCGAGCTTGAGCATGAACTCATTTGTTACATTTTCAGAAGTGATTAAGCCATCCTCATTTGACAACTCATAAAGAGTCTTGTACTTCAAATCTTCATAATAGGCTTCAATCAGCTCCTTATTACCTGTATACATGTAATCGGCATAGAACATCAAAGCCACATGTTGCTGCCATTCCGTAGGCCAAGTCGGATGCTCCATGAAGTACTCAATAGTCCTTCGCGCCATGGCAAATTCCCTATCCGTAGTGTAGTGACTGAGCTGATTCAAATAAGCATCTGCCTCATATGGAATTCGCTCACGCTCACCGTCGATATATAAACCTGCGAAAGTGGTTGCTTTGATAGAATACTTGCACAAGTCGTACACCTGATCAAGAATTTTATCTGAACTGGAAAAGTCACTTTTACTCCCATCAAAATAATTGAAGTATGCCACCTGTGACACATCATTTTGCGCGATTTGACGCTGTGCATTCTCGATTTCACAGTACCTAAAAGGCATCAAAACTGGAAAAGAATCTGGCAAAGCGATGGCCTTAGGGAGTGTATTCCGTTTATCCGGCTGAATCTCCAATTGATAACTCCGCTTTCCCGGCTTTACAGCTACCATCAATTCCTGATACCTGACACTTCCCGGAGGATTTCTGTTGACCCTCCCATTGACTAAGTCCTCTCCTACTCTAATGATGAGTGTATCGCTTGTAGGGGAATCATATTCAAATTCCAGATTAGCAAAAGCAGCTTTCCCAAAGTCAATAAAGTAATTACCCTTTGAAGTTTCTTCCATGTTTGATGGTTTAATGATTTCCTTCTGAAAGAAATTCGGTGTGGTCAATTCTCCCTCACCCATTCCTAATTCAAATACCTGAGGCCTTGAGTAATTTCCCAGTCGATTATGTTCATCCCACAACCGCACTTTCCAATAGTACTTGAGACCCGGTTTTAGTTTATTGCCATTATAGCTCACATTAATGGAGTTACTACCACTGATGCGTCCGCTGTTCCAGACATCCCCTATATTGTTATTGATATTGCTCAATGAAGAAGATACCAAAACCTGATATGCCGACTGAAACCCTGCTGCATCAGGAACTCTCCAGCCAAACTCCGGTGTTTGATCACGTATCAAAACTCTGGATGGCTCCCTAATAAATTCTACTGAAAGCTCTGTAGGACCAGCCGTTGAGGCATCACTGAACTTTAACGCCAACTCGCCGGTCTTCTGGCGTAGATTATTAAGAACATCTTGATATTTCTTCTGCCCTGCAAGGTTCTTGATTTCTTTCGGATCCTTTTTTAAGCTGTACAACTCCTCTAGTGACTTGTCATTGACATACCTCATGTATTTCCAATCCGCAGTGCGCACTCCTTCACTTGGAGGAATGTGTTCAAACTCCCAGAGATGCTCTATCAAAACCGTATCCCTGTCTATCGTGCTAACTTCGCCCTTCACCAATGCCATTAAACTTTTGCCTTGCCACTTTTGTGGTGGCTTTACATGGGCAAGGTCAGCGATAGTAGATGTCACATCAATATTTAGTGCCATCTCATCGATATCCTGATGTTTATTGACTCTCGGATCATAAACGATCAGAGGTACCCTTATGGAATTATCATACATCAACCATTTTCCTGCCATTTGTCTCTCGCCCAAAAAATAACCATTATCACCCATCACAATGATCACAGTGTTATCGGCCAATCCCTTGGCTTCTAGTTGTTTTCTGATTTTAGCAATTTCCATGTCCACACCAGCGATCATCCGGTAGTATCCTTTTACACTATGTTGGTACTTTTCTGGTGTATCATATCGCCACGTCCATCTCAATCGATTAAAACCATCTCTTACTGCTTGAGGCAAAGCCTCAAAGTACTTGTCTTTCGATATAGCCGCAGGCGGAATTTCCACATCCTGAAGGAGTGACGCGGTGGTATTTTGCCAGAAATACTGGTCAGGCGCTTTGTCATGTGCATGTGGTGCACTAAAACTTAAGGAAAGACAAAAAGGCTCATCCTGCTCTGCTTTCTCTATATAGTCTAAAGCTTTTTGGCCGGTATACCTGGTCAAATGAACCGTATCCTCTCCGATGGTCTTGTAAAAATAACCACGCTTATCTGAGTACTGATTGTTCCGATCATAATCCTCGTACTCATTGAAAAGTGCTTCTTTTTGATCATAATTAACACCGAATTTTCCGTAAAAAGCTGTTTTATAACCCGCATCTCTAAGCATTTTAGGATAAGAGGTTTGCATGTACTCATCTTTAAGAGGACCACTTTGAAAAGTATAAGCATGGGTACGCTCGTGGAGTCCACTCAATATACTTGCTCTACTCGCTGCACAAATTGGAGTGGTCACTAAGGCGTTCCGGAAATACGTTCCTGATTTTGCAAGATTATCCATTTCAGGTGTGGTCACTAATTCATTCCCGGCATAACCCAAAGCATCCCAGCGTTGATCATCTGTTAAGATAAAAATAATATTGGGTCGTGTTTGCTCTGTTTGAGCTAGTGCTTCTACTCCAAATAGTAGAAACAGCATGGCAATTTTTAAAAATCGGATTATCATTATCAATGTCATTTTTTTAGACAACCTATCTATCACTTCTAGAATCGCTCAAGGATATCAATTAAAATGTAAGATCACTATTCCAAGGATATGAAGGAGGTGTAATCGTCCACCATAATGGTAAAATGGTATTACATATGGCTTGAGGCTTGTTTCAATATCCATCTCAGCAAATATTTTAAATTTGCGATCCTATGTCTGTAGTTTTTTACCTTACTAGACGAAACGGGGATTGACTCTAATTTCCATAAAGTATGTAACCTTTTTTAGTTGGATTTATTCCTTAATTCAGAAGTGCATATTCAAAACTTTCATTCTGATAATTTTACCGTATCTTCATCCTATGAGAAATATTTACTATTTATTGTTGTCCATTTGCCTAGCCTCTCAATTTTCATGTTCTCAAAATACTAAAGAAAAAAATGTGAGTAAGGAATTTAAAACCATAGGAAGTATTGAAATCCTTAATGATCAATTGCAGGAGGTAATCAACACCAATGCCAAAATTGAGATTTTAGCTACAGGTTTTTCTTGGTCTGAAGGCCCTGTATGGCTACCAAAAGAACAAAAGCTGCTTTTCAGCGACGTTCCCAAAAATACAGTCTACAGCTGGTCAGAAACTGATAGTATTACAACTTATTTAAACCCTTCAGGATACACAGGTAGTGAATCTTGGAGAGAAGGCTCCAATGGCCTCATTTTGAATAAAGAAAATGAACTCGTTTTATGTCAACATGGTAATAGGCAATTGGCAAAAATGAATAGCACATTAGGAAATCCAAAAGTTGACTTCACATCTCTTGCAGATAATTATGAAGGAAAAAAATTCAATAGCCCGAATGATGTCGTGCAACATTCGAATGGCACCTATTTCTTCACCGACCCTCCTTATGGTTTAACGGAAGATGATACCAAGGAGCTCGATTTTCAGGGCGTTTACAAACTTGAAGGGGATGACGTTACGTTATTGATTGATAGTTTAACCCGACCTAATGGCATTGCGCTATCTCCCGATCAAAAAACGCTTTATGTAGCGCAATCTGACCCAAAAGCGGCTAGGTATTACACTTACTCCCTTGATGAAAATAATAACATTATTGATGGCAAAATTTTATTGGACGTCACTCCTCTTCTTGAGAATAAAGAAAACAAAGGCCTCCCAGATGGCTTGAAAGTAGATGAAAACGGAAACATATTTGCCACAGGCCCAGGAGGCGTATTAATTCTCAACCCTCAAGGAGTACACCTAGGTACGATTAGAACAGAACGTGCGACTGCAAACTGCGCATTTAATGAAGATAAAACTGTGCTGTTTATGACCGCTCACGAACATTTGATGCGGATTGTTTTTAAATGAAAACTTGTATCTTTTTCACCTGTCTTCTTTTGTCTATACAAGCTATTGATGGTCAGTCATTTGAAAATATAAAACTGAACAACGGGACAACCCTGTCTTATTTAATAGAAACAACTGAAATTTCTGCCGACGAAACTAGTAATTTGGTAGTTGCGCTGCATTGGGGATGGGAAAGATCGAAACCTGTATCAGATACGCATGTCATCGACTTCCATGAAAAATTCGCCAAAAAAGCTGTTAAACTGGAAAACACCTATCTCGTATCTGTCAAATGTCCTTATTCAAGATGGGACAATGACTTGTCTGTAAAAGCAATAGATGAGTTACTAGAAAAACTATTAGAAAAATATGAAATTGACGAATCTTCCATGGCGCTAATGGGATATAGCGCTGGTGGAATTGGCTGCTGGTATTACTTACAAAGAAACCCTAATAATATATTCAAATTGGTGATTCCAATTGCCGCCCGTCAGCCTAATGAAACTTTTAATTTAGAAAATCAAAGCATTGCTATTATCCATGGATCTAGCGATGAGTATGTGGACATAAAGAATATCCGTCAGTTCTTTTCAGTGCTCAAAGAAGTAAATCCGAATGCGAACCTCATTGTGGCTCCAGGTGCCGGACATATGAATTTCTCTGAATATGCCTCAAGAGCAAGTAATATTTTATCTAGCCTTGACTACAAATACCAATAAAAAAGCCTCTTCAAAAAGAGGCTTTTTTAGATAAATAAATATTTTTAGTTACCTAAAGTTGTATTTATTCCGCTTCTTTATCGGCTTCTTTTGATTCTGGTTCTTTTTCCACCGTCTCTTTTATCTCCTCAGTTACTTCAGCCTTTTCTGCCTTTTTACTTTTCGGAGCATCCTCTTTTACGGTTGATTTTACTTCTTTTGCGGCTTCTTTGTTAGCAGCAAATTCTGCTTTAATCGCCTCAATATCAACATTTTTAATTGTAGGAAGAGTATTCAATCTTTTTATTGTAGCAACCCTAGCTTTAGCTCTGGATTTATTCTTTCTTCCTTTTCTTTCTAGTCTGGTAACAGCCATTTTCTGATCATTTCTTTTAAACGAGGTGCAAATTTAGGTGTTTAGTTAGATTTGTGCAAAATTTATATATGTCTTCTAACAAACCAACAATTCCAAAAGGCACACGAGATTTCGGTCCAAGAGAAATGGCCAAGAGAAATCACATAGTGAATGTCATAAAAAATCAATTTGAACTCTTTGGTTTTTCGGAAATTCAAACACCTACGATGGAAAATCTGAGCGTATTGACTGGTAAGTACGGTGACGAAGGTGATCAGCTTATTTTCAAGATTTTAAATTCTGGTGACTATTTAAAAAAGGTCGATAAGAACCATGAGTTTAACAGCAAATCTATTTTATCTAAAATCTCAGAAAAAGGGCTTAGATATGACTTGACTGTTCCTTTTGCTCGATTTGTCGTACAGAACCAAAATGACATAGCTTTTCCATTCAGACGATTCCAAATACAGCCTGTTTGGCGAGCAGATAGGCCACAGAAAGGAAGATATAGAGAGTTTTATCAATGTGATGCTGATATTATTGGTTCAAATTCAATCATTAATGAAGTAGAACTTGCGCAGCTTATTCATGGTGTATTCGAAAACCTGCGGTACAAAAATTTTATTCTTAAAATCAATCACCGAGAAGTACTTTTTGCTATCGCAAAATATGTCAAACTTGAAAGTCAGGAAATTTCGTTTGCTACAATCATTGATAAACTTGACAAGGTAGCCCAAGAAGTTGTGGAAGCTGAATTGATTCAGTTGGGCGCTGATGAGCATAAACTGAATGACTACTTTAACTTAATCAAAGAGAAAAACAATCCTGAAACGCTGTTATCAAAATTAAATCAGCTCATACCTGAAAATAAAGGAGTCGAGGATTTGAAGATGTTCTTTGATCGTTCTAAAGGGTTGATCGATGATCCAAAAATAGAACTTGACTTTAGTCTTGCAAGAGGTCTCTCCTACTATACAGGTATGATTTTCGAGGTAAAAGCTACCGATGTAAATATCGGAAGTATCTGTGGTGGTGGACGATATGACAACCTTACTGGGGTATTTGGTTTATCAGATATTTCTGGGGTTGGAATATCCTTTGGATTAGATAGGATCAATGATGTCTTAAAAGAAAAAAACCTTTTCCCGGATTTATTAGGTGATGAATTACATGTGATGATCGGCCATTTTGATGAAGAATCACTCAATCATGGCGTTTCAATTATGAACGAATTACGGCGAGCAGGTATCAGGGTATTAATCTATCCCGATATTGCAAAAATAAAAAAGCAGCTTACTTATGCCAATAAGATTTCGGCTCAACATACGCTACTCATTGGGTCAGAGGAAATGGCTAAAAAGAAGTACACGATTAAAAACATGAAAAGTGGAAATCAACAAGTGCTTTCTATTGTTGAAATAATTAAGTATCTAAAACTTACGAATTGATAAAACACGGCGTTCTCTTTATTAATTAACATGGTATTGAGAAACTACATATCTATCTTTTTTCTATTTGGACTAGTGAACATACAAGCTCAGGTGGTTAGTAATTTAGGTAGATTTTCTATTGAATATGACCAAGGCTGCAACCCATCAACAGTGCATATCACAAGACTCGACACTTTCGGGAATGTCAGCAGGCAATATTTTTTTGGCGCTGACAATGCGGGTATTCTGGATACATTTTACACCTATAATAATCCAGGAAAATACGAAATAGTGCAATTTGTTGGTGAGGATGTAGAACCAAAATCGGACACCCTTATTTTCACCATTTTGGACTCACCTATTCCTATTTTTGATCTTTTCAATTGTAGTGACTCCACTTTTAATATATCATTATCTAGTAATAATTATGACTATTATAATCTGACGACCACTGACACCAGCATCACCACCGAACCAACAGCAATTAGCCTATTAAGGCAAACAGCCGCTACAATTAATGTTAAAGGTTTTTTCAATGAAGCTTTTAACGATGGCTGTCCTTCAGTGACTAAGAGCATACCTGATCATAAAATATATACGGAACCACGTATCGACAGCTTGTCACTAGTTGAGGCTTGTAAAAATCAATTTCTTTTTTCTTTAAATGGGGATTTTGATGAATTCACTAAGTATAGGTTGAGTTATTCGCTGGATAGTGCCTCAGCTTTCAAGAATTTCTATGAAGGAGCCGTAACAGATAGTTTTTCAACTTTAATTCCGCTTGAAAATAGTGAGTTTAATGACTTTTGTATTTTAGTTGAAGTCTTGAATGCGTGCTCATTTACGGTAGAAAATAAGAAAGAAACTTGCACCATTCCACGGAAACATATCAACGATTTGGAAAAAATATATGCTTCGTATTCAGGCGAAAACATTGTCTTAGAACTACCCGACTCAGAATGGACTTATGTGATTGCTAGGTCAGCAAATAAAGGAGAAATGCATTTTCTGGATAGCGTAAGAACCCGTTTTTTGGATACGAATATTTTTGGTCAAAGAAAATATGAATATCAAATTGAAAAAATAGATACTTGCACCAATACACTTTGGTCTGTAAATATCGCTCCCCCATTCCAAACCATAATAAGTAAGAATACTGAGGAAAACATTTTATTTACCGAACAAAGTCGGCCACTATTTTCTGGCAGTTTAGTTGATTCAATTACCCTAATATACAATAGCGATAGCACAGGTTTTGTAAACACCCCCTATTCCAAGAATATTATCCTCGATGCTAGTCTTGGAGAAATTCAAAGTTTTCGCCAAGAGTATGTGACTGGTTCAAATAAATCCATATATTCAAATGAATTAAAAAGCACATTTAAGTTCAAGGTAAACGCGCCTAATGCTTTTACACCAAATAATGATGGGCTAAATGATGTCTTTCTTTTTTATGGATTGCCTCAGCTAGATGGCACGCTGTTCATATTTGATCGCTGGGGAAGGAATATTTACAAATCAAATCAACCAGATAGTGGTTGGAATGGCTATGCTGAAAATGAAATAGCTCCTGCTGGTACTTATCGATATAAGATTCAATTTGTAATTGATGGTCAGATTCAAGAGCAAGTAGGTAGCTTTGTGTTGATTATAAAATAAAATCTACATTTATGTTCGACATGATGAAAATGATGGGACAGCTTAAAGATGTTCAAGCAAAAATGAAAGCTGCCCAAGAGGAATTAAAAGACATTAAAGCGAGTGGTGAGTCTGGAGCTGGAATGGTCACGGCTGAAGTAAATGGCTTAAAAGAGATTATTAATCTTCAAATTGACGAATCAATTATCAATCAGGATGATGCTGAGATGATGAAAGATTTAGTTGTAGCTGCTGTAAATAAAGCAATGAAAGAAGTAGATATTAAATCTAAGGAGCACATGAAAAGTGCTACTCAAGGAATGATTCCAAATATTCCAGGATTCGATCTCAATAACATGATGTGATGTCCAAAACTGCAGTCGTAATTTTAAATTACAACGGTGCACATTTTCTAGAGCAATTTCTTCCTATATTAATTCAGCACACACCTAATTGTGAGTTGATCGTAGCTGATAATAAGTCAACAGATAATTCCTTAGAGGTTTTAGTGCAATTTGACCAACACATATCAATTATACAGCTTGAGAGCAACTTTGGGTATGCAGGTGGATACAATCAAGCTTTAGCAGATTTAACTCATGATTATTTTATCCTGCTAAATTCTGATGTGGAGGTTACTCCAAGCTGGTCAGAAGGATTGGTCGAAATGCTTGATCAAGATCAAAACGTAGCAGCAGTACAACCCAAGATTAAGGATTATTACAATCGATCAAAATTCGAGTATGCAGGAGCCGCAGGGGGATTCATAGATAAATTAGGTTTCCCATATTGCAGAGGAAGAATTTTCGAAAGTATTGAAGAAGATAAAGGCCAATATGACGATGCAACCGAGATCTTTTGGGCAAGTGGAGCTTGTTTTATTATCCGCGCTTCTGTATTTAAAAATGTGGGAGGATTTGATGCCTCTTTTTTTGCTCACATGGAGGAAATAGATCTTTGTTGGAGAATTAACAATAGAGGTCTTAAAATTAAATTTCAACCAAAATCAAGCATATTCCATGTTGGCGGAGGCACGCTCAACAAGCAAAGTAGCCGAAAAACATATTTAAACATTAGAAATAATCTTTTCATGCTTTATAAAAATCTACCAAGAAAAGATTTTTATCTAGTTTTCATTATAAGAGTATTCCTTGATTCTATGGCCGCCATAAAAATGGGATTTTCAAGCGGCTATGCTCATGGGATAGCCATTTTTAAGGCTTGGTTTAGTTTTATAACGAGCAAGAAAATCCGAGACTATAAAAATATAAGCAATCCTCCCTTATACCCTTTTTCCATTGTTTGGACTTACTACATCAAAAAACTTAAAGTTTTTAACGAACCTTAATATCAGTGATACCATACGGTGTTTTCCCTCCGTCTCCACATTTTTCTAAAATTCATAATAAATGCGAGAGATAGATAAACGATAATAGGAGAACCAAACGTTAAAAATGAACTGTATATAAAGAATATTCTGATGCTTGATGTAGGGATAAGAAGCTTTTCTCCCAATTTCGTACATACTCCGAAAGCATAATTTTCAATAAACTTTTGCATTAGACACGGGTTGTTTGTTGCAAATTTAACAAATGAGTGCAGAATTTGTATATACGAACGATATCTAACTTTTATTTTAAGTAATATTGCAGCTATTACGTTGAAACGAACATTATTATTTTAACTGAAATTCTAAAAATTATCCTAATGAGAAAATTTAACCTTGCGATTGCAATACTTGTTGGCGCAGCAATCCTTTCAGGCTGTACGCTTGGAAAAATGGTGAAGCTAGCTTCCAAACAAGATCTACAAGTCGATCCGAATCCATTGGAAGTCCATGGCGGAAAAGTTCCTTTGACTCTTTCTGCAGTACTACCACCAAAAATGCTTCCTACAGGAAAAATATATACGATCAATACTATTTATAAATTCGGTGATCAAGAAATTAAAGTAGGCTCTATCGAATTTAAATCAACAGATTTTCCAAATAGCAGTTCATCTACTTCTAGAAAATCTCAAAGCATGTCTTTCGATTATCAAGAAGGACTTAACCCAGGTACTTTATTTGTAGAAGGTGTAGCCTCTGATCCAAAATCAGGGAAATCTAAAACATCTCCACGAATGGAAGTAGCAAAAGGTCTTGTAATGACATCATCTTTTGCAAAGCCAGTTTATTTCGCTTCTTATGCTCAGCATGGTTATGTTGAGAAAGAAGAGTTGATTCCAACCAGAGTAGAATTCTTTTTCGAACAAGGAAGAAGCACTTTGAATCCAAGAATCGATACTGACGGAAAATCAAACCGATCTAAGTCCAATGACTTATCAGCATTTATCGCTGAAAAAAACGTAACGAGAACTGTTACTATTACAGGTACTCACTCTCCGGAAGGTCCTGAAAGAATAAACAGCAATCTTTCAAATGATAGAGCTGAAGCTATTGAGAAGTATTATCGTCAGCAAATGAAGAAATATGACTATAAAGGAAAAGCTGACTCTATTAAATTCATATTGAAGCCAGTTGTTGAAGATTGGTCTGGTCTTAAAACCGCTTTAATGACTTATAATGGCATCAATGTGGAGTCTAAAGGTAAAGTCAATAAAATCATTAACGGTAATGGTACATTTGAGGAGAAAGAAAAATCATTGAGAGAATTCCCTTTCTATGACAAGCTTCTTAAGGATGTTTATCCTGGTTTAAGAACCGCTAAAACTGAAATACTCACTGTGAAGCCAAAGAAAACTAATGCAGAAATAGCTGTATTAGCAAAACAAGTTGGTTCAGGTGATATCAAAGCTGACACTTTAAGCGACCAAGAGCTTTTATTTGGCGCTACTTTAACTCCTGTTTTATCAGAAAAGAAAGCGATATATACAGTCGCTACTAAGAACTCTGGTTCATGGGAAGCACACAATAACCTAGGTGCTGTGTATTTGCAAATGGCAAAAGCAACAGAAGGTGCGGAAATGAAAAAATCAGTTGAAAGTGCAATTACCCAGTTAGAAATAGCGAAAAACAAAAATGGCAAATCAGCTGAAGTGCATGCTAATTTAGCTGCTGCTAATATGATGATGGCTGAATACGCTAAATCCATGGAATTCATTTCATCAGCAGAGAAAGCGTCTCCATCAAACGACGTTTCCGGAAAATTAAAGGGAATGAAAGGAGCAATTCAACTGATGAATGCGGAATATGATGCTGCAAAAGCTTCATTTAACGGCGCAAGCGATGACGTCCTTGTTTCTTTTGACAAAGGTTTAACTAGTCTTTTAGCGAATGAATACAACGATGCTGTAAGTACTTTAAAAACAGTAAAGGATGACGACAAAGTTGGCGCAGATGCCACTTATCTTCTCGCAGTAGCTGGTGCTAGACAAGGTAACGAAACAATGGTTAAGGAATCATTAAAAGCTGCGGTAAAAAAAGATCCAAGTTTGAAAGACAAAGCAGTTAATGACTTAGAGTTTGTCAAGTTTGGCAATGCAGTTGCTGAGGCTATTAAGTAACGATATGAAATAAATTAAAAAGCTCTTTGATTTCAAAGAGCTTTTTTTATGTCTATTTGGTTCGTTTGAATTAATTTTAAACTTTAATGACAAAAGATTTCAATGCGAGAAATACAATTTAGAGAAGCCCTTCGTGAAGCCATGTCCGAGGAGATGAGAAGAGATGAGAAAATTTTTCTCATGGGTGAAGAAGTAGCCGAATACAACGGAGCTTATAAGGTGAGTCAAGGGATGCTTGATGAGTTTGGAGCAAAAAGAGTCATCGACACCCCTATTGCCGAGCTTGGCTTTTCAGGTTTAGGAGTTGGCGCGGCTATGAATGGTTTAAGGCCAATCATCGAGTTTATGACCTTCAATTTTTCCCTAGTAGCCATTGACCAAATCATCAATAGTGCCGCTAAAGGAAAATCAATGTCAGGAGGTCAAATAGAATGCCCAATCGTGTTTCGAGGGCCAACTGGTAATGCAGGCCAATTAAGCTCGCAACACTCGCAAAATTTTGAAAATTGGTATGCGAACACGTCCGGATTAAAGGTGGTCATCCCTTCTAATCCTTATGACGCTAAGGGTCTATTAAAAACTTCTATCAGAGATGACGATCCTGTTATTTTCATGGAATCTGAGCTGATGTACGGAGATAAAGGGGAAGTTCCAGAAGAAGAATACCTTATTCCAATTGGTCAAGCTAAGGTGGTAACCGAAGGCACAGATGTTACATTGGTTTCCTTTGGGAAAATGATGAAAGTAGCATACGAGACGGCAGCAGAGATGGCTAAAGAGGATGTTAGTGTCGAAGTGATAGACTTAAGATCCGTTCGGCCAATCGACTATAAAACAGTCGTAGAATCGGTTAAGAAAACTAACAGGTTGGTTATTATCGAAGAAGCTTGGCCATTGGCGTCAATTTCAAGCGAAATCAGTCATCATATACAAAGAAATGCGTTTGATTTCCTAGATGCACCTGTCCATCGTGTGACCAATAAGGATTTACCTTTACCTTATGCACCTACGCTCATAGAAGAGATTCTACCTAATGTAAAAAAGACGATTGAGGCGATTAATGCTGTTTTATACAGATAAACTGAATTTACCTAGTGTGATAATAAAAATGGTCAGCAATTGCTGACCATTTTCTATTTCATACCTATATGATTTTCTTTACTTTACTTTAATAGGCCTGATAAGGCTTTGGCACCACCCATTTTATTCATGGTTTTCATCATTTTGCGCATCTGTTCAAACTGCTTTAAGAGCTGATTTACCTGACTTACAGATGTTCCACTACCCTTAGCTATTCTTTGTCTTCTACTGCCATTAATAATATCAGGATTTTCTCGCTCCTTTAAGGTCATCGACTTGATGATAGCCTCAATTGGCTTTAGTGAATCATCATCAATATCCACATCTTTGATGGCCTTGCCCATTCCAGGTATCATACCAAGCAAATCTTTAATGTTCCCCATCTTTTTGATTTGCTCCATTTGGGTTAGAAAATCATCAAATCCAAATTGATTTTTCTTGATCTTCTTATTGATCCTACGTGCTTCCTCCTCATCAAAGTTTTGTTGCGCGCGTTCTACCAATGTAAGAACATCTCCCATTCCCAAGATCCTATTGGCCATTCTATCTGGATAGAATAGGTCAATAGCATCCATTTTTTCACCAGTACTGATGAATTTTATTGGTTTCTCTACCTCCTTACGGATAGATAAAGCCGCTCCTCCACGAGTATCACCGTCAAGTTTTGTTAGGACAACACCATCAAAATTTAATCTTTCATTGAAAGTTTTAGCAGTATTTACGGCATCTTGACCTGTCATTGAATCTACTACAAACAATGTCTCTGCAGGGTTGATCTTATTTTTGATGGCCTGTATCTCATTCATCATCATGTCATCTACTGCCAGACGTCCTGCGGTATCAATGATGACTGATTTTTTGCCGTTATCTTTTGCGTACTTTACTGCGTTGTACGCTATTTTAATTGGATCTTTTTCATCAGGTTCAGTGTATACTTCAACACCAATTTGTTCTCCCAAGACTTTTAACTGATCAATGGCAGCAGGTCGATAAACGTCACAGGCTGCTAAGAGTACAGTTCGACCTTCTTTTTTAAACTTATTGGCTAATTTTCCACTGAAAGTAGTTTTACCTGAACCTTGAAGTCCTGAAATCAAAATAACATTTGGATTACCTGAGCTATTTAACGGGATATTGGTTTCCCCCATTAGTTTTGTCAGTTCCTCCGATACAATTTTTGTTAACAATTGCCCTGGAGAAACTGAGATAAGTACATCTCGACCCAAGGCCTCTTCCTTTATCGTATCAGTAACATCCTTCGCAACCTTGAAGTTAACATCGGCATCAATTAAAGCTCGTCTAATTTCCTTTACTGTCGTAGCAACGTTAATTTCTGTAATACTACCTTGCCCCTTTAATGTCTTGAAGGCTCTATCTAGCTTAACACTTAAATTATCAAACATATTTCATATCATTTCGAAAGTACAAAACTAATAAATCAGACGGCTAATGAAACTTAATTCTATTAAATCAGTATGATACATTATGCAGTACCTTGTAATACACAATAACATGAAAAACCTACTTATTATAGTTATCATTGGATTTTTAGCATTAGCAAACAATGCCCAAGCACAAAAGAAAATAAAAGAATCAGACGTAATTGGCACTTGGAAGCTAAATATCGACATTGATGAAGCCATTCAAGAAGTTAAGAATGACCTTGATGAGGAAGATAATCTAATCGGGAAGCTTGTATTAAGTTCAGTCTCTGGTTTGATAGACAATATCATGGAAGAAATTGATATTTATCTTGATTTCCAAAAAGGAGGAAAACTTGAAATATTAGTCAATGCATTTGGTGAAAAAGAGATTGAATATTCAGAATGGTATATCACAAAAAAGGGTGAGCTTTTCATTGAAGACACAGAGCATATTCAAACAGACAATGATCGCTTTGTTATGACTTCTAATGGTATAATGGTACCAGCAGAGAATTATGATGAAGATGCCAAGGTATTTCTTGTCAGGGTCGCAGATTGACCTTTCCTCAATTCGTTGCGTCTAAAATACCCTTAAGGTTGGCTGGAGAATAATTTATTGATTTCAATGTTTTATTGTCGCTTTTACGATAAACCAAGAATTTGTCTCCCTCCTTCCGGTAATAGGCCTCAACATCTTTAGTTTTTTTATAATGCGCGACAGTAAGTTCTGCTTCTTCCTCTGAGATGCAGGCCTTACTCATGTTCGAGCGCTGTACTTCATTAAAAAGTTCGACGAATTTGTTTCCTAAACCAAATTCCAATACCGCACCTGATAATACATACTGAATATCGCAAAGTGCGTCCGCTACTTCCACTAAATTGTTTTCCTTAATAGCTTGTTCGAGTTCTTGTAATTCCTCAGCTATTAAGGAAACCCTCAAGTCGCTTCTCTTCTTATCGGGAATTTGTGGCTTATCCAATATTGGATGACGAAATGTCTCATGAAACTTGGCCACCTGATTTAATGAATCAATTTTTTTCATTTCTTACTTTCGTTTTTCATTGCTTTTAAAAGGAAATAGATAAATCCACCGACGACTATGGATAATATGGCAAGCATGCTTATGATACCAACAACACTCATGTTTTGCTACAAAATTTCTTGAACAATATTTTATTAATCGCAATACCTACCAGAATTACCAGTGACCATTGCGTGATTACACTGGCATTGCTATAAACATCAAAAACATTCCAAGCACCATCTTCATTAAACCAAGTATATTGACTGTTGCCCTGTGATAACCACCAATAGACAATAAAAACTCCCATAATGATCACGGAGTAGATTGAATACTTAAAATAAGCATCAGCGATGGTAAAATCAGAATCCTCATCTATCAGCTCTTTCTTAAACTTAACAGGACCGTACAAAGAGGTTCCTATAGCTATAAAAATACCGCTAATAATCAGACCTAATCCCCAAACCCAATCTTGATTTGAGAAAAAATCTAAAGAATAGGCTGATGGAAAACCAAAAGCGACAAATACAATAACAGTCAAAATGACGATCATTTTTTTATTACTGCTCAGAACAGACACATTACTTCTGAATAGTTCTATCATTGGCAAAAATGAACTGAAAGCCGCAATACTCAAGGCTAGAAAAAATATGATTGTCATGATACCACCTCCTGGAATTTCAGCGAAGAGCCGAGGGATGATGGTAAAAGTAAGCGCTTGACTCCCAGATTGTAGAAATGATAAAGCTTCGCCCTCACTAGCGGATAATGCAAATACCGCAGGTAATATGGCCATACCTGATAAAATCGAAGCAGTATTGTTACCAAATGCTCCAATAAACGTATTCAAAGTGACATCCTCCTTTTCGCGAGCATAAGACGATATCGTCATCATCAAACCCCAACCAGCCCCTGTTGACCAAGCAGACTGAGATAATGCCTCAATCCAAATTGTGGGATTACTGAAATTGTTCCAGTCTACCACGAACATGTATTCTAATCCTTTTATGCCATTATCCATCGAAAGAGCTGCAAAGGCAACAATCACGAGCAATACAAAAAGACTTGGAATGAGAATTTTATTCGCTTTTTCTAGTCCTGATTTTATGCCTTTGGATACGACAAAAACACCAAAGAGGACTACCACTAGATAAACCACAACAGTCCCCAGGTTTTTATTGGCAATACTACTCCATTGATTGGTCAAAAAATCTTCATCCGCGCTTAGGCGATCACCAAGTGTAACATTAGCAACGACTTCTTGATAAAAAGTAGTTAGTGACAACCATAAATACTCTAAAGACCAAGCAGTAACCACGGAATAGTAAAATGCAATGCCTAGTGTGCAGATAGTGATGAAAAAACCCATCCATGTGAGTTTTTCTCCGACAAGCAGACCAAATGAGCCAATGACTCCTCTTTTAAATTTTTTACCAATCGAAAATTCAGCCAGTAAAAGAGGAATTGACCAAACAAAAAGAAATAAAATCCATAACAGAATAAAGCTGCCGCCATACTGACCCGCTAGTCTTGGGAAACGCCATAGGTTTCCAGCCCCAATAGCCATTCCCAAAGAGGCGAGAATTATTCCCCACCTATTACTGAATTGTTCTGCTTTAGACACTAGCCTTTCTTACTTACGCCTAATACTGCTCTGTAGAGATAGACCAAAATAAGAATGAGTAAACCAAGTCCAAGAAGACTACCTCCAATAGGTTCATCGCTCACCGCAATATTTAGTCCGAAAGTGGCTAATAAAGCAATCAAAATACCCATTAATGCCTCACCGGTAATAAGCCCTGATGCAATAAGCAGACCTGCATTTGATGCCTTGTCTTTAGCTTCTTTAGCGATATTATTACTTTTAAAGCTTTTGGTCAACATCCACGCGATCACACCACCCACAAATATAGAGGAGTCCAGTTCGAAGGGAAGATACAGGCCAACAGCAACCGCCAGTACAGGCATACGAAAATCAGAGGCAATTTTCTTTAAATATTGGTCGATTAAAATTACGATTACGCCAATTCCTCCACCAATAGAAATAATAGTCCATGGTAGTTTCCCTCCAAAAATTCCAGTGGCAACACTCATCATTAAAGTGGCCTGTGGGGCGGTTAATGGATTGGGATGCTCAGCGGTTGGTGCTCCTAAACCTTTTGACTCCAATAATAGATTCAATACTGGCGCAATAAGTAATGCTCCGGCGAGTACACCGATCATTTGCATCACTTGTTGGTTTCTTGGTGTTGCGCCTAAGATATGACCTGCTTTCAAATCTTGCATATTATCTCCAGCTATAGCGGCAGCACAGCAGACCACAGCTCCAACTAAGATAGCGCCAGCAGCGCCTCTTGCAGGATCTGAATTACCCATAAATAATAAAAGTAATAAAGCAGTAGTTAAGATAGTCGCGATGGTAACGCCTGAAATCGGATTATTTGAACTTCCTACCAGACCTGCCATGTAGCCGGCAACAGCAGAAAATAGGAATCCCGCAACAACCATCATCAATGACATAAAAAGAGTCACAGGTACTTGTTCGATAATAGTTAAGTAGATGAAGAATATAGGAACTACCAAAACGCCTATACCGATCAATACCCAAGACATAGGCGTATCCAATTCTGTCCTCAGTGTATTTTGTAAATTGGATGATCCCGCTTTAAAAGCTTGTACGCCTGATGTGAAAGCGGTCGATAAAGCTGATCTCAGACTGAGTAATGCCCATAGTCCACCCACAATCATGGCGCCCACGCCAAGATATCGGATTTGTGAAGACCATATTGAACCGCCAATATCAGCAGCAGAAGCGGCCTCTGGTGCACCATTGATTAATATATAAACAGGAATTCCAACGTACCAGCTGATGCAGCCGCCCAAGAAAACCAGAAATGAAATATTCAACCCTACGATATAACCTACCGCAACCAATGCAGGTGAAAGATTCAGGCTAAAGTAAGCATAGATCTTTTGGTTAAATAATGCAGCCTTTTCAAAAACACCATGCCAAAGGTTCAGAGCTTCACTTCCAAACTTAAATATCGCCCCGATTAAACTTCCGTATACCAGAAACTTCACACTATCTCCTCCTTTCGTACCTGTCTTTAAGACTTCAGCGGTCGCTACACCTTCTGGAAACATCAATTTTTCCTTCACGATTAGCGCATTTCTAAGTGGTATGGTAAACAAGACACCAAGAACACCACCACATATTGAAATGAGGGTAGTTTCGATGTAATTGAATTTTTCCCAGTAACCCATAATCACCAGTGCTGGGATCGTGAAAATGACGCCTGCTGCTAATGATTCACCCGCTGATGCGGCCGTTTGAACCATATTATTTTCGAGAATATTGGAATTCTTGAATGCCTTCAAAATGGCCATCGAAATAACAGCGGCCGGGATGGAGGCAGAAACTGTTAAGCCTGAGAAAAGTCCAAAATAGGCGTTGGCTGCTCCAAGAACAACCGAAAGAATGGCTCCTATGATAATCGATCTAAAAGTCAGCTCGTTTAAACGAGTTTCAGCACTAATGTAAGGTTCTTCCATTTATCAATTAGGTTATGGTTTTTGACAAAAATGAACTAATTGAGCTTAAAAACAAAAGACCATTGAAGTATGGTCTTTTAAAATTGAAATAATTGTTACCCTGAGGGAGAATTTATATCTATGCCACATTTAACATTTCATTGTCTTGAAGCACTGTTTCGAAAGGTTAAAACCTAATCTCAATTACTCCTTTAATTTGGATGTAGGCGTACTTTTAATCAAAAGGAATCAAACAAAAGTATGATAATACCGAAAAAGCCACTAAAAAATGGAGTATTCTGGTTATTCGCTTATTACATCACATTACAAAATATAGGAAATCATGGCAGTATGAAGAACAATATTATGTTTCAAAAGCCATAAAGGAGAAGACTTTCTTTTGTCATAGTCTTCTCCTTTATTTTAATTTTTCACTCAAAGTAACATCATGGCTATTGCAATCAAACTCAGCCAATCTTGTTTTTTGACAACTCAGCGAGTAATTTCAATCCCTCTTTCAGATAAGGGTCTTCTGACAGTTTGGTCGCTGAATCATCTTCTGTAACTACTTCGCTATCGCTAATTGTGGTATCAAGCGAGTTATCTATCTCTTCATTATCTTTCGACTGTTCGCTTTTTCTCTTGTCCAAATTCAGGGAAATGGATTTTTCCTTCATTTGTTCTTTTGATTTATTGACGGCATCTACGAGGCTTTTCAAGTCTTCGTCCTCCTCTAGGTGCTTTTTATAAACATTGTTGAGTTGTGCTATTTGCTCCTTGCTGATGGTATTTGTAGGAACGAAGTTTGAACCTAAGATCTCATCCCATGGCAATGCATTTGGCCTACTTCCCTCTCCAAAAGGTTCATCATCATAAGGCGTAGGGAAAGCAACATCGGGAGCCACACCAATTAGTTGAGTACTACTCCCAGTTACACGATAGAATTTGGCCAAAGTCATCTTGATCTGGCCTAATTCCACATCATTTTGACGCATATATCTGCCTATATCGATCAGATTTTGAACCGTCCCTTTTCCGAAAGTATTTTCACCCAATACTATACCCCTTTTGTAATCTTGGATAGCACCCGAAAATATCTCTGAGGCTGAAGCACTGTATCGGTTGGTTAATACAGCCAATGGACCATCATAAAAAACTTCGCCATTATCTTCATCATTCATGATATCTATTGACTGATCGGTGTTTCTTACCTGCACCACCGGCCCTTGAGGAATAAAAAGCCCGGTCAATTCAATAGCTTCTTGTAAAGAACCTCCACCATTGTATCTCAAGTCAATCATGATGCCATCTACTTTTTTACTTCGGAGTTCGGTAATGAGTTTTTTGACATCTCTGGTTGTGCTCGTGTAATCTTTCACACCACTATTCATTTCTTCAAAATCGATATAAAAATTTGGAATAGAAATTACGCCGAGTTGATACGTCTTTTTTCCTTCAGAAATGGAGAGTATTTCACTTTTGGCTGTAGACTCCTCTAATTTTATTTTATCTCTCACCAAGGTAACCGTGTCAGGAACCGAGCCCAAATCATCATTACCTTTTAAGATCTGTAGCCTTACAGTGGTTCCTTTTGGACCCCTAATTTTTTGTACTACATCATCCAATCTCCATCCGATAACATCAACAAATTCACCTGTTTCGCCTTGTGCTACTCCTATAATCTTATCGTCTTTCATCAGGTCTTTACTGCGGTAGGCAGGGCCTCCGGGAATTATATCTGCCACTTTTGTTAAGTCAAGTTGCTGCGTAAGGCGAGCACCAATTCCTTCAAGGGAATGGCTCATATCAATTTGAAAATTTTCTTTGGCTATTGGTGAAAAATAATCGGTGTGCGGGTCATAAGCACTGGTGAAGGAATTCATGTATGACTGATATACATCTTCACTGTTGTATTGATAAATCGCGCGCTTTACTCGTGAGTATCTTTTACCTAATGAGCTTGAAATATCAGCCCATTCCTTGCCTGCAAGTTTGTAACTCAAAGACTGATTTTTAATGATTTTTCTCCAGATCTCATTTAGTTCCTCTCTGTTTACTGCCCATGGCAGGTCTTCCCGGTCAGTGTCTAAGTATTCGTCTTGGTTAAAATCAAATTCCCTTTCAAGCAGGCGATCAACGTACGCCAATCGTTGCAGTGACCTTTCTCTGTAAATACTAAAAAGCTGGTAGGCAAAATCTAGGTTACCTTGAGGAAGAGACTCATCTAAAGTGAATCGGTATTTTTCAAAATAATCATAATCCGATTTCAAAAAATAAGATTTGTTGGGATCTAATGACTCAAAGTAGTTTTCGAAAATCACGGAAGATAACGAATCATTGAGTTGGGTCTTTCTGTAATGATACCTGTTTAACAAATTGACAATCACAAATGTCTGACTTGCGTGCTCTTTCGATGGCTCAAGTGAAACTAACGAATCTAAATTTTGTATACTGACATGTGAAAAACCAGTATAGGATATAAGTAGCAAAAGGACTGCTACAACCAACTTCGACTTAATCATATTATTATTTTAACTGTGAAGAATATACTCAATAACGATCTTCTCACGTACAAGTTATTTGCCAAAGCGACTTGATTGGTGGAAATTAAGGTTTTTTAACTTTCACTGTTCCAAACCAAAGCAGCTGCACCCAAGATTGCGGCGTTTTTATCCATCATACCAGATGGCAATAATTTCACCTTACCTTTATAAAATGGCAGTAAATTCTCCTCCAAGGCTTTCTTGGTAGGCTCAAAAATCCATTTTCCAGCCTTAGCCAACCCTCCTAATAAAAAGAATGCTTCAGGATGACTAAAAGTCGTGAAATTGGCCAACTGCTGCCCCAATATGGTTCCAGTCATTTCAAATGCCTGTTGTGCGAGTGAGTCTCCCTGCTCTGCAGCGCGAGTGATGATCTCGCCATGCAAATCATTAAACGAGTAATCGCGCAATACACTGTCCTCCATCGAATCACATAATAAATGAAAAACCGTCCTTTTTATGCCCGTAGATGACACATATGCTTCTAACCCGCCTCGTCTACCAAGACCAGTCCAACGGCCATTTCTATCGATAACAACATGTCCTAGCTCACCGGCTTGGGCATCATAGCCATAAATCAGTTGTCCATTCGCAACTATGCCACTACCTAATCCCGTACCCAATGTAATGACCATGAAGTCCGTCATATCTGCGGCTTCTCCATAAATCATTTCACCAATAGCCGCTGCACTTGCATCGTTAGTAATATATATAGGCAAATCGAAATGCTTTTTTAAGTCCGATACTATGGGAACCACGCCTTTCCAAATCAAATTGGCGGCATATTCAATGGTGCCACGGTAATAATTGGCATTTGGCGCGCCTACTCCCATGCCTACTAACTCATATTCAAAATCAAGATTAGATAGAAGTTCGTCAACTGTATCTTTAATTCTATCCAGGTAATCTTGAAAGCTTTTCTTTTCAGTGGTTGGAAAATCGGTGTGGCCAAAAAGAGTCCCCTCTCTGTCTACCAATCCAACTTTTGTCAAAGTCCCTCCTATATCAATACCAATTGCGATTCTTTTTGCCATTATTATTCTGTTGTGCGATTTCCAAATATATCATTCCTATCTGAAGCTTAAAATAAACTAGATAAGTTTCTGATAAAGAGATAGAAAAAAGATGGACAATTCGACTGGTATAAAAGAATGCAATATTCATTTTACCGATTGCAGGTTGATCATCACTACTCTAATCAACATGAAATGAAGAAAGCCAGATCATCTTTAAAAAACACACCATTAATCCTTAATTTAGGGATTACCAAAAGAACAGATGATGAAAAAATGGATTGTGCATATTGTTTATATCATGATTATTACGTTTTTCTTCGTTTTCGCAAAAATCAAAGTAGCCGAAAACCAGAAATACAAAGTAATGGCCGAAACTGCTGCTGAAACTGCTATGCAAGCTCAGCAAGAAGCCGAACGTACAAGCCAAATCGCCCAAAGAGAGGCAGATCTAGCCCGTATGGAGGCGGCTAGGGCAATGGAAAGTATGGCTGAAGTGGTAAGGCTTATGGAACTATTAGAAAAGTGCCAAAAAAAATGAAATCATGGCTTTTGCTTTCGAAAGCGTAAACAACAGCCACTTCAAAGCTGACTGATACAAGCAAAAGTGAGTAACGTCCGATTTCAAATCAATGAATTTTATGCAAGAAATACCGAACCCATTGCTTTTTACCTATGGATATTTGCAAACAAAATATCAGAGGATAAAAAACGCTCCTTATTTCAAGGCAAGGTCTTTAGGCGATGCGTTTTTTCTTGGCCATTTATATGAAGTCAACGATTATCCGGGTGCTGTGTATACTGGAAAGGCTGAAGACAAGGTTTATGGCGAAGTTTTTGAATTGTTTGATGCCAAAGATCTGATCATACTGGACAACTATGAGATGGCTCAACCTACGGTAACAGTCGATGCAGAGTATTGCAGACGAATAAGAAAGATAGAAGTGCTGGACGGACAATTTCTCGATTGTTGGGTTTACGAATACACCCTCGCTACCAAAACACTTAGAAAAATCTCTTCTGGGAAATATTAAAGCAACTTTTTTTATTCTCCTTGTGTTTGGCTAATTAACATCCAAATTAACACAAAAGCGCAATGGCAAACTTTCATGATCTCATCAACCAAAATACACCTGTAGTTGTCGACTTTTATGCCGACTGGTGTGGCCCCTGCAAAAAAATGCCTCCGATCTTAGATGAAGTAAAAAAGAATTTTGGCAGCAAAGTGCATATACTAAAAGTGGATGTTGATAAAAATCAAAAGGCCGCTCAGAAATACAACATTAAAAGCATTCCTACTTTAATGATCTTCAAAAGTGGCAAGATCATGTGGAGAAAATCTGGCGTAGCGCAAGCTGGCGAAATAAAGCAAGCAGTAGCTCAGATATCCTAATATTATCAAGGGGATAAGATTCCTAATCGGCTCTATTTTTTACTTGTGCTAAGTTTATTTTACTATCCCCACGTTAGTCGCCCAACCAAAGGTTATTAGAATAGAATGCCGAATGATTAATAGCTTTTTCTAAATGATCACCCCAATTCATCGGTCAGATCAATACCTATTTATCGGGATATTGAGGGTTATACTGATAGAAATACGAAGCGGCTTAAAAGAATTGTTACCATAAAACATTACTTTTAGGATGTATCAACATGCAACTCGATCTTCGTAATGCGTGTAGAAATCATGGAACAATAACCCAAATACTATCATGAAATACGTTCTCACCGCTTTATTCGCTTTCCTGTTTTTCAACCAAGGCAAAGCTCAGGATCCACTCCGATTTCAGTCGGAAATAGATCAATTGATCCTCAGAAATAGTAGTAATAAAATTAAAAGACCCATCGTTTTTGCGGGAAGTTCGAGCTTTCGGCTTTGGAAATCGATGCAAGAAGACCTTGACAATGATCAGATTATCAACAATGGCTTTGGAGGAAGCCACCTGAGCGATCTGGTCTACTTTCTTGATCCATTGATTCTTGATCTAAACCCAAAGGCATTGTACATCTACGAAGGTGACAATGACCTGGCCGATGGCAAAGACCCTGAGCAAATCGTGTATCAAGCTTCACAATTGATCAAACTCGTTAAAAATCAGATTCCTGATTTAAAGATTTTTGTGGTCGCAGCAAAGCCAAGTATTCAGCGATGGGAAAGTAAACCTTCCTATATCAGGTTCAATATGTATATGAGAGAGTACTGCTTCGAAACAGAAGATGTAACCTTTGTAGATATCTGGCGGCCTATGCTCGGTTCCGATGGAAGGCCTAATCCCGACCTTTTTCTTGAAGATGACTTGCACATGAACGCGAAAGGTTATGAGATTTGGACAGAAAAAATCAAACCCACCCTTAACGGACTATAAAGAATCATGATAACTTTAAAGCTTTAATCAGCGATCAGCCTTCATGAAATCCCTTCGATCCAAGGTCACATTTTTGCAAGCATCTTTCGATTCCGTTGAAGAAATAAGCCATGTAGTGTTAAAATATGCGTAATTTCATGAAGTACATTCAGCTTTTCTTTTTTGATAGCTTGATCGACCACAGACTTTATTAACTTCTTATCAATAGAACTAAATACACTTTAAAAATATGATGAATCCTTGGCACAATGTTCGAATTGGAACAAGCTCACCGCAAATAGTAAATGGTATCATAGAAATACCCAAAGGAAGTAGGGCAAAATATGAGTTGGACAAAGACTCTGGTTTGTTGATACTCGATAGGGTTATCTACTCTTCAATGTACTATCCTGCCAATTATGGCTTTATTCCAAGAACTTATTGCGATGATGGTGATCCGCTTGATATCCTTGTTTTAACCCAAATTGTGGTTGATCCACTATGTATAGTTCCGGCCAAGGTCATTGGTGCCATGCAGATGCTCGATCAGGGTGAAAAAGATGATAAAATCATCGCTGTAGCTGATGGAGATATGAGCGTAAATCACCTGAATGACATTTCAGAACTTCCTCCACATTTTATCAAAGAGCTTCGAAACTTTTTTGAAGATTATAAAAAGCTGGAGAACAAAGAAGTAGTGATCGAAGATTTTCAAAACAGAGAAACAGCGATTCAAATTGTGGAAAAAGCAATTATAGATTACAATAAGAAGTTCGGCTAATTCTGGATCTTATTGATCACCAGCTTCTTGTCCAGATATTGAATAGCTAGAAAAATGAGTGGTATCGCCACTATCCATCCTATGTAGTCTTGTAGAATAAGCAAGCTACGTGGGGTGGAAAAAATGAAAAATGCTATCATCGCCAGAGATAAACCCAACCCGCAGGAAATTCCTATCAACCAAGTCAATCTGCGATCTGAAACGGCGTAAATAACCTCCATATTTCTTACCACTTTCATTGCAAAGTCACTTGAAACAGAAAATTCAAACTCCGTTTTCAAGGCATCATCTATTCTTTTGTCTAAGTCTTCTTTCATATTTTCAACCATTAGTTGAGGTGTATTTCTGATCCCAGTAGTGGCTCACATATTTCTTTCATCTTCTTCCTTGCTCTAAATAAATAGTTCTTGACTGTGCCTTCTGGCAATCCTGTCACTTCAACAATTTCGGAGTACGAAAAGCCATCCAAGTGATAAAGCGTAAGAATAAGCCGGTATTGCGTGGGCATTTGATCGATTAATTGATGTATGAACAGTTTGAAGTTTTCATTTTCAAAGTTTGTATCCTCTTCCCCTATCTCAAACTCGATCTTATCTAAATCTTGCTCGGGAACCTTACGACTAAGTTTTTTTAAGCGATTGACCGCATGACGATAAGCGATGGTAGCAATCCAAGTGGATAGTTTAGATTGGAAATGAAAAGTATCAAGTTTCTCGAAAACCTTGAGAAAGACATCTTGACAAACCTCCTCAAGCTCTTCCCTATTGCCAATAAGTCGCCCTATAATATGAACCACTAACCTTTGATGCCGCTGAATAAGCATAACGCTCGCAAGCTTGTTTCCAGCTAAAATCTTATGTACAAGTTCTTCATCAGTCATTCAAACACATTTGACAACATAAGCGCCAAATATGTTGCAGCAAAAAAATATTTCTTTAATGCAACATATGGATACCAATCGATTGTCTACTAGGGAAACAAACTTAAACAATAGTAAAATGGACAACATATCTGATGTTTTAATAGTCATCGCCATATTTGGCTCGATTGGAACAGTCATGTTTCAAATCACAAAAACGCTCACCAATTATTATCTGCGTAAAAAGATGGTAGAAAAAGGCCTCATTGGTGACGATGCGGTCAAAATACTCACTTCCGAGCAATCAAAAATCAACAACTACAGCAACCTAAAATGGGGGTTAATCATTCTTACCTCTGGTATTGGTTTTGTAATTATCGATCAGCTCAATGCCAATATGAATGACGGAACTCTTCCCTTTGGGATTTTCGCCATATGCGTAAGCATCGGCTTTTTGGCCTACTATTTCATCATGAAAGGCATTACGGATAAAAAGTAATTATGCTGCGCAATTACTTCCTAATTTCGATAAGAAACATGTTCAAACATCGCTCATTTACAGCGATCAACATTTTTGGACTGGCACTGAGTATGTCAGTATGCATGGTCATCATTCTCCTCGTACTTCATCATTATCGCTTTGATACTTTTCATGAAAAGGGTGATAGAACTTATCGAATTATCACTTATGAAGAAGGTCGAGTTAGCGAATTGCTGCCAGGTCATGCAACTTCACCCTTACCTATAGGGAAATGGTTGAAAGAGAATTACTCACAAGTGGAAGAAGTAACGAATATGAATATTGGCTTTGATGGTGAATTAGTATCCGATCACAAAGTCATTAATATTCGGTCAATTTTTGCCGATGAGCATTTCTTTGAAGTTTTTTCATTTGAACTAGCGGAAGGAAACCCTTTAACAGCTCTGAAAGAGCCTTACAGTTTGATCCTTTCGGAAGAAAAAGCGAAGCTTCTATTTCCAGAATCTTCAGCAATGGGAAAACTGGTCAAGTTTGAATCTCACGGAAGTTATAAGGTGACAGGTATAATCAAAAAACCAACTTCACCAACGCATGTCAGTATTGAAGCCTTTGGCTCCATGTCAACCATAACGTCTTTGGTAGCAAAAGGTTTGTTCAACGAAACATACAACTCGTGGAAAAATCAATGGATGAATTACAATTATGTGACACTAAAAGAAGGTGCCGACCCTGATGAACTCATTGAACTCATCAATAAAATATCAGAAGAAAACACTCAACTTGAAGAAGGAAAGTCACGCAATGTTTTTGTCTATCAGAAAATAACGGATATCGTGCCTGGGAGAATTTTAGGAAATGAAATGGAGTTTGCCCTTCCAAGAATAGCCTTGTTGATTTTCGTCGTTTTAGCCATTATTGTCATAGCCACGGCTAGCATTAACTATACAAATCTATCCATTGCCAAGTCCATCAGCCGAGCGAAGGAAATAGGTATTAGGAAAGCGAATGGAGCCAACAGAAGCCAAATCGTTTTTCAGTTTCTTATTGAATCATGCATCATTGCAATTATTTCATTTGTCATCGCGATACCGATTTATAAGTATTTAATTCTCCGCTTCAATGAACTATGGATTTTCAATCAAATAGGCATTCAACTTGAAGACAATCTCAATGCATACTTGACCTTCTTGGCCTTCACCCTATTTTTAGGGTTTTTTACAGGTCTGGGTCCTTCCCTCTTTTTATCGAAAATCAATATTATTTCTTCACTAAAAGGAGTGGTCAGTAGGCCTCTTTTGAATAAAAGATGGTATCGATTTTCCTCCAAAAAAATGTTACTCAGCGTACAGTTTGGCTTATCTATTTTCCTTTTGGTCACCATTTTCTTATTGAAGTCACAAGGCGACTTCTTGGTCAATGGCAACTATGGTTTCAATGAAGACCAAATATTTTACATGGAAATGCAAGGTAAAGATGAAGCGATCCTGAGGTCAGAGTTTGAGGATATTATCGGTATCTCCAGTATTTCGTTTACCTCTCACAATCCAGCAGTTGGCCGATCTCATGGAGGTGGATTATCACTCGATAAAGCCATAGAGCCCGTGACAATTTACCACTTTTCTGTTGATGAGAAATACCTGCAAGCCATGGAGCTAAACTTGCTCGTTGGGTCAAACTTTACCGATGGATCTGAGCAGCAAATGATCATCAATGAGCAAGCTGTCAAGATTCTGGGCATTGAGAATAATCGCGAAGCGATAGGCCAATTTTTGTACGACGAAGACAGTCTTACCTACACCATTATAGGCGTAGTTGAGGATTATCATTGGGAACCGATCATGAAAAGCATTCAACCTTTGGCCTTAAAAATAGCACCTGAAAGTTACGAACTGATGTATTTCAAGATGGAAGACCCTAACCCAAAATCAGTAGAAGCACGATTACAAGAAAAATGGCTGGAACTAGATGAAACGAGAGCCTTTAAAGGCGGGTTTCTATCAAAAGAAATGGATATGACTTATCAGTTTTTCTTTGATATTGGGAACATACTTACTTTGGTGGGGTTCCTAGCCTTGACCATCACAGGACTAGGATTTCTTGGAATGATCAGTTTTGACCTAAAAACCAGAACCAAGGAAATAGGCATTAGAAAGGTGCTGGGGGCTGAATTCGGAAGCATATTATGGTCTCTGTCTAAAGGTTTTATCAAAATGCTTATGCTTACAAGTGCTTTCGCTTATCCTATGGCTATTGTAGTAAACAATCTATGGATAACTCAAATGGCTCAGCACGCGCCTATTGGTTTTGGCAATATTGGTCCGGCAATTTTGTTGGTTGTGGTAATGGCCGGTGTGACCATTGTCACGCAAGTGTGGAAAAACACGCAAAAAAACCCTGTGGATGCACTAAAATCTGAGTGACTTTTTATCAGGGTAATGTGTTGAAAAATCTATTTCTAGCGTCAATAGATTCAAACCAGCCACCTCGTTGTTGCTTGTCTTTTCACCATAACTCAGCTATGGGGAAAAGATAAAATGCCTGATTTATGATTATTTATGCCCTCATCGCGAAGTTCGAACACTTAATCCGATTTTAAGAAGGGTATCCTGGATAATTGATTTTAGCAACAGAAAGGTCTTTTAATTGAATTAAAGTGTGTTTTGGGCTTTTGAAATTAGCATATCAAAACCTTAAAAATAGGTTAAAAGCACAGATTTTGAGGTTTTCGATTGGCCTTGGATAAATTTCGACGAGAAATTCAGACCATGATAATCAAAATTGAATCCCCTGTTTGAGCGAAGCGAGTTTCGGATTCATTGTAGGAACAGTCTGAATTTCAGAAATTTATACAAAGCCTTGATTTCTTTGTCCACCGTGGACTCGGATACTTTCTGCATCAAGGCAGAAAGTATGAGCCCGGCCGGCCTTTAAGGACATAACAGGAATAAAGATGGAAGCCCTAAGAAGAAGGAATTCCCGCTTTATTCGTCAGCCCACAAGATGGACAAGTGAGCATTCCTTCAAAATTTTTTCTTCCACAATGGACACATTCATAGGTCACTTTCGAGAGACTTGGCTGTTGATTTTGATCAAAAAAGATAATATCCTGGTTGCAATTCTTA
Organism: Cyclobacteriaceae bacterium; assembly: GCA_040218415.1. Lineage (GTDB taxonomy): Bacteria > Bacteroidota > Bacteroidia > Cytophagales > Cyclobacteriaceae > JAVJRN01. The sequence continues at coordinate 57,625 of JAVJRN010000068.1, forward strand.
CACGTATAATTCCGTTCGCCTCGGATGTCTTCATAAGCCATGCAATGAGGACATTGCACTGAAATGTATTCAGCCTTTTTTTTGTACACCTTTTGTCTGTAATAGATTAGAGGAGGAATGAAGAGGAATGGCAAAAGCGCCATGATCAAATAGAAATCCATGCTTGTGAAATCAATTATTACTCCGCCAACGAAGGTACAAAAGTCATGGCTTCAAAGGCATATTTTTGGACCAAGCATCAAAAAGCTGCTTCTGCTTAGGCGAAATCTGCTTCATTTTGGTAACAGAAGGGCGACCCTCTTCATCTCGGGAAAGCTCAAGACCTATTTTAGCTAAGTATTCTTGATGTGGCAATGGCTGGTTATCCAAGATATAATTCTCAAAAAAAACGCCTATTTCAGGGTAGGTCATCGCTGTAATGTCATCAAAGAAGTTTTGCTCTGAGACCGGATTACCTTTGCCATATTTTTCGATTAAGGAAAGTAACAACTCCCGCAGGCCTGAATTACCATTGGACAACTCTAGCAACTTAATATCCAATAAACCTGCAACGAGCGATCCTCGGTAATAGATATTTCCATATTGCTTCGATCCGTCAGTATTAAAGGATTCATCGGACAATTTTTTCAAACTCCATGACGTATCAAAATATTTTTCATCAACATAAATTTTGGTGGCTATGGCATTGCTAAGGTAATCTTCCAAAGGCACCACTCCTCCCCTAAACAACAGTATATTTGAAGCCCACTCAGTTACTCCTTCATACATCCACAAATGCACAGAAGGCGTAGGAGTTACAAAATTAAACTGCTCGACTATTTCACTATGAATGTTTAAAGGTGTCACAATATGAAAAAATTCGTGCGAAGCTATGTCGGTCACTTTGGACATATAGTTGGCCGTAGGCTCGCCTTCATCCAAAATGTACTCGGAACTGTAAGAATGTTCCCAAGCCCCAGTTACTCCCTTTTCACCAATATTTTCCTCAAAAAAGTAAAGAAAAGTGTAGTTCTCCACGGGTAACTCCACGAGAAAAGCATTTACCGCATCGAGCATATCTGACATGTTACTAAGTAACATTTTGGAGTTTATCAGATCATTCTGTGAATAGGTATATATATCAACTTTTGTATTTGCAATCGTGGTATCTGCCACCGTCAACTTTCCAGATAAAATGGGAGAATCGACTAAATGATCAAAATCATTTGCGAGGAAGTAGCCGTCGGTTTTAGTCAAAGCGCTTCCTGTCGTCCAATCACCTTGCGTAATGGGCTTGACCTGAATCGGTGCATGCTGAAAACCATCGAAATAACCCATTAATGTATGTGCATTGATCAATACATGATCCTTTTCTATCGAACTGCCACACATCAAGTATATGCTATACTCCTCCACTGGCGTATCGAAAGTTTCAGCCACTTTATATGTGAGCTTTCGCAGCTTTTTTGAATCTTCAATCTGATATTGATTTACGGAAAGTTTGACTACTTTCAGCGACCGACCTCTTTTATCAAAAGCCTGAAAATCACTCACAAACCTCCCAATATTCATGGTCTGATAAGTGCCTGGAGCGGTTGCCGCAAATTGATAAATGATAGACTTTTTGGGTAAATCCCCATCGATCAATGCTTCCACGTAGGTAGTGTCAAGATTCTGAGTAAAGTCAAGGTGGTATTTTTGCTCTAAATTTTTCTGGGCTTTAACTGCGAAAAATAGCGAGAGTAGGATGACTAGAATGGATAACTTTTTCATAAACAGCTTTTCAAGGAAGAGGCATTATGGCCAATCACTTTCAGGTAATTACATACTCAAAGAACCACCTTTCTATTTCGTAAAACTAGCTAGATATTCTCAAAGGTCTACTGCTAGCTTAAGTGGATGAATATGGATTTAAACTAAATGCTGCTTGAAGTCGGTAGATTAGAAAATCGAATTTAAGTTCGCTTGAGGTTGACCAACCTTAAAATCTCCATCTTCTTTTTACATATTGGACTAGCCTTGACGCAACCCTTTCATAACTGGGTACAAAAGAGGATAAAACACCTCTATTTAGGTGAATAAAGAACTGCATTAATCCGTTTTTTACATAAATGCATCCAAGATATTCAAATTTTTTACTTACACCTCCTAACAACACTTGCTAATAAACACACTAAAAGGTTGATGATAACAATAAGGTGTAGCGATGCTGATAAGACGTTTCGTTTTCTTGTCAACTTCACCCGTTGTAATTTTAATCATGTTTCAAAGTCATTAATAGGGCTCAATAGTACGCTATTAATTAAAACAAGCAAAAAAATAAATAAAAGGTCTATTTAAAGACTTTTAAAAGAATAAAAGATCTGTAAAAAAGGTGATTTAAACTAAATTACGTTTTATGCTAAAATAGTATTTAAAGTATAAACAATACCCATTTATAGGTATTCCATTTAGTAATTCTACGAGTTAGCTTTGTTTTACGAAACAAAAAACAACAGCCATCCTTCCACATCCCATATACTCAAGCACAGCGTTTCGTAAAAAAGTAAGGCTAAATTCCTGGGCATGTGAGTGCAGAGTATTCGATTTTAAAACCATAAAAAACACCCATTTCTGGGAATTAAAAGCTTTGAATTTAGGCTTCTTTATAAAGTATGAAATAAAATCAACTTTGATGTTCTCTCGGGGATCGGGCAAAGAAGGAGCAGTCTTTCGGCATCATTGACCTGTTTAGTAACCCAGATAAGTAATTACTCAATTAAAATTATCATCTAAAAAAGTCAATATGCCAACCAACACCTTTAAAACACTCGCAAAGAAAAAACTTAGCAAGAGAGAAAAAGATCTCATTCGAAATGTGAAACAGGGGCATTCACGCAGTGAACTATCCAAGCTCATCGCCACAGAAAGAACAAATGAAAGTAGAGCATCCAAGGCTCCTAAACCATTGAACAAACAGGTCTTCCTACGAACTGATCACCATATCAATAAATCCAAACTACCTGACTTCACGAAAAAGGAAATTTTAGTGCTCCAGCAAATGTCTTTTGGAACCACGACAAACGAGCTGGCAGCTAAACTATCTCTATCCCCAAATACCATTAAAACACACATGAAGAATATGCTTAAAAAATCAGGAAGTAGTAACAGCGTAATGCTGATTGCCAATGCGCTACGTCAAGGAATAATCGAATAATATGACCTAAAGTATGAATGATATTAACCAAAACAGAGGTTAAAAACACCTGAACAATATGGAAAAACATACTCCTTAAAATGTGCTTATTAACTTGACGGTAATAAAGCTATAGAATATAGGTAATTTTGTTTATTTTTGCGTTATGAACAAAACAGACTTTAGGACACTTTCATCTGAGGAAAGGCTTGCGAGCAGGAAAGCTGCAATGCGTATGCTGAATAAT
>JAVJRN010000070.1:0-65430 GCA_040218415.1 Cyclobacteriaceae bacterium
TAAAATCACCGGCAGCTTGTGCAGATGTTTCCCATTGGTGGATTTTTTGATTAGCGGCTCCATCTTTTGGACGCATATAGGTGTTTTGCGCCTTATTAATTACATTCTGATAGTCTGTTGCAATCGCTATTTCAAAGGCTGATTGGGCAACAGACTTCTCCAAAAAGAAGCATCCAAAAACGAGGAATAGAATTTTTAATTGTATTTTCATTGTTTTGTTAGTTTAATTGATCTTTAAGAGATATTTACTTTAAAAGCGTGACACAACAGTAGAATTGAATTGCAGTATTAGTTATTGAGCCAACATCGTAGGCACTATATCATTCGTAAAATTATAAGAAGACCCAGAACCTGAAATCAGCCCAAACCAGCCACGATCATCCCATACCGAATATGACATATTTTCACTTAAAGTGGTCTCAGCAAAGGTTTTGTAGTAGCCTCGGACTAAATCTGTATTACGTTCTGTTCCAGAGGTGCGTCCCACACCAAACTCTCCATAGTTGATCGGTACACCCAGAACTTCTGCATGCACAGCCACTTTCTGTATACCTGCGGCAATGCTACTATTGCCAGGAAAAGCTGAGTTGCTGCCTGTCTGACCGCAAAATGCCCAAGGGTTGTAACTGTGTACTTGAATAGATAGATACTTGTCATTGCCTTTGCCGGGAAGGCTGGCAGGCACAGGATATACCTCCTCTATCATCACTTCATTGCCCTGCCCATTTGGCGAAATCATGACTAATCTGGTTTCATTAACACCTCCAGTGGCTCTGATCGCATCGTATCCTACTTGATTGACCAAACGGGTATAAGCTAGAGCCTGACCGCTGGTAGGGCTTGGCCACTCTCCGTTGCTGCTCCATTCGCCAAGTTTTCCCTCTGGTTCATTGAGTACTTCAAAGATCAGATATGGAGGATAATCTTTGAAATAGGTAGCAATATCGGTCCAGAGAGTTGTAAATTTTTGGTCAAAAGCTGCTGTGCCATCATAGTGATCTTTGAGCCAATGCTCGTGATGTGTATTGATTACAATGTACATCTCCAGACTCACGGCGTAATCGACAAGCTTTACCAGTTCTTTGAACCGGTCATTTTCAAAATCTACTTTTCCATTTGTATCGGCAAGATTATCCGAAAAGCGATCCATCCATGTTACTGGTACGCGTACATGCCGCATGCCTGCTTGGTAATAGAGATTGATAATCGGACGAATATCTGAAAAAATGGTACTGTTAAGCCCATTATCAAATGTGTTTCCGAGGTTAAACCCTGGCCCCATTTCTGAAATGATTTCATGTGCTGTTAGCACTTCTGAATCTATCGGCTCTTTTTCCTCTTGTTCTACTTCAGGAGTGGCTGAATCTTCCTCCGAGCATGCAGACATTCCAAGAAACAGGATTGAACACAGGAAGAAACTAAACCTAATGAGTATCCTGTTTTTGACTGGTGTAATCTGTTGTTTTTTCATTTTTCTAATTGTTAAACTTTTAAACCTGTTTTTACTTCACAAAAAGCTTCTTTTTGAAGACCGCCCCATCCGAAACCGCCTTCACGCAGTAAATTCCTCTGGGCATATCAGTTATTGAGAAACTGGTTTTTTGTACTTTTTTATAATACTTTTTGTAATGCTGCTTTCCGTTAAGGTCATACATGTAAATGGTCAAATTCGGATACATTTCGGAAAACTCCACCGAGATCTCTTTATCTGATTCGTTGTAGTAAATCTTAGATTGATTTGCTTGCGCTGGACTTTTTGGCTGAGCCAAAACACCCACATCAATAAAGTCGATCCAATTAATATTGAAGCCAGAGCCTTCAAAAGAGAGTTGTAAAAGTTGATCGGAAGCGTCTTCAAGCATTACATCTTCCAAGTAGATAGTCGTCCATTCTTGCCAACCGCCAGTAGATTCTGGAGAAACAAAACCCAAGTCTTGACCTCCAAGATTGAACTTGATTCGCTTGGTGTTATTCTCTGTGCTGTTGCTTGCCGTACGAATAGCGATGATGTATTCACCACCTTTAACCGAACCTATGTTATAATTGATCCATTCTTGATCTGTGACATATCCGATATTATATCCACCTCCTTCGTCTGTAGAAGATTCTAAGTCTACCCATTCTCCAGTGCGGTATTGGCCTCCTCTATTTTCTTCTTCCAGATCGTAATAGCTGATATTTTGACCGCCTTCATTATAATCTTCCACTTGCAGTCTGCCGGGTATGTTGTGCGGACCATTGAAACTTACCTGCATTGGAGCTTCGGTAGTAGTGACATTGATCGTTTCTGAATAAGCGGACTCACCCAGCGAATTGTAAGCAATCACTCGATAAGTGTAAGCCGTGGATGCCTGTAGATCATTATCTAAAAAGCTGGTGACATTCGCCTCTGCAATACCGATGATTTCAAAACTACCTTCAATGCTTTTTTCAACAATATAACCAGTTTCATTGTCGGCATTATCAGTCCAAGAAAGCATGACTTGATCATAAAAAGGGCTACTTCCCTCAAATCCTGATGGTGCCATAGGCAAGGCTGTTGCCGAACCAATGGCCGTTTCGACAGGCGGAAGTTGATTATCAAAATGATCGCTTGAATAGCTATGCTTGGTGATCGACTCCCCCTCAAAAACCAGCACATGCGTGGTGCGCTCACCGATAATGTCAGTATAAGAATTATCAAGGCTTCCATTCACATTAAGTATTACTTCTTCGCCAGTATCAGCCGCCGCATTAAGATGGAGCGTATATTTCAATGGCTTACCGGAATCTCTATTCATGATCATCACACTGGTTTTGGTGCCATCTTGCGCTCCGTAGATAACGATATCATTATTGGTAGTCGATCCGTCAAGGTAAGAACCTGTAAAATACTTCGCCACAAACTGCATGTGACGGTAAGAAGATCGAGGGGTCATATTTTCTCCATCGATAAAGCTAAAATCAGTTCCTTGGCGACTTCCGCCATTTTCGAACATACTCCAAGTAGCGGCATAAGTCGCTTCATATTTCATACACATACCTAAGACACCACCGAACATTTGGCCATTTTCCCAAGTATGCACCACAGAACCACCTTTGGCATTGTACTCGCCGATACCCCATTGAAGGGCATCTTCACCTGTCCGGTTATACTGTACGTTGATGGCATCAACCTTGGCTTTACATTTGACAATCGACTCCCTAAAATCCTCAATTCCTTCGTAAGCCAAGTTGATATTGTCCTCCTGAGGATACCTATGCCAAGATAAACCGTCACAGTAATAATAATTCTGGCCGGGAATTTTGCCCGCTATATCATTTGCTCCGCCAAATAAATCATCGATGGCCTCCTCGATATAGTAAGCAAAATCAGGACCGTAGATCTTAATGGTTGGATCAATAGCTTTCATCGCCTCCGCTATAGGTTTGAAATAGGCTTCTACCAATGGTCCTACCTCTGAGGTCGGTGGTCGGTCGGCTTCTAACCATGGCTCATTACCGATATTCCAAAATTTTATAGGTTCCATTTCTCCTGCTAAGTCCACATTGAAATACTTGACCACTGCAGCAGCGGCTGCAGCAGACTGATGCTGTGATACTTGGATAATCGGCTCGGCACCAATTCCACGAATCTTTTGAACCCAGCCTAACAGAGTAGCATTACTCGGCATGTTGTCATTAAACCCATTACCACCGATTCGGATCGTTTGTACACCACATTCACCAGTCAATCCCCAAACCTCATCACTAGGATTGGTAAACCACGCATTATTACCGACCAGCATGGGACTGATATCCTGAGACTTTGCCGAATTCGTGAGTAAAACGAATAAACAAAGGGCCATTAACCTTAGGTGGATTACGAAATCACTTTTTATATATCTGATCAATAGATTCATTTCTGTATTATTTGTTTTCGTTGAGGTAGTAATCTTGTAGCGTGTAGAATGCTTTCTTTTTCATGCCTTGTTCTGAAATCAACCCTTTCCTATTGAAGTCACCTTGAATTCTTCTCAAATGCCTTCTGGCAGATCGGAAATCCATCAAAATCCATGGTGAAGCACCGGCTAAAAAATCGATATTTCGCATCATTTCGATGTTGTTTTCATATACACTGACTTGGTATTCTTCTGTCCAGCGCTCGTTGATTTCTCCGTGTAAACCTTGTAGCGCTCCGCCACCCACTTCGCTCATGATCATCGGTTTGTTAAAATCAGTCGCCCATCTAATAGCTCCACAATCTTCAGGATCTACCGAGTACCAGCCACAGTAATTATTAATTCCAATTACATCCACTACCTCGCCCAATGGATCTTCGATAAACTTGGCGCCATCTCTAAAACCTTGCGTATCCAGTGCTGCTGTGATCAATCTGGTTGGGTCGAGCTTTCTTGCGTGAGCCGCCAAGTTGGTCAAAAATGAAAGTCTTGGTGCTCCTTCTGGCGTTTCGTTAGCCACAGACCAGAGAACAACAGCTGCTCTGTTCTTGTCACGCGAAATCATCTCTGTCAGCTGATTCTGCGCATTAGCATAAGTATCTTCATTTCCGAAAAGTACCGTCCAATAAACAGGAATCTCCGACCAAACTAGAAAACCCATCTTCTCAGCCTCACGAACCATTGCCTCACTGTGTGGGTAATGTGCGAGTCTGATGAAATTGCAACCTAATTCTTTAGCCCATTTCAATAATATGCGGCATTCTTCTTCTGATACTACTCGTCCCGTTTTGAATGGTGCTTCCTCGTGAATGCTGATGCCCTTGAGGAAAATCTCTTTTCCATTGAGTAATATTTTTGAACCCTGAGTCTGAATGGTTCTGAAGCCAATCTGATCAGTGACTGAATTCGCTCCAGCACTGATTTTTACATTATACAATTTAGGATTCGTTGGGCTCCAAAGTGTTGGCTTTGACTTGAATGAAAAAGAAGCGATTCCGTTTCTCAATACCACATCGACCGACTTTTTGAGTTCTGGTATTTCTACTTTTACCAACTGACCATCAGTGGCATTTTTCACAGCCACCCACCCTTCGATCGTATTGGTGGTGCCTTTGGCTAACTGCACCAAATAATCGCTGATGTGAGTTTTTGGTGTGGTAATCAAATGAACCGATCGGGTAATTCCTCCATAGTTCCACCAGTCGGTATTGATGGTTGGGATGGCTTCACGCATTCTTTTATTATCCACTTTCACAATTACCCAATTGTTTCCTTTTATCAGTTTATCAGTGACATCAAACTGGAAAGGCGTGTAACCGCCGAGGTGGTTTCCTAGCTTCTCCCCGTTGAGATAGACCGTAGCTTCGTAGTTGATCGCCTCGAAGTAGAGGTAGTTGATCTCATTGTTAGCTGCTACAAAATCAAAATTCTTTTTGTACCAAACCGTGCCTTCATAGTAGTACAGCTTCTCTTTCTGAGTATTCCAATCCCCAGGAACCATCAACTGCCAGTCGGTATCAAAATCATACTCTATGAGATCTGTTGGCTTTTTCATTTTCGCATTCTCAAAATAACCGTTTGGCTTTTCGGTGTAGCGATGGCTGTAAAAACCGTTTTCCAATGGATCGACGATAATCTCCCATTGGCCATTCAAAGTCATTCGTTCTCTAGCCTCAATATTTTGTAAGAGATCGGCAAATTTTTCTGACTGTGCGCTTATCGATCCGCAAAGCAAGGAGAGTAGAATAATCAGTATTGTTTTTGAGTTTTTCATTTAGAATGTTCTTCAGTGTTTTTATAAAGTCTGGTTATTAATTGGCATCAGCCTAAATACAAAGCCAGGATGCTCCACCGCCACGTAGATGTAGCCATCAGGACCTTGTTTTACATTTCTCAATCGGCCAATGTTCTTCATTAAGGTTTCCTCTCCTACTACTTTGTTTCCATCCATAATACATCGATTGAGGTATTTGAACCGTAGCGATCCGACGAGAATATCTCCCTTCCACTCAGGATAGATATCCGAATTGACGAAAGTCATTCCGCAAGGAGCAATGGATGGCACCCAATAATGAACGGGTTGCTCCATGCCTTCCTTTTCCAACAAATTGGTGAAAGTGGTGCCATCATAGTTGATTCCGTAAGAGATGACAGGCCAGCCGTAGTTCAGGCCAGCTTTGACAATGTTGAGTTCATCGCCTCCTCTTGGACCGTGCTCATGTGACCACATGATATCTGTGTTGGTATTGTAGGTGAGCCCTTGCGCATTTCTATGTCCATAAGTGTAAATACTTGCGATAGCCTTAGGATCATTAACAAATGGATTGTCGTCAGGGATGCGACCATCGTCGTACATTCTATGGATTTTGCCCATCGCGTTTTCTAGCGTTTGAGGATTTACTTTTTGATTGGCTCGATCACTTGCCGTGAAAAACAAATAACCGTCTTTGTCAAATGCGAACCTCGATCCATAATGCCACTTGGCTTTAGAATATGGCGTTCCCTTGAATAGGTTCAGCGATTCAGTGAGCTCGTCATTCTTGAAAGTGTATCTGTTGATGGCCGTGCCGGAAAGTGTATCGCCTTTCTCCACTTTATAATCTGAGTAGCTGATGTACAACCAGCCATTCTTTTCAAAATATGGGTGTAAAATGACATCCAACAATCCGCCCTGCACATCATCTCTGACTTTTGGTGTGCCTTTCACGACCGTCTTCTTCCCAGACGCATCTACTCGATAGAGCCTGCCGCTTTTTTCTGTAACCAAAAGATCTCCCGATGGCAGAAAGTCCATTCCCCAAGGAATCGTCATGCCTGAAACCACTGTATCTAGGCTGAAGGTTAAAGCTTCCGTCCTGAAGGTGTCAGACGCAAGCTTGATCTCTTCAAACCCGTATTGCTCCACCTGCTCTATTCCTTTCAAAATGTAGTCTGCCATTTCACCGATCTGCTCACCAGTGAAGACCGCTCCCCACTTCGGCATGCCCGCATCTGCAAAACCATTGGTAATGGATAGCATGAGGCTGTCTTTCATTTTGCCATGCTTCCAACTACGATCTGCGAAAGCCAGCATTTGCTCTCCATGACAGCCCGAGCAATAAGTTTGGTAAAGTGCAGCCGACCTAATATCCGCGCTATCAAGTACAGCTTCTATAGAGTGTTCACTCTCACTTCGGGCTTTTTGAGGTGAACTACAACTCACAGTGATGACTGCCAAAAGACATAAGCTGGTAAATACTGACGCTAAGTTTTTCACCTTCATTTTTTCTTTAAAATAATCCCTTCTCACTCGTTTTATACTTTAGTCGATGATTTCAAATTCCATTCGTTGGCCATTGACTTCCACGAAGTATTGACCGGACTCTAAGTGCTTTTTTCCATACTTATCGTAAAAGAAAAGGTCTCGTTCAGGGACTATTTCAAACTCATAAGCCACTTTTTCACCAGACTTTATTGGTTTCTTTTCGAAGTATTTGAGCTCTTTGATTGGTCTTGAAATAGATGCCACAGGATCGGAAATAAACCAGAGTACCGCTTCTTTTCCATCAACTCCACCTGTATTCGTTACTTCAACTGATGCGGTAATTTTCCCGTGTTTGGCGATTTGTGTAGCGGATAACCTTGGTTCGCTGTACGCATAATTGGTGTAGCTCAGCCCATGACCAAAAGTGTAAAGTGGGTCTTTGGAAACATCTTGGTAGTATCCCATCGGTCGGGCTGGGTTTCGCTGGTTGTAATGAATCGGAATTTGGCCAGTGACCAAAGGAAAAGTAATTGACAGCTTGCCCGAGGGATTGTATCTACCCGATAGTATCCCAGCGACTGCTGGCCCACCCATCGTTCCGGGTTGCCACATTTCTAAGATGGCGTCCGCCAATGGCTCCAGACGCTTAAGCTCCAACGGTCTTCCATTAGATAATATCAGTACCAGAGGTTTGTTGAGCTTGGACAACTCAAGCACCAAACGTTCCTGAATCTCAGGTAGTGCCAACGTGGAGCGTACTCCGTTCTCCCCACTCCAATTTCTTTTTTCTCCTAAAAATATAGTGATGATATCTGAAGACTTTGCGGCCTCTATGGCTGGACCAAATCCAGATTCATCATTTCCGTCAAAGTCACAGCCTTTTGCGTAAAAAAGGTCTTTCGTATCTCCAAATTCCTTGATGAGCCCATCATAAATAGACGTCACATCTTTGGGATCACCGTGCCCTTCCCAGAAGCCCATGATGTGATAGTGATCCTTAGCCATTGGACCAATCACCGCTATTCTCTTATGGCTAGCTCTAATCGGTAAAAGTCCAACTTCATTTTTGAGTAAAACCATAGACTCTGAGGCGATCTCCTCGGCGAAAGCCAAATCTGCAGGCTGTAGATAGCGCTCCGCTTCTGGAAGCTCCTCTACGTATGGTTGATCAAAAAGCCCTAATCTAAATTTCACGCGAAGTATTCTCCTAACAGCTTCATCCACAGTAGCCATGGTGACTTTACCCTCTTCTACCAACTCGGCCAAATGATCCAAGTACACATCGTCCACCATGTCCATCTCTACACCGGCATTGATTGCCTTTAGCCCAGCTTCTTTTCTATCCGCCGCTACGCCCTGATCTACAATGTTTCGGATCGATCCCCAATCGGAAACCACAAAGCCATCGTGTCCCCATTTCTCTTTCAGCACTTCAGTAAGCGTGTAGTAATTGGCGGAAGCCGGGACACCTGTCATGTCATTGAAACCGCTCATCACAGTGGCAGCACCAGCAGCAATTCCCGCTTCATACGGCGGCATGAAAGTCTCCCAAAGGGTCTGATCAGACACGTCGCTGTAGTGGTAATCTCTTCCGCCTTCCGACAAACTGTAACCCACATAATGCTTCATACAAGCTGCAATCGTGTATTTATCAGCCAAGTTATTTCCTTGATAGCCCTCAATTGCCGCCACTGCAAACGCTGAATTAGCATAAGGATCTTCACCATATGACTCTGAGACTCTGCCCCATCGCGGATCACGTGCTACATCGACCATCGGGGAAAACGTCCAATCTACGCCAGCGATTTGGCATTCTCTGGCAGTGATTTCACATGACTTTTTGACTAAATCAATATTCCATGAGGATGACTGTGCGAGTGGAATTGGGAAAACAGTTTTGAATCCATGGATCGCATCGAACCCGTGAATAATCGGTATTCCCAAACGCGATTCTTCCATCGCCTTTTTCTGAATATCGTTTCGGAAGGCTGGGTTCGTGCTTCGGTAGATCAGCGAGCCAATTTCTGGTTTTACCTTTTTCTTAGAATCATTGATGTTGTTCGGATTGGCATTTTTACCATAGGTCCATTGGGTCATTTGCATTACCTTTTCTTCCAAAGTCATCCGCCCCAAAAGATCTTCTATCCTTTTGTCGATTGGCGCTTCTGCATCTTTATAGGAAAGGGTTTTCTCTTGCTGGCATGCGCCAAAAAGTAGAATCAAAAAGGTAAGAAGTAAGCTATTTTTCACGTGATTCATTAAAATTTCTACTAATCTATTTTTGGTTTGATACTTTGAAATAAGTTGGTCCATTTGTTTTATTATTCAACCCCCAAGCCTGTTGCTGCCCAATAAATACCTCCATAGATGTGCGCCAAAAACCACGGATCATTATAGGATTCTGAGATATGACCAAGGGAAGTATAAAATGATCTGCCTCCGTCAAATTCCTGATACCACGCAATCGGATGAAAATCTCCCATGGCAGTGAATCTGCTGTTATCGCCCCAAGTCCTATCCGGATCGTAGGTCTTTTCATCGACTGTGAGCAGTACTGTTTGACTTTTCGTAAGTGCCGGCCCGAAAGAATACCACTCATCCGTCCAAATCCATTTTACAGAAAGGTGCATCGTGGAAGGGTGCGTATTATCCGCCACCGTCATGACACCCGTTTGCTCTTCTGGATGATCTGTAAACACTCTACCGATTAGCTGCTGAAACCACAACTCTTGGTCCTTATTGGAGGAAGCCGCATGAATCCCGACAAAACCACCTCCATTTCTGATGAATTTCTTAAACGCCCCATCCTGTTCAACCGTGAGATCATACCCTCGGCTGTGTAGGAAAACCACTACATCTACTTTGCTGAGGTACTGATCCGTAAAGACATCTTGCACATTGCCACTTCCGTTTGCTTGCGCCCATACCAAGTCAAAATCGTGCTTTTCAGCCAATTTCCTGAACTGCTCTATGGCAACAGGAATGGTTCGGTCATGCCACCTGTCTGGGCTGGTGTAGAGTAATACTTTGAACTGTTGAGCTAATCCGGCGAAAGCTGTAGTCAGTAAAAAACTCGCTATGAAGATTGTTTTCTTAGTCATTTATTGAATTGATTTTGCTTAATCCGAAAGCTACCGTTGGATTTTCCATCATCAAAAGGTTGATTTCACCCTGCGAAAAGCCTGCTGATTTCATTGCGGGAATCAAACCATCCATGATAGCTTCATAGGGTCTAAGTTCGCCTCCAACAGTAAAACTGTTACCGTCATGAGAAAGTAGAATCTTATGTAATAAGCCTGCCGATTTGAATTGATCCAGCTTTTGGATGTAGTTATTAATTTCTTTTTCCTTCACTCGATCCAATGAAATCCAAGCACCTTTATCCGCTAAGGAAATTTGGTAATTGACATCTTCAAACTTATCAGCATGTACCCATACCCAAGCCGAAAGCGGCACTTTGTATTTCTCTAGAATTTTAATTTGTGCTTCGACAGCTGCTTTGTTGTTTACAGTGTGGACGGCCATGGCTAGTCCTGTTTCCTTACTTGTAATTACTCCTGATTCAAATAATTTCAAATCAAGCTTAGAAGGTTTTCCTTCATCGAATGCTAATTTGATAAAACCCGGCTTGATGATTGTTCCATCAATTCCATTTTCAAATTCCTCGATCCATATAGCTGCAATCTCTTGAGCGGTAGCCTTTTTCGCCATTTCCGGAACATATCGATCATCAGCAGCTCCGTAAAAGCCTGTATTGGTGATTATGTCAATTCCTGTTTGATCCGCAATTTGCTCCAGCAAGTCCACTCTCCTACCAAAGTAGGCAGTGGTACAATCAAAAATGGCCTGCACTCCTGACAATTTGAGTTTTCTCAGATAAGGAACCACTTGAGCCATCAGAGCAGCCTCATCATAGCTTTTGGCAAGTCCTGGCTCCTTTCCGAAATTAGAAAATAGATGTTCGTGAGTCAGCGCAAAACCCAGCTGATCACTCGTCCTAATTCCTTGCACCGTGTTGATCGTTCCCTGTCCACTTGGAACTAGCGCATTTTTGATAGGTGTAAACCACTCGTCTTTATCCAAATCATAGACGATAAAATCTGAGTCGAACTGCCAATAGCTCCAAGACCAATTTCTAGCCTCAGCTTCTCTAGCGATATAGTTTGTCCATATTTCTCGATACTGTAATTCCGCTTTGTCATAAGCACCAAACTCACCGAGAGTTAAAGGCCGTTTGTACTTTTTCGCCCAGCGAGTAGCAATCTCAAAATCTTCCTGTACTGCAAGTTTTTCCTCTTCCGTGCCAGTCCAGGTGATTCCGCTCAGGTCTTTATTATTCTTAGACCAAGGTGCACCTTGGTGAGTAAACTCAATAGGCGAGTAATAGTGAATTGCCACAATAATATTTCGGTCCTCCTCTGGCAAAGTAAGATCTTTCAATCGCTTGATTTGATTACCATAAATTGGTCCCAAGAGTAGTGTCCTATACGGATTAGATTCACGAATTATTTTGTGAGCCTTCGCATGTAGATCATTCCAAATTTCGGGATCCATATTCGGCTCATTGGCTACTTCGAATAGTACTTCATCAGGTTCGTCTTTTAGAAATTCTGCAATCTGCTTCCACATAGCAAGAAACATCGGCTGGGTGCTAATAGGGTTCTCCTGCATGGCTCCATGTTCATGAAAGTCAACAATCACCATCAAGTCATTGTCCAATGACTGCTTAATAGCCCAATCCAATGTGGTAAAGAACTTTGGATCAATAGTAAATTTCTCATCTCTCGAAAATCGAAAGGGTGAAATTTTGATACGGACATTATCAAAGCCCGCTTCTTTGATGAGCCTGAAATGCTTTTTTTTCATTCTCGCCTTGGCAGTATCATTCCAGATCGGATCGTATCCTATAATATTGACTCCTTTACCCAAACGTTCATTTTGAGCGAAAGCGAAAAGATCTTCCTCAGCTACTTGCTGTGCAGCAGACTGATTAGCGCTTGCAAAAGCTAGAAAGCAAGTCAATACCACTAAGGCAGTTTTGGCTAACTGCGGTTTTTTTAGGATTATCTGTTGTGTCATTTGTTTCAAACTCGTGCTCGTTTTTACTTTGTGTTATATACTTCTTCGATTGCAGATCTGAGCGCATCCATCATACCATCCACTCGCTTAAAGGGATCGTAAAATTCACCTCGCACCTTAAGTGTTTCTACAGGTAGGAAGCCTTTATATCCCTTATCCTTTAGTATTTGGATTAACTTCTCATAGTCAATGCGAGTCGTCCCTCCATAGCCATCGGTAAATTCTTTTACTTGCCAGTTTACTGCGTATGGCACCATCATTTCTATGTCTTTGTAAGGATCTTCGGTAGTGAAATTGCCAGTATCAACAATGATTCCCGCCCATTTTGAGTCTAATCGCTCCATCACATAGAGACATTGCTCAGCAGTCTGAAGCATTTCACCATGATTTTGAATGCCTATTTTGACTCCATACTTTTCAGCTGTTGGAATGAGTGCTTTATAGCATTCGATCATCCACTCCGCTGGCACTTCCCAGTTGTCTTCATACCCTTTCGGAATAGCTCCAGCGAAAACCCGTAAAACTGGTGCGCCGATCTTGGAAGCAGTCGCGATCCACTTTTTAGCTAGCTCAACGCCTTCAGCTCTCACCGCTGAATCGGGCGAGGCAAAATGATTTCTTATTCCTGTGCCACTTATTTCAATTCCTAAACTATCGGCGTAAGCTTTGAACTTTGCCAAGTATTCGTCTGAAGGAACTTCAGGATAAGTAGGAAAGAAATAACCAGTCGGATCAACCGCGTTGATGTTTTGTGATTTGCACCAATCTAAAAGATTGAACAAGGAATAAACCTGATCCTTATCCCTTGACTCACGAGCGGAAAGCAAGTCAGCAAATGAATAGGCATTGACGCCTAATATAATTCCAGAATCATCATTCGCAACATTTTCGCTTTTAGGTGTCTTTTCGCAGGAAATTGTCATTAACAAAATCGAAAGCAGAACCACACTTATACCGGCCGATAAAGCCTGGCGCAAAAGGTTTAGTTTATTCAATGCGTTTCTCATACTTATTGGTCCAAGTATTGAATGAGTTGATAGGTGTGATCGTTGACCATTTTGGCATTTTCTAGTAATGGCTTGTAGGGCACAAAATCACTATTTACAATTCCCTTATTTGAATCACGATTGGATGGGTCTGTAGTTAGATCATTTGGATCATTGTCTTGATAAGTGAACCAGTGCCAGCCGACGCATGCTTTGCTTTTTAAGAGTTCGATTGTAAAATTTTGATAGAAATATCCGCGATCTGCTTGTGTGGGTACATTCCAGCCAGCCCCTGTATTATTTGGTAAACCTGAGTCTTCGCCTTTAGTGTACCATTCGGTGATGATGAACGGACGTCCAGACCAAGTCTGCCAATTATCCATAATGGACGGAACAGGTTCCCACTTTCTGTAGTGGTTGATGGAAATGATATCCATGTATTTGCCTGCTACTTCAAAGATTTCTTTGCTTTGCAATTCCTCTTTTTCCTGATTGAATCGGCAGCCTAAGTACAGATGATTAGGATCATACTTGCGAACCGCGGCAGCTACTTTTTTGACGTAAGTCTCAAAGTAAAAAGCATTAAACGCTCCTCGGTCTGCATCCGTGATGTCGTCTAGCGTTGCACCTTTCCCTTTGCGTTCATCGAACCATTTTCTAGCGGCAATGTAGCCAGGTTCGTCTTTGGCTAAGTAAATGAGGTGACGATCCAAGGCATCATTTTTCCAAGGCAACTCATTGTCGGTATAGTAACCCAGAAGGTTTTTATCGTTGGCGTATTTCGCAACTGGCCTGATGGCCGACTCGATATGCTGGTCAAATTCGGGATCAAAAACCATGGCTAAGTCAAAGCGGTAACCTTGCCAGCCTGTGACCTTATACTCACCACCAAACTTCTTGATGTGTTCGTGTTTGTAAGAGCCCATCGGACTGACGATGATGGTGTAAACCAAAGGCTTCTCACCTTCCCGCATCAAGTCAACGCTAGACCATGCACCTGTTCCGTTGAAACCGTACTCTCTTAATAACTGCGTTTCCTTTTTGAGCCAAGACTCATCCGATCCGTACTTCTCAGCTTGCGCCTTTTTTTGATTTTCTGATCTCCCCGGTCTGAACACCGCCACTCCTTTGTGAATAAAAGGATAACCGTCAGGATCTATGATCCACCATCGATCATCCTTTTTCTCTACCCTGAAAAAACCTGTCGCTTTTGATTTATTGATTTTCCAACCACCGTAATTACTTGCTTTTGGATCTTTTGAATAATTGAAATTAGGTAGGCGATCGACTGTTCTTGCCGAGTAGGTGGCCCAATCCTCACTTTGAGCATTTTTTCTAGCCTCCACTTGAATAAAAGAGGCATTGTCATCCAAAGCCATTTGGGAATAGGCTGTACAACTTAAAAAAAGGACAAATGATAAGTAGATCGTTTTCATCATAGAATTTTGGCTCATTTTCAGGTTTTTTTCTAATTAGTAAAGGCTGACTACATTTGGAAAAGCCTCCTTTTTGTCAGCTTGTTGATAAGTCCTCTCACACATTTTTCTTGAATAGAATTGAAACCAGTCTTCGTTTAACAATAAAGAAATGGCAGCCACAGTAAACTGTGGCTACCAAACCCTGAACTATGAAGAAGGATTAAAATTTACATTGCGTGATACAGGCGTTATTAGTTAGCTATGAAATCAACACAATTACTGAGTAACTGAGCGCCCACCTCGTTGTAGGAATAACCGTCACCAGTACCCGCCAGAAACATTCTTTTACCAGCAAATGAATCAGCTCCTTCATAAGCTGCCCCAGGCTCAAAGATTGCTATTATTCCCAAAGTGCCTTCTGCGTTAGTGCCCAGAAGCGTTCCATTACCTGCATCTGCGATTGCAGTTGCATGAAGCTCAGAATTTGAGATGGCTATAGAATTGTCTGCATCCAAGGAGATACCAGTAAAGATAGGATGACTTGTATCTGTTGCTTTAACAAGCGTACCAGCCGCCTCATTGAATTCCGCTGTATTGAAATAGTGTAACCTTGTATTTCTCGCAACGAACGAACTCAAGTTAAGTACAGGTGTAGAGACTGTTGTCCAAGCTGGTCTTGCACCATCACTAAAGTTGCCGCTATTGGTACTTCTTGAAATGATGACCAAATCAAAAGTATTCAGTATCGCAGCACCACCTGCATCCAGATTGGCATATTTTTCTGATTCCATCTCCACAGTGTGACCTTTGGTAGCTAGGAAATCAGCAAAGCCTTGATCAGCACCCACATTATTTGTCACAAATGCTATATTAAGCGGCCTAGACGTAAGACCTCCACCGCCGCTACCTGAGGCGACAGCCCCTGTGATGAGAAACTCAATGCTGTTCAAGAATAACTGTGCTCCCGAATCGTTGTAAGTATATCCTCCGCCTGTTCCTGCTAAAAACATTCTTTTCCCAGGGTAAATCTCTCCACCTTCATATGCAGCAATACCTGCATCAAAGTATGCGATAGCAGCATCAGCCCCATCAGCAGTGGTACCTATCAAAGTTCCATTACCCGCATCAATTCCAACCACTGTGTGTAGTGCAGTTGCAGTAACGGCGATTAGTCCATCTGCGTCCAATGTAACATTAGAAAATACAGGATGTGAAGCGTCTACTGCTTTGATACTCGTACCTCCACCCTCATTCTGATTTTCGCTAGGAAAATACTGTAATCTTGTACTTCTCGCTACGAAAGAGCTTAAGTTCAAAATAGGAGTCGAGACTGTCGTCCAAGCTGGTCTTGCCCCATCACTGAAGTTACCACTGTTTGTGTTTCTTGAGAGGATTATTAAATCGAAACGATTTAACTCAGCTGCTCCCGTGGCATCAAGGTTATTGTATTTACCTACCTCAGCCTCTACAGTATGGCCATTAGCTATAAGCAGATCTAGATAGCCTTGATCACCAACAATGTCATCAGTAATAAACGCAATGTCTAGCGGAGTGAGCAATCCGCCTCCTCCGCCTCCACCAATGATAGGCTCACCTGGACCGAGTGTCACAGAGTAGGTTTTCGAAGCGCTCGTGTTGTCCAAATGAAGAATCTCCAAGGTAATATCGAAGGTTACTTCAACGGTATCTGCATTCACAAATATTACCGTTACTACTGAGTCTTCCGAGCTAACAGGCGTACCATTAGGAAAAGTCCACTCACGGGACTGTACCTTTGTAGACAAATCAGAGAACGTTATTGAATCACCACTAGATATGTTCGTAGCTGATAGCTGTGCTTCAACAACTCCGATCTCAAACTCACCGACATCAGTACGAAAATCTTCTTCCTCCTCGCACGAAACAAAGAGTAAGAAAAGACCGAAGATCAATGAAAACCGGGCAATTAAAAATCTATTCATTTTCATTATTTTTAGTTTTTTTTAGTGAATGTTAGGTGGTGACTTTATCAACGACTTTGGTATCGAATGTCACCTCCTCATTAAGTTTTATATTGGCTCGCTTCATCAGAGAAGCCATCCGAAAAAATTACTGTTTAGAAGTAGCCATCATTTTGAGGGAACCCTTCTCCCATCAAGTTGATTTGGCTTTGCGGTATAGGCATATTCACCATGTGAGGCGCCATTGGCTCAAGTACTACGTTTGCATCGCTAGAACCATATTGGTAGTAGAGGTTTTGTCTTTCTACTAGCAAGCCAATACGCTTTAGAAGAAACCATCTGTTTTTCTCAAAAGCCAATTCCCTGGCAGATTCTTCCAAATAAGTATCCAGCGTGAATTCAGTGATGTCATAAGTTGCATTATCTACCCCAAATGCTCTTCTTCTAATCCGATTGATATAGTCAAGTGCTAATGGACTCGATGAATTCTCGCCATCCATTCTCCAATGTGCCTCTGCACCTAGTAGAAGTGTTTCTGCAAATCTGTAGTAGATAATATCTTTCCAGCTGTCATTGGTGAAAGCACCTTTCTCTTCATCGTAGAATTTCTTTAAACTAAAGTGATACTGTCTGTAGTTGTCTGGATAAGCAGAGATCTCTTCACCGAAGTTCGGTAGCTCTGGATTATTCACATAAAGGGTGGTAGGGTAGTAATAAGTGGTATATCTCAAGTCGTTATCCTGATCATACAAAGATTGCAAATAGTCATTCGGAAAAGACCATCCAAGCGCCTGACCACCCAACTCTACATCATTGATGATCTCATCTGAGATCTCATAAGCCCTATTGGTAAACAAACTACCAATCCAAGTACCACCACCACCAGCAAGGGCATCTCCGCCATTGGCCGAACCAAGAAGTTCATCTCTGGTGTAAACATATAATCCTTCAGCATGCGTCAAATCTTGGCCAAACACCGTATTAAGCCCTACTAAGCGATGTGTACCATCATTGATAATGGCATCAAATTGGGCTGCTGCTTCTGTCCAGTCACTTTGCCACATGGCACTCTTACCTCTCAGATGTCTTGCTGCGCCTTGTCCGTATCTTCCATGACCTTCATTATAACTTAGATTTTCGATAGCGAAATCAAAGTCACTATTGATCAAGTCGAAAACAGCATTTGGATCCGCTGGAACGTAAGCTACAGAGTCAAAAGCATTTTCAGGAGTAGTAGCTATGGTGTCTAAAAGAATTCTTCCATACATTCTGATCAAGTCAAAATATAACTCTCCTCGTATCAACCTCGCCTGAGCCACCTGCTTATTCAAATTACCGGCAGGATCAGCCTCTAGGTTTCGTGAATTCGAAATGATCGCATTGGCCTTGTCGATGATGTTATAAGCCGTCACCCACTTGGTATCCGTAAATCCTCCTGGCGTATGACCCTCGCCGTAAGGTCTGTGCCAAGTACGTACCAGGCCAAGGTCATGCGCTACGTAAAAAAACGCATTTGACTGTAGCGCTGCGCCCTCAAATGCTGGGAAGTTATAAACCCGCATACGGTTATAGAGCGCATTCACCCCTACTTCAAGACCTTCCACTGAAGAGTAGATGTAGTCTGAGTAGATATTGTCCACTGGAACTTCTTCCAGAAAATCTTCACATGCCGTGAAACCTGATAACAGGGTCACTATGAGTATGTATCTAAATATTCTTTTCATTTTTTTATTCGTTTTATCATTCAATTTCATCGGGTCGAGAGGAATAACCCTCTCATTCAAATTCATCAAATCATTAGTTTAAAAACCAATTTGTATTCCACCTATCAATGTTACCTGTTCAGGGTAGTCATTTGGATTTCTCTCAGGACTATAAGACTGATACGCGGTTTGAGTAAACAGATTTTGTCCTGTTACATACACTCTGATTTTGGAGAAGTTGATTTTGGATAGTACCGAACTAGGTAAAGAATATCCTAGAGTCACGTTCTGTAATCGCAAATAAGAAGCGTCCTGTAGAGATTTAGTAAATATAAATTGTCTGTCATTCGCTTCAGAAGGTCTTGGCCAATCAGCTGTTGGATTTTCTGGAGTCCAGTAATCTTGCTTAATACCGTTAAATATTCCCCTCAAAGACCCTCCTTCAGAGTAACCAGACAAGTAGTTATTGTACCTCACCACCCCCTGCACTGTATATAGACTGAAAGAAAAGTCGACGTTTTTGTAGTTCATGCTATAGTTGAATGAACCAAACCATTCTGGACCTTGCTCAGTAATGACGCGATCATCATCATTCAGTGGACCATCTGTAGGATCACGGTCATAGAGAATAAGATCACCCGGCTGTGCGAGCGGTCTGTTTGTATTCGCTATGTCCTCACCATACTGATAAATACCTAATGCTTTATACAAGTAGAATACCGAGATAGGACGACCAATAAACCATCTGTTTGCTACGTCATCATCCTCTACTCCATCACCATCTTCATCTACCCCATAGAGGCTTATAATTTCGTTTCTGTTTCTTGTAAACATAAATCCTGCATTGATTACAAGATCTTTTTTCTCTACAACCGTGGCATTCAATGAAAGCTCAATTCCCCTGTTTTGAATTTCTCCTATGTTATCGAAATAGTTAGGATAGCCAATAGATGCTGGTAAGGATCTATCTACCAATAAATCTGTAGTGCTAGTATTGTAAAACTCCGCAGTACCTGTGATTAGATTTGTAAATAGTCCAAAATCAACAGCAGCATTCAAAGTTGTAGAAGTCTCCCATCTAAGATTTGGATTTGCTAAACGACCTCCTGGCACATAACCTGAAACTTTCTGACCATTTACTACATAGTCTCTTTGATCGGCGATTGCCTGACTACCATATTCAGAAATACCTTCGTTACCCACACTACCGTAACTCGCACGGAGTTTTAAGTTGCTGATTGCAGAAACTTGATTTAAAAAAGACTCTCTATGGACATTCCAACCGACAGCCACCGCTGGGAATGTTGCCCATTTGTTATTTGCTCCAAATTTACTAGAGCCATCTCTTCTTACAGATGCTGTCAAATAATACTTGCCTGCATAATCATATTGAAGTCGAGCAACCAACGAAGATATTTGCCAGTCAGACCCGCCAATCACTGGAACATTTGTCTCCGCAGCTGCTAGACCATAGATACCCAATAGATCATTAGGTACGGCAGTTGCTGTATTGGTAAAGCTTCTGTAGCTGTTTTCATTCAAACTCTGTACAGCTGTGATTCCAAAATTATGCCCCCCGCTTAACTGAAAGTCGTAAGAGAAGATGTTCTCTAGCATCCAGTTCGTATTATCACGAAAACGGATAGATCCTTGACCGCCACCATTAGTTCGACCACCTAATGATGATGCTGTGCTATAATTGGTCGTTTTACTGTTCCAAGATCTTCTACTTGCACTGATTCTGTACTTAAAGCCTCTGAACGGAGTAATATCCAAAAACAGATTCATGATATCATTTCTATCTGCATTCAAGTTAGATACCTCAGCCAGATCAAGCAAGGGGTTGAAACTCTCCTGCACGCCAGTAGGGTTGATGTTTAGATTGCCTTCTTCGTCGTAGATTTTTCCAAGAGGGGAAGTAGTAATGGTTCTTTGTAAGGTTCCACCTGTTCCTGGGTTGTTCTTCTGCGATACTTGCCAAGAAGTATTAACACCTAATGCTAACCAGTCATTTATTCTTTGATCAGCATTTACACGAACAGTTACCTTGGTAAAATCAGTACCAGGCACCACACCTTGCTGATTCATCAAGTTAATACTTGAGTAAATCTGAGAATTCTGAGTTCCAGAGGATATGCTCAGGTTATGCTGTTGAGTAGAAGCCAGCTCTAATAGTTCGTCTTCCCAATTGATAAATTCCCCGCTTTGTAGCACTTCCAGTTCTGTCGGGGTGAAGATAAGTGCGTCGTTGATGTCTTCTAAAGCTATGTTTGGATTGTCGGCTCGGTAAGCTTCTCGCTTCAATGCAGCAAACTCTTCACCGTTATAGATGTCGAAGTTTCTCTGTACCGTCTGGATTCCATAAAAACCATTGTAGTTCAATTTGGTCTCGCCCGACTTACCTCTTTTAGTAGTGATAAGGATTACTCCATTGGCCGCTCTAGCACCATAAATAGCCTGAGCCGCAGCATCTTTAAGTATTTCCATTGATGCTATATCGTTAGGATTAACATCGTTGATACTACCTATGATCACACCATCAGCAATTACAATTGGTGAATTACCACCTTGTAAAGATCTCTGCCCTCTAAGTTGGAAGTTCGAAGAACTGCCTGGTTCTGCGTTACCTACGGTGATAAGTAGACCTGGTGCTTTACCACGAAGCATTTCACCAATATCCGTAGAAGGTATTTTCATCATCTCCTCTGGTTTTACAGACGCCACAGAGCTGATTAAGTCACTCTTTTTGGTAGTCCCATAACCAACTACGACTACCTCACTAAGGGCTGTCACGTCTAGCTCAAGGGATACATTGATAAGAGATTGCTGTCCGACTTTCACTTCAATAGGTCTATATCCGACGAACGATATCGTCAGAATGTCCTCTGGGTCTGCATTCATAGAAAAGTTGCCATTTGCGTCTGTTATAGTTCCCAAAGATTTCCCTTTGATTTTAACTGTAGCTCCAGGAAGTGTCTCTCCTAAATCATCAGTAATGGTTCCCGAAATTTTCTGCCCTTGTCCATGTACTGCTACTAATCCTAGCAGAAAAAATACCATGAACACGCCTGTTCTAACTAGTGTTTGTTTCATTTTCATTGTAATTTTTTTTTCATTCGTTTAGGTTTTGGACTGTTTATTCAATAAGCTAACTCACGAATTAAGCAAGGACATAAAAACCGACTATAACGAGAGCTATGATACTGGTTGCAATTGCTAAAATTTGAATTAGCATATTTCTCTCAACTTTAGTCATCGGCAGGTTATTCTGTTTCAGTTTTTCGCTGTTTAGCTTTTTGTAAACATGATTGTTAATCTGGCAGAATGAAAAAATCACTGTATCAGGATCACAACGCATATGTTACATTGGACGCACAACTTGTTACAAGTTAACCGTTCATATGTTACAATTAATTATCGTAAACCTCTGATTAATAATGATTTGCGACTTGTAACAACGCAACTAACTAGGCATTTTCATAGAATTATTCTATATCTTCATACTTTGAAGCATAATTGACAAATTATATCTCACCCTTAACAACATAGCATCACACAGACGAGGGCTTTTAGACAAAAGAAATGGGGCATATAAACAATGGATTATCTGTTATATCAATAATCAAAAGAGAATAATAGAGTAGATGAGATTGAACATTCGACTTGTTTTTATAATAGCCATTATTTCTTTAGATGTGTACTCATCTAGAGCAATGGAGCTAAGGTTCAGAAATATTGCCATGAATGAGGGATTGTCTTTCAATTCGATTATGTGCATTTTTCAAGACCATGACGGGATAGTCTGGATAGGTACTCGCGACGGGCTTAATAAATATGATGGTGTGGACAACACCGTTTACAGGCATCAGCTACTCGATTCCTTTTCTATTTCGGACAACCACATCAACAGTATTTTTGAAGATTCGAATAATAACCTTTGGGTGGGCACATCCAATGGACTGAATAAGCTCGACCGCCTTAATGATAGCTTCGAAAGGATTTACGCTGATAACACGCCCATGTCGCTAAGCCACCGATATATTAAGTGCATTACCGAAGGCTCAAGTGGTAATATTATCGTAGGTACTTCCGAAGGGTTTAATATCATACGTGAGGGAGTAGATACCATTCAAAGGATGACCATAAAAAATATTGCCAGCAATGCGAATAACATTATTGACCTATATTTTGACCGATCGAATAATTTATGGATATGCACTAAAGGTGGACTGTTCCGCTCAAAAGATTTAGTGACTTTTGAGAGAGTAGTCTTAAACGCAACTATCGAAGAAGGGCGCGATTTGTTTGAATTTCGAGACCTACTACAGCAAGATGATGGAACCTATTGGGCTGCCACGGAAAATCATGGTCTATTTTCTTTTCTATTTGAAAATGATAAACCTGCGAATGTCATCAACTACAATACTCAGAATTCTGAGATTCTATCAAATCAGATAAGACGATTAAAACTTATAAAATCTGAACTCTGGATGGCGACTCTCGATGGTATGTACGCGCTCTCATTAAATAACCGTAAAATTATGGCCATACAAGGTGAAGGCCTGAGCCAGAGCTCTTTTCACGATATTCTAGTTGATAATGAAGAGGGTATTTGGCTTGCCTCCTATACCGATGGCGTAAATTATTATCACAGACAGAATGACCTTTTCCCACATATAAAAAAAAGTCACGTACCAAATGAAGGAGTCAATGACAATAGTATCACTGGTTTTTTGGATGATGGTATTAATGGGTTATGGATTTCCACAGGTGGTGGTGGACTAAATTTTTTCAATAAAAAAACCAAGCAGTTTACCTACTTCACAGAGCAAAACTCGGCCATTTCCAATAATAACATTAAATCCATGGCCTTTGACCAAGACAAAAATATCTGGATAGGTACTTACGATGGATTGAACTTTTACGACAAAAAAAGGAATAGATTCAAAAGTTTCCATCATCAACAAAACCATCCAAACACAATAATAAAGAATCAAGTACATGCTGTGCATGTTGATCAGGATGGTTTGGTATGGATAGGAACTAATGGTGGAGGTGTACAAGTGTTTGATCCAAAAACTGGCATTTTTTCAGCTGTGCCTACCCAGTTTTTAAACATCAACACCTTATTTCAAGATGATAAAAATCAAATATGGGTAGGGAGCAATGAGGGTTTAGAGTGCGTCAATCAAGTAACAAAGTCGCTAGTTCCTTTAGCTATTCATAGCCCGAGCGGTAAAAAGAGCCTTTTTTTTGTCAATAATATTACCAATGATTCATTGGGAAGAATACTAATAGGAACACAAAATCATGGCATTTGTGTTATTGACGGTAAAAACATTCAATGGCTAAACGGAAGCAATGGCTTTGTAAACAATACTATAAATGCGATCATAGAAACCAGTCCATTGACTTACTGGATCTCAACCAATAATGGGTTGATGAAAGTAGAAATGCAAAGAAATAATGACTTAGGCAATGAATTGAATTACATAGAATTTAATATGAGTCATGGCCTTCAAAATATGCAGTTCTACCCAGGGTGCGCCATCAAAGACAAAACTGGTAGATTATATTTCGGTGGAGTGAATGGTTATAATACGTTTGACCCCTTTGATATCACTAAAAGGGAATATCATCCGCCCATAGCGATATCTGAATTCAACGTTTTCTCTGATGAGCAGCAGGTAAAATCTATTGAATACCCGAAGGAGCGGATAACGAGCGATAGCACTATATCATTAACCTACGACCAACGAAATATTTCTATCGCTTTTGGCGGAATCAATTTTGTCAATCCAAAACACCTATTTTATCGCTATAGCTTAGAAAAAGATGTCTCCTTTTGGAGTGATCTTGGACATCAAAGAGTCATAAATTTAACGTATCTACCTATTGGTAAACATACCCTCAAATTACAAGCCACCTCTGATCCTCGTAGCTGGGGCGACAACTACACCACGATAGAATTTAGAATATTACCACCATTTTGGAGAACATGGTGGGCATATCTCATCTATGTGATAATACTCGGCATGTTGCTTTTTTTATACTTTTTCTATTCTATTCAGTGGGCTCATTTGAAATCAAATTTGCAAATGGAGCAATTTCAAAAAGAAAAGGAGAAAGAGCTTCATGAATCCAAACTGAGATTCTTTACTGATGTGTCCCATGAGTTGCGAACTCCGCTTACCTTAATATTAGCTCCCATTGAAAATATCCTAAAACAGCAAGATGTAAAAGGTAGATTCCGAAATCAACTACAGCTTATACACAAAAATGGAGATCGGATGTTCTTACTTATCAATCAACTGTTAGATCTCAGAAAATTAGAAACGGGCAATACAAGACTTCAAGTAGCAGAAGGAAACCTTATAAAGTTTATTAAAGAAATTTGTTTAGCTTTTGATGCAGTCTCAGACATGAATGATGTGCGTCTTAAACTTACCATTGACAATAGTAAAAATCGCCTCTGGTTCGATCGTGATAAGATGGAAATCGTATTCTATAATATTTTATCTAATGCTTATAAGTACACGCCAAAAGGTGGCTCTATTCACTTATCCATTGATCAAATAACCAAAACTGAGCTACCAGACCCCTTACAGAAAAAAGGATCAGAAGGTGGATATCGAATTGTCATCACCGATAGCGGACAGGGAATTTCTAAAGAAGACATAGAAAATATTTTTCAGCGATACTATTTTAAAAAAGATAACGCAAACAAAAACCCTACAGGTATCGGGCTGGAACTGGCCAAAAGAATGATCGAAATTCATCATGGTCTCATTACGGTTGACAGCAAGTTAGAATCCAAGGAGGAAAAAGGGTCAACCAGTTTTATCATATATCTGCTCAAAGGCAACAAGCATTTCAAGCAAGAAGAAATCATTGAGGATTTTAAAAGCAGTGAAGACATCAGTCAATACAGTCGAGACTTTCTACAAAGAGAAATAGAGTTTAATTTGCCTAACCCTACCGATGGTGAAAATCAGATTTTTAACAAAAAGAAATCCACCATACTCGTAGTGGAGGACAATCTTGATGTAAGAAAGTTTATCATAGAGCTGCTACAAGAGGAATACAACGTACTGGAAGCAGAAAATGGCAAAAAAGGATTAGAAAGTGCATTAAAAACTGGCCCTGACATGATCATTTGTGATATCATGATGCCCGAAATGACAGGAATAGAAATGTGCCGAGAAGTAAAAAAAGACAGCCGAATCAGTCACATTCCCGTCATACTACTCACTGCTAGAACTGCCATTACTTTTAAGTTTGAAGGATTTGAAACTGGAGCTGATGAGTACATAACAAAGCCTTTTAGCGCCAGCTATTTACTCCTGAGAGTTAAAAACTTACTCAATCAGAGGGAAGTATTGCGAAACCATTTCAAAACAGAGAAGATTCTTGAACCAACCGACTTATCTATCACTTCCACCGATGAAAAGCTTCTCAAAAAAGCCATTAATTATATCAATGACAATATTTCCAAAACAAATATCACAGTAAATGAACTAAGCTATGAGCTTGGTCTGAGCAGGGTACATTTTTACAGAAAAATGAAAGCGCTAACGAATATGACCGCTATTGAGTTTATAAGAAGCGTCCGTTTGAAACAAGCCTGTAGACTTTTGGAACAAGGAAAGTTCAATATCAAAGAGGTGAAAAACCTTGTAGGGTTTGATAACGCTGACTATTTCAGAAAATGCTTCAAAGAAGCCTATAACCTCACACCTTCAGAGTATGCAGAGCAGTATAAGGGCTCCAATCTATAATCAGGTTTAGCATAATAAAACAAACTCAATTGTATATAAAGCCTGTCTAAAATTTTGTGTTTTTCGTGAGCACGCTAAAAATTCAGAGGCTCAAATTCTACATCTATTTTCAAATTTAACAAGGAATTGATTGACTATAATGCCCCAGTTCTAAATTGTATTTTCCCATTTTTTGTTGATTTTAATCAAAGCGAGATATATGCTTTTGAAAACGGCATCATCTGTCGGGAAAATGGTCTTTTTGGCCGTCTGCCTACGTATCATCGAGTTAAAGCTTTCGATGGCATTTGTGGTGTAAATAATTATTCTAATGGCCAAAGGGTAGTCAAAGAATACGGTAAGCTCTTGCCAGTTGCGTTTCCAAGACTGTATAGAATGCGGGTATTTTTCTCCCCATTTTGTTTCCAATGCATCCAAAGCCGCTTGAGCTTCGGTAATTGTGGCAGTCTGATATATGGGTTTCATATCTTTGTTAAACTCCTTCTTGTCTTTATAAACTACATATCTGGAAGCATTTCTGATCTGATGAACAATGCATATTTGATTTTCACTTTGAGGGTAAATAGCACGTATACCTTCACTGAGTCCGGTGAGATTGTCACTACAAACAATGTGGATATCTCCAACCCCTCTAGCCTGTAAATCACCAAATACATTCATCCAAAATGCCGCTGACTCGGTCTCATGTATCCATAAGCCAAGTACTTCTTTGTGACCTGTATTAGAAAGACCTAAAACGACATAGACAGTCTTATTGATCACTCGACCTTTATGACGTACTTTGAAAACTATTCCGTCAATCGGGGGCGCCCAGCCCAGGCAATGAAATATACAGGATCAAGGGCTCTGGTTTGCCATTGTTTTAAGTAATCCAATACCTTATTGGTGATATTTGAGATTGAAGCTTGGCTTAATTTTAGCCCATATATCTCTTAAGGTGTTTGCATAATTTTGTACCATTTAGCCTATTCATCGTATTAAATTAGATACAGATTGCGAATATTTAAAAGAAAATAGCATATTAAATCGTTGCTTGTCTACTTCTCTGACTATTGATAGCGACATTATAAGGGATTTTTAAGGATGTGATTGCTTACATGAAACGTTTATGATTATAGACGTTTATGATTTGAGGGGCTGTTCGTAAGTAGCTGATGAAGGATGGGGAGTTATTGAAGTTTGGCTTGGCGGACAAGAACAAACTCAGCATTCTGAGTCCATTTTATTCGATACGTTTTGGTGAGATTTGAACCTAAAGAGACCGAAATTGAGTATCTTTAAGTAGCCTTAGCGGGAGGTCAAAGCACACTAAAATATGCTAATTCTTACTGTCAACTAAACGTCAACGCAAGTATTGATGGTTATGTAAAGAGCTGATATGGAGGCGGTTTAAAGATTTAGTTCGAATCCTGCCGCCCCGACATTTATATTACAAAAGGATTCAAAACCCTCTAAAATTAACTTTTAGAGGGTTTTTTCTTTTATAACCCCTCCAAATTATTCATATTTATCCATCAGTCCGGTGAACAATTCGGT
Organism: Cyclobacteriaceae bacterium; assembly: GCA_040218415.1. GTDB lineage: Bacteria > Bacteroidota > Bacteroidia > Cytophagales > Cyclobacteriaceae > JAVJRN01. Next base: position 27,605 of record JAVJRN010000070.1, read on the forward strand.
GAACACAAAAAAGACTACTTATTTTATTAAATGACTGATAATCAGTGTTTTAAATAGGTTTTCTTCTTGCTATTTAGTGTGTTTTGATGTATTTTAGATAGGTCAATTAGCACTGTTCACCTCGAAAACGATACAAATGAGTATAAACCACACTTTCTCAACGCTCTGCATTATTCGATCTAGTAGATCCAAAAATGACAAGGCTCCTGTTTACCTTAGAATTACTGTCGATGGGAAACGTTCTGAAATTTCAACCAAAGAATACGTAGAGCTAGATAAGTGGAATCGTGATAAAGGTCGAATGAAAGGAAGCGCTGAGCATACCCGAAGTTTGAATAGACGTCTTGATACTTGGGAGACCAAAGCAAAGGATTATCACAATGAGTTCCTTCGCGATGGAAAAAGGGTGAGCGCCCAAGCAATCAAAAACTTAGTACTTGGAATTGCAGAAAAGAATGATGACTTGATGTCGTTCTTTGAAATGCATGAGCAGGAGGTCAAAACCAAAATAGGAATAGACTATTCCCCTGGAACCCATAAGAACTACGTGGCAACTAGTAAGCATTTAAAGAACTTCTTGGCTAAAAGGATTGGTCATATCCCTCAAGGATTTGGACTATGATTTCATTTTGCTTGGCATGCTCCATGATATAGCTCCAGTGGGATTCTGTTGGTAGGAAAAACACATTCTTCGCGGTGTAGAATTCTGTGATTTCCAAAAATCCTCATCGCCAATCAGTTCTTTACGGCGCGCTTTAAATTTATTACTGACAAACTTGGGGGAAATGGGGGCAAGCACTAAGTGTTTGTACTCTGAAGATTCCACGGTACCAAGGAGTTTGTTGACAGATTCCCAGAAGGTCTCTTCCATGGATTTTTGTTTGATTACTTTTTTAGCCACTAGGTGAATTGAGGGCTGTATGAATGGTTTTTCGCTAAAAGTAAGAAAAATTGGTTGGAGTTAACCACTAACTTTGACTTTACTTCCTTTTTTTTACTTGAAAAGCACGTTTTTACGTTTATTTGTTATTTTATAAAAATGACATCTACATAAACCTTATTAAAAGCACTTATTATAAAAATCGGGAATTGCTCCTTTGATATTACGAGACGTTGCTGTAGGTAAAAAATACTTCGCGACTGCCTTTTTACTTGATGACCTTTGGATGCTTTACTTTTTGATAGAGCTCATTCATTTTCTCACGCGGATTACATTCTTCAATGCTTTGATAAAGTAAAGGTAAATGTAGTAGTTGAGTCGGTCTTCGCGCTTGATCAACACTCTATTTTTGAATAATCATACTAGGCTAAGCTAAAGGCCGGAGTACCTCTTGAACATCACTAAACCTCTCCGAATAGAACATTCGTCAAATTAATAGTGGAAGATTTATCTTTAATCCCAATTATTGAGGCGATTTCGAAAGGTTGGCTGGTAAAGTGATTTTTTGCATTGGCGATTACTGATGAAAACATTGCTAGCACTAGGGTTAACTGATACTTTGTCATGGGTAAATAATTAAAGTAGTTGAAAATAAAAACCGAGTCAGTATTGGGTTAATTAAAATGATTTTCGTTTTTATTGTTCATTTGATATTTTTCATATCTGAAGTATATCGTATTAAACACTAATTTGGTTAATCCTTTAGTCTAATCAGGCACAATAAATGATCTAGATGATGAGTGGTTCTTACATCATATATTACTCCTAGCACCAACAACCCTCACCATTGATATTATTATTGATTCGGTATTATCACTAGCTTCCAATATAAAATCATAGTTATTATCCATACTATTAGGCTCCATTGATGAAACATAAAAAGTAGCCGTTTTTAAATTACCATCTCCTTTAAGCTTTATGGATTTCATGTTTTTTCCGCCACTAAACTTCAAGATCATATCCCCTGAAGTGTTATCAAAATAGGTGACTTTGATGGCTATTTGATTTTTCGAATGACCCCATTGGTCATCGATATCAAACCCAATCCTTTTACCTGATCTTGCGATATAATCGTAATATTTATCCTTTTGGATCATCCACATTGCTATCGGATGATCTATTCGAATAGCGGGTTGAGTTTCATATCCAGGAGAATCTCTTTGGAAAAGCCATCTCTCAAAATTTTTGGTAGTAATGCCCTCTACCATTTCTTCCGTTGTTATCTCCCTGGCGCCATCATCTTGACTTTTGTAGTAGTCGCCTCTGATATAACTCGTCCTGAGAAATGTCCAAACGTCAGGTGTATCTTCCACCGTCCGGCCCAGCTCAAGGGACATAAAAGGCACCATTTTAGGTAGCAAATGCCCAGTAGCGAGAATGTAAGTACACCGCATTTGCAAAGCGCGAAGGGTACTGGTAAAATAGCGATATGGATAGGAGTCGGTATTTGGTCCAAACCTAAATTCCCTTGACTTAGTAGCCCAAACTTCCTCGTATTCTTCATTTTCATCTCCATTGAAACATCGATATCTCAAAATTGGAGCATCTTCATCCACAGCTAAATAACCCTTTTCGTCAATGTACTGCCCGAGATCACTATCTGGAATCCTATACATATACATTTCCACAAAGCCTCGTCGAATCCCAAAACCCTTTTTCAAACCATAATGAGACGTTCCACCCATATATATTTTGTATTCCATGCCTTCAAACGCTTTTCCCCATGTGTCTAGGCGTTCTTTCACGTGCTGTACTGTATCATTAGCAATCATTTCTTGTTCGCGATATGGGCCTATTCCTTCATCCCCATTAGTGGGTGATGCATAGCCTACATAAGCAGCTATCACCATCTCAGGAATTCCACTCTTTGCAAGTTCCTCAACAAGCATCAAATATCGTTTGTGAAACTCAGGATGAGCCGGGTCAAAATTCAGGTTGTCTCTAGGGTACTTGATGCTGTCTCTTTTGGGTAGAAAATTAACTCCTAGATCCTCAAGCCACAGCGGGGCATCTCCACGAGAAAGAGCAAGATCATCATATCCTCTCAGCTTAGAATGACCAAGAATTCTCAAGACCACTTCAAGCCCTAGGCTATTGGCTTGCTTGATACGATCTACCAGTGGTTCAAAGTTGTAATTGCCAATGGTGGGTTCCAGATCTCTCCATTTTACCCACAGTACTCCTACTGCATTGGATTTGAATTTTAAATTAAGTGGTTGAAAAGGAGTGTTTAACCCAACCCTGCGCTGAAGACCAACCATAGATCGTGGTGAAGGCACAATCCAGCTTGGCAAAGACCAGTCCCAACCACTTATGACACTATCTTTCTCAATCCAAGTCTGGGCTATGATAGTATCAAGATTCTCGACCTCTAAATATTGGTAAGATGGCCAGTATCGATAGGTGTCTTCGCTAAATTTTTTTCTAGATTCTGAAGAAATACACGATAGCGTGGCAATTACGATTACAGATGTGAAGATTCTATTCATCTCAAAAAAATTACTAATGATTTTCACATTGGTTAAACATGATAAAAAGTAAAGAGCAAAGTCAGCTCTGACTTTGCTCTTTTCAGTACTACGTTTACTAATTGATTAACGAACCAGTACCTTGTGATTTGATTCCAATCCTCCAGATCGAATCTTGATAATAATGGCTCCTGAAATATTTAAAGACCGAACATTGATTTGCGTCGAATTCTGATTCGTCTCAAAGCTGAAAAGTAGTTTTCCTGCCATATTGTACATTCGTATGATTCTGTGTGCTTCTTCTCCAAATTCAAAATTCAAAAGCTTATCAACGGGGTTCGGATAGAGTTTCAATGAAACATCACTTTTTGACAACTGACCTTCAAACGACTGCCTTGCTCCCGGATCATTGCTACATGTCACCACATTATTCATGGATGAATAGGTCAGTGTTGCGTGAGTAATAGCACTTACACAGAAGTTGAAATTTACAGCGCCTTTTGCTGTCCCTGTGGTAGTAATGGTGGCGATTCCATTTGCTCCGGTTACAGCAGAACCAGCTTCATTGTAATCTCCCGAAAAATCTCCTGAAACAGTTGCGTTAGCTACTGGATTGCCATTATTATCATGCACTAATACAATTGCAACCGCGCGTTTATTGCCTTGTCCAGCACTCTGTGTACTTTCTGTAATGCTTTGTGCACTCATTGTACTTCCAGACCCTGCCACACCATCAATTCCTGCTTTTTGATCAGATGCACGTTTAGTTGACCAATTACCTCCAACTGGTCGAAGTGATACGACTACTTTTAACGCATCCAAACCTAAGAAATTTGCATCAGGTACGGAAGGTGCGGTCACCTGAACCTGTAAACCCTGAGTCGAACCCTGCGGAGCAGGTACGATGGTCTGTCCATAATTGGTCCAAGGATCTGAATTGAGCTGAATGAAGGCCCGTATTTCCAAAGGCTCACTCGCTGTATAATCGACCGACACTTCGATGGTTTCAGAAAGTGCTATCTGATCTGGCCAGGACAATATGGAAATTGCATCTGTCAGAGCAACCACTGAAACCGTGCAGACGTCCGTGAATCCCCCATCATTAGAAGTCACCGTAATATCAGCATTTCCTAAAGCTACAGCGGTTATCACTCCATTAGCATCCACAGTGGCCACTGATGTGTTACTGCTACTCCAAGTTACGCTTTTATTGGAAGCATCAAAGGGGCCTACCGTTTCATTAAGATCATAGGTGCTACCTGCTATAATAGATGAAGCAGCACAATTGTTAATACTCACAGCGGTTACAGAAATAGTACTTGGCAAACCATCAACACCTGTCTTTTCATCAAAGGCACGCTTGGTTATCCAATTACCTCCTACTGGCCGAAGTGAAGCTACAAACTTAAGTCTACCCACTCCCTCGGAAACTGGGTCTGAAGCAGTGAATGAAATATTCATATTGCCTGATCCTTGAGCTACTGGAAAGATACCCTGTCCATGATTAGTCCAAGGGTCTTCGTTAAGTTGTAAAAACGCCCGAATTTCCAATGCCTCACTCGCCTCATAATTTACAGATACAGTTATCATCTCACCAGCTGAAACCTCAGACGGCCAAGAAGCAATGGTAATCATATCCGTATAGAGTGGGTTTACTGTGATCGAGCATGAGCTGATAAATCCACCGTCATTAGTAGTCACAGTGATATCGGCAATTCCTAAGGCAACAGCAGTCACCAATCCATTGGCATCTACAGTCGCAATAGTCTCATCACTACTACTCCATATGACACTCTTATTCGCAGCATCAATCGGATTCACGGTTTCGTTAAGATCGAAAGTAGTTCCTGCGGTGATAGAACCAGGACAATTATCTATAACCACTCCTGATACAGCCGCCCCTGCTTCGAAAATGACCGTAGTTTCATCCACGTTGGCATAGTCGAAATTACCATCAGCGAAACTCGTTAATGTCACTCCATTAAACTGACAGTTTTTAAAAGTGATATTCTCCCAAATCGCATTGGGTGCGCCGATTAAGTTATTTTGAGGTTTGCCTCTAGGGGTTTCTACCGGACGATTATCAGACTCCCTGATTACACCATCGCTGTATTGGACTATGTTCTCAAATACTATATTATTCAAGGTTACATTCGTCACATTGTCATCTCTCATGGTTCCGTAAAAAGGAGGAAAAGCAGGTAAGGGGTCTTCTACAAGAATATTCTGAACATGGACGTTGGAGATGATGGCACTTGAATTTGTCTGGCGCATGCTGATAATCCTTCCTCCTGTCCAATAATGCCACTCTGCTCTGTGATAAATGACTTTGACATCACTGAACACATTAGAGCTTCCATCTATAATATTTTGCAAATAAAGTACAGATCCATTAGCATCATTCCAAACGACATTGTTTTGTTGAATGACGTTATTCATTCCAAGATAAAAGGCATCATCTTGAACCCGGAAAAAACAGTCTGTCACCACAGAATTTCTAAAAGCGTTGATCCCATCGCTATTTGCTCTCCATCCTAAAATTTTTAAGTTTTTGTATGTATTTACATGACTACCATTGCCATATGCTTCATTCATATTGAAGGTATGGTTGGCTGGATCAATTACTACAAACCCCTCTAAAACGGCATCTGAAGCTGTATATGTGAATGTCTTATTAGCATAGATTCCATCGCCAGCCCAGACATTATGCTCTCCACTAATAGTTCCTGAGCCGTACACCCTGAATCTTTCGGAAGCCTCAGCTCCCCACAATAGCTGCCCATTCGCACCAGTTGCCGGGTGTATGGTTCCATGAACGATTGCATCTCCAGGTATATAAAGCGTATCATCATCATTAATTTCAAAGCCATTCCCAATATCATGCACTCCAGGTTTAAAAATAATCGTGTACGGGGAGGTTCTATCTGTCGGAAGTGGGTCTCCTGGATTCACTTCAATGACTGTATTAGTAGAGCCTAAGATGCTTGGAGCCTTATAGATCGGGTTTCCAAAAATAGAAATCGTATGTACGGGAGCGCCTGCATATGGCGCTCCAAAATTACCCATACCTGTATAATTATCTTCCATTTGGCCATCAATATCCACATTCACATTTGCAGGCTCCGTGAATGTCAGATAAGCTTTACCATTAACAATAGTCGCTGCTGATGCATCTCCTACCGGTCTTACCATGGCCTGAGTAATGGCTAAACCATTCTTTTTTGATATCTCCACTTCTACCACATCTCCGTTAAAATCTGATTCAAATGTGGCCCAGGAAGCAGTCCAACCAATCAAACTGGCAAACGAGCCAACTTCATTGTCTGCAGTTGTCTGTAGTACATAGGCATCACGAAATGCCGTTTCTGGTTCGCTAGAAAATTTGATTCGCACCGTATAATGATCCGAAGCTAAGCGGCCGGGTACATTATTAATGACTTTTAGCTGCGCTCCAGTTCCATCAGGTGGTGAGACGTTGTTATAAGTAATGGTTACCGGAGAAGTCCCTACCGTATCTATAACAAGCGTTGGCGCAGTAACATTTGGATCAAACGAATTTGTAAACTGATATTGTGTGCCGCTATAGTTATAATTATAAGTTTGGGTCGGTTGAAACCATGTAGAATAACCATACATAGGCAATCCATTCAGCGTGAGGTGATTATCTGCCCACGGACTATGATTGTATTCAGCCAAAGCAATAGCTTCCCCATTATCTGTCACTAGTCTGACATGGGTAGGATCAATGTAGGTGGCTGTGGCCGGTATTTCATCCAGCCATCCTCTAAAGGCTTGGAACATGCCCGGAGCTAATGTTGACTGGTCTACAGGTTGATCTAATGTAAAAATAGCCTCACTTCCATTTCTTACACAGTTAGTAACTCTGGGGTACACAGGTTCAGGATAAGTTTGGGAATCCATGTGATGCAGGATATAGGCCGCATGTCTTTCTCCCACTTCCTTTTTATAAGGAGGGTGAATATTATCCTCTACGCCTAAGTCAATGGCACTGGTCAGATAAATACTGTCATTGTCGTATGAACCAGCTGCCATGAGTTGCTCACTTCTGACATAACCACTATTTCCTCCCAGGATTTGGCCCTGAGCATTGTATTGTACAAATCCTGCTAGTATGGTCGTATAAACTGGCAACTTTTGACCCCATCGGTTTTGCCAGTCATTGAAACAAGCTAGGGTTTTTTCCGCATAGCCAGGTGCGCTTCCACCATTACTCTCTCCTTGGTACCAGACCACTCCAGATACAGATGCTGGGATCAAAGGTGAAATCATCGCATTGAAACGCGCTCGTGGCAAACGCCCGTTGGTACTGCTATTGGGATCTAGCGTAATACCCAAGGCGATAACTTCGTCTTCAGCAATCTTAGACGTCCATTCTTCAATAAAAGTACCTCCAACTGCTGAGACGATGATTCCAATGGGGTAATTAAGATTGAGATGGAGGGTACGAGCTAGGTAATATGCAACAGCAGATTGCTTGCTAATTCTAGCATAATCTGTCATCTTATACCACCTATTTTTATCCGTATTGGAAACTGCCAAAAGCATTCTTTCTTCTTTTGCTGATTGAATCGTCTGAACATCAAGCATTCTAATGTTTGGAAATGCATCAGTCTTCACTTCCTGCATATTGGCTGGTAATGATCCATAGTTTTGTCCATTTTCTATTGTTGCAAAGGTCCATTCCATATTGGACTGACCCGTAGCAATCCACACATCTCCAAGTACCAACTCATTGTATTGTAGGGAGGTTGATCCATTGGAAACATCCATTATATAGCTCTGATTAAATGTCAAAGTATTTGGCAATTCCACAAACCAGTCTCCTTCGGCTGAAACGAAGCTTGTACCTACTTGTCCATCAATACTGCAAGTCACTGTATTACCAGGGGTGTCTGTACCCCACACTCTAATCGGTTGTCCTTGTTGAACAACTGCATTGTTAGAAAAGAGCTGACTAACAACAAGTTGTGCAGTGGATTTATTAGAGATTGAAACCAAAATAATGAGTAAGTAAATTACTTTTTTGGTGATACCTAACAGTTGTAAAGCGTGCAACACGCTCATTAATACTGTCTTGAGATTGTAAAGCATTTTCATCATAAGGATATGTTTAAGTTAGAAAACATGACCCCTCTCTTAGTATAAAAAGGAGTTCACTTAACAGGCGATGATCATATTAAAGCTTATCAGCACACGATAACCGCTTATCAAAATAAGGTCAGAATAGCGGTAAATAGGGATGTGTTTTATTCCTAAAAGGGAGCGATAATTGACATATTCACAAAATATCAGTCTCAAATGATCTAATAATTATCATTTTAATAATTATCGCCAGATTTAGCAACAACTCATTTATTAGCACCTCTTCGAAAACACCTTTTAGAACCTACTAGACCAATAATAGATGAACTCACGATCTATATATCTCCTTACACTTATCATAAAAAAGGGCAACCCCTTGGGTTGCCCATAAGACATTGATCTCTCAGGTCAGTGTCCACCTTAGTATTTTAAATAGAAGAAATGATCACTCTGATAGCCAATCCGCATGACATAAATAATTTTCTTAATTTATCCTATGAAGAATAGCAATCATAAATTAATTGATCAAAAAGCCATCAGCTTTTACGTTTATCGTACAGCTTCTTAGCACCATAAGCACCTCCAGCAGCCAGCAGCAAACTCAGTCCTCCATCTATTGGTGTAGCAGGTGGAGCTCCTTGTGCTAAGGCAGGAACTGCAATAATGAATACTGCAGGTATGAGAAGTGTAATTTTTATTATTAGATTTTTCATGATTTTATCTTGAGATTAAGGTCTAGTAAATAAATTTCTTTGTGAGAACTCCGTTTTTAGACGTTATTCTTAAAACGTACAATTGACCTGAATGCAGGTTAACATTTTTACTCCATTGACCTTTAACTAATTGCTCATCTTTGGCATAAAAGTGTGATCTACCCTGGATATCTATGATATGGATACTCGCCTTATCAAGGCTTTCATTCATCTGAATTTTGAGAAGTCCTTCTCTATTGTATACAGAAAGTTCAGATTGGATTTCCGCACTAAGAACCCTAGTGTTGGTTATTGTCAATTCTATCTCTCCTCGGCCTGCAGTAAGATTGAGCACAGCATCATTTCCTGTGATATCGAAGCTCTCACCTTGATAGTTAGCTACCACGCGATAGCTATCCGATATATTTTCAAACTTATTAATCGAGAGTACATATTCACCAGCAGTTTCCAAATCATATCCGAGTTTTATAATTTCAGTATCTAACAGCTCAGGAAGTCCTTGTATGGAAAACCTTTTCTCGCCTAGCAGAGAATAGAAAGCAAAGGTCTCGTTAGATGTCTTATGTAAAGCATCTAGGTGTCTGTCCCAACCAAGAGTTCCATCTGCCCTGAAAGCAAATAACACCTCACTGTAGTGATCTCCACTCAAAGAAAGTTTAAGTTTAGCTTGATTCTCTGACGTCTGGCGGTAATAATTAGCATCAGCATTGGTTCCGGCAGTAGATGTCTGCATCGTGGGCTTAAAGGTTAAGTTGCCATCAGATGTGGCATGAACGAAGAATCCCTGCATTGATCCAATGTGCGTATTGCTTGCAGAGGTGTTTTGTCCATTCTGGCCATCGGCCAGAACTATATTGCTCACATTCCCCGCTGCATTCACAGTGACATAGTCACCGCCCCGTAAGCTGCCATTATTTGTGCCTCCATCATTCCAGAAATAAACAGATCCATCAATCGTTGAATTAGAACTCTCACTTAGGAAATTAGTAATAGATATAGCGGCCGCATAAGGATTAGCAACCAAATTAAAACCATCACCAGCGGTGGTAACAGCTGCTGTCTGATCACCTGAAACCAATGTTCCCGTTAAGGTAACTGTAGGTGTAGCCGCGTCATAACCTGCGAAATAACCCATACCAGAAATCATCGATTCCGTAGGTGTAATCCATGAAGATCCGTTCCAAGTGTACAGATAATCAGCCGACAAAGCCGAAAGATTAGCACCGGATACTGGGGCACCTACAATACTGTATCCACTATTTCCTGTGGTATTTCTCATCACTGTGGCTGAACCAGTAGCAGTACCAGCTATATTTAAAGATGAGCCAGACTGCAATGTGAGTGTACCACTTTTAACCATAATATCTTTCACTGCTAGATCAGAATTGACATTCAATACATCATTAATAACTACAATGTCTGTAGCAGTAGGCCCAGCACCATTATTGCTCCAAGCGGAACCCTCCCACACCACTACATCATCAGCACTAAGGGAGAAGTTGTCGAAATAATAGATGTTTGATTGATTGGCGGCTTGGATTTGTAACCGGACGAACCTCGTTGTTTCTAGTATATCCAATGTTAATTTAAATTCCTGATAAGATGTCAGGCTTGTAGCATCTGGTCTCACACGAGATACCTCCTGCGTGGCAAGATCAGTAGCAGTAAAATTCATACCTTCATCGAATTCAACGAAAGTAATGAAAACAGGATAAGGGCTGGCAACAGGAGCATTAACTGCTTTGACAAAAACAGAAAAGGTATACTTCCCAGTACCAAAACTGCTGACATCAATCATATCAGTTTCGAATCTCACATGAGCACCGGATCCACTTACATTGGGAGAGATACTCAGAGCAATAGCCTGACTAGCATCTATTCCTTCTGCTGCAGTAAACCCACTATTTGCTCCATCGTATCTTGAAGCAAAATTCTTTACAACTACGAATCTCCCACCATCAAATGTGTAAAAATTTACATTTCCACTTGAAACAAGATCTTCAGTTAAGGATGAGCTCGTTTCCATGTCACCGTTTGTCATCGGTATCTTCCATTGTGCTTGAGCCATTATACCCAGTAAGACTAGGCAGCAAGTAGTAAATAGTTTTTTCATAAAATTCATTTTAAAATGGTCTAATAATTGTTTTGCGTTTTTGTATATTTTGAAAAATTGATTGTTGCCTCAAGCGGCAAGGACATCATGAATTCTCGTAAATACGGGATGAAGTTAAATGAGCTGGAGGGTATATAGGTGTGAATTTTAGTTCCTTTAGGGTATTAAAATTGTCATTTCATTAAAATGAAGTCTTTTTAATGCGCTAATAATGGAAATATTGAAATTGATAACTAGACATTTATGCATTTAGATTATGGATGATGACACGAATGTCTGTCCCCATCGCTGGCTTCATATTCAACTAGCACGTTAATATTTTCACCTGCAGTAACTGCATCCGGTGCGGACAGACTTTTTAATATGATCTGCCTGATCTGTACAATAAAAATAAAGCTAGCTGCAAGATTCTTGTTAGAATCTATGACTAGGATTTGGGGGTTAGATATCCCAGTAAGGTCTCCCTCCCATGCTGCAAACTCAAATTCTGGATTAAAAGATGCACTTACGGAGACGGTCGAGTTTTCAACAAAGTAGCCAGCAGCAGGTTTAATCGTGCCTGGACTTAATCGATCTTTTCATCAGAAGTATTGGTGATCGAAACGTTTGTAGGTAGTTGATACATTTTTCAATTCGGCATCAACAAATAATAGCGAGCATCATCCATAACAGGGTTGTCAAAACTAAAATCTAGCTCATTTCCACCCATGACCTGTCCTCCCGCAACCACCCGCATCAAAGGCTGAGTTTGACTAGCAGCAATAAAATTTTCAATGGCGAAGAAAGCACCAGGAGTATTGGAATAAGGCTCCAAAATGGCCAATCCGATTAGGTGCTGACCGGTCGACACAGAGTCTGGCACTGCCTCAGAGGCATTATAGCTGTACTTCGGTGCTGGCATCTGATATACCCTGTTTCATAGTCGTAATCATTTCCTGATTACCATGATGAAAAATCAATATTCGTAAGGACTTCTTTCCAGACTAATTCCTTAGAAGCCTCATCAATTAGAACGACTGCTACTGGCCAGAGCTCATAGAACGGTGCTGATCCAATATTTTTCACCTTAAAGTTTAAAGCCAGCGTTCTGTCCTCGCTCGTCCATGACGAACAGTTGAATTCAGTGAGTAGGAATCGGTATCCAAACTCCTTCTGCATTTTATCCGCATTGGCCTTTACTATGTCAAGATTTGTTTTGTAATCTCCAGTCAAATCATAATTGGCAATCCCTCCAAATCCGATAGCATGCAATTCACGAATCACATCAATCATATTGTCAGTATACTGATCATTGATATTAACGGGGTTTTCCTGCTCTCCACAATACCCGACCAGTCCGGTTTGAATCCATGCAATACTAGGGTCGTTGTTCCAAGTTTGTCCCATTTTATGAACGAATGCCACCAACCTGTCTTTTACCAATTGAGTGCGCCATAAATTAGGACCCTCAGATTGTAACCCTATTCGCTGCAATATATCTGCTGACCAATATTCATTACCACTTTTGCTGTCCCAATCGATGTAAATTCTAGGTAATACCCGAATGTTTAGAGCTGGCAAGTGCGCCCAGTTCTTGTCGGCAAATTCTACAAGCTTGGTATAATCATCGCTGGCGTTGCTTTCAACCTCAATCCTCTTTATATAGTGCCGGCTGATGGTCGTATATGGAGGAGTTGCGTTGCTGGCTTTTTGGATATCAGGCCGAAACCCTTTGAGCGGATAACTAAATGCACCGTCATATTCAGTTGGAGTGATGGTAACCAAATGCAGTGCTTCCATTTGACTAATCAAACCTATTAAAAAACACAGGAAAAACAGTTTGACTTTGTCCTTATTCATCATTCCAATTTTAGTCTACTAGATGATTGTAAGAACCGCTAAAACGTTACTCTTGCATAACCGTCCAACTGCCTTTCAAAACACTGATCAATTTATCAGCGGACGATCACCTTATATATTGATATTAAACTTTTTGATTGTATTTGAATCAGAAGTTGCCCAGACACGCCAAGCGATTTAATATCCATTTGCAAAGTCTCCATATTGGTTTCCGTACTGTGAATTAACCGACCTACCATATTGAATACGCGAATCGTTCTTTTAGATTTATCCTTAAATTCTATGCTCAGTAGATCATCCGCGGGATTAGGATATAAATTCAACACCTCTGAAGGTGACTCAATGCTTAAGGGTGGAGGATATATATCAACACCTGTGTTGGAAACTTCATCAAACCTATCTTCCCAAATACCTCCGACAGGAAGGATACTTACAGCAATTTTATATGCATTTACACCATTAGGAGCAGTAGAAGATATTGTGAGGTTCATGCTTTTTGTTAGTTCTCCAGCAGGAACAGTGATCCTACTCGTTCCATATTCTGTAAAGGGTTCTTTCACCATTTGGAAAACAGCAAAAAGGTCTCTTTGCTCACTAGCAATATAGTCTACATTAAGAGAGATCGTTTCACCGGGCCAGACCTGATACGGTGCTGAGAGCATGATAATTTCATTTATACTGACAACAGTAATCTCACAGAAGTCAGTAAACTCACCATTTGTTGAAGTAACTATTATGATTGCACTGCCGGCTGCAGTGGGTGTCAAGATGCCATTCGGGGCAACCTTCAGGACAGACTCATTAGATGAAGTCCAGCTTACTCTTTTATCAGTAGCATTAGATGGTGAAATTGTAGCTCCTAATTGCATCGTTTTACCAATGACAAGATCTCCAGCAGGGCAATTCGTAATACTCACACCCGTCACCGATACAGAATCTGATACATTAATATATCCTTCCTTTGTGATGGTATTGGAACCAAAGGAATTTGTAGCAGTAAGGCTAACATTGAATACTCCGCTGGTCGCAAATGTTACAGCCGGGTTTTCGACTGTACTTGTTGCAGGTGTTCCACCTTCAAAAATCCAATTCCATGATGTAGGACTGTTTTCTGATAAGTCTGTAAAGGATACCTTCTCTCCTTTTGCGATTGATGTGACATTAGCTGAAAAATCAGCAACGGGGGGATCGGATGGGATTTCGAAAATCACTGTGTTTTTATCAACAAAGGCAGTATCAAAATTACCATCTTCAAAACTTGTAAGTGTTTTACCATTAAAATAGCAGTTTTTAAAGGTAATATTCTTCCAGATGGCATTTGCTTCTCCTATGAGCGCATTTTGGGGTTTCCCTCCCTGACTATTGTCCCCACTAGTACTAACACCATCATGTTCTTGATGAATATTTTCAAAAACAATATTATTTAAAGTCACATTATTTACAGAGCTATTGAGCATCGTGGCGTGAAAAGGTGGAAATGCTGGTAAAGGATCTTCTACCAGAATATCTTCTACATGTACATTGGAAATGGAGACCCCTGAAGGTGTTTGCCGCATGCTGACGGCTCGTCCCCCATCCCACCAGTGCCAATAAGCACGGTGGTAAATAACAGTGACATCTCTGAAAATATTGGTACTACCATCTACAATATTTTGAAGAAATAAAACAGCTCCATTGGCATCATTCCAAACAACATTATTTTCTTGTATGACATTTTTTTGTCCTAGGTAAAAAGCGTCATCTTGTACTCTAAAAAAACAATTCCTAACTTCAGAATGCCTGAAGGCATTGATACCATCGCTATTCTTTCTCCAGGCAAGTATTTTTAGGTTTTCATAAATATTTCTATTAGATGTATTGTCTGCTGAATTTCCCATATTGAAGGTATGGAATGCCGGATCTGCGACAACAAAGCCTTCTAGTCTTGCACCTTCAGCCTGATAAGTAAAAGGCTTAGTGGTTTTATTCAACTGATCTGATGGTGTTCTAATAATATTTTCCCCACTAATTGTTCCAGATCCATATACTGTCCAGAACCGAGAAGCGTCCGCCCCCCATGTATTTTTTGGATGAATAGTCCCATGTACCACCGCATCACCCGGTATAAATAAAACTTCATTCGTAAATATTTGAAAAGGTGTCACGTCATTTACATCACCCGCTCCTGCCACACCAATGTTATGCACTCCAGGAGCAAAAACAAGCGTATCCCATTCGGATCTATTTAATGAGTTGATATCTTCTCCAGGCTGCAAAACCTTCACATTTGGATTGTTTGAATCTGGTATTCTATATAAAGGATTAGCAAATAGGCTTATGGTATGAAGATCAGGTCCATTGTATCCATGACCAGTGTAGTTATTTTCTAATTGGCCATTAATGTCCACATTCACGTTGGCAGGTTCTGTAAACGTGACATAAGCTTTACCATTAGTGATAACCGCTGCAGAAGCATCTGCAACCGGTCTCACCATGGCTGCTGTGATTGGCGAGCCATTCTTTTTAGAAATCTCAACAATCACATTGTCATTGACAAAATCTGATTCAAAGGCAATCCAAGAGGCTGTCCAACCTCTAAGATTATCATAATATCCATCCTTAGGATCATTAGCTTTCTCTTTAGCGGCTGTTTGAAGAACAAACACGTCCCTCCACTTATCATCACTTTCACTTTCAAACTTTACTCTTACAGTATAATGATCCGAAGCGGAACGGCCTGGAATATCATTGTAAACAATCAATTCCTGCGAAAAGAGGAAGTTGACAGTACTTATCGCACAGTAAAAAAAAATAAGGAGTAATAATCGCATCATTGTCGTCATTATTGTCTTAACTGGAATTGCGGACAGGACATTATCTTAAAACTTGGCATTTTAATTTTGTAAGAATGATCCCATAACCGATGGTTAAAAAAGGATGAATTCATAAACCCAATAGGTAATCCAATAAACGGCGAATAACACGAGCAAAATTCGTGGAATATTCTTAATCAAACTGCTCTTCTGCATACTTATTATTTAACCTTTGCACTCTTAGTTTCCTTAGTAACACCGAACATATCTTAGCTAATAATGGCTAAAAATTAATCTTCTTAACAACCAGAAATAAAAAACACCCTCTACCATATTGCATATGCATTTAATAATGCTTTCATTAGGCAGAGGGAATCTTGCAAAATTTAATCAGCAATAATCAATCGCTCGGTAAATACTTCATTATTTTCATTCATCATTTTCAGAAAATAAACGCCCTTTGGATAAGCTGAAACATTCCATTCTAGATTCGAGGCATCTAATGTTTTACTCATGAGCACAGCACCTGTCAAGGTCATAAGTTCCACCTTTTTAAGATTTGAAGACACACTTGAAATTCTCACAGTTTGGCTTGCTGGATTAGGATATACGGTTGCTGAAATTCCACCTTTAGTCCCAAGTGGTAGGGTCTCCAATAAGAAAATATCTATTGTTTCAAATTTAGAGACGGCCTTGCTACCAGATTGTGCATCGTATCCTTCAGTGGCAACACTCCAGTCATAAGAACCTGCAGGCAAATCTGCAACAGTGACAAGACCTTCCGCATCGGTTGAATATTCTGCACCATCAAAAATAACAGATGTGTTTTCTGCTATCACAGTATCTTGATCTAGGGTAATATTTGATACTTTAAAGGTGATGTCATAAAATGACTCAGGTCCTTGGATAGTGAAATCATCAAAAATGTAGGAGAAAGAAAAATTACCTGTTTGAATAGCCACTTTTATATCAGTGATAGGTAAACCTCCTGTCGTCTGAGCAGGCAAATCCACAGTATCAGTCACCGTTACGAATCCATCACCCAAGAGAAATTGATCTTTCCATTCGATAACTGGTCCTAGTCCGGTCTCCCCAATATATCCAGTTTCATTCCAAAAGCTTATAACATGCGAGAAGATGAATTTTCCACTAAGTTTTGATTCCGCGATAATCGAATCAGATTTTACTTGGTAGGATATAATGTAAGACCCAGCTCCACTTGGTCGAACATCTACAAGTCCTGATTGCAATTGAATCTTAAATCCTTGATCAGGAGTACCCAAAGTAGCCAATCTAAATGCTTGAGAGAAATCCACACCTTCTGCTGGTGCTAAGCCCATATTTTCCAGATCAAGTAATGCCGCAACGGCTGGTTCTGGTGGACGTGTCCATACTTGAAAGCCACCTCCAAATGTATGGATTGCTCCATCACGGATCACTTCAATTTCTTGAGTAGATTCCATGTCTCCATTAGGAAACGGAATCGGAAAATATGTTTGTGCCAAGACAGCAGAAGCTGAAAAGAACATCATGCAAATAGTAATTAATTTCTTCATAATTGTTTTGTTTAAAAAATTATCATTCGAGAATTATTGTTGTTTTCAATATCATCAAAGCTATCAGCATGAGAGAAATTAAAGGGTGAAATTTATTCCATTTAGGTGCTCTAAATTGTCATTCTAACAATTTAGAAGCATTATAACCGTCTCTATTTGACATTTTTTGAAAGAAGCACTGATTAGGATGATGCTGAATTAATTAGTCAAAGTACGCGATTCATATAAGGAACATTTTTAGATAATAAAAATGGATAACAGTCATTCTTACTTTGTCTTGTTTCTACCGTTTAGACTCAACTAGATTTTTGAGATCTCAGCCAGATAAGCCTTATCATTATATATCCAAATCGACCTTCAGTTATTGACTCATTTCAGGACTATTCAACAGCTTCGGTTGCCACTGGGCTTACATAAGTTACCGGTATTATTGCAGAACTATTTTTTTAACTAGAATTTCACCCGTTTTCAATTCAATTTTCATAAAAACGATTTTTTCATGAAACGTTTTGAAATCTATGGATTGAACATTATTTCGTTCTAATATGACTTGTCCGCTTGGCGAGTAAATAATAACCTGCTTCACTTCTTCTTGAAAATTGATGCTTCCGTCTGATGGGTTCGGATAGATCAACAAGTGTGAACTTCCATAATCTGACTGTAAGGCAATACAGTCATCGGCTAATGCAACATTAATGAACCTAATTTTTTTTGACATATTCAATGTATCGATCAAAAGTATTGGGAGAGCGTCAAGAGAAGATGAATAACATGCCGACGAGTCTTCTACTGAGTATTGCGTGGGTGAATATTCATAACTATATGCAAAACTGTCATCAGATTGGGAGGAATAAGGGTGCATAGGCAGACCATCCAATTTGATATGATTATCTGCATAACCCACGTAATTATATTCAAAGTAACCTAGGACTTGTCCGAAAGTATCTAAGTGGATAATAGAGTCAGAAAGAAAGGATGCTTCATTTCCAATTTTAACAACATTCTCATTATAGGTTTGAAAAAGGTCAGCAGCAATCGGTTCATTCTGAGCTTTCAGATTTTTACTATTCTTAACCTTTATCAAGAATGAATCATTTCGAATGAAACTACCCTCAATAGTTGGATATAAGTAAGGATGGTAAGCTTCGGAGTAGTGATTATTGAGAATCGAACTAGCAAGGCGCTCACCTACTTCCTTTTTTTGATGTGGGTGGATATCGGAGTAATTCCCTATGTCAAAAGCACTGGCAATATAAAAGTTGTCATTTTTCCGTGCAGCCAAAAGTTGCTCTCTTCTTAGATTTTTAAAGCTGTTTGCCTGATATCCGGCTAGTAAGGTGGCAAATACAGGAAAATCTCCTGACCACCTATTTTGCCATGCGTTGAAAATGGCGCTAAACTTCTCTGCGTAAAGTTCAGGTTGCCCGCTGTTATTTTCTCCTTGATACCAAATGACACCAGAGATAGAAAGTGGAATAATAGGTGAGATCATGCCATTGAAATGAGTTGTTTTTGGAACATTGTTGCTAATAGAGGAACCCGCCGCTTCTGTCGGTGACCATAATTCTATAGGTGTTCCGCCCATTGCAGCCACTATGATTCCTATAGGATAATCCAGTTCCTTGTGCAACCTTCTGCCAGTATAATAAGCTGTAGCCGACTGGTATCTGATAAAATCAAGTGAGGTCATTTTGAACCACTTATGCCATGAGTTTGTGGGCGCATCTATGAATCGCTCTTCGTTTTTTGACAACTTGGGTGAAATTGAAAACATCCGTAGATTTTCAAAGCTATCGTTTTGTAAAGTATCCAGATACTCTAAATTTCCGGTAGAATCTACCACCGTGGTATTGACGAACCTAAACATGTTTGATTGTCCTGAAGCTAACCACACATCACCGCGGACCAAACCATTGAATTGCTGTTTACCAGATTCTGACGCTACTTCTAGTATATATTCCTGATGAAACTGCATTGCATTTTCCAGTTCTACAAACCAAGTACCCTCTTTGGAAACAAAGCTTGACGCCTCCACTCCTGCCATAGAACAAACCACCTCGTTACCGGGGGTGTCTTTTCCCCAAATCTTGATGGGTTGACCTTGCTGAATGACTGCATTATCAGAAAGCAAAGAAGTTACTTTCAACTGAGCTTGAGCAATAATTGAAAGAGTCGAAAGAAATATTGTTGTTAAGAATACTAGTCGCATCAATACTGTTGTTAAGATCTAGATTACCGATACACGATGGTCTTGTTATCCTCATTCTAATGAGGAAGTCTTCGCTTCTTTGTAGTGTCCTTTTTTTTTGAAATAAGGTAGTCTGTCAAGCGGTGCATCAACTTGAACTTTTCGTCCTCCTCGATATGTCTTACCGTCATCAGCCACCCATTTACCTGCGGGAAGCACTACTTGTCTATTCCTAGCTCCCTGTTGAACTACAGGCGCTACAATTATTCCATCTCCCAAGACAAATTGGTCTTTGATGTTCTCGTAACCATTACCAGGGAAGGCCAATTCCATAGGCTTTACAATAGGATCTCCGCTTTGTGAGGCTTCTTTTGCCATCTCAAGAATATAACCTCCCATTTCCTGATGAAGTACAGCCGCTTGTTTACATATTTTATTATTAGCATCGGAAAGCACTCTCCATGGCGAAACAGAAAACTGCATCATCGGCATCAATGCGTGTACTTGGGCAGACCGAACGATCAGCTCTTGATCTATGCTTGAAAGGTTTTTAAATGAACCAAATTCACCCCCTCCGATCATGTCTGGGCAGGTATAAGCATATCCCATTACACTTTGTGACATCAGGTCGGGTATTAATTTTCTTAAGTCCTCCCATGAATGTTTTTTATCTCTTAATCGCTGCGCCAATGGTAAGCCTGCCATTTTCCATGAAGCCCTGTATTCATTCAAAGGATAATCTAACCCTATCTGAGCAAAATAAGCAGTATGCTCATTGGGAGTGGCAGGGTTAAATGATATAACCCCACCCGTATAAAAGTCTGCATCTCCTGCATCGAACTTGAACCCATCCACACCAAACTCATCTACCAAGTAATCAAGCCGCCCTTTGAACCAAGCTTTTGCTTTGGGATTGCTTAAGTCTAAACAAGCACTAGCCCCATTCCACCAGCGAATCACGGCCGCCTTGTTTCTGGTATTTGCCCAAAGGATTTCCTGAGTTCTATCTTCGTCGAGTAGCAGCATTCCCTCCTCAGCTAAGTATCTAAATACTTCGGAATCCGCACTTACAAACGGACATACCCATACCATTACCTTAAAGCCCATTTGATGGAGTTTATCCATCATCCCCATGGGATCACTGAAGCGGCGTGAAGAAAATTCCCATGTTCCGTAATCTTCCTGCCAATTATCATCTATCATCAATACACCTGGTGGATAGCCATTATCTATAATAGACTGAGCATAGTTTAGAATATCTTCCTCGTTTTGATCGTAGGTCAACTCAATCCAAGTATTGTATTGAGGATGTGTAAATAGCAGTTCATCAGGAATCTTATTATTTGGTGGAAAAAAAGTTTTTACCACATAGTTGTGTGCTGATTTGAGGTCGTCTCCAGCCTTGCCAGTGTCTATGTTTCCTTCTTTGACAGAAACATTAATTACTCCATTATTAAATGCATATTTAAAAGGTTCCTCGCTCCACACATATCGCCCTTTACTAGAAAGCAGCAAAGGTTGTGCCTGATTACCTTTATTATCTCCCCAGAGATCAAATGAAAATTCAGTAGTTTGATCGTAAGGCGTATCGTAACCAAGAGAACTCAAGCCTGCCCACCAATACTCTCCCTCCATTATTTTCACCTCAACAGTCTGTTGCGAATACGCCAAAAAAATGGACTGAAAAAATACGATTATTACTAGCTTATACTTCATTATTATCAATTAGTGTTTTGTAATCTTAGGTATTTTGTAATTCTAGCCTATTTAGGAAGTAATGAGACAAAAGGAGCTCACTCCTCTGTCAAGGCTGCTCCTATTTTTATATCCCAATATTTATAACATCTCATTTTTAGCTTTTCGGCCATATCCTCACTTTGCCAATGCGTGCGTGAATATTACCTCATGTTATACCTAATTTGGTTTAGTTATCGTACAACCGTAATTGTAACCTGACGAATCAGTCTCCCGAATTGATATTCACTTGCTGAAGCTGTTCGATCATATTTGTAGCCTGAGCCCGAATATTTCTTATTACTCAAATTAGTGGCTATCACAGTGGCTGTAAATTCTCCAGGTCTATTATAAGTGTACTGATAGTTTAAATTGTACTTATCCAAAGGCACCCCTGTATCGTAACCCTGAGCAGGTGCCAAATAGGTTCCCTGATCCGTAAAATAATCTCTTACCAACGCTACCGCAATATTAGGGAGGGGCTGTAGTGCGTCTTTTGTTACAAAATATTGAGCCTCGTTTTCATTTTTAAAGCTTCTGCCAACTAAAGCCTCCAAAGCTCCCATCATATTATCAAAAACGATGGTATCCTCGTAAACTTTAGCAGCTTCTTCTATCGTGGTGTCGTTCCGGATCGCTTCATTAGCATTATTCGTGGCAATGTTATACCCCCTTACGGTATTCTCTAACCATACAGTTGCACTATCCAAACTATCTGCTGTAAGAACCAAAGATCCCAAATCAACCTCTTGTCCTTCAGCTATTGCCAAATAACTACTGTCATAATTATGCCCACGCTCTCCTGTGTAGATTACGAAAGTTTCCGCACTACCTGTTATTTTAAAATATACTGTATCACCTACCTTAACTGTGGTAGGGGTGGCTACAACACTAAGTGTTGGTTCAGGTAACTCCTCTTCACATGCACAGAGAACAATTACTGCAAAGAAAATTATGAAGGCGAGGTGTCGATTTATATTTGAGTTAAACTTTTTCATTTGTACTTTATTTTAGAATCCTGGGTTTTGTGTCATCAAAGTATTGACCTGAAACTCTTGAGAGGGTATTGGTAATAAACGATGGAATTCTCTCACGTTTCCTGCGGTCAAAGACCAATCTCCTTTCTCAGGATCACCAGTATATGGATTGATGAAATTATCCACAGCGTTTATTTGAGATACCAGCTCGCCCCAGCGAACAAGATCAAACCAACGCTTTCCTTCGCCTCCAAGCTCTCGCGCACGCTCGAAGTGTATGTACTCCCTCATGGAATCATAATCTGGATATTCTGCAGCAGAGATATCTGGTAAGATATTCGCTTGATAAGTCGTATTTCTCGGCAATTTATTGGCATTAATAGCCACTCTTGTTCCATCTCCATCTACATTTCTGGCTCTAGATCTTAGCTGATTAA
Organism: Cyclobacteriaceae bacterium; assembly: GCA_040218415.1. GTDB lineage: Bacteria > Bacteroidota > Bacteroidia > Cytophagales > Cyclobacteriaceae > JAVJRN01. The sequence goes on from JAVJRN010000070.1 coordinate 50,465, forward strand.
GTGCGTCAAATACTTCTGCATCTGGACCATTATTGAGCTCATTCAAAGCTTCAGCATAGATCAGCAAAACATCAGCATACCTAAAAACAGGCCAGTTAATGTCCCAATCAGTAAAGTTATAACCCGCACTTCTGACTGGATATCTTCTCCACTTACCCATTTTAATTCGTCTCCATCGTTGTGGCCATAGCTCTGTGAAGTCAGCAAGAGAATCTGCCCTAATGACTCGAACCCAAGGAGTGTTCCATTGCTGCCTTACCATGTCAGTACTTTCAAAAAGATAATGGTAGTAATCCGTAGCATTGAGTGAACCATAGCTTCCACCTAACTCTGGTGGCCCCATCAGTCCAAGATGCATCCCTATATAATTACCTTCATTAAATCCTCCAGACAAATACTGGACATCAAAAATAATTTCCATATTATTTTTATTTTCTGGAATAAAGACATCCGGATAGTAGTCTACTAATTGAAACCGACCTGCGTTGATGACTTCCTTAGCGTATTGAGCTGCCAGTTGGAAATCTGCCTTACCATCTCCCAAACCATCTCGCTGCGCCATACTTCCTCGTGTGAGATAAACATAGGCTAATAAAGTTTTAGCAGCATCAACAGTCGCCCGACCAACTGCTACATCTCCTTTTAAGCCGAGGTGCTCTATTCCAAATTCAAGATCCTCAATGATCCGCTCGTTGATAAATGCCACTGGATCTCTTTCATCCTTCAGTGCATCCAAAGAAGCTACTTCCACAGTTTTATAAGGAACATCACCGAAATACCTGATTAGGTTGAAGTATAGCAGAGCCTTTAAAAATTTTGCTTCCGCAAGCAAAGTGTTTTTACGCTCTTCATCCATATCAATACCTGGAATATTGGTTATCGCCGCATTCGCTGCATTGATCGCTTGGTAATGATCTTGCCAGATTGGTAGTATAACTTCAGAGTTTTCTGCACTGTGTGTAAATGTACCTATTCCTCCCAGCGTATTAAAAGTTGCCGTCCTTATGATATCTGTAACAAGGAAATACTGTAAGTATCCATAAACACCTGTTGGCTGCAGCATCCCATAGGCTCCTATAACGGCCGCCTCAGCTCCATCCGCATCATAGTAGTTTTCAGGAGATGCAAAAGACTTAGGTACTTCCTCCAAATAATCTGAGCAAGAAAATACCACCAAAATTAAAAACACTGCTGTAATATATTTTTGAACTTTCATCGTAGTAATTATTTAATCTTTTAAAGACCTATAGATAAACCTATTGTGTACGTTTTGGCTCTCGGATATGTCCCCACGTCTGCACCAGGCCCCACTCTTGCCACAGTACCAAAACCAGTACTTACCTCTGGATCAAACCAACTATACCGCGTGAACATCAGTGGATTGGAAACACGGCCATAAACCCTAAAGTTTCGGATACCCACTTTATCAAGCACATTGGTTTGAGGTAGTTTATATCCCAGCGTGATGTAATCTAATTTGAGGTACGAGCCATCCTCGACTACCCCACTTCTCATATTGCTCAAATAAGTATCTTGAACCCTTCCATGTACAGTTCCATCTGTATTTAATGGGGTGTAATTATTGGCTGTAAGACTCTCTAGGGTATTCCAGTTGCCATATCCCAGAGCTGCGTCTAGGAAGGTAATGTTCCCATTGATTACGTCGTTACCATAACTCCATCGGAAAAAGAAATTCAAATCCCAATTGCCATAGGTCAACTGATTATTTAATCCTCCAATAAAATCAGGAACCGTTTTAGCAAGTGGGACTTTATCTGCCTGATTAATGACACCATCACCATTTACATCGTAGTATTTCATTTGCCCTACGGTGTTCTCAAGAACTTCATTAAAGGGACTATTAGCTATCTCGTTACCGCTATTGAGTATCTCATCTTCTATATAACCGTAATAGATTCCTATCTGGTCTCCTTCTCTTACCATGACATCATCTCTCACTCTAGAGAACCAGTTTCTGGTAAAAAACATTTCCTGAGTATCTCCCAACTTCAAAATCTTGCTTCTGTTCGTAGAGAAGGTAAAGGCACTTGTCCAGTTAAACTTGCCCTTGTCAATATTCACCGTATTGATGGATAGCTCAAATCCACGATTGCTTATTGACCCTATATTTTGAATAGCACTTGGGAAACCAGATGTCGGAGGCAACTGCACTTCTAGCAATAGGTCATTGGTTTCTTTATAATAGACTTCAGCAGTGATTAACAATCTACTCTTAAAGAAACCAATGTCCATTCCCAAGTTATATTGATCAGTTCGCTCCCATGTTAGGTTAGGGTTAGCAATGGATCCAGGCACAACTCCTGAAGTCGGCCTATCATCATCATTAAAAATATATCGTTCTGTTCGAAGGCTAGCCAAGGAGCTGTATGGCTGTATCTGATTATTTCCTGTCACCCCATAGGAGGCTCTTATCTTCAAGAGATCAAATACTCCAAGGTTTTCGATGAATTTTTCATTTGATGCTACCCAACCTAATGCCACCGATGGAAAATAATCCCATCTGTTACCCGCGCCTAATAGAGAAGAACCATCTGCTCGTAAAGAAGTCGTCAATAAGTACTTACCTGCGAAGCTATAGCTCAAGCGCCCTAGGTAGGACATCATATTATTATCTTGGTACACGTTACTTGGGAGGTATGGAGTTGATGCCGAGGACAGGTCGTATATACCTCGTGAATCATCCTCAAACCCCTCCACTCCAGTAGTAAAAAGAGACCACTCATTTTTGGTGGTTTCAAATGCCGTGGTAGCATTTATGTTATGTTTTCCTAATGACTTGGTATAATTAAGTCGTGCCTGATAAACATATCTTTTCCTCTCCTCTTTTCGAAAACTCACTTGTCCACCCCTAATCGTACCTGCGCGAGTACTTTTAGGTAAAAACGAGTGGGCGTCCTTACCATAAAGATTAAATCCGTAGCTGGTATAAAAATTCAAACCTTCAATTAATTCCTGTTCATAGAATAAGTTTCCTATCATCCTTGTCGTCTCAAACCCATTATCAACGTTATCTAAATAGGATACTATATCCTCGTTGTTCCAAGTGTCAACTGGAGAATTCTCATTAAATGCTGTTAGATCCGAATCATCCAAGACAAACGGGTTACTCTGAAACGCCTGTTTGATAATTGCCCCTTCTTCCCAAGTGTTTACCAAACCATAATTCCGGGTTGTAGATAATTTAATGGAGGTACCAATTTTTGTTTTTTTGTTCAGACTTTGCTCAAGATTCACATTAAGATTCACTCGCTCAAAGCCCGAATTGAGCACCACACCTTCTTGGTCGAGGTAATTAGCAGCAAGTGCATATTTAAAACCATCAGAACCTCCATTGAAGTCAACATTTACACTGGTCGTCTTTGCTGCTCTCGTAATTTCGTCAATCCAGCTTTTCCCGATTAATCCTGACTCACCGATACTCCTCCAAAATTCTTCAGAATTTCCTTCGACAGGTGTTGATGAGTATTTGTAAGCCTCAATCGTTCTTATTTGAAAATCTACAAATTCATCAGGACTCAATACATCAGGAGCATTGTCCATCATTGACACGCCATGGTTGACATCTACATTGATTCTAGGTTTACCGTTTTTACCACGCTTCGTGGTGATAATAATTACTCCATTAGCTCCCTGAGCTCCGTAAATAGCTGTAGCGGAGGCATCTTTCAATATCTCCATGGACTCTATCTGGTTAGTACCTATATCAGCCAAAGGATTTGTAGATGGGTCGTTGCTATCTGGTATGATCGGGAAGCCATCAATCACGTAAAGTGGCTGATTGCCACTTGTTAAACTACTTCCTCCACGTATAATGATGTTCACACCTGATCCTGGCGCATTATCTGTCTGTGTAACTTGCACACCTGCCACACGACCTGCCAATGCATTTTGAAAAGACACAGGCTGACCTTCTTGAAAGGCAGAACCTTTAAGTGAAGAAACAGCCCCTGTAAGATCTGACCTTTTCATGGTACCGTATCCAACTACAACAACTTCATCTAACTGACCAAGAGCAAGACCTAATGATACGTCTATCGTAGTTCGATTACCTACATCAATAGTCTGACCCTCGTACCCAATAAAGCTAAATTGTAATTGTGGGTTGTCACCAACTGTGTTAATGGAGTAGTTCCCATCAATGTCAGTAATTTCTCCAATAGATGTGCCTTTTAGAATAATTGTAGCCCCTGGGAGTCCCTCTCCTGTTTCTTCGTCGATGACTCTTCCGGTAATCTTGTTAGTCTGTGCACTCACTGAAGATATGCCTACAAAGCAACAAGTTAAGGTCAGAAATAGTGCTAAATGCGTACTAACATGCTTTTTCATTAATCCTGTCATTTCATAATATAATTAAGCGTTCGGTTAATCCTTTGATAGTCTTGGTATGTTTTAATCTTAAGCCTTCTTAAACTTTAAACCTCTCTACATTCTATTAATATGCTCTAACAAAAGTACTCTAGTCGGCCAGTAGCAAGGGTGAGATTTATTCCATTAAGGTACCTTAAATTGTCATTATGATAAAAGGACGCCTATTTTTCATGCCTAAAATACTTCATCAGTAAAAAAAGATCGATTTTTTGTTTGATAACAAATTACTGTTTCAAAAATCTAACTCTCGGATTCATTCCTTATTTTTATACGCTTAGTAGAAGTGGAAAACAGCTCATTGCTCAGAAATCGGTCTAAAATCAGTATCATTGACCCAACTTGTCTGCATCTCTTCGCCATTCATATACCGTTCGTAGAAATTCACTCCTGTGGGATCCACATATGGATATTGATCGAACACTTGTCCATTACCCATTATTCTTGGGTCAGCCTGATTTTTTAACTCATCGTATAACTGGTCTTTGAGTTCAGTCAATATAGATTGATATTTTTCGTCTCCTGCAAGATTGACCATGCATATTGGATCTTTTTGGATGTTGAATAGCTCAAACTCTGGTCTTTTCTCAAAAGACCATTCCCAGTACTTTAAAGTATCTGGATTGTTCCTTGCATCCAAACATACGGTTTTTGTAGGTCCACCATCACAATTCAAATAACCTGTTTCTGGATTGCCAGCAGGCCATCTAGCGATCTCAAAATTTTGAATAAAGAGATAATCCCCTTTCACTATTCCCCTGATCGGATAGCCCTCATCATTAGGTCTCCCGACATCATGCCTTTCCTTACCGAAAAGCACATGATCACGGCTTTGATCCACTAGTCCTGACTCTTCTGAATAAAAGAGATTGGAAAGACTTTTACCTTCGATGGGTTGCATACCACCTGCTAAGGGATCAACTTCTGCCAATTCAAGAAACGTAGGCGCCAAATCAATAAAACTCACAAAATCTTCGACTTTCCTGCCAGGATTTTTAATCCCATCAGGCCACATAACCGCTAGCGGCATGTGATTCGATAATTCGTATTCCTGCCCCTTAATTCTAGGAAATGGCATACCATTGTCAGAAGTGACTATTATCAAAGTATTGCTAAGTAGTTTTCTTTCTTCCAGCTCTTGTAACATCAGACCCAGTTGATCATCAAAATGCTCTATTTCATAAGCATAATCGAGTAAGTCTGTGAATACTGTATCATTTTGAGGCCAAAAAGAATAAATCTCTTTGATGTCCGAGAGCTTCTTCCCGCCTTTGGTGATTCCCGATCCATACTCGTATTCTCGGTGTGGTTCCCTGCCTCCATACCAAAACATAAAGGGTTTTCCTTCATTGTTTGCATCTATAAAGTCAATAAAATTCGCCGCATAATTATCGAAAGAGATTCCCGAAGTTGGACTTATTAATTTTTGATTGTTGTAAGCCGAGCCAGTCAATTGTCGGGGCTTTCCGTTGATCTCGCCAGGATCACCAGGAGCCCATCCCTTTCCTGTAAAGCCAACAAGGTAGCCGTTTTCCACAAGGACTTCAGCATAGGTTTTGAACTTAGATGGGAATCTACACCAGTGATTGGCTGCTTCCTCTAGTTGCCAAGAATTACGCCCGGTAAGAAGGGCGCTTCGTGAAGGACCACATTTAGCATTGGGAGTGTAAGCATTGGCAAATAATATACCATCTCTTGCTATGCGATCAAAATTGGGTGTACTTACCCAATCGCATCCATATGCTCCAAAATGGCTATAAGTGGCATCATCCATAATCGCAAATACGATATTGGGTCGAGATCTTTCAGGCTTGCAGCTAGAAATTAAAACGGATGAGATAGCTACCGAAAGTAGCAACATATAAATTCTTACCTTCATACTATGTGAATTTTTCAAGGATCATTTCTGAGCGTTGTAGCTCCTTGATGTGAAATTGAAGATTTCTGATTCTGTGCGGCTTTGCTCCATCATTTGAGCCATTTCTTTGGCTAATTCGGGATATTCAACAGCTACGTTATTCTGCTCTCCTATGTCCAGAGATAAGTCATATAGCTCCGGTGTACTGGTCGGGTCTTTATAAAAATCATAGCGGATCGCTTTCCATTTTCCCTTTCTCACAGCTTGCCTACCTCCTAGTTCGTGGAATTCCCAGTAGAGCAGATCATGTTGCTCCTGACCTTCCTCACCCAGAAGTGTAGGTTTCATAGAAATCCCATCCCAGTTTGTTTGTTTTAAACTATCAAGACCTACCAGACCCGAAAAAGTCGGTAAGAAATCCCAAAAAGCTGAAACTAAATCAGAAGAAGTGCCAGCAGCTACTTTCCCAGGCCAACGGATGATCATCGGTATTCTTATGCCGCCTTCATATAGGTCACGTTTATAACCTTTGAGTTGGCCATTGCTATCAAAAAAGTCTGGATCTGCTCCTGCTTCCACATGTGGACCATTGTCAGATGTAAATATGATGATTGTATTATCAGCTATACCTAGCTCATCGACTTTTTCCAAAACCTCCCCAACATGCCTATCCAGAATTTCCATCATGGCTACAAAAGCGGCGTGTGCTTCTCGCTGGGATTCATAAGGTCCAGTTCGGTAATCTGGCCCATCGTCGTAACCATCATATGAACTTTCTGGCAAATACTTTCCTCGGTACTTATCCATAATGGAATCTGGAGCAATCATCTCGGCATGCGGTATAGCGGTAGGATAAAATAGGAAAAACGGCGTGTCTTTATTTTGCTCCAAAAAGCTCAGCGCTTGTTCATGAATCAGATTAGGTGCAAAGGCACCTTTAGCCTTATCAAAGTTCGCTTCCAGAGAATCAACTTCATCATTGTGTCTTAAAAAGTAAGGATAATAATGATGCGCAAAGCGTTGGCAGTTGTAACCATAGAATTCATCAAAGCCCTGATTATTTGGGTCTCCCTCAGATCCTGGATAGCCCAATCCCCATTTACCGAAAGCTGCTGTTTTATAACCGGCTTGCTTGAAAATCTTTGGCAAAGTAATAACAGAATCCGGTAGTGGAAATTGACCTTCAGGAAGCACTTCCATATTACCTCTGATGGGTGTATGTCCTGTGTGCATGCCTGTGAGCAGGGCACTTCGAGAGGGTGCACATACAGTCGCTCCGGAATAGTGCTGGGTGAAAAGCATCCCTTGGCTTGCCAACTTGTCGATGTTTGGTGTGGTGAAGTTCTTCTGTCCGTAGCAAGATAAGTCTCCATAGCCAAGATCATCTGCTAGAATGAAAATCACATTCGGTTGAGTTCTTTTTTCTGAAACCTGTGTGCAAGAAGTTACTTCGCAACCCACGAGAAACAAGAGAACCAGGCCAAAGTGATTGAAATAATTTTTCATGTTTATAGATTAAAGTTCTGCGAAACGAATAAATACCACCCCATTTGGGCTGATTGTAACTTCCTCTTGAAGTTCATTTTTCACCCATATATCAGTGAGTTCGTAGCTCTTGTCTCCCTCCAAACCGAAGGTTTGCGCAGATACCTTTAATGTTTGGGTAGATTCAGTTCTGTTAAAAATACCAGACCAACCAGCATTTGACTTCTTTTCTCTAGTGGTCCAAATCTCAATACCATGATTATCTGATATCAAGTTACCCATGACGCCATTTTGATTACAAGCCAATATTTGTTTATTTGTTATCAAACTCAGTGAAAAATCATCCAATGAAGGCAAGTCTCCTCCCATCATCAGCGGGGAAGCCGCCAAGGCTCTCATGGTAATAAAAGTGTACATTTGATCTTTAGTTAATTCACTCCATCGGTTAAATCCTTTTCCTGCAAGGAGCTCAATATTAGCAAGCTCACCAGAAGCTATTTTCTTATGAACATCCGCCTTAGTGGCTGCTTTGTCTACCCCAGAAGGCCTTGGAGACATAAGCTGCAACTGCCCAAATGGAATCATGTCCATATCGATCCAAAATCCTAGCTCCTCTCTACCCTGCCATTTCCGCCAAGCGGCAAAGCACTGGTCAATTCCTTTTTGTTCATCCCAAATATCAGGTGTCACTCTGAGCATATTTGCCCGCTTAAATGTCTCAATATTGTCAGGATTTAGTTTGCCTCCAGGGCTCAGGCTGAGCACCATAGGTCTGCCACATTGAGCTATGGCATTGGTTATGCCTTCAATTTCTTTTGGAAATGGTACCAGATCATCATATTTTAGAAAATCCACGCCCCATTCTGCCATTTGATTAACCAAAGAATTATAAAATTCCTGAGCTCCTGGCTTGTCCATATCTATTCCATAATTCTGGTGGTTCCACTCACAAATACTGGTAGTATCCGCAATATCTTGGGCAAAGTAGTTGGTGCCCTTCACTCTTGTATTCTGATGATAAGCAGCTCTGGGAATTCCACGCATAAGATGTATTCCGAATTTTATACCTAACTTATGACACCTTTCAATAATAGGTTTTAAACCGTTCGGAAAATAGGTCTCCGAGGGCTGAAGAAGTCCAAATTCATTAAAGTTCAATTTCTTGGCATGCTTTTCTGCAGGGTATCTCGTGCCCTCTTGTAACTTGAACTCACCGAACCATCCCGCATCTATTATAAAGTACTCATAGCCATGAGGACTCAATTTTTCAGAAAATGCTTCAAGATTCTGCATTGCTGTTTCCTCGTACAAGTAAACTCCATAGCTATCAAAACTATTCCAGCCTAAAGGTGGTGTTTGTGCCAGAGGGCTCTGTTTGATTAAAATACTATTGTCCGCTAGATTGGGTTTCTCAATGGATTGACATGAGATTATCGAAGACAAAATCTGCATTATGATTAAAATTCTTAACACTTTTGGGCTCATACGTTCAACCTATGTGGTATATGGGGAACTATTTTATTTTTGTAAAACTAATGACAACCTACCCCTCAGAGAGTGAAATTTTATTCCACATTAGTACCACAAATCGTCTAAAAGCATGAATGTAATGTTCTAATCAATAGCCACCCATTAAATTGGAATAATATTACTAACAAGCCTAAATGCTTTCTAATATTTGAATGTTTACCCATTGATTCAAGTAAAAAATGCCAATTTCGAAAAATATGAAAAAGGAATTATATTAAAAGGTTCTATCAGACTCAACACCCATGATAAGAAGAATTTACGGTCTATTTATTATTTTACTAACTTCTCATTTTTTTGGATACTCCCAAAAAGCCCATTTCCAGCACATCACTTCTAAAGATGGTTTGTCCCAAAGTGAAGTTTATTCTTTTCTGGAGGACTCTAGAGGTTTTATGTGGTTTGGCACATTAGATGGGCTAAATCGCTATGATGGATATAACGTTACTACTTTCAATATAGAAAAGAATAACCCCAACTCTATTAGTAATAATACCATTCGAAGTTTGAGTGAAGATCACTTGGGGAGGGTTTGGATTGGGACCGATGATGGATTGTGTGTTTATGATCCTCAAACTGAAAAAATCCACCAGATTCGCATCCCGATTGTTCAAAACAGCAGATTAACTATCCATTCAATTGAAGTCTCTGGTAATAATTTACTCATTGGCACTTCGGCAGGATTGCTTAGAGGATTAGTCAATACCAGAGATCTACAACAAATAGGTTTGAATATCCAACAGATTCGTTACTCAGACGAAAAGGAACAACGAATTATTCTGGTGAAAAAGAGTGAAAATGGAAAAATATGGATTTCAAATGGTAATTCACTACTTAGTCTCGTACTTCAAGAAAATACGAATCAAGCAATACTGATTGATGAGATATCGGCTCTGAGCCTTGATGGGATTAGAAATTTTACGATTGATAAACATCAAAATCTATGGATTTGCACCTATAATTCGGGTCTTTTTCGCTATCAAGTCGATGAAAAAGTTCTTGATCAATTCCATCCCAATGATCCAAAAAGCACAATTACTACCTCCAGGACATCAGCCATTACCAGCGACATAAACGGAAATATATGGATTGGAACCATAGATAAAGGTCTTCTTTTCTTGAATGCCGATCAATTAAAGGATGCTAACCCTAAGTTTGACATTATCAAGAGTAATCCATTCGATACCAGAAGTCTTAATTCCAACTTGATCTTCTCGATGTACTATTCAAAAAGTAATTTGCTCTGGATTGGTACCATTGGCTCTGGAATCAACATTTTTGACCCAACGCAAAAAGAGTTTAATCATTATACAATTCCTCCAACACTATATTCATCAGAATCAGGCTCAAACTTCATACGATCTGTTTACGCTGATGAGCAAAATCATATATGGATAGGCACTCACAATAATGGACTATACCTATTTGATCGATTGCAAAACAGGTTTCGCAAATTGGGATTTGAGACAGAATCTGTCTTTTACATATATGCTCTAGATAATGATCGGCTTCTAATCTGCACAAGTGACGGAGTAAGTATTGTCAAATTAAAGAATGATGGTCAATTAGAGATTCAATCAACTCCCATCAAACAAGCTAGTTTCTTTGCTCAAGAAAGCAAAAAAGGCACGCTGTGGCTAGCAACCATCGATGGTCTCTATAGGTGTAACCTCAACGATTCAGGCTTACAAATTAATAGTCGATTCGATACGAAATCTAAACCTAGCCTATCATATAATAACTGTCGGGTACTCCACTATTCAGATAAGCACAAGGAGCTATACTTAGGAACAGAAGGTGGTGGACTCAATATTCTTCCATTGAACGACAATCACGAGGTGATCACTAATGCTGTCTATCAAAAGGATAGCTCCGCCGAGTCAATAAGCAACAACTACATCCGAACTATCATAGAAGATGCCAATCACAATATATGGCTAGGTACCTACGAAGGCCTTAATAAACTTATCAGAAACAAGTCTCAAAAAGGAGTGTCTTTTAAAAGCTATTCTCAAAAAGATGGTCTTCCAAATAATATGGTTCAACTGTTAGAAGAAGGTGGTGATGGTAATCTTTGGATAGGCACTAATGACGGCCTTTGTAAATTCAATCCTGAGGGTGAGCAATTTGTGAGCTATTCCATCACCGATGGGGTTCAAAGTAATGAATTCTCAGAACATGCCGTTTATAAACGACCTAATGGTGAAATAATAGTCGGTGGAATTAACGGCTTCAATACATTTTATCCAGATAAAATCCAGATAAATAACAATAAACCAACAACGACCATCACAAGCTTCTATCTTTTTAATAATACAGTAAAAATTAGAGATTCAGAAAATCAACGTTCACCACTCCATAAAAGCATTACAGTAACAGATTCTTTGTTTTTGCAACCCAATCAAACCAATCTTGGATTTGAGTTTTCAGCCCTAATTCACTCAAATCCGGAAAAGGTTCAATATGCCTACAAATTAGAAGGTCTCGATCAAAATTGGAATTACACAAATGCTAATAATAGACGCGCTAATTACACCAACCTGGAGTTTGGCACCTACAACTTCAAAGTGAAATCAACTAACAATGACGGAAAGTGGGAAGACTTAAATACTAATCTGTATATTCATATCAAGACCCCTTTCATTTTCACCTGGGTAGCATATGTGATTTACGTATTGGTATTCATTCTTGTGACCATTTATTTCACAAATTATTCAGTAATGAAATATACCACAAAGGAAAAAATATTACTTGAAAATGAGCATAACCAACAATTGCATCAACTGGATGAACTTCGCACTCGATTTTTTATAAATATTTCCCACGACCTTAGAACACCACTAACGCTGATCAGTGAACCACTAAAAGTAATTCTGAAGGATAAAGGACTAAAAGCAGAAATAAGAAATAGACTGAATCTTGCTCATCGCAATGTTCAAAAATTACGCTACATCACAGAACAACTCTTGGATATAAGTAAGGCAGAAGCTGGAAAGTTGACCTTCAAACCGAAAAAAGGAGATTTCATCACGTTCATCAGATTTGAATCTACGCATTTCACTGATGCCGTAAAAAGTAAAGGTCTTGTCTTAAACATGCATACTGAATACCATTCTATAATCTGCAATTTTGATTCAGATATGATCTCAAAGATCTTCTTCAATCTATTATCAAATGCAATTAAATACACCAAGGAGGGAGAAATCATCGTACGAATCGGGCAAGTATCAAAGCTAAGTCTTGAAAAACTGAAGGATTCAATATATTCTGATTATATATTGTTAGAGATACAAGATTCAGGGAAAGGAATAGATCAGGAAGATATAGAAAAGGTTTTTGATCGTTTTTATCAAGGTAGTGTTAAAGACGTCAAAGGCTATGGGATTGGCTTATCTCATTGCAAAGATTTGGTAGAAGCTCATGCAGGACACATTGAAGCATCCAGCGAACCAGATCATGGAACCACATTCCGCGTTTTTATTCCAAAAATTGATGCCATCACAGATCTCACGAGTGAAGATGTCATACAAACAAATGCGCCAAAATTGTTTAATGAGGACATTCATGATGTTGACAACTATAAAGATCAGCAAGAAGCGAGCAATCAGAAGAAAATCTTGATCATTGAAGATGATTCTGACATGCGGAATTTTATTTCAGATGAATTGAATCACCATTTTAATGTGATAGTCGCTCAAGACGGATTAGAGGGGCTTGAACTTGTAGAAAAACACGCACCCGAATTAATTATAAGTGACATCATGATGCCTCATATGGATGGAATTGAATTTTGTCGAAGAATCAAATCTGATCTGGAAACAAGTCACATTCCAATGATCCTTTTAACCGCCAAGGGTGACTCAAATACCAGATATGAGAGTATAGAAACTGGAGCAGATGACTACATACCCAAACCTTTTGAAATTGAATACCTGATTTTAAGAATAAAAAATCTTCTTAAATCCAAAGATCAAATAAGACAAGCTTTTCAATCCACGAGTGACTTAAAACCATTATCAGTAGCAGTGACTTCTCTCGATAAAAAATTCATATCGGAACTGATGGCTGCCATGGAAGAAGGCATACCTGATCCTGAGTTTACTGTGAATACTCTGGAATTTAAAATGGGAATGAGCCACACCAACTTCTACAGAAAGATCAAAAGCCTAACTGGAAAATCTGGAAAAGAAATTCTGATGGATATGAGGATGAAAAGAGCAAAACAAATTTTAACTGATGGTGAGGGAATAAGAATATCAGAAGTAGCATATAGTGTTGGATTCTCCAACCCTAAATATTTCAGCAAATGTTTCAAGGAATATTATGGAGTGCTGCCCTCCGATCTTTAAAATCGTTATTTAACTGAAATAATTACAATTTGAATACATATTCAATGAGAAATCTTAAGATAGCAATTGCTCTATTAGTGTCGGTCACACTAAGTGCATTTAACGCCACTACCCAAGAAAAAAAAATTAGAATCCTTCTTATGGGAGATAGTACGACGGAAGGCGGAAAACCAGTATTCGAAGAAAGTATAGAACAATTATTATCTGATCAAGATGAAAGTACGGAGGTAGAAGTAATCAATGTAGGAAGAGGCGGAGAAACGGCCTATTCTCTTTTGAATAGCAGTCGCTATGACGGACAGATTAAGAACATTGAGCAGATCGACTATATCTTTTTTCGCTATGGAATCAATGATTGGTTTCACCGCATGCCAGTAGAAGAACACTTTAAAGCAGACGTAAAAAAGGTGATAGACAGGCTAAGAGTAGACTTTTCAGAGGCTCAAATCATCATGATGACCATTATTCCCTTCTTGGAAGAATCCAAAACTGAAATAATAAATGATTACATATCCGAAATATCACAAGAAGAAAGTCTAGAACTGTTTGATATCTATCCAACATACTTCAGTAAAATGGAAGAACTAGGAAAAAACTCAATGAACGTAAGGTTTTTTCCATTGGACAGTATTCCTGAAAATTATCATAGCCTAGTACGACCTTACACCAAGTTTTATGACTGGAAAGACGCAAAGTGGGTACGTGTTCAAAGCAACGAATTTGATCCTCTTTTTGGTCATTTGGAGGGATGGTACAAAGATCAACACCCAAATACTACAGGCTATAGATTAATAGCTGATGAGACGGCTAAGTATTTAATTCAAAAACTAGATAGCGAATAGCTTCCAAATTCACTAATGCGTGACGAGCCACGGAATGTTTATGGTGAAGTTCCTCAAGGTTGTAAATACATGATCGATATTCTCTCAAAAATTATAAATTAGGTCATCTCTCCTTAAAAGGCTTTTAAGAATCCTAATGTGTAAAATTACCCAGTATAAATTTTCGGTTAATTTATTCAATACATCCTGCCACCCCGACTTTTTAAGTATCAATGCATTATAAACCCTCCATACGATACGTATGGAGGTTTTTTTTTAAGACCACCATAAAAGGCCATTTGATAGCAAGAAAAAAGTCAACAATCCGTCAACCGTTTGGAAACTAACTTTATGTTGACGATTTTTAACGTAACCAATTGATATACAATGATTTACGTTAATTATATTTGTTCTGATTTGGTATTCTTTGACCAACATTTAAGGCGATTCTGCTGCTAGCAGTCAACAAATTCAATCACTTAAAGTCAAAGAAAATGAAAAGACGAACATCCTTCAACGTACTCTTCTGGATTAACCGAT
>JAVJRN010000080.1:0-314765 GCA_040218415.1 Cyclobacteriaceae bacterium
TGCAAGATTTGTATTTTTAACCATGATGTTCAAAGTGTGAAGACTTCAAACATCAGCAACTTTAGCGAGGTATCAAATCCTCGCTATTGTATTTTTTCAAGAACTCACAAAATATCCCAGTTTTTAGTCGGATACCAGTAAGTAATTATTAGAAAAGTTCTATTTTAATAGAACTTTTATCATTTGATAATTTTATTTTAAAATAAATGTTCCACAGTTAGCGTAAAACATTTATTTTGGTGATCAGCTAATGGAAAAAATGAGTGTCACTAACCAACGATAAAGTAAAACTGGCTCTAGCCTACGTACCTTCAGGTGTGATTATCACTGATGTTGGAGGTCGTATAGAATGGGTAAATCAAGGATTCACTTCCATCACAGGGTACCACTTGGAGGAGATTGTAGGCAAAAAGCCTGGGTCTTTTTTGCAGGGACCTAAGACAAGTGGGTCAACCGTTCGGCGAATGAGTGAGGCGCTAAAAAAGCGTGAACCATTTAAGGTAGACACTTTAAATTATCACAAGGATGGTTCGGAAATGTGGTGCACCGTAGTTTGTGATCCAATAGTGAACGATCAAAATGTGTGTATCGGTTTTATGAGTATTCAGCCGGTTATTCCAGATCATAGAGTACAAGATACTGCCAAAGAAAAAGCTTCGAGCAATATTATGCACGGCCTATTTGAAGGAGCACTATTCCCAATGATATTGGTCAACGACGAAATGCGTGTTGTTAATGCGAATACAGCGACATTGAACCTCCTAGGATATACCAAAGCTGAATTTTTGACTTTAAGCGTTCATGATTATATGGCTGAAGAGGTAGATGCTCTTGTGCCAAGCTTGTGGAATGAATTTATGATCAACGAAAATCAAGGAGGTAGAGCAATATTAAAAAGGAAAGACAGCTCAATGGTGACTGTGGAATACTTAGCGACGAAAGATGTAGTTCCAGGTATTCACTTGTCAATCCTGATGGATGTTAGTCAAAGAGAACAAGACGAGCAACTCATGCTAGCCAAGAAAGAAGAGCTAGAAATTCTCAACAAAGAAAAACTTAAAATTCTTTCTATTCTAGCACATGATTTAGCTGGCCCTATTCAAAACCTTGGAGATGTAATTTCCTTACTCAAAGGGAAAAATATTGATCAAAATCAATTCGACTTCCTTTTGTCGGAAGTAATGTCTTCTTATTCAAACACAAAGGATTTTTTGGCGAACATGGTGTCTTGGGCCAATAATCAGATCAATGGAATAAAAATCACGAACGAGGAGGTTGATTTATATGAAATTGTCCATGCGCAGTTAAAGAGCTACCAACAGGTACTGAGGAATAAAGATATCACTATTAAGGCAGAAATTGAGCGCCAACTAATTGTAAAAGCCGATATGCAAATAGTCAATCTGGTTTTGAGAAACTTGGTCTCCAATGCGATTAAATTCTGCAAACAACATGATCAGATTTTGATCAAAGTCACCAAAAAAGAAGAACATGCGATGATATCTGTTGTAGATACGGGATTGGGAATTAAACCAGAAGATGTGGATAAAGTCTTTGATATCAATTTTTCAAAAGGCCAGAAGGTCAACCCTACAGGTTATGGCCTTGGGCTGAACATGTGCAAGGAATTTCTGGAAGCCATGGGTGAGAAGATTTGGGTGGAAAGTACATATGGTAAGGGAGCCGCTTTTCATTTCACGCTGAGCTATTAATCATTCAACTAAGTAAATAGAGCCATTATAAGCTCATGACAACACCCACCAGATAAAAAGTGCGAGAGTAAGTTTTTGCACTCGGCTAATTAACTATTTGCTTTTTCATCACATAATCATCCATAACAAATCCTTCACCAATATCCACAACTATCGATTCTACCTTTTGGAAGCCAAGTCTTTCATATGCTACAATGGAAGTCGTATTGTATTTATTTACTGTAAGCGTGATGCTGTGAAATCCTAGTTTTTCCGATTGTGCTTGAACGAAAGACATTCCGGCTTTTCCAATACCTTTTCCTCGATATTCTTTTAGAACGTAAATTTTACTTAGAAAAAGTACGCGACCCTTATTACACAGTGGTGTGATCGGGCTTGCGTTCTAGGGGCAGCCTAGTGAGGCTCATGATCTTGGGCTTATGGCTCACGGCTGTCGACTCGATGTGTGCAGCGTAATTCTTTATTTTTCAAGATGTTGAGTAGTTTCCTTGGGTCTTGACGGTTGTCCCAAAATGCTGTCACGATTATTCTTTCATCGAACATTTTATAGTAAATACTGAAATGTCCGATTGAAGCGACGCGAGTATCCTTGAAGTCTACAGATTTATACAGAAACGGGTTCTTGGCTATTTGCTCCGTTCGGTCGGATACAAGGCTAGTGAGTTTTTTGGAGTATGAATATGATTTATTCTTTTCGACCCAGAATTGAAGAATTCCCGCGAATTGTATATCCGCAGTTCTGGTCCAAACTACAGCCCTTTTAGCCATTCAAGGTTTCGTTTATTCATCGCTTCTTGTGAAATTAGTCTGCCATTATCTATGTCCTTATCACTCATTTCGAGCATTTCTTTTTGTTCGGCAGTGAGTTCCACAAGGTCAGACGATGAACTACTCGAGGCGACTAGCTTATCGAGCGCTTCTAAAAAATCTTTGTTCTTAATTGCCATTATCTTATCGATTAACTGACTTCTTATTTTGTCCACTGCTGCCATGACTTTCTTATTTTCTCTAAATATCCACTTTTATCAAGAGCTCTTCAAATGCTGCACAACGTTTAGACAGCAGGTGTTCGCCCCAAGCTTGTAAAGGGCACAATCTAGTGAAATCTGCTGAAGCTTACAACGGTTCAAAGTGGCACTGCGCACAGAAAGATAAAAACTCCTGCGTGCTGCATTCAGTAGAAGACACCACTCATTCACAACGGAAGTTTCACGGTCGTATTACATTGAAACTAGCCAGAAAGCACTTTGGTGCGGCCGGCTAGGCATATAACCGATAGCGCCTGTGTGTGCCCAGCATGGGCATCTGGTATCTAAGATACCAAATTATTTCACCGGGCTGGCGACCCAGAGGGTGAAAACCCCTTGTGTACGGGAGTCGTGTCCCGAAGCACTGAGCTATTAATCATTCTAATAAGTAATAGAGCCATTATAAGCTCATGACAACACCCACCAGATAAAAAGTGCGAGAGTAAGTTTTTGCACTCGGCTAATTAACTATTTGCTTTTTCATCACATAATCATCCATAACAAATCCTTCACCAATATCCATAACTACCGATTCTACCTTTTGGAAGCCAAGCCTTTCATATGCTACAATGGAAGTCGTATTGTATTTATTTACTGTAAGCGTGATGCTGTGAAATCCTAGTTTTTCCGATTGAGCTTGAACGAAAGACATACCGGCTTTTCCAATACCTTTTCCTCGATATTCCTGTAGCACGTAGATTTTACTTAGAAAAAGTGTTTCATTTTTCGGGTAATAAGAAAGATAGCCAACGGGCTGCTCATTGAGGGTTAGAAGGAAATAGGAAGAATTGCTGCGAATCTGACTGATAACGGCCTCTTTTGATTGAAATTTTTCGAGCATATAACCCACCTGAGCTTTCCCAATAATGGCTGTATAGTGTTCACGCCAGATCGTATCGGCTAGGTCTACAACCTTATGTATTGCATCATGGCTTTTAACCTCGATTATTTCAATAGTTTGCATTTTTCTAAATTAAAAATACTTGGAACCAAGTAAGGCAGAGTTTAGCTTAAAATGATTCATTTACCTTGAAAGTAAAGACCCCAATTTGGTCTTGACTATGAATATTGATACTGGAGATAATCATAAATAAACCTGTAATTATAGGTTATTTGCTAAGGATATTAAGCATTAGAATATATACTTCACCATCATAATAAAGTGTAAAATGCTGCCAGCCATGACGAACAAATGCCAAATAAAATGAGCTAATCTCATGCGGTAGTCGATGATGTAAAACACAATACCTACAGTATAGGCCATTCCTCCATAGGCAAGCAGCCAAAAGGCAGGTTCCGGTAGCACCGATTTCACTAATTCAAGTTTAAATAAGATGATCCAGCCCATGAATGCATACATGAGCGTTGAGAATAATTTGAAACGACCCGTGAAAAAGACTTTCAGGGTGATGCCAATCAGCGCCATGCCCCATTCGATTCCGAAAAATAACCATCCCGTAGTGCCGCCTATCGACATGAGTAAAACAGGAGTGTAAGTCCCCGCAATAAGTAGATAAATACCGCAATGATCTAGAATATTAAATACATGCTTGGCCTTTTTATGCCGCAAACCGTGGTAAATAGCTGAGAAAGTATAAAGAAGCATCAGACTGATGCCATAAAATAAGGCGCTAAAAATGCTCCATTCCTGATCGCTTTTCACGCCCATGACGATTAATACCACAAATCCACCAATGGCAGTTGCAGCCGTGATGCCATGGGATAGCATATTGAACCATTCTTCAAGTTTGGTTTGTTCTTTTTTGTTGATCATTTTAGTTAGCTAATGGTTGGTATGCCTTTGGGTTAATCCCATGAAGCTATTTTCATGCTTTGAAGATAATGATTGAAAAGTTGTAAAGATATCCTCATCCAAATTGAATCCTTACTTTGAACTGCATGATTCTCTCATTTGTTGATTTATCGCAAAACTTTGAAATTACCTGTGCTTTTAAAGAGTCAAATCTTTACTTCATGAGCCTGCCAGTTGCTTCTACTTAACTCCTTAAAGTGCAAAGAAAAACACATCAATGGCAAGCCCAATTCGTCCATGCTCTTGGGAAACAAAAAACGTATAATTCAAATCACCTAACACATCATAAAAGAAGCTGGTGAGACTGATTACAACGTACGAGAATCAAATTTCATTTAAGGATGTTTTTGCGCTTTTTGCATTTTCTGAACGTTAGTATAAGCATGAAGATAGTCTCTGCCAAGTAGAAAATTTTGAGATTGATCATTGATACAACCGTATCGGAAAAAAGGACAGTCATGAGAGGTTAATCAACTGACTGAGGTTTCATTATTTCGATCTATTATTATGCAAATTCCTTATTGATTTTTAATTTCCACACGAATTAGGACTCCATGCAAAACAGATATCTTGAAATACTAGAATTACAGCCTGGGGCAACAGAAAAAGAGGTCAAAAAAGCTTACCGTCGCTTAGCCAAAATATACCATCCTGACCTCAGCAAAGATCCTAATGCTCAGCAAAGATTTGTGGAGATCAATGAGGCTTATAATTTCTTAACAACCGTAGGACCTTCCCCGCATAACGAAACGACTAACTACAGCTATAACCCTGAAGTTTCTGAATATGATCGCCGGCGCAAAGAAGCGCGAGCCAAAGCAAGGGCACGCGCCTACGAAGAGATCAGAATGCAGCAGCAAATGATTAAGCAAATGCTCCAATCATTTCAATATGCAGCCATTGTCATTATTGGGTTCAATATATTTCTTACGATCGATTGGCTTCTGCCAAAAGTAGAAAAGGAACAAAAAATAGTCAAGAGTTACACCCAAAATGAAGGATTTAGTAGGAGAAATGGTGGAAACAGAGGACATGTATACAATGAGATTCAGTTTGAAGCAAATAAGATGCGAATTATTCAAAACCCTGAGATCAGAATAGCCAAGCAGAAAGTGGGTTTGCTTGAATCAACCATCATTTTTTCCATTCCTATTTCCGTAACTTTTCAAGTCAATGGTCAACCAAAACATGCCATCCAAGCCTATAGCATTTATCATATTTTCGGTTACATGATTCCAGTGATTTTTCTAATTACCTTTTTGTATTTAAAGGTGATGAAAACGCTAGATCACAAACTTACCTTGGCGCTTTTCATGATTGTATTGTTTTTGGTGCAGCTGTACGTTTTTTCCTTGTTTTGAGAATTGACGGTTTAAAAAGATTAGCCTTTAATCGAGCGGTAACAGTATCAACTAATCAAAGAACGAATTTAGCTAGTTTTCGCCTTTGCTTATCGATAATCTTTGAATGGACTGCTTAAAGCTTTCCATCTTTACTTTCTAAAGATAAGAAGCCCTCGTAAGTTGAATGGAGTTCGTCTATTGAGACAAGAAATTTGTGTTGGAAAATATTGGTTCTTGGGGTTTTTGCGACACATTGATATAAATCATGGTGATTTTGATGAAAATATTCCATTTTTGACTGCAGACCAAGCATATGGTTGGCCTTATTAAAACAATCCAGTGATTTAGCGCCTTAGGTTATGATTAAAAGCAATTCAACGAAAATAAATGAGTAGGACGGCACACGATACTGACAAACCAATAGACTACACTCTTGTAAGAAGGCGCCTGATACTTCTATTTATTTTTGTGGTCTTAGGTGTCGTGAGTCTTGTTTTATTTCTCAACTATAAGCTCACCAAGTCAATAGAGCAGAATGAGAACATCACCGAGTTGGTTAATATTTCTGGTAGACAAAGAATGCTCAGTCAAAACTTGGCAAAGAATGCGCTGCTCTACCAGCGTACTCACGATGCTAAGTTGTTGATGCGCATTGATTCTATTGAATCAAATTTGAGCGCCAATTATCAGCGCCTCAAAGACTATGATTTTGATTTCCAAAAGGAGGCATGGTCCAATAGTATTGGTCGTTATTTTTCGCAGGTCTTACTTCTGCAAGCACCCTTGTTAGATGCGGCAGATGGATTGAAAGGTGCTACTGATAAGGAATCTATCGATTATTACGTAGACGAAATCCTACGTTGTGAGCGCAAGTTCCTTCCGGTGATGGAGGCTTTTACTTCTCGCTATGCTTTGATTGGGTCAGGAATAATTAGACAGACCAAAGAAAACATTACTGAGCAGAATTACATTAACACCTTCTCTATTGTTGTGGCCGCAACAATCGTGTTATTAATTACATTATACATTATCAAAGGCTATGCGAGCCAGCTCCAAAGATCAAAAGTGGCATTAAATGAAGTGCTCGAAAGTGAGCAACAAAAGGTTGAAAAATTAGAGCTTTTGACCTCTTCTATAAATGTGGGGATTTGGGAAAAAAGCATTTCTAAAAAGACCGAAAGCTGGTCAGAAGCGCTCTATCGAATCTTGGGTTATAGCGCTGGCGAAATTGAAGGAACAGCCGAAGAGTTTTTAAAACATGTTCATCCTGACGACCTCTCCCAGCTGAATGAGGCCATCCAATTCTCCATAGAGACGAGTATACCCAGCACAACGGAACTTAGGGTAAAAACCAAAGACGGCTGGTATAAGTGGCTGGAGGCAACAGGAAATGCGAAACGTAACTCCGCCGGGAAACTAGAATTGCTTATTGGTGGACTTATCGATATTCATGAAAAAAAGCTACTGGCTATTCAGTTAAATGCTTTTGTAGATAGATCGCCTGCAGCCATCGCCATGTTCGATTTGAATATGGATTTCATGTTTGTTAGTCAAAGGTGGGTAGAAGATTATCATACCAATTGGAGACAACTAGTAGGTTATAATTTTTATGAGGTTTATGCTGAAAACGCTCGCATTTGGCGCCCTATTCATGAAGATTGTCTACGTGATGGGATCGTTTCTTCGGGTAAAGAAGATCCCATAACGATCAAAGATGGTTCCGTAAGTTGGATCAAGTGGGAGGTGAGGCCTTGGTATATTTCAAAAGAAGAAATTGGAGGCCTGCTCATGTTCACCACGGATGTAACTGAAAATAGGCAGAAACTAATAGAGCTAAATAACGCAAAACGTGCCGCTGAGGCTGCCTCAAAAGCCAAAGAGACTTTTTTGACCACCATGAGTCACGAAATCAGAACACCTATTACGGCAATAGCAGGTGTGACACAAATATTACTTAGTGAAAATCCTAGAAAAGATCAGAAAGAGCACCTAGACTTACTCAAATTCTCTGGTGATAATTTGCTGAATTTGATCAATGATATTCTCGACTTGTCGAAAATAGATGCGGGCAAAATGGAGATCGAGGAGGTTCCATTTGACTTTCAATACTTGCTAAATAATATTAAAAATGCACTGAACTACAAGGCAAAGGAAAAAGGTATTGATTTTATTCTCAGTTATGACGAAAGGTTGCCAAATGTCCTGATAGGAGATGTTACAAGGCTTTCTCAAGTAATATTCAATCTTGCAGGTAATGCATTAAAATTTACCGAAAAGGGTCAAGTTTCTATTAAGACCACCTTTCTGGCCGAAAAAAACAATCAGGTTAAGTTTCGGGTATCGGTGAAAGATACTGGCATAGGTGTGCCTAAAGACAAGTGGAACACTATATTCAAGTCATTTGAGCAGGCAGACTCTGGAGTAACCAGAAACTATGGGGGTACTGGTATGGGGCTCTACATTACCAAAAAAATTCTTATGCTGATGGGCAGTAAGATAAAATTGGAGAGCACACCGGGAAAAGGCTCAGAGTTTTACTTTGACCTGAAACTTGCCATAGGATCTATGGACCTGAGTATAGAAAGTCAGGACTTCAATTGGCCGGCACATTTTAAGGGCAATAGTTATCGTGTATTAATCGCCGAGGATAGCGAGTCTAATCAATACCTTATCAAGAACTATCTTGAAAAGGTCAACATTGCCTTTGACATAGCCATGAATGGAGAGCAAGCCATAAAGATGATTGGTGATAAAGAGTATCACATTGTATTTATGGATTTACAAATGCCAGTGATGGATGGTTATACGGCCGCAATCAAAATTCGTAAAATGGAAGGCGAATATTTTAAGCAGATTCCAATTATAGCCCTGACCGCTGATGCCTTTTCCAATGTCAAAGATGTCACCGTGTCTGCAGGCATGACTGGCTACATCAGTAAGCCCTTTAAGCCGTCAGAAATGTACAGTGCAATCGACAAGAACGCCACTAAGCCGATTTACCAAGAGACAGATTACCTGAATCTCGTTGCGGCACTTACGGATCATTGTGATGGAGACCGTGAATTTATAGAAGAGTTTTCGGGCATCTGTACAAGAAGCTATTCAGAGTTGAGCCAAGAGTTAAAACTATCTTTTAAATCGAAAGATCATCAAAGACTTAAAAATATTTTACATAAAATAAAACCGCTGAATGAAATGCTCCACCTCCATAAGCTGAATACAGTATTGGCCAACATTGAGGAAAGACCATTCGAACAATCAATTGACAATCAAATGATAGAAATTGATAAGATCATAAAGTATTTAGGCAATATTGGACATGGGGAATAATTATACCGTTATTTTGTCCTTGAAAACAATAGTTACAAAAATTTCTGTCATTCATGTCTTTTGACATCAAACTTTTGATATGTGAAGATAACGAAGCGCTATCTAGCCTTATGCGCTTCAAACTCCTGAGGGCGGGCTTTAAAGAGTGTGTGGTCGCCGAAGATGGGAAAAAAGCCAAACAGCTATTGGAAGAACAGACCTTTGATTTAATTATTACGGATATTCATATGCCTTACAGTTCTGGCTTAGAGCTGACCACTTACATCCGTGAAGATCTGAAGCTGGATACACCCATCATTATATTATCATCAGAAAGTATTGAAGGAACCGTGCTTACAGGTTTCGAGCTGGGCATCAACGATTTTTTACCAAAGCCATTTAGCCCCAATGAGCTGATCGTAAGGGTTAAAAAGCTATTGAAATTGTAGTCTTGGCCGGAGATCTGATTTACGTATTAATCTATTGTAATGTATTACTTTTAGCCGTTGTTTTTTTGCTTTTTGGAAGCATCATCATAATCCGAACCGCCAAAAAAGCCAAGCTTGAAAATAAGGCTTTCTTTCTCAAGAAAGTGACCCAGTCTTTGAATAGGTATTTGATTGCGACTACAGAAAAGGAAGGACTGGAAGAGGTTGGATTTGATGATTTTCAGCTGAAAAAAATCAAAAAAACACTCTATACAAAGAATAGGAAAAATTATCTTATCACCCATCTTTTAAGTCTTAAAAAGGAGTTATTCGGAGAAATGGATGAAGCTTTGGATCATGCTTATAGATATTTAGCCTTGCACGAACATAGTTTGAGAAAAACAAAAAGCTGGGAGTCTAGCACCAGAGTTCAAGGCTTTCAAGAATTAAGCCTGTTCAAATCAAAACTAGGCTTGTCGCCAATATTAAGGCATGTCAATAGTCGCAATTTGATGTTAAGGCAAGAGGCACAGGTAGCACTTGTCAAGTTAAGCACCAGAGAGCCACTGTCTTTTTTCAGAAAACTATCTTTCGATATTACGGATTGGGAAAAGTTGCTGCTGTATAGCGAACTCACGGCTACAGAGTTTAAACATGATACCAACTTTGAGCAATATTTAAATAGCCCGTTTGATGGCGTAAATTCTTTTATTATCAGACTTTGCACGCTTTTTAAGAAAATTGAAACTATGAGTGCTATTAGGCAACTTCTGAAAACAGAAAGCGCAGCGGTTGTTGTAATAGCTGGTCTGCTGGCCATTCGCGAAATGGGCGATGAAAGGGATATCGAGATCACTAAAGAATTGATGCGGAAGCATGACAATGATCGGGTCACTATGAGCGGATTGAAAACTCTCGGGTCAATCGAAGATCCCGATGATTTGGATTTTATATCGTCATACCTTGACCACCCAAACCCAGAGGTACAGTTCCAGGCCATGTATGCGCTCAACGAGATCACTTTTGAAGTAGGTCATTATTTGCAAAAGAAAAATGCAGTACTTTCCGAAGCTCATGATCATATGATATCACATATACAAAACCCGCTAAACTAATGGATTCTTTTATTCAAATAGCGGAGTATCTTTTTCTCATTTATGCAGTAGCGATATGCTCTTCTTATTTGCTTTTTGCACTTATTTCTTATTTCGCCATGAGGAGATACATGAAAAAAAACAGTTTTGTTGATTTCAAAAAAATATTATCTAGCCCTTTGGCGCCATCCATCTCTTTAATTGCGCCGGCGTATAACGAGGCAATGACCATCATTGATAATGTGAAAAGTTTGTTGTCCATCGAATACAATAATTACGATGTGGTGATTGTGAATGATGGAAGCGCCGATGATACTATTGATAAATTGATAGCAGCCTTCCATTTGGAAAAAGTTCCTTTTTTTATTCCTAACGAGTTGCCGTCAAAAAAAATCCGGGGAATATACAAGTCAAGCAATCGGGCTTTTAGAAGACTGGTAGTTGTAGATAAGGAAAACGGTGGCAAAGCGGACGCATTGAATGCTGGCATAAGTGTGTCGAACAAAGAGCTAGTAGCGTGCATCGATGTGGACTGCATTATACAACCTGACGCGCTCATGAAAATGGCCAAAACCTACTTGGAAAGCAGAGAAAATGTCATCGCGATAGGTGGTGTAGTAAGGATAGCCAACTCCTGCGTGATAGAAGACGGCAGACTGATTAAAGTAAACCTACCCAAAGGTTTGCTTGCTCGATTTCAGGTTTTGGAATATATGCGTGCCTTTTTACTGGGTCGAATGGCTTGGAGCAGAATTAATGGATTAATGCTTATTTCGGGAGCTTTCGGACTTTTTAAACGTGAAACTGTGATGGAAGTCGGAGGCTATGATAGAGATACCGTGGGTGAGGATATGGAGCTTGTGGTAAGGATGCGACGACATATGATGGATCAAAAGCGGGTAGGTAAGGTGCTGTATATTCCCGATCCTTTGTGCTGGACAGAAGCGCCTTCGGATAAGAAAATTTTGAGCAGGCAAAGAAACCGCTGGGCCAGAGGAACCATAGAAACATTGGTTAAACACAGGGTCATGTTTTTTAATCCTAAGTATAAAGTGATCGGCTTAATTAGTTATCCATATTGGTTTTTCTTTGAGTTTTTAGCGCCTTGGGTGGAGACTATTGGATTAATATTTTTCACCTATTTAACCATTACTCTCCAGGTTTCGTGGGTATTTTCCTTGGGCCTATTCTCCTTTGTCTACTTGTTTGCGGTCATGATCAGTTTGCTTACTTTACTCGCCGAAGAAACCTCCTATTACAAATACAACGACGCAAGAGACTTCTATAAAATGACCCTAGTGGCCATCATGGAGCCTTTCTTATTTCATCCTTTTGTGGTAAAGTGGGCTATTGAAGGCAACATTGACAAATGGCGAGGGGTAAAAAGCTGGGGAAAAATGTCTCGAACTGGATTTGTACAAACTCCTGATAAAAAGAAGAGCTAGAATTTATCACATATAACTCAGTTAATCACAGCATTATTGCTTCTATTAATTCATAGCCGCTCAGGTTAAAAGTAGATACATTGAATAGAGTCTATTTAGAAAAAAACACATTTTATAGATTCTGATGATCTTCAAGACACTCATTTGTGTAATTATCTCATGGATTCCATGTAAGTTGGTCTCATGAAATTACGGCAGATATTGACGCTCATCACCTTGATGACCATCGGGGAGTTGATTTTTTTACTTCCCTTTGTTATTACGCGAATTTTCAGGCCTACTTTTCTCAAAGTATTTGACATTACCAATCTCGAGCTAGGGACTGCATTTTCGCTTTATGGTCTTATAGCTATGGTTGCCTATTTTTTCGGAGGCCCTCTGGCCGATCGGTTGTCGCCCAGAAAATTATTACCAATTTCGTTTGTGGCTACAGCACTTGGAGGGGTAGTCATGGCATTCATTCCCTCTGTATATGTGCTTTCGGCGCTCTATGGTTTTTGGGGTTTAACCACGATTTTACTCTTTTGGGCAGCTTATGTTAAAGCGCAACGAGAACTTGGAGTCAGTATTGGGCAGGGAAAATCTTTTGGGAGTATTGATGCTGGTCGAGGATTGGTGGCCGCCATCATGGCTTCCTCCACAGTATTTTTATTAGACGCCTTTCTGCCTGTTTCGGCGGATGAGGCTTCTCTGCAGCAAATGTCTGATGCACTGAGTAAGATCATTTTGGTAGTAACCGCCATGACCGCATTAGGCGCTTTTTTAGCTTGGGTTTTCTTACCCAAAGAGGGACAAGGACATGTGACACCAAGCTTACCTCAAATCTCATTGGAAGGTGTCAAACTCGCCTTAAAAAAGCGCAGTGTTTGGATGCAAGCGCTCATCGTTTTGTGTAGCTATGTTGGCTACAAGTCGATCGATGATTATTCCTTATATGCCAGTGTGGTCTTAGGATACGATGATGTAGAATCTGCACAATTGGCCTCTATATCGTTTTGGTTACGTCCCATTGCTGCAGTTTTGGCAGGCTTTCTTGGAGACCGATTTTTACATTCAAACATTATCACTGCGTGTTTTGCACTTATGGCACTTGGTACACTGAGCATTTCAAGTGGCTTTTTTATAGGTGGCGCGTCTTTTTTTATTTTCATGACCATTGTCATGACAAGTGCAGCGGTTTATGGATTACGCGGTTTGTATTTTGCCTTGTTCGAAGAATCAAAAGTACCATTGACTATTACCGGTAGTGTGGCGGGAATAGTCTCGGTGATTGGCTATACACCCGATGTATTTATGGGGCCGATGATGGGTTACACGCTGGATACAAATCCCGGTGCGTCAGGTCATGAAATATTTTTCGGAATAGTTGCGGTTTTTGCCATTATTGGCCTTGTCGCGACATTGCTTTTTAAGCGAAGTGTTAGGTGATCATGGTTCCTCTTAAAGCGAAAAAGAGCGGGGCTGTAGAAATTATTTAGCGCTAAAAAGTAACTATCAACCAACTTCAGCGTAGCTTGGTAGCCTACAATATGTCAATCGTACGAAAGGTCAAGCAGGTACAAAAGGTATTTGAACTACTTGAGAAAGAAATGGCTGTTTTTCAGCAAAAAAGTGGTCTTGGTTGTTTGACAGGATGCGGCAACTGCTGTACTAAGCCAGACATCTCCGCAGCGGTATTGGAGTTTTTGCCTTATGCTTTCGACCTTTTCCTTCAAAAAAAATCTCATATTGTTAAAGAGCAGTTAACCAGTAACCCACAGCGTATTTGTCATATTTTCAAGAGTAATGGTTTAGGCGCTTTTGGTCATACGCTTGGAGGTTGTACGGAGTACCATAACCGTGGGCTCATTTGTCGGCTTTTTGGTTTTTCCACGGTGCGAGACAAGCTGGGCAAGCCTTTGCTTTCTACCTGTCGACTGATCAAGCAGACTCAGGCGGAAGAATTAAGCCAAGCGGAAAAGCTGGTGCATGAAGGTATAGCTCCCGGTTATCTCTATTATTACCAAAAGCTCACACAAATAGATTTCAGAATGGGTCAGCAGTATTTGCCCATCAATGAGGCCATTATCAAGGCCATCGACGAGGTAGAAAACTACTATCATTACCGGCCTTTTCCCTATTCTTTTAGAAAATCAGCTTAAAATTGATCACGTATTCTATGATTTAGGAATAGCGCAGCACCTAGTTCGATGCGCCAATTTCACCGAGTAAATCTGGATCTGACTTATATTACTTTCAGGTCACAGGATCAATTTCTTCTACGGATACTTTTTGCGTAAGTGGGTATACAGGAAACCCAAACTGGGTATAAACGGCCACATCAGCGGCATCTCTGCCATAACCAACCGAAACATAACCGTCCATGGTGGCGGTGCGCACGGCATCAAAAGAATACCACCTTCGACCCACATAAGCCTCGAACCAAGCATGCATATCCATGGGCGCTAAGTGATGTAAGTAACCTACCACCATTCTGGCAGGTATGCTGATGCTACGACAAAGGCTGATTCCCAAATGAGCCAAATCACGACATACGCCTGATTGCTTTTGGTTTACTTCTGTGGCGGACACAGGATAATTACTGCTGCCAGGAATGTAGCTGATATTTTGCTTTAACCAGCTTTCTATTCTGGCCACTTGATTATAGCCCGGAGTTTCACCATTGGTTATATCCAAGGCCATTTGATTAAAGCGATCTGATTCACAGTATCGGCTGGGCATGAGGTATTTTATGACCGAATCCGGAAGATCCTGAATTTCGACAAATGGAGCATCTATGCCATTGTTGTTTTTTTCCGATGTACGAACATCTGCCGTAGTTTTAATAGAAAAATGTCCAGGAGGAGCCACGAGCCTTTGGCAAAGGTTATCGTACAGGTCAGTAAACTCATACACAGGAATTGTCGGAGAAATACGATATTCTTCTCGCGCCACCCACTGCTTGGCGTTACTTCTAGGCCTCAACATCAATATAAATGGAGTAGGCTCAATAATATTAAATGAAAATTCACAGCTGGTTCTTAACCACATTGGATTGTATCTTTAGAGGAAACAAAGCTAGCTCCCTTATTGCGACAATATTCTAAATACTTACTGAAGGCTTGCTTTTATTCGTTTTGATGAGAGATAAGACTTCTCCCATCAAAACAAATATTTATGACCTAAGGCCTTCCCGAACAAGGCTACTGTCCAAATCGTTCTGGGCCGGCAGGTTTATTGTCCACGATAGCATCGATTTTACTCATCACTTCTGGTGTGAGCTGCTCCACTATGTCAAGCGACTTTAAATTATCTTCCAGCTGACTCAAACGCGAAGCTCCCAAAATAACCGTAGAAACGTCAGGATTTTTTAAACACCAAGCAATAGATAAATGTGGCATGCTAACCCCCAATTCCTTTGACAGATCAGTCAGCTTGCGCACTTTTTCAAGCTTCTGTTTACCATCTTCACTGGTCCATAGGTCTTTGAGCCACTGATAGTCTGGCAAGTTGAGTCGGCTGTCTGAAGGTATGCCTTCATTGTACTTTCCAGTAAGGATACCGCTGGCAAGTGGCGACCAGATGGTTGTTCCCATACCGTAGTTTTCATAGAGCGGTAAAAACTCTCCTTCTACTTTGCCTCTGTGCAGTAAGTTATATTGAGGCTGTTCCATTACAGGTGGTGTAAGTCCATAGGTCTGAGCGGCAGCATGCGCTTCTGTGATTTGCTGGGCAGACCATTCGCTCGTTCCCCAATAAATGATTTTGCCTTGAAGGATGAGGTTATGCATGGCGCGGACGGTTTCTTCGATGGGCGTATCAACATCAGGTCGATGACAAAAATAGAGATCAAGATAGTCCACTTGCAGTCGTTGAAGTGCCAAGTCACAGGCATCCCGCACATGTTTGGCGCTGAGTCCGAGCTGCATTTTCTGCTTTCCGCCCCAGAATACCTTAGAAGAAACCGCAAATGTATCACGCACTAAGCCTAAGGTTTTGATGACCTCTCCCATGATTTTTTCGGATTCTCCTGCTTCATACCCTTCAGCATTGTCAAAAAAGTTTATCCCAGCATCGTAAGCCGTTTTTAAAAGGGTTTTGGCATCATCCATTTTCACTTGCTTACCAAAGGTGACCCACGACCCGAGCGATAAAGCGGAAACTTTTAATCCAGATTTGCCTAAACGTCTATATTCCATATTTTTTATTTTTCGTGTTTCTCCAAATTAATCAATATCGAAGGACTGCCCAATAGAAATCGAGATTCGTTTTGATTTGAATCTCCTCCGATTTTAAATAATGGGATAGTTTTGAATTTCAGTCATTTTGTCTTGCCAAAAGTGGAGAATTGATTGCCTGTCTTGTGGTATGGATTTTTATAATAAATCAAGGAAAAGATTAATCGCATGAACAACGGATTCAAAATTTTTAGGACAGATCTAAAGGAGCTAATAATATCAAAAGCTGATTGTAATCTTTAGATATTCAATGATATAAGTAGAAGATCATGTGACTATGGGCGAGTAAATAAAGCTTCTCCGTTTTTAATTTTTCTTACCAAAAGGAATTTTACCTCAGTATTTGTTGAGTTTTTGATGGGAGTCTATGAACCTTTGGCACTTTGAAATTGAATAATGCCACGACTGCATGTGGAGATTCAATAATCAACCGACCCTACACAAAGTCATAGACCAACGATTAGCATGAATATATACCAAGAAATAGCGGCTGAAATTGAAGCGGCCACAAGCATTGTCATTACCGCGCATAAATCGCCTGATGGTGATTCAATAGGCAGTTCATTGGGCTTAATGCGTTTTATTGAAAAGCTGGGAAAAACACCTACTGTTTGCCATCCAGACCCAGCTCCTGGTTATTTGTCTTGGTTAGATACCTCATTTTTTTTGGTTATGACAGAGCAGCCGGAGGAGGTAACTACTGCTTTTAAAAAGGCTGATTTAGTGTTCTGTCTGGATTACAATGGGACAAACCGAGTGGGAGCCGCCATGCAGGTTTTGTTAGAAGCGGCAACCTGCAAAACAGTCATGATTGACCATCATTTGGATCCTGAATCATTCCCCACTCTTACCGTTTCAGAAATCACGGCTTCTTCTACTTCTGAGTTAATTGTGGAGCTCATCGAGCAGTCGGGCAATGGCGCATTGCTCGATGAAGAGATTGGAACACCCTTGTATCTCGGTATAATGACGGATACGGGAAGCTTTCGCTTTCCTTCGACAAAACCGCGCACACATGAAATTTTGGCGAAGTTATTAGCCGCAGGTGTGCAGCATCATCTGATTCATGAGGCGCTGAGCGATAACAATACAGAGAGTCGTTTGCGTTTACAAGGTTTTGCGATGTGCGAAAAGTTAGAGATTATGGATGAGCACAAGGTGGCCATTATTGCTCTGTCAAAAGAAGAATTAGCCAAGTACAATTACCAAAAAGGGGATACTGACAGCCTTGCCAATCAAGCTTTGTCGATCAGGGGAATGAAAGCGGCCATTGTGTTTTCGGAGCGCGACGGGATCATAAAAATTTCTTTTCGTTCAAAAGGACAGGAAAACCCTGTGAATGTGATGGCTGCCGAACATTTTAGTGGAGGCGGTCATGCCAATGCTTCGGGTGGTATGAGTGAATTGACCGTTTCCGAAACCTTAGCCAAGATGAAAGACTTGGTTCCACAGTATTTTCCTGCTCAGTAGCAAAGGTTGCTATTGACTTGAGTTCGATTAATCAAATATTGAAATCAGCGTTAAAATCGTCTTTGCGAAATAAGAACCGATTAAAGTGAGGTTTTTATTGAAGCAGTCTCATCTTTCTAGCAGACTGCTTCAATTTTCTAATTTCTTCAACCTTAAAAAATATCGCATTGGCTCTACGAGGAATGCTGAACAATCGAACTCAGGTTATTGACTTGTTATATTAAAAAACAGTTTTAAGTGAAACACTTACAGGACACTTAAAACTGTTTAAGTTTCAAAGTACTATCCGCTGAGCTGTTTATTGATAGTCCTCGGGCAGCTCTCTGCTTTTGGTGGCTTGCTCAAAGGCATAGCCAATTTTTAAGAGCATATCTTCTTTAAATGGTCGACTGATGAAAGTAATTCCCACTGGCTGACCAGACGTTCTATAACCCATTGGAACCGTAAGACACGGATAGTTAGCCGCTGCTGCATGTCCTGCATTCCAGTTATTGATGGATAAAATGACGTCAAGTTCGTGTTCCTTCATGGCCGTTTCAAAAAAACCAACACCTGCGCTGCGCAATTTAAGTCTAAGCTCTACCAGTTCCTCGTCGCTCAGGTTAGCTTCAAGAATACTTTCAAATCTTCCTTGGCCATACGGTATCTTGTCCAAGCTATCAAGTCTATTGTACGCGACAATATCAGCTACTGTGCGTAAGGTCAAAGCTTCGTTGGCATATTGATCCAAATAATCAGGAAGATCCCTTCGCATGTCAGCGCTTAGCAATGTGCCAAATCCGTCGAAATCCATTTCCGCAGGCTCAAATTCGACAGCAATACCACCCAAATCCACAATCCTTGCCACGTTGACCTTGTAAATGGAATCTTCCAGAAAGCTCTTATTGACGCCAAATCTTACACCTTCCATACTTCCCGTTTGGAGTTCTTGCCAGTACTTTTTGTTCTTCGGATTGCCCTTGGTAGCCATATCCGCAGGGTCTTCGCCTGTCATTGCGGAAATAAAAATGGCATTGTCAATGATACTTTTTGTCATTGGGCCAGGCGTATCTAAGGTGCTGGATAGTGGAACAATACCGCCCCGACTCAGGAGTCCTGTGGTAGGTTTCAGTCCTACTATAGAGTTGGAACTTGAAGGAGAAAGGATTGATCCCGAGGTTTCGGTTCCCACGGCTGCCACCGCATAATTTGCCGCTATCGAAGAGCCACTGCCTGAGCTAGATCCGCCCGTGTCGAATTGCTTGCGACCGTAAGGATTGAGTGTTTGGCCACCAATAGCGCTGTAGCCATTAGGGCAACCATAACAAAGAAAATTGGCCCATTCACTCAGATTAGTTTTGCCGAGAATAATTCCTCCTTTTTCCTTTATTCGTTCTACAATAAACGCATCTGAGGCGTCATTTTTTCTTAAAAGATGTGTGCCTGCGGTAGTAGGCAAACCTTCAAAATTCACATTGTCTTTCAGAAGAATCGGCATGCCATAAATAGGATGATCTTCGCTTGATTTATTTTGATCTCGTTTTTGAGCTTCTTCCACTGCATTTGGATTGATGGAAATCATGTTGTTGAGGTATTTGCCTGAGTCGTTTTCATATTTCACAATGCGGTACAAGTACCATTGCGTCAGTTTTTCATAGGTCAGTTTTCCCGACTCGATATGTTGCTGGATGGTGGGAATATTCTGCTCCAAAATGAGGGGTTTTAATGTTTGGTAATCTTCCTCGGAGAAATATTTAATTTGATCAGCCACATTTTTCCAGAGGTCATTTTTATCTGAAATTCTGGATTGAATGAGTTTATAGCGCATCCTTGTAGACTCATGCGCAGCGTTGGCTTCCAGCTCGGCGGACTCATCATAAGGAACCCACGGCGATATGGTGGTTTTTGGTTCTTGCTTGCAAGCGAATGTTAAAAGCACTAGGAGAAAAGTTAAGTTTTTCATAGGAAATAAGGTTTGTTGGTGCTGGTTACGAATGGAGTTTCAACTGAAATGGTGGTTTGACGGTTCAATAAAACACATAATTTTCTGAAAGCCAAAATGAGCGATAGCGACTGAAGGCTAAGCTATGTCACAAAATCGTATAAAGGCAGTATCAGCCTGAGTTAGCTGAGGAAATATTTGCGTTCCTGAAATTGGTTAAATCAACATTTATAACTCCCCCAAAGGCGGATCATTTTCTGAGACGATTATTTTCCAAGCCGTCATTATCGCCCGCGCGAGTATCACATCTTTTAGAAGGAGGTGGTAAAAATCCATACTTAGTGAGAGCTATTGTATTAAACAGACTTCTCTCCTGTGTCATCTTGTGAAAAGAGGATTTTCTGAAATCAAAGAATCTTATCATTAGGAATGAAAGGTCTATAGACTTCAATAGGGCTGTTTTGACCACTTAAATTAAAGGATAACCACTGGAATAGTGACCTTTAAGATCAAGCGTGCGTATGCTTTAACTTCCGTTAAATTTTCTAAATGATAAGATTCAACCGATGAAAAACTTAAGAACCATGCTCATGTTGCTGCTAGCAGTAGTTATGCTGATAGGCACGCCTGCAGAAGCGCAAAAGAAGAAAAAGAAGAAGAAGAAAGGAGAAACTGAAGCCCCTAAGAAAAAGGAAGAGAAGAAGACCCTCGCCAGTGAAACTAAAAAGCACATGAAGTTTGATGGGCTTTTCACTATCTACCAAGACAGCACTACAGGTAAAACCAAAATGTTGATTAAAGAAGATCAAATAGGTAAAGAGTTTATCTATTTCGGTCAGGTCAAGGATGGTGTGACCGAAGCAGGTGCTTTTCGTGGGGCGTATGATGGCGAATTCATCTTCAAAATCAATAAGTATTTCAATCGATTAGAATTCGAAAAGGTAAATACCAATTTCTATTTTGAAGAAGGTAATCCATTGAAAAAATCAGCCGACGCAAATATTAGCCGAGCGATCATGGCAAGTGAAGAGGTCATCGTAGAGGAAGATGGCGTATATCTTATCGATGCAGATAACCTTTTTGCTAAAGAAACCTTGAGCCAAGTCAAGTCGGATCCAAGTAATCCCAAAGCTTTTAAACTAGGCAGTGCCAGCAAAGACAAAACAAAAATAATATCGATCAAAAACTATCCAGAGAACCTGAATATAGCCGTACAATATGCCTATGATAACAGTCAGCCAAAAAACAGAGGGAGTGACGCAGTAACAGACGCAAGGTATGTGACCGTCGAAATGTTCTATACCTTATTGAAAGTCCCAGAAAACGATTACGAGCCTAGGTTCGACGACCCTCGGGTTGGTTATTTCCTGAATGAAGTAGAAGATCAAACTTCCACATCAGCTACACCTTATCGTGATATGATCAACCGATGGCACTTGAAAAAGAAAGATCCCAATGCGGCAGTTTCTGATCCTGTAGAGCCAATCACCTGGTGGATGGAAAACACCACTCCGGTGGAATGGAGAGAGACTATAAAAGAAGGCGTGCTCGCATGGAATGAAGCTTTTGAAGCTGCGGGATTCAGCAATGCAATGGTGGTGAAGATGCAGCCAGACGATGCAGATTGGGATGCAGGAGACATTCGTTATAATGTGCTTCGCTGGACAAGCTCACCAAATCCTCCTTTTGGTGGCTATGGCCCGAGCTTCACCAATCCCCGCACAGGTCAAATACTAGGTGCAGACATTATGTTGGAGTTTGTGCACTTTGCTAATAGAGTGAAATACGATGGGATTTATAATCTTACAGCATCTGAGAATGACTTTGAACCAGCCTTTGGAAAAGGAAATAACAAGTTTTGTAGCTATGGCGATTTCATGCAAGAAAATCTCCTGTTCGGAAGATTACTGGCGGGCGAAGCTGGAGCAGACGACTATGAAATGACGGGAATTAAAAAAGAGGCCATGATTGAATTGATCTTACATGAAGTAGGACATACACTTGGGCTTAATCACAACATGAAAGCGTCTCAGTTGCATTCCCCAGCCGAGTTGGTCAATAATAAGTCGGGCGTGCTTACTGGTTCTGTCATGGATTATGTAGCCACCAATGTAACGAAGGATCGCTCGAAGCAGGGCAACTATTATTCTACAAAGGCAGGGCCATACGACAAGTGGGCGATCCAGTTTGGCTATATGCCATTTGCGAATGATTCTGAGCGTAGTGACTTGCTCGCCCGATCAACCGAGCCGGAATTAATTTTTGGAAATGATGCCGATGATATGCGATCTGCGGGTAAAGCGATAGATCCGAGAGTAAATACAGGCGATCTTTCAAGTGATGCCATTCAGTACAGTGTTGATATATTTGAAACGGTGAGAAATCTAATGGACAAGCTGAAAGAAGAGACGTTAGAAGATGGTGATACTTACCAGGAGCTTCGACAAAATTTCTATATTCTTAGCAGACAGTATGCGGGTGCTTCCAGAGTGATTTCCCGATATATTGGCGGTATATATGTAGACAGAGCATTGGTAGGTCAGGAAGGAGGCGTACAGCCATTCACACCAGTGTCTTATGCTGATCAAAAGCGTGCCATGGCTGCATTGAGCAAGTATGTTTTTGCCCCAAATGCATGGCAAGCGCCAGAAGGTCTTTACAACTACTTGGCGATGCAGCGAAGAGGGTACGGTTTTTATGCAGCTCCGGAAGATCCTAAGATTCATGATTTGATGATGGGTATCCAAAATCAGGCATTGACTCATTTGCTTCATCCTAACACGATGCAGCGTTTGGTGGATTCTGAACTTTATGGGAATGAATATGATCTTGGAGAAATGATGACGGCTCTTAACAATGCAATCATGAAAGCGGACATCTCAGGTACAGTGAATACTTTTCGTCAGAACCTACAAATAGAATATGCCAATAAGTTGGCCAGCATAGTAGGCGACCCGAAAAAGTACAGCCACATGTCGAGATCCATGGCGCTGTACAACTTGCAGCAGATAGATAAAATGGCCACTAATTACGGCGGAAACACCCTATCCAAGGCACATAAAGCACACCTTAGAGTGATTGTGGATAGTGTGGTAGATGCGGATTAAAAGTTGAGTTAATAAGACGCTAAAATTTGAAAAGCAGAAAGTAGAATAGCATTGGGCGAAACCCAATGCTATTTTTTTAAAGGATTTGGCTGATTCTGGATAAGTAACTCTTTGTTCATTTGAACATTTTTGAATTAATACTGACCAATAAAACCCCCAAGTCATAGCCTAAGCCTATAGCGTGTTTAGAACTCGATCCATTGCACGCCTTAATCAGGAAAGTCTGAATTCTTTTGTTCTAGAAGGTTCTCCTTAGCGAAACCACCTTCCTTGTTAGACTTAAGACGAAATAGCTTTGCTGCAACTGACCAGTAATTATCTAGTTTTAG
Source organism: Cyclobacteriaceae bacterium (assembly GCA_040218415.1). Lineage (GTDB taxonomy): Bacteria > Bacteroidota > Bacteroidia > Cytophagales > Cyclobacteriaceae > JAVJRN01. Next base: position 23,217 of record JAVJRN010000080.1, read on the forward strand.
GATCAATATCAAGTGTTGAAATACTTCACCGTTTCTTGCTGTCATTTTAATAAGATATTCCACTTCCTTTTTTTTGGAGCAAACAGCCAAAGGGGTTCACTATATTTTGATTTAGTAAAGGTTCCAATAGACTTTAGTCATTAAACTAACCGGCACTCCGTCTCACGTTCTTCGTTATTGGGCAAAAAAAATACCTGTAGAAAAATCTACAGGTATTTTTTATTCTTTTAGGATCTTTAAGCTTCGACAGTCTCCGAAATCGGATCTATATGTACATATGATCTGTCTTGTCTTCCCTTTTGGAATCTTACAGTTCCTTCAATCAAAGCGAATAACGTATGATCTCTTCCAAGTCCAACGTTATCACCTGGGTGATGCTTCGTACCTCTCTGTCTAACTATAATATTACCAGCGATAGCCTTTTGGCCACCAAAAATCTTTACGCCAAGTCTTTTACTCTCTGACTCTCTACCGTTCTTCGAACTACCTACACCTTTCTTATGTGCCATGGTTTCTTAGTTTTTTATGTCTTCGATTAATACTTTAGAAAAATCCTGTCTATGACCGTTTTTCTTTTTATATCCTTTTCTCCTTTTCTTTTTGAAAACGATGACTTTGTCACCCTTCACATGTTCAAGGATTTTTCCGGAAACTTTAGCTCCCTCTACAATAGGCGCACCAACTACAATGGCACCTTCGTTATCTACAAGGAGAACTTTATCAAAATCAACATTTGATCCTGCTTCTCCGTCTAATAATGGCGTGTATACAAAGTGATCTTTCTCTACTTTGAATTGCTTACCTGCTATGTCTACTATTGCGTACATCGTCTATCTCTACTTAAAAAAGGAGTGCAAAGATAGAAATAGCTTAGGACAAATCAAACACTTAGCGCACTTTAAGATTAAAGCGACTCATTTTATTTTTTTTTCATTTTTTTCTAAGTCGTAAAACGTGCTCTAATGCATAAAGTGCTTCTTATCAAATAGACCATTAAATCACTTCTTTACAACGAGTTATCGTGGTTATTTTTCACAACGCTCTAGAGTGATTTCTCTTATTTTGCCTGTTTGATATTACGCTCGTTTTTATTCACATTTGCATGACTAACAAAGGAAAAAATGGACAATTTATCTGCCTTTGTTAGATCCCAAAACCCAGCTAACTCAGTCAAAATCCACAAATTTGGTGTTTGTGGATAAAGATTGTTGTAGTTTGTGGATAAATAGTAGCAATTGTGGATAACACATTTTTTTTGTGCAAAACAATGTGGGTAAGCAATTAGTAGAACGATGAATTGAAAAATGATATAAATGAGCCATTCAGAAGAACCAATATTAAAAGAGAATAAAGATCGTTTTGTATTATTTCCAATAACTCACAATGATATTTGGCAATACTATAAAAAAGCCGAAGCAAGTTTTTGGACAGCCGAAGAGATAGATCTTAGTCAAGATCTTAAAGATTGGGCGAGTTTGAGCGATGGTGAAAGACATTTTATTAAACATGTACTTGCTTTTTTCGCGGCAAGTGATGGAATAGTTAATGAGAACCTTGCTGAAAATTTCGTTTCGGAAGTTCAATACACTGAAGCTAAATTCTTCTACGGATTCCAAATTGCTATTGAAAATATTCATTCGGAAACTTATTCATTATTAATAGACACCTACGTTAAAGACCCTAAGGAAAAAGACAATCTCTTCCATGCCATTGAGACCATGGATTGTGTGAAGAGGAAAGCAGACTGGGCGCTACGATGGATTGATGAGGGCTCTTTCGCAGAACGACTAGTTGCTTTTGCAGCGGTCGAAGGAATTTTCTTCTCGGGATCTTTCTGTTCTATATTTTGGCTAAAGAAAAGAGGCTTAATGCCAGGGCTTACCTTTTCAAATGAATTGATTTCAAGAGATGAAGGTTTACATTCTGATTTTGCCTGTCTACTCTACAATGACCATTTAGTCAATAAACTGTCCACTGATACTATTAGTGAGATCATTCAAGATGCAGTGAAAATCGAAAAAGATTTTGTAACTGAAGCCATTCCCGTGAAACTTATAGGCATGAACGCTGATCTGATGTGTCAATACATTGAGTTTGTCGCTGATCGATTATTAAACGAGCTTGGCTGTCGTAAAATATACGGATCGAGTAACCCGTTTGATTTTATGGATATGATTTCGCTCCAAGGAAAAACAAACTTTTTTGAAAAAAGAGTAGCTGAATACCAGAAAGCTGGTGTTATGAACACTGGAGATGAAGGTAAAGATAAATTCAGCCTAGACGAAGATTTTTAAATAATACTATAAACCTATATCGCCCGATACAAATGCTAGTAATAAAAAGAGATGGCAGACGAGAGTCTGTAAAGTTTGATAAAATCACCGCAAGAATAGAAAATCTATGCGTTGGTCTTAACAGTGATTTTGTTAAACCAGTAGAGATTGCCAAGAAAGTAATTGATGGCCTTTATGATGGTGTTACAACGATCGAACTTGATAATTTGGCTGCTGAAATTTCTGCATCCATGGCTACACGTCATCCAGATTTCACAAAATTGGCGGCACGCATTTCTATTTCCAATCTTCACAAGGTAACTGAGGAATCTTTCACCAATACAATGAAGAGGTTGTACACATATGTAAATCCAAAAACTGATGAAAACGCGTCTTTGCTATCAACAAAGGTTTATGGAATCATTCGTGAAAATGCAAAAAAACTAGATGACGCGGTAGATTATAATCGAGATTACAACTACGACTTTTTTGGCTATAAAACACTGGAGCGTTCGTATTTGATGAAGCTCGACGGCAAAATCGTAGAGCGACCGCAGCATATGTTGATGCGGGTGTCTGTAGGCATTCATATGGAAGATATAGATGCGGCCATCAATACTTACAATCTAATGTCTGAGAAGTGGTTTACTCATGCTACCCCGACGTTGTTCAATGCTGGTACGCCAAAACCACAGTTATCTTCCTGCTTCCTACTTACGATGCAAGATGATAGCATCGATGGTATTTACGACACGTTAAAACAATGTGCAAAAATATCACAATCTGCGGGTGGAATAGGTCTTAGCATACACAATGTGCGCGCTACAGGTGCTTACATTAAAGGAACAAACGGTAACTCAAATGGTATCGTACCTATGCTCCGAAACTTCGATATGACTGCTCGTTATGTCGATCAAGGTGGAGGAAAAAGAAAAGGTAGTTTTGCTATTTACCTAGAGCCATGGCATGCAGATATTTTCGAATTTCTCGAACTGAAGAAAAATCATGGTAAGGAAGAACTAAGAGCAAGAGATTTGTTCTATGCTCTTTGGATTCCAGATTTATTCATGAAGCGAGTAGAAGAAAATGGCAGTTGGTCATTATTCAGCCCTGATGAGGCACCAGGACTTCACGATGCGTATGGCGATGAGTTCGAGAAGCTTTATGATAAATACGAGAGAGAAGGCAAAGCACGTAAAACTGTAAAAGCGCAAGAACTTTGGTTTGAAATACTAGAGTCTCAAATAGAAACAGGCACTCCATATATTTTATATAAGGATCATGCTAATAAGAAATCGAATCAAAAAAATCTCGGCACCATTCGCTCAAGCAATTTGTGTACAGAGATCATGGAGTATACTTCTAAAGACGAAGTAGCTGTTTGTAACCTTGCGTCCATAGCTTTGAACAAGTTTGTGAATGAAAATGGTGAGTTTGATCATAAAAAACTATACGAAATCACCAAAGTAGTTACAAGAAACTTAAACAGAGTCATCGATGTAAACTACTACCCTATTCCTGAGGCGCGCAACTCAAACATGAAACACCGACCAATTGGTATTGGGGTACAAGGTTTGGCGGATACGTTTATGTTGCTCAACATGCCTTTCGAATCACCAGCAGCTCGTAAACTCAACAAGGAGATCTTTGAAACCATCTATTATGGTGCTATGGAAACTTCTATGGAAGAAGCCATAAAAGACGGTCATTATGAATCATTCCCTGGTTCTCCTGTATCAAAAGGTATTTTTCAGTTTGATATGTGGGGTGTTGAACCAGATTCAGGAAGATGGGATTGGTATGAATTGAAGCAAAAAGTAAGAAAGCATGGAATAAGAAATTCTTTACTCCTTGCCCCTATGCCAACAGCTTCTACTTCACAGATACTTGGAAACAATGAGTGTTTCGAGCCATACACTTCTAATATTTATACGAGAAGAGTATTGTCAGGCGAGTTTATCGTGGTAAACAAGCACTTGATGAAAGACCTAATTAAGTTAGGACTTTGGGATGAGAGAATGAAAAACAGAATCATGGAAGCAAATGGCTCTGTCCAGGATGTTCCTGAAATTCCTCAACATATCAAAGATCTCTACAAGACTGTATGGGAGATCTCTCAGAAAACAATCATTGATATGTCGGCAGATAGAGGAGCTTTTATTTGTCAAAGCCAAAGTCTCAACATTCACTTAAAAGATGCCAACTTCGGTAAGATGACATCCATGCATTTTTATGCTTGGAAAAAAGGTCTCAAAACGGGAATGTATTATTTGAGAACGAAAGCGGCAACCGACGCAATCAAGTTCACTATAGAGAAAGAAAACAAAGCTCAGCCTATCGCGAAACAAGCGCAGGCATCACAATCTACTACATCAATCGATCAAGCTGCTGCCATGCAATGCTCATTAGATGCTCCGGACGATTGTGAAATGTGTGGAAGTTGATAAGTGGTTATTCTCTAACCTGAAGAAAAGCCTCGCAAATGCGAGGCTTTTCTATTTTTAGGATATGGTAGAGATCAGGGCTTCAAGCTGTTTTTGTTTCTGAGCTTGATAGTAAACACTAGGTGATGCCGCTCTTTCTCGGCAATTCATAATATCACATCGCTCACAAGTCTTATTGACTTCTCTTGCGTTGATTTGCTTATCGTTCAAGAATGGCAACTGTTTCTTATGATCTTCGGTCATTAAGAAACCCAGATTTACACTAACCACTTCCTCACTGTTCGAAATATTGGGAAACGCAATGGAAATGCACATGTCACTGTTCACATTGTTGTGATACCTCGAAATTTGTGTTCTTACCAGAAGTTCAGGTTTTTCTTTTGCTCTAAAAACTTCATTGATACTTTCTATACTAATCCACCGACGGCAGTAATGCTCACTTAGTCCATTGGCATGTGGGTTATGTTGCCCCGATAAGTGTAGTTCTTTTGTTAATGTAAATTTCTTTCCACTGTTTTCTCCTAAAAAACGAAGGAAAAAGAGATTCTTTACGCCAAAATGTGTGGGGAGAATATTCGTTAAACGCTGCAAAAGCATTTCAGGCGTGACATCATAACTTGACGAAAGCGCAATAAATTTATCAGAGTTCCACTCCTTCGATGAAACAAATACCTTTAAATCCTTGACAAACCTCCTTTCGGGCATCATCAATGCGGCGGCAAAGTAGGAGGCCTTATGGTTATTTAGAATAGCTTCAAAATCGAACGAACCAATAGGTGGAGTACTTAGCGGCCTCTTTTTTAGTTTCAGCCATTGAAACGCTATTTCCCGCGCCAATAAAAAATTCTTTTGTCCAGAATTTAACCCGTTATTGATGAGTAGAAGTCTTTCTTTACTTTTATACAAAGACCTTACGTCTTTCAACAATTCTTCTTCAGCCAACCCTTCAAAACTTACTCGGACACCAATCTGTAATAAAATTTCGGTGAGTGTTTTTTCTGTGAAAGGTATCTCACTCAACTCCGGAAACTCCAAATTCAAATTATAGGCAGAAAGCTCTAAATCACCGAAATAATTATTCTGGAGCTCTTGATAAGACCGTAATGCAGCATAATAAAATTGCTCTTGTTTCAATTCAAAGTTCCTTGAAATTTGCAGGATGGTATTGATAAAGGCATTGACCTTCACAGGATCCTGTGAGACTATTTCTATAAGCTTTTGCGGATTTAACCCAAACTCCAATAATGGAAAGGCTTTGAAAAAATCAGATTGTATTAGCCCAATAATTGGCTCCAGTTTCTTAGGCACCTTTAACGAAACGAGTTCATCATAAGGAACTTCAAGGGCTTCAGAAAGCAGCATTATTTTATCCGCTTTCGGGTATTTCTTTCCGTTTTCTATTTCACTTAAGTAAGAGATTGACATACCCGTCTTCTCTTTTAACTCTTGGTAAGTAATTCCTTTTTCTTGTCGGATTTCTTTGATTTTGAGTCCAAAAATATGTTTGAGCTCAAAGATTTCATTTCCCATGCCGCAAAAATAGTCAAAGCATGCGAAAAATATTTATTAGCGAATTTTCGCTTTTTAACATTATTCGCTAGCTTAGCCGTGTAAAACAATGTAATTGATGAATACAGCAACCTTAAATACACCGCTTGGTTTAGTCATGAAAACTGACTTACAAAAAGATTTTTCAACAGTTCTCAATAGTGACGCCATGGATTTTATCATTGCTCTACACGAGAAGTTTAACAATAAGAGGTTAAGCCTCCTGGAACAACGAGTGATGAAAACCGATTTAGCCTCTGAACAAAAGTCCCACTCTGCTGATCCAGATATCGAAGTGTTAAGACTTTCAACAGAACCGCTCGATGTTTCTACGTCAATGAAGTTAACAGCAAAAACGCTCGTCAACTCTGACTTCTCTCCCAAGTATGTTAAGCAACTAATCGTCAGCCTAGATGGAAAAAATTATGAAGAAAACTGTCAGGAACATCAAGCCATTTTTGAGTTTTTGAGAGACCAAAATATTGACTCTTCTATCTATTTCGAACCAAGATCTCTCGCTACCCGAGAGGCGAATCTAAGCATACACGAACTAGAGGCAAGTGCTGCCCTATACGATTTTGGCCTTTACTTTTTCAATAATGCATATGAGCTGGTCAATTTGGAAAAGAATCCAAGCTTTACGCTTTCAGGAATCTATTCTGCTGAAGAGGCAAAATGGTGGAATGATGTATTTGTCTTTGCTCAAAGTTATATTGGCCTCCCAAGTGGTACTATTAAAGCGCAAGTGGATCTTAGTACCGTTCCTGCCATACAAAATATAGAAGGAATTCTCTTTGAATTAAAACAGCACCTTGTCTTTACAAGTTTTGATACAAGAGCTTATTTAATATCTCATGTAAAAAGGTACTTTCAAGTGTCTAGAATGACCATGCCCAACTTGGATCAGATATCCATTGAATCCCCTTTTTTGACGACTGTTATCGATTACATCGTGCATTCATCGCATAGAATGAGTGTTCCGTGCATTGTAAACACCCATATTTCTAATGACCTAAAGAGAGATTTTCAATTGGACTTTAACCGTGTTGTTGATAAAGGATTTGATGGTGCCTTCGTCAGAAATCAAGCAGAAGCTGATTATGTGAACGATCTGCTTTCGAAGAATAACCAGATATCCAATAAGCGCTTGGATCTAACAGGAATCGCCATTAATCTGGAACGTACGCCAACGGGCACGATCACCGAACAAGGTGTAGCACAATGCTTACGGCATTTTAAAAACAGTATTGCATCGAGTTTTAGTGAATTGACTACTGATGAATCTCTCGAAATACTTATTTTAAAAAATTGGATTAATCATGAATGTCTAACAGTCAGCGGCAAAAAGATTGACCTTAACTATTGCCTTTCTATCCGCTAAACAAACTATACTGTAAGTCCTACTGAAAAAGAAATACCGTGGTTCAAAGTTCAACCGATCAATTCCAATCCAATTGACTCCTTTGGCTCCAGTATTTCTTTGAATCAGATTTCATATTTTCTAGTACCATTAAGTCTGCCATATCCAGCGCTACTTTTTCTGCCTCAACATTAGCCAGTAAATGTGCTTTGGTAGCTGCTCCACTGAGTACTGTAGTGACAAATTTTTCTTGGAGGATATACGCCAGAGCAATTGCATCAGCAGTGACGTCATGTTTATCTGCAATAGATTCCAGCACTTTTACGAAAGGCTCATTATTTCGAGAAGTTAAGCGGCCATTGGCCAGACCTTCTTTCACAATTACCCCTAATCCCCGATCATACGCCAGTTGTAAGGTCGGTTTTACGGACTGTTCAAGCAAATTAAAAGTAGCCTGCACAGCACCAAAAAGTGGGCTATCATTTATCTGAATTTTCATGGCCTCTTGCAAAACTTCCGCCTGATTCGGGCCGCTGAGGGAAAGTCCAATAACATAACCCTCCTGACGTATTTCTTCTAATTTTTCTAAGACTGATATATTCTTTAAAACACCGCTCTCGAAAGTTGCCGAGTGGATTTGGTACAATTTCAAATTTGGGTCTAGCCTGTGTCTACTTTCCGGCCATTGTAGGTTTAACCTTTCAATGGTATGTTCTTTTACTTCGTGTACTTCTGCCTTCACTTGCCAATCTGCCGTATAATAGTAGCCCCATTTGGAACCTACTACGAGATGTCGCCTTTCCTCTGAGTCGTGGAGCCATGCTTTAAGAAATTGCTCAGCTTTCCCATAAGATTGAGCCGCATCAATATAAGTAATGCCACAATCAACCGCTTCTTGCAGAATATGATGTGCATGCTTTTGCATTTGTTCTTCCGTGGTGTTGGGTAAGTCTGCTTCATGGCCAATATTGATGTATCCTGGTCGACCAAGTGCCGCCATTCCCAGGCCTATTTTTGATACTTTGAAAGAAGATGCTCCGAATGGTACTTGCTGCATAAAGATTCTTTTAGCGTTGATGAGATTAAAAAGATGAATTTTTAGTTCACTTAACTTACATGGAATCCTTAAGATAATTAATAATATAAAAATAAGTGCCTTAAAAAGCATTGGCGTAACCAAAGCAGAAGGTCTTTACATTTGACTTTAAAGGATGGTTAAAATTTCTCATTAAATAGTTGAACATATCCAGAATTTCAAATCGTACTTTTGGAATTCTGTGTTATCAATATGGGCTATAACCATTTGAAATACGGTTCATTCTAAAACGCAAAAAAACAACATGAGTCAATTTCTAGGACAAATCGCCTTAATCGTAAATGACTATGATGAGGCCATAATCTATTACACCAAATGTTTACAATTCAAACTCATCGAAGATACGGACATGGGGAATGGAAAAAGGTGGGTTCGCGTACGGCCAAAAGGTGAAATTAGCTGTGAAATACTTTTGGCAAAAGCCAAAAATGAAGAACAGCAAGGGTACATCGGCAAACAAGGAGGCGGTAGAGTATTTCTTTTTCTTTACACAACCGATTTTGATGCTGATTACGCTTACATGAAATCAATGGAAGTTGATTTTGTGGAAGAACCACGAATTGAGTCGTACGGTAAGGTTGTCGTATTCAGAGATCTTTATGGTAATAAATGGGATTTTATTGAGTCCCGTTTATCATGAAGGAAAAAAGGCAGCCCTGAATACCAAGGCTGCCAATAAATGAATCAATTTATCCTGCGCCCTTGATGATCGCGTCTACTACTTCTGGATTCAATAAAGTGGAAGTATCTCCGAGTTGATCAGACTCGCCTGAAGCAACCTTTCTCAGAATTCTTCGCATAATTTTTCCAGAGCGTGTTTTAGGTAACCCCGGCACTATTTGCACTTTATCCGGTTTAGCGATTGGCCCGATGATTTTACTTACCGTTTCGCGTATTTCGTTTTTAAGGCTTTCTTCTGTCCTTCCTTCCATATCGCATATTACATACGCGTAAATGCCCTGGCCTTTTACATCGTGTGGGTAACCTACTACGGCAGACTCAATGACTTTTGGATGTTCATTGATCGCATTTTCCACTTCTGCCGTGCCCATTCTATGTCCTGAGACATTGATCACATCATCCACTCTTCCTAAAATTCTTAAGTAGCCGTCGTGATCTCTTTTGGCTCCATCTCCTGTAAAATACATCCCGGGATAGGTGGAGAAATACGTTTGCTTGCATCTTTCATGATCCCCATAGGTCGTTCTCAACATGGACGGCCAAGGAAACTTAATGCACAAGTTTCCTTGAACATTATTGCCTTTCAGCTCTTTACCATCAGGATCGACAATCACCGGTACAATTCCTGGCAATGGTAATGACGCATGTGCTGGCTTATTTGGTGTAACTCCTGCCAATGCCGAAATCATGATACCGCCAGTTTCAGTCTGCCACCAGGTATCTACCAGTGGACAATTTCCCTTACCAATGTGGTCATGGTACCAATGCCAAGCTTCTTCATTGATAGGTTCACCAACCGAGCCAATCACTTTTAATGACGCTAAACTATAAGGTTCAATCGGCGCTAATCCGTACGCTTGTAACGCGCGAATCGCCGTTGGCGCGGTATAAAACTGATTCACTTGGTGTTTGTCAACAACTTCCCAAAAACGTCCGGCATTTGGATAAGTGGGAACTCCTTCAAACATGACCGTGGTAGCCCCAGCAAGTAATGGCCCATATACGATGTAAGAATGACCAGTAATCCAACCAACATCGGCCGTACACCAATACACATCTCCTGTGCTGTATTGAAATACATTGACGAATGAATAGTAGGTATATACCATATAACCTCCACACGTATGCACCACTCCTTTTGGCTTGCCTGTAGAACCCGAAGTGTAAAGGATAAATAACATGTCCTCTGCATCCATCACTTCAGCAGGGCAGTCGGTCGGTTGTCCTTCTATGGCATCATGCCACCACAAGTCACGACCAGCTTTCATCGTCACTTCGGTTCCAGTTCTTTTTAAAACAATAATCTTCTCAATGGTTGTGGTCTTTTCCACAGCTTCATCCACCAAAGACTTGACAGGTATAGACTTAGCACCCCGGTAATTTCCATCGGAAGTGAGTACCATTTTTGCCTCACAATCATTGATTCTATCCGCAAGTGAAGTAGACGAAAAACCAGCGAAAACAACAGAATGTACAGCGCCAATTCGTGCACAGGCCATCATGGCGATAGCTGCTTCTGGAACCATCGGCATATATATGATTACGCGATCTCCTTTTTTGATGCCATTTGCTTTCATGGCATTGGAAAACTGACATACTTTTTCGTAAAGCTGCCTATATGATAAGGTTATCGCTTCATCTCCAGGTTCATTTGGTTCCCAGATTATAGCTGGTGCATCCCCCATCGTATAAAGATGACGATCGAGCATGTTTTCAGTAATGTTGAGTTTACCATTGACGAACCATTTAACATCTGGTCCTTCAAAATTCCATTCCAGATCAGTGTCCCATTTCTTTTTCCAATGAAACGACTCTGCTACTCTGGACCAAAATTGTTCTGGCTGTGAAACACTTTTTTGATATTCGTGAATGTATCCACTTAGGGTTTGAATTTTATGACTCATGTTTATCTTCTTTAAATACTACTTTTTCGTTTATACTGATAAATTTCTAACTTGTTTGAGTAATTCTCGGGTTGAAAATGGCTTGGTTACATATAAGTCAGCACCCATAGCAAGTCCTTTTTCAATGTCTTCTTTTTTAGACTTTGCGGTTAAAAATATGATTTTAACATTTTGCAATTCGGGTGACTTTTTAATGTGCTGACAAACTTCATATCCATCAACCTGAGGCATCATGATATCCAATATGATGATATTTGGCACGCTTTGGTTCAAAATATCTATGGCCTCCATCCCATCTCTAGCAATAAATACCTGATAGCCCGCCTTCTTCATCAAAAACTCCAGCGAGAGTAAAATATTTGGTTCATCATCGACTAATAAAAGTTTTAGGCTCATTTGACTAATTTTTCATCTTCTATTGGCAAACTAAATAAAATTGTGGTGCCTCTTTCGACTTCACTTTTAATCCAGATATTACCTCCGTGCATCTCCACGATCTCTTTTGTGATGGCCAAACCGAGACCCGTGCCAACTGGCTTTTTTAAAGTTTGATCATTCGCTTGAAAGAACTTTTCAAAAACCCTTTCTTGATTTTCCTTTAAAATCCCCTTCCCTTGATCGGCAACACTTACGATAACTGCACGCTCCTTTCTGCTCGTTCGTAATACGATTTCACCACCTTCATTACTAAATTTTATGGCATTTGAAAGTAGGTTGATCAACACTTGCTGCATTCTATCTTGGTCTGTTAGGACGGTAATTTCTTCCGTGTCAAAACGGCAAGAAATTCGAATGTTTTTTACTTTAGTAAGTGCCTCTACAGCATGGATGCTTTGCCATATCAAAGCATGTAATTTCAATGGAACAAAATATATTTCTGTTTTCCGAGATTGGAGTTTTTCAAGGTCAAGCACTTGATTGATCAGCCTTGTCATTCTTTCTGATTCGTGAATAACAATATTCAAAAAATCATTACGCTCCTCCTCTTCCAGATCTTGGTTATCATAAATTATTTCAGTCATCGCGCGTATAGATGTTAAGGGCGTTCGCATTTCATGGGTAACAGTTGAGATAAAATCATCTTTTTCTTTATCCAAGTTTTTCAAACGTTCGTTTGCTTTCTCTAGCTCCGCTGTTTTGCTCAAAAGCTGTTTTGACTTTTCATGCAGTTCAGCATTCAATTTAGCGAATTGCTGTTTTTCTTTCACAACAACCAAGACATCATCTACGGCAATGTTGTCCTCTTGAGCTATAGAAGAAATAATCATTCTAGCGGATGCGGCACCAACGGCGCTGTTGAGTAAATTTTCGGCATGACCGATAAATTCCGGATTGACAAAGCCATCCATTTCAAGAGGCGCATCGTACTGTGATTTAAAAAGCCGTTTTTCCAATTTCACGCGTGGCTTTCCCAAAATATTTTCCAATACCCTGGTAATATCAAAAAGAACCATTTGTCCTGTCCACCTATTGGAATTGCCCTCGATAGTAGAATAATTGTATGCCTCAACAAAATAATTTGCCATATTTCGCTCACTTGCTGATGGCTTAGATACATAAATGCCCACGACCATACCCAGAATATTGAACAGCATAGACCAGTAAGTCGCATGAACAATATTGCTTTCGAAATGCAATCCAAACAATTGCTCCGGATTAAGAAAAGCTATACCGTAAGGTCCTTGTGCCAACCATGATTCTGGAAGTAAACCTACTTCAATGATATTGGGGATCACGAGGGTATAAAACCATACAAGAAAACCAGAAACCATTGCAAAAACGGCACTGGACTTTGTCAATCCCCGCCAGTATAATGAACCTAAAAAAACAGGTGCAAACTGGATCCCCGCAACAAATGAAATGAGTCCAATGGATGATAAAGAGAAACTATTCGCGACGAAAGCAAAATATAAGTAAGACATTGTCAAAATAAGTATCACCGAGAATCGCTGGGCAAACAATGTTTTTTGTGTGTTGATTTTAACCAGTGCTGTATTTTTAATGATTAATGGCATCACAATATTATTACTCACCATGATGCTTAAAGCAATGGTCGATACCATAATCATGCTGGTAGCCGCGGAAAAACCTCCAACATAAGTGAACAAAGTAATAAAGCCATTGCCCACGCTTTGCGGAAGAGCCAAAACGTAATTGTCAGGATCAACAGATTCTCCGAGTATCAACTCTCCACCCAAAGCGATTGGGATTACAAATAAGTTGATTAGCACGAGGTATACTGGAAATAACCAAATAGCCTTTTTCAGATGTGCTACATTCTGATTCTCGGTGACGGCCATATGAAACTGACGGGGCAGAAAAATAATCGCCGACATAGAAAGTAAAATCATCGTAAACCACTCAGTGCCATCTATAGAATTAAACTGATCGATCTTCTTCAAATCGACTTGACGGAAAATATCAGAGTAGCCGTCAAACATTCCATAAGTCACAAAAAGGCCTACCGATAGGAATGCGACCAGCTTAACAATGGAATCCAATGCAATAATGGTTACCAAACCACTATGTTTTTCATTGGAATTCACTGTTCTAAAAGCAATGATCAAAACGAACAGTCCTATAATAAATGTTATAATCAAACTCGGTTTCTCAATAGCCGACTGATTATCAAGCAATTGGCTCAATGCATTGGTCACAGCCTTGATCTGAATAGCAATGTAAGGGACAATACTCACTACACTTAACAATGTCACCAACACACTTAGCCTGATGCTTTTGCCAAACCTTGCAGAAATAAAGTCAGCGAGAGAGTTAAGTCTCAATGCATTTGAAATGCGAATAATCTTGCGAACAATGATCCACCACAAAGGCATGGTGATAATCGGGCCCACGTAAATGGCTACAAAAGAAATTCCATCAACTGCCGCTTTTCCTACGCTACCATAGTATGTCCAAGAAGTACAATAGACGGCCAAAGAAAGCGCATAAATATATGGGCTGATCGGCCTTTTTCTTTTTTTACTATCTACCGCGTAAGCAATACCTGCGAGTAAACCCAAATATCCAGCAGACAGCAGTATGAGGCTCCAATAGCTCATTTATTTTTCCCCAATCTGGTACTTAAATAATAAAGTATAAAAATTGAAACCGTGCTTATTGCTAGGAGATAATAAACAAGGGCAGGTATATAGGCTAGCGTTCCCTCAGCGATGGAAACGAAAGGTTCATTAAAAGCTATCAGTAACCCGAAAAAAACAATGATTAATGTAAAATTGAGTTTTGATTTCATTTAGTAAAAGATAATAACTCCTTAATTACTAGCCTATTATAATCCTGTATTAATGATCCTGTGCAGCTCCCGCTCCACGAGGATATCTAATGTTTTCAACCATTTCTGTTACATCTTCTGGAGCTGGAGGCGTAAATCTTGAGATAACAAGGCTCACTATCACATTGACACACATAGCCACGGCTCCAAAACCCTCAGGCGAAATACCAAACCACCAATCATCAGGTCCACCGCCACCAAAGGCGTCAAACTTGAATTTGACCATGTAGAAAAGCATCAAAGTAATGCCCACAACCATTCCAGCTATTGCGCCTTCTTTGTTCATCCTTTTGTCGAAAATACCGAGTATAATCGCTGGAAAAAAGGAGGCAGCAGCCAATCCAAAGGCCAAGGCTACTACAGCCGCTACAAAACCAGGAGGATTAATACCAAAATAACCAGCAACAACTACTGCAACAGCAGCACCAATTCTCGCCCAAAGCAACTCTCCTTTTTCAGAGATATCCGGTTTGATTTGTTTCTTAATTAAATCATGTGCCACACTTGTAGAGATCACCAATAACAGTCCTGCTGCAGTTGACAATGCTGCCGCCAAGCCACCAGCAGCTACCAAAGCAATAACCCAGTTGGGCAGCTTGGCTATTTCTGGATTGGCCAATACTATGATATCTCGATCAATAATGAGTTCGTTTTTTTCAGCATCAGCCACGTATTGAATTAAATTATCGCCGTTTTTATCTTCGTACTTGATCAGTCCTGTTTTCTCCCAGTTGCTAAACCATTCTGGCATATCAGCATAAGGCTTGTTCGAAACCGTATTAATAAGGTTGGTTCTGGCAAAAGCAGCAATAGCTGGAGCAGTAGTATAAAGTATAGCGATTAAAATGAGTGCATAACCAGCGCTGATACGGGCATCTTTTACTTTAGGCACTGTGAAAAACCGCACAATTACATGCGGTAAACCCGCAGTTCCAGCCATCAAGGCCAGGGTAATTGCAAATACATCTAAAGTAGACTTGGAACCACTCGTATATTCTGCAAACCCTAGTTCAACATGCAATTGATCTAGTTTGTCAAGCAAATAGGTTCCATCGCTTAATGTGCCACCAAAGCCTAATTGAGGTAATACATTTCCAGTTAATTGGAAAGAGATGAAAAACGCAGGTACCATAAAGGCAAAAATCAATACACAATATTGGGCTACCTGAGTGTAAGTAATGCCCTTCATTCCACCAAGAACGGCATAGAAAAACACCAACGCCATACCGATGATGACACCAGTATTAATAGGCACTTCAAGGAATCTTGAAAAAACCACACCCACGCCTCTCATTTGTCCGGCTACATAGGTGAACGAAACGATGATCGCACAGATCACCGCAACTGTTCGGGCGACATCTGAATAATATCTGTCTCCAATAAAATCTGGCACGGTGAATTTTCCGAATTTTCTTAAATAAGGAGCCAGTAAAAGCGCTAAGAGCACATAACCTCCTGTCCAGCCCATCAAATAAACTGCGCCATCATAACCCATAAATGAGATGAGGCCAGCCATTGAGATAAATGAAGCTGCCGACATCCAGTCTGCTGCAGTAGCCATCCCGTTTGCAAGAGGGGAAACTCCTCCTCCAGCCACGTAAAATTCTTTGGTAGAGCCTGCTCTAGACCAAATAGCGATTCCAATGTAGAGCGCAAAAGTCACTCCTACGATTATATATGTCCAAGTTTGTACATCCATGATAATATTCTATTAATAGGTTTATTTTTCGTCTACATCAAAATCCTTGTCCAGCTTGTTCATCAGCCTGACATAGATGAAAATAAGAATGACGAATGTGTAAATGGAACCTTGCTGGGCAAACCAGAAACCAAGTTTAAACCCTCCAATTCTTATACTGTTAAGCTCCTCTGCGAACAGTATTCCTGCACCGAATGAGACTGCAAACCAGATGGAGAGTAGTGTCAATAGGTAATTTAAATTCCTATTCCAATAAATTTTACGTTGTGTTTTATCCATGATTATTTTTTTGATTAAAGAAAAACATGAAGCTGAAGCCTAAACTGCCTTGTGCCGTTTGGCACGCCGCTCGCATTTACTCCACCTTCTAAAGGGTTATTTGAAATTGTATGATATTCTGCTGTGATTTTTGCGTGGTGACCATTAACGAAGTAATTGACACCAAAATCAAGTGCGTTGAGGTTGTCATCAAAAGCATCGTAATTTCCTGACTGAAAGGCCAAATAGGGCATCAGCTTTATTTTGTCTACGTAGTAACCTAAGTGACCATAAAGGTTCGTGCCTGTGCCAGCCCAGCGTGACATAAAATCATCACCATAATTAAAGTTAATCACCGAGGCATATGCATTCATTGCATTTCCCTTATTCCCAATTGGCATATCCAAAAATATGTCTCCCGCTACATGAGTAATGTTTGAGTGTTCATTGGTGGATGTATTAAACATGCCACTGGGGTGAGCAAAAAAGCCTAAACCAAAAGCCAATATCTTTTTTGCTCCAAGGTAAGTTCCGACATTATGAGGAAGCTTAGGTGATTCCGTGTCAAACACATTGTAGCGGAAATATCCCTCGATTATCGTATTGCCTACTAAATTATTCCCCTCAAGATTATTCGAACCTGCATAAATAAGGTCAGTTTTTCCACCAAAATCCTGTCCTGCTCCTAAAGAATTATTTGCATTCATAGGGTTGTTTATAGCCATACGGTAATCAAACTTACCAAGCTCTCCTTTAAAATAAACCCCCAAATGACGTGCAAACTGGTCAGTAATTCCTAATGAGTGCCAATGAACAAAAGGTCTGGTATTGTCCATAGTCATGAAGTTGAGTGTACTCTGGCTTGCAAGTCTAGTCAGCCCCTTCCAATAATGAAGACCAGCTCCTACGTATATTTGATTACCTCTTGACAATTTAAATTCTGTCCATGCACCATGTAAAAAAAGCTGTGGCGAATCCCCATTATTGCCCAGAGAGGTCATGTTTCCTGTATTGAGACTATTTAAACCCCAGTGTGTTAAAATCAAAAAGCGGGGTGATATCTGAGCGAAAGCTAAAACCCGAGATCGACGTAGAGAAGTTGAAACATTTGTTTTCGTATTCTCAATGGACAAGTTGTTGGTTTGTACCCAGACCTGATGCCACATGATAAGTCTTAGATATTTTGATCCGTCTTCGGACAATTTAAGCGTCAATGGTTTGTAGCTGTGATCAACCTCTTGCTGTGTTATTTTATCCCAGTCCTTTTTGTTTGTCTTAGTCCCATCTGGGTCAGATGAAGCGAATAGCATACAGGGAAACAGAAATATAAAGAAAAACATGCATTTCATCACTTCCAATTTATAGGATATATAATTGCGATTTTGTTAATTAATCACTGTTAAAGAGATCCTAAATTGAATTATTTGCAACAACAATTGTAATTGACAGTAGCTTATTGGTAAGCATATAGCTATTCCCTAAAACGCTCCCACTTAATCATCATGTATTTATCTCCAAGCTCTGTCAGCACCATTCCTGCTTCTTTTAAGCTGCTTTTTTGAGATATAAATGAAACTAACTCACTATGCGTAAGCACTTTATAGGTAGGTCTATATTGATTGTTTGTGGGGCGCTTGTAGCCGTATTTTTTAACCCAGTTCATCACTGAAACATGGCTTACCCCAAGGATTCTTTCTATTTCTCTGTAGCTGATTCCTTCCAAATACAGCTGTAAAGCCTTTACAACATAATACGCGTCAATTTCTTTTCCTAGCTTTGATACAGTGTAGTTGTAATCACAATTTTTACATTTATATCTTTGTCGATCATTGACAACTCCACTTTTAGTATGCTTTTGAGAGCCACATTTTGGACATTCTGGAAGTTTCATATTTACGCTCCTTTAGAGATATATCTATTTAGCATAAATATATCTATTTAGCAATATTTAATAGTTATGATAGTCGGCAGACGATAAAGAAAATTCATTAATCGTCACATAATAACTTGGGTTCGATTATTCAGCATTCGTTCTAGAGTCAATGCGATATGTTTTAAGCTTGAAGGGATTAGAAAATTGAAGCAATCTGCTAGGAAAGGGGAGATTGCTTCAATAAAAACCTCATTTTAATCGGTTCTTATTTCGCAAAGACGATTTTAACGCTGATTTCAATGTTTTATTAATCGAGCTCAGGTTAATAAATATAAGAGGATTATTACTTTCAGTGGCGCTAAAGCTTGTCATGAGGCTTTTTGGCATCAATTAGTTGTCGATTCTCAAAAGTAAAAATGTGCTCTTAGGTTATGTGTGTCCAAAGTAAGTTTTACTAAAGCATTGAAAAATAACGACACTTACACCGAACCAGTCATCAATTGAGCTATCGCTAATAAATGGCATTAAACCCAAGGGTAGAACCCTTGACCCTAGCTTCCGACGCAGAGCATCGGGGAATTAGACCTATTAGGCTATCGCCCTGCGATTAAATTCCCTTTTTGAAAACTGAAACTTACAATAACCTAAAGCAATCCTGCGTCCATCTAAAGCCCAAACTCGACGGCAATGGCCATCAAGGCACCAAAAAGGCTAATCAAAATTTTCTTCCAAGCAAATCGATGCTCAGGGCTCGACTCGACAAAAATAGTCGTAGAAATGTGGAGAAAACTTCCTGAGACAAACCCAAAAAGATAGAGCAAGGTTTGATCAGAAAAAGTCAATATCTGATCACTGAGCAAAAGACCAAATGGTGATGCAAGGCTGAAAAGAACGAGAATTACCCAAGAACTGGTTTTAAACTTTCCACCACCAACCACAGTGGCCATGAGCGCGAAAGCTGCTGGCATTTTATGTAAAATTATGCCTAACAATAAAGAGTAAGATTCATGTTTTTCATGAAACGGCGAATCATGCGTCAGCAAAGCGCCCTCTAATAAAGAATGAATGGTTAACCCTATAAGTAATGAAGCTTTAAACGATGAAGATACTTCGCCATGGCTATGAAAATGACCATGCTCTACTCCGGCTGTTAAGTGCTCCAAAAACTGCTGAAAAAAGAATCCGCCAAGTATCCACAAGCCAATAACTAAAGGTTCTTCTGCCAGCGTAAATACTTCTGGTAAAATGTGGATAATGGTTATTGAAAAAAGAAATGACCCTGCGAAAATCAGAGGATTCTTAATATTGGAAGATGTAATTCCAAGGTACTTTACCGATAAGCCACTAAGAAATGTAAAAAAGAAGAGCGTGATGAAAATAAGAATCATGTAATCTTGAAAGGGCTAGGTTGTTTGGTCAGCTGATAAACCAACTTTTTACAAAATTGATTCAACACAAAACCTTAATTTTTTACCTCGGTTATTCGCTTTTTTATTCCACTCGTAGCAAAAGTTGCTAAGTTGCCATCTTCGTCATTGTAAATGAGAAAAAGGTCTAAACCCACCTTTTGTGCAAGTTTAATAGATTCCTCCACGCCCATTACCATACAAGCTGTAGCAAAAGCATCTGCCTCGATACAGTTTTTGGCAAAAACGGTCGCACTCAAAAGGTTGTGATTTGTATTAAAGCCATTGCGTGGATCTATTGTATGTGCGATAAGCCGGCCGTCTTTTTCATAGTAATTCCTATAATTACCTGAAGTAGCCATAGAAAGCGTGCTCATTTCTACAATGGCAAATAGTTTTTGCTCTGCACGCTCTACCAAAGGATTCTCAATCCCTATTCTCCAATGATCATTTCTTACATTATTTCCTTTGGTTCTTACCTCTCCTCCAATTTCTACCATGTAGTTGAAAACCGCATGATTTTCCAAATACTGAGCGACCAAATCCACCGCGTATCCTTTAGCTATGGCGCTAAAGTCAAGATACATGTCCTTATCCATCGAGTATTGGCCATTGGTTCGGGTTATTTTACTGAAACCTACGTTATTCAACAACTGCTGGATTTCCGCGGTATCTACTTTATTAATCTGTTTATTGGGGCCAAAACCCCATTTGTTTACAATTGGGCCAATAGTAGGATCAAATATGCCCCCTGTTTTCTCCCAAACTGTTAAACTGGTTGTCATCACATCCTCAAACATGACACTGGGATTATTGAGAACACCAGTTGTATTCAGCGTTGAAATTTCGGAATTGGAGACGTAGGTAGATAAAGATTGATTGAAAGCTTGGAGAACAGAATCAATCTGAGGCTTGCGTGGATAATCCGTTTTACCTACATATTTAATGTTGTAAGTAATCACTCCCATTGTTACCCCTTGGATGCTTATAAGCTCATCTTTATTAACATATTCCTGGTACAATATCACAGCAATGGCTGCTAGCAGCATACTTCCTACAACAATAAATCTGCTTTTCATTAATCAGTAAGAATTGAATGTTTAGATCTTGTTTTGAAAATCGCTGGATAAAACGCAATGATAAAAAATATTGCCCGTCGGATTCTAATTCAGATTATCTTTAATTTACACTTTGATTGTTTTAAGATACAAAAAGCTATTGAAACGCAGAGTAATCATTGAATAAAACACGATTTTGTCCAATGCAAAACTTCGAATAAGTATGAGAGAGGATTATTTAAGTGGGGAAGGTGAAGAGTTGAATAACTCAGACAGGGAAATCGAAAGAGCATTGCGCCCGCTCAGTTTTGAAGATTTTGCGGGGCAGGATAAGATTAAAGAAAACCTTAAAATATTTGTAGAAGCAGCGAAAAGAAGAACAGAATCGCTGGATCACGTACTGCTCCATGGTCCTCCCGGTCTCGGCAAAACTACGCTTTCGCATATTATCGCCAATGAATTGGGTTCCAGTATTAAAATTACTTCGGGCCCTGTGCTCGACAAACCTGGAGAATTGGCCGGTTTACTGACCAATCTGGAAGATCATGATGTGCTATTTATCGATGAAATCCATCGCTTAAATCCTGTGGTTGAAGAATATCTATATTCTGCCATGGAAGATTTTAAGATCGATATCATGCTTGATTCTGGGCCAAACGCAAGATCTGTACAAATTGGTCTCAATCCTTTTACACTTATAGGAGCCACCACAAGATCAGGACTATTGACGGCACCACTCCGCGCTCGATTCGGAATCAACGCTCGCTTAGAATATTATGATGCCAAGCTCCTTTCAGGCATTATTGGTCGATCTGCGGACATACTTCAGTCCCCAATAGACCAAGAAGCTGCCTATGAAATTGCGCGTAGAAGTAGAGGAACGCCTAGAATTGCCAATAACTTACTTAGAAGGACTCGCGACTTTGCACAAATAAAAGGGGATGGCTCTATCACGATTGAAATAGCACGGATAGCGCTTGAAGCACTCAATGTCGACGACCATGGCTTAGACGAGATGGACAATAGAATCTTAACAACCATCATTGAAAAGTTCAAAGGAGGTCCTGTTGGATTATCAACCATCGCTACTGCCTGTGGAGAGGAATCTGAAACCATCGAAGAAGTATACGAGCCATTCCTTATCATGGAAGGCTTTTTAAAACGTACGGCAAGAGGTCGAATGGCTACCGAGCTGGCCTATCAGCACTTGGGCATAGTTCCTCCTCAGAGATTGGGCACCTTGTTTGAGTGAAGGATGAAAGTACAAAATTTTTCAAATTCTTATTCCAGATTCCAGAAAGTGGATTTTGGTGCCTTTGATTTTGAATCAGGCTATCACTTTTTCATGAAACCCGGATTAAAAATAGGTGCATGAAATAATTAAGGAAACAGTATAAAAGCACTGATCATATCACAGTTTAGCCAAAAAAACGTTTAAACCATTTGATGAAAACGATCATTTCTCATTCTTTATAAAAAAACTGGAAGAGTATAAATGCAACCATTTTCATCAAAATGTAAATTTTCGAATCGTGCAATAAACGCAAAAAAGGCACTTTGAATCAAGCAAACAATCATACGATAATCATTAAAAAAATAGCTTCCGATCTGGGCTTTTCATTTTGTGGAATCTCCAAGGCAGAATTTCTGCAGAATGAGGCAGCCAAAGTTGAAGAATGGTTGAAGCGAGGCTATCAGGGAAACATGTCGTATCTGGAAAATCATTTTGACAAGCGACTTGATCCTACACTTTTAGTGCCCGGTGCTAAGTCGGTGGTTTCTCTTATCTACAATTACTTTCCTGAAAAAAATCACTCCGATGAGCAAACCATCAAAATTGCCAAATATGCTTACGGTCAAGATTATCATTTTGTAATAAAGGATAAGCTCAAGCTATTTATGGAGCAAATCCATGAACAAATAGGGCAAGTCGAAGGAAGAGTATTTGTTGACTCAGCACCCGTACACGAACGAGCCTGGGCAGCTAAAAGCGGCTTGGGCTGGGTTGGAAAAAACTCTCTTTTACTCAATCGTAGCATGGGTAGCTTTTTCTTTCTCGCCGAACTAATTATTGATCTGGAACTGGAGCCGGATGGCCCTTTGAAAGATTATTGTGGAACTTGTACGGCCTGCCAAGACGCCTGTCCTACGGATGCCATTCCAGAGCCATATGTGGTAGACGGAAGTAGATGTATTTCCTATTTAACCATTGAGCTGAAAGAAGAAATACCACGTGAATTTCAAGATAAAATGAATGACTGGGCGTTTGGTTGTGACATCTGCCAAGATGTATGCCCTTGGAATAAGTTCTCAAAACCACATCAGGAACCCGCTTTTAAGCCACAAGGTTGGGAAAAATTTCAAGAAAAAGACTGGCAAGAAATGACCAAAGAAGTCTTTCAAAAAGTTTTTAAAAAATCCGCTGTGAAGCGAACAAAGTTTGAAGGGTTACAGCGAAATGTGAAGTTTCTAAAAACTAATTAAAAACCCTTAAAGAAGTTTTTGCCATTATTTTAAGATTGTTAGATAATCTTCCGGTTAGTAAAAACTGTACCGTATCGCTTTTTGGAACTACGGCTAATTTTAATAAAAGTCCACTAGCCTCATATCCAACATTTATATCCAAGTAACTCAGACTTTGAAAACTCTTAATACTCAACACTTCGTTGATTACAGCGCCTGCTGGAAATTCACTGTTCAGGTCATACAAGGTGTAGACTTGTAAGGAGTCCATGGTTTGATTGTAAAAAGTATGATTATTATCGTCGCAAGCCATTAAGGACTGTGTGAAACTACCAGAGGAAACAATCTCCAAATAATCCGAAATGGAATCTGGGAATATACTGAAATGCAAATCCGATTTGAATACGGAAGTATCGTTAGAATCATATGTTTGAGTATAGTCGGCAACCATTTCAATACCTACAGAATGCACATCAATATATGTATAGTAGGCCTCCTTATCGAAACAATATAAGCATGAAGTAAGCGATATTGCCATTTCCAGAATTAAAAAATGCCCCAGTCTTTTCATCTTAAATTATATTTGTACCCATTCATAAATTGCGACTTAAACTAACGTTCCATCATTTTTTTGACAACAATAGGCTCCTATTCTCGCACTATCCCAACTTGGTTAAATTCACTTCATCCATGAAATAAGTAAAAGCTCATACCCTTGAATTTTCGCTCGCTCATCAGCCAACTTTAAGCATAAAATACTCCTGATTTAGTGAGTTGAACAGTGCCTTATAGACAGTTGATCAATGGCAAAAGGTTGGAACTTAGTGCCAAATACCGTATTAAGTTTTTCAAGCTAGCATTTCCTAATTTGCACCTGAAAATGAAGATACTCTATATCATCGATCTAATGGGCACTATGGTATTTGCCATTTCTGGTTCGTTAACCGCTTCAGAAAAGAAAATGGATTTTTTCGGCATTAGTTCTGTAGCATTTATCACTGCGCTTGGTGGCGGCACACTCCGCGATTTATTACTCGGAAAAACACCAGTTGGCTGGATCACAGAGGTCAATTATTTGCTTATGATTTTACTCGGAATAATATGCGCCTTACTTTTCAGGAAATATGTGCAAAAACTGAGAAGGACTTTTTTCCTTTTCGACACAATAGGCATCTCCGTTTTTACTATTCTTGGTTTACAAAAAGCATTAAATGCCGGAGTTTCGCCTGTCATATGTATTCTTATGGGCATGATTTCAGCAGTATTTGGAGGAGTCATTCGCGACATAGTGTGCAATGAAATTCCATTGATTTTCAGAAAAGAATTTTATGCGATTACCTGTATTCTTGGTGGTTGTTTCTATTTCCTGTTGAAACAATTTTCTCTTACCAGCGAGTGGGAAGTGATTGCCGCTTGCTCAAGCATAATAATTCTACGGATCTTGGCGGTCAGATTCAAGTGGCGACTTCCCGCTTTTTAAATCAATTATTTGTCTGCCTTTAAAAAGCAAGTCGTGCTTTTGAACAACCTAAATGGCGCTAAAATGCATACCATACTTCGGATGTATTACAGTGAAACAGTGGCTTGAAAAGTAAAATCATTGGCATTCTGCAATCATGAGTTTGAGATTGTTGATCAAACATCTCAATAAGATCAAAAGACCTTTTTCATGACGATCAAACGGGTACGACATGACGCATTCAAATATAAAAGAGCTCGTATATACAACAGCAGTTTTTCACTAAGACTCACAATATTCGATTATTCCAGACTTAATTCTTGAAAAAATCTCCACTAACCGCTCTTCATTTTCTTCCAAAAGGGTTATCCTGAAACCTAAAAGGTTGGAGGAAAAAGAGGAAATGGGCACCACACAAACTTGTTTTGCCGCGAGTAAGTAATACACAAATCGCTTGTCAGCTCTCATGTCTGTCGTCAACCAACTTTGTAAAAGCGCTTCGACTTTTTGGTCAGATATGGCCAGTGACTGACCTTTTTTCAGCGCCTCTTTTTCAAAAATCATGGTGTTGTAAAATGCCCCATTCGTTTGGTTAAACTTGATATAAGGAACATCACCAAATACTTCTTGCAGGTATTTGCTTCTGTTGCCTATCCGCAACTGTGTTTCCTCCAGAAACAGTGGATAACGTGAATCAGTCATGATTTTTGGGATAGCGCGCTGCGGCAGTTTTGTAGAACTTACCTCAATCATTTTGGCATTATCTATCGTTTCGCACAAGCGCGCAAACTCAGGATCATTGGTTCGGTTATAATATTCGGCCCAACCACATCTCGCTCCCGGCCAAGGAAATTCCTTTGAAATTCCTTTCAAAGATATCGCTGGCACATCGGCTATCACTTCGGCCAAAGTACATGTCTCTGCTTCATTGTAAATGATATTCATATAAATCTCATCACAGATAATGAAAAGATCAAACTCCTTCGCGATGGCTACCATTCTCTCTAAAATAGCGCGAGGATATACCATGCCCGTTGGGTTGTCTGGATTAATGATGAGTATTGCTACAATGCTTGGATTATACTTTACCTTATTGTAAAGGTCTTCCATATCAGGATACCAAGAATTATCAGGATCAAGCAGGTACGTGATTGGCTCGTGATTGGCATGTGCTGCTTCCGCTGAAGAATGAGTGGAGTACGCCGGAGATGGCCCAATAACTCTGGAAGTAGGAAGCAAGTATTGATAGATTTTTTGAATGGCGTCACCTAGCCCATTGAAAAAGGTAATATCCTCAGGGTTGAGTTGTGCTCCTTGTCGATCGTTATTGAGTGCGCAAAGAAATTTACGGGTTTCAAAGTCCCCTTTAGAGTGGCTATAACCGTAGGATTCATCTTCATAAAGTAATCCAGCAATGATTTCCTTCATCCAAACGGGCATTTTGTGGTTCTTTTGAATAGGATCTCCAATGTTTTCCCACAGCAACTCGTAACCAAGTTGCTGTATTTGCTCCGCCTTTTTTACAATGCCTCGAATCTCATAAGATAACTCATTGGCTCCTTGTCTTAGTAATTTTTGCCTCATAACATCAATTTCAATACGAAGCTATCGAAGTATTATGAATCCTAAAAGCCTCAAAAGAGTAAGCCCTGTCATCTGATCGAAAAATACGACGCTTAAAAATTGACAATTATTTTTTTTCCTAATTCATTAAAATTTTCGACTTCTTAGAACTGAATGAATTATTATATAAGATCACTACCCTAGCTGTATTTATTTTTCTCGAAACACAAAGTAGCACCTCTATATAGGATAAAAGGCCTTTTTCTAGATCTATCAGTATTTCCTAAAAGCCATTTTTTAATTTTTTAAGTCCAAAATGATGCGTTTTTTTGACGCAAGATATTTTCAATCGATACACTAAACTCAAAATAATCATGGATATTTACCCCGATATAAAACTTGTGTTACATTCAAAATGTCATTTTCATTAGCAGAACAGAACTTCATTATTGCGCTCATTTTTGCCAGTACATTTTTATTGATTTCGATGTACCATTTGCTTCTTACTCTTTCCACCAAAGAAGTTATCTATCGGGATTATTTTATTTTTCTAATGGGAATTACGAGCTATACAAGTATTTATATCCTACTTCCTATTTATCCTCAATTTGCTAATTCATACAGCATCGTAGCTGCCGGCTTCACAACATTTGGAAGCCTGCTGTTCGTAAAAACCTTTCTAGATCTTAAAAAGTCAGATTATCCCAATCTCTTATTCACATTTCGAGGAATGATGTTGCTTGTCTTATTTGTCATGCTAATACAAAGCATCAACTGGGTGTTAGACTTGGGTCATGATAGTGGGCTCGCCATGTTTATGGCATTTTTGGCACTTTTAAGTCTTATTCTGGAAGTGTCCGTTGGTATTTGGCTGGCCAAAAAAGTGAAAAACGCGAGATTATTCATGATTACCTCATCTCCCTTATTTTTAGGTGTTTTCATCTACTTATCGGCGTGGTTTTATCTACAAGAAAACTCACTCATGGATCAACAGTTAATGTGGTTTCGTTTAATTTTATATAGCTCTCTCATGTTACAGATGATATTGTTTTCTACCGTCATTGGAAAAAGACTGAATAATTATAAAAGTGAGCAACTCGCACTTGAAAAGAAAATAAGCAGTAAGCTTAAAGTAGAAGTTGCGGAGAAAACGAAAGAAATCAACGAACATAGAAAAGAGCTTGAAAATATCAATAGCATTAAAAATAAGATTTTCGCGCTGGTGGCTCACGACATCAGAAATCCTCTCAACTCATTACTCGCCATCGTAAATACTATTGAAAATGGCGCACTCTCTGGCGCACTACTCACAGAGTTTCTGGATGATGTCAAAAAGAGAATAAATCATTCCGTGGTTACTCTAGGTGCCATGCTACAATGGTCTTTAAATCAACTCGAAGGAATAAAAATTAAAAAGGAAAAAGTCAATCTACTTGTAATGTTTGATTCGATTACCGCAATGCTTGCCGATAGAGTCTCTGCGAAAAATATTGAAATTAAGCATTCTATTGATGATAATCACGATATACTTTTCGATGCTGAAATGTTCAAAGTGGTTTTTAGAAATTTACTCGCCAATGCGATCAAGTTTAGTCATAATTCTGGCAAAATATGGGTTGAATCTTTTTACGATCGAGAGTTATTACATCTCCGTATCAAAGATCAGGGAATAGGAATGAGCAAAGACCTGATCGATAAAATAACCACCCATTCTAATTTTGAGAGTGAACTAGGCACTGAGGGCGAATCTGGAACTGGGTTCGGGTTGTTGATTACGACTGACTTCCTGAAAATGAATGATGCTACTTTGACCTTAGAAAGTATAGAAAACGAGGGCACAACCATTACACTGGCCTTTCAACCAGTCAAAAACGAATAAACATCATCCAAATTAAAAGACAGCTATTTTTAATTTGGCTAATCAATGACCGACTTATGTTTGCAATTGACCCTTAAACAATCGTGTTAAGTGGTTCTATTATTTCCAATTAGGCGCATATACTTTCAACACATCATTGTTCCTGCCAACAAGAATGAGGTAGCCGTACTTTTGATGTTTGATAAGCGCCAAGTCTCTCACATCTCCTTCTATTTTAAGCTGGGTAGTTTCAGGACGTAATACACTAAACGCTCCTTGTCCATTTCCTAGTAAAATATCTCCAAAGGAGGCATCATAAGCTCCAAAATATGGCGCTGATCCTGTCTTATTTCCAGCTACCATCAAGTCAAGATTGCCATCGCCGTTAAAATCAAAAGGCAAAATGGCATTGATTGGTGCTCTTTGAACCTCAATGGGCAATGGACGTAACTCAAACCCATTGGTTGATTGTATCATTGCCATTGATTGAAATTCATAGGCCGCTAGTTTTATACTTGCATCTAAAGCCCCTCTCTTGATTATCTCATCAATTGGCTTGCCTGAGTAGCTTGCATAGCTCAAGTATTGCTTTTTGATAACCGGCATTTGCTTGACTAGCTCATCCTTACTGGCGAGAGGAAATTCCTTGCCTTCTGCAGTGTAGGTGATCACCTGATCCATAAAGCTATTTTTATCAAAATCGGCGAGGTACATCTTCAACGGATTTGTTAAGCTGGGTACATGCTTACCATTCAACCCTTGATTACCCAAAATGAAGTCCATTTTTCCATCATTGTTCAGGTCTGCCTTTTCAATTGTATTCCACCACCCGTTGGTCTTTTGTAACTCAGGAAAATCAGTTTCTACGAGTTGTCCATTATTATTGACAAATATCGTGATCGCCATCCATTCGCCAACTATGATTAAATCCTCCACATCGTCACCAGTCACATCTGCCCACACAGCATCCGTAACCATACCTAGTCTTTTCAATCCTAGTGCTCGATCATCAGTCATCGCTTGAAACTTACCTCCTCCGAAATTCACGTAAAGATGACTTTCACCCGGCAATCCGTACTTTCCAGTCACAACTCTTCCTCCCACAAAAAGATCAACATCTCCATCTTTGTCAAAGTCTGAAGCCGTCACAACTGAACTATTGGTGAATATTTCTGGTAGGTTGGTGCTGCTATTCTTGAAATTTCCCTTCCCATCATTGAGCATCAATTGATCCTTAATTTTTGGGCTCGGGCTCGGATATTCATTTCCTGAGGTACTTAAATACAAATCCAGATCACTGTCTCCATCAATATCTACAAACTTGGCAGCTACTTCTTCATAAATAGGCTGAGCACGAAAACTAGCCGCCGAGTGCTTACTGAAAATGCCTTCTTTGTTTTGAACATAAAGCATTCCATTGTTATTTGCCGCACCTGAAACATATACATCTTCCAAGCCATCACCATTGACATCCGCTACATCTATTGCTGGACCTTCTTTTGATAATTCGTGTGGAATTAAAAATTGTTGATTAAAATCACTGAAGGTATTTTCATAGTGCCTGAAATTTAAACCTACTTTATCGGTGACATCCACAAGTAAAGGTTCACTCTTCAAAGGTTTGCTCGCACTTGACGTAGCATTTTTATAATCGATGGTGATTTTCTGATCTATGGCTACATCTGTCAGAGTCTGCTTCTGACCATCTGCCCAAATACAAACCAAAGAGTCAATTTGGGGGATAGAATCCATTCCAAAATGCAACAATGCAGGAAGACTTGACTGATAGCCTCGTTGTAAAAACAACGCTGAATACTGCATTCCTTGCGAAGTGTACAATTTCACCTTCGCACCAACCCCGAAAGGATTTTTTGCTGGCCCCTTAAAATCTACTTGAACAAAATGCCTTTTGGCGTTGAGTGAATTCGTTTTATTCTCGATGACTGACGCTTTTTGGTCAATATTGTTCACAACAAGATCCAAGTCACCGTCATTATCAAAATCGGCATAGGCAGTGCCATTAGAAGCTGTTGGTTCCAAAAATCCCCAATCTGCGCTTACATCGTCAAAAGACAAGTCTCCTGTATTTTTAAATACAAAGTTAGGCACGACTCCAGAAGGCATTTTCTCAATTAATTCCGCATCAGCGATAGAATCTCCAGAATCATTGACCAATTTTTCGTTCGAAATAAAATTGATATAATCGAGATCGTTTGGTCTTTTTACAATGCCGTTCGACACGTAAAGATCTTTTAGGCCATCATTATCTAAGTCCGCAAAAAGTACAGACCAAGACCAATCTGTTGCCGCCACGCCAGTCATTAATCCAATTTCTGAGAAAGATCCATTCCCATTATTCAATTGAAGGGTGTTTCGTGCAAACTGCTTTTCGTAACCAAAGGATAATTTGAGTTGATAAATATCAAAAGGATCTTCACCTGAGGAGTTTTTCAGCACGACTTCATCTTCCGGCAACATGTCAAGAGAGATAATATCCACCAGCCCATCGTTGTTGAAGTCGGCCAGATCGTTTCCCATGGATGACCTGCTGGTATGTTGTATTAACTCCCGAATGCTTTCCTTAAATGTGCCATCACCATTATTGAGATATAAGTAATCATTTTCATGAAAATCGTTGCATATATAAATATCCGAGTAACCATCATTATTCACATCTGCTATGCCGATTCCCAGGCCGTAACCAATATGTGATCGGAATATACCTGCCTCTGCACTTACATCCACGAACGTGCCATTGTCATTACGCATGAGTTTATCTCCAGCCAAAGGGTCAATTTCTTTCCGCAAGCCACTGTTCCCATATGATCGCTCTGTATGCACCGAATGATTTAAGAGATAAACGTCAAGGTCATTGTCATTGTCAAAATCAAAGAATGCTGCATGGGTTGAAAACCCTGAAAAGTCGAGGTTGAACTCGGCGGCACGTTCTGTAAAAGTGAGATCACCATTGTTGATAAACAACTCGTTTTTACCGTTAATGCCCAAGTACTTCCCAACCCTACTTACATAAATATCCAGGAGGCCATCAGCATTTATATCAACCATAGCGACTCCTGTTTTCCAAGCACCACTCGATGCTACTTTGGCTTGGTCAGTAATGTCTTCGAAAACAAAGTTTCCTTTATTTAGATAAAGTTGATTATCAACCTGATTTCCAGTGAAATAAATATCCTGAAGACCGTCATTATTGATATCGCCAACAGCTACTCCACCCCCATTGTAGAAATATAAATAGTCTACAATGTTGAATTCCTCATCGGAAGTCAGCGTATTTTCGAAGGTAATTCCTGTTTGCTGATGCGACAGCTTCTCTAGTCTCTTCATTGGTTTGTCACAACCAAAAAGTACGACCATCATCACTGCAACTGCTAAAAATCTAAGCATAAGTTTTAATTAAGTTTGAACCGCTGCAACGGCTCATTATTTCCCGCCGAAATGATATTAATTCCTGCCTTGGTATTGATCGACATGATGTCACGGGTTTCTCCCAATAATTCAATTCCAGAGTCTTTCGAAATGATAGCTTTAAACGTACCATCTCCATTCCCTTTTAACACAAGCCCGTACTGCGCGTCATATCTGCCAACTTCTGGTTTTGAAGCGTAAAAGTTTCCACCAAGGATAATATCCTCATTTCCATCTTTATCAATATCCAATGTTTCCAATGCGATCGTATTGGAAAACTGTGCCTCTACAGGTAGTTCGGCTTTTGTAAATGACTTTCCTTGGTTATTTAATAAAACGATTGTCGCTAACTCGTTGGCCACAAGCTTCATAGAAGACTTTACAATTTCAGGTGAAAAGATATCATCTATTTTCTGCTCTTTGTAATTTTCATATTTCAAGTACTTCTTTTTCAAGCCTGGCATCTGTTTGATCAAATTATGCCTCAGCGCCAAAGGATAGGACTCCTCCCCATTGTACTGCGTCAATATCTGTTCGATCTTGCCATTATTATCAAAATCATTGATATATAAAGCAATAGGTTTGGCTGTTGATGTTTTAAATCGCGAGTTTAAACCGTGGTTGCCCACCACAAGATCTAGAAATCCATCATTATTAAAGTCCGAAACTTCTACCGCTTTCCACCAACCAGCTGTTTGATCCAACGAAGGCGTGTTGAGTAGATTAAACTTACCATCCGTATTGATGAGCACGGTCACTTTCATCCATTCACCCACGATAATGAGATCGTCATCGTTATCGTTATCGATATCTGTCCATTGAGCATCTGTTACCATACCAATGTCTTTCAAATCAGGCGCCTTTTCGATCGCCATATTGCTGTAATTACCCTTGCCATCATTGATCAAAATATAACTTGTCGCAGGAAGTCCATATCGGGCAGCCACTGTTCTTATTCCTACGAAAAGATCTAGATCGCCATCTTTATCAAAATCACTTGATCTCACCACCGAGCTATTCTCAAATTTCGAATTCGGTAACACTTGGTTGGTCTTTATGAAAGAATTTCCTTCTTGCAAATACAATCTATCTCCAAGCGAACTGCTGAATTCGTTAAATTCATAACCCCCGCTGGCTATATATAAGTCATTTTTTCCATTACCATCTGCATCGAAAATCAAGCAACTCACATCCTCCGAGTCTTTGTCTTGTTCAAAAGAATTTTTCAAAAAGTCGCCTTTCTTGTCCTGATAAAAGATAGCTCCGTATTGTCCTGAGGCTCCACCGACGTAAAAATCCTCTAGTCCATCATTGTTTAAATCTCCTTTACATAAACATGGCCCTTCGCGCGAAATCATATTGAAAATGAGCCTATCTCTGTCAAAATCAACGAAATGATTTTCTTGATGTTGAAAAGAATCAAAACTCGCTATCTCGTCAAATAGAGTCTGTTGGATATTAGAAGGCGTATAATCGTATTTTGGTAAATTCTCTTTTTCTGTCAATTTTAATAGTTGATTTGCCGCTACATTTCTTAGCATTTCAAATTTTCCATCAGGCCAAATCAACCTCACCGAGTCTATCAATTTGGCCTGCCCCAAACCTATTACCATATGGTGATCCATCGTAGATTCAAAGGCACGAATAGGCATATTTTCATAATAGAGCGTTTTTTCTCCAATGTATGCGTAAACCTTCGTGCCAAAGGCAAAGGTGTTTTTCGAGTTGGTTTTTAGTGAAAGTTTTAAGAAGTTATTCTCAGGATATAGGATCTCGGCTTTATTTTCATAGATAAATGATGGCATGTTCACATTATTCACGACCAAGTCAAGATCACCATCATTGTCAAGATCTGCATATGCTGACCCATTCGAAAATGAAGGCTCATCAAGCCCAAATTCTACCGCCCTATTTTCAAATTGCAAATCGCCTTTGTTGATGTAAGCATAGTTTGAAATTGGATTAGACGGAATCAAATTGATCAATTGCTCATAGTCGACACCACTTTTAGAGATTATTTTTTTGGTAACATCTTCTTGGGTCGCGTATTGCAAAAAATCCTGATTTGTCAAGTCACGGAATATTCCATTGGCAATGAAAAGATCTTTCAATCCATCATTTTGAAAATCAAAAATGAGTGCGCCCCAGCTCCAATCTGTCGCCTCTATACCCGCAAGTCTACCTATTTCACTATACTTTCCATTGCCTTGGTTCAATTGAAGCATGTTTCTGGTAAACTGGTGATAATAACCATTGGCAATGTTGTATTGATACTTATCCCAATCTTCAAAAGTAGTGACTGTTTTCAGGCGACTATCAGGCTCTGGCAACATATCAGTAACGAAGATATCTGGCAAGGCATCATTGTTCATGTCAGCCATGTCAGCACCCATTGATGCCGCGGAAATACTTCTTATTTTCTGTTCTAAAACCTCATCGAACGTGCCGTTTTTATTGTTGATATATAGATAATCCCTTTCAAAAAAATCATTGGAGATATAAATATCCTGCCAACCGTCTTGGTTGATATCACCAATTGTAATTCCAAGGCCAAAGCCAATCACACTACCATAAATACCCGCACTTTCACTTACATCCACAAATTGATTGTTATCATTTCGAAACAACTTATCGCCTCCTATTGGATCGCGATTGGGTCTTTCATTTCGCCTTAAATCAAAACTTCCAATGGCCTGGTAGGAATTATTTAATAGATAGAGATCCAAATCTCCATCGTTATCAAAATCAAAAAAGGCGGCATGTGTGGAAAAACCTGGGTCGGCCAGTCCGAATGCTTCGGCTTGCTCGGAAAATGTTAAATCTCCATTATTGATGAATAACTCATTTTGCTTATTGTCGCCTTTGACATCTCCAGAGTTACAAACGTAGATATCGATCAGCCCATCTCCATTGATATCGGCCATGCTTACACCTGTACTCCAAGCCTTGGTGCCACCAGTTCCCGATGACTCAGTGATATCTTTAAATTTAAAATTTCCCTGATTTATGTACAGCTTGTTGGATACTTGATTGCCATTGAAATAAAGATCTACAAGTCCGTCATTATTGATGTCGCCTACGCCTACTCCTCCTCCATTAAAAAAATTTCGATAAGTGAAAATGTTGAAGTCCTTATCGAAAACCAATGTATTTTCAAATTCAACACCTGTTTGACCCGCATCCAAGTTCTCAAAAAGTTTGACTTCTTTTTTGGTACAAGCAAAAAAAGTAAAGGGTATAATTATCAAAAAATAGCGTAACATGATCTTAGTTTTGGGTTGGCTTTTCAGCAGTCAAATCCGTAAATAAAATTTTAATCTCTCTATCGTCAACCTTCGAAATACTTATCCTTCTATTACCATCTACCTTTGCAAAAGCCGTCTTTCCGGAAGGATGGCTAATCTCCACAAAACCTTTACCGTACCAATCTTCTAATAATGAAAGCGCATCGAGTTGAAGGGAATCCGCAACCAAATGCTTATTCCATGGCGCCCAAGCTTCATAAGATAAAGTCATGGGCACTTCATATACCAGCCCATTCCGATCAAACCCGGGATAAAACAGCGCTACTGCAGGGTGTTTCAATCCTGTTTCAATCTGATACTGAACAGTATTATTGCCCGGTCCTTGTGTTATCATTTGCTCCTTGTTTAAACTCCAGCATTGGTCGAAAAACTGCTTGCTGGTGATGCCAAATGAAAGCCCTAAAAACAAAGAATCATATCTTTTCCCGCTCGCCAGCTCCCTTTCTTCCATTTCCACATAAGGATGCTTGCCACATCCAAGAACCACGAAAATCACAACAAACAGTAATGTATATCCTCTCATCATCTTTTCTTAATTAAAACCGGAAAGTCATTATTCCTAATAAATACCATATGTTCTTCTTCCTCTATAAACAGCTTTTTTATTTGCCTTATTTGCCCATTTATCTTCAGTCCAGATTTCCTTTGGCTCACAAACTCAAAGCCTCCTTCACCATTTCCTAAGAATAATTGGGCGTATGAGGCGGCATTGATTCCCCATTCTGGTTTGATTTTATAGTCATTGCCGCCGATGACCATATCCATATTTCCATCGTCATTGGCATCAATAAATTCAATCGCGTTAACCGAGCTGTATTGCGCTTCCAAGGGAAGTGACTGCACCACAAACCCACTGTCAGTATTCAAATAATATTCACTCTTTAGCTCTTGAACTGTTTTGATCATTGGCGGGGTTTTACTCCGCGTTACAATGTCTCCAAAACTTGCATTCTTATAATCATTAAACCTCAAATAGCTCTTTTTCAATGACGGCACCTGCATCAGCAGGTCCTTCAACTGCAATAGCGGGTATATCTCGTCTCCAAAATATTGCCCTATTATTTGCTCTGTTTTTCCATTGCCATCAAGATCACCAATGTACATTTTCATTGGCTTTTCAGTAGTCGCATTATAGCGAGTATTTAAGCCTTCATTCCCAAAGAAAATATCAAGATCCTGATCGCTATCAATATCAAATAGCCGTACCACATTATAAAAGCCATTTTTGCCTTTAAACGTCAGGCTATCCTTTAAAAATTTTCCACCCTCATTGATCAATACTACAGGCGACATCCAGTTTCCAACGACAACTAAATCTTGATCATCATCACCATCAATATCACCCCATGCTGCACTCGACACCAGCCCAAAATCGTTAAACTCCTGTAAAAAGTGAATAGCCGTGCCGTCATTTCTCAGCAAGTAGGATGAGGCATTTACTCCATACAGTCCAGGCACTTGACTTTCCCCAACAAAAATATATTGCGTTGAGCTATGCCAATCTGATGCTCGAACTACACCGGTTACACCCAGCTTGTTGTTAAAAAGCGCTACCTCTTGAAGAGTAAAATCACCTTTCCCATTTCCCTTATACAACTTGTCTTTAAGCTGTAAAGAAAAGCTATTGGCCTCACTGCCACCATTTCCAACAATTAAATCAAGAAATCCGTCGCGATTAAAGTCGATAAACTCGCAGCTGACATTCTCCGAACTGATACCAACTGGAGAAATCACTTCCTTAAAACTTCCATCCGCTTGCTGCAGCGCTAAGTAGGAAGCAGTTCCCCATGAACCGCCAATAAATATATCTTCCCGACCATCCATATTGATATCACCGACACACGTGCATGGTCCTTTGGAAGAGTTCATTTCAAACAACAGTCGTTCTTTATCAAAATCTACAAACTCGTTTTCATTGTGTTGCCAGTTCATAGCATCACTCACTTCCGCGAAATAAGTTTCTTCCTCTATTTCTACGATTTCTTTTAGCGCCGCATCCTTGCTATCCAAAGTTGAAGAAGTATTTACTAGCAGGTCAAAATGACTTGATGTCTTCCCTTTTGGCCATCTTACGACGACTGAATCAATCTTTTTTGAATTTCCTAAACCAAACACAAGCTTGTAATCTACACTAGATTGAAATCCTCTGGCTGGAAAGAGCTCTTGAGAAAACCTCTGTCCGTTAGCAAAAACTGTGACCTTAGATCCAATCGCAAAAAGGTTATTCCCTTCTCCTTTTAGCTCAATAGCTATGAAACTGTTATTTGATTTTTCAGCATTATTCTGATAAATAAAAGCTTCCTGATTCACATTATTAATCACCAAATCCAAATCTCCATCTCCATCCAAATCTCCATAACCACTTCCATTGGAAAAAGACGGTTCACTTAATCCCCAATTGTCCGCATTAGATTCGAATTTTTCTCCTGATAAGTTCTTAAAAGCGAAATTAGGAAGCGGCTCTGATGGTATCATATTGATCAGTTCCTCAATCGCATCTTTTTCTTGTTTAATCATTGATCGGATCAAGCTTGGATCCGTAGAAAAGTTGATATAATCCTGATCAAGCAAATCTTTATTAATCCCATTGGCAACAAAGAGGTCCTTATATCCATCATTGTCCATATCAAAAATGAGTGCACCCCAGCTCCAATCAGTCGCATCCATGTTTGATAATCGTGAAATCTCGGAGTAGGTTCCATTACCATTGTTTAGCTGAAAAGCATTCCGTCCAAACTGCCGGTGGTAACCATTACTGTAGGATAATTGATACTTGTCCCACTTTTCGAATTGTGCCTTAGACTTGAGCCTATCATGTCTTTCGGGGAGCATCTCCGTGACGAATATTTCTTCATAACCATCATTATTGATATCCGCGATATCAGCTCCCATAGACCCCATTGAAAGTTCCGTAATCCGCTCCGTCAACTCTTCAGAAAAAGTACCATTTTTATTATTGACGTATAGGTAGTCACGTTCGAAAAAGTCATTTGATACGTATATATCAGGCCAGCCATCACCATTGAAGTCCGTAATGGTCACACCCAAACCAAAACCAATTGCAGAACTATATATGCCAGCAGTTGTAGTTGCATCAACGAATAGGCCATCATCATTTCTAAAAAGCTTGTTACCTCCCAAGGTATCCACTTCTTCCCTTAAGCCCTTTTTATAATCATAAGCGCCGACCGACCGAATCGAATTATTCAGCAAATAACAGTCTAGGTCTCCATCATGATCATAATCAAAAAAAGCTGTGTGACTGGATAGCCCTAAGTTGTCTAATCCATACTTTTCCGCCTGATCTTCAAATTTCAAATCACCCAAGTTGATATAGAGACTATTTTTTCTATTGGCACCGTTGGGTGGGCCAGACTTACATAAATAAATATCCAAAAGGCCATCACCATTTACATCAGCGATGCTCACTCCTGTCACCCACACTCCTTTGGTTTGAATATTAGACGATTGGGTAATATCCTGAAATTTAAAATTGCCATCGTTTCTATACAACTTACTCTCTACCTGACTTCCACAAAAAAATACTTCAGGCAGACCATCATTGTTGAAATCTCCAATACCCACTCCTCCACCGTTATAAAAGTTCTTGAATGTGTAAGTGTTGACTTGCTCATCATAGGTCAGGTTGTTACTAAACGATATACCCGTATTCTTCAGGCGACTAAAAAGCAATGCTGAAGGTTCACTTCCGCAACCGTAGATTAATGAGAAACAAAATATGTAGAAATACCTAAGGGTCATACATGCAAAAAAAAAGCAAGTGACCTTACATCACTTGCTTTTGATAACAAATTATTGTCTTTTAATTGTAACCAGCATTCTGAGTTAACTTATTGTTAGCGTCAAGCTGTGGCTGAGGAATTGGGAAAATTTCCCAGTGATCATCAGCATCCTGCTCTTTTTCCCAATAAGGATCATCATACTTACCAAATCTGATCATATCTTGACGTCTTGTCATTTCGACGTACATTTCACGTCCTCGCTCTGCATAAAGATTATCAAGATTGATAGATGTAAAAGGGGTAACTCCTGCTCTCTCTCTGATTTGATTCACCAAAGTCAATGCATCCGCAGAATTACCTTGTCTTAATGCAACTTCAGCCTTCGTCAAAAGGACATCCGCATATCTGAAAAGAACCATATCATTACCCATAGTACTAGGACCACTCGTGAATTCGTATTTACCAATTCTAGCGCCAGCTTGTCTCCATGAGTTCGGGAATATTTCATTTATTTCAGGTGAGAAAGTCAATGGAGCTCCATCGGGATCATCTGCTTCGAAAGCACCATCTTCAGCTCTAGAACCATCAGCCAAAAACTGCGGCCCTACGATGAAGTTTGATAATCTAGCATCTCTTGTTCCTGTAGACTGAGTCAACGCTTGGTCTGCCCAAACAAGCCCTTGAGGTCCTGGGTTTTGCGCAGGGTCTATGTAAGAGTTGTAAAACTCTTCCACAGTTGCATATCCGTTCCATGGCTGCTCATTGAAGCCATAAGTTCCTTGACTTACATAATGTAGTGTCATTTGTTGCCAATTGAATCCTTGGAAAAGATTGACATCATAAGGTACTACAAAAATATTTTCTTGAGATCCACCATTATCTAATGCAAAGTTTGAAGCATAATTTCCTTCTAGTGTATATAGTCCAGAGTTAATTATTGCGTCAGCATCCGCCTCTGCAGCCGCCCAATTGGCCGTTCCAGTGTACACTTCAGCGTTCAAATAAAGCTTCATTCTAATGGTCAATGCCACCCATCTATTCATTCTAGCATATGTTGCAGAATTTTTATCTGGTGTTAGTAAAGGAATGATTTCGTTCAACTCAGATATTACGAAATCATATACCTCTTGTCTCGTCGCATTACCTTGTGTTTCCGTGTTCGTGAAATCAGTCACCAATGGAACATTGCCAAATGCATCTAGCGCCCAGAAATACCACAATGATCGGATAGCTCTTAACTCTGCAATGAAAGCGTCAGCTTCCGGGGTTCCAAGCTGCTCAAATTGAAATATCAACCTGTTTACATTGTTAATGTTGGCATAGATATCTCCCCAAGCGTTGTTGAAAAATGGATTGTCAGGAGCATATGTATGCTGGTGCAATGCAAGTAATATACCTCCATCAAACCAGTCACCACCTTTTGTTGCTACCACTATTTCATCTGAAGCAATCTCATTAATTGACCACAACAAAGAGTGCTCACCCATTCTACGAAATCCAGAATAGGCTTGCCCTAAAGCTGATATAAACTCTTCATCCGAACTGAAGAAATTATCCGCAGTTACTTGACTGTATAGTTCCTCGTCCAGGTCTGTACAAGCTGGTACAAAGAGCACCAACCCGAGAGCCATTAGAGAAATCTTTTTGAATATTTTTTTCATGATTTTCTAAATTTTTGATTAAAATCCAAGATTTAAACCTAGTGTGAAGATTCTTGTTGTAAAATATGTTGATCTTCTTTCAATACCAGGAGACAGACCATCATCGGCATCAGATCTTCCACCATTATCACTGGCACCCTTATCAACATATCGCACCTCTGGATCAACACCTGTATAGTTTGTTATTGTTAAAGGGTTTTGAGTAGAAGCAAAAACGCGTAATCTTCTGATTTGACTTCCCTCTCCCATTGGCACATCGTAAGACAAGGTCGCATTGTTCAGTTGAATGAAATCCGCATTTTCAACATGTACGTTGCTCACAGCAGCTCTTTTAACCGATGGATCAAAGTATTTAGTTTTAACCACGTTGTAGTTACCTACCGTGGTACCATCTAAGTTTTCATAGAAACCTCTATAGCTGTTTAACAAGTCATGACCAAAAGCTCCTCTAAAGAAAACGTTTAATGACCAGTTTTTGTAGCTTACTGTATTTGTAAATCCTGCTGTTGCATTTGGTAAACCATTTCCGATTACCCGTCGATCATCATCACAGCTACAAAACTCACCATCACCGTTTAAATCGGCAAATCTTGGCGTACCATCTTCGTTGATACCTTCCTGTACTACACCCCATAATTGACCCAGTTCTTCTCCTTCTTTTACTCTTGCTAAGAAAGTTTGGTTCTGACCTGGAGCTCCCATATTGGCTCTATAAAGCACACCACCTTCACCAAATGATAAATCACCTGAAGTCAAAGAGGCCACTTCCGTTTTAAATGTCGCGATGTTAAAGCCTACTGTCCATTGGAAATCCGTATTCGTGACGGCCGCATAGTTAACTGCAAACTCTATACCGCTGTTATCAAACTGACCAATGTTCACAAATGTCTGACCAAACAAGTTCGGTGGAACTGGTACGTTTACTTGAAGGATCATATCCTTTGTTTGACGTGAGTACCAATCGAATGTACCTGACAATTTGTTATTTAACATGGAAAAGTCGAATCCAAAATCAATCTCGTCTTTTGTCTCCCATTGCAAGTCTGGGTTAGCGTTACTGATTGGGCCATAACTTGGCACATATTCTCCATTAAAGAAGAAAGTTCCTGTAGGACCGTACTGCTGAAGGGCAATGTATGACTGACCAGGCAATGCACCTGTTCTACCATAAGAACCTCTCAATTTCAAGTTATCTACAAAAGGAATATCTATAAGGTTGGTAAGGTTCACACCAGCGCTAACTGCTGGAAACATACCCCATCTGTTATTTACACCAAATCGAGAAGAACCTTCATATCTAGTACTTGCAGATAAAAAATATGTATCGTCATAGTTCAGATTTAACCTACCGAAAAATCCTATGATTCTGTATTCATTTGCTCCACTTCCTGCTCCACCTAAACCATTAGGAAAGTCAAGAGCTGCTCCGATATTATTGTAAGTGAATGCGTCGGTCAAGAAATCACCACCTTGCATACCAAATCCTTCTTCGAAAAATTCTTGGAAAGAATATCCACCTAAAAATGAGATGTTCAAATCATTGATTGAAGTAGTATAGTTTCCTGTTGCTTCAACTAGTGTATTAAGCTTTCTATTCTCTGATCTGAATGCAAGCCCATTTCTACCAAAGCCTCTAAATTTTGCGTTTTTCTCATAGTACTCGCCTCTTGTCTCATATTCTTCTTGTCTTGAATAAGAAACTGCAGCACTAAGACCATCAACAAAATCACTAAAATCATAATCGATTCTAAGGTTCATGAGTGTCTTAGTATCATCGCCTTCATTGATGTTTTGCTCGGCAATAGCCACTGGGTTAAAGAAATCGAATATATCTCTTTCAGCATAACCACCACGGTCGATGATTGCTCCTGCATCTGGATTGTAATTTATAGGCATGGTAGGGTTTGCTACCACAGCGTATCTAAATGCTTCTTCAAAGCCATACTGGGCTTTTTTACTTGTTGCAGACAATCCGAAAGTTAATTTCATATTGTCATTCAATGCATTCTGCGAAATGTTGATTCTACCATTGATTTGTT
This sequence comes from Cyclobacteriaceae bacterium, assembly GCA_040218415.1. GTDB lineage: Bacteria > Bacteroidota > Bacteroidia > Cytophagales > Cyclobacteriaceae > JAVJRN01. Next base: position 65,623 of record JAVJRN010000080.1, read on the forward strand.
CGAATCCTGTTCCAATACCTACACCTTCTGTATCTCTATAGTTAACAGAAACTCGATAAGTGGTAGATGCCGACCCCCCAGAGAAAGCCAAGTTATGCACTTGCGCTTGACCTATTCGTGTTACTTCGTCTAACCAATTTGTTGAACTTCCCAAATCAATGGCTCCTGGTTGTTGTCTGTATTCAGCAGCGTCCATAAACTCCATCGTTCTTGCCAAATCTTCAATAGCATAAGAGCCATTGTAATCAACAGATACTTTACCTTTCTTACCCGTCTTAGTGGTTACCAGAATAACTCCAGAAGAACCCCTCGTTCCATAAATCGCGGCAGCTGATCCATCTTTCAAGATATCAATAGAGGCAATATCATTTGGATCCACTGTATTAAGAGAACCTCCGATCACACCATCAATAACTACCAAAGGCTCAGTATTTGCTCCTACAGTTGAAACCCCACGTAATCGCACGTTAAACGCGCCGTTCGGATTTCCTCCAGGTCTTGAAATGTTTAATCCAGCAACCTTACCTTGTAAAAGTTGAACAGGATCGTTGACCGTACCTTGGTTAAAATCTTCAGCACTTATGCTAGCTACAGCGCTGGTGATTTCTTTTTTCTCCTGTGTTCCGTATCCCACAACGACAACCTCTGAAAGAGACTGTACATCTAAATCAAGAGAAACGTCAATAACGCCTCTTGCACCAACCTCAACTTCTTGAGGTGCATAACCAACGAATGAGAATACCAATGTAGCATTATCACCGACAGACACCTTATAGTTTCCATCAAAATCTGTGATTGTACCATTGGTAGTTCCTTTCTCAACTACGTTAGCTCCAGGAACAGATTCACCTGTTTCTGCATCTGTCACTGTACCGGTTACCGTCCGCTCTTGCGCCCATAGTGATGAGGCGAAAAACAACGCTAATCCAAATAGTAAATACTTCTTCATACTATTACAATTTGTTACCTAAACTTATTTACTTAATGAACTATGAATGGAACTATAATGTACCAATTCAACATCCAATAAAGAGAAATTAAGAGAATTTTAAAAATGATTTCTAATAAAAAGGAAGGGTTTTTGATAATAATGAAATTGCAATCGTTTGCAGAACATAGTATATTTTCGAATTAATAAAGTATGACTATTCTAAGAATATTTCAGAGCAAATATTCCCACTCAAAAAGTGATGCTAAATCCCAAATTTTCAACGCTTAAACACATGTTTTTTAATGGATTAAAGTAATTTCAAATAGTAATTTTATAGTATCATTTTTATTGTTAAACTTCGTTGCTCGCCAGTGAATCATTAGAGGCCTAAAATCAGTCGATCAGAACATCATGAGCATTATAAAAAAAGGATCCGTTACGATTAAAGACATTGCCCAAGAACTAAACATTTCTACTTCGACCGTTTCGAGAGCTTTGGCAGACAACCCATTAGTAAAACCTGCCACCAAAGCTGCGGTAAAAGAACTTGCCAAGAAGTATCACTATCAGCCAAACTTCACAGCGCTTAGCTTAAGAAGTAACAAAACCAACACCATAGGGATAATAATTCCACAAATAGTCCATGAGTTTTTTGCTCTTGTAATTAGGGGCATTGAAGATTATGCTTATAGCCAAGGCTACAATGTTATTATCTGCTCAAGCCATGAATCTTATGAAAGAGAAGTATTGGACGCGAAAGCACTGCTTTCGGGGCGTGTCGATGGATTATTGGCCTGTATTTCTAGGGACACCAATGACCTTGCTCATTTTATAGAATTCAAAGAAAGAGGCATTCCAATAGTGTTTTTTGATCGCACCAGTGATATCAGTGAGACTTCAAAAGTTGAAATTGATGATTACAATGCAGCATACCAAGCAGTAAAACATCTAATCGACATAGGACGAAAAAGCATCGCCTATGTAGGCGGTTCAAAAAACTTGAACATCAATAAGGATAGACTTGCCGGATATTCAAAAGCTTTATCGGAGGCGGGTTTGAAGACCCAAAAGGATTGGATCGTACATTGTGAAGCTGAAGACTTTGAGAGCGGAAAAGAAAGCACGACCGATCTCATCAAGAAAAATGAAATCGATGGCCTATTTGCTTCTACAGACATGTTGGCAGTAGGCGCAATTAAAAACATGAAAGCTCAGGGGCTTCAAATACCCAAAGACATTGCTGTTGTCGGTTTTAGTAATTGGTCCATCTCTAGTCTTTACGAACCTTCCATTAGCACCGTAGATCAACCTGGTTATGAAATGGGCCTTAAGGCATCCGAAATTCTAATCAGACACATCAACAATCCTGATGAGAAAAATGAATCAGTAATTTTACAGACCGAACTGATCATAAGAGAAAGCAGTACTTTAGTATAATTATGAAAAACGCCCCAGTCACAATCAAAGACATTGCAAAGGAACTTGAAGTTTCTATTTCTACCGTTTCCCGAGCTTTGGCTGACAATCCTTTGGTGAAAGCCTCGACAAGAAAAGCAGTGCAAGACCTGGCGAAAAAATATAACTATTCACCAAATTTTACGGCTTTAAGCCTCAAGAATAATAAGACCAATACTATAGGTATTATCATACCACAGCTGGTTCATGAGTTTTTTGCCTCAGTAATAAGAGGTATCGAAGATGTAGCTTACAGTCAAAAATATAATGTTATTATCTGCTCAAGTAATGAGTCATACGAGCGTGAAGTTTCGGATTCAAAGGCCTTGATCAATGGAAGAATCGACGGCCTGCTGGCGTGCATGTCCAAGGAGACCAAAAATTACGAACACTTTATTGATTTCACTGACAGAGGTATTCCTATTGTATTTTTTGATTGTGTCTGTAAAGCAGTGGAAAGTCATAAAATCTTGATTGATGACTTTGATGCTGGATATAGAGCTACAAAGCATTTGATATCACAGGGCTGTGAAAATATTGCGTATTTGGGCGGCCCTTTCTCACTTCAAATCAATCAGAACAGATATGCTGGTTATATCAAAGCGCTTTCTGAGTCTGGTTTAAATACAGACGACCAATGGATTGTTCACTGTGAAACGGGATCATTTGAAGACGGACTTGTGTCTTCCAAAGAACTAACTGGCCTAGACAGCATAGATGGCCTATTTGCAGGTACGGATATGCTAGCATTGTCTGCCATAAAAAATTTCAAAGCAGCAGGCAAAAGTATTCCTAGAGATGTGGCAGTTATTGGTTTTAGTAATTGGTCTATTTCTAGTCTATACGAACCGTCCATCAGTACCGTTGATCAGCCAGGTTATGAAATGGGTACAAAAGCAGCAGAACTTCTTTTGAAAGACATCAAAAACCCTTACGTGATGAAACCGGAAACGCATATTCTCCAGACGAATATCATTGTAAGGGATAGCTCGAGTAAATAATTCTGAGAATTTCTATTCAATAATCAAACGAAAGTGGCGCGAATGTGATCCATCACAGTCTGAAAATGCAAACTGGTTTGATGTGAAACAACCCTCGATTCTAATTGGCCATCCAAAATATCTTTACTCACAGCATCAATCTCAAATTCAAAGCCATGACCTTTTCGCTTGTCGATAAATGTTTCTTCCAATTGGTCTCCTAAATAAAGCCTACACTCTTTTGCTTGCCAGAATTCAGGTAGTACAATAAATCCTTTTTCTCCAATGATCACCGTATTATTCTGGAGCTTACAACGAAATGAGCTGTGCAGATGAGCCTGTGCTTCCCCAACATGAAAATGAGTCACCACATCGTTATCAACACCCGTTTCTGCTAGGGACGAATTTACCGTAAGTTGTTTGACCTCTGAGCCTAGAAACAACTTGGAAATAGCAATATTATAGATTCCCATATCCCATAATACGCCTCCAGCGAGCTCGGGATTATACATTCTTCCTTTCGGATCAAAAGGGACAGGATAAGCAAACTCAGATTTTAAATGGAGTATTTTGCCCAGTCTTCCTTCATCCACCCACTGCTTTGCCTTCTGTACGGCCGGCAAAAAATAGGTCCACATCCCTTCTGCCAAATATAGCCGCTTACTTGCCGCTATACTTATTATTTCCTCAAGATCAGATTTACTAATTGTGATTGGTTTTTCACAAAGCACATGCTTTCCTGCGCTCAAAGCCGCTATGACTTGCTCTTTGTGAAAAGAATGAGGCGTTGCGATATAAATCGCATCTATTTCCTCATCGCTAAACAAAGCATCATAATCGTCATAGCTTTTCCTTATACCGAATTCTTTCGCAAACTCCTCGGCTCGATTTTTCGATCGGGACGCTACAGCATCACATTCTGCCAGTGAAGTCCATTGTAAATCTCCAACAAACTTACTGGCTATAATTCCTGGTCCTAAAATCCCCCACTTTATTTTTCGCATAGGTTTCTATCTATTTGGTGAAAAGAAATGCTAAAGAAAACTGAACGAGCAGAAATAAAAAAAACCAAAACAAGCTTCAAATAACTGAAGCATGAAGTCAGACTATAGCCCCTGCAATAAATAGCCAATGGTAAAATTGCCGTACCAATCAAATATAAACCCTTCTGCTTCAGGAGCCGCATCTGATACGGCTTTGTAAATATTTAATCCTGAAAACACTTTAGCATCTTCTGTCACATAAGAAGTTGGCTCGTTAAGCACGGTGTATTGTTCTGCGAATTCCTGATTTTCAGAAGCCAAGCTAAATGGCACACCTCCAATCATGAAACATTTTTTTCTTTTATCTGCTGGAACAGAAGTGACGATATCGTACACTTGATTGTAAACAGCCGAATCATTCAATTCACGTTGGTAGTATTTTGATCCTGGCGCATCTCTGGAAACAACAACGCCCTCTTCAAGCCAAGATATTTTAGTATTTCCCGAGCCAATATCTACTACAAATGCTTCCTCTTGAAACTCCTTAGGCATGGTTGAAAAAAAAGCATATTCAGCTTCTTGAGCTACATCGACTATGACTACATTGTAGCCCATCTCTCTTAAAATCGTATCAAGCGCTTGCACCTTTTTGTCTTTAGAAGCGGTACTGCTTTGTATAAAATACACAAAATCTTTTTTGACGCCTTGTGCCAGCATTTGGTCAACGTATTCCGCCAGACCTTTCTTTATTGCCTCTTCATCTAGTTCATTTTCAAGAACTTTACTCACTCCATAATTAGATTTCACCATTTTCCAGCGGTCAGCTTCGTCCTTTTCAATGATAAAAGAATTAAAACCAGAGCCTCCAAGCTCGACCAAACCGTAGACTTGTCCATTTACAGGATCAGGAGCGGCATAAGGAAAAGATGTTAATCTTACTTTATCATTGACCGGAACGTATCCTTCTTCTTTGTTCTGGGATGTGGGCTGACAGGAAATAAAAATTCCGGTAATCAGCAAGAATATGAATATTGAGTTTTTCATATATCAATTGTTGGTTTCACTGGTGAGGTTTCGTAAGCAGAATAAGTAGGCGTTTCAAGTTAGTTTTAGTCGAAAGTTAGTGGTAATTCAAGAAATCCCATAAAAAGCATTCATAGAAATCTAACTTTTAATATTTTAGAATAAGTCTGTGTCTTCTAGTTATTGGGCATAAAAAAACCCAACTAAAAGTTGGGTTAATAATGGTGGGCGCTGAGGGATTCGAACCCCCGACCCCCTCGGTGTAAACGAGGTGCTCTGAACCAACTGAGCTAAGCGCCCTGAAAATCGGATTGCAAAAATAGCATAGTTTACTTTCCTTCCAACATTTTTGATGATTATTTCAACTGATTGCTACAGATAAATATTGATTCAGCGGATAAACCGCTTCAAATGCCTTTGAAACCTCTGAAATTAACGAAGAACTAGCGATTTGCTTATCATTGAGCTTTCGAATACCCACAAAACTTTTGTGCTTTAACAATTCGACATTGGGGTGATCTTTAGGATATCCTTTGGGTGCTAATTTTAGTTTCTCCCCAGCCAAAGCACCAAATTCTTCTCTAAACGTGGTTTTTTCAATGACCGCTTTCAGGTCATGTGGATTGTAGTCGATTTCCTGACGGATTTTTTTTAATACTTCCGCTTCAGGCTGATAAATGCCCCCAGCTACCATTGATTCTCCATGAGGCTGCAAATGAAAATAGTATATTGGATTTCCAGAATTTCTTCCTCCTTCGGCCAGTGCCATTCCAAAATTATTCTTGTACGGTTGCTTGTTTTTGCTAAACCTGACATCTCGATTAATTCGAAATATAGATTTCTTCGGCTCGGCACTTTCGATTGTCGGATCAAAATTTGAAACTTCGGTGATAACTCTAGCTACAAATTCCAAAAACTCCAGCTTAGCCTCATTATATATAGACTTGTTTTCATCCATCCACTCTTTTGAGTTGTTCTGATTTAACTGGCGCAAAAAAGCCATCGACTTCTCTAAATTCATGTTACCTTATTTTATCTAAAACTTTTTCCAACCTTAAACTCCTCGAGGCTTTAATTAGAATATTCGTATTAGAAATCTCTGATTTAGCTATGTGTTCCATAAGTTCTTCCAAAGAGTTAAAGTGAGTGGACTTAGCATTTATCGCGTGCTTCATCTGAGCGCCACACAGCCAGACTTCATCTATCAATTCCGCTTGTAACAGCTGGCCTAGCTCTCTATGCTTGGTCTCACTATCAGCCACCTCATTCATGTCTCCGAGTATGGCAAGTTTCTTTCCCGTCATTTTTGCAAAACTATTTATGGCTGCAACCATAGATGTTGGGTTTGCATTATAAGCATCAAGTATGATCGTATTTGACCCTTTTTTTACTACTTCGGAGCGCTGGTTGGCTGGCACATATCCACAAACTGCCTCAACTATTTTTTCATCTGGCACTTCAAAGCATCGACCAACAGCTACAGCTGCGGCAATATTCCCAAAGTTGTAAGCGCCAACCAAACTCGTTACATGACTTTGTCCTGCTAAGCTAAATTGAATATAAGGATCTGCCTTTTCGAAGTGTAGATCAGCACTTGGAAAACCAATACGCTCCTTAAACCTACGCTCCATATGAGCTAAGCGTGGATCGTTCAAATTAATAAATGGAATGCCTCCATTTTTTCTTAGGTGATCAAATAATTCTGACTTGCCCCTGAGCACGCCTTCGATTCCACCAAAAGTTTCGGTGTGAGCCTCTCCAATGTTCGTAATGAGACCATGAGTTGGGTTAGCATAGGAAGAAAGTTGAGCTATTTCTCCTACATGATTGGCGCCCATTTCAATAATGGCCACTTCTACCTGAGGGTGGATATGCAAGAGTGTCAATGGAACACCTAAGTGATTATTATAATTTCCAAGTGTGGCGTGCACAATATATTTTTGGCTGAGCACTGTGTGAATAAGCTCCTTGGTCGTCGTTTTTCCATTGGAGCCTGTGATGCCAAGCACTCGCCGTTTGAAACGACTTCTATGAAATATGGAAAGTTCTTGCAAAGCAACTTGCGCATTTGGTGCCAAGATTATCCTTGGATCTTGTGCATACTTTTCATTGTCAACTACCGCAAATGACGCACCTTTTTGCAAAGCCTCCTTAGCAAAGCGATTAGCATCAAAGTTGGGGCCACTGATCGCAAAAAAAAGGTTTTCTGGTTCAATGGTACGGGTATCAATAGAAACACCATTACTTTGAAGAAACTTTGAATATAAGAACTCAATAAAATTATCCATGTTAAGGGGTTTGATCCAATCTTTTCAATGACTAAAAAAAATCAATATCTATTGCTGCAATCTATCGAAAATAGCAATAACTATACTTTTGAATCTACGCTTGAAATGGCGCTAAAAAAAAGGATAAATGCTGAAAACCTATTGGTCTTAGATAATTTTTCAGACGGTATTTCGATGAGTCATGCCTCAAAATTCATCAAAGACGCTGAAGTCTTGGTAATCGTAGTGGATGAGGCGAAAGGTGATTCAAATGGGCTTATCAGTAAAATTTTGAATCAAACTGTAAGGAAGCCCAACACCACACTTTTTTGTATAAATCCTATTCGGCAAATATTGCCTTTTTTGAAAATGCTCAAAGGAGAGCAGTTCAATGATGAAAGTGCACTAATCAAACGTGTGCTCAGCTGAATAGGAATGGATCAGACTCTTTTTGAAACGGAAACTTTGTCCTAAATGACGCTAACTTAGTTTTACTAATTGAAGTTTGAAGGATGTCTTCGGTTTCAGAAAATAATAATCGTTCCCCAGAGTAATCATACAATCCAGAGTGACCATTGTACTCCGCATTTACGCCATCGATTCCAACTCTATTCACACCGATACAATAGCTCTGGTTTTCAATAGCTCTGGCAGTAAGTAAAGTATCCCAGGCATTGATTCTTGGAATTGGCCAATTGGCAATGTAAATGAGCAGGTCATATTCATGAGCCACGGCTCGACTCCAAACAGGAAATCTCAAATCGTAGCAGATTAATGGGCAAACGTTCCAGCCAAGCACATCTATCACCAGTTTTCTATCTCCTGCCTTAAAATGTTGATCCTCTCCGGCTAGCGCAAAGAGGTGTTTTTTATCATAATGCTCAGCACGTCCATCAGGAAATACAACATAACATCTGTTAAAAAAATGTGGATGCTCTTTCACAATGTAGGAGCCAATAATGACTGCTTTGGTCTGAGCAGCCATTTGCTTCATCCACCTTAGTGTATGCCCATTGACTGGCTCTGATATACCTTGTGGTTTTGTGGAAAATCCCGTAGTAAACATTTCGGGAAGTATGATTAAATCAGCATGCTCAATCTGCCAAATTTTCTCCTCGAACATAGCCAGGTTGGCATCCACCTTCTCCCAATAAAGATCCGACTGAATAAGGGCTACATTCAATTCTTCCTTCATCTTTTCGATGGAAGCTTTACTCGATAATCGGTATCGATTTTCTTTCCTTTACTAATATTGGATAATTTACTTTTTATCAGTCTTTTCTTAAAAGGTGAAATATGATCGGTAAAAAGTACTCCCTCAATGTGATCGTATTCATGCTGTATTATTCTAGCTCTGATATCATCGTAAGACTCCTCATATTCGGTCCAATTCTCATCAAAATACTTTATCCTGATATTTGATTGCCGCTTTACCTCTTCACGAATACCGGGAATACTCAAACAACCTTCTTCAAAAGGCCATTCTTCACCCTGTTCATCTAAGATTTGAGGATTCACAAAAGCCCTCACTAGGCCTTCAACTCCTTTATCCTCCATCGGTGAACTATCTATAATAAATACTCGAACCGACTTACCAATTTGTGGTGCCGCCAAACCTACACCACTCGCAGCATGCATCGTTTCGAACATGTCAGCGACCAACTGCTTTATATCTTCTCCTACGGGAATATCAAGGGCTTTTTTTCTAAGCACAACATCACCAAATAAGACTATAGGATAAATCATGAATTTGCTTCTAAATAGGATTGTAATATTATCGCGGCACTTACCTTGTCGATATTGCCCTTATCTCTTCTTGTTTTTTTCGAGGTTCCTCCAGCTATCATCGCATCTAAGGCCATTTTAGATGTAAACCTTTCATCGTGCAAAAATAACAGCATATTTGGAAATAACTTTTTAAATCTGTTAATAGCGGCGTTTACTAATGAAGTTGCGTTTGTATCACTTCCATCAAGCTGTTTTGGCATGCCAAAAACCACCTCGCTTACCTCTTCTTTTTGAAAGTAATCTTTCAGATATTTCATTAATTCATGCGTAGGCACAGTAGTGTGAGGAGAAGCGATCATTCGTAGTGGATCTGTCACGGCAATCCCCGAACGTTTTGCTCCATAGTCTATGGCCAATACGCGCGCCATTAGTTCTGCATAATGAGCCAAGTCATATTTGTTTTAACTCTTGATTCCAATTGGATGGCCTTGGGGAAAAAGATTTTATTCTCAATTTGCGCATGGTAGAGCATTTCTCTATCAAAGGCTTTTAACTCGGATACAATCACTCTCCAATGGATATTGTCGGCAACATTTTCTTCAATAAGCTCACGAAGGCCATTCAGCTCGTCTTCTTCTTCATGCTCGAGATGTGACCTGCAAATAGACAGACCAGCATTTTCGATCCAAAAGGCACTTGGATTATTAATTTTATTCTGGTCTATTTTTAGCAAAGTTTCCACTCTTCCAAATAGCTCGTCTTCCTCTTTGTATATGTGATCTATAAACTCCTCAACAAAATCTGGGAAAATTGTTTTGAGATCATGTTCTTGGCTATAGGCTTGTAATAACCTAGAAATATATGGCAATCGATCCTTGATGAATAGATGGTGGGAATGCCTCAGATATTGCATTAAAATTTCTAGGGGATAATCTTCTAGCGTTTTCAAGGAAACCCGATTGGTTTGATCAAAAGCATAAAAACTGTTGACTACTTTCTCCCTATCTAACCCCTTTTCCTTACAAATGTCACCCAAAAGCCTGTTTGGATTGACATAAAAATCAATGCCCAAACAACTTAAAGCGCGAGCATAAATATAATTCTCGTCAACAATAGATGATATAGTTCGGTTAAACACTTTCATTAGCAAAATCAAATATAAATAGAAACGATTTTGTATTGTATACGTTCTACAACAGATCGTTCAAAAAATTGATTTATAAATTAACGCGAATTTTACGTGCATATTTGTGGCTTATGGATAAATGACCTAAAAATTCAATTCCAAAACGATAAAAAATCAAATAATATATTTTGACTGAGAATAGCAATAAAGACCTCAAATTACCTATCTACGTTGTTTTAGCCATCGCTCTGGGAATATTCATTGGAGCCAATATGGCTGGTGGAAAAACTAACGGATCAGACCGAATCTATTCATCTTTTCAGAAATTTCGACAGGTTATTTCTTACATCGAAAATGATTATGTAGACGAAGTGGATACTGAAGAGCTTGTAGAAACTGCAGTAGTAGAAATGCTGACAAAACTGGATCCGCACACAATCTATATTCCAAAAGAAGATTTGGAAATGAGCCAATCTCAACTACAAGGTAAATTCGAAGGAATTGGTGTTGAATTCAACATATTTAAAGATACCATCCATGTGGTAACTCCTCTCAGTGGAGGTCCTTCAGAAGCGTTAGGTATTCGGCCTGGTGATAAGATTATTGAAGTAGATGGGAAAAATGTCGCCGGAACGAACATTACCAATCGTGATGTCATCACAATGCTTCGCGGCGAAAAAGGATCAGAGGTAGAAGTACTTATTAAAAGAAAAGGAGAAATTGAACTGATGTATTACACCATCGAACGAGATGTAATTCCTCAATTTTCAGTTGATGTAGCCTACATGGCTTCAGATGATGTTGGTTATATCAAAATCAATAGATTTTCCGCAACGACTTATGAGGAGTTTCAAAAATCTTTGCGTAAGCTTCAGTCGCAAGGCATGACCAAGCTCATATTGGATTTGACGAGCAACCCTGGCGGTTACATGGATCCTGCAGTTAAAATAGCCGATGAATTTCTCAAAGATGATCAGATGATCGTTTATACCAAGGGAAAGGAAAGCAGACACAACACACAATATGTATCTAAAAGAAAAGGTGAATTCGAGGACGGTCCCATCGTGGTACTTATCGATGAAGGTTCAGCTTCAGCTTCAGAAATAGTAGCTGGCGCACTACAGGATCATGATCGAGCCATCGTCGTTGGCCGTCGTTCTTTTGGAAAGGGGCTGGTGCAGCTACCTATATCACTTACTGATGGGTCAGCCATGAGATTGACCATATCTCGGTATTACACTCCAAGTGGGCGCAGTATTCAAAAACCCTACGATTCTGGCATTGAAGACTATCAGTTAGAATATTTTCAGCGTTTTAAAAGCGGCGAAATGTACAGTTCCGATAGTATAAAGTTTAATGATAGCCTTATTTTTAAAACAGATGCAGGCAGAGAAGTGTATGGTGGAGGCGGTATCATGCCAGACTATTTCGTGCCGCTGGATACCGTAGGCAACACCCGGCTTCTAAGCAGGCTTTTTAATACTAACACTATGTCTGAGTTCTGCTTAAAATACTACAATGACAATAAAGAGACTTTGGACAATATATCTTACGAGACCTTTCGCCGTGATTTTGAAGTAACAGACGCTATGTTTCAAGAGCTTATCAACATAGGAAAAGAAAACGGCATTAAGTACAACAAAAAGGACTTTGACAAGTCAAAGCGGCTCTTAAAAATTTACACTAAAGCATATATTGCTCGGAACATTTGGCAGAACGATGGGTTCTATCCCATTTTCAACGAACAAAATGAGATATTGAACGAAGCGATGACTGTGCTAGATGAAGCGGCTCAATTAGTTAATTGAACCGCTTCATTTGTAGAAACAAACAAGAAAATACTATTGATTTAGCGCCTGCAAGTATGCTTGATCGTAGTATTTGTTGAGGTTAGACCAATCAAATAAAGATGAGCTACTTTCTGTTCTGTTTCTTAAGTCTATTCTCTCACGCCTAGATAGTTTAACGTAGTTTAGCATTCTATTCATTAATGCCCCTGCGGCTTCATCAAAAGACTTTTGATGCCGTTTTACCAAATATATTCCGCGCTTGTTGTGATCAGGCACATTGTCACTAACATAATCACCAAAGCCAGCCAAGTCACTGGTGATTGTAGGCACACCACTTGCTATGCATTCTAATGGAGTATATCCCCAAGGCTCGTAATATGAAGGAAAAACACCTAAATGACATCCCCTGACAAATTGGCCATAGTCCATTCCAAAAAGGGGATTAGTATAATTGATGAAATCCGGGTGATAGACGATTTTAACCCTGTCACTCTCATGATTTAACAAATTCGCATTTCTTAAATAATTAAGAATTTCATCGTTGCTATCGTCATGAAGATTATGTGTGACTATCGGAGGCAGATTATTTGATTTCCAAGATTGTAGCGTCCTTCGGTACCTTAAGCGCCAATAATCATCGACATATTGATTCAACTCCGGCAAGCGCCCATCTGGTCTTGCCATTGCATCAAACAGTAACCTCTCACCGACTTGATTCTTAATAGCCTCAATGGTTTGGCGAAGCTCTTCCAGTACTGCTTTTGATTCCAGTATTTCAGGGTTTACGGAGTAATAAGGCCTTTTGGTAACAAAAAACATGACCACAGTAATATCAGATTTCTCTGTTTTCAACCTGTGGTTTAGCCTAGCTAAAGCTTCTAAGGTCATATCATAACCCTTATTGAGGTATTCATATCTTCCTGAAGTGAAGAAGTACAAAGTTTTCCCTAAATCAAAAGTGTGGTTATTGAAGAAATGTGAAATTGTAAAGTCATGAATTTTATTTTTATACTTCAGATGAAGATTCTGAAATTCATGGAGTGCCTCAAAGCGCTGATTGTTGATTCCATTAGGTAATAGCACGTCAGGATTTCTACCTAGAAGTTGCCTGCATTCGCGAGCGGTAACTTCACTTACCGTAGTAAATATATGTGCGCCATGTGCGGCGGCACGTTCGATAGTAGCGTTCGCTTCTATGTTGAAGTGCTGCGCTTCCTTTTGCCAATCAATAAACGGAAGGTGGTCATAAAACTCAGGGTCATTCATCGCCAAGTAACGACCTAGAAGTGTAGCATGCGTGGTAAAGATGGTTTTGACGTCCACATTTTCTCTTCTCAAATCAGGCAGTCCTGATGCTGCCATCCATTCATGGAAATGTGCGAGTACCTTTTTTTCTTTCGATACATCAGCTAGCTCTTTCAAGAAAATTCTGACCATCTCGCCGAATGCAAGTACATCATTTAGCAAAGCATCATCACTTGGTGTGGATATGCCGTGGTGCTCCCATAGCAGGTATTTGATCTCTCCGAGTTTATACATTACCGACCCCAGGTCAAAAAGAACAACTTTAGGTCGACCAGAAACGAGCCAAACACCATAGTGGACACCATAACCTAGATCACGCATTCGCTGCACCGTCTCACCAAAAGGACCTGAAAGCTCTTCATCGGGTTCAAATTCGGCAGCCACATTTCCGGGCATATATGGCCCTACCAAGCAATAGTTCTCTTCCCATTTTGGGGACACTGTGGGTACTTTAGACCTGATTACGGTATAGATTCCCCCTACTTGATTCAACACTTCCCACGCTATTTCCACTAGTAAAGTGTCTTTTACAGTCTTAGGGGTTAGTCTTTTAGGTGAAGCATCTGTCTTAATCATAAATTTTTTTTTGAATAATAATGAAAAAAACTGAATTTCTTATCGAATCGTGAAGGTAAGATGTAACTATTCAATTTTAAGTAGGTATTTATTCTTGAAATGCAACTTATGTCAAACTATCCTCATCTCCACAGTATAATTTAAACAAGTCTGGCCAAGGTCTATGAACTGGAATAAAACAATCACATTTTTTCTAATACTAGCGCTGTTTGTTCTGTGCTTTGAAGTTGAGCGAAAAATCAGTCATAAAGTGGAGGCTTTTACGCAAAAATCAATTGAACATTCCACTCCAAAAATTGATTTTACAACTCTTTTGTCAGCTGATCATTAAATAGAACGCGTTATCAATTTTTACCGATTTTCTATCAATAAATTCAAAATTTCCTCCGATAAATACCACTCGCATAAAATAAAACAATGTTTTGTTAGGGGCAAGAATATTTTTTATTTTAAAAAGAGAATATAACTTTAAAGAAATCTAATTGTCGAATAGAATTATGGAGAAAAATCAAGGATACATCGATTTCCTCGAAGTGTGGCATCAGGGGGCATTTTACGCCTTTATCGCAAGTTTAGGAGTGGCGCTAATCATATTTATCACTTACAGAATAAGGTACGCCCTTACATCAGGGATGAAGGAAAAATATGAACTAGCTAGCGAATTTGAGATTAAAAATTATCTCAGAGCAAATTATGCTGTCGGTATAGGAATTTTTTTTATAGCTAATACAAATAGTCCCGATGTTGTTGAACTTAGTCCTGCTTGGTTCTTTATCCGCATGTTTATCGCGATCTGTGCTGGTACGTTACACGGTTATATCATGTTTCTAATATTCAGATATTATTATCCAGGACCCTTAGAGAAAAAATTAAAAAAACTACGCTATTCTCCTCGTATTAATAGTCGTACGGGTAATGCAATGAAATTACTCAGTGAAGATGAAGAAGATGCTTACCTTGATGAAGGTATGCAGGCAGAAGAAGATGCATTTTCTGTTGACTATGATGTGTGGATAGATGAAGAAACTGGCGAAACACAGATTGAAAAATATAAAGGTCATCTTGCTGCTTTCGAATGTGATCGATGTGGTTTTCAAACTTTGAAACTACAGAAAGAAGAAGTTATTACGGAACCGAATGACTTTCAAGATGGAGAGTTACTTAAAGAATTTAAGTGCGGTTATTGCGGAAGAGTAAAGCGTAAAACGGTGAGCTTAACTAAAAATGTAGAGAAAAATGCCTCTGCAATGGCTACTATCAATAGCACAAAATTAGACGTTGTTAAGGTTGATGTGATCGATGATGATGGCGTACACAAAGTCTATGAATTTCAAAATAAGGTGCAAGCTGAAAAATTCTTAAAAGAGCTTGAAATAAAAAAGCGAGAAAATTGATGTTCGCAAATAATTAGTAAGAAGCTGATAATCATCGATTGTCAGCTTTTTTTTTGACTCGGCTAGAATTAGCAATATACACGCCTATCAAAATTGTAAGAATACCTACACCATGGTAAACATTCAACTTTTCACCATCCAGTAAACCCCAAATAATAGCAACCAAAGGGATGAAATAAGTCACCGAGGTGGTGAAAACAGGATTAGTCAACTCTACAATTTTATTAAATATAACGAGGGCAATGGCCGTACCGATGATTCCAAGAGTACCGATAAAACCGATATAAACCCAATATCCACCATGATACATTTTATCAACTATTTCAGTGAAAAACGCCAAGTGAATCGTAGCAAAAACACCAATAACCACCATGGAGCAGCTCGCAATTACCAGAGGCTTCAATCCATTCAGCTTGTACTTGACTAAGTTGGCATTTAGCGCATAAAACATAGTTGCTAAGACAATTAATAAGGCGTACAAATTGATTTTAGCCAAATTTCCGCTGCTCCCCGCCAAAAGCAAGCCTGCTGCTCCTAAGAAACCAAGGATTACACCGATCAATGTTTGCCGACTAATCAACTGTCCGAAAAATAAAAAGCCAATGACCACCGTTGAAATGGGAACCAGTGCATTGAGTACTCCCGTGATACCACTATTTACCTGAGTTTGGGCTACCGAAAACAAAAAAGCGGGTAAAAATGTGCTCGAAAAGCCAACAACTATCAGCCATTTGATTTTTTCCTTTGGAACTGTTTTGATCTTTTGCACCGCAAATGGAAATAATACAACGAATGCAAAAAATATTCTGAGGGAACCTACTTCCCATGGTGAGAGACCTACCAGCGCTTTTTTGATAAGTATAAACGAGCTTCCCCAGATGAGTGAAAGCAAAATAAGCAGTAACCATGCTTTCAATGGATATTTTGGGTTCATTCTGTTTTTGGATAGAAATTAAGCCAACGCAACATCAGCAAATTCCTCAGAAATTTCTTCCAGAATACCGACAATTTCCTCATAGCTGTCGGATTCAACTAGCCTCGTGCGATAAGGTTTAAAATGAGGAATACCCCGAAAGTAATTAGTGTAGTGACGCCTCATCTCAAAAACTCCTTTGAGGCCCTCTTTCCATTCAACCGAAAAATCAAGATGTTTTTTAGCCACCGCAACTCGTTCTTGGAGCGTCGGCTTTGCCAGGTGTGTCCCTGTTTCAAGAAAATGCTTTATTTCATTAAAAATCCAAGGATAACCAATCGCCGCACGCCCAATCATGATGCCGTCAACACCATACTTATTTTTATATTCAAGCGCCTTTTCTGGCGAATCAATATCACCATTTCCAAAAATAGGAATGTGTATATCAGGGTGGTTTTTGACCTCTGAGATGTAGCTCCAGTCTGCTTCACCCTTATACATTTGCTTTCTGGTTCGACCATGAATTGTTAAGGCCTGCACCCCTACATCTTGCAATCTCTTCGCAACTTCCAAGATTTTGATTGTATTATCATCCCAGCCCAATCGTGTTTTTACAGTTACGGGCTTAGCTACCGCTTTCACTATTTCTGAAGTCATTTGCTGCATCTTTGGTAGGTCAAGCAAAATGCCGGCTCCTGCTCCTTTACAAGCTACTTTTTTCACAGGGCAACCATAATTAATGTCAACCAATTCTGGATTTGCAGCTTCAGCGATGGCTGCAGCCTCGCGCATACTGTCTATTTTATCTCCAAAAATCTGGATCCCAATAGGCCTCTCATAGTCGTATATATCCAGCTTTTCGACACTTTTTTCTGCATTACGAATCAATCCCTCGGAAGAAATAAACTCCGTATACATCAAGTCTGCACCATTTTGCTTGCACACTGCACGAAATGGCGGATCGCTTACATCCTCCATAGGTGCCAATAAAAGCGGAAATTCGCCAATCTCAATGTTTCCAATTTTTACCACAGCTCAATCTTAAATTTTGCGGTAAATTTAGGGCAATTATGCAGAATATCCTTCAAGACACTCCTCATGGTGATAAACCAACCGCAACATGGGTGCTGTTATTGATGCTCTCCGCCTATGTGGTTGGTGCATTGTTTCTTTTTACTTTCTTGGCACAAGCCATTCTACTCCCTTTCTACGATTTTGCGACTTTACAAAAGCTACTGACTGATCCTATGAATGTGGAAGGTGCAAGAATGCCACTGATCATTACTCAAGGGATTATTACTGCTGGTTCATTTATTATAGTCCCGATACTGTTTATTAAAAGACATTTAAATGACAACTTAGGTAGCTACTTCGCTTTCGATAAAAGCCTCATTCGGCCATTGATTATTACAATATTCATTACCCTTTGCTTTATGGTCATAAATAGCGTGGTGATTGAATGGAATCAAAAAATGGAGTTACCAGATTTTCTATCTGGGTTCGAGTCATGGGCTATGGCCAAGGAAGCACAACTTGAGGATCTTACTATTTTTCTGACCGATTTCGAATACGATTATGAATTTATAATCGCTTTAATAGTCATTGCCATCATTCCTGGTATTGGCGAAGAGCTACTTTTCAGAGGTTTAATTCAAAACCTATTTAAATCGGCAACAGGCAATATACATTTCGCTATTTGGATATCCGCGATACTATTTTCAGCATTTCATATGCAGTTTTATGGCTTTTTGCCGCGTATGTTACTCGGCGCTTTATTCGGTTATTTATATTATTGGTCAGGCCACTTATCTATTGCCATGTTTGCGCATTTTATCAACAATGGATTTACACTTACGATGTTGTATTTGAGTAAGCAAGAAATAGTAGATTACAACCCGATGGCCAATCCAAGCTCACCACCAGCAGCAACTGTTGTTGGTTTTACACTGGTTTCTGGAGGTTTACTATTTTTATTTTGGAGTTATTTTAAGAAATTAAAGCATGAGTGAATGGCAGAAAGTGTACCAAGACAACTTGGAATATAGAGCAGAAATTGTACGTGCAGTATTGGAAGATCAAGAGATCCAACCAGTCTTAGTAAATAAAAAAGATTCAAATTATCAGTTTGGGCATTATGAAGTGCAAGTAGCCCCTGATCAAGTAATGAAAGCACTTAAAATTATAAACGACGACATCAAGTTTGAATAAGTTCTCAGATTTAAGGAAAAGAGTACTTTCAGCGCTAGTAGGCGTTGTTATCATTGTATCGAGCTTGTTGATTGGCGAGTGGACGTATTTTTTCGTATTTTTTGCTATCGCCGTATTCTCTCTTTGGGAATTTTATCGGTTGGTTAGGCTTCAAAACTATTTGCCTGTCAGATTATTAGGTGTTTTCGTTGGTGGATTAATGTTTGTCTTTAGCTTTTTTATTGAGCGGCAGCATTTAAGTGCTAATTATTATTTCGCCTTATTTCCTCTTGCGTCCTTAAGTCTGGTCATTAAGCTATACAAGAAAAGTGACCAAAATCCTTTTCTCAATATTGCCTTCTTTTATTTAGGTATAACCTACGTTGCTATACCCTTTGCATTGATGAATATTGTCGTGTACAACAGTGAAGTATATAGCCATGAAATTTTAATGGGATTGTTATTCATCATTTGGGCAAGTGATACTGGTGCCTATTTTGCAGGTACATTTTTTGGTAAACGGAAACTTTTTTTAAGAATCTCTCCTAAAAAATCTTGGGAGGGATTTATCGGTGGAGCGCTAACAGCGCTGACATTTGCCTACATCATTTCTCGAATGAGTACAGACTTAATATTATGGGAATGGATTATCGTTTCTATAATAGTAGTGGTTACAGGCACCTACGGCGATTTAGTGGAATCATTATTTAAACGCTCTATGCTTATAAAAGACTCAGGCACTTCTATTCCCGGACATGGGGGGTTTCTCGATCGCTTCGATAGTCTGATTTTGGCAGTTCCATTTGTAGTGGTTTTTCTCAAACTCTTCTAAGACTAAAGCAGATAGTCTCCTTATTAAAAGTACTGTATTTTTAAACCACTGTTGCTTATTATCATAAGTTCAATATTCGATTTTAATAGCTAGTAAATAGCCATGAAACTCGTAGCTTTGCCGCGATAAACAATAACCCCATTATAGCTTATGGCTTACATTGAACCGGCTCCAATTAAGGACAAAGACAATCCTTTCGAGTCAATGATGTCAAGATTTCATATCGCAGCTCAACACCTCGGGCTAGATGACGAAATTTACAACGTGTTAAAATCCCCAACCAAGCAAGTCATTGTTTCACTACCCGTCACAATGGATAACGGATCCATCAAAGTTTTTGAAGGCTACCGTGTCATCCATTCCAATATCCTTGGACCATCGAAAGGTGGAATCAGGTATGATATGGAAGTAAACTTGGACGAAGTGAAAGCTTTGGCCGCTTGGATGACGTGGAAATGCGCAGTGGTTGATATTCCCTATGGAGGTGCCAAAGGTGGAATAAAGTGTAACCCTCGGCAAATGTCGGCTGGCGAAATAGAACGACTCACGCGTTCTTTTACTCAGTCGATGCATGAAATATTTGGCCCAGATAAAGACATTCCTGCGCCAGATATGGGAACAGGTCCTAGAGAAATGGCTTGGCTAATGGATCAGTATTCGCGCGCTCAGGGTATGACGGTAAATGCTGTCGTCACCGGAAAACCTCTCGTTTTGGGTGGTTCACTGGGAAGAACTGAAGCGACTGGCCGTGGAGTAATGATTTCCGCTATGGCCGCTATGGAAAGATTGAAAATTAACCCATTCAAAGCTTCTTGCGCTGTGCAAGGGTTCGGAAACGTTGGTTCTTGGGCAGCTTTGTTGCTGGCTGAGCGTGGAGTTTCTATTAAGGCAGTGAGTGACTTATCAGGTGCTTATTATAATAGCAATGGTATAGACATTAAGTTGGCGAACGAATACCGGCTACAGAATAATGGAAGTCTTGAAGGTTTTGAAGGTGCCGAGCAAATAGACCCTGACGAACTTCTCTTCTTAGATGTAGATGTAATTGTACCCGCGGCTATTGAAGATGTAATCAATAAGCATAACGCTGATAAAATAAAGGCTAGACTCATTGTAGAAGGAGCCAATGGCCCTACTTCTTCGAAAGCCGATGACATCATCAATGAAAAAGGTATAATGGCAGTGCCAGATATTTTAGCGAATGCTGGTGGTGTTACAGTCTCCTATTTTGAGTGGGTGCAAAACCGCCTAGGTTACAAATGGACGGCCGAAAGGGTAAACCGCAGGTCCGACCGTATTATGAAAACCGCCTTTGATAAAGTATATGCCACCGCTAAAGAATATGGCGTATCGCTTAGGATTGCGGCATATATAGTAGCCATTGATAAAGTAGCCAAAACCTATAAATTCCGTGGCGGTTTTTAAGGCGAGGTTTTTTCCATTAAATTTTGACAATGAATATTCACAAAGAAGGTAAAAAAATCATTCCTGTTTCGTTGGTAATACTGGCCTTGTTGTATGCGTTTCTTTACTGGCTCATTCCGATACTCTTCGTTCAGGTTTTCTTGGCCATTGCTGGTATTGTGTTTTTTATTCTTATTGTTCGATTCTTTCGTGACCCAGATATAAAAGTCATGAAATCTGGAGATACAATCCTTGCTCCTGCCGATGGAAAGATTGTTGTTATTGAAGAGACCGACGAATCAGAATACTTAAAAGATCGCCGAATTCAGGTGTCCATATTTATGTCTCCGCTGAATGTGCATGTGAATAGAAGTCCTATTGACGGGATCATTTCTTATTTCAAATATCATCCTGGCAAATTCTTAGTCGCGTGGCATCCAAAGTCAAGCACGGATAATGAGCGCACGACCATTGGGATTAAAATGAAAAATGGTATTGAAATCATTATGCGACAGGTCGCTGGAGCTGCCGCTCGACGGATTTGCTTCTACAGCCAAGAAGGTAAGCCAACATTTCAAGGTGAAAAATTTGGATTTATTCGCTTCGGAAGTAGGATCGACCTTTATCTTCCTTTAGATGCCGAAATCAAAGTGGCTATGAATCAAGTGTCTTTTGGTGGGAAAACGGTAATCGCAAAACTGAAATAACTACAAAAAACGAATAGTACAGCCACTCAATAACTTGAGTGGCTTTTTTTATTTCCTTATTTGACCACCATGCTATTTCAACTTCAGTGCCTTTATTTTTCGATTCGGTGATTTTTCATGCTTTTTTCACTTACTCCATGTAACTTTCATTTAACCAATCGTAAAAACTATGAAAGAATATGCCGGATTTTGGCTCAGATTTGTGGCCTACATTGTCGACTACATTATTATTCAAATTATTCAAAGTTTTGTTGTCCTACCTGTCTTGGGAGTTTTCGGGCTCAGTTTTGGAGCCGCTTCAGGCTTTGATTTTGACTTGGACGACATGAGCGATGGAGAAATGTTTGCTGTCATTGCTGCTTTTGTCAGTGCATTGAGCGCCATCATTCTCATTGCCTTGATCATTCAAGTGCTTTACTATGCCTTCATGGAATCAAGCAATAACCAAGCAACGCTTGGCAAAATGGTGCTCGGTCTTATCGTTACTGATATGGCCGGAGATAAATTGACTTTCAGTAAAGCATTACTCAGGCAGCTCGCTAAAATATTATCTGGGATGCTGTTTATGATCGGTTTTATCATTGCCGGTTTTACCGAACAGAAACAAGCACTGCATGACATGATTGCAGGAGCGCTGGTTATAAAAAAATAACTATCGAAAGTAATCGTCTTAAAGGAGTGCGACTTAATTGTACTCCTTTTTTACCCTTACCCTGATAATATCCATGAAAAAATTTCTCAAGCAGTTTGGCGGGAAAATCACCAAAGATAAACTTGTCAATTATGAGTCTTCAGTTAATTGGACCAATGGCAAGTTTCTTAATCTAGAAGAAACCCAAATGGATATAAAGCTCAAGGATGTGCCTTCCTTGGTTTACAAGCAGCTTTTTGACACAAATGGTCGAACGCCAGCAGACCCAATTCCAATTGTTGCCTTTGATCATAGTGCTTTTATGGCTGAGTCAAACTCAGCCAAAATGATTTGGTATGGCCATTCTGTTTTGCTGATGCGGATGAATGGTAAAACCATATTAATCGATCCTATGCTTGGACCGGACGCCTCTCCTATTGCACCTTTTTCAACCAGAAGGTTTTCAGAAAACTCATTAGATCTTATTGATCAATTACCGCAAATCGATCTGTTGATAATGACCCACGATCATTACGATCATCTGGACTTGGCGAGTATTGAAAAGTTAAAAGGAAAAACTGCACAATATTTTGTTGCGATCGGCATAGGACGGCATTTGCAGAAGTGGGGGATTTCTGAGGACGTCATTACGGAGTTTGATTGGTGGGATAGTCGTCCATTTGGTGGAATTGACATCACTTTTACACCAACCAGACATTTTTCAGGACGGGGAACATCCGACCGAGCAAAGTCGCTATGGGGCGGATGGGCTTTTAAATCGACAGTAGAAAATATTTATTTCAGCGGAGACGGTGGTTATGGGAAGCACTTCCAGGAAGTTGGAAAGAGATTAGTACCGTTTGATTTTGGCATTATGGAATGTGGGCAATACAACGAACTCTGGCACCTGATTCATATGTATCCCGAAGAAAGTATTCAAGCGGCAATCGATGCAGGAGTAAAAAAAGCAATGGCTGTACATTGGGCTGGTTTTGCACTCGCTTTACACCACTGGAAAGACCCGATAGAAAGATTCGCTGCTGAAGCAAAAAAACAAAACTTCCCCGTTAGCTTTCCGAGAGTTGGCGACATTTTTAAACCGTCTGATATCCTTGATGATGCTTGGTGGCACGAGATTGATTAGTGCTTAAACATGAACCGCTCCCATTAAATCCTCCAAATATTTTTGATCTATGGCATTGAATGTGTCTAACTGATTACTGTCAATATCAAGTACACCGACCACAACTCCCTCTTGGTTTTTTATTGGAACCACAATTTCAGACTTGGAATCTGAGCTGCAAGCAATATGCCCAGGAAATGCCTCCACATCTGGTACAATTTCCGTTTTACCTGTCTGCCAAACTGTTCCGCAAACGCCTTTTCCTTTTCTAATACGTGTACAAGCTATGGGTCCTTGAAAGGGGCCAAGAACCAATTCCTCCTCTTTTACAAGATAAAAACCTATCCATAAATGATTGAACGCTGTTTTTAGTGCCGCGGAGATATTGGCCAAGTTCGCAATCAAATCTTCTTCTCCGGAAATTAATGCCTTGATTTGTGGAATCAATGATTGGTATACCTCTTCCTTGTTGGTCGAGCTAATTACGTTTAATTCTTCAGCCATTTTCGCTATCTATTGTTTTGGTAAATTTTTAGTACGTTGGTATCTACGGTAAAAGTCTCCGTGGGTTGATCCTTCAAAAAAGGTGATTTCACACCTGCGCTAAATGTCGTTTGACTTTCGAAAACCCTTGCTTCGTCCCACAAATCTGCATCTATGAAGCTTTGAAGTGTCGCACTACCTCCTTCTATGAAAACTGATTGTATCTTTCGCTCAAAAAGGGCTTTCAAAATCAAGAAAGGTGATAGGACAGGAAGTTTAATATATTCCAGATTGTGGCTCGTTTTATTTTCTAGTTCGTTGAATACTATTGTGCGAACAGCGCCATCAAACAAGTTCAAAGATGATTCTAGACAAAGGTTTCTATCCAAAACTATTCTGACCGGATTTGATCCAGACCAATTTCGGGTCGTTAAAGATGGATTGTCATGCTTAGCCGTATTGGTACCAACCAATATTGCCTGTTCCTCCGCTCGCCATTTATGTACTAGCTGCCTAGCACTTGTATTAGAGATCCACTTGGAATCGAAATTTTCACGAGCAACAAATCCATCTGCGGTTTGTGCCCATTTCAAAATCACATAAGGTCTCTCCTTATTAAAGAAAGTCAAAAACCTTCGATTCAATTTTTTTCCTTCCTCTTGGAGTACGCCAGAAAAAACCTTAATTCCAGCCTCCTCAAGTATTTTCACTCCTTTACCGGCCACTAAAGGGTTTGGGTCATGGTTACAAATAACCACCTCCTTAACTTTACTATCAACTAAAAGATGAGCACATGGAGGCGTTTTGCCAAAGTGAGCACATGGCTCAAGCGTCACATATACAGTGCTTCCTGCCAGATCAGACTTATCTTTTATTGCATAGACAGCATTGACTTCTGCATGTCCCTCTCCATATTTTTCATGATTCCCTTCTCCGATGATCTTGTTGTTTTTGACGATCACACAACCGACCATGGGATTTGGGCTTACTCTGCCTAACCCCAGTTTCGCCAGTTGAAGTGCACGATGCATGTATTTTTGGTCTAACAAGATGGTAAGTTTGCAAGGTGAAAAATGCAAGGGCAATTTATAAAGAATCCGTGGAAGCAATAACCGAAATATTTGGTCTTGGTGAAGCCGAACAGCTGATCAATATTGCATTTGAAGACGCACTTGGAATAAGCAGAATAGACCGGCAGACCAAAAACCCTGAACTTGATGAAACGCAAACAAGCATCATGGCCGACATTCAACAGCGGCTTTTGAATCAAGAGCCCATCCAGCAAATTGTAGGTAAAGCACAATTTTTCGGCTATGAATTTTTGATCAATCAACATTGCCTTATCCCACGGCCTGAGACAGAGGAGTTGGTTCAGCTCATAATTAAAAGCACAAAAGAGCCTTCAAGTATTCTCGATATTGGAACAGGCTCAGGTTGTATTCCTATCGCATTGAAGAAGTCACTGCGAGAAAGTACAATTTCGGCCATAGATATATCGCGAGATGCACTCGATGTGGCTAGAAAGAATGCGGAAAAATTGGCAGTAGATATTGATTTTCAGTTACAAGATATTCTCATAGAAGGCTTGGAAAAAAAATATACCGTCATCGTAAGTAATCCACCATATATTCCAATTTCGGATAAGAAAAAGATGTCCAAAAATGTGCTGGAATATGAGCCTGAGATTGCACTTTTTGTAGCAAATGAAGATCCTTTAATTTTTTACAGGAGAATTGCTCAGCTGGGAAGGAAGCACTTACTCAACAACGGTCAATTATATTTTGAGATCCATGAGAACTATGGGCAAGAAGTAGCAGCTTTATTGTCCGATTTAAACTACCAGACTATTGAAGTTCACCAAGACTTGAATGGTAAGGATAGGATGATTAGCGCCAAATTTTAAAGCATTTTTTTGACCTGATTCTTACTTTGAATTTTTTGTATTGGATTGCAACTTGAACAGTTTGACAAAAAACGATAGTCTATAAACTTCAAAATTCTAAAAAGTAGAGATCCAAAAATCTTCTAGTTGTAGGATTCAAAAATCATAAAGGGCACATTTGATCCACTTATCGAAACTTTGCCATCCTCTTTTACCTCAGAAAAGTAAGACACATCGGTCATTTTATTATTCAAATCATCGACTAGCCCTTTAGTACTGAAGCAGGTGTTTTCCACTATTGATTGCACTCCTAAGAAGGAGCCTTTTGGAAACCATTTACTAAAAACACTCTTCTTATGAAGCAGTACTTTTTTGGTTTCCGTGAATACACAAAAATCAATTTCATGGAAGGGCAATAGCTCTTGTATCAATTCCGATAAGTAGCTCGAATTACATAAGACATTGATCGATGTATGTTCGTTTTTATTAAGAATTTCAATGGCTTGTACAAGCGGCTGTTTTATTTTTTCGTGTATCTGAAATGGCCATTGATAACTGAGCATTTCAGCGAAGGTGTTCATGGAAGTTTTATCAACGACGAGATGATCAATTTTTAATCCGTAAGCTGCAAACTGGATTATACTTTTTTCCAGACAAACCACTGTTGGTGACCACCCTAGTATTTCGTTTAATGTTTTGATGGGGAATTCGCTAATATCTTCCACAATTAACGCCGGCTCCTGCTGATCTCTTACAATATGATGTGATGACATTTCACTTTGTGTCTTTTCGATAGTAAATTAGGAAGACTATCAGAAAACAAGTCTTTTATATGAAAAATCTATATCCACTGATTTTCGCAATCCTCCTGTCAAGTTGTATTGCCGAGCGTGAATTTATTATCGACTATGATTATAGTTACAGAGGTGATTTTTCGAATTATAAAACCTTCAGTTTCATGACTCCAAAGGACACGGTCAATTTCAATGGTATCAGTGATCGTATGATCAAAGAGGAAATCGTAAAGCGAATGAAAACCCAAGGGTATAAGGTAAAAGATAAGCGACCAGATATTCTGATTTCCTACAAAGTTTACGGCGATAATATGGGCTTTAAAAGCTACCAGCAACTTGACTTAGAAAGCTGGAACAAGCTTTATGGGCCATTACAAGATGATGAACAAGATATAGAAACTGTGAAAGCTGCAAGCTACGGAGAACAGAAAATACAACTCAATGATGGTACACTGCTCATCGTTTTTCTTGATAGAAGAACCAATTCTGTGATCTGGCAAGGGTATGCCAGTGGGCTTTTTAATGAATCTTCCTTCTTTTTGAAAGATGCAAAATATGCTGTGCGAACAATTCTCAATCAGTACAGATTGTTGGCATTCGCACAGCAATAAAACAAAGTTAAATTCGAATATTTAATCCAGCCAAGAAGTTAATTCCTGCCTGTGGGTAGTAGTTGTTTTGTTGGTACAAGCTGCCTTCGAAAAGATATCCCCAAGTATATCCGTTGTTTTCGTATGACACATTTAGGATATTATTTACCAAAAGATTAATATCTATATCGAGAGATTTCACAAATGGTAAGGCATAGGCTAACCTCACATCATTGATAAAATAACTTGGAATAATTCGGTTTTCATTACTTGTATTATCTAGGTATTGCTTGCCTACATATTTGGAAAATAGCTGAGCCGTAAATCCATTAGCAGAATACTTGATATCACTACCCACGATTACATTGGGCGAAAAACTTATATCCGTTTCTTGATAGCTCGTTTCGCTCACAAAGCGTTCATCCTCATAAGCATAATCATAGTAGACTTCATTGAAGTTCTCAATCTTGTTTTGACTGAAAGTGGCATTCGCACTCCAAGTAATAGCATTGGTTATCTTGTAGGTTCCTGCCATTTCTATACCGGTTCGATAACTATTTGGCACATTGGTACGAATAGAAGAACCTACGTCGTTTAAAGCTCCGGTTAGTACCAATTGATTTTCATAGTTCATCAAATAATAATTGGCTTGATAGCTAAATTTCGTTCCAGACTTTCTAATTCCAGCCTCAATATTATGTAGTGTTTCGTGCTCTGGTGTTTGTCCATTGGGAGCATCAATAAAGTCTGACCTCACCGGCTCTCTGTTAGCCACTGCGTAAGAAGCATATAAGGACGTATTTTTAGGCAACTGATAGGTAAAACCAAATTTTGGATTGAAAAAAGTAAAATCACCTCCCGTATCATAGCCTGTAAGGTCATTATCAATACCTACAGTTGCGTAATCTATCATTCTTAATTGCGCATCTGCATAGGCATTAAGTTTACCAAATTGCTTATTAACTTTTAGGTAAACATTAAAATCCGTTTTCTCGCCAACTCCATCATAATATCGATCAGGAATTGTATTGATATCGAAAAATTCAGATTGGATAATCTCTCCAAAATGATCACCATCATATTTATTCCATCCTCCACCTAAAACGGCTGAAAAATCATTTTGCTCATAATTTAAAGAATAAGTGAATCCATAAAAGTCATTGTCTAGCCATCGTCTTCTAATAAAATCTCCGCTAGATACCTCAGCTCCATCTACAGTAAGGCTACTTAAGTTGTAATTAGCAAAGTCATCGTCCTCCCTGAATTGTTCAAAATAGCCCCGCCCATAGGTGTAATGAAGCGCTCCTGTGAAATAAAGATTATCCGTCAACGTCTGACTTAAATGCAATTGGAAGTGATCTTGTGCATAATTATCCACTTCATTTTCATACAAATAGTAATTAAAGCGCCGGTCCGAATTAAGTAAATTATCAATCTGTGCTTGTGTTGAGTACTCTCCACCTAAGTCGATGACATCCTGCAAAGCCTGCCGATCTCCGGTTAGTCTCGCCTCTGGGGTGCCATACCATGCCTGCTGCGTTTCTTCTCTTCCGCCAAAAACAATGGCTTTTATTAGGGTTTTGTCACTTCTGTAGCCTCCTGATACATAGTAAGACCATAAATCTGCTGCCGATCGGTCGATGTATCCATCCGAATTAATCTTTGAAAACCGAGTCTGAAAACTCCAATGATCATTTAAAATGCCAGACTCTAATGCGGCGCTAATTTTGGTTGTATTAAAACTCCCCACACTTGTAGAAAGTGAGGCAGAGGCATCTTGTGAAAATCCATCAGTTTGCAAATTAACCGAAGCGCCAAAAGATGCTGCTCCATTAGATGAGGTTCCTACGCCTCGCTGAATTTGAATATCAGAAGTGGAAGAGGCCAAATCTGGCATGTTAACCCAAAAAACACCATGTGACTCACTGTCATTGACAGGTACGCCATTCATGGTTACATTTATTCGAGTAGCATCCGATCCGCGAATACGCAAACCTGTATAGCCAATTCCGGCTCCTGCATCTGAGGTTGTAACTACCGAAGGAGTCATTTTAAGCAGTATAGGCAAATCCTGTCCCAAATTTCTTTCCTCGATTTCTTCATTAGACACATTCGTGAAAGTGGTTGGCGACTTGGCATTGGCTCTTGTTGCATTAACAATGACCTCCTGATCCAGCAATGCATTTTCCTTTAATACGATATCTATCTTGAGATCATCATCAACGTCCAATTCTTTTGAGAAATCAAAAAAACCAACATATTGAGCTTTTATAGTATATACACCAGATTCAATATTGGAAAATACAAAGTTACCTTCAATGTCAGTCGTGGTAATTTTGTTTAACTCTATCAACTGCACATTTGCGCCTAATAAGGTTTCACCCTTTTCACTGACGACCTTTCCAGAAATAGTAGATTGCGCATGACTCATACATGCAAACAGAAGTGCGACGGCACTTAATTTGAACTTTAACATTTGACTTAATAATTAACCATTAACCATGTGGAAAGTGGGGACTTCCCTTTCGGTTACCATACTACCTACGCCAGCATTATCTGGATCAGGTTATTGGGTATGATCTCAGCCTTTATATCATCTGCGTTCAGCAGAAAGGCACCCCTTTACAGCCACAAACTTAGTAAAATTATTATTGTTTAAAATATGCGTCAATCGCCATTTTAGCACAGGCCGTACGCGCGTCTTCAATGCCCGATACCAAGGCATATGGCAAGTTGCGTTCCTGAAGTTTGGTTTTAAATAAATTTAAAAAGTATTTTCTGTCTTTCGGGTTTTCTCTTTGTGGATCAGGCAGCCAGGGAATATCAATATTAGTCAGGAGATAAAAATCATAAACTCGAGCGTGAAGTTCTTTCAATATCCATGGATCAGTTTGTCCATATTTATGATTGCTCCATATTTCCAATACAGTCATATCTGTGTCACAAAAAAGATATTTGTTGGCATATTCTGCTTTGTCATCTTCCCATATCAATTGGCCTTTCGCTATCTCGATTAAGTCGCTTTGTTCATATGGTCTGCCTAATCGATCCAAATAAAACCGAGCATATTCTGGTACCCACTCAGTATTGTATATCCTTGACAGGTGTTGACACAGCTCGCTTTTCCCTGTTGATTCTGGACCTAAAACGCATATTTTTCGTAGCATATAATGTATAATTTTTTTAGTTTTAATTCATGGAAGGTAAAAAACGTTTCACTCAACTTGAAGAGCAAATGAGCAATACGCTCAAGGCTGTAGATAAACTTACGGCTGATATGCAAGAACTCCGAGAGTATACTAGAGAAAACAACAAAGTTGTTAATTCTATTTTGCACCGATTAGAAGAAAACGACGAAAGATTTGAGAAGGTTGATAAGAGATTTGAAAAGGTTGATAGGAGATTCGAAAAGATTGATAAGAGATTTGAAAAGATCGATAAGAGATTCGAAAGGCAAGATGAATTGCTCAAAAGCATTGTAAACGAAATGTCCGCTGAGCGAAAACTCAATGAAGCGCGCTTTGAATTTGTTATAACAAAGCTTGGGAGCAACTAAGTACTAACTTACTGCTTGACTAGTACGAAGCTTCCTCTTCCATTCGAAATAACCCCAAATAGCCAAAATTGAAAATACAAGAAATTGGAATGAGGTATAAGGCAAGCCTTTGACATAATAGAGCGGCACAGAAATAATATCACAAAGTATCCAAGCCCACCAATGTTCTATTTTTTTTCTGGCCATCAACCACATGCCTACTAAAGCAAGTGAAGTCGTTAAAGCATCCCAATAAGGCACATCACTATTTGTAAAGCCTTGCAAAAACCAAGAAAGTAGCCCAAAAGACCCAAAAAAGAAGACCGCACTAATAAATGATTCTTGCTTAGAAATATGAGCAATCGGTATCTGATCATCGTCATTTTGCGTGCTCGTCCAATAGTACCATCCATACACACTCATAACAAAATAATAACCATTGATCCCCATATCACCATAAAGCTGATATTGATAGGTAATGTAGATATATATCAATACACTAATTATACCGGTAGGGTATACCAATATATTCTCCTTCAAGGAGTACCATACACTCAAGAGGCCAAAGACTACTGCAGTAACCTCCAGCCATGAAGAATTCGAAGCTTGTTCAATAATCGTTTCAACGATTTCGTTCATAAGAATTAATAGTATATCGAATTAAACTGTCACGAAAATAAGGGCAGCTTTTCGATTTAATGATTTATTTATTGAGATTTAGTGAATTATTAATCGAAGTAACTAGTTTTACACTGCAAATAAGAACTAGTTATTTGCATGAATCTCGACAACAACAAATTCCTCTTTGAAGCACTCACCTATGATGATGTGCTACTTTTACCAAGCTACTCAGAAGTCCTTCCAAGGGATACTGACACAAGCTCGCAGCTCACAAGAAATATCAGATTAAATATTCCTTTTGTTTCCGCCGCAATGGATACGGTTACAGAATACAAATTGGCCATATCTATGGCTTTGGATGGCGGTATTGGCTTCATACATAAAAATATGAGCATTGAGCAACAGGCGGCTCAGGTTAGAAAAGTTAAAAGGTCACAGTCCGGAATGATTCTCGATCCAATTACCCTTAATGTCCTTAGCACTGCTGGTGATGCTGAGAAGATCATGAGAGAAAATAAAATCGGCGGGATTCCGGTTATTGATGCTGACAAAAAACTAATTGGTATCATAACCAATAGAGATTTGAGGTTTCAAAAAGACATGTCAACGCCTATTTCGGAAATCATGACCGTGGACAACCTCATTACCGCAGACGTAGAGGTTGGCCTTAAAGAAGCAGAAGAGATACTTCAAGAATATAAAATTGAAAAGTTACCCATAGTTGACAAATCAGGAATACTGACGGGGTTAATCACTTACAAAGATATTCTCAAAAACAAGGACAGACCTAATGCTTGTAAAGACGAATACGGCAGATTACGTGTAGGCGCTGCAGTGGGTGTTACCTCCGACATGGTGGATAGAATCCAAGCTTTGAGAATTGCAGGTGTTGACGTGGTAAGTATCGATACGGCTCACGGACATTCAAAAGGGGTGATAGACGCTGCAAAAAATATCAAAAAACAATTTCCTGAACTTGAACTCATTGTTGGCAACATTGGCACTTATGAAGCCGCTCAAGCATTAATTGATGCTGGTGCAGATGCCATTAAAGTGGGTGTGGGTCCCGGCAGTATTTGCACAACAAGAATTGTCGCAGGTGTGGGTGTTCCACAACTTTCTGCGGTTCATGAAGCATCTAAGGCTGCTTCCAAAGCCGGAGTTCCAATTATCGCAGATGGAGGCATTCGCTTTTCCGGTGATGTTGTCAAAGCACTCGCAGGAGGCGCAAGTAGTATTATGATTGGCTCATTACTTGCAGGAACAGAGGAGGCTCCTGGGGAAATGATCATTTATGAAGGTCGTAAATTCAAGACTTATCGAGGCATGGGCTCGGTAGAAGCCATGGAGACAGGTTCAAAAGACAGATATTTTCAAGATGCTGAAGATGATATCAAGAAACTAGTGCCTGAAGGAATCGTTGGAAGAGTGCCGTATAAAGGGCTTGTTTCTGAGGTATTATACCAACTCACAGGAGGCTTGAAAGCCGGAATGGGATATTGCGGCGCAAGCACAATTGAGGCGCTACATGAGGCCAAGTTTGTCAAAATTTCAGCGGCCGGCTGGGCGGAAAGTCATCCACATGATATCATGATTACAAGAGAAGCTCCAAACTACAGCAGATAGTAAGATTAAATAACAACACAATACTGATAAGGGCCAATACTATTATTGTCCCTTATCGTATTCAAAAAGGAAACTTTCTATGAGTCGAATCTATTCCGGAAGTTTACCTACAGGGTATTGCAAGGCCATCAGCGACTTTCACATTAATTAACTAAAGGATCCCACCATTTTGATCCCAGTGGAGTATTTTTGCAGCCTCAATGACCCAAAACCTCAAGATCAGACTTAGCCTTCTGGCAGGACTTCTATCCTGGCTGCTCTATGCTTTCTTTGATCTCTACGCTTTATTTGTCGCCAAATACCAGCTCAAGGTCAATCTTTCTGATATTTTACCACAGATTTTTCTTACTACATTTATTCTGTCTACGCTGGTTTTTTACAGGTATCAAATCACAAAGGCGGACAGCATCAATTTTTTAGACCTCCTTTGGAGAGTATTCATTACAGGCTTGGTAACCACCATTGGTTCCCTTGTCATTAAGCTTTTCTTCTTCGTATTTGCCAACAGTGCCTTCTCTCAAAACCCAATCACGATAAATTTCTTTTATCATATATTGGTCGGATTAATCATCATTTTCTTAGTGTCCACTTTTGTGGTTTGGAAACGTTTAATTCTTTACCAAAAATCAAAAAACTTATTGCAGCTGTGGAGCTTTTTTGAATATGCATTGCTTGGAAGTTTGATTTTCGATTTTTTCGGCAATAAATTTTTTACGGTCAATTTCAATACGGTTCTTATTTTTCTATCTGGCTTCTCGCTAATCCTTTCTTTCAATTTAAAATGGATTGCTTATTTAAATTTTAGACAAAAGTGGAAAAGCATCCTTTTCATCCTTTTGTCGGGCATTTATGTCTATCATTTCCTTGTAAGCCTAACCGACTTTTCCAGCACCAATAAACTGAGCATAGATGTAATTGACAGGATATATATAGACGCCTTGTTTGTGTTTATAATACTCTATGCAGGGATTTCTATTCTGGTTACGCTTTTCAACTTACCTACTTCTTCCGTTTTCGAACAAAAATTGAAAGAGGCAATTGATTTTCAAAAACTAAGCCAAGCCATTCCTAGTGGCCAAAGCGAAAGCCAGACTTATGATATTCTATTAGACAGCTCTATGAGCGCAGTATTTGCTGATGCCGCTTTTCTGAAGTTTAGCGATGAAGAGACTACACTATGTAGAAACATTGATAAAAATACCATAAATGAGATTCAAGCTTCTGTAAAACATAGTTCCGTAAAAGCAATCATCGACTTTGAGTTTGGTGGAGACTTTAGTAACAACAAAGTTTCTACAAGTCTAAATCATTCAATATTCAAGTCAATCATTGCTATGCCTATCATAGTTAAAGGAAAGCAGCTCGGTGTTTTGGTGCTTCTTCAGGAAGTGGGCGATGCATTCAATCGTGAAATGGTTGACATAATTATTGCGTTCGTTAGTCAAGCCAGTATTTCTATTGAAAATTTCACGCTCATCAGCGAAGCTATCGAGAATGAGAGGTATCAAGAACAACTAAAAATAGCGAAGACAGTACAGAATAGCTTGCTACCTAGCAAACTAAAATTCAATGCTGACTTTGAAATTGTAGCAGAAAGTAACGCTGCAGATGAGGTCGGTGGAGACTACTACGACATGGTAGAATCTAACGAGGGTATTTATAATTTTATCATAGGAGATGTTTCAGGAAAAGGAACATCCGCTGCGTTTAATATGGCGCAAATGAAAGGGATATTTCACAGCCTCGTATTACAAAAGGGTAGCCCTGCAAATTTTATTATGCAGGCAAATGCAGCGCTAGGTATGTGCCTAGAAAAATCCTCCTTTATTACCGCCTCCTACTTTCAAATTGATACGGTTAATAAAATTCTTTGTCACGTCCGAGCTGGGCACTGTCCAGCACTTTATTATTCCCGCTCATCGAACCAAATTCAACTTCTCGAAAGTAATGGACTAGGCTTAGGCATACTGAGAAACTCTGAATACAATCAATTCGTTGTAGAGGAGAAACTCAACTACCACGACGGAGATATTTTAGTAGCTTATACTGATGGGATTACCGAAGCTAGAAGCTCGGAAAATAAATTATACGGTATAGAAGGCTTAAAGGAGTCATTAGCTCAATACACTTCTAAAAGTGTCGAAGAAATTAAATCAGGAATTATCAAGGATTTACTCGTATTTCTAGGTGATTTGAAAATAGAAGATGATTACACATTATCAGTAATAAAATTCAACAGCGAAAGTAATGGTTAATATAAGTATCGATAAAGAGGGCGGCTCAAATCTTATCAAAGTCATAGGAGAAATAGATGCCAGTTCGAGCATTAAGTTAGATGATGCACTGAAGACTACTTCGGATGCAGGCTTACCTATCGTAATGAACTTAGAAGGTCTTAATTACATCTCTTCAGCAGGATTAGGTGTATTTATTTCTTACTTAGAAGAATTGAAAACTAAGAATATCAAATTTGTGTTATTCGGACTACAACCAGCTGTGAAAGAAGTATTCGACATTTTGGGGCTTAATCAAATAATGAATATCGTTGTAACCAAAGAAGACGCACTGCGCATTGCCAATGAAGCATAATTTGGTAATATCATGTAACAAGACTAACCTGTCCAAGATCAGATCATTTTTGAGCGAAATCATGGAAGAACAAGCCATTGCAGAGCTAGAAGCCCACAAGATGATTCTCGCTGTTGATGAAATTTGCGCAAATCTTATTATACATTCAAATTACTGCAACCCAACCAAGAAAATTGAAATTCTGGTAAACTTCGAAACGCCAACCAAAGTGATTTTCATCATCAAAGACACAGGAATATCCTTTGATTTTGATCAATATAAAGAGCCTGATATGACGGATATTATTTCTAGCAAGAGAAAAGGCGGTGTTGGATTAATTCTAGTCAAGAGAATAATGGACAAAATAGAGTTCTCGACCGACAAGAATTACAATATTTGCAGATTAACCAAAAACATACGTACATGAAGTTTGGGCTATGGAGTCTAGTGATGTTCCTTTTTATTACTTCTTGCGAGTTCTTTAGACCAAAAGAAATCATCGAAGAGAATCCTATTGCTACGATATTCAATGGAAGCTCTTTGTATAAGTCAGATTTGGAAGGTCTCTTCCCAAAAAACACCTCAGACAGAGACAGTAGCATACTTACAGAAAAATACGTTGATGACTGGATCAAAAAACAACTAATGATCGCTGAAGCGAATGAACGAACACAGCTGAATGAAGCGGAAATCGAAAGAAAAGTATTGGATTATAGATATGCGCTCATCGTACACACCTTCACAAAAAATTATATTGATAAGAATCTGAATGTTATTGTTCG
Organism: Cyclobacteriaceae bacterium; assembly: GCA_040218415.1. Classification (GTDB taxonomy): domain Bacteria; phylum Bacteroidota; class Bacteroidia; order Cytophagales; family Cyclobacteriaceae; genus JAVJRN01. The sequence continues at coordinate 101,859 of JAVJRN010000080.1, forward strand.
TGATTCTACCATTGAAAGATATTACAACGAAAAATCGGATAACTTCTTACTCAAGCAGAATATCATCAAATGCATTTTTGCTAAGGTTCCCAAAGATGCACCTAATCTGAGGCAGTTCAGAAGAAGTTTCCGTGCCTATCCAAGCACCAACTTAGATGATTTTAAATCCTTTTTAACACAGTTTAGCCTGAAATCATATGTAGAAGACTCTGTATGGATACCTTTCTCCGAATTAACCGCTGGCACCCCATTAGAATCGTTAAAAGATGAAACTCAATTTCTGAGAAACACGCAATATTCTGAAACATCCGATGCGAATTACACATATTTGCTGAAAATATTTGATTTTAAAATTTCAGAGGAAGTTTCACCACTACAATTCATCAAAGATGATATCGTTAATATCATCATCAATAAAAGGAAGATTGAACTCAAAAAAAGACTGGAAGAAAAAATTTATGATGAAGCGATTAAAAACGATCGATTTGAGATTTATACTAATTAGCATTTCCTTAATACTCCTATCACTCAATACCTCTGCACAAGAGCAAGTAAATATTGATAAAATAATAGTAAAGGTCGATGACTACATCGTGTTAAAATCGGACCTAGAGAAAGCTTATTTAGAGTTCCTATCACGTGGTGAGTTTCGAGGCAGCAATGCAAAATGTCAGGTTCTGGAGCAACTAGTGGTAAACAAAATGCTTGTGGCTAAGTCTGTCATTGACTCTGTAGAAGTTTCTGATGCCGAGGTTCAAGGAAACCTTTCCCGAAGAATGGAATATATGGTCTCACAAGTGGGATCGCCCGATGAGATCGAAAAGTTTTATGGTAAAACATTGGATCAACTGGAAGAAGAACTCTTTGAAAATATCAAAGAGCAAATGACTATTCAGAGAATGCAACAAGAAATTACCAGTAATTTGAAAGTCTCCCCTTCTGAGGTGAAAAAGTTCTACAATAAAATTCCAAAAGATTCATTACCCTATTTCTCCACTGAAGTGCAAGTTGGGCAAATAGTTGTTATTCCAAAGGCCGGTAAATCTCAAATAGATAAAGTCAAGAAAGAGATGTACGAGCTTCGTGGCAGAATCATCAAAGGTGAATCATTCTCTTCAATAGCAAGACAATACTCAGAGGATCCGGGTTCTGCTCCAAGTGGTGGACAACTGCCGTTCTTCAAAAGAGGAGACTTAGCTCCTGAGTATGAAGCCACCGCCATGACTCTTGAGCCTGGGGAATTATCCATGCCTGTAAAGTCAGATTTTGGCATTCATCTCATTGAATTACAAGAAAAAAGAGGAAATACATTCCGTAGCAGACATATACTCAAAACACCCATGCCATCAATGGAAGATATAAGGAAAGCGGAAGTATTTCTTGATAGTTTAAGAACAGCCATTTTAAATGATAGTATAGATTTTCAGGCAGCAGCCAAGGAGTATAGCGACGACAAATCAACAAGCTCAAGTGGTGGTTTTTTCTTGGATGAAAATGGTTCCTCACGAATATCCGTAGAAGATCTTGACCCAACTATTTTTTTTACGCTCGATACCATGCAGATCGAGAAAATTACTAAGCCTGAAAGATTCCAACAGCAAGATGGGTCTTATGCCTTTAGAATATTGTACTACAAAAATAAAGTACCGCCACATCAAGCCAACCTAAAAGATGATTACCAGAAAATAGCTGCTGCCACGTTAAATGATAAGCGGAATCGTATTCTATCAAAATGGTTTGAGGAAGCAAGAAAAAATGTTTTCATTGATATAAATTCAGAATATAACTTCTGCAATCTGCTAGAATAATTTACGATTAATAAATACCATGTCAGAAACGAAAAACGAAGTGGCTTTGGCCAAGGAAATACATAGTGCATACCATAATCTCAAAGATGAGATCGGAAAAGTGATTGTTGGCCAAAATGAAGTTGTCAGGCTTCTAATCACCTCTATTTTTTGTTCGGGACATTCACTACTGGTTGGGGTTCCGGGTTTGGCCAAAACGCTCCTTGTACAAACCATCTCGCAAAGTTTAGGCCTTCAGTTTAATCGAATTCAATTCACCCCGGATTTAATGCCTTCAGATGTTTTAGGAGCTGAGACATTGGATCAGAATCGCAATTTGAGATTTGTTCAAGGCCCCATCTTTTCAAATATTATTCTGGCCGATGAGATAAATAGAACCCCACCAAAAACTCAATCTGCATTATTAGAGGCCATGCAAGAGGCTCGTGTTACCATTGGCGGTAAAAACTATACTTTGGATAAGCCTTTCTTCGTACTTGCTACTCAAAACCCAATTGAACAGGAGGGCACCTATCCTTTGCCAGAAGCACAATTGGATAGGTTTATGTTCATGATTAAGTTGGGCTATCCCAGTTTAGAGGAAGAACTCGATATTGTGAAGAAAACAACTTCAGCACTGAGCCAAAAAATTGAGCAGGTACTAACGAAAGATCAGATAATTGCTTTTCAAGAACTCGTGAGAAAAGTACCCGTACCTGATAATGTCTTCGAGTATGCCGTGAAACTGGTACATAAAACCAGACCGAACACGGCCACCGCTCCAGAACTAACCAACGAATTCTTAGAATGGGGCGCTGGACCAAGAGCCAGTCAGTTTTTAATTCTTGCTGCAAAATGCAACGCACTCCTCAATGGGAAGTTTTCTCCAGACATAGAAGATGTTAAGGAAGTCTCTAAGCCCATCTTGAGCCATAGAATTGTCCGAAATTTCAAAGCAGAAGCAGAAGGAATGACTGAGGAGAAGATTATAGATGCGCTTCTTTAAAATTGATTTAAGAAGCGCACATCATTCTCAGAAAACAACCTAATATCGTCGATTTGATATTTTAGCATCGTCATTCGCTCTACGCCCATACCAAATGCAAAGCCACTGTAGGTTTTTGGATCTATCCCACAATTTTCAAGAACGTTGGGGTCTACCATACCACAGCCTCCTATTTCAACCCAGCCGGAGTGTTTACATATTTTGCAACCATCTCCACCGCATATGAAGCAGCTGATATCTATTTCGGCACTTGGTTCTGTAAATGGGAAGTAGGAAGGCCTAAATCTAATTTTTGTTTCCGATCCGAAGAAAGCCGTTGCAAAATGATAAATCGTTTGTTTTAAATCTTTGAAACTTACACCCTTGTCCACATATAAGCCTTCAATTTGATTGAAGAAACAATGAGCACGTGCGGAAATAGCTTCATTTCTATACACTCGACCTGGCATGATTGACCTAAATGGTGGTTTCCCATGTTCCATTAGCCTTGTCTGCACATTGGACGTGTGAGTTCTGAGTAGAATATCAGGATTTTTTTTGATGAAATAGGTGTCCTGCATTTCTCTTGCAGGATGATTTTCCGGGAAGTTAAGTGCAGTGAAATTATGCCAATCATCTTCTATCTCTGGTCCATCAGAAACATTAAATCCTTGTCTTTCAAAAATTTGAATTATTCTATTTTTGACCTGAGTGAGTGGATGTATGGAGCCTTTTTTTACGTTATCCGGCAAAGTCAAATCAACGTTATGAAACTCGCTCTGGTCACTATTAGACAACTGCTCAACAAAATATTTAAACTTTGACTGCACTTCCTGCTTTAGCTCATTGATAGTGCCCCCAAATTCCTTTTTTTGTTCCGCAGGAACTCCTTTGAATTCATCGAAAAGTTCGCTAACAAGTCCTTTACGACTAATGAATTTTAATCTAAACTGTTCAAGTTCCTCAGCACTCGAAACGGAATATTCTGAAAGCTTTTGCTGAATTAAATTAATTTTTTCTCTCATAATCAATATGTGAGTCCAAAATTAGTCAATGAGAAATTAGGAGTTTCTTTTTGACTTAGAAATATCTGATGTTTTGAAAGTAGTTACGTTACTACCCAGATATTTCTTCTTCATCACAATCCTGTCAATTACTAAACCAAATAGAATAACATTCAATAGTAAAAACCCTAGAATTAAATTGAGCCCAAGTATCGATGAAAAACTATATCCAACCCACACTTCTACAAGCGTAAAAAGAAATAGAGTCAAAGTTGCTTGACCATGATTCAACCCAATTTTCAACAAACTGTGATGTATGTGATTCCTGTCTGGGTAAAAAGGAGATCGTCCGTTTAGCACCCTAACAATAAACACTTTCAAAGTGTCGTAAACAGGAATCGAAAGAATCGCAACTATCAATGGTAGCGTTTCAGCTATAGGAAGATCAACACTAAGACTGCTTGCATTCATAGCTGCTATTGACAAAACAGCCACGACAAAACCTACCAGCATGGATCCTGTATCTCCCATAAATATTTTTGAAGGAAACCAGTTAAAGAATAAAAAGGCTATGAGCGACCCACTTAATGAAAAGGCGATCACAGAATAACCGTTTAAGCCTAGAATTAAAAAACACCACCCTAATACCACGCATGATACAGCACCGATTGAGCCTGCAAGACCATCGATCCCATCAATTAGGTTAAAGGCATTCGTTACACCAATAATAAAAAGGACTGAAATTACCAGCTCCAGATTATACGGTAAATCTGTAATACCAAGTATACCATATAAGCCAAAGAATCTAATATCTGAAACGAATACAATAATTAATGCCGCCAAGATCTGAACAGCAAACTTTTGCCGTGCCTCTAAACTGGCAATGTCATCCCTCACTCCCAACATGAAAATCATAATTATACTGGCTATAAAATATTTCAGTTCATAAAATTCTGGCCCATCAAGTGCAGTAAAAATGGCTAAAATAAAACCCACAAAAAATGCTAAACCACCCAGGGAAGGGGCATTGGACCTGTGAACTTTCCTATTATCTGGTATGTCTAATAAGTCAATAGACTTAAATATCTTGATAACTACCGGAATCAAAAAGAAAGAAACAGTAAACGATATGGCGAGAGCGATTAAAGTTAACATCTAAAGTAAATTTAAAGGAAAGCGACAAGTTCGAATAGAATATTAGATGAATTTAATGTTAAGAGGGTTGGAATACTTCTTTTGTTGGTTAAGGTCACACCATAATTCTAATTTGATGAAATGAATGATATGTTAGAAGGGGAATATTAAAGAGAAAGTAGGTTTTTTTGATTCCTTTTCAATTTTAAATTTACTTTCAATCGTATCTTAGTTGATAACTTACACTTTAAAGTCGTAGGGGTCTATATATCGGGTTAAAATAAAAATTCAAACAGTGTCTGACAAGATAAGGAGCATATTAAAAAAATTCGTCATTCGATCAACGGTCATCTTTATTGTTTGGATGGTCGCTTATCATGGCTTTATTGGCCCAAATGGTAAAGCAGACGAATGGCTTACAACTAAAGTAGTACAGTCAACGAAAATAGGTCTTACACTGCTTGGATATGACACAACCCCACGAAAGGGCGATTCGGAAAAAGGAGATAACTCAAGGTTCGTTTATATTGATGGCCAGCCTGTAGTTCTAGTAGATGACCCGTGTAATGGATTAGAACTAGTGGCATTGTTTATTGGATTTCTTTTGTGCTTTCCAGGACCCCTCCGTTATAAAGCTGTAATTATCCCAGTGGGATCTTCGATCGTATTTCTCATTAATGTAATCAGAGAGGTAGTTCTTGCCTTGAACTATAAGTACTTTCAACAAACGTTCGATTTTAACCATAAATACACTTACGTCTTTTTCGTCTATCTTGCTATTTTCTTAATGTGGCGTTTCTGGCTCAACCAATACTCATCAATTGGAAAAAGGATCGCGCATGAAAATTAGTATCAACCGCATTCTAGTTCTTGCGGTGCTTGCCTCTATTATGGTCTATGGAATTCTAAAAAACTGGGTTCTTAAAGCTTACGCGTCTTTTTTAGATAGTGCAGCTGGTTTAATTGGTTTAGATGGAAATGCCCTTTTTAGATTAGTCAGGAATCAAGCCGAAATTGAATCGGTTAGACACCAAACCCTTGGTTGGTTGATTTACTATCCAACATACTTTCTCCTTCACATAGTATTCATTTTTCTGCTTTTTGACAGAAATCGTAAAGTTAGAAACTACTTAACCATAGGTCTATCTGTATTGATTATCCTCCTATTGAGTGGGTGGAGCTTATTTAGCATAATCGGCATGCACGAAATAAGCTATTTTTGTAGGCTTCAATTTCGAAATCTTTTCGGATTACCCTTCATTTTACTCGCAATTGAAGGGGGTAGAATATTGTACAATGATGTGGAAAACTTAATAAAGGACTGAATGTCTAACTTTAGGTTACCGTCTAACTCACCATGATTTTAATAAGCGTTTTCATTTCCCTTTAAAATTGAGACTATTGTTAAAAAGATAATCTGAATGTCAAACTTCATGGTCCAGTTTTTCACATAAAACCGATCTAGCCTGACCCGTCCGCTCATATCATTAAAATCAGCGGTCTCTCCTCTAAATCCTTTGGCTTGAGCAAGACCAGTAATGCCTGGCTTAACGGCATGTCTCTGCCAGAATTTCTCAATTGTAGGCTGATACTTTTCATTGAGCTTGATTGGGTGAGGCCTTGGCCCAACGATTGACATCTCTCCAATAAAAACATTTATAAATTGAGGAATTTCATCCAGACTAGTTTTTCTTAGAAAGCTTCCGAACTTGGTGATACGAGCGTCATTCTTGGTTGCTTGCCTAGAATCTGCCTCTGCGTTTACGACCATTGTTCTAAATTTCCAACATAGAAAGAATCTATTTCCTCTTCCATGCCTATTCTGCTTAAAGAATACTGGACCCTTTGACTCCAACTTGATGATTAGGCCTATTATAGGAACAAGCCATGATAATAAAAAAAGCATGACAAAAGACGAAAATATAATATCGAAAGCTCTTTTTGATAGCTGATTTAAAGGACTATCTAGAGGTATGGGATTTAAATTCAAGACTGGAATAAATCCGTAATTTTGAATTTCTAATGCCCTATTGCTGATAGCACTAAATTGTGATAGTAGCTTGACCTTAATCAAATGGCTCTCTGCATAATCTACCAGTTGAGCAATGTCATCCTCAGATATTTTTGGTGTGTAAATAAAAAGAATATCAATCTTTTGTTCGTTTAGCTCGTTCTTTATGTCATCTATAGATGTGTTCTCATCTAGATAATCATGACATCTGTAGCCTATTCCCTTGTTATACTTAAAATAACTAATCAATTCGTCAGTTGTAGTGTGTTTCCCCAGGAATGCAACTCTTCGTATATTATATCCACGTGCTCTGTAGTAGCGGATAAAAAAGTACCAAAAAGCTCTCCATAAGATCGCTACAAAAGCAAAATACAAATAAGTGTTTAACAGAAGTTCCTTTGAAATATCATTTTGATCAGTCACAATCCAAAATAGGAGTACAACTATAGGGTTAATGATTAGTGCAACGGAAATTTTATTTAAGTATTCAAAGAAACGTGCATCACGATAAGCTTTTTGCAAACCGAACACAAAGAATGTTATTAGCCAAATTGCGCTTAAAAGAAGTTCAAACCTAAATATTACTCCTAATTCCAAAGACTCAGACTGAAGACTACTGGTTATTATCGATAACCAGTAAGCCCCATTAAAACAAATGAGGTCTAGGATAAGAAATATTATTGGAATGTATTTCGAATATCTATGGCGAATCATATTACAAAATTTTCTTAAAAGTAAATGTAATTTTGCATCAAGACACCTTAATTGATGTAAATGGTTGTAAAATACACAAAAGTGGGTAGAGAAAATATTAACTAATCTTCAAGTCTAATCATTTAAGACTTCCCTTAACTAAGAATTTATTAGAATCAGTTACTTCATTGAATCAAATATAAAGAAATTAAAACTGCGTTTTTACTTTCACTTTGTACCAATATTTTGCCTTTCTTCCTCAATCAAAATATCTAAAACTTCATAGAATGATAGATTATATTCCCATTTCAATTCCAATTTCGCCTTAGTGTTATCTCCGTAAATGTCTATTATTTCATTTGGCCTAAGTAAGGACCTGTCTTCCACAATTCTTTCTTGATCTATGTTCAAATAGTTAAAGACATAAGTGACTATGTCCCTTAATAATATTGACTGCCCAGAACAAATCACAAAATCATCTCCTTTTTCAATTTGAAGCATTTTATACATGGCTTTTACATATTCAGGAGCATAACCAAAATCTCTTTTAACACCTAAGTTTCCTAACCTCAGCTCTTTTAATTGCCCTTGCTCAATTAATAGTGCTGTACGAACTACTTTTTTAACGAAAAAATTATCTCCTCGTAGATAGCTTTCGTGATTAAATAATATTCCATTTGATATGAATATTCCATAGGATTCTCTGTAGCAGACAGAAGAAAAATGAGCCGTTGCTTTAGATATAGCATATGGGCTCGCAGGGTGCATAACAGAGTTTTCTGTAATTGGTAAATTATTGATAGATCCAAACATTTCACTGCTCGATGCTTGATAAACTTTGACTGGAGTTTCCAACATCCTAATCGCCTCAAGAATATTTAACAGTGACTGACTATTGATTTGAATTGTTGTAATAGGTTCGTTGAACGAAGCTCCAACAGAAGACTGTGCAGCAAGATTATATATTTCATCTGGCCTAATTCTTTTAATGAGATTAATAACACTGACAAAATCCAAAATATTACATTCAACATAATTGATCTCATTTTCAATTTTCAGATACGCTAATTTCAGCTTTTGGAAACTATTTATACCTCGTACTAAACCATAAACTTCATAACCTTCCTTTAATAAGAGTTCAGCCAGATATGCCCCGTCCTGCCCCGTGATACCTGTAATTAAAGCCTTCTTCATTTCAATGATTTGTTTATAAATGTCTCCAGCTCTTCTTTAAATCTCTTTTTTGAAAACCTTTCTGCGTTTTTTCTTAAAATTTCAGTTTCAAAATGAATTGTTTCAAATTTCTCAATTGCCGATTTTAGAGCGGGTACGGTCTGTTCATCGAAAAAAAGAGCTGTTCCCTTAGGAGAATTTTCTTGGTATGGAATCATAGTATCTATTACTCCTCCCTTCCCAAAAGCTATTACAGGTCTTCCTGCTGCATTGGCCTCAATTGGCGTTAATCCGTAATCCTCAAATTGTGGAAAGATAAAAGCCTTACAGTTTCTATATAATTCCGCAAGTTCCTCATTTGACAGCATGCTCCTAAACTGAATATTCGATAGGGCTCTTTTCTTAAGTGCTTGCTCTTGACTTCCACGGCCTACAACAATCAAGGGCTTACCATTTTCATTAAACGCATCAATAGCCAAATCAACTCTCTTATATGGCTCGAAACGAGAAACTAAAAGATAGTATTCTGCTACTGTTTCTGAAATGCTGTAATGCTGTAGCTCAACCGCAGGATTTATCACTGGAATATGTTTGATGGGATTATATGCATCAATTAGCCTTTGTTTGGTGTCCTTAGTCATCGCTACAAAATAATCAATTTTCTTAGATGCTTTTAAATCAACCTTTTTCAAAGTATTAATTACCATGTCCAAAAAAAATCGGAAAACTCGATTTGATTCCTTGTACACTGAATAAGAATTTGGGTTCCATGCCAATCTAAAAGGAGTATAGCAGTAGGCAAAAACCGTCGTACCACGTCCAACTCTTACATATTTAGCACAATAAGTAGTTGACATTATGACCGCATCATATCCGTTCAACTTAATAGATCTCATAGCCAATATACCAAAAGGGAAAAAAAGCCATTTCATTAAAAGCTCATTTCTAGCTATGATTTGAAACCATGAAGTAATAATTTTCTTTGCCTTAAACTCTGGATAGGTTAATTCAGACCGATATGCCAAAGTATAGATGGGTGCTTGCGGATACATCTCACTTATAGTAAGCGCAACTTTTTCGGCTCCTCCACGCCTCATGAGGTCATCATGTACAATGGCTATTTTCATAAAACTTTTTTAAGATAATTTGCAATTTTTAATCCTGATTTCTCCCAGTTAAATTTTTTAGTATGCTCCTTTCCTTTTTCAATTAATTCATTTTTTTGAACATCACTGAGAAGATAAAAAGCTTCAATTGCGTTTTTCAATTCTTCCGGTGAGTCAGGGTCGAAATACATAGCAGTATCTTGATAAATTTCTCGATGAACTTCAATATCCGATAAAATTATTGGGCAGTTGCAATTTAAGGCTTCTAAAGGAGGGATGCCAAAGCCTTCATAAAAAGACGGATAGATAAACAAAGAAGAATTGCAGTAATATTCGACCAAAGCTTCCTCTGAAAGGTAACCGGTGAACCTAATTCTTTGGTCATCAATATCTTGATTATTTTCTTCATTGAAAGAGCCATGCCTCCCACCAACAATCACTAAGTTGTATTTAGGGTCTAGTAACTTCATTGCAGCTATGATCACCTTAAAATTTTTGCGAGGGTCAATTGATCCAACGGTCAATATTTGATAGGTGCTTCTTTTTGCCTTGACAGGTGTCATTTTAGCACTTACAGCATTATAAACAACAGTAATTTTTGAACTTGGCACACTTAAGGTATGAACGATCTCATTCCTACTGAACTCGCTAACTGTGAAAAGGTGGGTCGATTTTAGTGCTATTTTTGGAATCAAAAACTGATAAAGCATCCGAAATTTCCAATCAAACCATTTGGGATTTTCAAAAAACGCAAGGTCATGTAAAACCAAAACATTCTGCCTCCAAAACAAAGGAGCAACATTACACAGATTAAGTAATATTCCCGGTTTTCTAGACAAATATAAGGGCAACTCGATTTGCTCCCATATATGACCTGATGTAACTCCTATACACTTTACATCAAGTAATTTCAGAAACTCGCTTTCTAGCACATTTTGTGGAGCTAAAAACTGCACTCCTGGAATTTCCCTTTTGATTATAAGAGCAACTTCTTGAGCAAATCGCTGCACTCCAGAGGTTCTTTGTGTTAAAAATCGGGCATTAATATAGATTGGCTTCAAATACTTACTTTTAATCTTGAAGAAAAAGTTTGATACCACAGATAAGCGATGATAATCCAGTAATAAAAAAACATATACTGCTGATAAAAAATATTTTGCAAGAATATTGAAAAAAGGATCGCTATTAAAACGTTTGCATATTTTATCTCCTTTCTATTTCTAATCAATTGAAAAAGCGGAACAAGGAAAAATAAAGCATATATAATCGAACCAATAATCCCTGTTTCGAAAAGGAAGGTCACGTACTCACTATGAAAATTGCCGTATTTATTGTCTCCGAATATATCCCTGGTATAAATGAAGGAGGTCGAGAACCCTTTTCCAAAAATTAATGCCATCATATTATTCGATAATTCATTAAAGGCTAAGTCATAAAGGTTTACATGAATATTGGTAGACCCTTTATCTGACAATCTTGCATTCAAGGCTGTGCCGATGAATGAGAATAATTTCCCCGAAACTGAATAGACCAAAACTGAGACACAAAGCACCAAAGCTGCCAATAATTTTAGTGTCTTTTTTCTTACTCTTGTCAAAAGATGGAAATCATCAATAATATTCAGACCTATTAAGAGGAAATAAGCAGCAAATAGTGCAGCAATGGCCGACCTTGACAAAGTGAACACCACAATGAGCATAAATAATAATCGATATGACCTTAGTTTTTCATTGATGAAGGATAAGAAGCAAAAGAAAGTGAAATAATAACCACAAACATTTGGATCAATGAAACCACCTGTCAATCTTGGCAAAAATGGCCCAATGGTTCTCGGATAAAGTTCGATAAAACTAAATGGTTCAGCGGTATATCCATAGTGCTGTCCTCTGACAAAAAAATATATCTGAATCAAACTTAGAAAAACATAAAAAATTGTACTTAATCTGACAGTATTGAATATTAGACTTTCGATTCTCTTCGACCTATCTAACATAATTAGACCAATAAAAGATGAGATTGTTGTTATACTAAATAAGACTAATCGCTTAAGTTGTAGGGCATCCTTTAGAGGCATGACTCTTATTGTTGAATAGAGTAAAAGTATTACAACAAGAATGAAATATACTTTGATATACTTGGTCAAAGTAAAGCTCCTGCTCAAAACAAAAAAATAGATAAGGGCAAAAGAAGCCAGCAATGCTGGAGAAAGAATAAAACCAGCTTTCCCGAAAAAAAGATCAACCCGAAAAAACTGTACTGACGTTAAAAAAATAAAAAAGCAGCTATCCAGTATAGAAAACTTGTACACGTTGGAAGATAATTCTAAGTCGTTCACTTTAATTTTCAATTAATCTATCTCGATTTTTCTTTCCAATTCTTAATCAACTAGAAACGTTAGTGATCTCATCACGCGTTATCCTCCCTAAAAGAATCTTAAGTATCTCTTTTGACCTCACCCATTGAAAACGTCTTACTCTATTCAGTAAAACAAGAAAGACACCAAAATAAACGGTAATTATACACCTTCGATGATATTTCCATGTAAACTGTATCCTATTATAAACAGTCAAAAGGTCGGACAACCTACTTCTCGTTGTTGCACGTCCTGATCCAATCGATCGACCCTCCTTGTGATAAACCATGCTTTCAGTAGCAATAAGATGAGTTTTTCCAATTTCTTGAAGCCTCCTTATAAAATCTATCTCTTCATAGTACAGAAAATAGGACTCTTCTAAAAGACCAGCCTCTTCAAAGGCCCGATTATCAATAAACATTGACGCCCCCACCGGGTAATCAACGGTTTTGGAATTCAAAAATTTAGGTAGAATAATATCATCCTTTGGCCGTCCTTCCATATAATGCCAACTAAAACCAAAATAATGATTGTAGCGACCGCCTGCAGCTTGGATGATTTTTGGTCTATCGTAATAAAGCAGTAAGGATCCAACTATCCAGTGCTTTTCATCGACAGCATTTACTAAATGAGTTAAACACATTTCATCCAAAACCACGTCATTATTAAGCAACCAGCAAAAGTCACTCGAATTTGTTTCTATTATTCTTTTAATAGCAACATTATTTGCGTGAGCAAAGCCGCGATTTTTGGCTTTAACCAATACATATTTCTCTTCTAACAAACTGCTTTGAAAGTCCTCGTATGAAAAAGTCCGAAAGCTTTTAGACGTATGTTCTAAAAGGAACTTAGATATTTCTAAAAAAGAATCGTTATCAGGACTATTATCAACTATTATAATTTGATAATCCAAGTAAACTAACCTAGCAATACTTGACAAGCACTCTAGCGTATCTTCCCAATTCTTAAAATTTACTAATACTATTGAGACTTTATAAGGCATATGTTACAACTCAGAATCGTTTCAATGCCCCAATAAAGTTTTTTAAAGTCACCAAAGGATTTTGTCCCAAACTCAATTTGAAAAAGTGGAATTTCGCATTGGTTTTAAGTGTAAAACCGCGCTTTATATAATGAGCAAGTGAGCGTAGAGCAAAACTTCTTTTTCTATTAAGTTGATAAGGTTGAATTTTATCAAGTTTACTTACATCTAAAGTGTCAGCTGACAGGTAACCCTTTATTTTCGCTTTTTGAATCACCTCTGAGCCAAGATCATTACGAGCGATAATTACGCTTTTTCCCGGGCGCTCTTCGAAAGATGGATATCCACCTTCTTCTTGATCCCAAGAGTCTGCACAAGCGATATCAGCAAATTCGCCAATACCTTCAGGACATATTTTGCACCTTTTTTGAAGGTGTCTGTTTAATATTTTACCCCAAGAGTCATTATAACTCATTTGCCTTTCTTCACCAGCGCTTGTTTTCGCTGTGAAATATCCAGGCCAACCTTTTCCTCGGTATTGAATTCCTGTGACGTCATTTACACCTAAACCCAATGCTTTTACCGTCTCCTTTGTTCCATGAAAGCTAGGTACTCCGGCACAAAAAAAAGAAATAGTATATTTTAGATTAGATACCCTATCTGGGTGTAATTTTCGAAGATTATGTACGGATACAATATCGCAGGGCTTTCCGATTATTGCAAATTGTTCTCCCTTAGCATTAAGTTCCACAATGGACTCCAAAGGAGATGAAGGTGCGTATCTAGAGCCACTATTATTTAAGACATCATCATAATTACGACTTATCTTAATTTCGTTTTTGTATGGATCTGAAGGATTTGCACCGATATGTAGAATAAAATCTACCAATTTTTCCTCTAATAAGTAAACTGCAATTGAGGAAATAGCACCACCTGATGCCCCTTGGTATCTAATGTTATCATTTGTTGAATAACCTTCTTCTATAGAAACTATTGGACCCCATACTGGATGGTAATCACTCTTAATAATATCATCAAATGGCACATTTAGACCTGAGCAAAGAGCATCAAACTCTTTTTCTTGTTTGGCACTCAATTTCTTATGCAAGATTGGCCTATAGTAACCTGCGTCATTGCATGACATCTTAGCCCCAGCCTCAGCGAAATTCGATACGCATGCGCCACAACCATTACATAAGTCCTTTTGTAAGACTTTATTAATCATATAACTGGTCTGTTTATCGATTTCGCATAGTTCTTCAAAATTTCTCTTGTTTCGCTACGATTGTGATAAAGACTTAAAATTTTATCAAGATTAACTATTGCTTCCTCCTCTCTGATTCCCGCCATATTCAAAACGTGACTGGCCATACCAAAATTAGCAAAAGTACCTTCAAATTTATAACTATAGGCCACACCAACAGTAGGTACTTGACTTGATAAAGCTGCAATACACGAATGCATTCTAGAACCAACAAAGAAAGAACATTTAGAAATCAAGTATTTCAGCTCCTGAGCATCCATATTTCTCTCCACATAAATTACTTTGTTAGAATTAAAGTCATTTGAAATTTGAATGATTGCAGAAAGATCATCCTCCAAAATTGGATCATCTGCATTATAGGTATGAGGTATCAAAAGTACTGTGTGATTAAGGTCGATAAACGACTGAATCATCTTGTTCACAAAGTTTTTATAAGCGTCAAACTGTCCTTTCAAAGATTTGTAACGAGATAAATACATCAGGCCATTGATGTTTATTCCAATAATTTCACCTTTAGGTAAGTTATATTCTACCGGTTTGTTTGACATATAAACCGCTAAGTCAACATACTTTTCGAAAGAAATATTATTTTTTTTCAAAAATGGAAAAGCCTTATCGTCTCTCACATAAACTTTTTCGAGTTTTTTTAACTGTCCGGCAGCTAAATACCTTAATATAGGCTTACTGAAAGGCCCAATAGTCTGAGGAAGAAATATTAACCTCTTATTTAGCTTTAGACATATACGTGTATCTAAATAATGTCGAACAAATCTTTTTAACCCATAAATATCACTATAACTGTCTCCTTCGTTCACGTCTAAAACCAGATCAGCAGTTTGTAATTTTTTAATCAAATTACCCGACTTCACACCGATTGTAGCCATTAAATTGGCAATCAAAAAATCGCTTTTTGTAAAGTAGAATATCCCAACTGATAATTCTTTCTCGTTCACTTTTACATCTATGTATCGAACTGAATTCTCCTCGGCAATTGTTACCACACTCAGTTCGCTAACGGAATGTTTACTCAATACAAGATCAATGGCTCCAAGCCCTAAAGCATTAACACCTCTATTGTCGCTCTCTAGCGATACTCCTAATAATATAATTTTCATTTGTTCAATGTTTCTCCGCTAAATAATTTGATGAGTTCTAACACTTCTAAAATATAAGACCAAACTGACCATAAAGGTAAACAAGGCACTCAAAACAAGACCAGTTAAAGCAAATGAATAGACTGATAGCGGAATAATGAGAAAACCTACAACTATGGTTTTAATTTGTATTGTTAGTTTTTCTTTTTGTTTTTCATTCACTACTAGTGCGGCCGAAAAAGACGATGCTATAACAATCAATAAATTGATTGTTGAAAGAAAGCATACATATAATACAGACTCATTGTAAAGTGTTGCTGGATAAATCAAGTTAATTAAACGATCTCCCAACAAATAGAAAAACAATATAAATGAAATATTTATAACTAGCGTAATCTGAATTGTTCTCCATATTAGCTGCTTCAAGTTATTCTTGTTTTTAAGAAATGTACCCAACTTGCTCTGTATGTATGACAGACTAACCAGTAAAACCACATTAGAGATTGTATATGCTATCTGATAAATTGCCATTTCTTCTTTAGAAAAAAAATAGCTTGCAAAAAAAGATGGCATTTGCATGTAAATAGGTGCACAAACAAACGAAAAAGTATAGTATTTAAAGTCTTTAATTTGAAAAAAATCTCGTATTTTATCGAAACTGAACTCCCATTTAAATCCCCATAAATAAGCACAACTCATCAGTAAACAACTGACGGTAATTGGAAGAAGAAATCCTTCTATTTTTGGATAAAACTTAGAGGCTATTAATGAAACAGATATTACCAAAATACCATAAACGATATTTATAATTGCAACGTTTTTCAATCTATCCACAAACTGAAAACGAGCCAAAATAATGGTGTAAAATGCGTTTTCAAAAAAAACCTTTACTATGATAAGGCTGGCAACAATAAATGCTCCGCTTGAAAAGACATAGGTAAAAGATATGATAATAAATACATAGATTACCGATAAAGTTAGCCCGTTTGACAATAACCGATTAAAGTCCTGAATATTTTTAGATTTAACTAGGGCGATATCATTATAGCCTAAGTTAGCAAATATTAGAAAATAGCTGTATCTATTCAACAAGGCTGAAAACTCTCCGAACTCATCTATTTCTAATGCTTTTGAAAGCATTAGAATAAAAATATAATTTGCTGCTCGACGGAAAAGAGATGCAAAGACAAAAAACACTTACAAGGTAGATTTGAACAAAATAATTGTTACGCCGACGAGAACACCTATAAACATGAAACCTACCAGAATCAAACCTCTTTTCGGGCTGCTTTTTTCAACAGGAATGGAAACTGGTTCTAAAACCGTAAATACTGGAGTATTTACATTGATTTGAAACTTCACTGTTTCTCTTTGCTGAGCCAATTGATTATAAACATTATAAGCAATATTATACTCTGACTGCAATCTTTCCTCTTCTGATTTTGCTCTGGCTGTGTTTACGTATTTGTTGGCGTCTCTGAACATGGCAAACTTCATTTGTATATTCTCGAAATCATCCTTGCTTGTAGCCAATTGATCTTCTATGAATGAGAGCTGTTCCATTCCTTTGGCCACCATATATGACTTTACGTACTCTGTAATATAGTTCTGTGTGTACTGAGCAATTTCAGCCGCTACTAATGGATCTTGCATCTCTGCTTCTATTGTGACTACATTCAAGTCCCAATCCATATTAACAGAAACTCTTCCTTTCAGCTCCTTCAAAACGTTCAATTCCTCTTTTGTTAAAGACAATAATTTATCTTCCTTAGAAATTTTAGTATTTTCAGCATCTGACTTTATAAAACCCAAAAGCCGAAAGGGTGAAGTCAAAATTGTTATTAGCAAACTACTTTCTTTGTGTTCTTTAATGAAGGTATAAAGAGTCACTTCTTTTTGCAGTTTTTCAAAATAAAATGGCTGGCGCATCAAGCCTAGAAGGAATGGAGTGCTCTCCGCTATACTTTTGTAGAGTGCCGGGTTTATCGATTGAGCACCCTGTACATCCCCTAAATTAACTCCAGCCAAAGACGCTAAACTACCAAGTGATCCGCTAAGTATTCCCTCGGCTCCTATGGATTCAGGTATCAAGGTTGTTGATGTTACATATTCCTTTGGTGAAGTAAAGGCTATCAAAATACCCAAAACCACAAATATCCCAGTTATACTGGCCACATATCCTTTTCTAACCCAGACTAATTTAACTAGCTCAATTAAATCTATTTCTCCTTGATTTGACCCCACATTGTTTTCCATAAACTCAATATTAATAATCTACAATAGACTACCTCGTTAGATTGTTGATTATAAGGGCAATGGTACCAATTCCACTAGCGATACTAATGATCTCAGTTGGACTAATTTTTCTCCTATCAGGCCTTCTAGGAACTATAATTTCTGCCCCTGGCTCTACCTTTGGAAACTTTTTAAACCACAAAAACCTATTGGTTCTCTTTGCACTACCATTGGCATATACTACATAGGATCTCCTTAAAACAGCATCTTGGGTGGTTCCACCTGATCCAGATAAGTAATCTTTAAAAGATAGGCTTTTTTGATAAAGTAAATTACTCGCAAAATAAACCTCTCCTCTTACCCTTACTGTTTTTAGCTCCTTGGGCACACTGATGATATCCCCATCCTTAAGTAACAAATCGAACTCCCCTTTTGGGTCATTTACAATCTTCGCCAGTTCAATGGCTATCGCCTCTGATTGGTTAATTCGGAAGGTGCCTTCAGCCGCAGTAGTATCTGCTGCTCCTAGAGCTTGTATTCTTAGTTGCTTAACACGTGAAGATTCACTGTCATCAGAATATTCAGTCTTCCTAATCAGGCTTCCTCCAGCTGGGTAGGCCTCATTCGTCAATCCACCTGCACGTTTGAGTAAATCCGAGATACTTTCATTTTTGCTTTCAAGCGCATATTTACCAGGATACAACACCTCTCCTTCGATTTCTACTACATCCCTGCTTTCATAAAAAGGAGATTTTCTTATTACAACTAAATCAAATGGCTCTAATTCAAAGTTTCTTCCATCAGGATCCAAAGTCAAATTTTCGTCTATAGGAAAATTAAAAAGCTGACTGACATTAGTACCATCACTCGTCTCTTCCGATATTCTTCGTGCAACTTCTACAAATGACTTTGCCGCAGATTCTTGAAAACCATTAGCCATAAAAATCAAATTTTCAACGGTCATCCCTTCTGCATAGGTATAATCACCTGCCGCCTGTACCTCTCCTTGAATCGACACGGTGTATTCTTGCGTCATATCAAAAATGGACTGTACTTTAATCAAATCCTCAGACTGTAAAGGCATATCTCCTTCTCCTTTTAAAAGTAACTTCGGGGAAAAAGCGATACTGGAAAGGGTCAAATCTTCATTTTGGCGAATCAGTACACCTCTTTGTAGGAAAATATCGGGTCTAAATCCATCGGATAGGTCTATAATATCTGAAAGCATCATACCCTCTTTCA
This sequence comes from Cyclobacteriaceae bacterium, assembly GCA_040218415.1. Lineage (GTDB taxonomy): Bacteria > Bacteroidota > Bacteroidia > Cytophagales > Cyclobacteriaceae > JAVJRN01. Next base: position 120,922 of record JAVJRN010000080.1, read on the forward strand.
ACTGATATTCTCCTGGGTGATTCACTGCCCCTTCTACACGTACTCTATCCGTAAAAAGCTTTTGAATAGGGTCGACCTCCAATTCGTCACCATCTTCCAATTGGAATTTGTTATAACCTTCAGCCAACACAGTAAGTATAGTTTTACCATTTGCTAGGTTTCTTCTTATCGATAAACTCTTTGAGTAGGCTCCCGATTTAAATCCTCCAGAAAAATCAATAGCGTCTTGAAGAGTTTCGCCAGCCAATAATTCATAAATAGCAGGCCTTTTCACCTCTCCAGTGATAGACACACGATTGGTGTATGGTCTTACTAGCATTACATCTTGGTCTTGGAGCATAATATTCTGTGCCTCGCCTTCAATTAAAAAATCATAAGCATCCAAACGTGCTACTTCCTTGCCATTTCTAAATATGGCTATTTCTCTCAATGATCCATTTTTACTAGGCCCCCCAGCATAATAAAGCGCATTAAAGGCTGTAGCAAAGGATGACATTTGATATGTGCCAGGGCGAAAGACTTCACCCACCAAATTAACACTTATCGTTCTTATTTGACCTAAACTTACTTGAGCAAAGGTGTTATCACCAAGAGTACTATATATTGACTTAAGCTTAAATTTTATTCGTTGTTCTGCTCGCTCCATTGTCAATCCATTTAAATAGATAGGCCCGATACTAGGGATAATTATAGAACCTTCCGGAGAAACCTCTAATTGGTACGTTTGCTCTGATGCACCCCATACATCTATAATAATACCATCCCCAGGGCCAACTTGGTAGCCTTTTGGTGTGGCTAGGTTGATACTCGGCTCAAAACTTAATGCCCGATTTCTGAAGAAAGACATTCCAAAGATTTTAGTTCCATTGGAGCTAAGAGTGTCCTCTGATACTAAATCATTAAATGGATCAAAGGCAGTTGAGGAGCCGTCTTGAACAACATTTTGGCTAATGTCTTTATCTCCCCTATTTCTACTAAATGCGCCAGAGCCTGTAACGTCATCCTGTTGGCTTTGTATTTTAGATATTTTACGTCTAAGTTTTGTTATCTGGGTTGCCGACATCCCTCTTGCTTTAGCTAATACCTCAAGTTGCTGTTGAGAATAGCCACTTGACTCTACCTTTTCCAATAACTTTCGAACTTGATCGTCGGAAAGATCGTCAACATTTACATTTTGTAAATTATTAATATTTGGAGTATCCTGAGCTTGAACACAATCTATACTAAGCATAAAGCCGATAAGTATCAAAAGTATAGATTTAGAAAACACTTTAATCATAATTGGTTTTAATCAGTCGGCAAAACTACGGAATCAAGAGGAACTTTTGATTCTAGCAAAACATAAACCTCGAAATAGAGTAAATATTCACTATTTCAACAATCCTCTTACTAAAAAATGTGGGTTTAATAAATTATGTTTATTGTAAATCACTTCTTCAGTTGTATTTGCTATAAGCACTTTACCTCCAGCTTCTTCAACAATGATTTGAGCTGCAGCCGTATCCCACTCCATAGTTGGTGCATAACGCGGATAAAGGTGTGCCCCTCCTTCAGCAACCATCAAAAATTTTAAAGAACTTCCTTTCGAAACAATTTTTGGTTCGTTTAGCAATTCCAAGAACGCTTGGGTTTCCGCATTTAAGTGAGATCTTGATGCCACTACAGATAAAGAATCTGTCATATTGAACGCCATTACTTGGATCGCCTGATCATTCTTAAAAGCTCCCTCACCCTTTAAAGCCCAGTACAAATCTCCTATAACCGGAGTATATACCACACCAAGAACAACCGAAGATTTATGGATCAGCGCAATATTTACAGTAAACTCTCCATTTTTCTTCACAAACTCTTTGGTTCCATCCAAAGGATCTAACATCCAGAAATAGTCCCAATTTTTTCTTTCTTCAAAAGGAATATCTCTTCCTTCTTCACTTAAGATGGGAATTTCTGTGGATTGCAAATATTCTACAATCACATTGTGCGAAGCTTTGTCCGCCAAGGTTAACGGAGAGTTGTCTGCCTTTGCCTCTACACCAAAATCACCAGAGTTGTAAATCTCCATGATTTTTTCGCCTGCTTCAATAGCTGCCTTTTTTGCTAGTTCTAATAACTCTTTTTTGGAAGTACTCATCATATTAAATTATCATCCCAGCTGCCACTGTTTCATTGGTTCCTTCATCTACTAGGATTAAACTCCCTGTAATTCTATTTTTAGAATAAGGGTCTGCTAATAAAGGTTTTGTTGTTCTTAACTTCATCTTACATATGTCATTAGCTGTGATATTTTTGTCTACTTCATTTCTATGAAGTGTACTGATGTCCAGCTTGTAAGTAATCTCCTTAATCATCGCTTTCACTTCCGAAGTTGTGTGACGAAGAATATATTTTGATCTAGGCTTTGGCTCTTTATTGTTTAACCAGCAAATCATGACCTCTACATCCTGTATTGCTTGAGGCTTGTTTCCACTCCTTACAATCATATCACCACGTCCGATATCAATCTCATCCTCCAACTGCATGGTAATTGACATTGGGGCAAAGGCCTCTTCAATTTCGCCATCATAGGTTTCAATCGACTTGATTTTAGAACTAAAGCCAGAAGGCATCACTGTGACTTCATCCCCCGGCTTAAAAACACCAGAAGCTATCCGTCCGGCATATCCTCTGTAGTCATGATACTTGTCAGTCTTCGGTCTAATGACCGTTTGTACAGGAAACCTACAATCAATATGGTTATGATCACTTCCAATGTGAATGTTTTCTAGGGTGTAGAGGAGAGTTGAACCTTCGTACCAAGGCATGTTTTCGCTTCTATTTACCACATTATCTCCGTTCAAAGCAGATATTGGTATAAATCGAACATCTTTAACATCTAGTTTTGATGCGAAAGATTCATAGTCGCTTTTTATGGTCTCGAATGTTTCCTCGGAATAATCCACCAAATCCATTTTATTGATACAAACAATTACATGAGGAATTTTCAGCAAAGAAGCGATAATAGAGTGCCTTTGTGTTTGTTCAATCACCCCTTTACGTGCATCAACCAACAATAAGGCACAGTTAGCCGTCGATGCTCCTGTCACCATGTTCCTAGTATACTGGATATGGCCAGGTGTATCCGCAATGATAAACTTTCTCTTTGGGGTTGCAAAGTATCTATAGGCTACATCAATTGTGATTCCTTGCTCGCGCTCATCCTTAAGACCATCGGTCAATAATGCCAAATCTGTATGATCCAAACCCTTTCTTTCGCTTGACTTGGCTACTTGATCCATCTGATCTTCGAATATGGACTTTGAGTCATATAATAACCTACCAATCAATGTACTCTTTCCATCGTCTACACTACCCGCTGTAGTGAAACGAAGGAGTTCCATATCTAGATAACCTTTGTTGTCGTGCTTTTCAATCTCTTTAATCATATTATTTGTCCCTCTGGGTAGTCAATAATCTTTAAAAATAACCCTGTTTTTTTCTGTCTTCCATAGAGGTTTCTGAACGCTTGTCGTCTTCTCTATTACCTCTTTCCGTTTGCCTCGCTGAAGCAACCTCATCGACAATTTTTTCTAAGGTATCTGCGTCAGACTCATCTCCGCCAGTAATCGTTATATCTCCGAGTGTCCTAAACCTTATCCTTTTAGTCACTATTTCCTCACTTTCATTTATTGTAATAAAATCCGAAACCGGTAACCAAGTGTTGCTTCTTCTTATCACTTGTCTTTCATGTGCAAAGTAAAGAGAAGGAAGTGCCATGTTTTCTGATAAAATATATTGCCAGACATCCATCTCTGTCCAGTTACTTAAAGGAAAAACCCTGAAATTTTCTCCTTGATGACATCTTCCGTTAAAAATGTTCCAAAGTTCGGGTCGCTGGTTTTTTGGATCCCATTGACCGAATTCATCTCTGTGAGAAAAAAACCTCTCCTTGGCTCTTGCCTTTTCTTCGTCTCTCCTTGCTCCTCCTATACAAGCATCAAATCTGTTTTCCTCTATTGTATCTAATAAAGTGATCGTTTGAATGGCATTTCGACTCGCGTTCTTTCCTTTTTCTTCCGTTGCTAGACCATCATCAATGGATTTTTGTACTGATCCAACAATTAGTTTTACCCCTAATTCTTGAATGTAATTATTCCTGAATTCCATAGTTTCAGGGAAATTATGTCCAGTATCAACATGCACAAAAGGAAAAGGTATTTTTGCAGGGAAGAAAGCTTTCCGAGCCAAATGTGCAACACAAATTGAATCTTTTCCACCGGAGAATAATATCGCTGGATTTTCGAATTGCGCAAAAACCTCTCTTAATATATAAATGGCTTCTGCTTCAAGCTCTTTTATATGGGTAAGGTTGTATTTTCTCATGGAAATATTTTCTTTAAGATTTTAGTGTTAAATGACCTTTTTTGATTTTAACGCAGCAAGCAAGTCGTCAAGGCTTTCTGTCACTGATTTTCCTTCAGTTTTTAGATGAATATCTGGTTTTTGTGGTGGTTCGAATGGCGAGTCTAAACCTGTAAAGTTTTTGATCTCCCCTGCACGCGCCTTTTTATACAAGCCCTTCACATCTCTTTTTTCACATATTTCAAACGGCGTGTCCACAAATATTTCAAGAAAATTATTTTCTCCAACTACTTTTTTTGCTTTTTCCCGATCTTCCTTAAATGGTGATATAAAGGCAGTTAAAACCATGACACCCGCATCTAAGAAAAGTTTTGACACTTCTGCTATTCTACGAATATTCTCTACTCTATCGTCATTTGAAAAAGACAAATCTACATTTAATCCACTTCGCACATTATCTCCGTCCAATATATAGGTATGAAATTCTTGTGTGAAAAGAATCTTTTCTAGTTCACTGGCCAGCGTTGACTTACCAGATCCTGACAAGCCCGTAAACCACAAAAGTTTGGCTTGGTAACCATACCTTCGGGTTCGATCCTCCTGCTTGATGGCATGTTGATGAGGAATAACATTTGGGTCACGCATGACAATTTATTTTATATTTAAATTAAAAAGCGAATGATTGATTAGATATTAACCAAGCACCTTCTTCTTAAAGAAATCTAAAGTTGGTTCTAATCCTTGAGCTCGCGTAAATTTTGGTTTCCAATCCAATAGCTTTTTCGCTAATGTAATATCTGGTTTACGCTGTTTAGGATCATCTTTAGGTAAGTCTAAATAATCAATTTTTGATGTTGAGCCTGTCAAACGGATGATTTCTTCACCAAATTCTTTAATCGTAATTTCCTCAGGATTGCCAATGTTAACAGGGCTTGCATAGTCGCTCAAAAGAAGCCTATATATACCCTCCACTAAGTCATCCACATAGGTAAAAGACCTTGTTTGACTACCATCTCCAAATGCTGTAAGGTTCTCACCTCTGAGTGCCTGCGAAATAAAAGCTGGCAAAACCCTTCCATCGTCTAATCTCATTCGGGGACCGAATGTATTGAAAATTCTAATGATTCTCGTTTCTAAGCCATGAAAGGTATGATAAGCCATTGTAATGGCTTCTTGAAATCGCTTCGCTTCGTCATAAACGCCCCTTGGACCGACAGGGTTAACATTTCCCCAATAATCTTCTGTTTGAGGGTGAACTAAAGGATCTCCATAAACTTCGGATGTAGAAGCAATCAACATTCTTGCTCCTTTGGCTTTCGCCAATCCTAAGCAATTGAGTGTACCCAATGAGCCTACCTTCATAGTCTGGATAGGCATTTTCAAATAATCGATCGGGCTTGCGGGAGAAGCAAAGTGAAGAATATATTTTAAATCTCCACTTACGTGAACATATTTTGAAACATCATGATGCTGAAATTCAAAATCTTTATTACCCATTAGGTGGCTAATATTTTCTATATCACCAGTAATGAGGTTATCCATTGCTATTACATGATAGCCCTCAGCAATAAATCTATCACACAAATGGGAGCCCAGAAATCCAGCTCCCCCAGTTATTAATACTTTTGGCTTTTCCATTACTTAACCGTTTTTCTGCCCACACTGTGATAGGTAAATCCTAATTCAGCCATTTGTTTCAGGTCGTAAAGGTTTCTACCATCCAAAATAATTTTATTTTTTAAGAGATTCTCCACCTTGTCGAATTCAGGAGTCCTAAATACTGGCCATTCGGTCATGATCATTAAGGCGTCTGCATCAACCAAAGCATCATATTCGTCTTCTGCGAAATACACCTTATCTCCAAATATACCTTTAACGTTCTCCATGGCTTCTGGATCGTAAGCTTTCACTTTCGCTCCCATTGAAAGAAGTTTTGTGATATTTTCCAATGCTGGCGCCTCTCTGATGTCATCGGTGTATGGCTTAAATGCCAAGCCCCAAATAGCAATGGTTTTACCTTCAAGTTCTCCATTAAAAAATTGCTTCAGAGGTTCGATCATTTTCTGCTTTTGGTTCTGATTGACTTCCATCACAGAATTCAAAATCTTGAAATCATAATCTACGTCAGAAGCAGATTTGGCCAAAGCTTGAACGTCTTTTGGAAAACAACTTCCTCCATAACCAATTCCAGCAAACAAAAATCTCTTGCCAATTCTATCGTCTGTTCCAACTCCTTTTCTCACCATGTCCACATCTGCCCCCATCAGCTCACATAGATTGGCTATTTCGTTCATGAAAGTAATCTTGGTCGCTAAAAATGAGTTTGCTGCATACTTCGTTAATTCAGCCGAACGAACATCCATGAATATAACAGGATTTCCTTGTCTTACGAATGGAGAATATAACTTATCTATAAGCACTTTAGCTTTAGGTGATTCTGTTCCTACGACCACACGATCTGGTTTCATAAAATCATCAACTGCTACACCTTCTCTCAAAAACTCGGGATTTGAAACTACGTCAAAATCAACTTTCGCATTTTTAACGATTTTAGCATGTACTTTTTCGGCTGTACCTACAGGAACAGTACTTTTATCAACCACCACAGTGTAATCTTCGAGGAGCGGCCCCAAATCTTCAGCTACTTTCAAAACGTACTGCAAGTCCGCAGAGCCGTCTTCTCCGGGAGGGGTAGGTAGTGCCAAAAAGATAATTTGTGCTCCTTTGATACCTTCCGCAAGGTTTGTGGTAAAATCCAATCTCCCTTGTCTTACATTTCGCTCAAACAACACCTCCAAGCCCGGCTCGTAAATTGTTATTTGCTTATTGCTGAGCATTTGGACTTTTCTCTCATCAATATCCACACAGGTGACATGATTTCCTGTTTCTGCAAAACATGTACCGGTTACCAAACCAACATATCCTGTTCCTACAACGGCGATTTTCATAATTTAAAATTTTATATGTTTAATTAATTTTTGATTTAAATCTTTTTCTGATACTTGAGGTTCACCTATTAGTTGCCAATCGATATTTAAATCTGGGTCATTATAGCGAATGCCATCCTCGTGCTCTTTTGAGTAAAAATCATCTACTGCATAATAGAAAACAGTGTCATCTTCGAGCGTATAATATCCATGCGCAAAGCCTGCCGGCACTAATAAAAAAGTCGATTGATCGTTAATTTTTAATTGGAATGTTTTTAAAAATGTTTCGGAGTTAGGTCGAATATCAACAACCGTATCAACTACAGCTCCACTTATTACTCCAACTAATTTGGATTGAGCCATCGGTTTTTTTTGGTAGTGTAGCCCGCGTAAAACATTTTTTGACGACTTGGCAAAGTTAATTTGTGCTACCTCAAAACTAATTCCAAAACTCTTGAACGCTCGCTTATTGAAAGACTCCAGAAAAAAACCACGATGGTCGCCATGAAGGTCTGCCTTAATGATCACACAACCTTTAAGACCTGTTTGAATTATTTCCATTTAATTATATCCATCAAATATTTACCATATCCGCTTTTTAATAACGGCTCTGCCAATGCGACTAATTGTTTTTCATTAATGAAATCCATTCTGTAGGCGATCTCCTCAATACAACTCACTTTCAAACCTTGTCTTTTTTCTATAGCATGAACAAATTGGCCTGCCTCCAAAAGTGAATCCAATGTTCCCGTATCTAACCAAGCAGTACCTCTATCCAGTATCTCAACTTTGAGTTTACCCTGAGATAAATAGCGGTTATTTATTGATGTGATTTCTAATTCACCGCGCTTGCTAGGCTTTATGTCTTTCGCGATATCGACTACTTGATTGTCGTAAAAATATAACCCGGGAACGGCGTAATTTGATTTTGGAGAATCTGGTTTTTCTTCAATAGACAATACTTTGCCCTCTTTATTGAACTCCACCACCCCATATCTTTCTGGATCCTGCACATGGTAGGCAAATACCAAGCCTCCATCGGGGTTGATTGCTTTTTGTAATTTTTTAGATAGACCTGACGCATAAAAAATATTATCCCCTAAAACGAGCGCGCATGAATCATTACCAATAAAATCTTCTCCTATAATAAATGCTTGCGCCAAACCTTCTGGTTTAGGTTGAACGGCATAGCGAAATTCACATCCGTATTGAGCCCCATCACCTAACAGCTCTTCGAAGACAGGTAAATCTCGTGGTGTGGATATTATTAATATTTCCCTAATGCCCGATAACATCAAAACTGATAGGGGGTAATAAATCATAGGCTTATCATAAACAGGCAAAATTTGCTTACTAACCGCAATTGTCAACGGATGTAGCCTTGTTCCTGATCCTCCCGCCAATATTATTCCTTTCATACTACTTATACTGTTGTTGGTAATAATTTTGATAGTCTCCTGAGGTTACTTCCTTTAACCAATCTTCATTTTCAAGATACCAATCAATCGTTTTTTCAATTCCTTCTGCAAATTGCAAACTTGGTTCCCAGCCCAAATCATTCTTAAGTTTTGTGGCATCTATGGCATATCTCATATCATGACCTGCTCTGTCAGTCACGAAGGTGATCAACTTTTTTGATGTACCGGGCGCTCTATTTAGTTTTTTGTCCATTATCTCACACATCAGATGGACTAAATCAATATTTTTCCATTCGTTGAAGCCTCCAATATTGTAAGTTTCCCCTGAAACTCCCTTGTGAAAAATCACATCGATTGCGCGAGCATGATCTAAGACAAACAACCAATCTCTTATATTCTCCCCTTTTCCATATACTGGAATTGGCTTCTCATTGCGAATATTATTGATGGTTAATGGAATTAATTTTTCAGGAAAATGATTCGGCCCGTAATTATTCGAACAATTCGAGATAACCACCGGCATTCCATAGGTGTTTTTATAAGCTCTCACAAAGTGATCCGAAGATGCTTTTGACGCTGAGTAGGGACTCATGGGATCATAAGGAGTGTCTTCTAGGAAAAAACCTTCCTCACCCAAAGAACCATAAACCTCGTCTGTAGAGACATGATAAAACTTCTTTCCCGAAAAATCTTTCCAATATTGCTTTGCGCAATTGAGCAAGGTAACGGTACCAATTACATTGGTTTGTACAAACTCCATAGGGTTTGTAATAGATCTATCCACATGTGACTCGGCCGCTAAATGTATGATGCTATCAATTTGATGATCCTCTAAAACCTTAGAAATAGTGGCGGCATCACATATATCTGCCTTGACAAAATGATAATTAGGTTCGTATTGAATGTCCACCAAGTTACCCAAATTACCGGCGTATGTCAGCTTGTCCAGATTCACTATTTTGTAGTTTGGATATGTTTGAACAAATCGCCTGACAACATGTGATCCGATAAATCCAGCCCCGCCAGTAATAAGTATATTTTTCATTAAGTCACTTTCTATGAGTGGTATAAATATTATTTTTGCCGTGCAAATGTAATTAAGAAGATTAAAGTTTTTCGATTGGGGCTTAATTTAAAGAATTTGATCACCTCTTTAGCCCTGAGAAAGGGAGCTGCTTGATCGTGAAATACGACTCGTTTTTATCTTGGGCTGACTACATAAATTTTACAAAAATGAAAAGCACAATGCATTTTTTACGGAAAGATCTACAGCTCGATCTCCGATTGAAATACCCTTTTATTGGTTTAATACTTTATCTATTCTCTGTTGTGTTTTTATTGTATTATTCTTTTTCAATGGGAATTCAAACGGAAGTCTGGAACTCATTGCTATGGATTACTTTACTTTTTGTGGCTACCAATGCCATTGCCAAGAGCTTTATACAAGAAAATAATAGAAACCTCTACTATTATTTCCTTACCAAACCAATAGTTATTCTCACCTCTAAACTTATTTATTCCTTCTGCTTTTTGGTGACACTTTGCATCATCAGTTTTGGTCTCTTTTCAATTTTATTGGGATACCCTGGCAATGGGTACTTTTGGTTTTGGGTCAATATTATTTTGGGGTGTTTAGGTATATCTTCCGCATTCACGATGATATCGGCACTTTCAGCAAAAACGAATAGTGCCGGAGTAATGATGGTGATTCTAGGCTTCCCTGTGATATTACCCATTCTAATATTAGGCGCTTCCAACTCTAACATTCTTCTTCTTGGAGGATCCATAGAGGATATTTCAGGGAATTTAATAACTCTTTTCAGTGTTGATGTTGTTATCATTGCGCTCGCTTTTATACTATTTCCTTATACATGGAAAACTTAAAAGGCAATAATTGAATTATGACTTCAGATAGTCAAAATCACTGGATGAAAAATCTTCTCAAATCTGTATGGTGGAAGTATCTCTGCATGGGGATATTGCTTTATGTGGTAGTTTGGGGGCTGTTGTCCGACGTGCCGAGGTTGCCTATATTAAATGAGACTGTGAGAGTGCTTCATTTTCATGTGCCCATGTGGTTTGGCATGATTTTTCTATTTCTTGGTTCAGTTATTTATTCAATAAAGCAACTCCGAACACCATCTGAATCCAATGACCTTAAAGCGAGTGAATTAGCTAAAATTGGAACTATTTATGGGATCCTTGGCATTCTTACTGGAATGTTTTGGGCAACATTTACTTGGGGTGAACCTTGGAGCAGTGATCCCAAACAAAATGCCTCGGCAATTGGGTTGTTGATATACTTCGCCTATTTCTTTTTGCGGGGTTCCATTACAGATGAACAACAGAAAGCTAGAATATCCGCAGTGTATAACATTTTTGCATTCGTGGCATTAATCCCTTTACTGTTCATTTTACCAAGAATGACAGATAGCCTGCATCCAGGAAATGGAGGTAATCCGGGGTTTAATGCTTACGACTTAGACAGTGGTCTGCGTGCGGTTTTTTATCCAGCGGTGATTGGATGGACACTGCTTGGCTTTTGGATAGCGTCATTAAAAATTAGAAAAGGACTAGTAGAAATAAAGATTGATGAATAACCTGCTGACATTACTTGCTTTAATAGCTCAAATTCCAATGGCTGATGCTTTCAGGTCAGATGGAAAAATTTATGTAGTAATTGTTGTAATGCTAATCATTTTGGTTGGATTGTTTGTTTACCTATTTCGAATAGAGAAAGGCATCAAGAAATTGGAAAAAAGGATAGAGGAGAAAGAATGAAAAAAACACATATTATAGGAATAATAGTCATAGCAATAGCTATTGGTGTAATCATGACGACTGCCGGAGATGCAAGCGCTTATGTAGCATTTGATGATGCTCAACGAATGGCAGAGTCAGGGAATTCTAATAAGATACATGTGGTGGGCAAACTTCCTAAAAAGAATGATGGAGAAATTTATGGTATCCAGAAAAGTCCGGACATGATGTCATTTTCTTTTAAAATGGTAGACGAAAACAACCGCATAGAACAAGTGTTTCATCCAAATCCAATGCCCACAGACTTCTTAAGGTCAGAACAGGTGGTGGTTATTGGTTCTTACAAAAATGATCGATTTGTCGCTGATAAAATCTTGTTAAAATGCCCGTCAAAGTACCAAGAAGAGGGAATTAAATCTTAATCAATGATTCATACCGGAATCGGAAACATCGGCCATTTCTTAGTTATTTTGGCTTTTATTTCTGCCATAATCAGTTCCTACTCATTCTATCAGGTCGGGTTTGGTAAGTCTAGTCAAGGCTGGAAGATATTTGCAAAGTCTGCCTTTTACGCACATTCTTTGGCTATTATCGGGGTGGTTATTACGCTGTATTTAATCATCAGCAACCATTACTTCGAGTATCATTACGCTTACAATTATACCTCTTCCATTCTCCCTGTTTACTACCAAATTTCAAGCTTTTGGAATGGTCAAGAAGGATCCTTTCTTCTTTGGATGTTTTGGAATGCTATCCTCGGCATTATTTTAATGAACACAAATAAAAATTGGCTAGGGTCAATGATGTTTGTTTTTAGTGTCACTCAGGTTTTTTTGGTGAGCATGATTTTAGGTGTTGTTTTTGGAGATGTGAAAATTGGGAGTTCCCCTTTTCTTCTACTTCGAGATGTTATCAATGACCCGATTTTTAAAATAAATCCAGAGTTTGTTCCCGCTGACGGACGAGGACTCAATCCTCTTCTTCAAAATTATTGGATGGTCATACATCCTCCTACGCTGTTCTTGGGTTTTGCCACCACAGTAATTCCTTTTTCCTATGCAGTAGCGGGGCTCTTAACAGGCAAGCTTAAAGAATGGATTCGTCCTGCTTTACCTTGGGCTCAATTTTCAGCGGCAGTATTGGGTGTGGGAATATTAATGGGCGCATACTGGGCTTACGAAACCTTAAATTTTGGGGGTTATTGGAACTGGGATCCCGTTGAGAATGCTATCTATGTGCCTTGGCTAATTTTAGTTGCAGGAATCCATACCATGATCGCTTACAAGAAAAGTGGAGCGGCACTTAAGGCCTCATTTATCATGATTCTGGCCACTTATGTCTTGATCGTTTATTCTACTTTTTTAACCAGAAGCGGAATTCTCGGAAACTCATCTGTACATTCTTTTACAGATCTAGGGCTTTCGGGTCAGCTTTTGATTTACTTATTTGTGTTTCTAGGACTCTCTATAGGGCTATGTATATGGCGATGGAAGAAAATACCAACTAGCGAAAAAGAAGTTTCTGCCTATAGCCGGGAATTTTGGATTTTCATTGGTGCCACTACCTTAGCAATGATGGGGTTTCAGGTCATTATTCCTACATCTATTCCTGTATGGAATGAGATTGTAGATTTGTTTGGCGGAAATTCGAATCTTGCTCCACCGGCAGATCAAGTTGGATTTTACACGCAATTTCAGCTCTACTTCGCCATTGCGGTTGCTTTTCTGTCTGGTACAGGACAATTTTTTTGGTGGGATAAAATCGATAGTAAATCGCTCAAAAATAATATTACCCCGCCAATTGTAATCTCCCTATTGCTTAGTACACTAGTATTTACGATTGCCAAAATTACAGAGCCTTTATATGTCGTATTGCTCATTGTTTCGATGTATTCTATTGTCGCGAATTTGAAAATTCTTTCAGGGCTGGTTCGAAAAAACTTTAGTTTATCAGGCGGATCAATCACCCATATTGGTGTTGCGATGATGCTGATCGGGATACTTTTTTCCTCTGGATACTCTAAAATACTTTCTAAAAACAATACTGGACTTCTATGGAGCAAAGAGTTTCCAGATGAGGTTAACCAAAATAATCTTTTGCTTTTCGTTAATGAGCCGCGCCAAATGGCCGACTATTCTATGGTTTACAAGGGTATTAGAAAGTTAACCAAAGACCATGGTTATGTTGACGTAAATGCCGTTTCTGGAACAGATGGCCCACTTCGGTTAATTTTTGGAGAAAAGACCGTTTCTACAGAAAATACAACCTTCCTGCCTGGAGATACCACGGAAGTTGTAAATATGGAAAACTCCTATTTTGAGGTGGAATACGTGAAGTTGGATGGGGAAAAGTTTACCTTATTCCCGAGAATCCAGATCAATGAAACAATGGATATGATCGTTTATTCTCCCGACATTAATCGTACGATCAATGCAGATTTATACACCCATGTGAGGACTATTCCTGATCCAGATCAAGAAACAGTATGGACTGAAGTAAAAGAATTAAAGGTGGCGCCCGGCGACCGTTTTTACATCAATGATTACGTGGCGGAGTTTAAAGAAATGGTGACTTTGACAGAAGTAGAAGGCATCAAACTGGAGCCTGGTGACTTGGCTATTCAAGCAGAAATTATCATTCAAGGAGAATATAAAGACTATCCAGCTAAGCCAATATATGTCATCAAAAACAATATGGCTGGCAAAGTTCCTTATATAGTGAACGATTTGGGTGCTAAACTCACCATTGAACAAATTTTACCAGAGGAAAACAGCTTTGTTTTTGGTCTGAGTACGACACAAAAGGATTGGATTATCATTGAAGCCGTTGAAAAGCCATGGATCAATATCCTTTGGACAGGAACGCTTCTTCTTGTCATTGGCTTTTCGGTTGCGATTAAAAGGAGATATTCCGACTTTAAAAAAATGAGGGATAAAGATATGGAGTGATTAGCTTTGGAATATGCCTGAGCAAATCGCCATATTAGGTACGGGAAATGTAGCGCACCATTTGACACGTGGTTTTAACCTTATTGGCCAGCCAATTAAATACCTTATTGCAAGGAATAGAAAAAAAGGGCTTGCACTCATAGAGGAAGTATCGCCTACAACCATATTGCTTCAGGATAATACTCTTCAGCCATATGATTGCTCTTTTCTTATTGTATGTGTTCAAGACTCACAGTTACAAGAAATTGCCAAAACTATGTCAATACCTGAAAACTGTATCATTGTGCATACTTCAGGAGGGATTGGCATGAATGTTTTTAAAGATAATTTTAGAAATTATGGAGTGCTTTACCCTTTTCAAACTTTCAGCAAAAAAAGAGCATTAAATATACATGAAATCCCTTTTTTCATTGAAGGCTCCAACCCGAACACCTTTAATCGTATTTTGACTGTAGCCAATACATTAACTCAAAAAGTAAAAGCACTCGACTCGCAACTCCGTGCTAATCTTCATTTAACCGGGGTAATCGTAAATAATTTCACTAATTACTTGATAAACCAAGCTTTTCGTTTGGTTGAAAAGAATGGCTTAGAAAAAGATGATTTAATACCTTTAATCAATGAGACAATAGCAAAACTCTCTATTTTGAAGATGGAAGATTCTCAAACAGGCCCAGCGGTAAGAGGTGATCATGCGGTTATTGAAAAGCATTTAAACATGCTCAACGATGACCCTAAATTAAAGGAATTGTATTCTCTTTTCACCGCACATATTCAAAGTCAAAAAACGTGAGACGAATTATTAGATATGATCTCGTTGGGTTTTTACAGGCTAGCCGAATCCCAAATCTTTTTATTATTGGTTCCACCCAATATTTAACCTTGGCATTTTTAACCTATTCTTTCCCTGAAAAAAGAGCCATTATACTTTCTATAGATTTTTTAATTATGACGATCAGCACTGTTTTTATTGCCGCTGGCGGATATATAATTAATGACTACTACGATCAGAAAATTGATCTTATCAACAGGCCTAATAAAGTAGTTGTTGGCACAAAAATGAGGCGTAGACTAGCCATGCTGGCTCATTTTGTCTTAACGACGACTGGCATCTTGCTTGGTTTTTACTTAGATGTTAAAATAGGCGCAATTCATCTTTTCTCGTCATTTTGCCTCTGGTATTATTCCAATTTTTTACGTCGGCTCCCTTTAATAGGCAATCTTGTGATCAGCTTTCTTACCAGTCTCACCATGTTGATCGTGGCGGTATATATTGAGCGAAACGAAATTTTAATTTTTATTTATGCCGCCTTTGGTTTCAGTATTGTCCTCATTCGAGAGGTTATTAAAGATATCGAAGATTTTAAAGGAGATGCAGCCTATGGAGTTCAGTCTATCCCTGTACTTTGGGGCATAAGATCAGCCAAAGGATTTATCTATCTGGTAATTATAGCAAGTATCTCTTTTCTGGTTACCTTCATCATCCGGCTCGACAATTGGCTGGTCACTTACTATTTTGTAGGACTATTTCCGCTTTTTATGTGGTTTGTGTATAAACTTTATCATGCGGATAGGAAAACCCATTTCAGCTTGCTGAGAAACTTTGTAAACCTGATTATTTTCACCGGCTTAATAAGTATGATATTAATAAAGAGATGGTAAAGATTGCAATATTTGCTTCGGGGAGTGGCACTAACGCCGAAAATTTGACCAACCACTTTTCAAAGTCACACGTTGCGAAAGTAGTACAGGTTTATTGCAATCGGCAAGGTGCTTATGTAATAGAAAGAGCCAAAAAACTCAACATACCTTCCAAGATAGTTAAAAACAAAGACCTTTCAGGTGCGGATTTTCAAAACGAACTTGCCAATTTCAATTTTATTATTCTAGCGGGTTTTCTTGCTAAAATTCCCGAAAATCTGATTTTAAATTTTCCTGACCGCATCATCAATATACACCCTTCACTACTTCCAAAATATGGTGGAAAAGGAATGTATGGTAGCCACGTGCATGAAGCGGTCATAGAAAACAAGGAGCGCCAATCCGGGATTACTATCCATTTGGTAAATCAAAATTATGATGAAGGGCAAATACTTTTCCAAGCATCTTTTGACATAGACCAAAAAGATGATGCCCACAAGCTCGCCTCAAAAATTCATTCACTAGAACAAAAATATTTTCCTCAAGTGGTTGAAGATTACATTAGAGATACCCTCACCCAAAAAAGTATTAATGGTTAGCTTTGCATTTTATTTTCCAAAGCATGAGCGATATCAAAATACAATCAGCCCTTATTTCTGTTTTTTACAAAGATGGTCTAAAGCCAATAGTAGAAAAACTGCATGAATTGGGCGTAAAACTTTACTCTACGGGAGGCACACAGTCCTTTATCGAAGATTTGCAAATTCCTGTAACAGCTGTAGAAGATGTAACAGATTACCCTTCCATATTTGGCGGTCGCGTAAAAACACTTCACCCAAAAGTATTTGGAGGCATCCTCCACCGTAGAGGCCATGAAGGGGATCAAAAAGAAAAAGAAACATATAAAATACCTGCCATAGACCTGGTTATCGTTGATTTATATCCTTTTGAAGAAACAGTAGCAAGTGGCGCTGGAGAGGCAGATATCATTGAAAAAATTGACATTGGTGGAATCGCTTTGATCAGAGCAGCTGCCAAAAACTTTAAAGATGTAGTCATCATAAGTTCTCGAAATGATTATGCCGATCTACTTGATTTGCTCAATCAAAAAAAGGGCGCTACGACACTCGAAGACCGGAAACTTTTTGCCACCAAAGCTTTTAACACTAGTTCTCATTACGACGCTGCAATTTTTGACTACCTAAATAAGGACGCTCAGGTTCCAGCTTTTAAAGTATCCGCCCAGAACGGACAAACGTTGAGGTATGGGGAAAACCCTCATCAAAAAGGCGTGTTTTTCGAACAGGCCGATCCGTATTTCATTCAAATACATGGTAAGGAGGTTTCCTACAACAATCTTGTAGATATTGAAGCAGCGATTCAGCTCATCGGTGAGTTTGAAGAAACAGCTTTCGCCATTCTAAAACACAACAACGCTTGTGGCATTGCAACAGGCGAAAATGTGAAGGAAGCCTATATCAGAGCTTTTGCCGCTGATACTGTTTCGGCTTTCGGAGGCGTATTGATATGCAACCACCCAATAGATAAGGAAGCAGCTGAAGAGATGAATGGCCTTTTCTTTGAAATACTGATTGCTCCTTCTTTCGAGGATGAGGCATTGGAAATATTGAGAAGTAAAAAGAACAGGATTCTATTAACTCAGATCAGAAAGTGGGATAACAGTAAAGTCTTTAAAAGCATGTTGAATGGCACTTTAGTCCAAGATTACGACAGCAAGACAGATACCACCTCCGATCTCAAAGTAGTGACCAAAAAGGCTCCAAACGAAGAGGAAATTGAAAACTTAATTTTCGCATCCAAAGTGTGCAAACACTCAAAATCGAATACCATTGTATTGGCTAAGAATGGCCAGCTATTCTCTAGTGGTGTTGGTCAAACTTCCCGTGTTGATGCGCTGGAGCAAGCTATCGATAAAGCCAAAAAATTTGGATTTGATTTAAAGAATGCTGCCATGGCCTCCGATGCTTTTTTTCCTTTTCCGGATTGTGTTGAGATAGCGAAAAAAGCAGGAATCGATACCGTAATTCAACCAGGAGGGTCAGTAAAAGATCAACTTTCTATAGATTATTGTAATGAAAATGAAATGTCTATGGTTTTCACGGGAACAAGGCATTTTAAACATTAGATAATCAGACATTTAGTCACCATCTTTGTATCTTTCATGGAAACAATGTGATCTTGAGTAATATCAAGCTATTTCACCGCCCAGAACAAAGCACTTGTTGATGACACCAATTTCTAAAATATTTAAAAAGTAAACTAACAATGGGTTTTTTTGATTTTTTCAACAGTGATATTGCTATCGACTTAGGTACAGCAAATACACTTATCATAAGCAAGGATAAAATAGTGGTGGATGAGCCCTCAATTATAGCTATAGATAAGAGTACGAATAAGGTGCTGGCGATTGGTCGCGAAGCAATGCAGATGCATGAAAAAACTCATGAGAATATTAAAACGATCAGACCTTTAAAAGATGGTGTTATTGCAGATTTCCATGCTGCCGAACACATGATCAGAGGAATGATCAAAATGATCGACACTGGAAAAGGCAGGTTTCTTCCATCCTCACACCGCATGGTAATCTGTATTCCTTCAGGTATAACCGAAGTAGAGAAAAGAGCCGTTCGTGACTCTGCAGAACATGCAGGAGCTAAAGAAGTTTATATGATACATGAACCTATTGCTGCGGCTATAGGTATTGGCATAAAAATACAACAGCCTATTGGTTCAATGATTGTTGATATCGGAGGAGGAACAACAGAAATCGCCGTAATTGCTTTGAGCGGTATCGTTTGCGATCAGTCTATTAGGGTCGCTGGTGATTCCTTTAATAAAGATATTCTTGATTATATGAGACGCCAACATAACTTGCTCATTGGGGAAAGAACTGCGGAAAAAGTAAAGATAGAAGTTGGTTCGGCGCTTACCGAATTGGAAGATGCTCCGGATGATTTTGAAATCCGAGGACGAGATTTAATGACTGGTATTCCTAAAGTAATTAAAATATCCTACTCTGAAATTGCTTTTGCTATAGATAAGTCTGTATCAAAAATAGAAGAAGCCGTACTTAAAGCTTTGGAGATATCTCCACCAGAATTGTCTGCCGACATATATGACAATGGTATCTATCTAACAGGAGGAGGGGCACTACTTCGAGGACTCGATAAGCGCTTGGCCATGAAAACAAAATTACCAATACACATTGCAGAAGATCCTTTAAGAGCAGTTGTAAGAGGAACAGGGCTTGCACTTAAAAATCTTGATTCCTACAAGCCTGTATTGATGACGTAAAAGTTGAATGCAAAATTTAATTGACTTCCTTTATAGGTTTCGAACTTTTGGGCTTTTTATTGTTTTGGAAGTAATCTGTGCTTGGTTAATTGTTGGGTATAACCAATATTATAACGCCTCATTTCTGAATTCTTCGAATGCTTTGGCAGGAAAAATCACCCAACTTTCTACCAATACTTCCCGATTTATCGATCTGAAAAAGGTAAATCAAGCCTTAATGGAAGAGAACAGCCTTTTGCGTGCCCAATTAGCGAATACCAACTTACAAAAAGTAAAAATAGATTCTTTTGAAAACAGATATGAAGTCCTAGAGGCAGCTGTTTTAAACCATACTTTTTTAAAGCCTGCAAACTATATCACTCTGGATGCTGGAGAATCTGATGGGCTCATGCCTGGAATGGGAGTCATCTCTGATCACGGTATAGTTGGGCAGATAAAATCAGTTTCCAAAAACTTTGCGACAGTTACCTCACTATTACATCCCAAATCATTAGTATCCATAACCGTAAAGCAGTCCAATACACTAGGTACAGTGCAATGGGGCTTCAACTCTTACCTTGAAGCCGACCTAAAGTACATCCCTAGACATACAAAATTGAATGTAGGTGATACTATCGTGACATCAGGCTATAATGCAGTATTTCCTCCCAACATACTTGTCGGCATTGTCAACCAAGTCAGCTTAGATATTCAAAATCCATTTTACGATGCTCAAATAGATTTATCCACGGATTTTTCTTCCTTGGGCTTTGTATATATTATTGACAATACCGCGAAAGCCGAAATAGATAGTTTAACAGAAGTAAGTGATTTTTAAATGGTAAGAGTCAACTACATAAGGCAAGCCATACAATTCGCGGTTTATGTACTCATACAAATTCCGCTTTTGTATAAGTCTGTGCTTTTTAATCAGGCTTTTGCTTTCTTCTACTTAGGCTTCTTGCTGTTCATTCCCTACGGTGTAAGCCGGAGTTTCTCGATGTTGATTGCCTTTTTTACTGGATTACTTATCGATGTTTTTTCCAGTACTCCTGGAATACACGCGAGTGCTTGTGTGCTCATCGTTTTTATTAAAGACTATTGGTTTATTGCGAGTGTAGGAGATCCAGAAGACGAAATAAATATTGGGTTTGACAGTATCGGGCTTTGGGGATTGGTGAAATATGCTTTCCCTTTAATATTTGTTCACCACTTTATGCTCTTTATTATCGAAAATGGTGGATTTATTTTGATCGGTTCTTTGTTGGTTAAAAGTATATTGAGCGGTCTGTATTCTTTAGTTGTAATCATTAGTATTGGGTACTTAATCGCTCCAAAAACGCAGCGAAAATGAGTCGAAGTATTATCATTCAATGCATTATTGTACTGGTTGCATTGGTCTTTTCCATCAGGCTGTTTTCAATTCAGGTAGTCAATGATGAATATAAACAAGCCGCACAAAACAACATCATTCAGAAAATAGTAGAGTATCCTTATCGAGGGTTAATTTACGATAGAGATGACAAGCTTCTGGTAGTAAATACTCCCGTATTTGATTTAATGTTGGTTCCAAAGGAGTTTAACCTGAAAGACTCGACAAGGTTGATGTCTCTCTTGAATTTGGATCATGCCGATTTTGAGGCAAAATATAACAAGGCCAAAAGGTACTCAAGTATTTTGGCGACCAAATTCATCGAACAAATTCCTAATAAGGAATTTGCGAGATTTCAAGATGCTCTTGTTTCTATTGATGGAGTCTCCGTATTGCCTAGAACTGTAAGAGAGTATCCAAGAAAAGCACTTCCTAGTGCTCTGGGTTATGTCGGTGAAATCAATGGAAGACAATTAAGGCGTGATACCACAGGCTATTATCGCTCTGGAGATTATGTGGGCATCACAGGAATTGAAAAAACCTATGAGGAATATTTACGTGGTAAACGTGGCATCAAATATAAGCTTGTTGATGTACAAGGCGTAGTAAAAGGCGCCTTCAATGGAGGTAAATATGACACTGTTTCCATTCCAGGTCAAAATGTGCAGCTGACCATAGACCTTGAGCTTCAGGAATATGCCGAAAAACTTATGGAAGGCAAAGTAGGAAGTCTTGTTGCCATACAACCTTCTACTGGTGAGGTATTGGCTTTCGTGAGTGCGCCATCTTATGACCCCAATCTGTTGGCTGGCAGAGATTTGGGAATTAATTTTCAGAAAATAAGTAGAGACAGTTTAAATCCTCTTTTCAATAGGCCTATACAGGCAATGTATCCGCCAGGGTCTATGTTTAAGACAGTCCAGTCATTGATAGCCATGCAAGAAGGAGTTTTGTTGCCGAAAGAAAAAGTTCGGTGCGAAGGTAATTTGATTGGTGATCATGCTCCTCCGGGAGTTTATGATGTAGAGCGTGCTATTCAATTTTCTTCGAATAATTATTTTTTCAAAGTTTTTAAAAGAGTCATTCAGAAAGGCAAAGACGAAAGTCCTTATTTGGATTCGCGCCTAGGTCTGACTTCTTGGAATGAATACATTTCTAGGTTTGGTTTAGGAAGAAAGCTTGGTATTGACTTGGTAGGAGAAAAATCAGGTTATGTTCCTGATAATAGTTTTTATGATCGGGTATATGGAAAAAATAGGTGGAAATTCTCCAATATTTATTCATTAAGTATTGGTCAAGGAGAACTATTGGTCACACCACTTCAAATGGCCAACTTGGGGGCTCTTTTAGCCAATAAAGGTTACTATTACACGCCCCACATCATCAAAAAAATAGGTGAAAACTACGATGTGTCTTTCGATAAAGTCGAAACTGGAATTGATACCGCCTATTTTCAAAGCGTCATTGATGGAATGGAGCTAATGGTGAAAACGACTGCATTCAGAGCACGAATACCAGATATTGATATTTGTGGAAAAACCAGTACTGTTGAAAACCCTCATGGGGAAGATCACTCCGGTTTCATGGCATTCGCTCCACGGAAAAACCCAGAGATCGCCGTTGCAGTCTATGTAGAAAATGCTGGTTGGGGTGCAAGAGCAGCAGCAAGTACAGGTAGTTTAGTGATTGAAAAATATTTGCGTGGATATTCCAAACGTACATGGATTGAAAATTACGTGCTGAAAGGGGACTTTGCAGATCCAAAACCTCAGCCTAAGCCAAAACCAGCGATAGTAGTACCACCAGTAGAAATCGAGGTAAATGCGGAATAACTTACTTATTTACCGACTCGACTGGTTAGCAATACTGGTTTACCTCGTGCTTATTTTCGCGGGCTGGCTCAATATCTATGCAGCAGAATACAATCCAGAGATTGATGCTAGTATGTTTAGCTTAAGCACAAGCGCAGGTAGACAATTAATGTGGATAGGAACGTCACTGGTATTAATCGGGGTGATCATGCTTGTCGATTTTAAAGCCTACAGCATAGTTGCATACCCAGTCTATGGCACCTTGATATTAATGCTTATTGCTGTTTTGTTGTTTGGCCGTGAGGTGGCGGGTTCGCGTTCATGGTTCGAAATTGGAAGTTTTAAGCTTCAACCCTCGGAATTTACCAAGTTTGCAGCTGCACTTGGGTTAGCTAAATACTTGAGCTCAACCAATAAAAAGACCGAATCTCTTAACTCTCAGGTCGTTGGATCCTTGATTTTTATTCTACCAATGTTACTTATTATCGCACAAGGAGACTTGGGTTCCGCCATGGTTTTTGGTAGTTTGATCATTGTGATGTTTAGGGAGGGAATGCATCCTGTTATATTTTTCATTGGGCTGGGAGCTGTCGTTTTATTTATGTCGACACTCATTGTTAATCAAACTATATTGTTGATTTCATTAGTGGCGATCGGCTTAGTTCTGGTTGGGCTTTTTTCTAGAAAACCAGGAAAGTTGATCATAGCCATTTCTGGAACTATTGTCGCGATAGCTTTCGTCCTCAGTGTCGATTTTATCCTTAATGACGTCCTTAAACCTCACCAACAAAAGCGAGTCTACTCGTTGATAGATCCCAATGCCGATCCACTGGGCATTGGTTGGAACGTGATGCAGTCGAAAATTGCTATTGGTTCTGGTGGGTTTTCTGGGAAGGGCTATTTAGAAGGAACCCAAACTAAGTTCGATTTCGTACCAGAACAGACCACTGATTTTATTTTTTGTACCATTGGAGAGGAACAAGGATGGATCGGAAGTTTGCTGCTTATTATTTTATTTACAACGCTATTTTTAAGACTCATCTTCCTTGCCGAGCGTCAAAAATCGATTTTTGCGAGAGTTTACGGTTACTGCGTTGTGTGTGTTTTATTTTTCCACTTTGCCGTTAATATTGCCATGACGATAGGGTTGTTTCCTGTGATCGGAATTCCACTTCCGTTTTTTAGTTATGGAGGATCATCATTGTGGGGCTTCACCGTCTTATTATTTATTTTTCTAAAGTTAGACGCACATCGCATGCAAGTGTTACAAAGGGCTTAACAAGCGTGATCATTCTTATTAAAACCTATGGTTTTGTGAGTTTTTGACTTATCGAAACTTCCTGAAAACCACTTTAAGTAGTTCCTTTACTTCATTACTATTTACATCCCACGATAACTCCTTAGCATAAGACTGTACAATCATTTCTACAGCATCGTCAAATGACGTGCATTTTTCTATCTCCGCAATAGCCCTGTGAAAGGCATCTCTATCACCGTCAAATAGTTCCTTAGTAAACATGTATCGATTGTTTACAGATATAGCATTTAAGATAGAATCAACCTTCTTTTGGGTATGCTTTTCGACGAGTGTAGGTTTTTCAGAAGCTTGAAACTTATCGTTCAAGGTAGGCTGCTCGTTTATTTCTTGTAAGTCGTCGTTTTCGTTACTCTCTTTTTCTTCTTGACGAATAAGACTTGCGATCTTTTTATCCGCCAAGTGCGAATTAACTTTACTCCTATTTTCATCAGCATCTAGATCCTGTTCAGCTTCATCTGCTACTTCAGGTTCGCGATAACCGGATTCAATCTCAACTTCGTTTTCCTCCTCAATTTTTTCTTGATAATCAGGGTATCTCTCCCCTTCGACCTCAGGTTCTTGCTCATCTTCATCATTTCGAAAATTATCTACTGCCTCCTCCTCTGCATAGTTTTCCGAGCCTGAGCCTTGCTCAGCCTTATCTTCATCTTGCCCAATCGCGAAATCACTATCTGTCAATC
Source organism: Cyclobacteriaceae bacterium (assembly GCA_040218415.1). GTDB lineage: Bacteria > Bacteroidota > Bacteroidia > Cytophagales > Cyclobacteriaceae > JAVJRN01. The sequence goes on from JAVJRN010000080.1 coordinate 145,429, forward strand.
CATGATCCTCGTAGTGATCCTCTGTCCTTGCGGGTTTTGAAAGGTCATTACTAAAATTCTCCTCATCGATAATCGGCTGAATAACATCATCGTCATGTTCTTCGTAGAAAATTTCATCCAAAGTGATGGGAATTACGCTACTCATAGCCTCAATCTCTGATCGAATCAATCCATTCATCAAGTTTTCTTGAGCACTAGCGAGTACATCTTCCAGAGAAGCGTTTTTTAGTTGCTCAAAAAATTCCGTGAATTCCTCTCTTCTAATTCTCAAGTATTTCAAAAAGGGCTTAATATGCTTATCTGAAAGCATATCAAATTTTTTGTCACTAAATTCTTTATGGAGATAATCGCTCGGCGCGATTGACAAGAGAATTGTTTCTTCAACAGCTTCCTTCATCAAGTCTTGGAATTCGAATTCTCCAATGACAATGTGTTGTGACAGGGTATTCATAAATTGAACCATTGCCCTTCTTACCTCATTATTCTTATAATCAAAATAAGGGCTTTCGAGCTTCTTCATTTCCTCTTGCCACTTTTTAAAGAGTATTTTGAGGATAAAAAAGTTGATTTGCTTCGATGGGCTTACCGTGAGAATGTCCTTTCCAGTAATGTTATCATGTTCGTCAAAAAAGTCTAGGGTTACTTTTTCGGAAAACTCTTCACTATATGCCTGAATAAATTGATCGTTTGGTTTCCTTTGCATGACTAGTTAATGAGATATTATGCCGAAAGTTACAGTTAGAAACCTTCAAAGTAAAACTATTGATTGCGAGGTTAAAACGAAAAAACTTCTGGATATTTTGCTAGCAGAGATTGATTGGATGCATAGTTGTGGTGGAAAAGGCAGATGCACTACATGTTCTGTAATAATTATTACCGGTAAAGGGCATTTAAGCCCATTAACCGACGTTGAATTAAAATATCAATCTATGAATAGACTAGCCAATAACATGCGCCTTAGCTGCCAGTGCATTGTTGAAGGTGATATTACAATAGAAGCGCCAAAACCTTACCAATTGCCTCATATAAAGTACTCGTGAAATATGTTTGTAGAGCCCAATAGTAGCAGGAATAACAAAAAGTCTGGCTGGATAGAAGTCGTATGCGGTTCTATGTTCTCGGGAAAAACGGAGGAGCTTATTAGGAGACTGAGAAGGGCTTTGATAGCGCAACAACGTGTAGAGATCTATAAACCGAAAGTAGATAAGCGCTATTCAAAAGAAAAAGTAGTTTCTCACAACGAGAATGCCATTAATAGCACGCCAGTAAATTTTGCCAATGATATTTTATTGCAAGTAAGTAACTGTGACGTTGTAGGCATAGATGAAGCTCAATTTTTTGACCATGAAATCGTTGACGTAGTAAATAAGCTCGCCAATAATGGTAAAAGAGTAATTGTCGCAGGACTTGACATGGATTTTATGGGAAGGCCTTTTAAGCCAATGGATCAAATCATGTCAATATCAGAATATATTACCAAAGTGCACGCTATATGCATGGATTGTGGCAATATTGCCTCCTATTCACATAGACGAACAAAATCGAATAAAAAGGTAGTCCTCGGGGAAAAAGATATTTATGAAGCGCTATGCAGATCTTGTTTTTATGATAAAATCGACAGTTAGTCTTCTTTTCTTAGTTTTTAGTCTACAAATACACTCGCAAAACATCCCCATTGGGACGTGGAGATCGCATTTTAGCTATCATAACATCAACAAACTCGCAAAAACAAACTGGGGTATTTTTGGCGCATCTGATCATGGAATTGTTCAACTGTTAACAGACAATAGCATGAGTTCCCTCTCTATTGTAAATGGTTTGAGCGCAGCTCAAATAACCTGCCTTGGTGGCGATGGAGAATACCTATTCGTCGGGCATGAAAATGGAGAAATCGATATCGTATCTGAAAATCGTATTATCAACATTTTAGATCTCAGCAATTCGAATTTAGTTGGAAGTAAAAAAGTCAATGACGTGGCTCGATCAAGAGATTTGGCATATTTCGCAACCGATTTTGGAATCATTGTGATAGACTTGCTTGCTGGCTCGATCAAAGAAAATTATCGCTCTATTGGAAAAAACGGAAGTGACGTTTCTACAAAAGAGTTGAAGTTGTTAAATGATGACTTATACGTTATTACAGATGAAGGTATTCAAAAGGGAAGCCTGAATCGAAACCTATTAGATTTTACACAATGGGAATTTTATCAATCCGAAACCGAAGATAAGTTTTCGGAATTAACCTCTGATGGAACACGACTTTGGGCCATTGCCAGCGATACGGCATTAATCAATATTCAGAATAATTCATTTGATGTTGTACACCAATCTGAAAATATCTTGCTTCAACTCGCCTCTGACAATGAATCTTTATTTGTACAACAATCATCCGAGCTATTTCTTTTAAAAAACGATCAATTAACGTTTTTTCAATCAGTTGAAGAATACACTATCAACGACTTATTCGTTGAAGAAGGACTCTGGATAGCGGATGCATCACTTGGCATGATAACGCCAGACGGAGAATCCATCATTCTCAATGGGCCAAGAAGTGACGATTTCAAACGAATCAGAACGCTCAAAAACGAGCTATTTGCATTTTATAACTCAACAAATAGTCCTCCTACAGCCTTCAATGGGTTCGACGTTTTCAATGGCGCTAATTGGGTTTACAACACGATACCACAATTCCAATCAGTTACCGATGCGAGCTTTCTTGACAATAAGCTTTTTTTAGCATCTGCCCAGTCTGGCGTCTATAGAGTATCAGATAGCACTAATTTGGCGGATGAAGAAGCACAGTTTCTTCCAAGTAATCGAAATAATACTTTTGAAATATCCTCTATGGTAAGTCATCGCAACAAACTTTGGGTTTCCAGTTATGACAATGATTTACCTCTTTTAGCATTTAACGGAGAAAGCTGGAGTTCGTACAGTAATAGTGAGATTGGCACTGCATTTCCAGAAGAATTAAAAATTAGTGCGCGTGAATTGATATGGATTCAAGGGAGCAGTCAAAATGGACTACTGGTTTTCAACCCTGAAGATAAGTTGAATACCAACATAAATACTGGTGACGGACTTCCGTCCAATTCCATTATAAGCTTCGATATCAACAATCAAGATGAAGTATGGATAGCAACCACCAGTGGAATCGGAAATTACCCAGAAGCATCACTTGCCTTTGATCCCTTTCAAGTAATCGTCCCTGTTTTCGGTGGACAACTATTATTTGACAATACGCAAGTTACCGCTGTAGCGAGCGATGGGGGAGATCGACTTTGGGTCGCCACACCATTAGGTCTATGGCTGTTTGATAGCAATATTTCCACATTGATTCATCAGTTTAATACAGCGAATAGTCCGCTTCCGTCCAACAACATTGACCAACTATCCTATAACGCAGCAAACGGGGAGCTATTCATCTTAACAGATCAAGGTTTAGTCTCATTTAGAAGCTCATCCTCCGCTGCTCGGGCGCTTTACAGTGCTGTTGAAATATTTCCGAATCCAGTTCCTCCCGACTATTCTGGAAGAGTCGGATTTAAAAATTTGCTGCAAAACTCCTCGGTCAAGATTTGCGATATCAATGGGAAACTTATCACAGAGATAACCTCAGATGGTGGTACGGCTTCTTGGAACCTTAGAGACCTAAGTGGAGCCAGAATCAAAACGGGAGTCTACCTTGTTTTTATTGCAAACTTTGATGGTTCTGAGTCATTCGTTGGAAAAGTAGCTGTGGTTAATTAATGCTTCAGAAAACACAAGGTATTGTGATAAACTACCTAAAATATCACGAAAACAGTATTATCGTCAGACTTTATACAGAAAAGTATGGATTAATATCTGTTGTTGTCAATGGCATAAGAAGTGCAAAGTCCAAACGTAGTATTGGGTTCTTTCAACCATTTTCAATTCTAGACTTGGTTATTTATTACAAAAGTAATCGAGATATTCAACGGTTATCCGAATATCAGTTCGCCTATCGAATCTCAAATATTTCAGCCAATATCTATAAAACCACCATAGCACTATTTCTCTCAGAAATCCTTAGCAAAGTTTTAATCGGAGATGAGAACCAGCAAGAAAATCTCTTTGATTTTCTTAGACATGAAATCCTGAGACTCGACGATATGAAGACTGGAATTGAGAATTTTCATGTTCAGGTATTGCTAGAGCTTACCGCATATTTAGGTTTTGGTATAGAAAAGATTACCGACCTCATGAGCAGTATGGATCTAGAGCCTTTAGCCCACCAAAAAGATGTTTTCAATTATCTCGATGCTATTTTTCAGAATGACAGTGATTCGAGATCGGCAGGTAATGGGACTATAAGAAACGAATCGATTCAGTTGCTCTTGACCTACTACAAACATCACGGTATCAACGTTGGTGAGGTTAAATCTTTGAAGGTACTTAAGCAGGTATTCAATTAATTAATAATTCATCCCTATTTTTGAATACATCTAATAATTAAACTGATGAGCGAAAAGCTATATAACGAAATACCCTCTCTCGATCTTCACGATTTCACCAAAGGAAATGAACAAGCTAAAAGAAAGTTTGTAACAGACTTGGGCCATGCGTATGAAAATATTGGGTTCGTAGCTATTAAAAATCATGGACTTTCGAACGAGCTATCCGCTAAGCTTTATGACTCGGTCAAGGCGTTTTTTTCCCTTTCTGATGTAACTAAAAAGAAATACGAGATTCCGAATATTGCCGGACAGAGAGGATATATCAGTAAAGGAAAAGAAAAAGCGAAAGGCAGAAATACGGGAGATTTGAAAGAATTCTATCACGTTGGCCAACCTGACGATAATAAAACAGAAGAATACCCTAGTAATATTTGGCCTGAAGAAGTTCCCCATTTTAAGGAATATACCCAAGAAGCCTTCAAAACTTTGGAAACGGCTGGCATCCAAATGCTTCGTGCTATCGCGATACATTTAAACTTAGAAGAAGCGTATTTTGATAATAAGGTAAGTCAAGGGAATAGCATTTTAAGACAGATTCATTATTTCCCAATTACAGATACCGAAGGTATACCCGCTGATGCAGTAAGAGCAGCCCAGCACGGTGACATTAACTTAATTACGCTACTCATGGGCGCGAGTGCTGACGGGCTACAAGTACTGAGAAGAGATAATAAATGGATTCCAATTACGGCCCTTCCTGATCAAATTATTGTTAATGTCGGTGATATGCTGTCTCGTCTCACTAATAACAAATTGAAATCTACTATTCATCGTGTTGTTAATCCGCCAAAAGAACACATGGGTACCTCTCGGTTTAGTATTCCTTTTTTTATGCACCCTATATCATCCATGGACTTGACTTGCCTGGCGTCATGTGTCGACGAAAATAATCCAAAACAATATGAAGATATCTCCGCAGGAGAGTTTCTAGATGAAAGACTCAAAGAGATAGGCCTTAAAGCTTAATGTCCTTTAGGCGAGTTAGATATATTTTCTTTTTAAGAGATGTGCTCATCTTATCATTGACCGCTTTTGGAGGTCCGCAGGCACATTTTGCCTTATTCCTCGATATGTTGGTCAATAGGCGAGCTTATCTTAGCGAGTCAGACTTAATCGAATTACATGCACTCTGTCAGATTTTGCCTGGCCCAACTTCTACGCAGACGATCACCTCAATCGGCTTCAAAATTGGTGGCCCAAATTTGGCTTACCTTACGCTACTTGTCTGGATGTTGCCCGCAGTAACCATCATGATTATCTGTGGAATTTTCATGATTATATTTCAAGAAATGAACATTTCCCTAGCATTTTTGAAATTTGTCCAACCCATAGCCATAGGAATTGTTGCCTACTCAGCCTACCGCATTACAAGCAGCGTTGTAACTACGCGAACAGGGTTCTTTTTGATGGTTATTTCAATTTTTACAGCTTTCTTATTTCGAACACCTTGGGCTTTCCCCATCATGTTGTTAGTCGGTGGTTTTGTTACCGCTTTTAAGTTTAAACAGCTTGAGATCGAAGAGAAAAATCGCATTAAAATTAATTGGTCAAATTTTATTCTCTGGCTGAGCGTCTTGGTTTTTGCAGCTATTCTGGGTCATTATACACAATACAGGCCTGTTTTACTTTTTGAAAATTTCTATAGAAACGGTAGTTTAATTTTTGGGGGCGGTCAAGTCTTGGTGCCTCTATTACACACTGAGTTTGTTGAGTTCAAAAATTACCTCACTTCCAACGAATTTTTGTCTGGCTATGGTTTAATGCAAGCACTACCTGGCCCTGTGTTCTCCTTTAGCGCCTTTGTTGGCACCATTAGTATGAGAGATGGTAATATTTTAAACCAAGTAATTGGCGGCTTTATGGCAGCAGCGGGGGTTTTTCTTCCAGGTACTTTTTTAATATTCTTTGTAATCAGGTTCTGGGAAGATTTAAAAAAATATCGAATGGTAAAAGCTTCTTTAGAGGGCATTAATGCAGTAAGCTCAGGTATGGTTATAGCAGCCACTTTTCTGCTTCTGGAGCCTATAGAAGCTATAACCATTAATTACGTTCTGATGATCGGAACGGCTTTTGTGCTCTTTTTTACTAAGATACCCACGCCAGTTATCGTACTTGTAGGTCTTATCATTGGTATTATTCTACAATAAAAAAAGGCTCGTTTTACGAGCCTCTTCATTCCTACGATTTCTTAACTTTATTCCCCTACAGGTGGTGTAATTCCCAATTTTTTCAAGATCAAATTGGAGATATTATCTTCTTCTCGTGCGTATAACAACACGTCAAAACCTGGTGAACCAGCACTAAATACATGAGAGTAATTGTTCTCTTTGGCTACATTCTCGATAGCCGTTCCGATTTTCTCATATGCAGGTGCCAAAAGTTGATTTCTCTTTTTGCTCATAGAGGTTTCTGCATCCTGGCTAAACTGCTGGATGTTTTGTTGCAGCGCAGTAATCTCTTGTTCCTTGTCAGCTCTTATTAACTCGTCATAAGAGTTCACATTCGTTTCATAATCTGCGACCTTAGCTTGCAAGTCTTTGTACTTCGCCTGCAGCTGGTTTTGCAATTGCTTTTCATAGGCTTTCAACTCTGCGTCTATCTGTTTTGCTTCAGGTAAAAGACTCAAAACATAATCAGCGTTTGTATAACCAATTTTCAATCCTGTCTGTGCATTGGCCATGAAAGTCACGGCTGTTAGGGTCAATGCTACTACTATAATTTTCGCTTTCATATTCAATTAATTCAGTAATTAGTTCTCTTCTGTATTCTCACCAAGGCCAAGCTCATCTAGCACGAAATCTGTATAATCGTGGATCGGGTCAGTATATATCATAACTAGATCACCTGACTTATCAAAAACAATTTGTAATCTGTTATTTTTAGCAACCCTTTCTACTGCTTCAAATACTTCATCTTGCACTGGTTTGATCAACTCTTTCTTTTTCAAAAAGTATAAACCTTCAAATCCAAATACCTGTTTTTGATATTCTTTTACCTCTTTCCACTTTCTATCTATTTCGGCTCTTCTTTCTTCTTTTAATTCTTCAGTTAGCAGCACCTCTTCAGCTTTTAATGCCGACTCCATCTCTTCCAAACCTTGGTACATTGTTTGGATCTCTTTCTCCCAAGATTGTGCCAACTTTTTAATTTCACCTTGTGCTTCACTATATTCAGTCATACGGCTAAGCACATACTGTGTATCAACGTATCCAAACTTTTGCGCAAAAGTAGAAATATTTACGACTAATAAAAGCCAAATACAAACATACAGTCTTGACATATCCTATCTAATTTGTTGACCTATTGAAAAGTGAAATTGTGGTCCACTCACTTCTAGCTGTCCTGGGGCTGGGTCTAATCCGTATCCCCAATCAAGTCCAAGCAATCCAAAAGCAGGCATAAATAGCCTAACGCCAACTCCCGCAGATCTGTATAAATTATATGGATTAAAATCAGCAAAATCATCCCAATTGTTTCCTCCATCGAAAAAAGTTAAGAAATAGATTGTCGCTGAGGGGTTCAATGAAATTGGATATCTCAATTCCATCACAAACTTCGTGAACATCGTACCACCACGTATGTTGTTCACCGGATCTTCAGGAGATATCACATTGTTTTCATATCCTCTCAAACCAATCACATCAGTACCTAGTAAGAAGTTCTGACCGGTTAGGCCATCGCCTCCTAGCTGAAATCTTTCGAATGGTCCTACACCCACTCGATCCGTATATGTTCCGATATAGCCAAAATGGAAACGTGGCGCTAGAACCAAATCTCCGGCTATTTTCAAGTAATAGGTTAAATCAAGATTCCATTTATGATATTCAAGCCATTTGTATTTCGTCGCATTGTCAGCATTATCATAATCGAGGTTACTCCACAAGGAATATGGAGGAGTAAATGACGCACTTAAAGACACTGAAGATCCAGTCCTTGGATACATTGGATTATCTACAGAACTTCTGGCTAAAGTTGTATTAAACGTAAAACTATTGGCGTCACCCGTTGAAAATCCTAAAGAATTACCAAATTGGAAAAGGTCATATTTTTGATATCCTATGGAGTTGCTGAGTGTAAAAAAATCATCTGGCCATTGAAGTCTCCTTCCTAATGAAACAGTAAGACCTGTGACCTTTAAAGACCCCAACGTCTCATTGGTAAATCGATTAATTTGTCTTTGTACAGAATGACTAAAGTTAACCCCGAAATTATTCGGTTTTCGTCCACCTAGCCATGGCTCTGAGAAATTTACCGTATAGCTCTGAAATCTTCGCCCATTGGCTTGCAGTCGAACAGAGAATCTTTGCCCATCACCCATTGGAAGCGGCCTCCACTTATCCAAATGAGGAATATTTTTCAATGAAAAATTGTTAAAACTGACACCAAGCGTACCTACAAATCCAAATGCACCTCCCCAGCCCCCGGAAAGTTCTACCTGGTCATTTGGCCTTTCAACTAACTGCCATTCAATATCTACTGTTTCGTCTACCGGGTTCGGCTTTGGTACTGGATTAACCTGCTCAGGATCAAAATATCCAAGTTGAGATAATTCGCGTTGCGTTCTAATTAGATCTGATCTACTAAATTTTTGACCTGGTAGCGTTCTCAATTCTCTTAAAATAACATGGTCATTGGTTTTATCATTACCACTAATGGTGATTTCATTAATGGTGGCTTGAACTCCCTCAAAAATTCTCATTTCTAAGCTTATACTGTCCTCTTCTACGCCTACTTCCACAGGATTAACAGTGAAAAATAAATAACCATCATCCATGTAAAGTGAGCTAATATCCGTCCCGGTGGGGTTGTAATTAAGCTTTTTATTCACAAGATCTAAATCATATACATCTCCTTTTTCTATTCCCAGCACCCTATCAAGTTGACTTGAAGTATAAATGTAATTCCCCGTCCAAATGATATCCTTGAAAAAGTACTTTTTCCCTGGATCCACCTTTATGTCAATATTTAGATACTTCTTGTTTAGGTTGTACACAGAGTCATAAACTATCTCCGCATCCCTGTAGCCTTTTGCATTGTAAAAAGAAATTAAATTTTTCTTACCTTCCTCAAAGTCGTCTTTCACATACTTCGATGATTTGAAAAAGTTAATCTTAACCATCTCGTTGATATATTCTCGCATTTCTAAGGCAGAGGTACTATCACGATGAGTAAGGAAATGGACAAGATTGACTGGATTTAATAGGTTGATCGTTTTAGCAAGCAAGTCTTTTGGTAGCCTGATTCCGGGCGTTTCTCCTACGTCTTTTATCTTGCTTCTTAGCTTAGCAGACGTGAAATACTGCCTATCTATAAAATTGATATTCTTAACCTTTACTTTTTGGTTTTTCTCTACATCAATAATAATCTTTACGCTGTTGGACAAGAGCGTGTCCTTTACTTGGATGACATTAACTTCTGCATTGAGATAGCCTTTACCTTCCATGAACCTTTTCACTGCCAGCTCAGTATTTTTCACTACAGTGTTGGTTAGAATTTTACCTCTTACCAATTCGATCTTATCCTTCAGCTCAGTCTCAAAGCTTTTATTTACTCCTTTGAACTCGTACTTTGTCAGCCTTGGCCGTTCGCTCATTTTGATGGTCAAAAAAACTTGGCCATTCTCCACCTTATTAGCAAAAATGGAAATGTCTCCAATAATTCCTTGTTTCCAAAGTTTACGAATTGCTGAAGATATTTCGTCTCCTGGTATCTTGATTTTATCTCCAACACGCAATCCTGATAAGGAAATCAACGCGTTGTTATCCAAAAACTCTATTCCCTCTACCGTTATTTCCGCGATTTCAAATTCTTGAGGACTGGAGTAATTAATATTAAGTCCCGATTGATCAGTTTTATTCTTACCAAAAACTATCTGCGCTTGTGAACCAAATGAATAAAGCAGCAACACTGCCATTAGCAAATTCCTTATCAACACTATTTCTCTTCTATTATTTGTTCACTTGTTTTGCCAAATCGCCTTTCTCTTCTTTGGTAAGCCATAACTGCCTCATTCAAATGTTCTTTTCGAAAGTCAGGCCATAATACATCTGTAAAAAACAATTCCGTGTAAGCCATTTGCCAGAGCAAAAAATTACTAATTCTCATCTCTCCACTAGTCCTGATCAGAAGTTCAGGATCTGGGATACCTGCCGTAGAAAGGTATTTTTCGATTAATTCATTGTTTACTTCAGACTGTAGGTTTTCACTAAGAATTTTCTTCACCGATTGGGTAATATCCCATCTTCCACTGTAATTCAATGCAAGGATAAGAGTCAATCCTGAATTATTTCCGGTCTGCAATTTTGCTTTCTCCAAGTTAGCCTGTGCGTCCTTTGGTAACCTTGATATATCTCCAATAGACTCAAGCTTTACATTATTGTCCATCAGCGTTTTCATTTCATCTTTTATAGTGGACACCAAAAGTGACATGAGCGCTTGAACCTCCAGCTTAGGTCTATTCCAATTTTCCGTTGAAAAGGCATAAAGGGTAAGGTATTTAATCCCAAGTTCAGCACATCCTTCAGTTGCGTCTCTCACCGCTTTGATTGCGTTTTTGTGACCAAAAATACGAGCAGCTCCTTTAGTTTTTGCCCAGCGACCGTTCCCGTCCATAATAACGGCAATGTGTTTTGGCAAATTATCTTGATTGATTAGCTCCATTCTTGATTCCCTTCTTTATGACGAAAGAGCGCAAAGTTGTGTCTTTTTTGCCACTTGCGGAATTTTTAAACGTTTTTTAACGCTATTATGGATTTGATCGACTGAATAAAGATTTATTGGGAATATACTGGAAGGGACAAGGGATTTTGTAAATGATATATGTGAGACTTACCCCTGAATAAAAATACCAGTCATTATCATTGGGGTTTCCAAACTGATAATCCTTGACAAAAATATCACCTTCAGAAATTCCATCGAGATAATCAAAAAACGTTTTACGAGCCGTAGTTTCAACCGACAGGCTAAGTCGTTTACCTATTAAAAACTTAGCTCCTACTCCCATAGGAATAACTGTCTGAAAAGTATTAAAATCTTCATAAGTTGGGTCTACATTATTGATTTTCGCGAAGGCAACTCCAAGGCTAATAAATGGAGACCATCTATGCTGAGCGCCCTGTGATCGATAATTCAGAAAATGATATTCAAATGCCGTTCCTAATTCTAAAATAGTATGGTTAAAAGAATAATCACGTGCTACGCCAAGTGCATCAATAGGATTAGTATCATCACCTGCTAACTGAGCAACAGTTCCTGTGAATTTCAAACTAACGAACTCCGAGAAATTCATGCGGTAAATTCCTTGAAGTGCGGGTTGGGGCTTTGAAATAATAGGCACGCGGTTTAAATCTCCAGTATAACTGGCAAATCCTAATCCACCCCCAAATTCAATAAATTGGGCATTTAAAATAAGCGGTAGACAGAATACTATAAAAGTGAGTTTTCGCAAATTAATTTATCTAAACTTGGCTGTACTTCGAGTCCTTCCCGTTAAAATCATTCGAAGCTTTAACGATGTAATGAAAAACATATCATTATTATCAGGATTACCTCGTATTGACCCTTCATACCCAGCTCCGACCAAGCTTGCAGTAGTATATTGAGTACCACTTTGTGTTACCGTCGAGAGTTGACCAATGGCCAAATCTCTCTCTTCACCTGTCCTTGCATGAATTGGTTCAGCACTGCGATCTGACATAATTCGCGTAAGCTCATTCTCAAAACGATCAAGTGCAACATAATTGGTGCTAACATCATCTAGATAGTCTGTAAATGAAAACCTATATCCGAGTTCTACTGCCGCACTAAATGGGCCTGGAAGACGTAATTTTAGACCAAGGGCAATTGGAATCGTAAAGGAAATGGGTAAGTACACGTCTCCTTGCGGATCGTCTAGCTTTTGTCCTTCGGTACCAAGCTTTCTGAGTTTCACCCATTCACCAGCTTGAGGCACTGGTGCTGTGCCTCCGGTTTGATAGTCGAATTCAGGAACTAACCCTTTAGGCTCGTGATGAATTATTGCACCTCCTACAAATAAATAACCATTTAGTATCTGCCTAGAGGTAGGACCGCCATAATTGGGGATAAACTGAAATTCAAAACCTAGACTAAGCTCTTTGATGTCATTTCGAAAACTTAACCCTCTCGCATAACGTGGCTGCCATTTCTGTGGAGTTTCTCCAGATTCATAGGAACTTATATCAGCCCCGACTATTCTGCCCCAATTAAATCCCATTCTGATCGCTGAGTATGGGTTGAACTTGTGACCTACATTAACACCGAACCCGGGTCGTGTAAAAGACACATCCGTACTTGCGGCTTTATTTACAGGAGCTAAATCTCCGTAATAATTAAGTGCATTAACGCTAAAGTCAACATAGTTATAAGCTCTAAATCGACCTCCAATAGATCTTCCTTTGTATCTGGAAACTGATTTATTGTTGTACTTCTTCTTTTTATACCTATTTCTTCTTCTTCTCTGAGCGTCTGCATCAAATGCAGTGGCCAAGATAAAAAGGATAAGCGAAAATGATATGAAGGCCTTGTATCTCATAATAATCTTTTCAAATGCAAAGATAATAAAGGTAAATAATTACTAAAAATAGTTTCTTTTATCTAATCCCCAAGTCAATTTGGTTCTCAGAGTGTCAATAAATGTGTCTCCCTTAATTTTCACCAGTTTGGCAAAAAAATCGGCTTTCCTAATCTCAAAACTTTGGATCTGGCTATCAATACTAGATGACCTAGAATCCAGTGAAATAAGAAAAGACTTATCTCTAGTCTCTACCTCAAAGCGCAAAGTTGCGCTATCAGGTATAACTAGTGGTCGCACGTTTAAATTGTGTGGACTCACAGGTGTTATCAATAAGTTTGATGCAGTGGGCATCAATACCGGACCTCCACAGCTCAAACTGTAGCCTGTTGAACCGGTTGGCGTTGAAACCATTAACCCATCTGCCCAATAAGTATTTAAAAACTCTCCGTTGAGATAAGATTTAACCACAATCATAGAGGAAGTATCCTTACGAAGGATAGCAAACTCGTTTAAAGCATAGTTTTTTTCGACAAGAAACTCATGAGCCCCCGTAAGTTGAACCAAAGTTCTATTTTCTATTTCATATTCTCCACTTATGAAGGCTTCAAGCGCCTCTTCAATTTTATCTTTAGAAATAGTAGCCAAAAAACCCAACCGACCTAAGTTGATCCCTAAAATAGGCAACTCTGTTTGCCCAACTATCGCCAAGGTATCCAGCAACGTACCATCACCTCCAAGGCTTAATATAGCTTTACAGTCTTTTAAATCATTCGAATCTGTAAAAGACCCATATTGGTCAAATATTCCTGGGGTATCGTGTTTAAGGGACTTGGATATTAACACGGGGACCCGATTTCTATCTAGAAAGGATATTGTTTTTTTAATAAACGGAAGCGATGTTTCGGTAATTCCTCGTCCATGAATAGCAATGGCTTCCATCAGAGTTTGATGTACTTCATCAACATATCAAGTCGTTCCAAATCGTCTTGGTTATCGTTAGAAGTATTGAAGGCAGTTTCGACATTGAACCCCCGATTTTGTAGTGAAGCTACAATGTGGGAAACTTCTTCAACGTTGAGTTTTAATGTCAAAAAATAATTGTTCGGGTTATCATTTTCCGGGCTCAAAAAACTACTGAGAATTTTCGCATCATTAGATTCGATGATGTGACTTATCTCAGCCAATGAATAGTCGCTTATGGTAAGACCAATTCCTAATATTGCCCCAGGAAGATTTACAGATGAGCTTTTCGCAAAAACCTCCACAATGTCTTGCACAGATATAGCTCCGAGGTATTTATTGAGACTATCTAAAACAGCAATTACTTTATATCCTTCTGCGTTTGACACTTTTAACACATCGTAATAATGCATTCTTTCGTCGACAAAACATTTTTGACCCAAAAAAGGAAAATCGCCAATCACTTTCAACATTACTTCGTCTTCCATAATCATTTCCTCGTCTATAAAGCCAAGGAACTCTCCATTAGCAGTTATAGGCAGCTCAGAAACACGTAAAGCTGACATCCACTCTCTAGCCTTATCCACACTGTCGGAGGGTTTCAAGGGAGGAATCATATAATTAATAATGTCTTTGGCTATCATGCAGGAACCGTATTCGTTAGAAAATCTTCTACTAAACTATTAAATTCATCTGGACGTTCCATCATCGGCGCATGACAACAGTGGTCAATAAATCTTAATGTTGTATTCGGTATCAGCCTATCAAACTCATGGGCTACCCTTGGTGGCGTTATCGTATCGTTTAGCCCCCAAATTAGTAACGTTGGAACCTTAATATTCCTAATGTCTTCAGCCATATTATGTCTTTGAGCAGACTTTGCGATAGCCACTATTCTTAAGGCTTTAGGAATACTCTTCGTAGTTTCAAAAACCTCATCAATTAATTCTTTTGTCGCAGTTTTTGGATCGTAAAATGTGTAAGCGACTCTTTCTGCCACATACTCATAACTGCCCCGGCGTGGAAATGAACCTCCCATCGCGTTTTCAAATAAACCGCTACTTCCGGTTAGAATTAATGATTTTACATTGGCAGGATTTTTTAAGGTATAGATAAGCCCGACATGGCCTCCAAGGGAGTTTCCAATGAGATGAAATTGGTTCATATTCATATGATCCAAAAACTCTTCTACGAATTTATTCAAAGAGTCTAGACCTGCCGTTTTAACTGGCATGGTATAGATCGGCAGTAAAGGAATGACTACTCTATAGTTTTGCGAAAACTTACTAACGACCCTATCCCAATTGCTCAGAGCGCCAAACAAGCCATGTAGTAAGAGTAGAATATCTCCTTCTCCCTCATCTATATACGAAAACTCTCCTGATTCTTTTATCTGCATATTATTCAAAGAAACGAAATCTAATTTAAAAAGGTATAGGTCTCCATTTTACTATCTCCCATATTTTCAAGTGAATCAATTAAATCTTTCATAAAAGGTAACATATCCGCCAACCAATTAAACACAATAGGCCCTAAATCCTGCACATAGGTATAAAAAATAGATCCTTGAGTCCATTCTTGAGGTAATGAAAAACCAACAGAATCCATAACCCAAATGATCATACTGATCATAAATGCCCATTTAAATATGGCCGCCAAGGATCCCAATAGATTATCAAAAAAACCAATGAACGTTAAATCCACAGCTTTTTTAATAATCTTGGCGAAAAGGTTAATCAATATAATGACAACAATGAAAAGACCGATAAATACACCAACAGTTAAGGCTTGATAGTAAGCCGTACCTTCAAAAATGGCTTTTGAAATTGGAATGGTCATTTCTATTGAAATAAACAGTCCAATAAAAAAAGCCAGAAATGAAAATATTTCAACAATAAGTCCTTTTATATAACCTTTGATCGCGCCTAAAAGAAATATTAACCCTATAAAAATATCGAAGTAACTCACGGCTTTTAGCTAAGCAATTGTCGCGCCATTTGAGAAATGATCTTTCCGTCTGCCTTTCCTGCCAGTTTTTTGGTGGCCATCCCCATAACTTTACCCATATCCTGCGGACCAGATGCGCCCGTTTCATCAATTACCTTTTGTACCTCTTGCTTTATCTCTTCATCAGAAAGCTGCTTTGGCAAAAACTCTTCAATAACTTCGAGTTCTGCTTGTTCTACCATGGCCAAATCTTCCCTTCCTTGCTCTTTATATATTTCTAATGAATCTTTTCTTTGCTTTGCGGCTTTGGTAACTAACTTCAATTCCGCTTCTTCAGTAATTTCTTCCTTTGCACCTTTTTCTGTTTCCGCAAGTAAAATCAAGGATTTAATGGATCTAAGTGCTGTAAGCCTTGTTTTTTCTTTATTCAACATTGCTTGCTTAATTTGTGCTTCTATCTCCGTCTTTAGACTCATAGTGTTTTATAATTTATCAAAGTTAATCTCATTTGTAATGACCAAACTTAGCGTAAACATTAACAAAATTGCAACTCTTCGCAACGCTCGTGGAGGAGCCAATCCTAATGTGGTGAAAACAGCCATCGACTGTGAAAAGTTTGGGGCAGAAGGGATTACCGTTCATCCTAGACCTGACGAACGCCATATCACACTTCAAGATGTATATGATTTAAAAAAGGTAGTCACCACAGAGTTCAACATTGAAGGCTATCCAGATAGTCGTTTTATGAAAATCATTGAAGATTTGAAACCAGCCCAAGCAACGCTAGTGCCTGATGGGCCTGATGCGATTACGTCAAATGCCGGGTGGGACACAATTACAAATGCATCAATGCTTGCAGAAATTATTTCGGAGCTAAAAAAATATGGAACGAGAGTTTCTGTTTTTGTCGATCCAAACACCAAAATGGTAGAAGGCGCGAAAAATATAGGTGCTGATCGTATTGAATTATACACCGAGCCCTACGCAAAATATTTTAGCGTAGATAAAAATGAAGCCGTTCGCTTATACATCGAAGCTGCTCAATTAGCTATGAAACTTGGCTTGGGCATCAATGCAGGGCACGATCTGGATTTACAAAACCTAGCCTTCCTGAAAAAATCTCTACCCGTACTTGATGAAGTCTCTATTGGTCATGCATTAATCAGTGACGCGCTCTATTATGGGTTAGAAAATACTATACAAATGTATCTAAGACAATTAAATTAAAAGATGAAACTTAATTTCCGAAAAATAGGTCAAGGAGACCCAGTACTCATTCTTCATGGGTTGTTTGGTTCATCCGACAATTGGCAGTCGGTTGCAAAAGAATTGTGTCAAAAATTTACGTGCTACCTCATAGATCAAAGGAACCATGGACTTTCGCCGCACGACGACCTTATGAACTATGAGGTAATGTCCGATGACTTGAAAGTATTGATCAAGGATCAGCAGCTAGGAACGGCACACATCATGGGGCACAGTATGGGTGGTAAAACTGCGATGACTTTTGCAACAAAATTTCCAGAATTGGTTGACAGACTGATTATCGTTGATATCGGACCAAAGGCATACCCTCCGCACCATGATCAAATATTCAAAGGTTTTCGATCGGTAGATTTAGAAGTTCTCAAAAGCAGAAAAGAAGCAGATGATATGCTCTCCGTAGAAATAAAAGATTTCGGGATACGCCAGTTTATGCTTAAAAACCTGAATCGAAACGGCGAAAAGTTTGAATGGAAAATTAACCTTGATGCAATCGAAGCAAACGCATCTGAAATTGGAAAAGCACTCTCTGAGGATAGCTCTTTTGACGGCCCAGCCCTATTCCTAGGCGGATCAAAAAGTGACTATATCCAACCAGAAGATCAGGTGTTGATCAGCCATCATTTTCCTAATAGCCAAGTTGAAATGATAGATGGCGCAGGGCACTGGGTACATGCAGAAAAGCCAAAAGAGCTTCTCAATCGGGTTATTAAATTTTTGTCATGAAGGGTAATCTTTATTTGATCCCGAGCTTCTTGTCTGAAAGCAATGATGCGTCCTTTATCGCTCCAATGGTCAAAGATGTGGTGTGTAACTTGGATCATTTTCTTGTTGAAAATATCCGTACTTCTAGACGCTTTATCAGTGATTTAAAGCTAGGTATTGATATATCCGAATTAGAATTTCAAGTACTTGACAAGACCTCCTCAGAGCAATCATTAAACGCGTTTTTTGAGTTATTAAAAAAAGGAAAAGATATTGGAATTATCTCAGAAGCAGGTCTCCCCGGACTAGCAGACCCTGGCGGACTGGCCGTAGCAAAAGCTCATCGCGAAGGTGTCAAGGTTGTTCCTCTCCCGGGAGCATCGGCCATTCAAACAGCAGTGAGCACTTCCGGCTTCAACGGTCAACAATTTACTTTTCATGGCTACTTGCCAATTGATGGAGCCGCAAGGAGAAAATCAATTATACAATTGCAGGAACAGCTGAAAAGCACCGGGTATACTCAAGTATTCATGGAGACTCCATTTAGGAATCTTTCGTTACTCAAGTCATTGATTGACCACACTTCTGGTAACACCTATTTACACGTTTGTGCAGATTGTTTCGGCACTAAAGAACTCACCATGACAAAAACCATCAGTGAGTTTGCAAAAGGGCTTCCCGAAATTCACAAGATACCAGCAGTATTTTGTTTGGGGCAATTTGTTAAATAAACTTTCTTGTTTGATTTAAAATCCTAAATTTGCCCAACTTTAATCAAGACAAAATAGTCTCAAGGGCAACAGACAGAAAAACTAAGCCACCGATAAATTAAGTTTAAAAAATCAAACATTCTCGTTAATATGTCATATCTATTTACTTCTGAATCGGTATCAGAAGGCCATCCAGATAAAATTTCAGATCAAATATCTGATAGCTTAGTCGATCACTTTTTAGCTTTCGACCCGCAATCAAAAGTAGCTTGTGAAACCCTTGTAACTACTGGTCAAGTAGTCCTTGCTGGTGAAGTAAAGTCCCAAGCATATCTCGATGTGCAGCAATTAGCTCGTGATGTTATCGAGAGAATTGGATACAATAAATCAGAATACATGTTTGAGGCAAAGTCTTGTGGAATACTTTCTGCGATTCACGAACAATCTCCTGATATCAATCAAGGTGTAGATCGACAAGATCCTAAACTTCAAGGTGCCGGTGACCAGGGAATGATGTTTGGTTATGCTACTAATGAGACTGAGAATTACATGCCTCTGGCACTAGATCTTTCTCATAAGATTCTGATTGAATTGGCGGCATTTAGGAGAGAGAATAAAGACATTACCTATTTGAGACCAGATGCTAAGTCTCAAGTAACAATTGAATATTCTGATGATAATCAGCCAGTTAGGATTGACAGTATCGTCGTTTCAACACAGCATGACGACTTTGATGAGGAGTCATCAATGCTTGAAAAAATCAAAAAAGACATTATCAGTATTCTAATTCCAAGAGTAAAAGCTCAGTTAGGCGCAGATTTACAAAAACTCTTTAACGACGAAATTAAATATCATATCAATCCTACTGGTAAATTTGTGATAGGAGGTCCTCATGGAGATGCAGGTTTAACTGGAAGAAAAATAATAGTTGACACCTATGGCGGTAAAGGCGCCCATGGTGGAGGTGCATTTTCAGGAAAAGATCCATCGAAAGTAGATAGATCGGCCGCTTACGCAACGCGACATATTGCAAAAAACTTAGTTGCAGCGGGGGTTTGTTCTGAGGTGTTAGTTCAGGTGTCTTATGCAATTGGTGTTGTAGAGCCAATGGGTATTTATATCAATACTTATGGAACTTCCAACGTAGATTTAACTGATGGTGAGATTGCTCAAAAGGTAGCATCCATTTTTGACATGACGCCTTATGGTATCGAAACAAGATTGAATTTAAGAATGCCGATGTATCAAGATGCGGCAGCTTATGGGCATATGGGACGTGAGTCCAAAAAAGTAACAAGAACTTTTAAAGATGGATCTGGTGCTAGCAAGACCATAGAATTTGAAACATTTACTTGGGAAAAATTAGACTTTGTGGATCAGGTTAAAACCGCTTTCGGGTTATAAAAAATACAACTTGATCTAAACTGACAGCTTCATGCATTTTAAAAAGAATGCACGAAAAATTCAGGGATAATAAAAAAAGCAGCACGTATATCGGGCTGCTTTTTTAATTTCAGGTGATTATGGAAATAGACAGTTTTTGCTGAATAAAAACATTATATGCGTTTTTATTTGATAAGGGCGTACTCTTTCAAATGATTAGGAAAATTGCTTCACTAAGTCCTCGCTCACTTCCCATAATTTGACTGCCGCTTTATTTTCCATTGCTATTGAAGCGGGCTGTTTAGGTCTTCTTTTATCAAAATATCTCCCAGAATGCTTTTCCACATATTGCGCAGTTGCCAAGTGCAATTGAGTTTGTGCACCTTGCTCTGGCGTAATCATGAATGGAGACATGATCGTCTTCATAAACTTGAATACACCACTAGTATTGCCAGCAAAATTTGTGTCTACTACCCCCGGATGAAGTGAAAAGGCCGAAATGCCTTCGCTATTATATTTTTCATGGAGCTGCTGAGTAAAATAAATATTGCAAAGCTTGCCGAATCCGTAAGTCTTAATAGCACTGTATTTTCTCTTTACCCAGTTTAGGTCGTCAAAATTAATCTCCGCGGCTCGATGTGCTTCTGAGCTCACATTGATTATCCTGCTCTTTGATCTAATAAGTATCGGCAAAAGTCGTTTT
Source organism: Cyclobacteriaceae bacterium (assembly GCA_040218415.1). Classification (GTDB taxonomy): domain Bacteria; phylum Bacteroidota; class Bacteroidia; order Cytophagales; family Cyclobacteriaceae; genus JAVJRN01. The sequence goes on from JAVJRN010000080.1 coordinate 166,111, forward strand.
GTCAATAAAAAATGTCCTAAATGATTGAGCGCAAATGACATTTCATGACCTTGCGCGGATAGTTCCCTGTTTTGGATGATAGCGCCTGCATTATTCATTAGCACGTCAATTTTTTCTAAATTTTCAGATAATTCATCGGCAACCCTTTTGACTTGACTCAAATCAGAAATATCACAAGCGTAAAAATGAAGTTGTTCTCCCTTGGGCCTTTTCTGAAGGGCGATAGCCTTTTTCTCATTTCTAGCAAGCATGTGTATTTGCCAGCCCGAATCGAGTAACTTTTTAACCACGACTTCTCCTATACCAGAAGTTCCTCCTGTTAGTATGATTGTTTTCATTAATCTCTTTTATTCTATTCTCCTAAAAACGAAATCAACACCCCTGCCGCTACTGCTGAGCCAATTACGCCTGAAATGTTACTAGCCATGGCATATTGAAGCAAGTGATTACTAGGATCATGTTTCAGCGCAATTTCGTTGGCTACCCTTGACGCCATCGGCACAGCGCTCAGTCCGGTAGCGCCAATCAAAGGGTTAATCTTCTTTTTAGCGAAAAGGTTGAAAATTTTTACCGCAAATATGCCTCCCGCAATAGAAATAGCAAAAGCGATAAACCCACCAACAATAATCATTATGGTTTGCGTATTCAAAAACGCTTTGACAGTCATTGTTGCACCTACTGTCAAACCAAGAAAAATGGTGGCTGTGTTTAAAATTGTATCTGAGGCGGCTTTATAAATCCTGCCAGTTGAAACACCTATTTCCTTGATCAAATTTCCAAACATCAATAACCCTAATAATGGTACCGAGCTAGGCACTAATAATGAAACGACCGTACCGACAGCAATTGGAAAAATGATTTTTAAAGTCTGTAGGTTCTTGATTGGTTTGGCAGATGGAAAGAGCTTGTCTTGCTGCTTCATATTAATTTGAAGCTCCTTTTTGGTCATAGTAAAACGAACCACAAATGGTATAATCACCGGTACGAGAGCCATATAAGAATATGCCGCAATGGCTATTGGCCCTAGCAAATGTGGTGCAAGTTTAATCGTGGTATAAATAGCCGTAGGACCATCTGCACCACCAATAATACCCAAAGCAGCCGCTTCTTTTAGTGTAAAACCTAAAGATACTGCCGAAATCAGCACGGTAAAAATCCCAATCTGAGCTGCTGCTCCGAAAAAGGCCAGTCTAAGATTACGCAACATCGGTCCAAAGTCAGTCAAAGCGCCAACACCGAGGAAAATAATAGGTGGTAGAAAGCCGGTCTTAATCAAAGAATAATAAAGAAAATTCATGATCCCGTGTTCCTTGGCTATCTGATACATAGTCAAGGTTTCATCAATTTTTACCACACCCATTTGCCCTCCAGGAAAATTGGCGAGTAGCATCCCAAACGCAATAGGTACTAGTAATAAGGGTTCATATTGCTTTTTTATTCCCAAGTAAAGTAGAAAAAATGCAATAATGATCATCAATAATATTTGTGGAGAATCCACAATATTCTGAATGGCAGTCATCTGATATAACTTTTGTATTAACTCCACTTTATGAAAGTTTAATTAAAATATCATCGTCGTATACATCATCGCTTTCATTGACTAAGACTTCTACTACCGTTCCTCCAAATTCTGATTTTATCGCATTCGTAACTTTCATCGCTTCGATATAAAGCAAAGTATCCCCTTTATTGATGCGGTCTCCAACTTTGATTGCCCTTTCTCCAGCATCTTTTGTTAAAAATATTTTTCCTTCGAGAGGCGCAGTTATTTCCCTAATATCTGACGACTGAGTAGGGTTTTCTGGTGTTTCAAGTTTGGTATCATTAGTTGGCGCAGTAGCTGGGGTGTGCTCTGAATCATAAGATACGGTCACCCGGTACTTTTCTCCATTAACATCTAGATTCAATGTTTTCGGCTGGAAAGGCTTTTGCGGCTCTTCTATCAATTTAGGTATGACTGGTGTCCTTTTCTTAGCAATATCCGCCTCAAAGTCTGACTTGGCCTTGCCTGATTTAAATGCTTCATATTGCTGTGGGTGCATGGCAAATTCGAAAAGCTCTTCGTCATCCTTTCCTATGTCCCATCCTTTTTTTATCATTTCCTCACGTAATTCAGGAAGTGTGTCTTTCACAAGGTCTTGGGGATCACCTACAAAAAAATCTCTCGCTTGAGCAGTGGCCAAATTGATCAACTCATCGGCAACTGCACCTGGCAGACGTCCGGATTTACCCAAAACCATGTCCCATGTGTTGTCGTCAAGCAAAGACCATCTCTCTTTACCTTTTTCCATCTGTATCACATTAACTAATGCAGCATTTTTCACATACTGACTATAGGGCGTCACCAAAGGAGGATAACCCAGCATAGGCCAAATTACTTCTACCTCCTCGAAAAGCTTTATGAGTAATTCGTCTTGAGAAAGCGCCTTTTGGTCATTTTTTCTCTTCCAACTATTTAGGCTTTTCAAGTTATTCTCTAAATCAGACATCAGACTGCCCATCATACCTCCTGGTAAGCCCGGCCCAATGAGCAAAGCATTCATTAGACGATTTTTTGGATTGATATAGTAGCCTAGAAAATCATCGATAAACTCTTGAGTCATTGCCCGTGCTTGCATGTAAGCTTTCATATTGATGTCCGGCAAGCTAAAACCAGCATCTTTCAACATCGCATGAACGGTAAGAAGGTCGGCATGCCCCGTCCCAAATGACAAAGGTTCCATGCCTACATCAATAAAATCTGCGCCACCACGCGCGGCTTCTAAGGAAGAAGTGACAGAAAAACCTGGACCAGAATGACCATGATAAGTAACAAGTATGTCTTTTTTGATACTCTTAATTCCTTGTACAAGCTTGCCCATGGAAGCAGGCCGCCCAATACCCGCCATATCTTTAATACATATTTCTTCCGCGCCCATATCTATGAGCGTTTCAGTCATTTTCAAATAATAATCTACCGTATGGAGTTTTGAATGGGTGATGCATAGGCATGCTTGCGAAATCATACCGCCTTCCTTGGCATAGTCTATAGACAATTTTAAATTTCGCACATCATTTAACCCGTCAAACGACCTAGAGATATCCGTTCCTTGCTTTTTCTTCAAGCCAAACATCAGCTTTCTCACATCTTTAGGGACAGGATACATTCTGATACCGTTTAGCCCTCTTTCGAGCATATGAGTTTGTATGCCTGCGTCATTGAATGGTTGGGTCCATTGCCTTACTGCGGTGTTGGGGTTTTCACCATAGAGTAAATTGATTTGTTCAAAGCCTCCTCCATTGGTTTCTACTCGGGTAAAACATCCCATATCTATTATGGGTGCTGCGACCCGAACTAGCTGATCTACTCTTGGCATGTACTTGCCGGAAGATTGCCACATATCTCGATATACAAGACCAAGGCCTATTTCTTTAGCCATAACATTAAATTTTTTCTATCTTTTGTATTCTTCCCTCACCGCCAGTAAAAGCTTCAACAGCTGCTGTAATAGCAGCGATTTCGTTGTTGCTGATCGCATTTTGATTGTTTCCATACCTTGATGATGGGTCTTCGCCAAACCTATTGACTAAAGAAATAAGCAGCTTTCCGGTAAGTACAACCAAAGTAAGTACAACAAAAACGGTGAGCATACCTATCACTAAAAGTGACCATGCGCTAGAAATGTCTGATTCCATTTTGGGGTAATTTTTCTCAAGGTATATAAGATATGCGGTATAATATAGGTTGTTTGAAATGTCTGATCCTGATTCTGGTCAACATTTACCAAATCAATAACACAAAGCCAGAATTTTCAACCCTAAGAATTAAATTTTGCGGATTCAACGAATCAGCACAAGACCGTTAACACAGTAGACTCGGAAAAAAGTGGAGATAAATCCTATTAAGCCACATACGACGAGTCAATAGAGCTGCTTAGACGATATTGTCTTAATGTTTTTTAAATAAACTGAGGTAGCTACCGAATCAGCTACTGCTTATATATCAAGGCCACCGCATGAGCAGCTACACCTTCCTCCTTACCCACAAAACCAAGTTTTTCTGTGGTAGTCGCCTTCACTGAAACGTCTTCTTTATCAAGACCCATCACTTCAGCAAGCTTTTCCTTCATTTCCTCTACGTAAGGACCTATTTTGGGCGCTTGTAAGCATACTGTAGCATCTACATTGATAATGCCATAGCCTTTTTCCGAAAGGAGTTTTACTACGTCTTTTAGTAAAATTTTACTATCAATGCCTTTAAACTTTGGGTCTTTATCAGAAAAATGAAACCCGATATCGCGCAAATTAGCTGCTCCCAGTAACGCATCACAAATCACATGTATCAGCACGTCCGCATCCGAATGGCCATAAGCGCCATGAGTGTGTGGAACCTTGATCCCCCCCAGCCAAAAATCTACATTCTCGGCTAATGCGTGGACATCATAGCCATATCCAATTCGTATGTTCGGCTTCATTTTTTAGTTTTTATTATAAAATAAAGTAGAGCAATTTTCGGGAGTCAGTATTTCTGCCGCGACGAGCTCTATGTCCTCCGCTTTAATACTTTTAATAATATCAAGCTCCTCGTTGACTAGATTGGCATCTCCTAAAAAAGCGGCATAAGCCAAGCTCATCGCTCTATTGAGCACGTCTACCTCTGAAAAAATGGAAGACGCCTCCGATTGATTTTTGACTTTTTGAATCAGAGAATCGTTGATCCCTTCTTTAATCACCTTTCCAAGCACCTTTTCGATGGCCTCATTTCCTTCTTTGGTGGTGACACCATCATTACATTTTCCCGAAATGGAAAAGAGACCAGGATCATAGCTGCCAGAGACATAAGCAGAGATACTAGAAAACAATTGTTGCTCTTTGACAAGGCGCTGATATAAAATTGAAGAGCCACCTCGTCCGAGAATATCACTCAGCAGATCAGCGGCGTGATACGATTTTTCCAATCGGGATGGCATATGATAAGCTTTATATACCGCCGAAACTGGAACATCAGCCGTATGCTCCAATATTCGCTCTTCTGTTTGTTTCGGCTCTTTTGGAATCAACTGGGTAGGCGTGTCTACCGCTGGTATTTCACCAAACCACCGATTGGTCAATTCTAGCGCCTTTTCCTCTGTGATATCACCGGCAACCACCATAATCGCATTTGATGGATGATAATATTTAGCGAAAAAATCTTTCACATCCTCCATCGTAGCATTTTCAATGTGCGAAAGTTCCTTCCCGATAGTGGACCATTTATATGGGTGCACATTATAAGCCATAGGACGAAGTTTTAACCAAACATCACCATACGGCTGGTTCAGATAGCGCTGCTTAAACTCCTCGATGACGACCTTTCTCTGCACTTCAAGCACTTCAGGGTCAAAAGAAAGACTCAGCATGCGGTCTGACTCCAACCAAAAGGCTGTTTCCACATTATTGGATGGAATTGTCACATAATAATTCGTAATATCTGGGTTGGTAAATGCGTTATTATCACCGCCTACACGCTGTAATGGCTCGTCAAAGTTTTTTACATTTTTGGAACCCCCAAACATCAAATGCTCGAACAAATGCGCAAAACCTGTTCTTTCTGGATCTTCATTTCTAGAACCAACTTTGTACAAAATATTGAGACAGACAATAGGCGAACTGTGATCACTATGAACAATTAATTCAAGTCCGTTTGACAGCTTATGTTGAGCAAATTTTATCATGGCCGGCAAAATTAAATAATTGCCCGTTAGAATGAGTTGATATCAGAAATTTTACCTTTGAGGAAATTTTTTACACCCCATGATTTTTGAAAGAAGAAACCGTTCAGACGAACAACTTTTAGCTATATACAAGCATCTCGTAACACCTAGACTTATTGAAGAAAAAATGCTGATTTTACTTCGTCAGGGTAAAATCAGTAAATGGTTTTCTGGAATCGGTCAGGAGGCGATCTCAGTAGGTTCCGCATTGGTGATGCAGCCAGAAGAGTACATACTGCCAATGCACAGAAATCTTGGCGTTTTTACTTCACGGGGCGTGGAGTTGACACAATTATTTGAGCAGTTTCAAGGTAAAGCCGGAGGATTCACTAAAGGTCGCGACCGATCTTTTCACTTCGGGTCAAAGGAACATAAGATTGTAGGAATGATTTCCCATCTCGGCCCCCAACTTGGTGTTGCTGATGGAATTGCACTAGCAAGTAAAATTGACCAACTAAAGCGCGCTACGTTGGTTTTCAGCGGAGATGGAGGGGCGAGTGAAGGCGATTTTCATGAAGCTTTGAATGTCGCCTCAGTTTGGCAACTTCCTGTAATATTCGTGATAGAAAACAATGGTTATGGACTTTCTACACCTAGTAACCAGCAATTTAACTTTGAATCATTTGTGGTCAAAGGGCCAGCATATGGTATGGAAGCGCACAGTGTGGATGGCAATAACATATTGGAAGTACTCAACACGCTAGAACCTTTAATTGAAAGCGTGCGCGAAAATCCGAGACCTATCATTTTTGAAGCAAAAACCTTTAGAATGAGAGGTCACGAAGAGGCGTCAGGCACCAAGTACGTTCCAAAAGAATTGATGGAGCATTGGGCAAAAAAGGATCCTATTGAAAACTATGAGCAATTCCTTAAAGATGAGGCAATTGATGATAGTAAACTAAAAGCCATAAAAGACCTTCTGAAAAAAGAAATTGAAAAAGCAGTAAAAAATGCATTTGCCAAACCTGCCATTTCCGTGAATGAGAACACAGAGATCAATGATCTTTTTGCTGATTTCACCCAAGAAGTGACTGTAGCTGATGCGGAAAAAAAGACCCCTAAAAGATTCGTAGATGCTATCTCTGATGGGTTAAGGCAAAGCATGGAAAAGTATGATGACCTTGTTATGATGGGTCAGGATATTGCAGACTATGGCGGAGTTTTTAAAATTACCGACGGATTTCTTGGACAATTTGGAGCGGATAGGGTGAGAAACACGCCTCTGTGCGAATCGGCTATTATTGGCGCGGCGTTAGGCTTGTCAATTGCTGGCAAAAAATCTATGGTAGAAATGCAGTTTGCCGATTTTGTGACTTGTGGATTTAACCAAATCATCAATAATCTTGCAAAGTCTCACTACCGCTGGGGACAAAAAGCCGATGTGGTTGTTAGGATGCCTACAGGAGCAGGAGTTGGAGCAGGTCCCTTTCATTCTCAATCAAACGAAGCTTGGTTTTTCCATACTCCAGGCCTTAAAATAGTCTATCCTTCTAATCCCACAGATGCTAAAGGCTTGTTGAATGCCGCTATCGAAGATCCAAATCCTTATTTGTTTTTTGAACATAAATATCTTTATCGATCACTTACTGGCGATGTGCCTGATGATTATTACACGACTGAAGTAGGAAAAGCCGCTTACCTCACTCATGGATCCCAATTAACTTTAATCACTTATGGTCTGGGTGTGCACTGGGCACTCGATGCTATCAAAGAACTTGGACTTTCCGTTGATCTCATTGATTTAAGAACGCTTCTTCCTTGGGATAAGGAAACAGTGAAAGAGTCAATAGCCAAAACAAACAAGGCACTGATATTACACGAAGACTGTTATACTGGTGGAATTGGTGCTGAAATAGCTGCTTGGATTTCGGAATTTTGCTTTCAAGATCTCGATGCGCCTGTCATGCGAGTCGCCAGTTTGGACACACCAGTGCCCTTTGCAGCCGACCTAGAACGCAATTTTCTAGCAAACGCACGTTTAAAAGAAAAACTAATGGAATTAATTAAATATTGATTTTGTATAATAACCGTACATTTTTTGGGATTATAAGTCAGGTTTTTAGTTCTTTGGTGTGATCAAATAGGTGTTGTTGAGTCAGTTAAATAAAATATTCATTTTAATGGTAGTTTTTGTATGCTCCCTTGGAGCCGCAAAAGCACAAATAATTACTGACTCAGACAGAAGGTTGAAGACTGTGGAGTCTGATGAAAAAGGTGGTTTTTTGTTTTTTAAGAAAAAAAAGGAAAAAAGAACTATCGAAAGAAGTGCCCCAGCTGGTCAACAAGAATACCGGGTTTCAGAAACCAGATTTTCTCCACAATCACCCTTCAATGGTAACCGAACTATTCGATCCCCCAGATCAAGTATTGCCAACAGATCTTCCTTATTTAGAGATAAAAAAATATTTCCAAGGTATAGCAGAGAAGAAGGCACGTATCATTTAGCCTCTCCACCTCGATACTCACCAGGCCGTCCTTTTACTGGAAGAGAAATTGTGGCCAGCCCTCGATACTCTCTGGGAAATCCATTTTCCAATAGAGAAGTTGTGACTCCTAGGTATTCTCCGGGGCGTCCGTTTTCCGATAGAGAAACGATTGCTAGCCCTCGTTATTCTATCGGCTCGCCTTTCACCTCAAGAGACTACAAGGTAAAACCAAGATACTCAGCAGGAAGTCCTTTTAGCGATCGAGAAAAAATGGTTAAACCTAGATATTCTAATAAAGATATTTGGTCAAGGAAACTATTAGCAACGCCAAAACCACGGTATTCACCTGGCGATCCATTCGATAACATAACTTGGGTGGTAAAACCATTATACAGTACCAATAAACATAGATTTGAAGTTGATAAACGCAGTAAAAAAGAAAATGCGGTTTTTAACTTTGAAAGCGGACAATATAAGGGAACCCGACCAAAGAGGTTTAATAAGTCAAATACGATGCACCCTAGCTCGGTCTACAAAAGTTCGTTGGCCTTCAATATGAGTTCTGAGGAGGTCTTTCGTAAATGGAATGTTATCTGGTCTCGACTAGATGGGAACAAAGTGCAGCCTCCGTCTGTTAAAGACAAGATTGACAAACCAAAGTTTGACAGGAAAGAAACAGATATTTGGAACAACTAATATGAACTGGCTACCATTAACCTCAGAAGAACAATTATCGACCATCGATGAACTTTCGGGCAAAAACCCTATTTTAATTTTTAAGCATAGTACGCGGTGCAGTATAAGTGCAGCCGCCTTGAATCGCTTAGAACGCAAATGGGACGACTCAAAAGCAGGCAACATTGAAGCCTATTTCTTAGATCTTATCGCCCAAAGAAATATTTCTAATGAGATATCTCTTCGATACAATGTAATGCATCAAAGTCCGCAAATTTTAATTGTAGTGAATGGCAAATGTATTTACGACAATTCTCATCTAGGCATTTCGTTTGACGAAATATCAGACGTAATCACTGAATTGAATCCCGCCTAACAACTAACTTTACATTTTTATCTCACTTAGAAAACATGCGATCTAAAGCGTTCATATTCTTACTTTTTATCTCGATTGGAGCATTTGCTCAAATCGGAGAAGAAGAGGATTATGTTACAGAGATTACATGGGGAGTAAATAAAAACACGAATAGCGGACTTATTGGTGGCTTGGTATTCAAACTAGCCAGACAAAAATCGGGTCGTTTGTTTCATACCTACGGGTTAGAATTACTCAATATTACACACCCCAACGAACTTAAAAGACCGACCCAAGCGGGTACATCTTATGTGTGGGGCAAAGAAAATTGGCTTTACAGTATTCGATTAAATTATGGACGTGAAAAAATAATATTTAAAAAAGCACCACAGCAAGGTGTCCAAATTAGCGCCATTGCTGCGGTGGGACCTACTGTGGGTTTAGTAGCGCCTTATTACATTTTGAATAATAATGGATCCTATGAGCCTTTTGATTATCAAAAGCATCCATCCCCCTCTTCTATAAATGGATCTGGCAAAATTTTGCAGGGAATCGGAGAGTCTGATGTTAAGTTTGGGGGAAACATAAAGGCGGGTTTGTCTTTTGAGTTCGGATCGTTTAAGAATAACGTAGTGGGTGTAGAGCTTGGATCGGCATTAGAAGCGTTTACACAAAAAATAGAAATCATTCCAACCCAAGAAAACAGAGCCGTGTTTAGCTCATTCTATTTTACACTTTATTGGGGAACAAGGAAGTAGCATCCCTTGTTTGGATGTTTGATATGGCAAAGCTTTCTTTGCACAACAGATTAAAAATATGATAGAACTACCTACTATTTCAGCAAATAAAACGGAGAGAGTCAAAAAACCAAATTGGCTTAGGGTAAAACTTCCCATTGGAAAAGAATATGCCAAAGTTCGTAAAATAGTAGATGAGAATAAGCTTCATACCATTTGCGAAAGCGGTAACTGCCCAAACATGGGTGAGTGCTGGGGAGCAGGTACTGCTACTTTCATGATTTTAGGTAATGTGTGTACGAGAAGCTGTACTTTTTGTGCAGTAGCAACTGGTCGACCACCAGAATATGATGAGGCAGAACCACAAAGAGTAGCTGAAGCTATTGCTACCATGGGTGTTAAACATGCTGTACTAACGTCTGTCAACCGTGACGAATTAAAAGACAGAGGCGCAGAGATTTGGTATCAAACAGTAGTTAAAACTAAAGAATTAAGTCCGCAGACGACAATAGAAACGCTCATTCCAGATGTGAAAAGCAATTGGGATGCGCTTTATAGAATGATCGACGGAGGTCAAGAAGTAGTCTCACATAATATGGAAACCATAGAGCGTCTCTACCGAAGAGTGCGTCCACAGGCAAAATATGCGAGAAGCTTAGAACAAATAAAATTAACCAAGGCAGCAGGTAAGCGAACCAAATCTGGGATTATGCTTGGACTAGGTGAAACCGTGGATGAAGTACATAAAGCAATGGACGACTTGGTAGAAAACGGTCTTGATATTTTAACATTAGGACAATATCTGCAGCCAACGAAAATGCATATCGAAGTACAGGAATATATTCACCCTGATCAGTTTGATGCATTTAGAGAAGAAGGCTTGAAAAGAGGTCTTAAGTATGTTGAGTCAGGTCCATTAGTTAGATCATCTTACCATGCTGAAAGACATGTTAATGTTCCTATCTGATATAGAAAAGCTTTAAACGGGTTGAGTTAAAATTTCGTGAACATTGCGCTTAATTTTGAAGCTCAGCTCGTCTAGAGGTAAGTCGTTAATGTCATTTCCAAAAGGGTCTTCTATTTCTTCAGAGATAAGTTCAACACTTACCAAAAAGTAGAATGCGAGCATAACCATAGGGACGGTCCAATAATGGAGACCCCACATAAAACTTACCGGAAGTGTGCATGAATAAACAAATAGAAATTTTTTGATAAACATGCTAAATGAATAAGGAATCGGGGTGTTCTTGATTCTTTCACATGCACCGATAATATCCGTAAATCCCTTCAACTCTTTATCTAACAAGAAAAGTTGTTCTGCAGAAAAAATCTCTTTTTTGCGAAGATCCATGACTCTTTCGTATAATAAACCAGCAATCTTATTAGGCCGGTGTTTACTCGCAATAATTACTTTTTGATATTGTTCATTAATAGTATCCATTTCTCCGATCATGATACTGTCTCTTAAGTGCTCTTTCATCGCGAACACAACATTAGGAATCATTCTCCTGAAAAATTCACGATCATCAACATTGTCTTTTGGCAAAAATGCGGCAATTCTAATGGCCAATTGCCGGCAGTCGTTCACTAGCTTCCCCCATTGTTTTCTGCCTTCCCACCAGCGGTCGTAGGCGGTATTGATTCTGAAAACCAAAAAAAGGCCTAAAATAACTCCCAAGATTGAGTGAAATCCAATAGTGCCTTCATAATGTATTCCAAATACATCCACCAAAAGAAAGACCAACAGCGTTGTGAAGATTCCTAAAAAGAGCAGAAGAGGGAAAAGTAACTTGATTACATATCTGCTATAAACATCAAAAATGAGGGAAAACCAAGATTTTGGATTATACTGAATCATTGATTTTTCTTTAGTCGGGTATTTAATTTACCGACGTAATTTTCATCGAGAAGTCCAAGTTCCTTTTTTAATTTCATGATTCGATCGTAAGATTCCTTTATTCTCAAAGGAGGTATATCTCCGTTTTTTACAAAGAATTGAATAATATCAAATATTTGATTGGCGCTAACTATTTCAGAATTAGGAACATTATTTGCAAATAGCAGAATATCAACACCAGCCAAAATGCTTCCTTTTATGGCTTCTTCTAATCCAAACTCATTTGCAATGGCTTTCATCTGCATGTCATCAGAAAATATAACCCCTTTATAGCCTAAAAAACCACGCAATAAATCAGTAACAATTGGTGCTGACAATGTTGCTGGTTTCTTGGTTTGATCCAATACTCCATTGACAATATGTGCCGTCATTATTGCACTCACAGCACCTGAATCAATCATCGCCTTGTAGGGATAAAGTTCGTTTATCTTCCAAGTGCCAGTCACATCTGCTATACCAAGATGGGTATCACTTTGTGAACTTCCATGACCTGGAAAATGCTTCAGTGTAGTTCCAATTTTATAGTTTTTATGTGTCTCAACCACAATTGATGCATGCTTTGTAATAATTTCATGTTCTTTGCTAAACGACCTTCCCATTCGCCCAATAACAGGATTATTCGGATTGATATTGACATCAACTGACGGGGCAAAATTCATGTTTAGCCCTAAACTATGTAATGTACTCGCCGTTTTCTCTGCGTAATATCTTGTAGAATCTACATTATTCAGGTTTCCCAAATATTCAGCCGTTACAGTTTTAGGAAATCCATAACGTGGTTTAAGCCGATTTACTTTCCCTCCCTCTTCATCAATGCTTACGAATAATGGTATTGGTGCTTTCTTCTGAGAATAGCCTATGATCTCTTTTAAATTCTTCTTTGGACTTTCAAAAGAAATGTTTTTTTCAAATAAAATGATGCTTCCAACTTTTCCTGATTCAATTGCGTCAAAAACGGGATTGCTTTTGTCAAGGTAATCTTTGTCACCAACGCCAATGAGAATCATTTGACCAATCATTACGCTCAAAGAGTCTTCAGAGATCTTTTCCTCATCTTGAGCCGATAGTTCAAATCTCAAGATTGAAAGAGCAGTAAAAAGAATTATTGATTTTTTAATCATAGGTGTATTGGATTCCTGTTTTGCTTCCTAAGCAATTTACCATCCAAAGTTAAGTAGTAGCCTTGTAGATCAGCGGTTAAACAGGAATGAATTGGAAGAATAACCACTAGATTACCTACTTTCAAAGAGGAAATGTATGCATTGCTGCCAGATATTATGCCGTGTTCTTGAGATAATCTGACCACCTTGGCTATTGGATTAGGCGCCCAGCCATCTTCATGCAGAGGAACAACCGCTCCAAAATATTTTTCCTGATCAATAATAATGTGATCCTTTGAGAAATGTACAGCTCCGCCATAAATCACCGCCTCATTTCTGGTGGGATGTATGGCAACAACAGGACAAACCATACATACAGCAACGTCTGATAGCCTACATACTCCAAAAGAATGTTGCATCATATCATAAAATGCAAGATTGCCAGGTCGTAACTCATCAATATCCGAAAATTGATCAAGTAATGAACAAGTCGGTGTATCACCATAGGAAATAATCAGATCGCGCTTGCTCATCTTCCTTATATCGCAAAGTACCTGCCTGCTATTTTCAAAAATAACCTGTGCGGATTCCTTATCGATACTGGTGTAAGAGTGACCAGCGTGTCCCAAAAGACCAATTAATTGATGTTGCCGGTAGTTAAAGTTGAATAACTCGGCTAACACTTCCACTTGACTTGCTTCTACTCCCGTGCGATGCGTTCCTAAGTCAATTTTGATGAAAATATTTAATGCTGAAGGAATATTTTGGACGGCATGTTCGAGAGACGCTGTAGATTCAACAATAATATTGAGCACAATCTCACTTGCCAACCTATTTATTTCCTCAAATTCTAGTGGATTATATGGAAAAGCGATGGTGATATTCTCCCAGCCGCAATCTGCGAAATAAGCTGCCATACTTACAGATGAGCACGTAATTTGATTGACACCTTCTTGTCTAAACCATTCGCCAATATCTGCAGAATGGTGTGTTTTGAAATGCGGTCGGAACAATGCATTGGAGTGATCAGCCTTAGCCTTCATAGCTCTGATATTCTGACGCACTATCGTTTCGTTAACAAAGAGTGTTGGTTGCTTAATTTTCATACATAATTTCGATTATTCGAGTGGAGATATCACTCATGTATGCCCCCATATTCGGACCATACCAGCTCATTGTTCTAGATTCATACTTTTCCAAATCATACCATTCATCTTTGATAACATATCCTAAATAGTCTCCGTTGAATGACGTAATTATCAATTTCATTCCTAATTCTTCTGCTTTTTTATAGAGCGGCAAAGCCAATTCTCCTGAAAAATCGCATGGCATTCCGATTAATAGAAGGTTATTAATTTTAAGTATGGAAATGTCAGGTGTGTATTCTCCAAAGAAATAATGAAAGAGGTACGGCCTGATGGCAAGATTCTTTGAGATTTTAAAATAAGGTAACCCAACTGGTAATTTCAGTTTTAAAGAAGAAATTGTACTCACTTCCTGATAAGGTATTCCTATTAATTCTAAAAGATCAAATTGGTTTTTTAACTCATCCGCAAGTATCCCTGCTTTTTTCCAGCCATCTTCTCCAACAACATTTGGCCCCATGCTACCAACAGCCCCGGCCATAAAACCAACGATATCGTAATTGCCTGTTGATTTTAGTTGTCTGGTTAAAATTCCAGGATAATCATTAGAAACGGCTCTATTCGACCGACCTAAGCAAGTTGCATGAGCGCTGAAAGAAGTAATTAATGATTGCTCATTAGTGGTAAGAAGGCTAAGTACATGAAACCAAGGATCCAGCTCACCATATTCTTTCGCCAAACGATTATACACCATATCCTTTACGTTGAGCTTACTGTATCCTATGAGACTTCCAGAACTAAGTTTACCCTCTGCCTCTGACAAGCCTTGATTGAACGCAATTGCCATTCTATCGATAATATCCTCATCAAAGTTACCAGCAAATAACTCACCTACAAGACCAGGCGCCCAACCCCCAACACTCGAATGTGTATGGCTCGCCGTGTAATATATTTCTTCCGGTTTCCAACCTTGAGGCAATCTTGAAGCAATTTGCCTTTTTAATTCTGGGTGAATAATGAGTAGATCTGCAACCACTAATGCAACCTTCTCGATTCCCTTTTTTATAACGAATATTTTAAAAAATACTGAGTCATGAATGCTAGTTGATGCTTTTGGGTCTCTTGCACCATATCCAGCCAGTGGTTGCATTGGTATCACAGGAATAGGAACTTTTGACCAGCCCATCAATGCTTCTTGAGCACTTCGATTTGGAAGGTAATGATCATCGAGGGAATCCAGCCGTTGTTGCATTTCATGATAAAATGGCTTTGTTTGATATGAACCTCGGTCAATGAAGGTGAAAACTAAGGTGCTCATTGTCAATAAAATGAGCAGTGTAACCATAATACCTTTGGCCAAATGATAAATCATTGCTACAAATTAATGAAATTGCCAGTCATTTCTAGTTAACCTACGACAATTGGAAAAAGTCTCTTTTGACCTATTCGGTCTAACGCTCCTTGAGCCATTAT
The DNA here is from genome assembly GCA_040218415.1 of Cyclobacteriaceae bacterium. Lineage (GTDB taxonomy): Bacteria > Bacteroidota > Bacteroidia > Cytophagales > Cyclobacteriaceae > JAVJRN01. Next base: position 181,591 of record JAVJRN010000080.1, read on the forward strand.
CTGTTTTAACCAATTGGCTAATGGCTTTCTTATGTATTTCTTATTTCAATACGCTGAAGCCAAATAATGACTACTTAAAATTTTGGCGTAGGTTTTTTCTTTTATACGCTGGCTCTTTCATCTTTGGAGGACTCTCTCACCTTTTCTTTCATTATAGTTCCATGACAGGTAAAATTCCTGGTTGGACTTGTGCTTTACTTGGGGTAACATTCGCCGAATGGGCCATGACTTTTCGTCTTGATAAACCAGAGTTAATAAGAATACTAATTGTCATAAAAATTTGCCTTTCTTTTATATTTCTAGGTATTGATTTTAAGTTTTTGTGGGTAATGTTACATACCACAGGCTTATTGTTTTTTGTCTGTTTGCCAGCACTTACTAAATGGATTGGGGGATTGCTCAATTTCAAATATTTTGTCTATTCGATATTTTTTTTGCTTTTAACAGCTCCGATCAAGCTATTAAAGATAGATTTTCATCCTGCTTATTTTAACCGAGATGATATAAGCCACGTTTTTATTATTATATCTCTTGGTTTAATTTTTAAAGGAGTCAGATTAACGGGAGTTGTTGTTCCTCAAGGCTACACTTCATAAGATTCTTAAAAGTTTACTTGGCGTATCAAGTTCAAGTAAGATTAGTTATTAGATATCATATTCGGCTTACCTCCTAAGCAAACTATTTTTTAACATAGCTTGCCATCCTGTATTAAATTCTACGAGTGTCACTTGAGCCATCTTCTGGTTTGAATAAGGCATAAAAAAAGCAGCTCTGTGGAGCTGCTTCTAATATTTATTAGTCGATTGATCTTAAAGCGTTCGTTTCACTTCTTTCATTTCAAACCCTTCGACAATATCGCCTTCTTTGATATCATTGAAGTTTTTGATAGAAAGTCCACATTCGAAACCTTTCTTCACTTCCTGAACATCATCCTTAAATCGTTTTAGTTGATTGATTTCACCTTCGTAAACCACTATACCATCACGAACTAGTCGTACTTTATTCGATCTCTTCACCGTACCTTCAGTAACATAACTACCAGCTACTGTACCCACTTTGGAAATCTTAAATACTTCTCGAACTTCGATATTTCCTGTAATAACTTCTACAGATTTTGGTTCAAGCATACCCTCCATCGCGTCTTTTACGTCGTTGATGGCGTCATATATAATTGAATATAACCTTATTTCAATTTCTTCATTTTCCGCTATTTTTCTAGCAGCTGACGAAGGTCGAACTTGGAAACCAACAATTACAGCATCTGATGCAGATGCCAAAAGCACATCTGACTCGGAAATTTGTCCAACTGCTTTATGGATAATGTTTACTTGAACTTCCTCGGTAGAAAGTTTCAATAATGAATCAGACAATGCTTCAATAGAGCCATCCACATCACCTTTAACGATCACATTAAGTTCTTTAAAGCTTCCAATGGCTAATCTTCTACCGATTTCATCAAGCGTAATATGTTTCTTAGTCCTAATGGATTGTTCACGATTGATTTGTCCACGTTTGGTCGCGATTTCTCGTGCCGCACGATCTGACTCCATTACGTTGAAACGATCGCCAGCTTGCGGCGCTCCGTCTAATCCAAGCATTTGTACTGGAGTAGCTGGGCCGACCTCTAGAAGTCTTTTCCCTCTGTGATCGTACATGGCCTTCACTTTACCAAAGTTTGCACCAGCCAGAACCACATCTCCAATTCTCATAGTTCCCGCTTGAACCATCATGGTGGTTACATAGCCTCGACCTTTATCGAGTGTTGCTTCTACAACCGTTCCTAATGCTGGTTTATTTGGATTAGCATTTAAATCTAATAATTCGGCTTCCAACAAGACCTTTTCAAGTAGATCGTCAATGCCCTCACCAGTTTTAGCGGATACATGCTGAGATTGGTATTTTCCACCCCAATCCTCCACAAGGATATTTATCGCAGAGAGCTGTTCTTTAATTTTTTCAGGATTCGAATTGGGTCTATCAACTTTATTGATAGCAAATACAATTGGAACACCTGCAACCTGCGCATGGTTTATTGCTTCTTTCGTTTGCGGCATGACAGCATCATCGGCAGCAATTACAATAATTGCAATATCTGTGATTTTGGCTCCACGCGCTCTCATGGCTGTAAAAGCTTCGTGACCTGGAGTATCAAGAAAAGCGACACGTTTGCCATTTTCGGTCATTACATCATAAGCACCTATGTGCTGAGTGATACCGCCTGCTTCTCCTTCTGTAACTTTTGCACTTCGGATATAATCCAATAAAGATGTCTTACCATGGTCTACATGACCCATTATAGTCACAATAGGCGCTCTATGGATCAAATCTTCCTTAGCGTCAATGACCACTTGAACCTCGATTTCCTCGTCATCACCGGTGAATTCTACATCAAAACCGTACTCATCAGCAATTACAGTAATCGATTCAGCATCAAGTCTTTGATTGATCGAAACGAACATACCCAATGACATACATGTAGAAATAATGTCATTCACCGTTATATCCAGTAGGGAAGCTAGATCACTCGCGGAAATAAACTCCGTTACCTTAAGCTTTTTCGCTTCTTGTTGGTTTTGTAAATTTCGTTCTTCTTCCGCATCTGCTTTTGCAGATCGTTTATCTTTTCTGTATTTCGAGCGATTACCGCCCCCACCTTGATTACCGCCCCCGCTTAGTTTAGCGAGTGTAGCTTTAATTTTATCTTGGATTTCCTTGTCCGTAAGTTCTTCCGTTTTTCTAGGGTCTCTTCTCGGCGCAGCAGGAGGTCTTTGTCCACCAGCTGGTCTATTAGGCCCTCCAGGTCTTGATCCACCGGCTGATCCAGGTCTGTTTCCACCAGCATTTGGTCTACTTCCAGCACCAGTTGCAGGGGCAATACGTTTTCTCGGTCTTTTCTTCCGATCCTTATTTTCGTCAGAACTTGCAACAGGTTTTGCTTTCCTCTTGTCTGCTGGTAATTCAATTTTACCGATGACCGTGAGGCCTTTGAGGGAGTCAGCTTTTGCTTCGATTACCTGATCCTCACGACGTACTTCCTTAGGGCCTTCTTTATTTTCTATTTTTTCGTCGGCTGGTTTGAGAGTGAGACCTTGTTTAGCTTCTACCTTAGGGAATGCCACTTTCGGTTCTTCTTTCTTTTCCTCCTCTTTTTTCTGTTCTTCTTTTACAGGCTCTGGCTTTGGATTGTCCTCCTTGGCCGGTTCCTCTACTGTCTGTGGATTAAAGGTTTTCGCCTCCTTAGAAGCCTCTACTTTTGGCTCTTCTTGCTTAGCTTCTTCCTTTTTCACTACTTCTGGAGCAGCTGCCTTTTCTATTTTTAGCTCTTCCGCCTTTGGCTCCTCTACTTTTGGCTTTGACTTCTCTTTAAGTGGAGTTTCAGGTTTCGCTTCGACAGGCTTAGGTTCTTCTTGTTTAGGTTTTTTTCCTAATGTAGAAAGATCAATTTTTCCAATGACTTTAGTGCCACTTAGTGTAGGCTTAGATGTAAGCGGTTCTTGCTTTTCTTCCTTAACCTCCTCTTTTGCTTTTGGCTCTACTTTTTTAATCTCCTCTTTCTTAGGCGGCACAGGAGCCGCACTATTATTGTCCTTGATTAATACCCGTTCCTCTTCATCGGCTTTTTTAGCGTCGGATGATTTGATGGTCACATTTTCAACGTGTGATGTGCCAATGGTTAAGCCAGAAGCCTCCTCCTTATCCAAAGCAGAATCAGCGAACTCTTTAGAGAGTAGTACATATTGCTCTTGGGATATTTTGGAGTTAGGACTGCTATCTACATCAAAGCCTTTAGTAGAAAGGAAATCTAAAATAGTATTTCTTCCAACATTAAGCTTTCTAGCAACCTGACTTAATCTATATGTTTTTTCGTCTGCCATAAATTGATTTTACTGCAACAGCGCTAATTTATTCAAATTCTTGTTTTAATATTTTCATAACGTTCTGAATCGTCTCTTCTTCAAGATCGGTTCTACGAGCCAAATCTTCAGTAGACAATGTCAGAACACTCTTAGCTGTATCTAATCCTATTCGCTTCAACTCTTCAATCACCCAGCTTTCAATTTCATCTGAGAATTCGTTGAGATCCACATCTTCGTCATCAAAGTCACCAAGTTCTCTGAAAACATCTATTTCTAATTCTACTAACCGTGAGGCCAACTTAATATTTTGACCCCCTTTTCCGATTGCCAACGATACCTGATCAGGTTTCAAAAAGACGGATACTCTATCTTTTTCCTCACTAATCTTCATGCTCTGAAGTTTCGCCGGACTCAATGCCCTTGTTACATACAATTCCAAATTGTCCGTAAAATTAATGACATCTATGTTCTCATTCTGCAATTCGCGCACAATAGAGTGTATTCTTGAGCCTTTCATTCCTACGCATGCTCCTACAGGATCAATTCTGTCATCATACGATTCTACAGCTACTTTGGCTCTCTCTCCCGGTTCTCTAACAACCTTTTTAATGGTAATCAGGCCGTCATAAACCTCAGGCACTTCGCTTTCAAACAATCTTTCAAGGAATATCGGAGAAGTTCTAGATAGAATAATCTTGGGATTACCGTTTACCATTTCTACACGATGAACAATGGCTCTTACTGAATCACCCTTTCTAAATCTATCTTTTTGTATTTGCTCATTTTTAGGAAGGCTAATTTCATTACCTTCTCCATCAATGAGTAAAACCTCACGACTTAAAGTCTGATATACTTCACCTGTAATGATTTCACCTACAAGCTCTTTATATTTATCAAAAAGAATATCTTTTTCAAGATCTTTAATCTTTTGAATTAGCGTTTGTCGAGCAGTCATTACCGCTCTTCTTCCAAAATCTAATAATTTTATTTCTTCGGCAACTTCTTCGCCTATTTCAAAATCTGGTTCGATTTTTCTGGCATCAGTTAAGCTGATTTTATCATGATCCCAAATATCTTCTGAGTCATCATCTACGATTTCTCGAAATCTCCAGATCTCTAAGTCCCCTTTGTCAGTGTTGATGATAATATCAAAATTATCGTCAACCTTATATTTCTTACGAATCATTGTTCTGAAGACGTCCTCCAAAATTCTGATCATCGTTGGTCTGTCAATGTTTTTGCCTCTGGCAAAATCTGCAAACGAATCAATTAAAATTCCACTATCCATGTTACTTAAATGATACTAAAACCTTCGCTTTTTCTATGTTATCCAGCTCAATCGTCGTTGCTTCTTTCGACTTTTCTGGTTTTATTTTTATTACCTTTTCTTCTATAACTTCTAGAAGCTCCCCTTCAATCTTATGACCATCTTTGGTATTTACACTCAAAGATCGCCCTATATTCTTCTTATACTGCCTAATCTGACTAAGTGGCTGATCCAATCCAGCACTTGAAACTTCTAATATGTATTTCCCTGTTAATATTTCCTCTTCCTCCAAAATTGCCGATAATCTTCTGCTAAGTGCAGAACACTGATCGATGGATATTCCTTCGTCACCATCAAGATATATTTCTAATTTTTGATTGCCTTGATTTCCACGAAGATTAAGACTAACAATAAATAGGCTCTCGTCCTCTACAAGGATGTTTTCTACATGTTGTCTAATCTTACTTTCAAGAGGTTCTGTGCTCACTTATGATTATTAATAAAAAGAGGGGACTGTTGTCCCCTCGAACTAAATTTTATATTTGCAGCAAAGCTAATAGAAATTTTGATTTTTATCAAATAGAGCTAGAAATCAGCCATTTTTGATGAAAGTTTTTAGCGAGTTAATTCAAACAGACAAATAATGATAGGTAAGCTTCGCATAGTAAACTCAATAACTAAGGAAAAAGTAGAATTTCAACCGCTCAATCCACCACATGTTGGCATGTACGTTTGTGGACCAACGGTCTATAATAATGCGCATTTAGGAAATGTAAGAACCTATATTTCATTTGATGTTATATATAGATATCTGAAACAGATAGGTTATCAGGTCAGGTATGTGCGGAATTTGACGGATGTTGGACATTTGCTCGATGATGGGCAAGATAGAATTTCCAGTAAAGCGAAGCTCGATAATCTTGAGCCTATGGAGATTGTGCAGAAATACACCAATGACTTTCATGAGGTAATGATGCAGTTTAATGCGCTCCCACCAGATATAGAACCAACTGCCACTGGTCACTTGATGGAGCAACTCGAAATGATTGACCGGCTAGTGGAAAATGGCTATGGCTATGAATCCAACGGCTCAGTTTATTTCGACATTGAGAAATATAACAAGGATCACAATTATGGAAAGCTTAGTGGTAGAAAGATTGAGGACTTATTGAATCAGACAAGAATACTTGATGGGCAGGATGATAAGAAAAATCCTTTAGATTTTGCGCTATGGAAAAAAGCAGCTCCCGAGCACATCATGAAATGGAAAACCAAATGGAGTGACGGCTTCCCTGGTTGGCATCTTGAATGCTCAGTGATGAGCACAAAATATCTTGGAGAATCTTTCGATATTCATGGCGGTGGAATGGATCTCAAATTTCCACATCATGAGTGTGAAGTGGCACAAAATGTAGGCAGCCACGATCATGATGGCGCCAAATACTGGCTTCACACCAACATGCTCACTGTAAATGGTCAGAAAATGAGCAAATCTCTTGGCAACTCTTTCTTGCCCAAGGAGTTAATTTCGGGTGATCATAAGATGCTTGATCGAGGGTACAGCCCAATGACCATTCGCTTTTTTATGTTGCAGTCGCATTATGCGAGCACTTTAGATTTTTCTACTGATGCTTTGAATGCAGCACAGAAGGGCTATAATAAACTAGTGAATGGTATCAAACTAGTGAAATCTATGACTTTCGAGGCGGGTGAATTACCCATTAACGAAAAACAAAAGGAGCAGATTTTGAAAATGTGTGATAACTGCTATTACGCAATGAATGATGACTTTAACACTGCCCTTACCATCGGTCATCTTTTTAATTTATTGAAAAAATTTAACGCTATTCAAACAGGCCAACTCCATACTTCAGAGCTGGGAGAGGATGTTTTCAATAAAATGAAAAATACATTCTTACTTTTTATAGTAGATATTTTGGGTTTGAAGGATGAAGATCGCATTGATGGAAATCGACTATTGAGTCATGTTTTGAATGATTATGCTCAAGCCAAGTCGGATAAAAATTATGAGAGAGTTGATAGTCTTAGAGCAATGCTAAAATCCAATGGAATTGTGGTGAAAGACCTTAAAACAGGTATTGACTGGGCTTATGAAGAATAATTTTGGATAACACATAAAAAAAGGGGCGACTGCCCCTTTTCATTTTATTATCGGCTCATTAATGAGCAAGATTTTTTTCTTTGTACTTCTTTAATTGTCTCCTTAGTGCTTCTGCAGCTTCGTCGGCTGCCGCCTCGAATGAAGACGCCTTTTCTTTAGCAAATAGTTGTTCTCCTGGGATATTGAGTTTCATTTCTAAGACCTTGTTGTCTTTTGCTTCGCCTTTGTCCAATCTCAAAAACACCTCCCCATCAATGATTCTATCAAAAAAGGTTTCGAGCTTATCGGCCTTTTTCTGAATAAAGTCAACGAGTTTTTGATCAGCGTCAAAATGGATTGAATGAACTTGTAATTTCATGATTTTTGTTTTTTAGGGTTAAACCATTTAAGCTTTTGGATGAGCCTGATCGAATGCCGATTTCAGCTTTTCCATGGAATTATGCGTGTAAACTTGAGTTGCAGCGAGGCTAGTGTGGCCAAGTAAATCTTTTACTGCATTCAAGTCAGCACCTTTGTTTAATAAATGCGTTGCGAAAGTATGCCTCAAAACGTGAGGACTAGTTTTGCTTTGTGTGGTGATTATTTCCAAGTATTTCTTCACTGTTCTGTACACAAGCATTGGGTATAATTGACTTCCGTTTTCTGTTGTAATAAGATAGATCGAAGCATCTTCCTTATTTCGAAACAATAAATATTTCTTAATTAATTTAACGAGAAAATCGTGAATTGGTATCAATCTTTCCTTATTTCTTTTCCCTAAAACTTTAATCGTGTTCTGGTAAAAGCTTACATCGGAAATTTTAAGACCGATGAGTTCAGAAAGTCTAATCCCTGTATTGTACAGCATCTCTAGAATTAATCGATCACGCGCTCCCTGCAGGTCATCATTAAAGATTACCTGGTCAAGGAGTACATTCATTTCCGATTCCCTGATAAATACAGGCAATGGCTTATCAGTTTTTAAGGGTTTTAATCTAGAGGTTGGATTTGCCTCTAAGTATTCTCTTAATACTAGAAATTTATAATAAGACTTTAGTGTGGCAATTTTACGGTTGACTGTTTTTGGCGATTGGCCATTGTCAATGAGTTCGACAACCCAAGACCTAAGCTGAGGATGGATAACTTCTAAGGTGTTGTCAATCTCGAAAGTGTCATGGAGGAACTCCTCAAACTGATTGAGATCTTTTCTATAAGCAGTTAAGGTATGTGTGCTATACCTTTTTTCGTACTCTATGTGCTTGAGGAAAGTTTCGATCATAGTTAGAAATCCCATCAGGGATTACTAACTTAATCAAAAAAGTCTACAGGATAGACTTCTGCAAATATTAATTATTTTCCTTGTCTTGAAGGTATTGCTTGTATTCTGCCTTGATTACTTGAGCTCTTCGCTCAACTGAAGGCTTTGTGAAAGCTTGGCGCCCTCTCAGTTCTCTCAAAACGCCGGTCTTTTCAAACTTCTTTTTGAATCTTTTAAGCGCTTTGTCTATTGACTCGTTTTCTTTTACGTTGACTATAATCATCGATAATTTTTTTTCAGGATTGCAAAATTATGTAAATATTCTTTCTAACAAAAACTATTTTAAAAGATCACGTGAAATAACTAGTTTTTGTATCTCAGAAGTTCCCTCTCCAATGGTACAAAGTTTGGCATCACGGTAAAACTTTTCGGCTGGATAATCCTTTGTGTAACCATAGCCTCCAAATATCTGAACGGCTTCATTTGCTAAGTTGACTGCTGCTTCTGAAGCGTACAATTTCGCCATAGCGGACTCCTTCGTTACATTTTTACCTCTATTTTTCATGTCCGCAGCATTGTAGGTAAGTAGTTTGGCCGCTTCTAAGGTGGTCGCCATTTCTGCCAATTTGAAAGAAATCCCTTGAAATTGCGCGATAGACCTTCCAAACTGCTCTCTTTCTTGTGCATAAGCTAAGGAGCAGTCCAGCGCGCCTTCGGCAATTCCACAACTTAATGCCGCTATTGAAATTCTTCCTCCATCCAATACTTTCAATGATTGCACAAATCCATCACCAACCTCTCCAATGAGTTGGTCATCAGGAACGAAACAGTCTTCAAATATCATTTCTGCCGTTTCGGAGCAACGCATTCCTAGTTTGTTTTCCTTTCGACCTCCTTTAAATCCTTTGGCCGATCGTTCTACAACAAAAGCAGAAGCATTTCTGGACGCTCCAAGTTCTCCTGTTCTGGCTATGACAACAGCAATATCGCCAGATATTCCATGGGTAATGAAGTTTTTGGCGCCATTGAGTAACCAGCCTCCATCTGTTTTAACGGCTGTCGTTTTCATATTTCCTGCATCTGAGCCTGTATTCGGCTCTGTTAAGCCCCAAGCACCTAGGTGTTCGCATGAAGCTAATTTTGGAAGATATTTTTCTTTTTGCAATTGATTTCCATGCTGTAATATATGACCAGTACACAAGCTGTTATGTGCGGCCATGGAAAGCGCAATAGATCCGTCTACTTTACCTAATTCGATAATGGCTGTGACATACTCATTGTACCCAAAACCTGAGCCTCCAAAAGCCTGAGGCACCAGTACTCCCATGAGCCCAAGCTCACCGAGTTTTTTAAAAATATGCAAGGGAAAATCCTGAGATTCATCCCATTCCATTTTATTTGGTTCAATCTCTTTTAAAGAGAAATCACGAACCATATCGGCTATCATTTGCTGATTTTCGTTCGTTTGTTGCTTGTTGTCTATTGTGAAGTTCATAAGGGGTGTAATATAAATTGAATACAAAATTACAACTCCGCAAACGATTTCATTGTTTTTTTGTGATAGATGGTTGTTAGGAATTAAAGCCTACAATGCGAATACAAAGCATGCTGCTTCCTCAGTATCAAATACCTTAGAGAGAATTATTAGTTGTCAAGACAATAGATTGGTTATATTATTTAAAATTTCACAATAATTCCTTCAATAATTGATAATTGAAGTATCTTTTTGGATTGGAACCAACTCAAATTTATGCCAGTACTTAATACTGACTTACTAGTTTTATTTCTTGGATTTTTGATTATCGCGATTTCAGCAAATCAGATCGCTAAGTCATTTCAGAAAGTTCGGCTACCATTGATTACTGGCCTCATATTTACGGGCATTATTGCTGGGCCACATATCTTAGGCTTGGTTCCTTTGGCTGCCAAAAATCAATTACAATTTATTAATGAAATGGCTTTGGCTTTTATCGCTTTTGCTGCGGGAGCGGAGCTTTATCTTCGAGAACTCAGAAGTCGGTTCAATAGTATAAAATGGAACACCTTCGGTCAGTTAGTGATCACGTTTGTTTTGGGTTCGATTGTCCTTTTTCTTGTCGCTGATCAAATTCCTTATATGGCTGACATGGACAACTCAGCTAAGGCGGCTGTTTCCATGATTACCGCAACTATATTCGTGGCGCGATCTCCGGCCTCCGCTATTGCGGTCATCAATGAACTGCGTGCAAAAGGTCCTTTTGTCCAAACTGTAATGGGTGTTACAGTGGTGAAAGACTTTTTAGTCATTATTCTTTTTTCCATTTGCCTCTCGGTAGGTCAAACGTTGATCAATGGGGAAGAATTTAATTTTTTAAGTGTTGTCTTTATTATAGTAGAGCTTTTACTCTCGTTCGCGATTGGATTTTTCATTTATGGTTGGTTATTAAAGGTTTCTTTAGGATTTAAAATACATACCATTGGCAAAATCATTTTGGTTTTACTCATTGGTTACTCTGCTTATGTACTTTCTAGTTATACAAGAATCTTTTCAGAAACGCTGGTTGGTCATGAGGTTTTCTTAGAGCCTTTGCTGATGTGTATTCTAGCAAGCTTTAATGTGACAAATTATTCAAGATATCGTCCAGAGTTTTTAAAAATACTGGATCAGGTGGGGCTACCCATTTATGTCGCCTTTTTTACTTTAACTGGCGCTACGATGGCTGTAAATGTGATGCTCGATGTGTTGGGTGTGGCATTAATCCTATTTAGCATTCGTATAGGTACGATGATTATTGGCTCTTATTCTGGAGGCTTACTTGCCAAAGACCCAATGAAACAAGTGCACTTGGGTTGGATGCCTTATATCACTCAAGCTGGCGTAGGGCTTGGGCTGGCAACAGTGATTGCCAATGAATTTCCTGGATGGGGCGAAGAGTTTGCAACAGTAATTATTGCCGTGATTGTTATTAATCAATTTTTGGGGCCTCCTTTATTTAAATGGGCCATATATCAATTGGGGGAAGACAGAGTGAAGGCTCCAACGCCCGATTTTGATGGACAAAGAGATGCTTTAATCTTTGGATATGAAAGTCAGTCTTTAGCGCTGGCAAGGCAACTTCTAGACAATAACTGGAATGTGACCATTGTGACTAGAAAAGCCAAGGGAAGTTTTGAAGAGCCTGATGATCTTCCGATTTTTTATCTTGAAACTATTAATAAAGAGACTTTTGATACGCTAGAAACAGAGAAATACGAGGCGATAGTCACCATGTTATCAGACGAGGAAAACCTTGAGATCTGTGAGATTGCTTACCATAACTTTGGCACAAGGGAATTGGTCGTGCGGTTAAACCATCGTTATAATTACGACAAGTTCATCGCCTTAGATGCTAAAATTGTAGATCCTTCCACCGCTATTGTTAGTCTTCTTGATCATTTCGTGAGATCACCACAAGCCACTTCTCTGCTTCTCGGCATGGAAAAAGGACAAGACACGCAGGACATAGAACTGCTCAACCCAGACCTTCATGGCATTACTTTGCGAGATCTCAGATTACCTGCAGATGTGATTATTTTATCGATCATGAGAAATGGACAAACGATTATTTCACATGGATATACACGATTGAGAATAAGAGACATTGTGACTGTTGTTGGGTCTATAGATAGCTTGAAACAAGTTCAATTCAAATTTGATAAATGATCAAATCGGTTCTAATACTCACTCTATTCTGCACCTACGGCTACCCATTTAGGAATGAAATAGCCTCACAATCCAGTATGGAATCGGAAATTTTAGAATTGGTCAATGAATACCGTGCATCTAAAGATTTATTGCCTTTACGGGATTGTAATGTTTGCGCAAAGGAAGCATTAACCCATAGTAGGAAAATGGCCAAAGGTTTAGTCCCATTTGGTCATGATGGATTTAAAGATCGATTTCAGCATATCGCCGAAAAATCAAATGTGAAAAGTGCTGCGGAAAATGTTGCCGAAGGTTATATGAGTGCTCAGGAAGTGGTCAACGGCTGGATAGAGAGTAAGGGACACAGAGAAAATATGGAGGGAGATTATACGCATTTGGGAACAGGCATAGCAAAAGGTAGCGAAGGCACACGGTATTTCACCCAGATTTTTATAAAAATTTAGGCGTTTGATCCACTTGCTTATTTTGATCCCTATGGTATTTTCCTGCAAGAAAGTGTCCTTGAATTTTACTGCTAAAATGGGGCTGAGAATTATTCCCTGAATTTTTCGGTCTAAAAAGCACCCAAAATCTATCTTTGCGGCTATGGCAAGTAATGACGAGATAACAACCCTCAAGAATATATCTTCACACTGTAAGGAATATGGCTTTGTATACCCATCAAGCGAAATTTATGACGGATTAAGCGCGGCTTATGACTATGGCCCCTATGGTGTTGAGTTAAAAAACAACATTAAAGAATATTGGTGGAAGGCCATGGTGAAGCTGAATGAGAACATCGTTGGAATTGATGCTTCAATATTTATGCATCCAACCACCTGGAAAGCCTCTGGTCATGTGGATGCCTTTAATGATCCTCTGGTCGATAATAAAGATTCCAAAAAAAGATATCGTGCCGATGTACTTATTGAAGATCAGATAGCCAAGCTGGAAGCAAAGATTGAGAAGGAAGTTTCTAAAGCCGCGAAAAGATTTGGAGAAAGCTTTGATGAAGCTCAGTTTAAAACCACCAACCCGAGAGTGGTTGCCAACCAAGATAAGATCAATAACATCGAGTCAAGAATGAAAAATGCCATTGAATCTGGCAATCTCGAAGATTTGAAGCAACTTATTGTTGATCTTGAAATTGCCGATCCTGTTTCTGGTTCTAAAAACTGGACCGATGTGAGGCAGTTCAACCTGATGTTTTCAACAGAGCTGGGTTCTGTCGCTGATGATTCTGGTAAGATCTATTTACGTCCTGAAACAGCACAAGGCATTTTTGTCAATTTCCTCAACGTGCAAAAAAGTAGTCGAATGAAACTACCTTTTGGTATAGCTCAGATAGGAAAAGCCTTTAGGAATGAAATAATAGCGCGTCAATTTATTTTTAGAATGCGTGAGTTTGAACAAATGGAAATGCAGTTTTTCATCAAGCCGGGAACGGAGCTTGCGTGGTATGAAGAGTGGAAAGAAAAAAGAATGAAGTGGCACCATACACTTGGTTTAGGCGCTGACAATTATCGATTTCATGATCATTTGAATCTTGCACATTATGCGAATGCGGCTTGCGATATCGAATTTAATTTTCCGATGGGTTTTAAAGAGCTTGAAGGAATTCATTCAAGAACCGATTTTGATCTAAAAGCACACGAAACTCATTCGGGACGAAAACTCCAGTTTTTTGACACGCAAGAGAATGAAAGCTACGTGCCTTATGTAGTAGAAACATCCATCGGTCTTGACCGAATGTTTTTGGCAGTGATGTCTGCCTCATACACCGAGGAAAAACTAGAAGATGGTAGCGAAAGAACCGTACTAAAAATACCGCCAGCTTTAGCCCCAATAAAAGTAGCTGTGCTTCCTTTGCTAAATAAGGACGGCTTACCAGAAAAAGCACGGGAAATCATGCAACAGGTGATGATCGACTTCAATGCACAATATGATGCAAAAGATGCGATAGGAAGACGATATAGGAGACAAGACGCCATAGGCACCCCTTATTGCATCACCATCGACCACCAAAGCCTGGAAGATAATACAGTAACAATCCGCGAACGTGACAGTATGCAACAGCAGCGAATTTCTGTACCAGAACTTATTTCTACATTAGAAGATAAAGTGGATATCAAACATTTGCTAAGAAAGCTAAACTAATTGGAGTAAGGTCCTTCGATAGTCTTCTATCGACTAGGATGGGTCAGTTTTTCTAGGAAAACAAATAACCTGTGGAATTGACCCTGTAATCTGCTTTTGAAAAGCATCAAAGAAGGAAAGTCTTTACAAACGGGAGTTGGTAAACGCTGTAATCGCAAAGATGTGAAGGAACTCGAAGTATTGTTTGACGCTAATGAAAGGTATTCACTCTGTAAGCATCTTTCTTCTTATTTTCTGAATTGTACTTTAGGTCGATGAACAACTGACTTGCAAGTCTTTCGACGAGACGCTTGAATTAAAGCGCTAAATTTCTTTATTATTTTCCCTTTTAAAGACCTTTTGGAGATTCAGGCTATTCAAAGGTTTATTGATATACCGTGATTAGGAATAATACATTAAGCTGGAAGAGCAAAACAGGGTGTGGTGGATTTTAATGTGCTAGGTATTGAAACTTGGTAATATCCGGCATTAACGATAAAAAAGTTACACGTCAAAGCCAACCAATTTTATGAGCGCTTGAGCCAATATCACTCTTTTTGAAAATAGCGAAATATTGACCTGTCCATTTTAGTTTCTCACCATTCAGGACATTACACTTTTTTGTAAAATTTAGTTTCAACCCTCTTTTTGGTATTTTAAATACTTTTCACACATTTCTTTTGTGCCTAAATAAACGACAGATCCGGCCTGTTTAACAACCCAATGTTGCTCTGTCTTGTCAAAGTGAAGTTTCAATCCTTGAGGTTCTTCCTGCGAGAAAAATAATCGATGAAATATTGTCATTGGTCTACATTTTTTTGATTTCTATCGAAATTATCAAATTAATTTCTTAGTTCAAAGAAAACTGATATTAATTTATTCATATGTTTTTATTTGAATAGTTATATTTTTGAACCAAAATTTTAAAATTGTTGCGAATGCTTATGTTTCTCTGCGAAATAGGTCGCCTATTTCAGTTTGTGCGTGCCAGTGACAATTCGGTGTAAAACCTACCTCTCAAGTCATTTGATTTTGTTGGGTCAGGAATGTACCCTTGATCAACGATCATTGATTAAAATCTATGGTCGTTCAGCAATTAGAATATTATCCAATGCTCACTTCCCATCTTAAACTGTCTCGAACTTATTAGCTCCTAAGTGCGATGAGGTTCCCAACTATACCATATGCAAGCCTCCGTGGCGAATACATAGTCATAATGCTTCATCAACATAAACTCATTGAAACATAAAGCATGCGTTTCAACGATTCCTATTTTCCGATCGGCGGGAGATTCTGCTGGATCGACATTTTGATTGAAATAGTAATCTATAAGAAAGGGTATTTCCAGTTTTTATTTCCATCGCTTATTAAACTATTTGGCGAAACTAGCGAGTGGGGACACTTGCCAATAATTATGATAACTCATTGGCTTCACACAAGAAAATGTTGCCATTTGGCTGCTCCTTCAAAAGTAAAAAGCCCTTTTACGAGACGTATAAGGGCTTTATGGTGGAGTGTATTGGATTCGAACCAACGACCCCCGCCCTGTCAAGGCGGTGCTCTAAACCAACTGAGCTAACACTCCAGAATTTCTGGATGGGCAAATATAGAATTTTCTTATTGTTCATCGCCGATCGGCTGAAAATTACTCCTTTAAAAGTGAGATCAAGAATATAAATGTTAATGTGGTGTTAACGAGTACCCTATTTTTTAGATAAATCCTTTTCTTCGTAACAATAATGAAAAACAGTCATATTCGGTGGGTGGTATTTCTGGGAGTACTCTCCATTCTTGGAATCATATTTTCGCAGGTTTTCTGGGTGCAAAAAGCGGTGGAAAATAATCAGGAGGAGTTTAATCATCAAGTACAAATGGCCTTACGAAATGTGGTAGAGTCTCTTTGTGAACTCAACGGCAATGATATTGCCAACGATCCTATAGATCAGGTTTCTAAAAATTATTTTGTAGCGCGTACCAACTATAAGATTAATCTGGAATCCTTGGATTATTTGATCAAGGCAGAACTGCAAAAGAGAAGTATTTCGGAGGATTTTGAGTTCGGTGTGTATGATTGCAACACAGATAGAATGGTTTATGGTGATTTTATCAGCATGTCCGACCAACCTAAAACGACTCCTGAAAATAAACTTCCAGTATTGGCGGAGGACGAATACTATTTTGGCGTCTATTTTCCTGGCAGATCCTCCGGTTTCGGTAACGACATGGATTTTTGGAAATTTACTACACTGATTACTGGTATTCTGGTGCTCTTCTTTGGCTACACCCTATTTATCGTACTTAAGCAAAAAAGACTTAGTGAAGTCCAAAGGGATTTCATAAATAACATGACGCATGAATTCAAAACACCACTTTCGACGCTAAAACTATCCGTGGAAGCCTTACATGCCGAGTCATTGTCTGAAAGAGGCAACAAGTACATAGAAATAATAGGCTTGGAAAGCGAACGTCTACAAAATCATGTGTCTAGACTGCTGGAAACCAATGTGAAATCTAAAGAATATCTTTTTGTTGAGATAGATATCAACAAGATCTGCAAGAGCGTGTTTCAGTCTTTTGCGATAAAACAAAAGGAATCGTGGGAAATAGCGCTAACAGACACACCGCTGATTATCTCAGGAAATCAGGAGTTAGTAGAAATGATCCTGTTAAACCTATTGGATAATGCCCAAAAGTATGGAGATGGTTATGTGAAAATGCAGACAGAAAGTGTCGGGAACAAAGCCATCATTAATGTGTACAACCGAGGTGGATTTATCCCTAAATCTGAATACAAAAAAATATTTCAGAAATTTTACCGCGTATCACATGGCAACACCCATGACGTTAAAGGTTTCGGACTTGGGTTGTCTATCGTTAAAAAAAGTGTGAAGTTGCTAAAAGGAACAATCCATCTAGAAAGTGATCATACTGGAACCTGCTTCACCATCAAATTACCGAAAGTATGAGAAAAATATTGCTCGCAGAAGATGATTCAAATCTGAATTTCGTCATCAATGACCACTTAACGCAAGCAGGCTTTGACGTTACCTCTTGTAAAAATGGCCAGGAAGCTATGGAGGTTTTTTCACCAAGACAATTCGATATTGTCATACTGGATGTGATGATGCCGAAAACGGATGGATTTAATGTGGCGCTCAATATTCGCAAATTAGATGAGTTTGTGCCTATTATTTTTCTAACTGCACGATCACAGGAAGAGGACAGGCTCAAAGGGTTTGAAGTCGGTGGAGATGATTATGTGACCAAACCTTTTTCCATGCAAGAGTTGATTTATCGCGTAAATGTTTTTTTAAGGAGATCGGAAAGCAAGAGTATATTGCCAGAATCGGAGCAATCAATCTCGAAGCATACGTCTTTTGATAAGACTAATTTGATATTGAAAGTAAAAGATGCTAGTTATCACTTGACAGAGATGGAAGGCCGACTGTTTCAAATGTTGATTGATCAAAAGAATAATCTTGTGAAAAGATCAAACATTCTCATTGAAATTTGGGGTGAAGACGATTATTTCAAGGGACGAAGTTTGGATGTGTTTGTGTCTCGGCTTAGAAAGTATTTAAAAGAAGATGATCAACTCACCATCAGAAACCATCATGGAGTTGGATTTACCCTTTTGGAAGGGTCGCTTTAAATATAGCCGTAGCAGTTTCAAGTATTTCAAGGCTACTATCAAAAGTTGAAAGAGATAATTATAAGTACTCATCTAACAAACAAGAGGTAATTTTTAGGCTTTTTTAGTATTCATTTTCTACTTCTAAGTAAAGACGCATTTAACGCTTTATTTTGTCAAAATTCTATGCCCTTAGTGTAGTTTCAATTAGAGCCCAGTCGCTCAAAGCTTGTTAAAAATGGTTAATTAAGAACTTCAGAGACGGTTTACTCGTAGATTTGAAACATGAAGCAATCGACTTTGAGGTGGGTAATTGGGTTGATGGGTATAGCCATGATTGGCCTGATTGCGTTCCAATTATATTGGGTGGATACGCTGATTCGAGCGAATAATCAACAATTCAAATCGGACGTACAGCAAGCGCTAACCCAAGTTTCCGACAAGTTGGAAAAACAAGAGGCTTTGATTGCCTTGAATCAATCCCAAAGCTTTTTCCAAGGAGCCTTCACAACACAATTTTCCTACTCCAGTACGACAACCGGAGGACAGTTTCCCTTT
The DNA here is from genome assembly GCA_040218415.1 of Cyclobacteriaceae bacterium. Classification (GTDB taxonomy): domain Bacteria; phylum Bacteroidota; class Bacteroidia; order Cytophagales; family Cyclobacteriaceae; genus JAVJRN01. The sequence continues at coordinate 200,063 of JAVJRN010000080.1, forward strand.
CTTAAACAACAGCCCAGATCCGACCAAAAAGAACAGCATTCACCTGAGAGTAATCAACGGTTCCGGACAGATACCTTGATAAGTATGGATGGGTTTAGTTTGGTTTTGGATATCGAAGACCGAAGTATTGAGAATAAAACCATAGAAGAAGAACAACAGCTAGCTGAACAAAACCTTGCCTTAAGAGAGCAACTGAACAAAGTGACAAGAAAATCTCAAATGTTTTTTCAAGTTTTGGAGAACATACTCATACCCAATAGGTCATTGATGACCCGTTTCAACCCTGCTCAGCTCGACTCTATCATCGCTAAAGAATTAAGTAACAAGGGGATTGATATAGACTATGATTACGGTATTATTTCTCCTTCACAAAATCGTTTTTTACTGATTAATAATAGACTTAAAAAAGATGAATTAGCGAACAGCGACCTCAAAGCCAACTTGTTTCCCAATGATTTGATGGGCGAGACTAACTGGCTGGTTTTGAATTTTCCCAATCAGGAAAAGTTTTTGATCAAAAAGCTTTGGCTAACTATGGCATCTTCAGGCCTTTTAATCCTAATCATCATTGGTTCATTTGGTTATAGCATTCACACCATAATCAGGCAAAAGAAGATCTCAGAAATGAAGACTGATTTTATTAACAATATGACGCATGAGCTAAAAACGCCCATCGCTACCATCTCTTTAGCAAGCGAAGCACTGAGAGATAAAGATATTCAACAGGTTGATGAAATGCGCGACCGATACATCAAAGTAATCTCTGAGGAAAATCATCGGCTTTCTGACCAAGTAGAACGAGTGTTACAAATGGCAGCTATTGATAAAAATGATTTGAATCTGATACTAGAACCGATAGCAATCAATGAGATCGCCAATGAAGCTTACGAAACGATGAAATTTCGCGTCGAAGATCAGCAAGGTGAAATCCGAAAATCATTCGAAGTGCCTGATCATATAAAGGTAAATGTGGATCACACCCATATGCTCAATATCATGGTAAACCTGATAGATAATGCGTTGAAGTATTCCGAAGAAAGTCCCAATATATTTATTCGAACCTGGCACAATAAACGCAATGTATATCTGAGTGTTAAGGATCATGGGATCGGAATGTCACGAGAGGCACAAAAACATATTTTCGACAAGTTTTTTCGCGTCTCTACCGGAAACATACATAATGTGAAAGGTTTTGGACTTGGATTGTCCTACGTGAAAAACATGGTTCACGCCCATGATGGAGACATTACAGTTGACAGTACGCTTGGTAAAGGAAGTACCTTTACTGTTACATTGCCAATGATATAATGAAGCAATTGGTTATATTCAATGGCCAGAAACTCAAAGAAAGCTAAGGAGATAGCATCGATTAGCACACCATCAAATAAATAACAATGGAAAAAACGCGCATATTACTCGCAGAAGACGACCCCAATTTAGGGCAGATTCTTCATGAATATTTGAACTTAAAGGGATTCCAAACAAGACTCTGTAAGGATGGTGAAGAAGGTGCGGAAGTATTTCAACCTGGTAAATTTGACCTTTGTATACTTGACTTGATGATGCCCAAAAAGGACGGATTCCAATTAGCCAAAGAAATAAAGGAAATCGAGCCTACTATTCCCATTATTTTTTTGACGGCTAAGTCGCTAAAAGAAGATATGATTGAAGGGTTTAAAATTGGTGCGGATGATTATATCACGAAACCCTTTAGTATGGAAATTTTACTGCTGAGAGTTCAAGCGATAATGAACCGCGTAAATAATACTAAAAAGCCGGTCGAGCTACCTTCTGAACTAAATATTGGAAAGTTAAAATACCAACCGAATAACAATAAGCTCTTTCTCCCATCGGGTGAAGTAAAGCTGACCACTAAGGAAAATGAGTTGTTGAAGCTTCTGGTAGAAAGCATGGACAGCACCGTAAATAGAAGCATCGCGCTTAAAAAAATCTGGCGAGACGACTCTTACTTTAACGCACGGAGTATGGATGTATACATTGCCAAACTCAGAAAGTATTTGAAAGAAGATGATTCTATTCAACTACTCACGGTACATGGAGAAGGATTCAAATTAGTCCATCTCAATTAGCAGACCATGAACTATATTTGTGATGAATCTATCTAATTTAACCCCACAAATAATTTTGACAACATGCTATTAGTCCCCTCTATTTCGGTAATTAAAGGAAGAACTACCCGACTGACGAAAGGTGATTTTGACAATGAAAAAGTCTATGACATAAGTCCGTTAGAAATTACGGAACAGTTTGTAGATCACGGGGTAAAAAGGATTCATCTAGTAGACTTGCAAGGAGCCAAGGTTGGCAGTGTTAAAAACTTTGAAACATTGCAGCTTATTTCTGGCTACACCGATTTATCCATCAATTTCGCTGGTGGTATTCACACCGACGGAGAAGTAGGAAAGGCATTTGAGTATGGAGCCGAAAGTATCACTTCAGCCTCGGTAGCGGTGAACAACAAAGAACTATTTGCTTCCTGGATTATGTCCTACGGTAGGGAAAAAATCGCCTTAGGCGCTGACTCACTTGATGGATTTATAAAAGTAGGTGGTTGGCAAAAAAACACTGAATTAAAACTGGAAGATCATATCGGCTATTTTTACGATCGAGGATTGAAGTATTTGAAAACTACAGATATTTCCAAAGAAGGAACACTTGAAGGGCCCGCCTTTGATCTTTATGAGAAGCTATTGAAACGCTTTCCTGACTTATGCATTTTTGCAAGTGGAGGAGTTCGCCACATGGATGACATCAAGAAAATGGCAGATATGGGACTTTACGGTGTGATTTTTGGCAAGGCGTTTTACGAGAGCAGAATCAGCCTAAAAGAAATAGAAAGTTACCACAAGTAAAAACCTGTAATTAAAGCTGATAATTTAATTCTGTATTCAATTCGGCATTTTCATCATATTTCATTTTGTAAATGAAATAAAAAATAAAATTGAATTTGCAGCTGGTATTAAAATTAGCAGTGGAGTCAACTTTGACTGGACGATATTCCATCTCTTCAGAAGATTCTTTTTGCGATTCTTCCTTGACTTCTCCTTTTACTTCGTTACCAGATTTAAGATTTTCTTCACTATTGGCTTTCTCCCCCGTACTTACGACGGAAGCGAATGAACCTGTCAGGCAGCAAAGTGAAAAGAATAATATTGAAAGTAATTTCTTCAGAATAGTGGTTATTTATAGTTTATCTACGAATGTAACTAATATTTGTTTGATTAATTCGAAGATTAATCTTTAATACGTTAGTCGACATGGGCTTTTACTTAAAAAATGAATCTACGAACTCAACTTTATTAAAAACCTGCAGGTCTTCTACTTTTTCTCCTACCCCAATATATTTCACCGGAATTTTAAACTGATCTGAAATTCCAATGACCACTCCGCCTTTTGCCGTGCCATCAAGTTTAGTAATCGCTAGCGCGCTAACTTCTGTGGCCTTGGTAAATTCTGTGGCTTGTATAAAAGCATTTTGTCCTGTACTTCCATCCAGAACCAACAATACTTCGTGAGGAGCATCCGGAATAAACTTTTGTATGACCTTTTTTATTTTACTGAGCTCGTTCATCAGGTTTACTTTGGTATGTAGGCGACCTGCCGTATCGATAATGACAACATCTGCATTATTGTCCACACCATATTTGGCGGCATCAAACGCAACACTCGCAGGGTCAGTATTCATTCCTTTAGAAATAACAGGCACCCCAACTTTTTCTCCCCACCTTATCAATTGATCGACTGCTGCTGCTCTGAAAGTATCTGCCGCTCCTAACACAACACTCTTTCCTAAGCCTTTTAATTGCGCGGCTAACTTACCAATGGTTGTGGTTTTACCTACGCCATTCACGCCTACTACTAGCATGACATAAGGGCCTTTCACCTCAGGCAAGGCAAAGCTTTCCATGTCTTGCGTATTATTCTCTGATAAGAGACTTGCTATTTCCTCGCGTAATATCTTATTTAACTCTGAAGTGTTGAGGTATTTGTCTTTGGCTACCCTCTTTTCAATACGCTTGATGATTTTTACGGTAGTCTCTACTCCTACATCCGAGGTGATAAGCACTTCTTCCAACTCATCAAGAACGTCATCGTCTACCGTGGATTTTCCTATAACTGCCTTTCCAAGTTTATTAAAGAAATTCTCTTTAGACTTTTCTAGTCCTTTGTCGAGTGTCTCTTTTTTTTCCTTCGAAAAAATATTCTTGAATAATGCCATAGGAAATATACTTTAAGATTTAAACAAAAAAAGTCCCTGTGTGAGGGACTTTTAGTTGTAATATAATATCGCGCTAAATTACTTTTTAGCTAGTACGTCTTTTACGAGAGCTTCAGGTACCATTTCTTCTTTAAATGTATAAGATCCTGATTTTGATTTTACTGCTCTGATGACTTTCGCAAATTTTGCTCCACCAGGCTGTTTTAGGGTTGCAACTACTTTCTTAGCCATGCTTACTTAATTTCTTTGTGTACAGTATATTTTCTCATGATCGGATTGTATTTCTTCAATTCAATACGTTCAGGAGTGTTTTTTCTATTCTTAGTCGTTATGTAACGAGAAGTGCCTGCCAAACTAGTTAGCTTATGCTCAGTGCACTCTAAAATTACTTGAACTCTATTACCTTTCTTAGCCATTTCTCTTCCTCGTTAATTAAAAGGAGTGCAAATGTAGAGAATTATATTTTCATGTCAAACTATTTTCCGTCTAAAACTGGTAAAGAATAATCACTTAGTGGGCTGGACTGCTTCATTAATTGCTCGATCTCATCACTTTTTCGTGGTGCTAAGTCCGACAATAGTTCATAACCATCTTCAGTAATCAGTATATCGTCCTCTATTCTTACGGCAATCCCCCACCATTTTTTATTACACTTCGAGTTTCTAGGAATGTAAATACCTGGCTCTATTGTAATGGCCATGTTCGGTAATAAAGCGTCTCTTCGTCCTTTATCATGCACATCCAGACCAATGTGGTGACCCAAGCCGTGTGGGTAATACAAGTGTCTTTGATTTACACTATCGATAATTCCTAGCTTGACTAGACCTTCGTTGATAATTTTTCTGGCAATTCCTTGATCCAAATCTCTACGGATATTTACGCCGGGTCTGCAGGCTTCAATAGCCGCTTGCTGTGCTTTGTACACCAAGTCGTAAATCGCCTTTTCCTCTTTCGAAAATTTTCCATCAATGGGTATTGTTCTGGTGACATCTGCCGTGTATCCATGATATTCGGCTCCCAAATCCATTAATATCATTTCATCGCTTTCTACTGAGGGCTTATAATTTTCGATATAATGTAAAATACAGCCGTTATTTCCTGCGCCTACTATGGAGGGATAACCTTCGTATTCCGCCTGATATTTTTTGAATATATATTCATGTAGCCCTTGAATTTCTAGTTCCGACATACCCGGTTTCATGGCTTTCATGACTTCAACTTGAGCTATGCAGGAAATGTCCACGGCTTTTCTCAGAAGCACTATCTCTTCTGGTGTTTTGATGCCTCTTAATTCAATCATGATTTCATCCAAAGCCTTCATATCCAGATTTTGTGCGGTAGGCTCTACCTCAAGCGTCTTGTCAGATGGATATCCGGCTTTCTCCTTAAACCAAGTGATCAGGTCAAAGAGATCCCCTTCGGTGCTGGTGTTTCTAACATCATTTTGAAAGTCGTAAAACAGTACTTTATCAAACTGACTAAAATCAATATTAAAGTCTTTGAAATCAGTGTTGTTAAACACTTGATTGAAAGCAAGTTTTTCTTGAACACCTTCAATGCCCAATCTGCGACCGTTCCACATTTCAGCCATGGCGTCTCTCGGCTGGATGAAGATTATTTCATCAAAACTTCCTTCAGAGCCGGTTTGAGGCTCTTTGAAAATCAAAAGAACAGCATGTGGCTCAGTATATCCAGTTAAGTAATAAAAATTGGGATCTTGGTGATACATGAAATCCACATCATTCGCTCTATTTCTAACGGGATTGGCAAATACTACGGTGACCGCATTCTCTGGCATTTTTTCTCTCACCAAATCACGCCTTTCTTTATGAAATTCTTTGGACAAAAAATCAGTGGGCATATTTTGCGCAAAAACCACCAAGCTTAAAACCAATAAACTTAAACTCAAAAAACTCTTCATATCAATATCTGTTTCAAATAGAAAATTACCTTCATTACCCGATTAAATGAGCAAAGGTTTAGACAAGCGGTTTATTTTTAGTCCAAAGAAATAGAATTCCGCTCGCCCATGGTATTGGATGTATAAATATAAAAATTAGGATCTGGTTCTAATCCTAAAAATTCTCCTTCGATGGGGAGTTGTTGGAATTGGTTCGTTGGATTAAGCCATATTTCTTGTTCTCCGTGATATACTTTGACTGGCATATCAAAATTCACCAGGCAGTTACTCCAGCGATAAGTTAGATTTCCATTAAGCACCTTGTATTCAAGTACGGGTATTCTTGCATCTCTCAAATATTGGTCGAAAAAGCCCTCCAAATTAATCGCTACAGATTTGGCAATATAGTTTTCGACCTGTGCTGTAGTGACCGTTTGATGATAAAACGCTTCGTTGAGTCCTCTTAATGTTGACCGCCACTTTTCGTCATCGTTGACTACTTGTCTAAGTGTGTGCAACAAGTTATTTCCCTTATTGTACATGTCTTTAGAGCCACTATTGTTTACGCCATAATCACCAATAAGCGGTTTTTGATTACCGATGAATAACCTCATCCCTCTCGTGTATTCACTCGCAGCTTTAGGGCCGTAGTGATATTCAATAAAAAGACTTTCTGAATACGTAGTAAACGACTCATGGACCCACATATCAGCCATGTCTATGTAAGTAATATTGTTGGCAAACCACTCATGACCTGACTCGTGAATAATAATATAATCCCATTGTAGACCCCAGCCTGTTTGGCTTAAATCCCTCCCTTTATAGCCTTTCTGGTATCCATTGCCGTAGGTGACCGAACTCTGATGCTCCATGCCCAAGTATGGCGTTTCTACAAGTTTATAACTGTCTTCATAAAAAGGATAAGGCCCAAACCAATACTCAAAAGCCTGCATGGCTCTTCGGGCATCTACAAAATGTTCTTTGGCTTTGTCCAAGTTGTCGCTTAACACCCAATAACTCATATCCAATGGCCCTTTTTCGCCCTGATATATTTCGGAAAAATTGACATAATCTCCAATATTGATATTGACGCCATAGTTATTGATTGGGTTTACTACGGTCCAAGTGTAGATTTTATCTTTCCCAGATTTTTTAGTCTTGGTAAGTCGCCCATTGGCCACCGCCACTAATTCTTTTGGAACTTGAATGCTCAAAGTCACGCCATTGTCTGGCTCATCATACATATGATCCTTACAAGGCCACCAAAGGCTCGCGCCTATACCTTGGTTTGATGTAGCTACGAACGGCTTGCCATTCTCGTCTTCTTCCCATGAAAACCCTCCATCCCAAGGTGCATTTGGTGCATCCTTTGGAATGCCTTCAAAATTGATCTTTACCTGATAGGTTTGTCCTATTTGTAGGTCATTAGGAAGGTCCAGATAAAAGACATTTTCCAGCCGAGTAAATTCAACGTTATTATCCGCTTGTGTTATTTTGGTAATCTTCATGGGTTGCTGAAGATCAATTTGCATTCGAGATTGCGCTGCTACCGGCGTATAGGTAATCGTGTTCGTTCCGGAAATAGATTTGTTTTCAATATCAACATCTACAAAAAGCTCGTAATGAATTAAATCCCACCAAATCCGCTCTGGCGTTATGCTACCGCGAAGCGAGTCTTGACGCGAATATTGGTTGATTTCTTTGAAAATGGAGGATTGGCTGAAAGCCGTTTGGCTGATTATAAGCAATAGAATCGTCGCAAGTAGTCTTAGCATAAGAAAAGATAGATCAGTTTAAACCAAATGTGATTATTTCGGAAAGAGATAGAACAAAAAAAGCCCTTTGGATGAATCCAAAGGGCCTAAATATTTTTATTTATCTGTCAAATTAAGCGGTTGTATATCCGGCTAATCTTGCTTTTTTCAATTCGGCTGTAATTCCGTTTTTGTTGATTGTTCTCAACGCGGAAGTGGCTACTTTTAACGTTACCCATCGATCTTCTTCAGGAAGATAGAATCTCTTCTTTTGCAGGTTCGGGTTGAATCTTCTCTTAACCTTATTATTCGAGTGAGAAACGTGATTTCCTACTCTTGGTCTTTTTCCTGTTATTTCGCAAACTTTTGACATATCTCTTCCGATTTTTGAAACGGACTGCAAATGTAAGGCATTTTCAAATAAATCAAATAGTTACCCAATCTTTTTGTGATAGAATTTGCCTCCGGGCAAATAATTTGGAAAGAAAACACTCCTTTCTACTGATCTCATGGGTTCCAAAAGCTTTGGTCTTCATGGTTGAAATCAAACATTCCTCTTGCGCTGATTGCTTGAATTTTACAAATGAACTAACCTAAAGTCTACAAAAAGTGAAAACCTTTAGGATGGCTTTGTTTTATACGGACAATGTCGGCAGCCGCTATTGCAGCAATAGCCTCTTTTTAAATGATATTTTTCAGTGAAAACAAGAAATCCTTCAGGTGTATAATAAAAGTCTTGCTCTTCGAGTTTCCTTCCGCCGTTTTGTTTTCCCATCTGCTAACTAAACTGTTACTTTGCTACGTAAATTATTCAACAAAGGTAAACCATAAACGAAATGGCTACATCAAACGTAACTCAAAATAGTAAAGCGCTTATGGCGCAGGAAAATAAGTACGGAGCTCACAACTATCACCCTTTACCCGTTGTGCTAGCTAGGGGTGAAGGCGTACACGTTTGGGATGTCGAAGGAAAAAAGTATTATGATTTTCTTTCTTCTTACTCTGCCGTAAATCAAGGTCATTGTCATCCACGGATTGTAGGTGCTCTGAAAGAGCAGGCGGAAACGCTTACACTAACTTCAAGGGCATTTTTCAACGATGTGCTTGGGCCCTATGAACAATACATCACAGAATACTTCGGTTTTGATAAAGTGCTTCCCATGAATACGGGTGCTGAAGCTGTTGAAACAGCGCTGAAAATAGCACGAAAATGGGGATATGAAAAAAAGGGTGTCGCTGAAAATGAAGGACAAATACTGGTTTTCGATCAAAATTTTCATGGACGAACCACCACGATCATTTCGTTTTCCAGTGACCCAGACGCGAGAAAGAATTTTGGCCCATACACTCATGGGTTTGTAAAAGTAGCTTATAATGATGCAGAGGCAGTGAGAGAAGCCTTCAAGCAAAATCCGAATATCGTGGCTGTTTTGGTAGAACCTATTCAGGGTGAAGCGGGAGTATTTGTGCCGAATGAAGATTTTATGGCTGAAATAGCCAAAGCATGTAAAACCAACAATGCGCTTTTTATGGCCGATGAAATCCAAACTGGAGTAGGCCGAACTGGCGGATTATTGGCTGTTTGTGGTAATTGCTCTTGTGAAGGGCATTGTGAGAAACAATCCTCGTACACTCAGCCGGATGTGTTAATCTTAGGAAAAGCAATATCTGGGGGTGTTTATCCTGTTTCAGCAGTATTGGCCAACAATCATATTATGGATGTCATCACTCCAGGCACACATGGTTCAACTTTTGGTGGAAATCCACTTGGTGCTAAAGTGGCTATCGCAGCATTGGAAGTCATTAGAGATGAGAAACTTACCCAAAACGCTCGAAAATTGGGCAAAATATTTAGAGCGCGTATGAGCAAGTTTGCTGAAAAAAATGAGCTTGTGTCTTTGGTACGCGGCAAAGGACTCTTGAATGCTATATTGATCAATGACCACCCTGGCAGCTCTACCGCTTGGAATATCTGCGTGAGCTTGAAGAATAACGGGTTATTGGCAAAACCGACCCACGGCAATATCATTCGATTTGCGCCTCCTTTAGTGATGACGGAAGAGCAGTTACACGAATGCTGTGATATTATAGAAAAGACGATAAGCGAGTTTGAAGCTTAGCATTTAAGCGAAAGCATCATTTTAAAGCGAACCACAACTATGGTTCGCTTTTTTTATTTTAGGGTAGATTTACTCAAATGAGGAGTTTATTTTTAGCAATTCATTGAATTTTTTATTTGGTCAGTTTTTGTCAAGCTAAAGTTTCAATAGTTCAAAAAACCTTTTATTGATTCTATCAACAACCATTTTTATGAGGTATATAGTCAGGATTTTGGTTTAGCCAGATCGACCTTATCAAGTACTTTCGATATAATCTAAGAAGGTTACCTAACTTGAAGAAGAAGCTTAAGCTCGGAAAAATCTGTGTGTCATTTCTTGGAATACTTTGAAGCTATTTATTTTTAAAACACTTTTCATTGAGATAAAAAATATAGCTTTTCAGATGTCCGTGTTTTTGGCTATATTATCTTTTAGGCCGAACTTTCATAATTTTCACAATGATTCGAATTTCACTGATTTCCACCTGCTTGTTAATGGTGCTCAATTGTCTCGGACAGAGAACAATTCTAGATAGCCTGTTAAACAATCATTCCTTATTGAAAGCTGAAAAAAAGGCTTACAATGCTATAAAAATCTCTAAGTATGCGATTGGTTCAGATTCAGCGATGCTTTATGCGAATCAGGCACTAGCGCTCGCAGAATCGGACACCACCAAAATATTGGCTGCCAATCAAAAAGCATGGTTGCTCAAAAATGATAAAAATTTTGAGGCGTCTAAATCCTTGCTCACTGAATATGTCAAAAAGGCTGAAAAAATCGATTTTGACGCTGGTTTGAGCGACTTATATATCACTTACGGTAGTGTTTTCTCAAACTTATCGATGTACGACTCTGCCATGTTTTACCAAAAACTTGCACTAGAAAAAATGACACAGCTCAATGACTTAAACGGGAAGGCTAGTGTGCTCAATAACCTTTCAATAGTTTATCAGAAGATCGGAAAATTCGATCTCAGTAAATCTGCATTGTTCGAGTCTCTTGAAATACGGCGTAAACAAGGCCTTAACAAAGAAATTGGCGATATATATCTAAACCTGGGGAACGTTTTTTTTTACAATGGGCAAATTGATTCATGTATATATTCATTTATTAAAGCATTAAAAATTTATGAAGAAGAAAAGCTTCCCAATTTTCAAGTTTACGCATTAACAAACCTTGCTTATATCTACAATGATGAGTTGGGAGATCCAGAATCTGCCAAGAAATATCTGATCAAAACATTACAAATAGAAGAAAAGCTAAAAAGCAAAAGTGTCGTAATAAGTGCCATGAATGGTCTAGGAACTTATTATAAGGATATTAATCGATACGATAGCGCAGAATTTTATTACCGTCAAGCCATTGAATTGAGTAAAGAATTCAATAACCCTCAAAATAGATCCTTGGTATTAGCCAACCTAGGCTCACTAAAAAATGAAATGGGAGATCACCGGCAGGCGAAAGCGTTGCTATCTGAGGCATTGACATTGAAACTTGAGATCAATGATCTAAATGGTCAGGTCAGCACCTATACCATGTTAGGGAAGTCCGAAATCGCCTTAGGAGAATTTAATGCGGCGTTAGGTCATTTGACTCAGGCATATGATTTGGCAAAGAAGATTGAAAATCGTCAAGAATTGAAAGAGATCATCGCGGCGCTCATAGATGTGAACAAAAAGACTAAGAATTACTCTCACACAATCGAATTATTCGAGGAATATATAAGCTTAAAAGATTCCCTCCTCAATGCCGAAAAGCTCTCCATAATATCTGAGCTTCAAACGCAATATGAGACAGAAAAGAAAGAACAAACTATTGCCCTACAAACTGCAGAAATCGATAGTCAAGCAGCCGAGCTTAAAGTCACGAAATTATTAAGTGTGGGATTGGTTGTGCTGGTTATACTGCTATTGGTCATAGGCATTCAGCAAAGAAAATATATGCTCAACAAGCGTGACAAGTTGATTGCTGAAGAAAAAGCCAGATTCAAGGAATCACAGATTGAAGCGGCTATCACTACTCAGGAAGAGGAAAGAAAGCGCTTTGCCAGAGACTTGCACGATGGTTTTGGACAGATGATTTCTGTATTAAACTTGAATCTGAGCAACCTTGATTCCAATCCTGAAAAGCGACAAGAGGTCTATGACAACTCCACAGAAGTCCTTGACCAAATGTACAAAGAACTCAAAAGCATTTGCTTCAATCTAATGCCGGAAACTCTCATTAAAAATGGGCTATTAGATGCCATCAATGAGTTTGCCTCAAGAATAAACAATGCAGGAAAAATTCAAATTGAAACGAACTTTTTTGGTATTGAAGAACGACTCACAGATTTGCAAGAAATTTCACTTTATCGCATTACCCAAGAATGGGTCAATAATGTGATCAAATATTCTGAAGCAAAAAACATCACCATCCAATTAACAAAAGATGAGGAAGAATTGAACTTATTGATTGAGGATGATGGAATGGGTTTTGATAAATCTTTACTCACTCAAGGATCGGGCAATGGTTGGAAAAACCTCAACTCGCGAGCCAATCTAATCAAGGGTGAGTTGGAATTAGATACTGTCGTTGGCCGGAGAGGAACGACAATGATTGTAATAGCACCAGAACTCGTAGTAAATCAAAATACCGTCTTAACGGTATAGATTTCTTAACATTCTGATATCAATTTTATGCTCCACCAAAACGCCACGTTAGTCCATGAAATTATTATCTTTCCTACGACAAAAGCGACCTAATATGAAACTGTTTTTAACAGATGATCATGCAATACTACTCGGGGGACTAGTAAAAATTATAGAATCAGAGCCAGATTTGGAAATCGTAGGAACAGCAGGATCTGTCGTAGAAACATTAGAAAAGCTTACTCAAACCAAGACAGACTTACTTATTACCGATTACAATCTACCTGACGAAGATGGGTTGGCCTTGGTGCAGAAGGTCAAAAGAAAATATCCAAACATAAAAATTCTGGTATTAAGTATGCACGACGAAGCGCATCTTGTCAAAGAAATACTCAAAGAAGGCGTAAATGGATACATGGTGAAAAATGATTCCCACAATCAGCTCATAGCTGCCATCTATGCTATCAAAGCTGGCAACACCTATCTAAGCCCGCAGATCAACAATATTTTAATCAAAGGACTCAATGGCGATGGCGAGCAAAAACTGCTCACCAGTAGAGAAAGAGAAATACTCAAACTAATTGCTAAGGAATATACCAATAAAGATATCGCGGAAGAGCTTTTTATCTCCGAGCGCACCGTGGAAACCCATCGCAAAAACGTTCTTCGAAAAACGGGTACACATAACTTGGTTGGCCTGATCAAGTATGCTTATGCAAACAACCTGATTTGATTACCCTTTTTTCTTTTGAGCTCACCTACGCCCAACTGGCATTATTTGTACTAGTTGGACTTTTTATTGGCATGTCCAAAACAGGCATTCATGGAGCGGGTATGGCAGCTGTGCCTATGTTAGCATTGATTTTTGGAGGTAAAATGTCATCTGGAATATTACTCCCTATACTTTCGATCGCAGATATTTTCGCCGTTTGGCACTACAATCGACATGCGCAGTGGTCTCACCTATTCAAACTTTTCCCTTTTGCCGCTATTGGTGTTGGTCTCGGAACTTTTGTTGGGACTTTCATCAACGATGAAAGCTTTCGACTCTTCATGGGCATCATTATTATTGTCAGCTTGGTAGTTATGATCTGGATGGAAAAGTCCAATAAAAAGGACATTCCTCAAAGTATATGGTTTGCAGCTGTATTGGGTGTCGCTGGAGGTTTTACAACCATGGTAGGTAATCTTGCTGGTACTGTGATGGCGCTATATTTGCTCTCCATGAGGCTGCCAAAAAATGAATATATCGGTACTGCGGCATGGTTTTTTATGATCATTAACCTTTTTAAAATACCGTTTCATATTTTCTTTTGGGAAACAATTAATTGGAACACTTTCAGGTTAGATCTGCTCACCATTCCTGCGGTGGCAATAGGTGCCTTTTTAGGAATTTCGATTGTCAAAAAAATTCCCGAACATAAATATCGTTGGTTCATCATCGGAATGACCATTGTTTCCGCTTTGCTTTTGATCGTTTGAAATCAAAAAACCTTGGTCATAATTTTTTATCAACAAGACCTTGAATCCGCGAAAAACTCAATTTACCGGCCAAATAGCGCGAAAAACAGTACTTTTGATAGGTCTAATTGCCAACAAATCGATGTTACGCCTGATGAATTTATTAAAGAAATAGACTCCATCAAGGAATCCATTTCACATCTTTAAAGTCGGGTTTTCTTTTCTCCAAAAAGGCATTTCGCCCTTCTTTCGCTTCATCCGTCATGTAGGCGAGTCGAGTGGCTTCTCCTGCAAAAACTTGCTGACCAACCATGCCATCATCGGTCAGGTTAAAGGCAAACTTGAGCATTTTGATCGATGTGGGTGATTTTTGTAGTATTTCTTGGGCCCATTGATAGGCTGTATCTTCCAGTTCATCATGAGGAATAACATCATTGACCATGCCCATATCATAAGCTTCTTGTGCACTGTAGTTTCTTCCCAAAAAGAAGATTTCTCGTGCCCGCTTTTGACCTACCATTTTTGCTAGGTAAGCGGAACCATACCCACCGTCGAAGCTGGTAACGTCCGCATCTGTTTGCTTGAAAATGGCGTGTTCTTTACTGGCCAAAGTCAAATCACATACAGTGTGCAAGCTGTGTCCGCCTCCAACAGCCCAGCCAGGAACTACCGCTATGACTACTTTTGGCATGAAACGAATGAGCCTTTGAACCTCCAAAATATTTAACCGAGGCATACCATCATCATCAACATATCCTTGGTGGCCTCTGGCATTTTGATCTCCGCCTGAGCAGAAGCTATAGACACCATCTTTGGTAGAAGGACCTTCCGCAGAAAGTAGCACTACGCCGATAGAAGTATCTTCTCTTGCATCGAGGAGTGCTTGGTAAAGTTCACCTACAGTTTTGGGACGAAAAGCATTTCTAACATTGGGCCGATTAAATGCCACTCTGGCCACTCCACCAGATTTTTTGTATGTGATATCTTCAAATTCCTTTACGGTGTTCCAGTCAATCTTGCTCATTTTTTTTAATTGGTTAAAAGGTGAAATTAGCCCCAGTTTATCAGACAATTAAACATTAGGCAATGTTTGCTCCTCGTGAAAAACAATTTGATTAAAGCCTACTCGCAATAAGCTTATGCTCCTTAGGTGTGGTCATCAATACGATATAATCTCCAGTAGACAATTTTATATCTTTTTTCGGGTTGTAAAGCCACCCACCTTGCGTTTTAACAGCCAAAACCAGCGTGGCATCACAACCATTTGTCGGCAGTTCTTCCACTTTTTTACCATCAAATTTTTCGCTGATTTCTATTTCTTCCATCCTCAAATGATGCGTGACTTCTCCATCGGACATTGTCACCATGTCTTTGATAAAAGAAGCTACTGTGGGTCTTACCATCTCTGAGGCCATCCTCAATCCTCCAATATAATTGGGTGATACAATGCTATTTGCGCCTGCACGCCGCATTTTGGAAGTGTGCGCAACATCCGTGATTCTGGTAATAATCCTTATATGCTGATTTAGCTGCCTCGCCGTAATACAAATAACCAAATTGGTATTATCGTCTTTGGCACAAACAAAAATACCTGCTGCTTTTCCTATGTTGAGTGATTCGAGAAACTCGTCGTTGGTACTATCGCCAGACACAAAGGGTGTTTCTGGGATTTCCGGAATAAATTTTTCAAGAACCTTTTGATCGATATCTGTGATCACAAAGTTTCGCTCTGTGTCAAAAAGCTCCAAAGCGATATTGCGACCTACTCTTCCACATCCACTTATGATGTAGTGACCTTCCATTTTATTGATTTTTTTCATCCGCTTAATTTTATAATAGCTTTTTCTCAAATCCCCTTCAATAAACAAGGCCGAGAGATTTGACAAGAAATAAGTAAAAACACCAATTCCCGAAAAGGCGAGAAAAATGGTAAATATTTTTCCTGCCGGAGAATTGTTCAGGTCGATGACTTCTCGGAAACCAATCGTAGCGATGGTAATAGATGTCATGTAAAAGGCATCAAGCCAGCTTGCATTTCCGATATAGCTGTAGCCGACAATACCTATAGCCATGATGGTTAGAAAAGCTAATCCAGCCAATTTTAATCTTCGCAACAAGTCTGCTAATTCCATGGGCATTATTATTGTGATAAATTTAGTTCATTGCATTAGAATTACTTCTTTATGAAAAGACTGATATTAATCATAATGACTTTTGGCGTGATCAATCTAGCCGAAGCACAGAACGCCTCCGAAGTTTTAAGCAGGCATTTCGAGGAAAGTGGCCAACAGATGTGGGATCAAATACAAAGCGTTGTTGTTGACGGCCGATGGGTAACGAAAGAATATAAAGCTTATACCATGCGGTTGACTTGTAAGCAACCTGATAAGATGAGGATCGAGGGTTTTTGGCAACAGAAAAAATATATAGAAGCAACCAATGGCCAAGTCTCATGGATAGTGGCACCCTGGAAAGAAAGCAATACTCCCGAGCCAATGACTGATTTGGAAGCGCTGGTTCTGGCGAATGCCTACAGTATTGGGAGCCCGCTGAATCGTTATCAAAAGGATTTGCAGTTTGATAGCCTGGTCTCATTTAAAGGAGAAGAATATCTCAAGTTCACGTTTGAATCTGCAGAGGTAAAAAAAGAATTTTATTTAGGGCCAGAAGATTATCGGCTATACTGGGAAGTCATCGAGACTCAGACGGGCATTAAAACGCTGAGTATTGAAAAACTTTTTGAAAAATATAAATCATATAATGGTCTGCTTGTACCGGCCGCCGTACGGATTTTTTCGAAAAAATATGAACGCGAGTTTGTCTTCGATGATATCACGCTTGGCGCTGGAGCTGCCAATAAAATATTCGAGCTACCCACAAACTAGACGAATTTGAATAGCGCTAATAATTTCAGAAACCTTTACCCCTATTAATCCATTAGTATATCCAGATATTGAATAAAACACAACAAAGATGAAAGCATATTGGAACGACGAACTCATCGCCGAAAGTAAGGAAACAGTAATCATAGAAGGCAACCATTATTTCCCGGAGAGCGCCATCAAGAGAGGATTTTTCAAAGAAAGCAAGAAGCACACAGTGTGCCCATGGAAGGGAACGGCAAATTATTATACCATAAGTGTCAATGGAAAAGAAAACACGGATGCTGCTTGGTACTATCCGAACGCAAACGAACTAGCAAAAAATATTGAAGGTCATGTGGCCTTTTGGAAAGGTGTAGAGATAAAGGAGTAATCCTTTATTTTGTCATAACTAAAAGCCTAAAGCCCTCAATTATTGGAGGGCTTTCTTCGTTTTTATCAATCCTGATTTCTTCGTAAAAACTGAACTTAAAAAAATCTCAGACCATTAGCATCTCAAAGCACAGGTTTCTGAAAAATAGCTGTCATCCCTATTTTAAGGAAGTTTCTGAAATAAGAACTTAGGCAATGAGCCTGATATCGCCAAGACTTGACCGATTATCTGTTATGGTAATTACACATAAATGCCTTGAAAATCATCAGGATCAGCATACTGTCCAGAATTTCAATTAGCCGCGATTTAAGAAAAATACAGCTCCACAAGAAACAATCTCGTTGAGCTTCTGTACTGGTGTAAAGAGACTTTGTAGACGGTGAAACGGAAGTTGGCAACCTGCCAGAAATATTTTGAGAACGGATGGCTTTATTGGTAAGATTGAGTGAAATAACCAACCAGTCTCGGACGTTTTTAAATTATACACTTAGGCCTTAACCAAATCGTAAATTCTGATCAGCGCCATAATGACCGATAAACCACAATACCACAGTCAACCTGTCAGAGTTAGTGACGAAATACCCAAAAGGTATTGATTTTGATGACTAGTAAAAAGATTAGAAAGTAGATGATGAAATCAAAAGATAAAGTTTTAATCAAAAATCTTGCGGTAACTGCCGAAGTAGTGAATACCATCAACGGTGGCATGGCATCACCCGTTATCAGCGTATTTAAAGGCAAGATAGAATGGACCATCAACGCTCGGGTGCCAGGCGTAAGCCCTGAAAATCTCAAATTAGAAATTAAGGATAATGAATTGTTCATTTTCCAATTACTCAAAAATGGATATCAAGATATGGAGATTCCTTATCTGCTTACCATGATTCATTTGAGCAATAGAGTGGAATTAGACGCGATCACCGCAGAGTATGAAAACGGAGAACTCTTTATCTTACTTCCGCTCGATGAAATGTCAGATGGCTTTTTTCGAGAAATTGAGATTATTAGAAAATAGATTCGCTTGACGCTTAGTCATTGCCTCTGTAGCGACCAGTCAGTTTCGTTTCACAAATTGAACGATTAAAGCTACTTTTGAAATTCCTATATTTTCCCATTCATAGTTAAGTTATGTCCTATCAAGAGGTGTTTGTTCTTTTCTGGCAACAAGTAAAAGAAAGTGTTGAAGAAGGCCGCTTTGCCAAGTTAACCATGGCAAAAACAATAGGTAAGCCTAATTTGAGGAATATCTTCGTAAGACCGGTCTATGCTGAGGAAGGCTTTAAGGTTTTGTTAAAATTGCGCTATCGGTCTAAAAAAACGGTGGATAAGGAAGATGAGCTTACTTTGGATGAGGCGTTTGTTGTCTTGAAATCACACCTCGTAAAATCCTTTTCCTCTGTGCTGCTATTTACCACAACGAAGGATGTCATTTTCAAAGTCAATAAAAAAGGCGCTGGCAGCATCACCGAGACTTTACCAACATTTACCAATGTAGTTCAAGCCCAAAAAGATACAAATGCCGGGGATCTATTTCCATTCATTGAGAATCTAGATTCTTGATGTGAGGTCGACCCACTTGGGTCTGAATGGCATAATAGTGAAGTCTGTATTGAGCGAGAGGAAGATTTCTCCATGTTTCAAATACGCACTGCGTCCCGAAAAAAAATCCTGCAAGACTAAGCGTGATCTATGTTGGAATTTCTTTTCCTGTTCGTTCGAGAATAAATGCAACAGTTATAGTTGTCAAAAAACTCGTTCGAATTACGGTAGTAACTTGTTCATGGGTTGGTATTCTTAGTGAAGATTTTTGCCGGTTATGTCCAACTATCCATCCGTAAGTTGGACTTTTCAAATTTCTATAAAAGTATCTGATAGTACAGCCATCTATAAAAATCATCCAAAGTCTATCGAGTTTATCATCAGTTAAGCTTAATTTTCGGCATTTTAGGAAATATGTCGCAATTTGAAATCGTAGTAATAGCTGTTTTGGGAGTTCTTTACCTGATTCTTCCTTTGGCTCTCAAAAAAGGAGCCAACACTGCTGTTTACTCAGCAAATAAAGTTCCTTACTGGATTTCTTCACTATCGCTTTTGATAATCTATTGGAACCCAACCTTAGAAATGATCAATACAAGTTTAGTCATTGAAAAGGGTTACAGTGGATTGTGGTTTCTTAAAGACATACTCTTAACAATAGGCATTGCGCCTGTCCTGTTCGCTCCGATGTGGGCAAGAATGGATTTAATCACTGACAATCAATTGATTTTAAAAAGGTTTAGCGGCTTAGGTGCGAACATTCTAAGCCAATTTAGAGCCATTTATGTCGGTTTATTCATCAGCGCTTTTTTGGGGAGTTTTTACATCTTGGGAATACAAAAAATCATCAGTAGCATTTTTCAGATTGAAGAATTTCATTTCTTTCTTTTTGCATTTTTTGCAGTAATATTTCTCATACTGAAGAACGATCTTTCTAGTAAACTGCGCGTGGATAGCATCATAGCTATACTCTATCTGGTATTTATTCCAATGGCTATTTACTTCTTGATAACTGGATTAGGCGGGTGGGGAGAAATGAAGCAAACATTGACGGCCTATCATTCTTCTAAAATTGAATTTTTGCCAACAGGTAAGGAAGAACAAGAAACCTGGTCGAACATAATGTTTTTTGTTTTTATACAATGGTGGTCAGCAAGGCTGCTGGATCATTCAAATGCGAATACACAACGTTACTTTTCCATTGGTAATCCATGGCATGCTTTCAGAGCCATTCTCTTTCCTGTCTTGGTTATTTCGGTCATGTTTGGTTTGTCCAGTTTTGTATGGGATGCCGCGTTGATTACAGGACAAACAAATGGTGAAGCGGCCTATATAAGTTTGATGTTGCAATACCTTCCCGCAGGCTTAAAAGTTGCTTTACTCTTTGTGTTTATTGCCGGGTTTCTTACTACCTGGGAGGCCATCGTTAGTTGGGGCGGATCTTTTATAACAGTTGATTTTTTGCAAGAGGGGCTGGGAAAGAAGTTTAATGAGAAGCAAGCCAAGTATATAAGCTATAGTGCAATGCTGCTGATTGGTTGGCTGTCCCTAGTATTTGCTTTAATGGCAGATCAGTTGGCTGATTTAAAATACTTCCTGTTCTCGATAAGTGCAGGAGTAGGACCCGTGATTCTGTTGAGATGGTTTTGGTGGAGAATCAATGCATGGTCACAGCTAAGTGCGATGGTTGCCTCTGGCCTTCTGGCGATTCTCTATGATCAGCTACGATTGTGGAGTCCCAGCCTTGATCTTTTCATTACAGATTGGTCTACCGCTGTGGGATTGGGAGATTATCCCATGAAATTATTGATATTAACCCCTTTGGTTACTTTAATCTGGCTGGTGGTTACATTTAATACTAAACCGGATAGAGTCGATCATTTAAAAAGTTTTGTTGAACTAACAAAGACCGGTGGTATCTGGCCATTTCCCACAGCTCGCTTCTTTTGGAGAAAGAAACTGCTTATGATTGTCCTATTTGCATTTATCGGCATTTTGCCGATGTGGATCATCTGGCACTTAAAATTCGGTTCCGTAGGTATAGCTTTTATACTCGGGTTGCTTTTGCTTGCAGCGATTACCATTGTTTATCAGGGGATGAGAAAGCTACTTTTCTAACAATGTTACCCTTGACTTAAACTTGACAGGTTTGACAGGTGACTAGAAAAAATCTTGGTCATATTTTTGGAAAATAAACTAAATGCTTTACGAATGGCAAATTTTGAGATATCAGGTAGGATGAAGGTTAAGACCTTACAGAAACAATTCAAGGAAAATTTTAACGGCACCCTAAGAGTATACAACGGAGCTCGGTTTGCGGATGAGTCTGCCACACTGGCTTCTATAAGAAAAGGAGACAATAAAGGAGGCGAAGTAAAAGTGACTGGAAAAATGCACGTAGGAAACTTTGAAAAGAAGATAATGGAGGAATTTGGCATTAAGATTCAGGTAGCGGATGCTGCAGACGAAAAATTGGCAGATGATAAAACCTCATTAGCTAGTCTATAATTTATGGGACTTCTCAATTCTATAACTGATCACTTCAGCAAAGCTGAATTTTCAGTTGCTCCAAACAAGAAGCTTAAGACGATTTCAAAAGACTTCAAGGAAAAATTTGGATTGACTCTCATTTTCTACAAAGGAAAAAAACTCGCAGAACCAAGCCTTACTTTAAAGCAGCTTAATGACAAAACGTCTAAAGACGTGACAACCTCTGGTGAGTCATTAAAAATTAAGGCAAGTACCAAGGTAGGTGAGGCAGAAAACATGTTCAATTCTGTGTTTGGTGTAACCGTTCAAATAAAAGATGAAGCAGGCAAAAAACTTGTGCCCAATGAGGTCACTATTGGTAAGGCTGCAAGAGGAGAATATTAGGTCGAATATTTAATACTATGGGGCTATTTGGAAAATCAGTAACGAGGGAGGTAGGGAAAAACACTGGGAAATGGATATCCAATAAAGTATTTGGCGATGGGCATTCTACTCCCTATCGGGTTAAAGTCAACAGGCAAGTAAGTAATAGGTCGAGCAATTCCTCAAGAAGAAGTAAAAAGACATCCCCGCAAAGCAGCAGGTCTTCTTACAACAAAACTGCGATAGAAATCGCGGAAATTAATGCAAGAGCGAATGATTCGGATAAGGTAAAGCTGAAGCGTATTGAGAATCAGGAAAGAGCAAAAAAGCGAGAACAAAAATTTTCTATCATAGCTGGAATTGTGTTGTTTCTTGGATACGGAATATTTTTTGGTATAGATTATTTGCATGACATGCTTACATGCAAAGGAGTAGATGATTGTCTGGCTCAGAATGATTTCGAGTCTGCCAGAGGTTATTTAGAAAATATTCATCCAAAGACTCAATCCGATGATGCGATCAAAATCGTAAATGCTGAGTTAACTTATTATCTATCAAAAAGTGAATACAGAAATGCCTATGAGTCTGCGACACTTATTAATGGTATATTTTTCGAATATGGTGATGAAGGAAACATTCTTAAACAGGAATATTATTTTGGAAGATTTATTGAGCGGATTGTGAAAGAAGCAATACTTAATGATGATCTTGAAGAAGCTCGAAAGTATAAAATATTACATCCAGATCCAGATGTTCTTAATCCATTTTTTAAAGAGATATGACAAAAGCAGAATACGAGAAAATCGCTAATACTTCTATGAGTAACGAAGAATTTTTGATTCTTTTAATTCTACTACCTGTTTTCGCAATAGCGCACGCGGATGGAGAATATGATGAGCTGGAAAAAAACGCAATGCATGAGCTAATTGGAGGACTCGTCTCTGAAGTCTATAGTGAACTTGACAAAAAATCAATTGAAACAATGATTACTGCTTATGAACAAGATTTCAACTTCATTTTTAGGAATCAATATTTGGAGAAGGAATTATTGCAGGAGTTAAGAAGAGAAACCCAGATGATAGATGGGCTAGCAAATCAAGTGAACTCGTTTATGAATGAAATAGCTAGTGCCAGCAAAGGCATTAGTGATTTAGAACAAAATAAAATTGATGAAGTAAATGATTTACTTAATACCTGAACAAATAAAATATGAATTTTGATAAATTTCCTACAGAAGTAGTCGAAAAGCTAGGGTATTATGTTTATCGTCTCATAGACCCAAGAAATGGGAATACTTTTTATGTTGGTAAGGGTAAAGGGAATCGAATCTTTCAACATCTAAAAAATGCTGATAAGATAGGTGATGAAGATAAAGAGGATCTTAAAACTTCAACTATCAACGATATAAAAGTCGCTGGTCTGGAACCGATACATATTATACATAGACATGGGATAACTGATGAGTCAACAGCTCATTTAGTAGAAGCGGCATTGTTAGATGCTACGCCCGAAGCACAAAACATTCAAGGAGGACATGGAAGTGATGATTTTGGACCTATGCACTCATCGGAGATACTAAATAAGTATATGGCTGAGACTGCCGTTTTTGAACATAAGCTTTTGCTTATAACAGTTAATAATTCTGTAAGTCGAAGAGGGTTGTATGAAGCAACTAGGTTGGCATGGAAAATAAAACAAGAAAAGGCAGAGCAAGCAGAACTTGCTTTGGCTGTAGTTAAAGGCATTATTAAAGCAGTTTACATCCCACAAATATGGAAGCCAGCAACAATCGAGAATTTCCCGCATAGGACAGAAGATAATTTCCAAAGAATTGGATTTGTAGGCATAGAAGCACCTGCAGCAATACAAGCTTTATATCTAAACAAAAAAATTCCTGACGACTACAGAAAGCCCGGAGCAGCTTTTCCAGTTAAGTATGTTGGTATTACATAAGAGACGAGAGCTTACTTCGATTTATCTGAAAGAGTGAAAATGCTACTAAAGAAACGTATCTATGAGATATTAGAGAAAGGAGAAGATGGAGATCAAATTAGTAAAAGATTTGATATTTTCATTATAATATTGATCATTCTCAATGTCATTCTGGTAATCGCAGAAACTGAAGAGCATCTTTATACAGAATATAAACAATGGATGGATGCTTTTGAGAAGGTATCAGTCTTAATATTTACATTAGAGTATCTATTACGAATTTGGACGTGCACCTATGCAACGAAATATGCTCATCCATTGTGGGGTAGATTAAGCTTCATTTTCTCATTCGGAGCATTAATAGATCTGTTGGCCATACTTCCATTCTATTTGCCACTGATATTTAAACTGGATGGTCGTTTTTTAAGGGTTTTACGACTATTTAGACTTTTTAGACTTTTTAAAATGGGAAGATATTCTACCGCCTTTAGACTAATCCAAAATGTGATAAGAGATAGAAAAGAAGAGTTAGCAGTTTCCTTCTCAATACTTGTCATTTTACTTGTAGTAGCTTCAGGACTAATGTATTATATTGAAAATAGTGTTCAGCCTGAATCATTTAGTAGTATACCTGAGACGATGTGGTGGGGTGTTGCTACATTGACCACAGTAGGATACGGAGATATGTACCCAATTACTGGTTTAGGCAGGTTATTAGCGGCGATAATTGCTATTTTAGGAATAGGGGTTTTTGCATTGCCAGCAGGTATAATAGCTTCTGGATTTGAAGCAGAGTTATCAAAACGAAATAAAAACTCATAAACCCACAATGGCTTAAAGCCTTGAGACTTGATTTTAATGCCATATGCCTACTAATTACTCCCTAACACAATCAGTCTCTGAAACCTACGGCCAACCCATCACCCGGCCTAAAGACTGTGACTTATTAGCAGATGATATTGAGCGGGTCACTGGGCGTCCCATTTCTTCTGCAACACTACGTAGAGTGTTTGGACTATTGAAATCATCAAGCCAGCTGTCAGCATATAATAAAGAAACGTTGACACTTTACATTGAGGGGAAAAATGATCTCGAAGATTCCTTTAATGATTGGTCCTCACCGGAAGAATCTGCGGTGAATGAAGTGTTGACTATTTTGCTTGAGAAATATGAGGTTCCTGATTCTGCACTCGCTCAGTATCTGTTGGGTTTAAAAATCCCTTCGCATATGCTGTTTGCGATCACGGGGAAACTGATTCAAATGAGTATTCAAAATGGTCATTTGGAATTTATCACAGGACTGTACGCGTATACTAATATTCTGCTGGAAGATCGTCGCATCTTCAGGGTTCTAGGAAAAGCTATCGCAGACCATCATGAAAACTCAGCTGACTTTCTACACCTTCTAGCTGCCAGTAAGGTCGCTCGAAGGCAGTTTTACGAACGATATGTTGACTTTGGAAATTTCAAAAGTTACCACTCTTGGTTAAAAATCTACTTGGACTATGAAACCGAATCAGAGGCACAAGCCTGGGCTCAATCACTCATTTTATTCGGTGATTATTTATCTGGAAAAGAACCTAGTGCTCGCGGTTTAATCGAATTCGTACATCAACATCATTCCAAATTTTCTGGTTATCACCCTTACATGGCAGCTCGTATTCTAGGTACAGCCGTCATTTTTTCTGATAATGATGCGCCACAGTTAATTAAGGAAAGACTCGTGCACGAAAGTGGTTTACTGGAAATCGATGCATCAAGTCCGCCGCTTTTTTCGGTAATGATTTTGCAATATTTAATGATTGCCGATAGACAGGATCTGGCCATACACGTAGAGAGGAATCTGAAAAATTATCAGGCAACCAATATATGGCATATTGACGTGGGAGTTTCAATGCAACTAAAAATTGTAAGGCAGTTTATTGGTAAGGATGTTCATTATACGTTAGATGAGGTCAAGTTCTATAACTCAGGTCATGCAAATGATGATGTGGTGGTAAAATACTACGCTAGCCAATATGCAGTCGACAGCTTTGGGAAAATTCAGGATTATCAACACGGGTTGATATTCAATTCAGGTTTTGTGAAATTAAAGGAAATGATAAGGTAGAATGCATTTCACATCCTATTCTTAGAAAATGGAAAAAGGTAGCTGCATCTATATTTTGGCGAGTAAAACTCATTCGACCCTTTATATCAGTCGAATCAAATTCTTTTAAAACGATCCATAGAACCGCCAATCAAAAGCGGGTGTCAGTTATAATGGAGATGCTTGTCCTGTTCCAGATGTTTGGAGGACTACAGCCAGTTTTAACAAAGGATACTTTTAAACTATGGATAAGCGTTCATTAAAATTGCACGTAATTTTAAATTTAGTGATGTTAGGATAAATCAATGTTATAGCGCTCATTATTCGTCCCTGAGGGAATTTATGGGATTTGAAAGTGCGGCACTTATTGACTTGTAACTTACCGCAATGATGGCAATGATCATCGCCCCCAAACCTGCCAACACATATACAGAAAGATTCGATATATCCAGTAAATCGATTCTATATTGAAAGTCACTTATCCACCGTTCTACAAACAGATACGCAATAGGCCATGCAATCAAATTGGCAAGAGTAATCAGCAGCACAAATTCTTTCATTAGCAAGCTGACGATCTGCTGAATGGATGAACCCAGCACCTTCCGAACACCTATTTCCTTTTTGCGCTGCTCCACCATGAAAAAGGATAGACCGAAGAGTCCAAGACAAGAAAGCACGATGGAAAGCCACGTGAAGGAAGTGACCAGACTTGCAAAGAATTCATCAGAAGCGAAAATCTCATTAAACTCCTGATCGAAAAACTGATAATCGAAAGGGTAATTTGGGAAGGTGGCAATCCACTCTGCTTCCAGATAGCTCAGCGTTTCTTTCACATTTTCTGGACTTACCTTCACATTAAAATTACTATTCGGCCCTGGATTATAATAGATCATCAATGGCTCAATCTTATGCCGCATGCTCGAAAAGTGGAAGTCTTCAATCAGTCCAACCACAGTTCGGCTGGTTCTATTCTCCCCGTTACCAAAAACAAGCCTTTTGCCCACTGCCTCTTCCCACCCCAGCGATTCCATCATGGCTTGGTTGATGATGATTGATTCTTGCTGATCTGCTCCATAGCTTTCTCCATAGTTACGACCTGCCGCCAGTTTAATCTCCATAGCTTCCAGGTAGTTTTCGTCCATGGACATCACACTCACGATCCAAGGCTCATCCTGGTTTCCCCCTTCTACATTTACTCCACCTCTGCCGAAAGTTCTGCCGGGCATATTGCTAGAGTAGGCCGTATGCAAAATAGCTGGGTTCTCCTCTAGCTTTTGCTGAAAGCTCTCCATTCGATCTGCCAATCCGGGATCACCCACGTTGATATTGATGACCTGGTCTTTTTCAAATCCAATATGTTTGTTTTTGATAAAATCGATCTGTCTGGACACAATCAGCGTAGTACATATCATCCCAATAGCCGCTACAAACTGCAATACAACCAAGGTTTTTCTAAGCCAAATCCCATTTGAACTTGTTTGAAATCGACCTCTTAAAATATTTACCGATTTGATACTGGAAAGGACAAAAGAAGGGTATAAACCTGCCACTGCACCCACGACAATGGACAGCAAAAGCAAGATGGGTATGAGTAAAGGATTGGTGGTTAAAAGCAGTCCCAAATCAAAATTGGTACTGAAGCCAGTAGATTCCACCCCAAAGTACACAATGGCCAATGACAATATCATGGAAACAAAAGCCAGAAAAATGGACTCTGTCATATGCTGACCGATTAAAAGAGCCTTGGAACTTCCTACTATCTTTCTGATCCCCACTTCTTTTGCTCGGGTGGTCGATTGTGCAGTGGTCATGTTTACAAAATTGAAAGTGGCTATCAGCAGGATAAAAAGAGCCACACCAGCCAGTGCATACACATACACGCTATCGCCTTTGTTTTCATTGTAGAAATCGAACAGGATTCCTGAAGAACCTAAATGTATCTCCTCCAGTGGCTGAAGCTGAGGTATCCAAAAATCATTCACATCATTGGCCTGTGCTATTGCTGCCATTTTGTTTTCCACTTCGAGCTCATCTGCATTTTCGGATAAAGTAGCATAACCAATCATCCCAAGTCCGTTCCAAGAATTGATGTATTGCGCTATAGAAGAGTCAGATTGCGCAGGATATAGCGACATGAGCACATCAAACTCAAGGTGAGAATTTTGCTGAACGTCATCCATCAGGCCCACTACTTCCCATGACTGGTCACTGATAGCCAAAACTTCCCCAATCTTGTTTTCATCACCAAACACTTTCTTGGCAAAAGATTCTGTCAAGATCAACTTGTGTGGCTGCTCAAATTTGTTGAGAACCGCTTCACGATCTTGAATAGGTAGGTCAAAAATATCAAAGAAGTCATTTTCTACATACAGCCCATATTCTGAGTAATAGCCAATATCGCCCTTTTCCATGCGCTGTTCACCAGCATACATCACACGAGACGCCAGCTCTACTTCTGGGATTTCTTCTTTAGCAGCCAAAGGCATTCGGGGGTTGGAAATCGCCACTTCATTGCTTGTTACGCCAAGTGCCTCATCTATGGTGGTGAATCTGTAGCTTCTATCTGATTTTTCATGCCACCTATCATAGGAGAGGTCATTGTAGACCGAAAAGGACAAAAAAGCAAAGGTCGAAAAACCGAGAATAAGACCAATGGTATTGATGGTGGTGGTGAGTCTATTCTTGCGAAAGCTACGAATAGCTACTAGTAGAAATGTCCTAAGCATAGTCCTATTATTTTGAATCCCCATAATTGAACGTCAATATTCATTCCTGTTTATAAAGGTTACAGGGATGGTAAAGAACAGAGATAAAAGGGATTTTTAAGGCTGCTGTAATTAAATGATTGGGATCTACTCATTTCATTTTTAACATGCCTATAACTCTAAAATGAGGATTAATTACAGTTCTATTATAATCTTATTCAATGATTGTATATGCCGTATGGGAACCCTACAAGGAACGTAAGTAAGCACTTCGTTTGAGATTGCTTCGTAGGACATCCTCCAAAAGACGAAAAAGGAACGTCTTCGCGAGGCACGAAGCGATCTTAAAAATCAAAAGACAGAATTAGCTTGCTTCAGTCCGGCATCCTTTCCCAAAGACAGAAAGTAGAAAGATTACTTCGTTGTACCTCCTCCTAAAGACGAAAAAGGAACGTCTTCGCGAGGCACGAAGCGATCTTAAATATCGAAAGGTGGAATGAGGTTACTTCAGTCGGGCATCCTTACCCAAAGACAGAAAGTAAAAAAATTGCTTCGTCGTACCTCCTCCTAAGCACGGAAAAAGGAACGTCTTCGCGAGGCACGAAGCGATCTTAAAAATCAAAATATAGAATGAGCTTGCTTCAGTCGGGCACCCTTCCAAAGACAGAATGTAGAAAGATTACTTCGTCGTTCCTCCTCCTAAAGACGGAAAAGGGACTTCATCGCGAAGTAAGAAGCGATCTTAAATGTCGAAAGGTGGAATGAGATTGCTTCAGTCCGTTGAAGGAAAGAATCGGCTTAAAAACTTTCCCCAATTATTCCTATAATCAGTTGATCGCTGGCTTTATTTTCGTCATGATCATTTTCATAGATGTCGATAAGGAGACCAGTCCAATGAGGAGCAATCCTGCGGTGAGTAAAGGATGGAGTTCCAGCATTTTCATGTTCTCATGATAGATAAGACGACCGAAAGTGGGAATTTGCATGTAAAAGATGGAAAAGCCCACTGCCATGCCAAATAGCTCGGCATGTGCATTTTTAAGTTTTGTTTTGCCAGACATCCTTTTTACGCCCCATTTCAAGTAAAAATATAAACCCAAAAAAGTTGGAATAGCTCCGAATGCACCAAATAGAAATTTGGTAAGCGTTTTACTCTCAAATAAAATAGGCGAAATCAGTATGAATCCTGCCACACATGCCAGTGTGTACAGCAGATTTGGCCATTTGAAATTTCCAAAGAATATAGACCAGTGAGTTTGTCGCAGGTGCTTTCTCAGATCGTCAAAATATTTCGCATTTAGGCTATTGATCTTGCTATAAGTGAATTCGTTATCGAGATCACTCAGCACTTGATCAAGCGTGTCATCTGACTGCTCGTATGACGTAGCATAATGATCCAAAACTTCATCGAAAACCTCCTCATATTTAAACGGCTTTTGTAGCAGGTGATTTTGGATCGTTTGTAAATCTTGCGTCGTTATTGATTTCATGAGTGGGAAGGTTTAGCGTTTAAAACCAAGTTGAGGTTATTGAGAAAGCCAAGCAGCTCATCGAGCTGAGTTGCGGCTGTTTTTTGTCCGTCTTCCGAGAGTTTATAGTACTTTCTTGTTCTCCCTTTAAATTTATCCAATTCTGAAAAGATCATCCCCTGCGCCTCTAATTTGTGCAATGCAGGATAGAGCGCGCCTTCTGTTATCGCCATCTCGCCTTTGGTCATCTCTTTGATGTACTGCGTGATTTCATAGCCATACATTCTCTCGCGATCGCCAAGAAGTTTAAGTATGATCACATTCAAACTGCCTTTTATAAGTTGCTTGTTTTCCACAGGGCAAATATAAAAACGCATACCTAACTTTCTTATGCATCAGCTGAATTTTTTGCTCCTCTTATTTCTATCTTCTTCAAATCAAACCAGATAGTCAAGCTTTATGAGCAGATATTCTGCTAATTGTCAGCATTACTCAATCAATTTTTAGTGTTCGTCTGTTAAATAAAAAGCAACCTGAAAATGTTTTTCTAACTTCAGGCATAAAACCGCACAACCATGACTGCACCCAATCTTCAGCTGATAATGACCAACGATGGCTCCAAAAGTATTTTGAGAACGGATATTGATGAAGCGTATCATTCCACGCGCGGCGCAATGGGGGAATCGCTTTATGTCTTCATTGATAAAGCACTCAACTACTTTCACGAAGCAACAGGCAAAAAAAACATTTCCATTCTTGAGGTTGGCTTAGGCACTGGTCTCAATGCATTATTAACCGCCAAGCGCGCTGCATCATTGGATGTGGCTATCACCTATTATGGACTTGAGCCATTTCCGGTTCCTTCCGAAATATTTCGCCAATTGGATTATGGTGAGAATGACTTAGAAAACGCGTGGCTCCAAAAGATTCATGATTCCAAATGGGAAGAACTTGTGCCTATTAACGATCACTTGTCGCTTCAAAAGTTTCAGCTCGGACTGGAAGATTTTTCTCATCACCCACCCATTGATCTCGTTTATTTTGATGCTTTTGCTCCTTCCAAGCAGGCAGCATTGTGGGACATTGAAAACCTTCGGACGTGTTACCAATTGCTCGAACCCCAAGGTGTGCTCACCACTTATTGTGCGCAGGGTCAATTCAAAAGAAATATGGCTGCTGTGGGCTTTGAGGTGCAAACCTTGCCAGGCGCTTTGGGTAAAAAAGAGATGGTGAGGGGAGTGAAGTTATAGTCAAGAAATCTGAGCTTCCTTAGCCACTAAAATCACACTGTCAAGCGGAATTTTTAGCCAAAAACTACGTTTTGGATGTACAAAAGGAGTAAAGCGCTAAGCCTTATGTCATATTAACCTTAGTTCGATCGTTCAGCACACGTTTTATCGTCATTGCGATATTTTTTAATCTTGAAGAGATTTAGAAAATTGAAGCAATCTGCTAAAAAGGTAAGATTGCTTCAATAAAAACCTCATTTTAATCGGTTCTTATTTCGCAAAGACGATTTTAACGTTGATTTCAATGTTTTATTAATCGAACTCAGGTTATTATTCATTTCCCTTAGTTCAACTCCTTTTTCTTGGCATCAGATAGAGACTTTGAGCCTAAAATGGGAGTTTCATTCTTTCGAGACAAAAAATGTAAACATAACTTCAATCCTTTTTTTGGAGGTGATTGTTTTTCAAAACCTCCTGTCGTATTACCTCACCAACCATTCCTAAATGCAAAACCCCGCAGTAAGCTTGCAGGGTTTTTCGTTGGTCTAAGACATCTGTCTTATTCTCAAAAAAATAAATGGTATTAAACCCAAGGGTAGAACCCTTGCCCCTAGCTTCCGACGCGGAGCATCGGGGAATTAGACCTATTGGGCTATCGCCCTGCGATTAAAACGCGGCACTATAAATCATTGGATAAGATCTCTAATGGTTTCTTCTCGCACTGTTTCACTTCTGGATGATATGGCAGCCATGTTGAAGAAGCCAACGACTCCTTTGCTTTCGTCAGAGGATATCATATTGGTAGGCGAGTTAGCCAATGGTGTGGCAAATAGCTCAGAAAAACCACCCGGTCGGTTAATCTCATCCGCTACACGCGCAAGGAAAAACCAAGCTTCATTGCTTATGGCATGCAACTCCACGTATACAGAGTCTCCCATAGTGAAAGGCGGAATAACCTCTCCATTTTCATCCTCTTCAAATTCGTTGATCGCTGTACGTAAAGGCGAAATAAATACTAACCCATCAACTTCTGCTCCTTCAGAAAAACCAGCATCATAGGCTAGGGATATCTCATCAGGATCGCTCAGGAACTGACCGTTTTTCCAAGTTTTAATCCAGTAAGAATTTCCTGCTCCTACAAAATCACGCGCGAAAAACTCCCCGATATAATACTCTTGGTCTATAAAGGCATCAGCCGGGTTGTACTCAAAAGTGATACTATCAATCGTGGGCGCGGGGTTGAGTTGAGTTACAGAGTAATAGTCTGTGCCATCAATAGTCACGCTCAAAGCATATTCCCTACCTATTATAGCAAAAGTGTCAGTTTGCGGCACATAAATATATTTACCATTCGATTCCACGTCTACAAATGGAACAATCTCCTCCGTTTGCAAGTCCACCACAAAAACCTCAGCATCTAAACCCGGTAAAGCACTGGAGTTATCAAAGTATGACCGAGAGTAAGTCAACTTCACCACTTGAGTATCCAAAGTATGTGTTAACCAGGCGTCCACGACCAGCCTTGTTTCTGCTTCTGGCAATGCGATAACCACCTCATCTTCGCAACTAAAAAGGAAGAAAACAGATAAAAAAGGAATCCAAAATAAGTTTTTCAACATAGAAGTGGTTGCTGTAACCATGTTTTTGAAAGCTATATTTTCTAAATATCTCATGGCTTAAAATTTAAAGTTGTAAGAAAATGCAGGAATAGCCGATCCTAATATGGCCACTTGCGTCGCAGAAGTCACACTTTGATCAGACGTGCTCAAGTCTTGATTTTGAGCAAAATAAATGGAGAATGGATTTCTACGACCATAAGCATTGTATAGTGTGAACTGCCAGTAGTCTTCTACCTTTTTCACCTTTCCACTGCTTTTTGTAGTTCGCATGTCCCAGCGCATGCCTAGGTCTAAGCGATGATAATCGGGAATTCTCCCGTTGTTTCGCGCCTCTACGCCAGGAATGGTATAGCCCTGCACTTCGTATCGGTAAGAAGGTAAGGTATATGGTGTGCCCGTAATGTAGGTGAAGTTGGCAGAAAAGGAGATTTTAGGACTCAGGTCATAATTCCCGGAGATTGTTAAATTGTGGGTTTGATCAAACCGGTTAGGATACCATTCTCCCTCATTGACGCCTTCCACTTTCAGTTCCGTTTTAGCCAAAGTATAACTCATCCAGCCAGTGAGTTTTCCATTGTTTTTCTTCAAATAAAACTCTAAGCCATAGGCTCTACCATCACCACTCAGCAAGTCTCCTTCCACGTATCTATTGATAAGCAGGTCAGCGCCATCGATATAGTCTACTTGGTTTTGCATGATTTTATAATATCCTTCTACTGAAGCTTCTAGCTTATTATTAAAGAAGTTTTTGAATACGCCAATGGCTACCTGATCGGCGAGCTGAGGTTGAATGTTGTTGGTACTTGGCGTCCACACATCTGTAGGCAAAGAAGCCGTGGTATTCGACACCAAATGAATGTACTGGGTCATTCGGTTGTAACTCCCTTTTATTGAAGTCGTAGCATTGATGCCATAGTTAAAGGAAAACCTTGGTTCCAGATTAAAATAAGTCTCTACCGATTCCCAATTGTCTGCCTCAGTGGTGGAAAGAACAGGCTTTCTCAATCCTGGCTCTGCTTCGCCAAACTCGTATACTTCGCCTCGTCCCAAAAAGGTAAAAGTGGAAAATCGCAAACCGTATTGCATCGAAAATTTGTTGGTGACTTTTTGGCTGTTGCCAATATAAAATGCCGACTCAAAGCTTTTACGCTCATCGAGACTCAGGTCTGTTACCTCGCCGATGCTGACACCTGTAACCTCCGCTGGTTTCAAACGATATAAAATGGCTTCCATTCCAAAAGACAGCTCGTTGTTCGTGTTGAGAAAATAAGAAAGTTGTTCTTTGAAATTGTAGGTCAAGATTCGAGAACTCCAGCTAAAGGAATCGTCCTCCGTTTCCCCCACTTGAAAGGAATAATCATAATCGCTTAGGTAAACGGTCGTATTTGAAAACAGCTTATCGCTAAAAAGATGGTTCCATCGCACAGACAATGTTTTGTTTCCCCAGTCAAAACCCTGCTCGGCATCAAAATTGAAATTATCCCTTCCGATATATCCCGAGATATACACCCTATCCTTGTCACTAATATTGTAATTGGCTTTCGCAGTAACATCATAAAAATTTAACCCTACATCCTCTAGTCCCTCTTGGTTACTTAAAAAAGGTTTGGCAAGAATATCGATATAAGAACGTCGCGCCGCGACAATGAATGATGCTTTGTCCTTTTTCAATGGCCCTTCTATCGCCAGTCGGCTAAAAACGTTTCCCACGCCACCATTCACATCAAATTCCTTGATATTGCCTTCTTTCATTCTCACATCAAGTATAGACGAAAGTCTACCTCCATACTGTGCAGGAATACCTCCTTTGTACAGTTTCACATCTTTGACCGCATCCGGATTGAAAACGGAGAAAAAACCGAACATGTGTGAAGAGTTATAAACAGGCGCCTCGTCCAGCAAAATGAGATTTTGCCCTACGCTTCCTCCTCTTACATTGAATCCTGAAGCGCCTTCACCGACCGTGCTTACGCCAGGAAGGAGTTGCAAACTTTTGATAATATCTACTTCTCCCATAAAGGCGGGAATTTTCTCAATCGTTTTGATATCCAGCTCTTGTGTACTCATTTCCATGCTGGTGACATTGGCATTTTGAGCCTTAGCGGAAACGACTACCGCTTCCAACTCCTCCTCTTGAAAGCCCATTTCCACATCTAATCTCACATTTTCTGTGAGATTCACTGTTTTCTTTATCGTTTCAAAACCTATGTAGCGATAGAGTACCGAATACGCTCCAGCCGGAAGCGTGATCGAATAGAATCCATAAAAATTGGTCACATTTCCAGTGCCAAGTTCCTCAATCAGCACCGTTGCACCAATGAGAGATTCTCCATTGGATTTGTCATTTACATAGCCACTCAGGGTGTACTTTTCCTGCGCGACCGTAATCAATGTTGCAAAGCATAAAGCCATCGCAATGAGGTAATTCTTAATCATTGTCCTTCTATTAATTTTTTCAGTCAACCTTTAGACGGTCAACAACCGTAATGGTTTCCAACAACTGTTAAAAAGACCCTAGATTTATATTCTTATGAAAAAAACGGGGTGAATATTCCGTTTATTGAATTAATTCAGCTTTTAGAAGACACTAAGTGATTGACAATCATCTCCGCATGTACCCGAGAGTTTTCGATGAACCACGCGTTGGTTTTAAGGCCGCCACAGATTACGCCAGCCAGGTATACACCTTCGATATTAGTTTCCATCGTTTGATCATCGTAAACTGGTGTTTTGAAGTCGTCCTCTCCAATTTCGATTCCAATGCTTCGCAAAAAAGTGAAGTCCGGTTGATAGCCCGTCATGGCAAGCACAAAATCGTTTTCCAAAGTCAAGGCGCCTTCTTCGGGTGTTATGATATCAATCTCATGCTGGCGCACTTCTGTTATTGAGCTATTGAAATAAGCTTTGATGCTTCCTTCTTTTATTCGGTTGATCAGGTCTGGTCTTACCCAGTATTTCACTTTTTCGGATATTTCTGGCTCACGCACCACCATGACCACTTCTTTGGCACCTTTTCTATAACACTCCAAGGCAACATCTACTGCGGAATTGGCGGCTCCCACTACTGCAATTTTCATCGCATAGTATGGATGTGGATCCCTATAATAATGCTCAACTTTAGGCAGGTTTTCTCCTGGTATGTTGAGCTTAAAAGGTAAATCATAAAAACCTGTAGCAATGATGATTTTTTTGGCTTGATAGCTTCTTTTGTTGGTTTTTACGTTAAATATTTGATGCTCTTTATCGACCGAAAGTACTTCTTCGTATAAGTTAACATTGAGTTTCCAGGCGGAAGTGACTCTGCGATAATACTCTAATGCTTCGGGCCTGGTTGGTTTGGGGTTGTTGGATATGAAGGGCACATCACCGATCTCTAACTTATCCGAGGTAGAGAAAAAAGTCATATTCATCGGGTAATTGTAGATCGAGTTGACCAGGCAACCTCTGTCGATAATCATATGAGAATAACCTGCTTTGGTCGCTTCTATTCCGCAAGTAAGGCCAATGGGGCCAGCTCCGATAATGAGTATATCAATGTTAGTCGTCATGACATTGGATAATTTGAGTAGGCGTTATACAAAAGTCTAAATTTACATCATGCGCTTCCTTAAATGGGAAAAGATCAAAGCAAGAGGTGAGGCTCAACCCAACCTTTAACACATCCTGATCGGTGGAAGCGAGGAGTTCGTCATAAAAGCCCTTTCCATAGCCAATTCTATTTCCTTTCTTATCACTGGCTACTAATGGGATGAAAATCATTTCGGCTTCCATGATATCAGCAGCCTCACAGTTTTTTGGTTCAGGGATATCAAAAGTGCCTTGTACATAAAATGTATTTTTCTCGATCCAATAGTGCTTCATTATTCTGCTTTTAAACTCAGTAACAGAAGTCATGATGTCGTATTCCCGCTTGAGCAGTTCATGAATAAGCAACCATGTATCGGGCTCGTTGTTTTTAGAAATCGGCAGAAAACAATGAACCTTCATCGTATCATAGACTTGCATGAATTCCAGTACATTTTTGATCAGCTTCTTATTTGCATCTTTCAGGAAGTCATCGGAGAGCAAGCGCCGATTGGTCAAAATAAGGCTTCTTAGTGTTTTTTTGGTATCCATTACTCCTCAGTGAGGATGTTGAATTTAAAGCTAAATGCATCAAAGTGACGCACGGTCTCCTCAATAAAGTCAGGGTTGTTGAGATAAAAATTGAGGAAATTGTCGTGGCGCTCTTGCAATGATCCGTTCGGAAAAAGCTTCTCCTTTAGGGTGTCTATCTGATTCATGGCTGTCTCATTGTTTTGCTCTTCGGCCTTTTTCATTCGCCTGCTGATGTTATCGAGCAGTTTGAATGTCTTGGCTCCTTCCGCTCCAATAAAACCTGTAAGTGAGCCATCTATGGTGGCTGCCTTTCTTTTCAACTCTTCGAAAAGCTGCTCCAACGTTTCTTTTTCCGCGGAAAGCTCAAAATCATTTTCCGAGTTTTTTGCCAAAAATTCTTCTTTCAGCACATGAGCGGCTTTGAAGATATCGGCTGCTTTTAGCGACAGCTTTTCCACCTTTTTGGCATTGGCTTTATTAATGACCATGGCAAAAGTCCTCGGAAGCAAAGCTGGAAAAAAAGTATTTGACTCGGCAAAAACTGATTTCAATTGTAGCCAATAAGCGATCTCGGCTGGTCCGCCACTATAGGCAAGATTAGGTAAAATAGTTTCCTGATAAAGCGGTCGCAAAATAACATTTGGACTGAATCGGTGAGGCTTGCGCTCTACCAAGTCGAGTATTTCTTTTTCCGAAAAAACTAAATCTGTATTCAACACCTTGAACTGATCGCCTTCCATGACTATTCTTTCACGAGTATTTTTTTCTAGGTAAAAAAGGTTAATCTCCCGTGAAAAGGCTTGGTTTTTATAACCTGCGGCATCCAGTCCTTGAGAGTCTTTTTGTACCAATTGATTGGACTTCTGATGTAATAATTCGGCCTTGATAATATCAGAAAACTCTGCCTTTAAAGCTTGTTGATCAGCATTTATAACAACCAAACCATAATCTCCAAAAAGCTGATTGACGTAATATCGAACCGCTCCTGCGAGTGATTCATAATTGAGATAGGCTTTTTCAAAAAGTGTGACGGTTTCAGGCAATTCCTTGATGATAGTATCCAATGAGTGCGGCAACAACCGGCCTGTTGGGCCAGTCTGCTCTGTTTCCCATTGGTACTTTTTGCCGAAAAGATTGAAGTTGGATATTTCTGCTACGTCATGATCTTCTGATGCCATCCAATAGACAGGCACAAAGTTGTAATCAGGATAATGCGCCTTGAGCTGCTTACAAGCGTTGATCACGGTCACAATCTTGTAAATAAAATAAAGTGGACCAGTAAAAATATTGAGCTGATGTCCCGTGGTTACGGTAAAAGTGTTTGAATCACCTAGGGCATGAAGATTTGATTCTACAATTGCCGTTGTTTCCAGTCCGCCGTATTGCTCCAGCAGTGATTTTACCAATACATGTCTCTTTTCCGATGGAAAATTTTTTCGCTGATCGATCAGCTTCTGAAAATTTTCTATTGAGGGGAATACATTATAAAAAGGAGCTAAGGCTTCTTTTTTATTCAAATAGTCAAGAAAAATAGGTGAAAAACTTCCCGTTTCTTCGAAATCAACTTGTGATAAGATCATGCTTTGTTGGCTACCGGACTACCAACCAAATCGAAGGCGGTCACATTTTCAATTTTTATTTGTGCGAAATCCCCAACTCTCAAGTAATGCTTTTTAGCGTCGATCAACACTTCATTGTCTACTTCTGGAGAGTCATGTTCAGTACGACCATAGTAATACCCACTCTCCATTCTGTCGATCAATACTTTGAAGGTTTTGCCCACTTTTTCTTGGTTGATTTCGTCGGAAATTTGTTCCTGCATCTCCATAACGCGCTCAGCCCTTTCAAGTTTAATATCTTCTGGCACATTGTCTTCCAGCTTATAGGCGTGGGTATTTTCTTCATGAGAATAAGGAAAAACACCCAGTCGCTCGAATCGTGACTTTTCTACAAAATCAAGCATATCCTCAAAGTCTTCTTCGGTCTCTCCTGCATGACCAGCGATGAGCGTAGTTCTTAGGGCTATGCCTGGTACTTTTGCTCTAATCTTGTGTATCAATTCTTCCGTTTTCTCGCGAGTGGTGCCACGCCGCATCAGTTTCAACATCCGGGTAGACCCATGCTGCAACGGAATATCCAAGTAATTGCAAATGTTCGGCTTGGCTGCCATCACATCCAATATGTCCTCCGGAAAACCTGTGGGAAAAGCGTAGTGAAGTCGAATCCATTCCAGCCCTTCTACATCAGACAATCGATCGAGCAATTCTGCTAAATTTCTTTTCTTATAAATATCGAGCCCATAATAAGTAGAATCCTGAGCGATAAGCAGTATTTCCTTCGTGCCATTTCTAACCAAAGACTGAGCCTCTTTTATCACTTGTTCTATTGGCTTGGACACGTGACCACCTCGCATCAAGGGAATAGCGCAAAAACTACAAGGTCGGTCACAACCTTCGGAAATTTTCAGATAGGCATAATGTCGCGAAGTAGTAATAATCCGCTCACCAAGCAATTCTGTTTTATAATCTGCCTTAAACTTTTTCAATAACAAAGGCAACTCCATGGTACCAAACCAAGCATCTACTTGTGGAATCTCCAGCATTAAATCTTCACGATAACGCTGTGACAAACAGCCAGTAACATATACTTTGTCAACCAATCCTTCATCTTTAGCATCGGCATATCGCAGGATAGTATCGATCGATTCCTGCTTGGCATTATCAATAAACCCACAAGTATTGATCACGATGATATTGGAATCATCTTCCATCGACTCATGCACCGCATTGATATCATTTCCTTTGAGCTGAGTCAACATCACTTCTGAGTCCACGAGGTTTTTTGAGCAACCCAGTGTAACGATGTTTACCTTGTCTTTTTTCAGTCCCTTTGTTTTCATCCCTTGTAATTTGGCGCAAAGTTACTACAGATGGTTCTTCTTCCATTCATCAGTAGGTAATAAGCGTTGAGCCATTTTTGTATTTATGTGAAGACAATACAAATAATGCATGATAATAAGTTCAATCGATTGGGTGTTATACCTTTGTGCGCTTTATGAAAACAAGAAATCTGGTTTTAATCTTATTGATATCCATTTGGGGTTGTAATGAAATAGAACAATGCCAACTGGATCGTAACAGTGAATTTCTTGTTGGTGCTTTTTATAATATTAAAGACAGTGTAGCAAGAGACACCTTGATTTTCAACGCTGTGGTGCCCTCTACCCAACCGCTTAACTTTTATGATACGATATTTTTTGGCGCGTTTTTTCCTTTGAACCCTACAGATACGATGATCTCTTATACCTTTTTCACAGATTCCATGGATTATGAATTGTCTCTGTCTTACGATGTACTCTATTACCTCTTTTCTCCCGATTGTGATCCAAGTATCCGGTATTTCGACTTAAAAGTGGTCGATACCAATTTTGATTCTGTAGCTGTTGTCGGTGATGTTCTTGACCTTCAAATCCCTATCAATCTTGAGGTATATTTTTAGCACGATTTTACTGGTCGCCATGGCGTCAGGTCAGGCACAGAGTCAGGCTCCCGGTTTAAAACCAGCTGCCGACTCTACTTCTATTGCCTTTCGGCTCAATGTCGACCTTATTTCTTTGGGAAGAAATGTTTTTGTGCCCGCCCAAAAGTCCGGTTTTGAAGTGCAAACCAGCCTATTATTTAACCAGTTTCGGCTTCATTTCGAATATGGGGCTCAGCGAATGGAACGTGGCGAGAATTACAACTATACGTATATCAGCAATGGTCAGTTTCTTAGAATTGGCCCAGCGATCAACCTTTTGAAAAACGCAAAAGATGGCTTAGAAATGACTTTTGGCTTGCGCTATGCACAGTCAACATTTGACAATAGTCTCAGATATGATACACAGGATGTTTTTGGCTCGGTGATCAGCTTAGAAGAAAATAACCAAAACACGCGCTGGTTAGAGTTGACTACCGGGCTTACTGCGAAAATTGGTAAGCGAATCACGATGGGTTATACCGTGCGCTACAAAATCCAAAGAAAGCCACTCAACTCCGACCAGTTATTGCCCTATGATATTCCAGGTTTTGGAAGAAGAGATGATAGCAATGAAGTTGGTTTCAATTATTTTATTGGATGGTTGCTGCCTTTGAAGTAAATTCGCTATATGCGAGCTTATCTTACAGTTTTATTTTTTGCTCTTTTAATTGGTTGTCGCAACAGCGAAGAGCCTAATCCAGAATTTCAGGTTTGTGATTCATTACCAATAGATTCATTAAATCGAGACAGTGTTTTCTTGAGTTATGGTCAAGTTAATTTACTAAATGGGGAAAATGAAAGACGCTCCTATACGTATTGTGATCAGTCTTTGGTTGATTCATTTCCAAATTATAAATACGCTATTGCTGACGCTTTGATCTACGAAAAACCACTTGATGAGAAGGTTTTTACAAGAATAGAATTGACCAGCTATGAGGTAATAGAGCATTGTCAAACCATCCCAGACTCCTCAGCCATTGATCTACCTTTGTTCGGCAGTTGGCAAATTAGCTACATTACTTTTGACGGAGACACCTTACTGCCTCCCTGTGAAATCAACAATCAAAGTCTTTCACTAGATTCTTCTTCTATAGGTGGCGGACAAGGAGGTTGTGAAGCCATTTTTTATGACGATTGGTATGGCACCACAGACCAGTGCGTCTTTATTCTTCAATTTCCTGAAAATGACGATATTGGTGAGTTCTATAATGCTCAGTATAGGCTTTTTGTTGATGTAGACTCTGTCAACTTTGAAATAAGAAAAAACTTTTTGTTACTCAATAATTCTAAAAACGGCACTTCGGCTGTTCTTTACAGAAAGGAGTAATCCTACAAAAACCTTACATCATCCACTACACCAGAACCAAGCTCTTCTGTGATCAGCTTAAGAACACTCTCTTTAGAAGTAGTCATCTGCTGTTTCAAAGGCGCTGAAGACAAGTAGACAAACATCATTTTGTTCTTTATAAAAATCTTGGTGGTTCTCGAAGCGATCGTCTTACCCATTATTTTTTCCCAATAGGTAATCAACTGCTTTTCCTTGAACTTTTGTTCCAAATTCTCTGACTTCAAAAATTTTTGAAATGCTGAAGCAAATGAATGTGTATTGTCTTTGGTCATAAATTTTTTACTGAGCCGTTTTCAATTTCAAAAAAATGAACATTACTCGTTACTTTGAATAACTCCTCAGATCTATCGCGCCTTGCATCGGTAACAAATACCTGAGAAAAACGATCTGGGTCATTAATGAGGTTGATAATCTGTGCGATCCGTTCATCATCTAATTTATCAAACAAATCGTCAAGCAGCAGCAGGGGATCATTTTCTTTTATAGATTTTAAAAAATCGTATTCTGAAAGTTTTAATGCAATGATAAATGATTTCTGCTGTCCTTGGGAGCCAAACTTTTTTACGGGCTTATCATTGAGTCGAAAAACAAAATCATCTTTGTGACAACCTACATTCGTGCGCTGTGTTACGATATCTTTCTCCAGAGAAGCGGTAAATATTTGGGTGAAATTCTCTTTGTTACAATCACTTTTATAGCCAATACTTACCTTTTCAGCACCGGAAAAAATAGCCGTATAGTTTCGCTGAAAATACGGTGTAAAAGCCGCTAAAAACTGCGCTCTCTCTTGTGCAATTTCTTTGTTGAGTGGCAAAAGCTGCTCGTCATAAGTTTCCAATAGTTTCCTATTAAGATTTAACCGCCCATCATTTTGTTTTAAAAAGGCATTGCGCTGTTTGAGTAAGGCACTGTAGTGAATAATCAAACCTAGATAATGCCTATTCGATTGTGAAATCATGGCGTCAAATGTTTTGCGGCGGATTTCACTCCCTTCCTTTATGATTTCGTTATCATCTGGAGTGGTCAGTACGCAAGGAATTTTACCAATATGATCACTCAGCCTTTGAACCTCCGCTCCATTTACTTTGATTATTTTCTTTTTCCCTGCCTCAAAGTAGCAATTCACTCGAAGATTTTTTTCGGCTTCTATTCTGCTATTGATGGCAAAATATTTTTCACCATCGAAAATATTCTGGCTATCAATTGTATTGATGGCGCTTCGGGTCATGCATAAATAATGAATAGCGTCAAGTAAGTTGGTTTTCCCCATGCCATTTTTCCCAACAATACAGTTGATTCCCGGTTGAAAATCAAGTACTACTTTTGGATAATTTTTAAAGAAAAAAAGTTCTAAATGACGAAGGATCATTATTTTGATCAAATTGACTTAATTTCGCTAGTCTTAGCGAAGAGCAAACACAAAACTAACGAAGGCACAAAGCAATTCTTAAAATGGCTAAAACAAAATCAAAAAAGACTTTCAGTAAAGAGCAGTACATGACTTGGTATGAGTCCATGTTATTGATGAGAAGATTTGAAGAAAAGTCTGGTCAGTTATACGGCCAGCAGAAAATTCGAGGATTCTGTCATTTATATATCGGACAAGAAGCCTGTGTTGCTGGTGCTGTTTCTGCTTTAAAAGAAGGAGATAAATATATTACAGCATACAGAGACCATGCGCATCCTATCGGGTTAGGTTCTGATATCAATGCGATCATGGCAGAGCTTTTTGGGAAAGTCACAGGAATTTCCAAGGGTAAAGGTGGCTCAATGCACATGTTTGATGTCGAGAGAGGATTTTTTGGCGGGCATGGAATTGTTGGCGCCCAAGTGCCACTTGGTGCTGGTATTGGATTTGCTGAAATGTACAATGGCACGGACAATCTATGTGTTTGTTACATGGGTGATGGTGCGGTAAGACAAGGTGCTTTTCACGAGGCGTTGAACTTGGCCATGACCATGAAGATTCCCGTCATATTCGCTATAGAAAATAATGGATATGCCATGGGTACTTCAGTGCAGAGAACCTCAAATGTGACAGAGCTGTATCAATTAGGTGAGGCTTATGATATGCCATCTTCGCCAGTAGATGCCATGTCAGTAGAAGCAGTACACAATGCCTTTGAAGAAGCAGCCGAAAGAGCAAGAAAAGGAGATGGACCTACCTTACTCGAATTGAGAACATATAGATACAAAGGGCATTCAATGTCTGATCCTGCTAAGTACAGAACGAAAGAAGAAGTGGCGGAATATAAGGGTCGAGATCCTATAGAGCAAGTGAAGGC
This sequence comes from Cyclobacteriaceae bacterium, assembly GCA_040218415.1. Classification (GTDB taxonomy): domain Bacteria; phylum Bacteroidota; class Bacteroidia; order Cytophagales; family Cyclobacteriaceae; genus JAVJRN01. Next base: position 244,084 of record JAVJRN010000080.1, read on the forward strand.
TGTCATCTTATCGAAAGAATATGCCACAGAAGAAGACTTGAAAGAACTAGATAAAAAGATAAAAGAGGATGTAATGAAATCAGTGGAATTCGCTGAAAACTCTGAATATCCACCAGCTTCAGATGCTTATACAGACGTATATGCGCAAGAAGATTATCCGTTTGTGATAGATTAAACAAAACTACTATCTTTGCGGTCTTAAATTTTAAACCGAAATGGCGAAAACAAAAACTCAGCAGGAAGAGGGGATTGAGATCATTGAAAACCCAGATGCTCTAGCAAGTAAGGCTGAAGACTTTTTTAACGAAAAGAAAAATCAGCAATTAGTATTTGGAATTGGAGGCGTGTTGGCGCTCATCATTGTTGCCTTTCTTGGTTACAGGTATTATATCAGCAACCAAAATACTGAAGCACAACAAGAGATGTTTCAATCAGTATTTTACTTCGAAGCAGATAGCTTGGGAAAAGCATTGAATGGTGATGGCAACAACTTCGGTTTTCTAGAAATCATAGATACCTACGGTGGAACGGATGCTGCAAATCTTGCCAACTATTATGCAGGTGCTTCATTTTTACAGTTAGGGGATTATAAAAACGCTGCGAAATACTTGGAGCAGTTTAGCAGTAGTGATTATTTAGTTCAAGCCAGAGCCTACGCTTTAACAGGGGATGCTTATTCTGAACTTGATGATTTTGAAGCGGCAGAAGCGGCTTACAAAAACGCTGTTGAATACAAGCCCAACGCTGAATTCACTCCCATTTATTTGATGAAATTGGCTGTAAACTATGAAGCGCAGGGAAAATATAAACCCGCAGCGGATGCCTATGGAAAGATTGTCTCTGAATATAGCAATTCATCTTTCTTCCAAGACGCACAAAAACATAAAGCCAGACTAGATGGTTTGGCTGCTGAGTAAAACTTTACAATAACAAAAAAATGTAAGGGATAGAGGCAGCAGTCTTTATCCCTTTTTTTATCATATGGCTACATCTCTCAAAAACCTAAGTGACAATAAGTTGTCAGAAGTCCAGGGTGCTGAATCGTTTAGAATCGCTGTTATCGTATCAGAATGGAACGAAGAAGTCACAGAGTCCCTTTATTCTGGTGCTGTAGAAACATTGAAGTCTTCCGGAGTTTCTGCAGAAAACATACTACGATATAATGTTCCTGGCTCTTTCGAACTCACGTTGGCCGCCCAATGGACTGCCGCAAAAGATGAAATAGATGCTGTGATTTGTCTGGGTTGTGTTATTCAGGGAGAAACCAAACATTTTGATTTTATCTGCCAAGCTTCAGCAGACGGTATTACCAACGTGGGATTAAAATATGATAAACCCGTAATTTTTGGCGTACTCACACCAAATACACAAAAGCAGGCATTAGACAGAGCCGGTGGTAAACACGGAAATAAAGGTGATGAGGCCGCAGCGGCTGCCTTGAAAATGCTCACCTTGAAGCAACAAATTAAATAACTCAAGCAGACGACCATCGCTACTCGATAAATTCGTCGCTCATTTAATCATTCACATTTTAATATATCTGACTATAATAAAAGTCATAGCTTAACAAGTACTGTTATGAAGGTTTTGAAATTCGGTGGTACGTCAGTAGGAAGTGTTCCTTCCATGCTCAACGTGGCGGACATAGTACAAAAGACGAAAGGTAGAAGGTTAATCGTGTTGTCTGCCCTATCTGGATCCACAAACGGCTTAGTTGCCATCAACGATCTCTGTAAGAATTTTCAGAAAGATGACGCCCTTATAAAGGTGATGGAACTACAGGAAAGGCATCTATCTTTTATCTCCGAAATCCTTGATCAGGAAAATCTGATCAAAGATGCCTCGGATTATGTCAAAGAAGTCTTTTCAAATATCAGAACATTTATTTCCAAAGGATACAATCAGCAGTTATATAAGCTATTAGTAATTCAAGGTGAGCTTTTATCCACTCGCATATTTCAGAATCTTATGGTTCAAAAAGGCTTAGAATCTAGCTTGATTATGGCGCAAGATTTCATGACCTTGGATGAAAACGGAGAACCCAACATTCCACTTACCACTCAGAAATATAACAATGTGGTAGAAAATAGTCCTGCCGAAATTTTAATTACGCAAGGTTTCATTGCCAGAAATCACTCAGGTGGGCTTGATAATCTTGCCCGCGGCGGTAGCGACTATACCGCAACCATTATGGGCGTTGTAACCCAATCAGAGGAAGTTCAAATATGGACGGATATTGATGGTATGCACAACAATGATCCTCGCATCATCAACAATACGAGACCTTTGTCACATTTAAGTTTTGAGGAAGCTAGCGAATTGGCTTATTTTGGAGCGAAAGTGCTTCACCCACAATGTATTGTTCCAGTACATCTTCACAATATCCCGACGAGAATCAAAAACACCATGAAGCCAGAGGCTGATGGAACTTTGATCTCTCAGGAGAGCTCAAATAGCATTGTAAAGGCTATCGCTGCAAAAAATGGCATTACGGCTATCAAGATCAAATCAAGCCGCATGGTGATGGCTTATGGTTTTTTAAGACGTGTTTTTGAGATTTTTGAAAAGTATAAAACCTCCATCGATATGATCACTACATCGGAGATTGCGGTTTCTTTAACCATAGACGATGACACTTTTCTTGAACCAATACTCCATGAATTGGCTAAATACGGGAAAGTAGAAGTAGACAAAGGCCAGACAATTATCTGTATTGTTGGTGATCTAATTGCCGAGCGAAAGGGCGTTGGTAAAGCGATCTTTGACTCATTAGACGAAGTGCCGATGAGAATGATTTCTTACGGAGGAAGCAAGAATAACATTTCGATATTGATTCATGAAGATCTTAAAAATAAAGCCTTGATACAATTGCATAAAGCCTTATTTTAAAATCTATTCAATACAATTAAGGAAGCTTTTTGTGACAATAAAGGTTGATCGCTGCTTTTTTGATAAATAATCTGATCTGATCAAAGAATCTTTTATGGTTTAGCTTTTATGCAAAAGCAAAGAAAACTAACCACACAAGAATCAAGATTGGCACCAGAAACGGTATCGAAAATCGAATGATATAGCCAAAGAAAGACGGCATTTTAATACCAATTTGCTCTGCAATTGACTTTACCATAAAGTTTGGACCGTTCCCAATGTAAGTCATCGCTCCGAAGAATACTGCAGCCACTGAAATGGCTTTGAGTTCTAATACAGAATCAGGAAAATTTCCCTGAGCATATCCAATAACATCTGACAATTTACTGATACTGGCTCCATCAGCAGCCATGCCAGCAGTAAGAAAATTCACGTAGGTTGGTGCATTGTCTAGGAATCCCGAAAGCAAACCAGTACCCCAGTACAATGTGTTATGAGTTATCAAGGCCGCTCCTTCAGGCGATTGCGCAAAATTACCAACCAATTCAAGCGCTGGCATCATTGTACCGAAGATTCCAATAAATATGAAGGCTACTTCTCTAATAGGCTCAAAACTAAAATCATTTCCTCCTAAGGCTTGCTTATTCGCCAATTTATAGGACAAAAATGCACAGATAAACATGATGATTTCTCTTAGGAAGGAAAATTTTTGACCATCATAATGAATGGCTGGAACCCATTCAAAAACGTTTGGATCTAAGAACACAGCACCCACAACCAATGCAAGCCAAATAAAGCTTCTAGTACCTTTTAACTCCACTTTGCCTGTGGGGGCCGCTTCGTCTTCGTCAAGACCGTAGTTTGTCTTATTTCTCTTATCAAGAAAAAAGAATATAGATGTTAATAAAAAGATGGCAAAAACCCACGGAACAAAATTGTGAGTGAGCGTCCAGGAAAAAGGAACTCCTTTCAAAAACCCAAGAAACAATGGAGGATCACCTATTGGTGTCAAGCTTCCTCCGACATTACTCACTATAAATATGAAGAAAATAATGTGATAAGCTTTGATTCTGTTACGATTGAGACGGATAAATGGTCTTATTAAAAGCATTGAAGCACCTGTAGTTCCGATCACGTTGGCAATAACTGCACCTATTAACAGTATCAAAACATTTGTTAATGGTGTTGACTCCTTATCTACAATGATCATAATACCACCTGAGGCAACAAAAAGACCTGTTAATAGGGCGATGAATTGCACATATTCAAAGAGCGCATGAACTGGGCCATGATGATTGTGAAGCACAAACAAATAATAACTCACGACCATGGCTGCTAGAGCCATCGCTACATAGGGATAATTTTTGTGCCAAAAATGCTCATAAAAAAGAGGGCCAGTAGCAATCATAATTAATAGCAAAGCAAAAGGAAACACGCTCCAAGAGGCTGGAGTATGATGTTCATCGCCTGTTTCAGCGTGTGAGTCCTCGACGTTTTCATTATTGCCCAACTGCTCTGTAGCGACCTGCTGATCTTCATCTATCGTTTTAACATCAGAAGCCATAAGGCTTTGAGTTGAAATAAAAATCAAAAAAATCAATACAAATCTTTGAAGTAAAATCATTTAAAGGTGTCGAGGGGTTGCGTAACTTCTATCTACTAAAATTATCATTAGCTGGGTGAAAAGCAAATACATTGACTAAATAAGTTGCTCCAAGGCAATCTCAAAAGCAGAGGCTGCTATGCCCGATTTTTGATCATTCTTACTATGAACTTTAGCTAATGCGTTTTCAATCGTTTGCGAAATGTCTTGAAAAATATCATCATCTGTAATCTTTGAGTCATTTTCAGGATCCATGAAATAGGCAAATGCGCGAGCCATTCCACAATTCGCTATAAAATCAGGGAGTAAAGCGACCTTTTGATCCACATGTTCGGCAATTGCTCCATAAAAAATTTGTGGATCATTGAATGGAACATTCGCTCCGCAAGAGACCACCTCCAAGCCATGGTTAATCATCTGATCCGCTTGATCTCTAGAAACCAACCTAGATGACGCTGCAGGAATAAAGATATCTGCTCCAACGGACCAAATTTTTTCATTGCACGAATCGAAAGGCATCAAATTATCCGCTACGAGCTTATTTCCTTCCCTATCGTAGAATAGTTTTTTCACATCGTCAAGGTCAAGACCCTTGGTATCTATTACTCCTCCTACTCTATCAACTATTCCGACAATTTTAACCCCGTATTTTGCAAGGTATAAAGCAGCAGTAGCACCTACATTGCCCCAGCCTTGGATAATCGCTGTTTTGGTTGCAATGTCACCACCCCAAAGATTGTAATAATGCCTCACCGCTTCTGCCACCCCAAATCCGGTAATCATATCAGAAACGGTATATTTTTTATCAGAGGAAGGAATATAACTTTGATCTTCTATTATTTTAGAAACGCCTTGTCTCAATCGTCCGATCATGTGTATCTTCTGAGGTTTTTTAGGGTTAAAATGTCCATTTACCACGCCCTCTTGCGGATGCCAAAGACCATAATCTTCTGTAATGGGTATTACTTCGTGTATTTCATCTACATTCAAATCTCCGCCTGTTCCGTAATAATTTTTGAGTAGCGGATAAACTGCGCGGTACCATCTACGTAGCACTTCTCCTTTTCTTGGATCACTCGGATCAAAGTTAATTCCTGACTTTGCTCCGCCGATTTGAGGACCTGAAACGGTGAACTTTATTTCCATCGTTTTGGCCAGAGATTCTACTTCTCTTTTATCCAGACCGATTCTCATCCGCGTGCCTCCTCCTGCGGCTCCACCTCGAAGAGAATTAATAACAGCCCAGCCCTTTGCGTCGGTTTCTGGGTCAGACCATTCAAAAACTATTTCAGGATCTTTTTCTTCAAACTTTTTTAACAATTCTTTCATGTGGGGTGGGTTAAGTTTTGTTTATTTTAAAATTTAAAACCTTATGGTCTCACTCGCTGGAAACAGTCAAAAAGACTTTGCTACTACCTTAAGCTCATCAGATCGGCGCAAATCTAATCATTTCCTTTTTTCAGTAGTATATAGTCGGATGGTGGATGTCTCCCGCGATTGTATTGCTAGAAGCTCCCGTTACAGAGGCGTACACATTTTCAATATTTAACGTACGCAACAGTCCTAAAAACCCAAAAATCAATGCCTCTTTATTATCGATAACCGCAACATCAGGAATTAAAAGTTGATTTTCATGATGTAGGTTCTTTCGAATATTATCAATCAAGAAAGTATTGAAAGCGCCTCCGCCGGCTACATGAATAACCTCCCGTTTCAAATATCGATTGAAATCTGCGGCAATTATTTTTCCTAAAAATGCTGTAAACGTAGCTAAACCATCCCTTGGGTCTATCGTCGGGTTTAAAAAGTGAGCCTTTACCCAATGATTACCAATAGATTTTGGAGGGTTTTCTTTGAAATATGATTGATCATAAAGGTTTTGCAACCATGCTTTATCAATAACACCTTTATTGGCTATTTGACCACCTTTATCATAATCCAAGCCTAGTTTTTTTGCAAAAAAATTGAGCACTTGATTGCAAGGAGCGATATCCCAGGCAATAATTTTATCCTTTTGATGTACCGATCCATTACAAATGCCCCCTAAGTTTAAAAAGGCTTTGAATGAAGGAAAAAGGTAATGTTCTCCAACTGGTACAAGAGGAGCACCTTGGCCGCCTTTTATTATGTCCTGAATTCTAAAATTATCCACCACAACCTTTCCGGTAATTTTGGATATTTCCTTGGCGCTTCCAATTTGCCTGCTTACATTTTCTGTAGGATTATGTTGGGTTGTGTGCCCATGAATTCCAACCATTTCGAAATCACCCGTTTGAAAATGTTCGTTGATCTGATGTCCAATCCATTTTCCAAAATAAATATCTGTAGCAGAAACCTCCTGCCCCTCACTGCTTAGATTCAACCGGGAAATAATATCTTGAGGAAAATCGATGGTCAAATATTTCACAATGAGATATGTCCATTGTGACCCTTCCTGCATGAATTCGGCCAAACAAAAATCGAGTCCATCAAGAGAACTGCCCGACATTACTCCTAATACACGATATTTACGCATCTTTTTTAAACTGCTATTACTCGATTGAAAATGAATATTGCTGTAGACATTGGAAATACTTTAATCAAAGTTGGCTTATTTAATGAAAATGAACTCACCAATGTAATACATTATGAGAATATCGAAACCCTCATTGAAAGTGGACTTAGTGGCGATTATTGGGTGTTTTCGAGTGTAAAAGGAGATTCAATCATACAATATTTAGAGCACCAGCCATTTTTGAAAGTATCGCATAATAGTTCAATGCCAATAAAATTAAATTATAAAACCCCGGAAACATTGGGTGTCGATAGATTTACTGCGGCTATTGGTGCGTCAGAAATATTCCCAAAACAGAATTTGTTGATCATTGATTTTGGCACTTGTATCACTTACGACATATTGACTAAGCATGGCGTGTATGAAGGAGGAGTTATTGCCCCTGGGTTAAAAATGCGTCAAGTAAGCATGCATCGTTACACACATCAACTACCAGACATTTCCAATAACTGGCAAGGTTTTAGTGATGCGCTCCCTGGAAAATCAACAGGCGACTGTTTATTTCATGGAAGCTACACTGCAATTTTGATGGAAGCGAATGGATTCATAGCGCATTTTAAGAAAGATTATGAAAAATTGGTCGTTATCATTACTGGTGGAGATTCATCGCACTTTGAATCCAAGTTAAAAGCACCCATCTTTGCAGACCCAAATTTGGTACTGAAGGGGTTAAATAAAATATTAATTCATAATAAATTAGATGATTAATAAGTGGTTTTGGGTTTTGATAGTATTGTTGGGTATTAATCACGCTGACGCACAAACTATTAACTCACCATATTCAAATAATGGACTCGGTGAGGTGCTTTTTCAAGGGCTCCCGCACAATTACGCGATGGGTGAGTTGGGTATAGGTACTTATTCTAAGTGGCATATCAACATTCAGAATCCAGCCATGCTTATTAATAATACCTTTAGCACTTTTCAAGTAGGCATTGCCGGTGATATTAGAAATCATGAAACTGACCTAGCCGCATCTACAGATCATTCTGCTGGCTTAAGATTTCTTGCGATGAGTTTCCCCGTGATTGCGAATCGATGGGTCACTTCCTTTGCGGCGCTCCCATTAAGCAATGTCAAATACAATACCTATTCAACCGACACATTGAGTACGGGTACTGTAAACACCACAAGTTTTCAAGGTGATGGTGGATTGAGCCAATTTCTTTGGACCAATTCAGTCAGACTATATAAGTCTTTGTCTTTAGGGGTTAAAGCATCCTACATTTTCGGAACAATTGACCGCTCCTCACGCGTTCAAATCTTCAGTGAAGATTTTTTACCCACTTATGTCGTTTCGCTCATCGAGTCTCGATCCTACAAAGATTTCAATTTTCAAGCAGGTCTCGCTTACAAGGTAAAGCTAGGTGAAAGGCAAATCCTAAATTTAGGAGCGACTTACAACCTCTCTTCTTCGTTAAATGGTAATTTTAATCAATTCTTTCTTCGCCAGAGTCTTTCTGGTGCTGCCGTTCAAACGCAGAGCCTTATTGTGGACGAAGAAATTCAATTTGAATTACCTACTTCGTTCGCATTTGGAGCTTCATTTGACAAGTTAAATGCCTTCAAAATCGGTATTGATGTTTCCTTACAAAACTGGTCAAATAGTCAGACAGAAAACTCAAATACAACTTTTAGAAACACCGCAAATATTTCCGTAGGTGGCGAGTGGATTCCAGATATTCAAAACGTTTCCAACTACTTCAAGCGAACCACTTACCGTCTAGGTATTGTCAATAAGCAACTACCTTATCTCGTGAATGGAACTGAAGTTAATGATTTTGGTATTAATTTAGGAGCTTCTTTTCCGGTGAGCGGGTTCTCGAGCTTGGATATTGCTGGGAAATATGGAGTAAGAGGTACCCTTGAAAATGGATTGATAAGAGAAAATTATTTTCAAATTGTGATTGGAGCCACGATCAATGATCGATGGTTTATAAAAAGAAGATACGACTAAATAAATAAAGCTTATGAAATTATTGACAAAGCATCTACTAAGCCTAACATTGATTGTCGGCCTAGCCTCAGCTGCAATGGCACAACCTGGTTGGAATTGGGGAGATTCTGTGGATAAAGCGAAAGAAAAAAATGCGCTATACACAGACTTCTTAAGATCTGGCAATTTCCAGAAAGCGCTTGTCCCACTCAATTGGTTATTGAAAAATACTCCTGACCTAAACGAATCTATTTATATCAATGGAATAAAAATCTATGAGGGATTAGTAGAGACTGAAACTGATCCAGCGAAAAGTTTAGCATTGAAAGAAAAGACCCTCAACATGTACGATCTTAGGATCAAATATTTCGATGGAGAAAAGGACGTAATGAATAGAAAAGCGCTAAGCGCTTATAAGTTTTATAAGGGAGAACAGAAAAAATATCCTGAACTAAAAGCGTTATTTGATAAGTCTTTTGCAATCAATGGTAACGATTTCTACAGCAGTAATTTGACGGCATATATGGACGTTATTCGACGTTACAAACTCACTGGTGGTGACATAACTGATGAAGAAGTCTTCGCAATATATTCCACCCTTACCGATGTGATTGATTATCAAATGAAGAATGGTGGCAATCAAAGCAGACTGGAAAAAACAGCCGAATACGTTGATAAGCTTTTGACCTCTACAGTGGAAGTTGACTGTAATTTCGTGGAAGAAAAACTAGGCCCTAAATTCAAAGAAACAGGTGATGTCAAACTTGCAAAGAAGATTTTCAGCTTGATGCTGACTCAAAAATGTACGGATAGCCCATTGGCATTGGATGCAGCCATTGCGATTAATGAAAATGAACCAAACTTCGCGATAGCCAAGTTTATTGGGTCAAAGTCCGCACAAGATGGTGATAAGGAAAAAGCAACAGAATACTACAATAGGGCCATCGAATTAACAGATGATAATACGAAGAAATCGGAGATTTACCTGAGTTTAGCGCGTATTCAATCAAGTAACGGAGATAAAGTTTCTTCCAGAGGGAGCGCTCGTCGAGCGTTGGCTTTTGATCCTTCCTATTTGGACGCCTATAAATTAATAGGAGACTTGTACATGACCAGTTTTGACGACTGCAAAGGCGGACAGAGTAAAGTGCTAGATAGAGGTATATTTATTGCCGCTTATGATATGTACGAAAAAGCAGGAAACAGAGAATCAATGGCAGCCGCCAAAGCGCAGTTTCCAAGTATTGAAGAAATTTTCAGTGAAAATTATGAAGAGGGTCAAGTAATTAAGGTTGATTGTTGGATAAACCAGTCAGTAAAAATTGAAAGAAGACCATCGAATTAATATTATAAGCAATAACATTAAAACGGTCATAGGATTCTATGACCGTTTTTTCGTATTAGGTATTTCTATCTTGATATGCCTAGCCTGTGAGCAACGTACCGAGTTAATCAACGAAAAGCTATACGATGGCCCTATTTTTGAAATGGATAGTGTATTCACGAAGCTTAGTGATTCCGCAAAGATAATCATGACTTTGAGGGCGAGTAAAGAGCGCTCTTTTGAAAATCAAGATAGAGAATGGCCCAATGACCTTTTCCTAGAATATCTAGACAGTGAAGGTAAGGTCAAAACAACCTTTCAGGCCGATTATGTGTATTACACAGCAAAAGAAGACCTATATCGAGCTGAGGGTAATGTAGTGGTCAACAATATTGAGAACGGAGATCAACTGAACACTGAACTGCTTTTTTGGGATCCAAGAAAAGAGACCTTCTACACCGATAGATTTGTGACCATTCAATCAGAAGATGAGATACATACAGGAGAAGGTCTAGATGCAAATCAAGACTTTTCCTATTATAAAATAATGGAGCCCTCTGGTACTATTTCAGTACAAGACAATTAAAATAATAAAAATGAAACTCTTAGATATTGTATTGTTTACATCATCTTTAGCGTTTTTTGTAATTGGACTTTATGAAGCTATGGTTTTGGGAATAGGACAGGCTTATGGTATTTTTATGTTGAGTTTGGGTCTTTTATTCCTCTATGGTTACAGAAAAAATAAGCGAAACAATGAGCAATAGACATCAAACAAAACCACAGCAACCTTAATGGAAGATCCTTCCCTATATTTTGGTCTAATTACCAGTATTTTATTCTCTGCGTTTTTTTCAGGCATTGAAATAGCCTTTATCTCTGCGGATATGCTTCATATCGAGGTAATGAGCAAGAAAGGAACCTTTAATGGAAAAGTACTCTCTGTTTTTACCTCGAATCGATCACATTTCTTAGCAACATTATTGGTTGGGAATAACCTCTCGATTGTGCTCTATGGTATTCTCATGGCCAAGCTTTTAGAGCCATGGCTAATCGGTGTTCTTCCCGAATTTCTGGTTGGTGATATTTCAATCTTGATCATTCAATCTATTATTTCAACAATCATTGTACTGATCACCGCCGAGTTTTTACCCAAAAGCTTGTTCATGCTCAATCCGAATACCATGCTTACCGTATTCGCTTTGCCGATGGCGTTGATTTATTATGCACTTTTCCCAGTGGTTTTCATCATTGCAAAGGTTTCCACATTTCTAATAAAAGATGTTTTGAAACTTCAATATCAAGACAATAAACCTGTTTTTGGATTGACCGATCTTAATAATTATATCAAACAAAACCTGTTAAATATTGAGCAGGAAGAAGATTCGGAAATAGACGCCAAAATATTTAATAATGCTATCGAATTCAAAACGATTAAGGTACGCGAGTGCATGATCCCACGAACCGAACTGGTAGCCGTTGATGTTGCAGCAGAAATTGAAGAGCTTAAGGAATCGTTTATTGAAAGTGGCCACTCAAAGATCTTGGTTTACCGTGAAAACATCGATGATGTGATTGGCTATTGCCATTCACTGGCCTTATTCAAAAAGCCAGACAATATCAGAGAAATGCTCACACCGATTACGATTGTCCCTGAAACAATGCTCGCCAACGAATTACTCGTTCAGCTAATTTCAGAGCATAAAAGTATTGCGCTTGTAGTAGATGAATATGGAGGTACTTCTGGTGTAGTGACCATCGAGGATGTGATCGAAGAGATTTTCGGGGAGATCAGAGATGAACATGACGATGAATATCTTACAGAAGAGCAAATCGATGACTTCAACTACATTTTGAGCGCTCGCCATGAAGTAGATTATCTTAATGAAACTTATGATTGGGAGCTCCCAGAAGGAGAATATGATACTCTCGGAGGACTTATCCTTGAGTACAATGAAGACATTCCCGAAGAAAATGATGAGGTAATGATCAACTCCTTTTTATTCAAAATTTTGACCATCGTAGACAATAGAATTGATCAAGTAAGGCTCACACTGCTCAATTCTGAAGACGCCTTGTAAATCAAAGGATTAGATTCCCTTTTTAATTAGGCTGTAAACAACTATTTTTGCCCACTTTTCAAAAAAATAAGCGTGCATCAATGGCAATGATTAATACTTTAAGAAAGAGAATGGGCAAGATCGTGGTGGGGTTTGTAGCTTTCTCCATGTTTGCATTTATTCTTACTGATTTATTCCAATCTAATTCTGCTCTAATGGGCGGAAATGATCAAACCGTCGCAGAAATTGCGGGTTCGGAAATCAGCTATCAAGAATTTCAAGCAGAACTTGATCAACTCACCTACACTTTCGCCATCAATAACAACGGAAGAAATCCTACAACACAAGAGCTACAATCCATCCGTGAACAAACATGGAATTCTTTGATTCTGGACAATGCCTACAAGAAGCAATATGATGCTTTAGGTCTTAGTGTTACCAATGAAGAAGTTGTAGACATGGTTCAAGGAAATAACATCGATCCTCAAATCATCCAGTTTTTTAGTGACCCAAACACAGGAGAATTTAGCAGAGAATCTGTAATCCAGTTTTTACAGTCGTTGAGTTCAGCGCCTCCTGCACAAAGAGCTTCATGGTTGTCATTTGAAACAAGACTAAGACCAAACAGACTTGTAAAGAAATATGAAAGTCTTTTTGAAAAAACGAATTACATCACTCAGCAGGAAGCCAAGTCTTTTTATGAGTCTTCCAATAGCAATGCTACCGTAGACTATTTGTACGTACCATTCTTCTCTGTACCTGATAGCGTAGTTGAAGTAACCGATGCTGAGTTAAAGGCATTCCTTTCAGCCAACAGTAAAGACTATCAAAAAGAAGAATCAAGAAGCCTTCAGTATGTGTCCATTCCAATTGTGCCATCTGCACAGGATAGCGCTTTCGTTTTAAACGAAATCAAAGCACTTAAGAAAGGACTCGCCAATGCCCAAAACGATAGCACCTATGCTGTTATAAACTCTGATGGAAGCAACCCATTTCAATCCATCTCTGACCCAACGCAGATTCCAGCTGGTCTTCAAGTGAATGGAAGCATCGTGGAAGTGGGAACAATCACTGAGCCGGTATTGCAAGGTTCTGCTTACAACATCAACAAATTAACGAGTATTACAGAAGGAGATGAGTTTTTCGTAAAAGCAAGACACATCTTGGTGAAAGTCGACGACACTTCAGCGAGTGCAAAAGCTGAAGGGAAAAAGAAAGCGCAAGACATTCTCAATAGACTTAGAAGAGGTGAAGACTTCACTGAATTAGCTGCGGTAAATAGTGATGACAAAAGCAACGCCAACAATGGTGGTGATCTTGGTTGGTTTGGAGAGAATGGTAACTTCGTTCAACCATTCAAAGATGCTGTTTTCGCTCACGAAGGAACAGGTTTACTCAGACAGCCAGTAGAAACTAGTTTTGGATACCATATCATTAAAATTGATGAGCCCAAAACGAATAGAGTATACAAAGTGGCTACTGTAACTAAAGATCTTTTCGCAAGCGATCAAACGATGAACGAAATTTACAGACAAGCTGATTTATTGTCTGTAGAAAGTACAAACGCTGCAAAACTATCTGAGAATGCCAAAGCTGCTGGATTTGATGTAAAAACAGCAAGCAACCTTAGTAAAAATGATACTAGAGTTGGGGTTTTAACGGATGCGCGAAACATTGTTAGTTGGTTATATAGAGAGGCAGATGTGAATGACGTTTCTGAAGTTTTCGAACTTGACGATACTTACGTAGTTGCCGCAATGACTAGTAAGCAAGAAAAAGGCACAGCAAATCTTAGCCAAGTTAAAAACGAAGTAAGCACCAAAGTGCTGAACGATAAAAAAGCAGATTACATCATCGCGAAAATTAAAGAAGCAGGAACAGACGATTTTGACGCTATTAAGACCTCCTACGGTACAAAAGCCAGAACAGGACAAGCAGATTTAACTTTAAGTTCAAGTTCCTTCCCAAATATTGGGTTCGCACCAGAGGCCGTTGGTGTAGCTTTTTCTTTAGAAGAGGGTGAAAAAACTGCAGCTTTTAAAATCACCAATGGAGTAATCATGATGTCCTCCACTGCAAAAAATACTCCTGATGTATTGGATGACTACAGTAGTTATATAACACAAGTTCAAGGAAAAAGACAGGCGAGAAAATCTGTTATCGCGAATTTTCCTTTGTCCTTTTCTCCAGTTTTTGTCTCTTCACGAATTGATAATACGATCAAGGAATTTGCAGAAATTGAAGATCAACGATATAAATTCTTTTAAAAAACTTAAAGCCGGTTTCACCGGCTTTTTTTATATTCAAGCATATGAGTTGGGATGTAGAAGCATTTAGAGAAAAAGTGGAAAGTCAGCACGAATTTCCTGGCAAGTATTCTTTTAAATTTATTGTACCAAAAGAGAGCAAAGACGAGCTCCTCTCCATTCTCCCGGAATCAGAAATTTCGTTTAAGAAAAGCTCAGGAGACAAGTATGTATCAATCACTGCTGTAGCTTTAGTTTTAAACAGTCAGGGGGTTATAGACGTTTACTATGCAGCCAACAAAGTAAAAGGCTGTATGGCCCTATAATTTTAAAACTATGTGGAAAGAAGATAATAATAAATTAACCAGAGAATTTGAATTCAATAATTTCATAGCCGCATTTGGCTTTATGAGCCAAGTGGCCATTCTCGCCGAAAAGGCAAATCACCACCCAGAATGGAGCAATGTTTACAATAAAGTAAATATCACGCTGACCACTCACGACGCTGGAAATACAATCACTCAGAAGGATCGTGACCTGGCTGATGCAATTGATAAAATACTGAGCTAGTGGAGACGGTGCTTTATCTAGTGCCTACTCCAATTGGAAATCTCGCAGACATCACTTATCGAGCTGTTCAGATCCTTAAAAGTGTAGATACTATACTCGCAGAAGATACCAGAACTTCAGGAGTACTTCTTAAGCACTACGATATTCACACCAAGACGGAAAGCTTTCATGCACATAATGAGCATAAGCGGTTAGATTTAATCATTGAAAGATTAAAATCAGGAGAAAAGATAGCCTTAATTTCAGATGCTGGCACTCCAGGAATCTCAGATCCAGGCTTTTTGCTGGCAAGAGAAGCCGTCAAAAACAACGTCCTTTTTGAAGCACTGCCAGGAGCTACTGCATTCGTTCCAGCATTAATAAAGTCTGGCTTTCCCACGGATTCATTTGTTTATGAGGGATTCCTGCCTCTAAAGAAAGGTCGACAGACAAAGTTGAACCAGCTTGCAGAAGAAAAGCGAACGATCGTTTTTTATGAATCAACGCACAGAATCATTAAAACACTTGGGCAATTGGATGAAGTCTTTGGCGACAGTAGACAAATCTCCATCTCGCGTGAGCTTACCAAAAAATTTGAGGAAACCGTGATAGGAACAGCCAAAGAGCTGATGGTTTATTATGAAGAGCATACCAGCAAAGGAGAGTTTGTGGTAGTAATTGACGCTAAAAGTAAATGATCTCACTGGAAATAATAACGTCTGAAGTGACCAAAGTTGCGCAAGAAGCAGGAAGGTTTATCGCTAAGGAAAGAGCGTCTTTTGACCCATCTAAAGTCCAATTAAAGGGGAAAAGTGATTTGGTCTCGTATGTTGATAAAGAAGCCGAAAAGATGATTGTAGCGGCTTTAAAAACGCTTATTCCTGATGCAGGATTTATTACTGAAGAAGATACTGCCAACAGTACTGATAAAGAATATACCTGGATCATCGATCCCTTGGATGGAACGACCAATTTTGTTCATAATCTACCCCCATTTTCAGTCAGTATCGCGCTTTTGCATCATGACAGCTTAGTTTCTGGGGTTATCCATGAAGTAACTAGAAATGAAACTTTCTATGCTACCAAGGGTCACGGCGCATTTATGAATGACAAGGCAATACAAGTTACGCAGGTTTCAACCATTGACGAAAGTCTCTTTGCTACTGGCTTTCCCATTCATAATTTTAGTAAGATTGACGAGTATTTGGCCATTCTGAACGATCTCATGAAAAATTCACACGGGCTCAGAAGACAAGGAAGTGCGGCAGTTGATCTGGCCTATGTTGCCTGCGGGAGATATGAAGGTTTTTTTGAATACAACCTAAACCCATGGGATGTAGCTGCAGGGATTCTGATTGTACAAGAAGCAAATGGAATTGTTACAGACTTTTCTGGGGGAAATAACGCATTGTTTGGAAGAGAAATAGTGGCTGCTAGTGCTGTTCACCAAGAACTTATCACCGTGATCAAGAAATATTGGTAACTCAAACCCAAACTTTCCCTCCTTCCGTGCAGTTCTTACACATCTCTATCTCCTTTCGTCCGTTGAGTAGCTGATTTCGGAAAGAGTTATAGGAGGAACTATTCCAAACAGTTTCAAAACTTTCATGCTGGATATTCCCTAACGTAAAGTGAGCGTCTTTATCGAAACAACACGGCACTACTTTACCATCCCATGTTACCACACATGAATGCCACATTTTCCAGCATTCATCAAATATTTTATGCTTTAGCTCATAATTATTTTCATCAACTTTCCTGTATCGAGAATACTTATCGATTGTTGGTATTAGTGGGTTTCCATTGGCGTAATCATAAATTTGTGCAGTTTTAAACGCGACTTTGTCAACTCCGAGTTCTTTACTCAGTTTGCGGATTGTCTCAATTTCATGTTCATTTGGTTTGACAACCAAAAACTGCCAAACTACCGCAGGCGTTTTGCTTTTAAGTTTTTTTCGCCATTTAAGTATGTTTTTCGTACCATCGATAACCTTATCCAATTTTCCGGTTTTTCGATAAGCTTCATACGTTTGCTGACTTGCACCATCAATGGAAATAATCATTCGATCCAAACCTGACAAAACCGTTTTTTTTGCGTTCTCACTATCCAAAAAATGAGCATTGGTTGACGTGGCTGTATAAATTTTCTTTGCTTTTGCTTTTGCCACCATTTGTAAGAACTCCGGATGCAAGTAAGGCTCCCCTTGAAAATAAAAAATGAGATAAAACAAAGTCTCATGAATTTCCTCGATCAACTTATCAAATAACTCCGTGGAAAGTTTTCCTGTTGGTCGCGTAAAAGATCTCAAACCACTTGGGCATTCCGGACATCTGAGATTACAGGCAGTGGTAGGCTCTACGGATATACTCAACGGCAATCCAACGATATTGGAGCTCCTCTTAATACGCGATCGAGTAAAACTCCAATAGATCTGGCATGCATTTTTTATCCTCTTAAAGCTTAGCTTTGAGGCAAGTTGAAATGTATCGCTTATGCTTATGTACATGAACTCATAAACTTAGTCAAACATGCCCAAACTGAATTTAAAGTCTCTAATAATTCCCCTATTTATTTGTTTTTCGATAGGCTTAAAGGCCGGAATAAACCTGAGTGACAAAGGTGAAATCTCCGTTTTAACTTTTGGTCCGTATCAAGGTGAACTTTATTCTGCATTCGGTCATAGTGGCATTCGAGTATACGATCCCGCGGCTAATATCAATTGGATCTATCATTATGGGGTTTTCAACTTTAAACAAAAAAATTTCTTTTGGAATTTTGCAAGAGGCAAAATGCGCTACAGTATAGGACTAGCAGATTATACAAAGTACGTCGCTTATTATAAAGACGATAATCGGTCTATTACAGAACTTGTTTTAAATCTTACTCCAGAGGAAAAACAAATGGTCTTTGACTTTTTGCAAGAAAACTATCAACCTGAAAACAGAGAATATAATTACAATTACGTTTATGATAATTGTGCGACGAAGATCAAAGAAGTGATCAAGAAAGCCGTTCCTGGTCAGATCAATTTCACCAATGATTATGTGGAAGAAGGCGTTACCATTCGTGATTTAATGGATAAATATCTCAAATATCAGCCTTGGGGTGATTGGATCATAGACATAGGTCTCGGAAGCCAGATAGATAAAGTGGCCAACACAGATGAGTATCTATTCCTTCCCGACTATGTAACAGAAGCATTTAAAAGCGCGCAAATTAAGCGCGGTGAAACTTCGCCTCCGCTTGTTAAAAAAACAAACTACATCTATCAGTCAAAACCGGAAACCTTTGAAAATGGGGTTTTCACACCTTTCAACACCTTTGTATTACTTTTTTTTGTTGTGGGATTTTTTACTAATCGTGACTTTAAAACAATGAAACGAAGCAAATGGATAGATGTCGTTCTCTTTACGTTTGTTGGAATATTTGGCTGGTGGTGTACTTTTTTATGGTTGGGTACAGATCACCTGTCAAAAATGAATTATAATCTTCTTTGGGCAATTCCGATTTTCATACCTATCGTGTTTTTCTTAGAGACAAAGAAATACCGCAAAGTCTTCGCAACATTTTTCAAAATTATCGGAATCTGGTACATCATCTTGTTGGTTATCTGGGGAGCCCTACCACAACCTCTTCATAGTGCGATGATACCTTTGGTAATAACCATGGTGCTGCGGTCATTTTATATCAATTTCGATTTGAATAAAAAGATCAGAACAGAAGCCCGATTAAATTCCAAAGCCCCATGAGTAAGAAAATAATGCCTGGCAATTGATGCACTAAAAAATGATTTTCTGCAATTCTTTTAAATTTTACTCCCAAGCTGCGAACTGTCAGTAGCAGTGAGAAAGTACCAGCAGAAATTCCAATCAAATAATACCAGAACAATTTACCGTCTAGAGAAATAAAGCCATTTCCTTGAAGGTATGCCGTAATGGCTAGCCAAAAAGGGATGGTTAGCGGATTGACCAACCCCAGAATCACACCCTTTTTAAATCCATGTCTTCCAGAACCTTGGCTAGTGCTTAGGTTGATTTTTGTTTTTTTCGACAACAAATTTGCCACGCCTAAAACGATCATGGCCACCCCAGCAATCAGTTGAAAATAATTAGAGAACCCGGCTGTTTGACTTAAAAAAATTTGAAATTGTACCGTAAGACCAGCATAAAAAAACTCCACCAAAGAAGCCGCTATTGCAAAGTAGAAAGCACTCCTTTTTTGACCAAGTAGCGCATATTGCATGGTAGTTACATTGATCGTTCCCGGTGGAATAGATCCAAGATAACTTACTGAAAAAGAGACAAATAATACTTGAAAAACGCTCATATTAATGGCTCAATCAACCGATTATGCTTTTTTATGGTTTTCAATTTATCCATCCCTTCCTTAAAACTCCAGTAGGAAAAACCTCGCTGCTTATTTTGTTTGCTTATTAAGTAAAGCATTCGAAAATGTTGCAGCACGACCTTATATCCTTCCAATAATGAAAACGCTGGATCGTAAATATGGCCCGGCTCAGAACCAGCACCATTTAACTCTACAATTTTAAAATGTTTTAACTCTCTTAAATCATTGAAGGATTTGCAAAGTATATCAAACCGACCAAAATAGAACTCAGGGATTTGACGTGCCAACTGATCAATGGCAGAGATCAGTTTTTCATCAATCTCCTCAGTTTTATCAAGAAATATCGTGCCCCGGCTGTGATTGCCAATAGGTTCAATAATCATTTCTTGTCCTTCTTTAGGAATAGTTTTCAAGATATTTGCCAGCCGATCATGTTTGAAATTCACCTGAAGTTGAGCCCGAGGGTTTAATTGAAGTAGCTGCTGGACAGTACTTCTACCATCTCCAATAACTGACAGATATTTTTTCTGAACTACAGAAGTAACTCGGCCTTTGCTATCAGTGGGCAGCTTGACGTAAAACACACCAAGTTCCGTCTGAAACTCTACGAGTTCTTGGAGCAAAAAGTCAATTGGACATTTTTGTACATATTCATTGAGTGCTTTCTGATCGTGGATTTTCTCCACCAGCCTTCCTCTTTCGCCAATATCTGGCTTAGCAATCAATGGATAGCCAATTTGCGCTGCTTCTTTGTGTGCATGGTTCCAATCACCAGCTTTGATAAGCACAGTTTTTGGGATGAAGGCTGAAGGTATTTGGCTGAAAATATCTGATTTCTTTTCTCCAAGCATGCCACCAAAATCAATTTTTGGATTGGCAGATGTAAAAAAGAAAAATGAGCGAGACTTGATAGCAAGCCAAGTGAAATAAAAATAGATAGGGAAATAGAAAACTGAAAATGGCCAAAATTCCCAATGGGTGAGCTTAAACCATTTTTTCTGCCAGAAATTCAATATTTAACTATTCTGATTGTGGCGGATTGTTGAAATAGCCACACCGAAATTTTCTGGTAAGACCACCTTTTCAGCAACACTTCTGATCCCAATTTTAATTAAAGCCATATGATGAATGGTGTGTTCAATATTATAGGCGATCTCTCTGTTGTAGTTCGTTTTTATAATCGTCAATTCCGACTGATTCTGGTCATAACAAGCTTCGAGGAGAAGTGGAAAATCATTGTCCTCCTTTTGTAATAGCTCTTTTATCGATTGAACAATGCTTAGGGCAAAATCCTTATCCTGCTCTATATACTGATCTCGCTTCCGATTGTCATAATTGAGCTTACCCTCGTTCTTGGCATCAAACAAGCAAATGAAAAACTCTAGTGTATGGCGCAAGTGCTGACCTATACTTGCATTGCTCAAAATATTAATTGGTGCCCGATACTGCTCTGAGGATAATTGGCCGATCACCAGTTTTAGCTGGTCTAGAAGCTGTAGCGCTGAAAGATTCAAATTATTCATATTCAATAGGGCATCAGATGATCCATTTCGGATATACTACTTATCAACAAAAGTAAATCATTCAATTTTTAATGGTTTCTTGCCAATTTTCGTCTGCTTTAATCCGCAAAACTACTTCATTTTCATTCCAAAGAGGCAAGGTATTAGTCCACAGAAAGTTATAGAATAGATATAATTTTCCATCGACAATTTTATAGGTTTCAGGGTCAATTTTCACTTTTGTCCCATCATTTCCCATGGCAAAAGCACACCACCCTCCATACTGAGGTTCATATTTTTGGGGATTAGCGATGAACTTTCGTTGGTTTTCTTCATTTACAAAATAGTAAATGGCTGTATTAAAAGTTGACTGATATTTCGCATTCCCTTCTCTAGGTGCGTTTGAGAAATAACTAACTGGATCAAATCCTTGAATTGCGAGTTTATCCTTCGTGTTTAAATCTGGTTGCTGAAGACCAAAAATGAATATTATAAGTAGTGTGTTCATAAGCGCAATACGTTTATTAAAGGCACAAAGGTTGCAAGAGAAGCCAATAATTCATTAAATGACAGATCTACGACATCTGATTCACTGCAGCCCAGCAATGATCTGCCTCAAACCCCTTTTGCAACAAATAATTAGCGGCTTTACTCTTCTTTTTAAAAGAGTCGGTTTCTCGGCGGAGTTTCGCCCATTTCTCCTCACACAACTTTAAAATCAACTGGAAGTATTTCTCTTGATCAATGCAAGATAGCGCCTCGTCTACAACTTGACTTGGCAACTGATACTTAGAAATCATCATCCGAATTTTCACGCGTCCCCATTTGTTAAACTCAAATTTATCGTGACAATAAGCACGCGCGAATCTTTTTTCATCCAGAAATTTTTCCTTGACAAGATATTCGATAATTGATTCCGATTCATGATCGGTCAGTTCCCAGTTGGATAATTTTTCTTTTACTTCAAAAGGTGCGCGCTCTTTGTAAGCGCAGAATTTTGCTGCTTTTGATTTGGCTTGTTGGAGATAATCCTCACGGGTCATTTCTCTTTAATGAGTCCCTTTCTTCTTAATACGGTCTCAATAAACCTTATTTCATTTTGACTATTAAAAATTCTAAAAGGAAAATGAAGAATTTGCGCTTTGCTTATGGTGAGCGTAAAGGCGTCTTTACCTTTTTTTGCAGACTTAATTTGATCCCACTTTAATGGCATCCCCTGTTTAGTATTGATTTTCATCAATATCTGTTGGCTGCTAATCTCATAGGACATTTTTTGAAACATAAATTTACCTTGCTCCAGCTGTGTAACTCCGGCAAATTGGATTAACCAGAATAAAAGATACAAAGTCAGCGCGATGGTTGCGCCAATGATCCACCACCAACTTGGAATGATAAAATATCCAGCACAAATAGCCAAATAAATGAGTGCCACCCACCATTGTTGCTTGAGTATACCAACAAATGCCTGCTTAATATAAACGCCTGTTGGCATTTGATACTTCCTTGTTTTTACGATCATTATTGTTAAAATGCTTTTAAACTGATATCTAAACTTTTATACGAATGTGTGAGTGCACCTACGGAGATATAATCCACGCCCGTTTCTGCAATGTCACTAATATTTCTCTCTGTAATGCCCCCGGAAGCCTCAGTTTCCAAGCGCCCGTCAATTAGCCGAATAGATTCCCTAATGCCAGAAGGCAACATGTTGTCGAGTAAAACTCGAAAGACATGCCCGGTTTCCAATACCTCGCTAAGTTCATCTAAGTTTCTAACTTCCACCTCTATTTTTAAATCGAGTTGATTTTTTTTCAAATAGTCTACGGTAGATAATATGGCTTCTCTTACACCTCCGGCAAAATCGATATGATTGTCTTTCAGCATCACCATATCATATAAACCATAGCGATGATTCACTCCGCCACCAATGGAAACAGCCCATTTTTCGGGTAGTCGGAAGTTAGGCGTTGTTTTTCGAGTGTCGAGTATTCTGGCTTTTGTTCCTTTTATAAGTCCCGCAAGGTGATTCGTGTAAGTGGCGATTCCGCTCATTCTTTGTAAGCAGTTGAGCACCAACCGCTCTGCACTCAAGATGCTTTGTGCATTACCTTCAACATAAAACCCAATGTCCCCATTTCGAACCAACATTCCATCCTTGTAGAAGTATTTGATATTTAGGTCTTTATCAACAAATTTGAATATTCGCTCAGTTAAACCCAGTCCTGCGATGATACCCACATCTTTTATAATCAACTTTGCACGGCTCTGTTGGTTGTCCGCAATGGAACCCAAAGAGCTGTGATCACCATCGCCTATGTCTTCAGCGAGAGCATTCTTTATGAAGAATCTTATATTTTGCTCGGATAAGTAAGGATACGCCATTGAACCGCAAAATTACGGATAGCTATTGATTTCTGAGCCTATTCTTTACTAAAAGTAATAGTATCAATTTTTAAACTGCCCTTTATATCTTTAATTACCATCACTACTCGATAACTGCCATCGCCCATCTTGTAACTGCCTATATTGTATTTTAAGCCTTCTGGTGACTGACCTTGATGTATAAAAGTAAAGTTGCGTGGTGGATTGTTTAAGAAAAAGCTCTTTAAAACCTCCTCTGCTTGGTTCAGACTATAATTGGCTCCATTTCCATCAATTTTAATTTCAATATTTGAATTACAGTATTTGATAAGCTCTTTAGAGCTACCTGCTTTCAAAGCCTGACCAATATTTACAGTGATATTGTCCTGAAAGGGAAAAAATGAGAGCAATAAGATAAACGTGATGGTTTTCATAAAATTAGTTGCACTAAAATAATGCCATTAAAACGATATTGATAGCAATACGGAAATTAAATAATATCCCTCAACTATTTCAAGATCAAGCGCTAAACATTCGAATACCCTTTCATTTAATTCACAGATTCAAGTTATCTGTGCAAAATGGTTCTTTGACCTAATCAGTTCAAGCCGTATAGCTTGATTGACCTATCCTGAAAAAGTCAAGTCTTTTTAGCAAATAGCTTTCTCAGTATTGACCTGAGATCTTAACCTCTATTTCTCATTATATCTGTACCCCTGACCATTTTCTCTATGATTCATCGTCGCAATCATCTGATTACCTCTACAATGCGTATTATATTTGTACGATGAATAAGAAAGTACTACTCATGATCCTCGACGGGTGGGGAATCGCCCAGAATAAAGCAGTTTCCGCTATTGACGCAGCAAAAACACCCTTTATTGATAGCTTATATGATAAATATTCTCATACTACTCTTGAAGCATCTGGATTGGCCGTTGGCTTGCCGGAAGGTCAGATGGGAAATTCTGAAGTAGGCCATATGAATATTGGTGCAGGAAGAGTAGTATATCAAGATCTTGTCAAGATCAATCAAGCAGCAGAAGATGGAACATTGGCCAGTAATCCAGCGCTTGTTGAGGCTTTTGATTATGCTAAGAAAGAAAACAAAAATGTTCACTTTATTGGCTTGGTGTCGAATGGTGGTGTTCACTCTCATATAAATCACCTGAAAGGCTTACTCACCGCAGCAAAGGAAAATGAATGTGCCAATGTCTTCGTTCATGCGTTTACCGACGGTCGAGATTGCGACCCAAAAAGTGGCCTAGGCTTTATTAAGGAATTGGAAGACCACATGGCTGAAACCACTGGGAAGATTGCTTCTTTGGTCGGCCGCTATTTCGCCATGGATAGAGATAAAAGGTGGGAACGCGTAAAATTAGCCTATGATGCCATGGTCAAAGGTGAAGGTGAATTAACGGATAATTTACAAGCTGCTATTCAAGCTTCTTACGACAGTAAGGTGACTGATGAGTTTATCAAACCACTCATAGTCGAATCTCAGGGCGAACCTATTGCTCAAATTCAGAAAGGGGATGTCGTCATGTGTTTCAATTTTAGAACAGATAGAGGAAGAGAAATCACTGAGGTGCTTACCCAAAAGGACTTTCCTGAACAGGATATGGCGAAACTAGATCTTTACTACCTGACGATGACCAACTATGACGACACCTTCGAAAACGTGAGAGTGGTTTATGACAAAGACAACCTAGAAATGACCTTGGGAGAAGTGCTGGCTAATAATGGCAAGAAGCAAATACGTATCGCTGAAACAGAAAAATATCCTCACGTGACATTTTTCTTTTCGGGAGGGCGTGAGCAAGAATTTGAAGGTGAGACGAGGCTTTTATGTCCATCACCAAAAGTCGCTACTTATGATTTGCAACCAGAAATGAGTGCAAATGAAATTAAAGATAAGATCATCGCAGAATTGGAAAAAGGAGAAGTAGATTTTACCTGCCTCAATTTTGCCAATCCTGACATGGTTGGGCATACGGGTGTTTTTGAAGCTGCAGTGAAAGCCTGTGAAACAGTTGATGGATGCGCAGAATCTGTCATTGCATCAGCGCTGGCCAATGGATATAGCACTATAGTTATTGCCGATCATGGCAACTCCGATATGATGATAAATCCTGATGGAAGCCCAAACACTGCGCATACGACCAATTTAGTTCCTTGTATTCTTGTAGACGATGACTTTCATCCTGAGTTAAAGCCAGGAAAATTAGGTGATCTGGCGCCAACAATCCTGAAATTGATGGGCGTTGAGAAATCTGCACAAATGACAGGGGACGAGCTGTTTTGATGAATATAAAGCAATCGGTATTCCTTTTTGCCTTTGGTCTTTTGATTTCCTGCCAGACAATGTCTGACTTTGAAGTTGAGCAATACTTTGCGCTTGATTCGCTGCTCGTAAGTCAAGGTGAACTACTTGCGAAAATGCAAGTCGAAGTGCAAAAATCCGTAAAAATGGATGAGCAGTTTGAAGAGATCACTTTTCTTCCTGATTCAACAAGGTTTACCAAAGAATTTCAAATGATCAAGGATTTCTCACTAAATAAAAACAGTTATATCGGCGCATTTGACATTGAAAAGGATGGTGCTTCTCTGGTTTATTCCAGAAAGAAAGATCAACCCGTACCAATCAAAAGATTCACGGTAAAGTATAATGAAGAAATTGCCCTCGTATCAGGTCAGTATTTTGAAGACAAAGATATCTTTCAGCACGAGCGAAACTTTCGGCTTCTATTTGACGAGTCAGGCGTGTTGTCAGAATATAAGGTTTGGGGTTTTCAAAAAATGATTCTTCAAGATACCATTCAATATGATATTGTAGGGAAAGTAGTGCTTCCTTCAAATTAAAAATCGTTTAAAATGCTAAGTCATATTAGCACATTCTCAAGAATTATATGAGTGAAAAAGAGCCTAAAAAAAGGCTAGATAAGCAGGGATTAGAGAAACTTCTTGGAATATTTAAATATATACTTCCACACAAATGGATGTTTTTCATAGGTATTGTTCTCCTATTTATTTCCTCTGGAATGTTCATGGCGTTCCCCTTCGTTTCAGGCAAGCTCATTGATATCGCTTCGGGTAAAAAAGAATGGATTTTTACCGACATTAACCAAGCTGCACTTTTATTGATTGGGGTTCTCTTCTTTCAAAGCATTGTTTCTTTTTTCCGAGTGGTCTTGTTTGCTTTCGTTACTGAACGAGCCACGGCCGATATCCGAACAGAGCTTTACGCAAAAATGGTCATGTTGCCCATGACTTTTTTTGACAAAACCCGAACTGGTGAACTAGCCAGTCGAATGACAAATGATGTCGCACTATTACAAACGACCATTTCTACCACGCTTGCTGAACTAATAAGACAAACGGTTATTTTGATCACAGGCCTGTTGCTCATCTTTTATACTGCTCCTGCATTGAGCGTATTTATGTTGGCCATTTTTCCTGTGGTCATTGCAGCGGCTATGATATTTGGCCGTTTCATTCGGAAAAAATCCAAACTTACCCAAGACCAATTAGCCGCTTCGAATATCATCGTGGAGGAAACTTTACAATCGATTCAGGCGGTAAAAGCCTTCACTTCTGAAATGCTTGAAGTGCTCCGCTTTAAGAAATCCATCAATGAGGTAGTGAATACCGCATTGTCAGTGGCCAAGTACCGAGCAGCTTTCATCTCTTTTATCATTTTTGCACTATTCGGCACTATTGTAGCCATTATGTGGTACGGCGCTATTTTGGTCCAAGCTGGCGATATGACGGTGGGTGAATTGCTGTCTTTTGTTCTTTATACCACTTTTATTGGTGCTTCAATCGCGGGATTGGGTGACCTCATTGGTCAAGTGCAAAAAGCCGTAGGTTCGTCAGAGCGTGTGCTTGATATACTTAAAGAAGAAGCCGAGGATTTGAACAGCGAACATTTTGTTCGGGCGAAAGGGGTCGTGAGTTTTGAAGACGTTTCTTTTAGCTACCCTACCAGACCTGAAATTCAAGTGCTCGATAAAGTGAACTTCAAGGTAAATGAAGGCGAAAAGATTGCCTTGGTTGGACATAGTGGCGCAGGAAAGTCTACCATTTTGCAATTGCTGATGAATTATTACCCCAACGATGCTGGTCACATTCTTATAGATGGCCAAGAGCATGACAAAATAGGTATACACAGCTTGAGAAGAAATATCGGTATCGTCCCGCAAGAGGTCATACTTTTTGGTGGTACCATAGAAGAAAATATCAGATATGGAAAACCTGACGCTGAAACTGTGGAGATTAGAAATGCAGCAGAAAAGGCGAATGCACTCTCCTTTATTGAAACATTTCCGGAAGGAATGAAAACAATCGTAGGTGAGCGTGGTGTAAAGTTATCTGGTGGCCAACGTCAAAGAATTGCCATTGCGAGAGCGATACTAAAAGATCCCGCAATTTTAGTACTCGATGAAGCTACCAGCTCATTGGATGCCGAATCTGAACATTTGGTTCAGGAGGCTTTAAATGAACTTATGAAAGGAAGAACTACGATTGTGATTGCGCATCGTCTTGCCACCATCAAATCTGTGGATAAAATATACGTACTCGAAAAAGGTAGCATTGTAGAAGAAGGCAACCATGAGCAGCTTATGTCAGTCAAAGGTGCTTATCGTAGCTTTATCGACTTGCAATTGATCGAATCATAACCATTTTCTACGCTTCATGAATATGAACATGCCTATGCCTACCAACCCCAACAGAGCGTAAAAACCATAGGGATAACTATACTCCCAGCCCAACTCAGGCATATGTTCGAAGTTCATTCCGTATACACCAGCGATGAAAGTCAGAGGAATAAAAATGGTAGACATGAGGGTAAGCACCTTCATGACTTCATTCATTTTGATGCTGAGCTGTGAAAGGTACAAGTCCATGACCGAGCTGAGTGTTTCGCGGTAAGTATCAAGGTTTTCAATCACTTGTTCTATGTGGTCGTTCGAATCGCGCAAGAAGATTTTTGTAGAATCCTGAAATATGTTGTTGTCTCTATTTATCAAGGCATAAATAGCATCTTTCAGCGGAACTATAAATTTTTTAAGTTGAATCAAGTCCTTCTTGAGCATCTGAATATCTCGCAATTCGATGCGCTCTGGGTTGGAAATAACCATTTCTTCTAGCTTTTCTGTCTTCTCCCATACGCTATCAAGTGTTTCAAAATAATAGTCAATAATTACATCGAGTAGCATGTAGGCCAAATAATCCGCACCTCGCTTTCTGGCTTTCCCTTTACCGTTCCTGAGTCTTTTACGAGCATCATCCAGTACATCTTTCGGCTTTTCCTGAAAACAAATAACAAAATTTTGATGCATGATCAAACTGATCTGCTCTACATCGATTTTGTCTGTTTTGCTATCATGGTTCAACATTTTAAGCGCGATAAACAAGTAATCGTCAAACTCTTCCAACTTGGGACGTTGATGCGTATCTACTATGTCTTCGAGAGTCAGAGAATGAAGCCCCATAATGTTGCCTATTTCTGCAATAATTTCAACATCATGCAGCCCTTGCACATTGACCCATGTAACACTGTCTGAATTTTTATACTTCTCTAACTCAGAAATATCAACGATGGCTAATTCAGTGATTTCGTCATTGTTATAGTCTATGACTTCAACGCGTACTTTTTCTGTGTAAATCTCGCCAGTGTAAATAATACTTCCAGGTGCCAATCCTGTTCTGGCTCGTTTCTTTCGAAATTCTATTGGACTTCTAAACTCAATCGGACTTCTAAAGTCAACATTTGGTATCAGGTCACGACCAGGGATTTTCATATAATTTTGGGTCAAAGGCAAAAATATAAAGCAAGTTATCCTTATTGCTCTATAAGTGCATCCTCTTTATCTCGAACGAATATTGGGTCTCCGGGAAGTGAAACACCCGGTGGAAGATCTATTTTAGGGGGCGTCCAATCAATGATTCCTCCATCGTCATTATCATCTTGATCATCTCTAGGTTTTGAAGACCATTTATTCTTTAGAATAATAGCAAACAAAATACCATAGAGAAGGATACAAAGTAATATGTCAATAAGTAAATAGGACATGATATAAAACTAATTAATTTGATCGATAAATGTTTTGTTTTTCCTCGATCCATTTATCCATTTTTCAATTCATTTTATTTTCTGTATTTTACTTGGTGCAATCCAGATTTAACAACACTTTAAAACGCTTTCGTCTTTAATAAAATTTTATGTTTGGTGGAGAAAATGAATTGTTACTCTTTGGTGTTTTTGGTGTATTAATCATCGCCTTTCTAATCGTCGATCTTGGAGTCTTCAACAAGAAAAATCACAAAATTTCGCAAAAAGAAGCCCTTATTCAAACTCTTTTCTGGGTCTCAGTATCAGTGGTTTATGGTTTTACTATTTACTTTTATGGTGAAGGAGAAGCGGCCACTTGGGAGTTTTTCTCGGCTTATGTAACAGAAAAAGCCTTATCTATTGACAATATATTTGTCATACTTTTAATACTCAGGTACTTCAATGTCAAAGAGGAATATTATCATAATATCTTATTTTGGGGCATTCTGGGAGCGATCGTCTTTCGAGCTATTTTTATTTTCTTAGGTGCCATATTGATTACACAGTTCCACTGGATTCTTTACATATTTGGGGTTTTCCTTATTTATTCTGGTGTTAAAATATTTATGGAGGATGAAGAAATGGAAATTGAGCCTGAGAAAAATCCAATTGTCAAATGGGCCAAAAAAATATTTCCCCTTACTTCATCTGATGGAGGCGGAAAGTTTATGATCAGGGAAAATGGTAAAAGAGTCTTTACCAGTTTGTTTCTCGTCATTCTTTTAATTGAGTCTACGGATTTAATATTTGCTGTAGATTCCATTCCTGCTGCTTTTGCCATTACACAAAACGAGTTCGTGATTTACACCTCCAATATTTTCGCTGTAATGGGTCTCAGAGCCATGTTCTTTTTATTGGCCAACGTGCTTGATAAATTTTATCTATTACAAAAAGGTTTATCTATTGTTCTCATTTTCATTGGGGTCAAAATGATGCTGGAAATGGAAATCATTCAACAAGGACTTGGATGGGTTTTCGGCGTAGAACATGTTCATATTCCCATTTTCGCCTCATTTGGTGTGATTATGGGCGTCCTTTTCTTTTCCATTATTTTCTCGTTGATCTTTCCGAAATCACCAGAAATGGTAGATGAAGATCATCATGCGAGTGCGTAGAACCTAAAATTTCCCTCTTAAGGATTGTCCTGTATACAAATTCTCATTGCATTATTATTAGTCTAGCTATACCCTTTAAGATATTTGAAACAACCCTCACCTTATTGCTAGTGATTTGGTAAAAATTTTCAAAGGTATCGCTTTGTTTGTTAGGTTTGAGACTGATAAATTGGCATGTCCGCTTTTATCTAAAACCCAATCTTACGACCTCTCCAGCCCTGTTGCTCAACTTCTTCGACTGACTTTAATACTTTATCTCGTAGGGTAATTTTATACTCAGCGAGCGCTTTCGACACTTTCTCGTCAAAGGCTCCAATAATTTCAGCGGCCAATATGCCGGCGTTTTTTGCTCCGTCTAATGCTACCGTTGCTACGGGAATTCCCGCTGGCATTTGAAGAATAGAGAGTACCGAGTCCCAGCCATCGATAGAGTTTCGTGATTTTACAGGGACGCCAATAACAGGTAAGGTAGTGATCGACGCGACCATGCCTGGCAAATGTGCTGCTCCGCCTGCTCCGGCAATGATCGTTTTCAACCCGCGCTTTGCCGCGTTTTCGGCATATTCAATCATTCTATGTGGCGTTCTATGAGCAGAGACGATGGTTAGTTCAAATTCAATATTCATTTCTTCTAGAAACTCTGCTGCTTCTTTCATTACGGGAAGATCAGACTGACTTCCCATGATAATACCTACCAATGGCTTGCTCATGATTTTACTTTTAGTGTTTCTTTTACTTTTCTTGCTTTCAACTTCAAAGTATCAACAGATTCTCCGAGCACCGTAATATGACCCATTTTCCGAAAAGGTTTGGTTATCTTTTTTCCATATAAGTGAACATGTACATCTTTCATGGCCAAAAGTTCTTTCATGCCCTCATACTTGGCTTCCCCTGTAAAGCCTTCTTCGCCAAGTACATTGACCATAGCTGCAGGTGCTCTCGGACTTGTATCTCCAAGTGGCAAGTTCAAAATGGCTCGAATGTGTTGCTCAAACTGTGAAGTGACATTTGCCTCAATCGTATGATGGCCACTGTTGTGTGTTCTTGGCGCTATTTCATTGACCAAAAGCTGACCATCTTTGGTTAAAAACATTTCGACAGCAAGCAAGCCTACCATATCTATTTTTTGAATAACCTCTTTAGCCAATTCATTCGCACGATGGACAACATCCTCACTAATTTCAGCTGGCGCGAAAAGGAACTCCACCAAATTAGCCTCAGGGTGATAACTTAGCTCTACAACAGGGAAACAACTCATCTCACCGTCCGCATTTCTGGCAACTACTACACTTAGTTCTTTCTCAAAATCAACCAGTTTTTCGAGCAGCGATGGCGCATCAAATCCTTTAGTTAAATCCTCCTTCGTACGAATCATTTGAACGCCACGGCCATCATACCCGTCTTTACCCAACTTATGTACCGCTGGTAAAAAATCAGCCTGCGATTTTAACTCTGCCAAGTTTTCTGTTAAAATAAAATCTGCCGTAGGTATTCTATTGGCTTTATAAAAGGTCTTTTGTTTACGCTTATCCTGTATTAATGATATGACCGCAGGTTGTGGGTAAACGATCTTTCCTTGGTCAGAAAGTTTTTGCAAAGCCTCGGTATTCACCTTTTCGATCTCTATAGTAATGACATCTAATGGCTCACCAAAAGCCATTACATCATCGTAATTTTGCAGATCCCCTACAGTGAAATGTTCAATTAAATGGGCGCAGGGAGCATTTGCATCAGGATCCATCATACTTATTTGTAGATTAAAATCAACTGCTGATTGTAGCATCATTCGGCCCAGCTGACCGCCTCCAAGTACCCCTATTTTTAGATCAGTAATATCCTTCGCCATGCGGCAAAGATGATAAGAAATTTGTATTTTAAGGGAGAAGAGCAAGCAGAATACAATTATAAAAAAGTAACCGTATGGCGAAGAAAGAGAGCAACCCAGAGATAGTCAGCAATACTTCAGAGAAACCAAAAGATAAAAAAAAGGAAAAGTTAGAGGAACCTGAGACGAATGGTTTACCTAATATGGATTTCAAAAAACTTCTTGGCTGTGGGGGCTGATCACTCTGATATGTAAACTCGCTTTACTCGCTGATTCACATTTGTTAATATCTCATAGGGTATCGTTGCAGCCCATGTTGCCAAGTCCTGAATGGTCGGGTTTTTTCCAAAAACCACGACTTCATCTCCTTCTCGCACGGGTAAATCAGTAACGTCGAGAATGGTCATATCCATGCATACATTACCAATGGTTCTTGCTTCTTGACCACCAATAGTCATAAAAGCGCGCCCATTGCCAAAAGCTCGACTGTAACCATCCGCATAACCGATGGACACGGTGGCTATAACACCATCTTTTTCCATTCGCCCATTTCGACCATAGCCAATACTTTCTCCGGCTTGGACTTCTCTTACCTGAGAGACAAATGTTTTTAGTTCGCTAATCGGCCTTAGACCTTGCAAGGTGCTGCTGGCATCAAAGCCATAAAGACCAATACCTAATCTCACCATGTCAAACTGTGATGCGGGCCACCTCAGAATTCCTGCAGAATTCAGACAGTGCTTCATTGGTGCATAACCCAATTTTTGAACTGCCTGCTCATAGGCCAAATTGAAGACATTGAGCTGGTTTTGGGAGAACTCGTCTTCCTTTGGGTCGTCCGATGAAGACAAATGTGTAAAAACGCCAGAAACGATTAATTTTGATCGATTAACAATATAATCTAATATTTTTGGCAACTCCTCCATCCGGAATCCCAACCGATTCATGCCTGTTTCAATCTTCAAGTGAAATTTCGGTGGATTGTCCAATTCGTTCAGTGCATGTAACAACTTCCAATTATATACTTCGGGCTCAATATTGAAGTCTTGAATGAGGCTCAGCTGGCTCCAATCCGGATTAAGTACCATAATGGGTGTTTTGATGCCATTAGACCTAAGTTCTAGTGCTTCGTCGATATATGCCACACCCAAGTAATCTACTTTTTGGTATTCGAGCAATTTTCCTATTTCATTGAGTCCTCCTCCATAAGCCATGGCTTTCACCATTACCATAAGTTTTGTCTTCGGGTTAAGCTTGGTTTTATAAATATTTAAGTTGTGAATCAAAGACTCGAAATTGACTTCCAAAATGGTGCCGTGACTCTTCTCTTCTAGTACAGATACAATTCTTTCAAAATGAAATACTCGTGCACCTTTAACAAGTACCATTTCATCTCCGAAATAGGGCTTTTCTCTTAAAAAATGTTCCGTTGATTCGAATTTGAGGACTTCAACCTTCTCCAAATTGAGGTATCGACTGATCTCCTTTCCAATGACTATGATGCGGTTAACCTGACCATTCTGGATGGTTGATTTGACCTTTTGATATACCTGCTCATGGTCATCCCCTGATTGTAGAAAGTCTGATAAAATAATGGTGGTGCGTGACTTCTGGCGCTGTTGTTCTAGATATTCTAATGCAATCTTTAACCCACTGATATCATTATTGTAGGTGTCATCGAGCAGATATACGTTGTTTTTGCCTCGTTTTAGTTCCAAACGCATCGCCACTGGCTTTAAGTGATCGATACCAGATTGGATATCCTTTGAAGATAAACCTAGCTCATTGGCCGCTACAATGACATGAATCAAGTTTTCCAAATAAAACCCTGAATATGGCTTTATTCGAAAGATAAGTGTCTTTTCTCCCTGGCTAAATGAGAGCTCGTCTCCTTTTTGATAAAAATAATAGTTCGCTTCTGGATTATTTAAGCTCCAAGAAACTGTGTCATTTTTGTATTGATGCGCTATTTCGTGATGAAGTATCTCATGATCTAGACAGTAAATTATTTTCTTTGCTCCGCTAAATAAGCTGAGCTTTTCCTGAATTTTGGCCTGTTGGTTTTTGAAGCCGTCATCATGCGCGCTACCAATATTGGTGAAAATACCTATGGTTGGTTTGATGATTTTTTCCAATTTTTCCATTTCTCCCATTTCCGAGATTCCCGCTTCGAAAATGGCCAGCTCATGATGCTCATTCATCGCCCACACGGACAAGGGAACGCCGACTTGTGAATTATAACTTTTGGGACTTTTTACAAGATTGAACTTGACGCTCAACATGGTCGAAAGCCATTCTTTGATGATCGTTTTTCCATTGCTGCCGGTAATGCCGATAACAGGATAATCAAAAGTATGCCTGTGCGCAGCGGACAATTTTTGCAATGCGTACAGTACGTTTTTGACGACTAAAAAATTAGCAGAAAAATTGGTAGGCTTATCTGAAACTACAAAATGGCGAACCCCTTTTTCAAAAGCTTCTTCAATAAATTGATGGCCATCTCTGTTTGGGCCAGATAGCGCAAAAAAAAGCTCATGATCCACGCCAATTACTTTCCGAGAATCAATACTTAGAATGGAAATATCCTCCTCTGCGCCTGTGTATTCTGCGCCAATAACTTTAGCTATATCACTGATTCTCATTTTAGGCAAATTACAAATTATGTCAGACTCTCCACTTGAGATAGAAAAAATTCAGCTGACGACAATACTGGTCGTTGGTTGAGATGAGCTCAATTATCCCTTCTGTCAACGAAATATAGTTTTCTGATTTTTATTAGAGGAAATGTCAGGCTTCTCCGCTCGGTTGTGTGTTTGCCTAAATCAAATATTCCATTTCATATTGATCCAACTCGTTTTCAAACCCTAAGGCTTCAAGTGCTGCGATGGTTTCTTGCTCATTTTCAGGAATATTTAATATTGTTAAAGGTCTTGCGCTAGTTAGTTCTGCATGACGCAATAGTGCCCGAGCCACTTTTTTACCTCTATGTTTATTATCTACCGCAATTTGACTTATTCGTCCCACATGAGGTTGGTAAATAATGTAACCTGCTAATTCATGTTGAATATATGCTTCAAAAAGTAGCTCGTTGGACAGGTTAAAGGGCAATTGGTTATCGCTATCGATAAAGGATGTTTCAAAGTCTTTGAATCCCTTATATTCTGCCTTTAAGGTCTTTGCCTTTTTAAGTAAAACTGTTGGAACGGGTGGAGTATAAGTCTTTTTCTTTTTGAAGCTTTTCAAAGTCCGGATGTACCCAAAGTCGAGGCGCTCATATAATTTGATCGCATATTGGTTGGTAGAAATCACTTCTAGTAATATTCTATTTGCTCCTGCCATACTTAGCTCCTCCATACTTTGATCAAAAAGGAAATCAATAATGCCCTTTCCTCGATAAGGAGGCATCACCCCTGTGCCTCCGTTGTAGGCGGTCATCTTTCCCTGATAGTTGTTGATCGTATATAAAATAAAACCAATAATATCGTCTCCATTCTTATAGGCAATAGACCGTGCAGTGTCCAAGTTGAGTTTGGTAAGACGAATACGAAACTCTTCTGGCGTAGGTCTGAATTTTACGGGATAATCCGCATAAACTCCAACAAAAGCATCATACAATTGACTTACCGTCCAAGAATGAGTTATTGTTTTTTCTTGCATCGCAATAAGATCAAAGTTTCCTCAACTTTGATCTACTTTATGTGCCGTTGATTATTCGTGAAAGCTCAAAAGGGGAATACTTGTCTCAACAGCTATTGCCTTGGTGATAGATTTTCTGAACAACTTTTCCAAAAATGATCTTTCTCGCGGAATCATTACGAGGATGTCAAGCTCATGTGCTTCAATGAAATTTTTGATCCCCTCCTTTACAGACCCTGACTCCACTGTTCGACAGCTGGCATTTTCTTTATCAAAATAGCTGAGTAATTCTTCCATCTGCTTTTGCTCCTTTTCTGACAATTCGTCTGGGTGCTTCGCAACGCTGAATATTAAGACTTCCGCATGGTAATTCTTCGTAAAATCACTGATGAATTTGAGTGTTTTGCTATTTTTTATTTCTCCCAAGTCTGCAGCAAATCCAATTTTACTAGGATTAAAAGAAGTAACATTTTCGGGAATAACTAGGACAGGGACGGTTGCCGCTTCAATTACGTCAGAGGCTCTTGTTCCTAATAATGCCTCCATTCCGTCATGCTCGGCGCGTGTGCCCATCACAATAAGGTCAATATCCTTATTTTTCGACTCGGTGTAAATCGCGTCTGTGAGGTAGGAAATAAATCTTTCGGCTTCATGTGGCACCTCTTGTAGCTCTACCATTTCAGATTCTAGTTCTTTAAATGATTCTTTTACCTGAGTTTCATAATCAACGATGATGGCATCAATGAGCGTTCCTCCTGTAAAATCTGGATGTGGCGTATGCACATGAACCGCATTGATCATATGTATTTTGGCTTTGGTAGCTTTTGCGATATCTATCGCAACCAAGAGCGCATTTTTCGAACATTTCGAAAAATCGATAGGCACTAGAATATTATTAATTTCCATGGGTTCTTTCTATTAAGATTAAAAAGTAAGCTGGTTCTATAGGGCGCCAGCTCAAATGTTTTTTGAATAATCTAAAATTAAAAGGAATTTAACATTTATCCCAATAGGTTTATCGCGTGATAGATATGACTTTTATCCGCTATTAGCGTTTTTATCGGCTATGTCTTTTTCCTTAGCATCAGCCAATGCACCCAATAATGATTTGAAAATTTATTATTTGTTGTTTGATATTAGTTTCAATGTCCTCGATAGGTTGAAACTTTCACATATTCTTTTTGGAGAGAAAAATAGTCGCGATTCTCCTGATTCGTTTGATCCATTCGGAACCTAAAAACAGAACTAAAATTATTTAAGAACTAATAGGGACTCGGAGCTGCAAAAAACTGCTGTGCTATTAAAAACGCAATGACCGAAATCACCAAGCCAAACATAAATATGGTGTAGGCAATTCTGAGCATGCGATACTTTTTACCCAATACCACTCCCAAGTAATAAATATCACGAATAAGTGAAGTGTATAAGTAATCAGCGTCTTTCATCATTTCTTTCATTCCCCACTCATAGTCTTCACGCTTCATTTTATGAAAATTCCCAAAGAAAAGCAGGTTTGTTTTTTTACTCATGATCTCCTCCTCGGTAAAAACTCCTTTAGAAACATTCGGTCGGGTAGCAAGAATTGCAAAGACAATAGTCGCTAAACATACAGTAGTCATGATCAACGCAGGAATTGTCAAATGAGGATACTCTTCCAGTTTTCTGATTAAAACAGAAACAATCACTGATAAAATGATGGAGTTCACCGATATCATGATATTGGCTTTGTTATCGGCCATTCCACTGAGATCAAGATGATTTTTGGAAGTCAGACGAAACATGGTTTCTACGCCTCGGGCAGGAGAAGTATCCTTCGCCTTTTTTAGTTTCTCCTTTAACTTTTCTATTTGATCTTCAAGTTGTACTACCTGCTGCATTTCTTGTTTTTTCATGGCCTTTAATCTTTTCTTGACCTTTTGGAGGTTTATATCTTGTAATGGTCCGTATTTCTTTTTGGCATATGCTGTAAAGTACTCATGATCTTTGATGAACTTCTTATTCATGTCCATCCATTGTTGTTCACTTATTTTATTTCCCGTCGTTTTCTCTAGCTCCTCATGTAATAAAGTTGCCTTATTGAAATAATTATCGGTAGCTAGATGAAGCAAATCTGCATCACAGATAATTTCTTCCAGTTTCGATTTTGGGGATTGGGGCATTTGTGTTGCCAAAATACAATCCGCCACTAAAGCAGCTTTGGTTTGATCAAAGTCTCTTTTTTCTAAAAAGTCTAGCGCGATTTGAGCACTTACTTTTTCATGATTTTTAATGACATCCCGATATCCAATGTCATGAAACCATGCCGCCAACGCCAATATTTCCAGCTCTTCACTAGAGAGCCCTGAATGCTCTCCTATTTCATAACAGGCTTTTACCACGTCCTGCGTATGCTTGGTGGTATGATACTTAATATTCTCTGGAATCTTGTTTTCGAGAATCTCTAAAGCGAAATGTTGTACTTCATCAAGTAATTTTGAATCTTCCTTTGACATCAACAGTTAGTATTGTCTCCCAATATATTTTAAATTGTTAAATAATCATACTCTTAAAGCTTAAAGCAAACTATGTATAAATGGCTCACAATTATCTTCTTTTATATCATTGGTATTGCCCTATTAGGCTCTGAAGCGGGTTGCAATACCATCTCATTCCGAGAACGTGCCGATAGCCTTTTTTTAATAACAGATCATGTGGATGTTTATTATGATTTGAAATCTCCAGTTGACAAACACTTTCTTCCCTATGTACTTACTGAAATCTCAGGTTTGACATTACTGAATGAAACAAAACTGCTTTGTGTAGAAGATGAAGGTGGGCGAGTCTATGAATATGACCTTGTCAAAAGAAAAATAACCAATGCCATAACATTTGGACGCCCAGGAGACTATGAAGGTGTTGAATTGATTGACAGCACCATATATGTACTTAGAAGCGATGGAGATTTATTTGTATTTAAGTACACGACCGAAGATTTTGCTACCGCAGAAAAAATTGAAAATGCGCTTAGCGCTGAAAACGATACCGAAGGTTTGGGTTATAACGCCAAAGAGGGCACATTACTTATAGCTTGCAAAGCTGAAGAGGACATTGATGGCGTGAAAGCTAAAGGTAAAACGGTGTATCCATTCGACTTGAAAGAAGGAAAAATTATTAAAAAGCCATTTTTTGAGATTGAAAAAGACGATTTGGAAGATTTTTTTGAGGCCAATCGGGACTTTGAATACGAGGAAGAAAGGATAAAATTTGAACCATCAGGGGTTGCGTACAATCCTGCGGATGGGTATTATTACATTATTGCATCAGCTGGTAAACTGATGGTCGTATTGAATGAAAAAGGATCGATTATGGCCAGTTATCCCATCGCCCCTCGTATATTGAACCAACCAGAAGGCATCTGCTTTGCACCAAATGGAGACTTGTACATAAGCTCAGAAGGTGAAGGAGACAAAGGTTATATTTTAAAATTTTCAAAGATCGTTAAATGAGAAAGTTTCTAGCAGCATTGAGCGTGCTTTTAATTGGCATGACTGCATCTGCTCAAGATATCAACGTATATCTTATTGGAGATACTGGAAAACCACAATACCCTGAGGATAGTAATCTCGACTATTTAAAATCTCAATTCTTTGAGGCTACTGCTGACGATTTTTTGATCTTTTTAGGAGATAATGTATATCCAATGGGCATTCCATCAAAGGAACACCCCAAAAGACAATTATTCGAGAAAAGACTCAACCCTGCATTAGATCTAATCAAAGCATTTCCGGGTAAGTCATTTATGGTTCCCGGTAATCACGACTGGAAACAAGGCAGTCGCGGAGGTTGGGATCAGGTGAAACATATGCAAGAATACATCGACGATTATCTAGGTGATAATACTGTTTTTCAACCAAGAAATGCCTGTCCTGGTCCGGTGGAAGTCAATATCGCTCCTGAAATTACATTGATATTAGTAGACACACAATACATGCTTCATCCTTGGGAAAAACCTGGAGGCGAAGAGGGATGTAATGCAAAATCATCCACCGACGCAATACTTCAGCTAGAAGAAATCATTATCAACAACAAAAAGAAACATGTGATCATAGCGGGACATCACCCAATGTACTCCAAAGGCCCGCATGGAGGAGTTTACACTTTCAGACAGCACTTATTTCCATTGACTGATGTAAAGAGAAAACTTTGGATTCCTCTCCCAGTAATTGGGAGTATATATCCTCTTTACAGAGCCCTTTTGGGCAATAGGCAGGACATAGCTCATCCAAGATACCGCCTCGTTAGAAATACCATTTTGGAGATGATGGAGCCGTGTGAAGATGTCGTGTATGTCAACGGACATGAGCATTCGCTTCAATATATCGCGCGTGAAGGACACCACTTCATTACGAGTGGCTCAGGTTCAAAATCATCCAACGTGAAAAAGGGTAAATACTCTAAATATGCCTTTGAAGGCAGAGGTTTTGCAAAACTTACCTATCGCCAAGCAAAAGACGTTTCCATTTCATTTTATGATGGAGACAATCAAGAGCGGTTAGATTCGATGGAGTTGTACAGTAAGGAGGTAGATATTCCCAAAAGGGAGTCGCTCAATTTTGACTTTAAAGACAGCACGATAATAGCACCGATCAGCGACAGATATAAGGGCGCCAGTAAGAATAAGAAATTTTGGCTTGGCGAAAACTATCGCGACCTGTGGGCTGAGCCAGTAGAAATGCCCGTCTTCAATATTGGTACGGAGCATGGCGGATTAAAAATATTGAAAATGGGAGGGGGAAACCAAACAAAATCTCTTCGGCTAGAAACGGCGGCTGGTCGACAATACGTTTTGCGGTCTTTGGAAAAGTACACAGAAAAGCTCATTCCAACACCACTTCAAAAAACGCTGGTCGCTGACTTGCTTCAGGATCAAATCTCTGCGTCAAATCCATACGGAGCATTTGCTATACCACCACTTGCCGATGCGATTGGTATCTATCATACAAACCCAAGCCTCGTCTACATTCCGGATGATCCGCGCTTTGGTGAATACCAAGATATTTTCAAAAATATGCCTGTGCTTTATGAGGAGCGGCCAAATGATGAAGCCGCCTTTGAACCGTTTTTTGGTGCAGGTGACGATATTGATGGCACAGATGATCTTGTAGAGGAACTCGGCGATGATAATGACGAAATCATTGACCAACCTTTCGCATTGCGATCTCGGCTTTTTGATATGATTATTGGTGATTGGGACCGCCACGATGATCAATGGCGATGGGTCGCCTATGACAATGAAAATGGAAAAGGTCATACTTGGAGACCAATCCCCAGAGATAGAGATCAAGTTTTTTTTCAGCCTGATGGTGTTTTTGCTTGGATTGCCACGAGAAAATTTGCTTTGCCTAATACGGAAGGTTTTTATCCAAAAATGCGCTACCCACCCGGGTTTAATACGAGCGCTCGTTTTTTCGATCGTACTTTCATTCACGAGCTGGAATGGGAGGAGTGGGAAAAAGAGATTGCGTTTATTCAGAAAAACCTCACCGATGAAGAAATAGAGAATGCGTTTAAGCGCTGGCCAGATAAAATTCAAGAAATGAAGGCTGATGAAATGATCCGTATTATGAAAGCTCGCCGGGACGATATGCCTAGATTCGCCCGCATCCATTATGAATTTTTATCGAAGGAAGTAGAAATAACTGGTTCGAATGATGAGGAAAAATTTCTTGTAGAAAGAATGCCCGACGGTAGGACGAAGGTCACGGTAAACAAACTCAACAAGAAAAAGGAACTTAAAAGAAAAATGTATGAGCGCACCTTCCTTCCTGATGAAACAGATGAAATCAGGCTTTACGGGTTTGAAGGAGAAGATGAGTTTGAGATAATAGGAGAAGGAAAGCAGGGAATTAAGGTTAGAATTATTGGTGGAGAGGATAAAGATAATATTGTAGATGAATCGAAAGTGAGTGGATTGGGTAAAAAAACGGTCGTTTATGATTTGAAATCAAATACTGACCTGGAGCAATCCACGGAAACCAAATCACGATTGAGTAAGAACCCAATGGTCAACCAGTATAACCGACGCGGTTTTGAGTACAATAAGACTGTTCCACTTATATCAGCTCAATTCAACCGTGATGATGGTCTCTTTATAGGAGGTGGCTTTTTACATTATCAGGAAGAGTGGCGAAAAGATCCATATGCTTCTAAACATCAACTCACTGGAAATGTCGCGCTGGCCACTGGTAGCTTCAACTTTTATTACAATGGTACTTTGAATGATATCATTGGTAAATGGGATCTCAACGCCGACCTTGCATACCAGCGCCCTTTTGGAGTCACTAATTATTTTGGTTTGGGTAATAATTCGCAATTCGACTATCAGGGAGAAGCGGCGGCTAATGGCTTTGACGATGAGATAGACTACTACCGCATACAATACGAACGATCAGAAAATTTTCTAAGTATAGGAAGGCATCTTGGTCAAAAGGGCTTGCTCAAAGTCGGACCGCAGTATTTTAGATATGAACTCTCTGAGCAGGACAATAAATACATCAGCTCGCCGGAAAGCGACCTTGATCAAAATGCTATCTACAGGACATTTTCATACCTCGGATACCGTGCAGAAATTCAAGCGGATACGCGTAACCACCAAGCGCTCCCATCCACAGGAGTTTTTGCTAATTTGAAAGTGGAAAACCTATTGGCCCTGAATAACAATACTGAAGATATCAATCGAATATCCAGCGAGTTTATCTTTTACCTTTCAACTAAAATACCTGCAAGAGTAGTTTTAGGAAATAGAGTTGGGTTCAGCCACAATTTCAATGATATTGAGTTTTTCAATGGTGCTCAAATAGGTAGAGCAAATGTAAGAGGGTATCGACGAGCAAGATTTGTGGGTAATACTTCATTCTACCATAATGTTGATTTAAGGGTCAATTTATTTACGTTTAGAACCTACCTCTTGCCTGTTGGTGTGGGAATCACAGGATTTCATGATGTTGGGAGAGTTTGGTTCATCGGCGAAACATCCAACGACTGGCATTCGAGCAAAGGTTTTGGTTTTTGGTTGTCCCCTCTCAACCAAGTAGTCATATCAACAACCATCGCATTTTCAGAAGAAGAAACACTCCCAATAGTAAGCTTAGGCTTTCAATTCTAGCTCTTCATTGAGGTTTTTTTTATCTTCACACAAAAATTTAACAATATGAGTCAATTGATCATTTCAAGCCACGCCGAATTCGCGGAATATCTTGGGCAAGACCTGGGAGAGTCTTTACCACTTAAGATCTCCCAAGAGCAGATCAATCAATTCGCGTCAGCAACTTTGGATCATCAGTGGATTCATTGTGATGAAGAAAAGGCAAAAGCTGGTCCGTTTGGAACTACTATCGCACATGGATATCTAACCTTGTCTGTATTGCCGCACATGTGGGGACAAATTTTGGAAGCAAAAAACCTTAAGATGATGGTCAACTATGGTATTGATAGTCTGAAATTTAACCAACCCGTTCCTGTGGGCAGTGAATTGATATTAAAAGCAAAGCTTATCAACCTAACGGATTTGAGAGGAATTACAAAAGCAGAGGTAAGTGCGCGAATGGAGATTATTGGAAACAAAAAGCCCGCCTTTACCGGAACGCTCATATTATTGTATCACTTCGAAAAATAATGTCCTGCCCATCTGGTAAAAGAATTTATCTCAGTGCTAAAGACGCGGAAGAGGCTTTGATTCAGGCGTGGATTAATTTTGAATATCGTGAAGGCTCTGGTCCGATCTCTTTTTATGAGTGCGACGATTGTCGCAATTATCATCTTACTTCATGGCCACCAATGAATGAGGTGCTTAGAGAAGCCTTAGATTCTGGATATATACAAAAAGAAAAACGCTCCCGAGATTGGGAGCGTCGTTTTTAGTATCCGCTACTGGAAAGGAAATTATTCTTTCCCTCCATCTTTCTTTTTCTTTCCA
This sequence comes from Cyclobacteriaceae bacterium, assembly GCA_040218415.1. Taxonomy (GTDB): domain Bacteria; phylum Bacteroidota; class Bacteroidia; order Cytophagales; family Cyclobacteriaceae; genus JAVJRN01. The sequence continues at coordinate 288,080 of JAVJRN010000080.1, forward strand.
AAAATATCTTTAATCGCGCTCTTAGCTTCTTCTTCAGCTTTTTTCTTCGCCTTTGCTGCAGCTTCTTCTGCTAACCTTTTCGCTTCATCCGCTTTCTCTTTAGCTATTCGCTCCACCTCTGCCTTTTTCTCCGCGGCGATCCTTTCTGCCTCGGCTTTTTGCTTCGCCAATTCTTCAGTAGCCTTCTTTTTAGCGGCATCTAATTTTTCCTTTGCGGCATCCTTCAAAGCGGCTTTGGACGAAGCGCCAGACGAACCAGCTGGTTTGGCACTAACGAAACGGACATTATAATCATCATAAGTTCCTGTCACTCCTAGCGTTACATCAAGGCTATTGCTAAGTATCTCTTTACCTCCGAAATAAGAGGATAAAAGTTTATTGGCAGCATCTCCAACCTTGCCAGAGGGCACATTGGTCATCATCTGATAATCCATATATCCATCGACCGCCGTGCTACCAGAGATTGTTGTTTTTCTGCCTCCGAGTACCACATCAAATGGCTGTACAAACACCTTTCCATTGACGATTTCCAGGTTCATAGATACATCTCGCATAGTCAATGTGCCGTCTTCCGCTTTCGATATTTTCGTTACTTGGGCAATCTTCTCGAGTATTTCTAGATTCTCTAATGCCCCATCTTGAATAAGTACACTGGCATAACCCTGCATTTTATCTTCTATCGGCATCATTTCATTATCCAATAAGCCTGTAAGCTTAAGGTCTGCCGAAAACTTACCAGACATTTTTTCAGCCATTGGTGCCATTTTTTGAACCGTATTGAACGCTTGAAAAGAGGATGCGATACTCAGGTCCTTGATTCCAAAATCGAAGTTGTATTCTGGTATTTCAGGCCTTGAGGCATAAAAACCATTCATTTCGAAATATCCTTTGAGCATCTCAAAATTAACTTTATTCATATTCAAACTACCTTCTCTTACAACAACTTCACCGGTAAATGCATTCATCGCCAAGTTGTCATATAGAAGTTTGTCTATCTTAGAAGTAAGCACAAAATCAATATTTGTTGGTATTCTTACGATCTCCAGTGCTGCTGTGTCCTCCGGAACTTCCGAAAGAGAATCTTCCGCCACGATCCATTCATTGGCATCTACCAGTTTTGATCGATAGTTCAACTTACCTTGAAGTGTGGCGCTATCAGACAGGGCATAGGCCATATAATTGGTTATTCTGCCGTCCATATTCAGATCTGTTTTACCAGCATTTCCAGCAAACTTTTCTAACGCAATTTCATTAGTGTTAAAAGTCATTTTGGCGTCACTGATTCCAAAACCTTGTGGTAAATCAGGACTTTCGTATTTAAATCCTTTTATCGCCATGCTTCCAGCCGCATTCAATTTTTGGTATTGCTCTGCCTCCAAGTCCGACATTTTACCTTTGGTTTGGAATTTTGCGTTCATCTTTCCCGCTAAAGTCATTCCTTCGATTGGGAATATTTTAGTGATTTTATCAAGATCAACGTCTCCATCAAGTTTAAAATCCCAGAAATAGTCCTCTAGGTTTTTGAAAAATAATGATGCCGAGACATCCTCGCCATCGAGTGACATTTGGAATTTCTCCATATTAAAGCTGGTTTCTGTCAAGTCAGCTGAGGGGTACATAAAATTCGATCTGATGGTGATTTTTTCCATCGGAACAGGATATTCTGCATACAAAATACTCCCATTGTCAACATTCAAGTTCGCAGAAACTGCAGGCATACTGTTATCATTATAAATGCCTTTTACATATCCGTCAAAGTCAACCTTACCCTTAGCGGTTACACCTTCCAAGTATTCTTGATACGCCCCAGGAATCAATGAAAGAATACTTACCATAGAAATATCTTGTCCTGAGTAATTGATATCAATATTGATATCATCAGAAGGCATAGCTACGAAACCTTTAAAATTGAAACCAAAGTTGCTAAGCGCAGCGCGATTTTCTTTGAAAGTAAAGGTCATGGTTTCAAAGTCCATAGCCATTACCAAATCAATATCAAGTGATTTATCATTGATATATTTTACGCCATCATAGTTCATTGTGAAAGAACTGGCTGTGGTTTTTGTCTTCATATCAAAGACATCTGAAGCAAAATCTCCGCTTCCCTGATGATTCAATGAGGCTATTTCTACCTTCATCGGAAGCGTAGCATCATCGTAAATGACTGTTCCGTTGACTATTTCCCAGTTAGCTATTTCAATGCTTAAAGGTGCCGATTGCGCAGTATCTTCTTCGCTGGCCGCTTCTTGTGTAGGTTTAGCGATATCATAGTTAGCTTGACCATCTTCTAATACTTTAACTTTTATCTTAGGATCCATGAGTGTTACATCTAAGATCCTTATTTGGTCTCCTTTAATGACCGACATGATATCGAGCGTAAGCCCAAAATTTCCAATAGACGCAAGTGTATCGTTGGCAAATACTCCCTGACCAACTATTCCGAAATTCCCTACACCAACAGATATATTAGGAAATGACTTGATGAGGCTCAGCGTGAAATCATTGGTATCGTAATATACCTGCGCATTGAGCGATTTATCAAGCTCGCGATCAATAGCCGCCTGAATATCATCTTTGAAAATAAACGGGATGGTAACAAGTGCAATGAGAATAAGCAGTATAAGTGCTCCAAAAAATAGAAATACCTTTTTCATAAACATATTTTGGACGTGAAAAGAACAAAATTAACATTAATCCTGTCTCTTATGCCATGCACATGAAATGGATTAATACTGATGTAACACCCGAGGTATGTCTATGTTATAAATTTCGGTAGAAGAGAGACTGGTTATTTGAGCCCAAATTACTTGGTGAGCGTGAGCATGATATCGTCTAATAATTGCAATTCAATTTTATCATCGGACATTGATTTGATTTGATAAACCATGCCTGGAGTTTTATCGTCATTGATCAGCTCCAAAGAGTCATTGCTTACACTCCACATCAAATTATGGTCTAGCGTATCTGTGCTAAAGACACATCCTTCAAAGCCATACGCCTTAATATTCAATTTTTGACCAGTAAAAATAAATTTTCCGTTCATTGAGTAATCTGAAATACCTTCAATTTCTCCAAATGAAGTAGGGTCAGTGGACCATTTTGCCGTCCAATCTCCTTCTAGGTTGTTAGTCATTTTCTCTCCCTCTGTCGAAGAGGTGCCACATGAAAAAATAAAAACACTGATAAATACTACTATGATCTGTCTCATCTTAATTACACGCTGCTTAAGTATATGTTATGTAACAGCAAATTAGCTCTATTAAAAATATCTAAGCAAGATATTCAGCATCCAATTTTTAAAGCCGGTAAATGGCGGGTATAATGTTTGCGCCATGGTAATACCAACTCTTTGCTTCAATATGCTTTTCTCGTTAGAAAACGCAATAAATCCGTGTCTTCCATGTGCCTTACCAATACCACTATTATTAACGCCTCCAAACGGTAGTGAAGGGTGACCAAACTGCAATACTGCATCATTGATAACCGCAGTGCCTGAACTGGTTTCCTTTAAAACCCGAGCCTGATTTTTTTTGCTCTTTGAGAAAATATAGAGTGACAGTGCTTTTGGACGACCATTAATTTGAGCGATTACCTCGCTCAGGTTTTGGTATGCAATGATTGGTAATATTGGTCCAAAGATTTCTTCTTTCATAAGCGTGCTTTCCTCTGACAATCCAGTAAACAATGTTGGAAATATTCTACAAGACAGTCGGTCTAGTTTTCCCCCATAAGCAATCTCTCCACCATTATGCAAGCCATCTTCAATAGCTCCGCTCAACCTTGAAAAATGATGTTCGTTGATTATGCTCGTATAGTTTTTTTCTTCTCCATAAATCTTTTCGGCGTATCTACCAATTGACCGAATCAGTTCATCGCGCTTTGATTCATGCACAAATAAATAGTCTGGCGCTACACAGGTTTGACCAGCATTAATCCATTTTGCCCAAGCTATTTTCTTGGCTGCATCTTTTATATCTGCAGTCTCGTCCACAATTGTTGGAGATTTTCCGCCCAACTCTAAGGTTACAGAAGTGAGATTTTTAGCAGCTGCTTGCATCACGAGTTTACCTATTTGCGGACTTCCAGTAAAGAAAATATGATCGAAAGGTAAGCTAGTCAAGTGCGCTGATAACGCTCCATCACCTTCTAATACCTGCACCATATCCTTGTCGAACAGCGATTCGCACATCTTTTTGATAAAACTTGAAGTAGCGGGAGTAAATTCTGAAGGTTTTAGAACAATACAATTGCCCGCAGCTATTGCACTTATCATTGGGCCAATAGTCAGGTTGAATGGATAGTTCCAAGGAGCAATAATTAAAACGACACCTTTAGGTTCATACTGAATACTCGCCGACGAACCTAAAAAAGTAAGACTGCTATGGTAGCTATCTGGAGTAGACCAATCTCTCAATTTTTTACGAGCCTCTTTGATCTCCGTTATCACGGGATATATTTCTGAAATGTCTGTCTCCTGAGGAGATTTATTCATATCAGCTGCTAGTGCCTTTTGAAGTGATGCTCGATATGCAAAGATGTATTCGAGTATCAAGTCCAATCGCTTTTTCCTCTGCTTCCAATGCTCCATTCTTAAGGATGAGCTTCTCGCGATCATCCCTGCGGGTATTGTTTCAAACTGGGTTTCTGGACTATTGGCAAGAATCATGATGGTAATGTTAAGGTAATACTATTGGTGTATATTTAATGATTTGTTAACTTTAAAATAATATTAAACTTTTATAGTTATCAAAAAATCTATTTTCATATTGTTCTGTGTCTATTTAAACCTTGCCGTAAGTCAAGGTTTTACCTATAATATCAGCACAATTTCTTATAACTCTGAAGATTCAGTTGATTTTTTTATGGAGCTGCTTGCAGTCGATGAAACTTTAGATTCTGCCCAGACGGCACACATTATACAATCTTATGATAAAATCCTAAAGAAAGCCGAGAGGTTGAGGGCTAAATCAAAATCGGACGAACATTTACTCGAAAGTGTATTTTATGTCGTACATCGCAGCTTAAAGCATTACAAGACGAACGCTAATTTTTCCGATATATTTTTATCGGGAAATTACGATTGTGTAACAAGTACGGCTCTGTATGGGCTCTTACTTGACTCGCTAGATTTTCGGTATGACATTATTGAGTTCCCCTTTCATACATTATTGATGGTGTACTTAAACGACCGTACAGTCCTTTTCGATGGAACTGATCCTATTGGCGGGTTTGTAACGGATAATGATCAAATAAATGAACGCTTGATGACCTACCAAACGGATGCTGGTCAGATTGATTTTCAACAAGAAAACTTGAAGAAAATAAATTTCAAAAATCTCATTGGACTACAGTTTTATAACCTTTCTGTAGAAAGTTTTAATAGAAGTGATTATTCGCAGAGCAAAGAACTGCTAAAAGATGCGTATTTTTTTTATCCAAGTCCAAGAATAAAAGAGCTATCCCGATATATCACTTTATCAGAATAGCTCTTCGTTATTACTCTTTGAATTTTTGTTTAATCTATTCGAGAATCTTGAATTCAACTCGTCTGTTGAGTTGTCTGTTTTCTTTAGTGTCGTTCGGCACAACTGGCTTAGATTCACCATAACCTGCGTACGTTAGTCTGTTCCGATCTATACCATTGGTAATAAGATAATCAACAACTGCTCCCGCCCTTCTTTGTGATAAATCTTGGTTATAATTGTCATCACCTACTGAATCAGTATGTCCTGATATCTCAATCTTCTCAATATCACCATTTTGCATGTATTTTAACAATCTCTTAAGCTCTGTGTATGAAGAGGTTTTGAGCTCATCTTTATCAAATGCGAAGAAAATATTCTTTAGCACAATAGAGACTCCTTTTTCGATTTTCGACATTAATATGTCTGTCTTTATCGTGTCTGACTCTTTCAAATCATTGAAATCAAAATTTTGTCCCTCACTTAGGTATCCAGTAAGTTCTCCCGATAGACCATATCTTGCACCTCCTCTAAGCATAAAACTAAAGCTAGCGCTTGCCGGAGTAACCACCGATCCGAGTGCCAAACCATCAGGCAATCGCTCAATCGAAACCTTTGATCCAGGTAAAAGGTCTTTCGTCTTAGCATCTATGACATTACCCATGATTACAACAAATATTTCTTTTGGCTCGTCTGGCAGAAGTTGTTCTATTGAAGCCGTATATTGATTATCCTCTATAAACAGCTCCTCAGCTTTAAAGCGAAATATATCTGTATCCTCATCTATCTTACCTCGAGCAAAATAAATGTGCCTCCCTGAAGATGGTATACTAAAATACTGATCATCTTGAGCTGAGTTTACACCTGAACCAAGGTTTTCAGGAATTGACCATTTTTTCCAAGAGTCATCTAATCTAATGGTGACGTAAATATCAGAGCCACCATAACCGCTTATGCCGTTAGAAGAGAAATACATTGTTTTCCCATCTTGCCCAAGAAAAGGCGCAAAATCTTCTCCTGCAGTATTTATTAAATTTCCAAGATTCATTGGCTCTGTCCAAGTTTCACCACGCGCCCCACGATTAAAAGAAACATAAAGGTCTCTTCCTCCATAGCTATCATCCCTTTCTTGAGACATAACTATGGATTTACCATCTGGAACTAAAAAGAAATCTGCCTTAGGATTGTAATTATATTCGTTTTCAATCTCTAATGATACCGGTTTTTTATAAGAATCTCCATCTCTGGACGAAATAGAGGTTCCAGTATACATTCTACCCTTTTTACCATATTTATTGCCGAGAATTAGCGTTTCTACTCCATCAACAATGGTAATGGATGAAATAAAATTAGGGCCTTCGGTATTCAGTGGAGGGCCAATATTTGTTGCGGTTTTCCAAGTATCTGTTTCTTCATCGAGCTCTGAGACCCATATATCTTCACTATCATTTGTGCCTCCAATATTGTCTGGATGGTATCTTCTACTGAAATACAATCTCTTACCATCTGGGGAGATGAGCGGACTATGTTCTATGTAAGGGCTGTTTACATTTGTACTAAGTCTATCTACACTCACCGTTCCTACACCTGGTGCTAAGTTGATCAATACATTAATAGGAATATTCGATCGAGAAATACCAATCGCGTCAATCGCATTGTAGCCTGGCACTACCTCGCCATCTAGAACAACTCTAATTGCAAATACTTTGTATTCGGTTTCATCAAAAAACAAATTTAACAAACGACTCTCTAATGGTATTTGGCGAGGAGTTAGTTCAAATATTTTGTACTCGTTGTACTGCTCATCATACGCATATATTTCTTTAATCGCTCCTGGGTTTTCCGATTCAGCAATGGCAATTTGTTTAGCAATAATTGGCTTATCGAAGGAAACCATGATGAACTCTTGCTTGTCTTGAGATTTTGGTCTCCAGGCATTAGGATTGTCTCCGCCTGCTGGGAGTACATTGGGTTTATGCAATGCCTGAATGGCCGAGTATTCCAATGGACTATACTCAGATGAAATGTCTACCACTTCAGATCCCCAAATTACAGTTTCCTGTGCGCGGGATATCATGTTGAGTGATAGCGTGAAAAATAAAATTAAGGCAAATTTTTTCATAATATTTAAGGCGGAAATGGTCATCTACTAATTACTCTAACTTCAACTCGTCGGTTTTTTATTTTTGCTTCGTCTGTACGGTCTTGTGAAAGTGGCTGAGTTCCTCCAAAGGCTTTGGTTAAAACTCGATTTTTCTTAACTCCTTTATCGAGTAGATATTCTTTTACGGATGTTACTCTCGCCTCTGAGAGACGCATGTTAGCCTCATCATTACCGGCAAAATCAGTATGTCCTTCCAGCTGTATAACTAGAGAAGGTCGTTCATCAAGCCAATTCACTAGGTTATCTAATTCTGTAAAAGATGACTCTGTGATTTGTGCACTGCCCCTCGCAAAAATCAAGTTATCAAGTGTAATAAGCTCTAATTCTGGTTCCTCAGGCTCTGCTTCTAAGTAAAACTGGTAACTAGTAAAACCGTTTTCGTCATCGTCGGTTACTTCCATCTCAAACTCTTTGTCAATAAAACCTGCTTTTTTTGCCCTGAAGGCGTACTTTTTTCCTTGTATAAGGTAAAATTCAAATTTCCCAAGAGCTTTGCTTTTACCAATTCCCATGTCATCGTAATAAGGTAGCTTTTCATAAGAGAGCGACACGCCCTCTACAAAAGAAGAGTCTTTGGTACTTAATACCTCACCATCCAAACGAATAAAAACGTCAGAATTTACTTGAGCGGAAATGGAATAATAAATCAGTGTTAATGTAAATGCAAAAAGATATTTCATTTTTTTAAAGGTCGGTTTCCATGAAATTAAACTAATAAAGCGCAAAATTAAAACCTATTCCTGTAGTTACAGTCAATTTAATGCAACAATATCTCCTTTAATATTCTTCTGGTTTCCAAATTCCTTGATCACATCAAGCCTGTGAATCATAACGTTTTTGGTGTGTAAAAAATCTATTAAACGTGATGGATCAATCGGCTCAGATGGGGGTAAGTCAACTTTTAATGCATCGACTTGTTTCCCGTTTTTCCAAAACCTAAAACATAAATGAGGGCCATTGGCTAGGCCAGTACTTCCTACATAACCAATGGTTTGTCCTTGATTCACTTTCATCCCTGGCCTTATACCTGAGGCAATCCTGGACATATGTAAATACTGTGTCGTATAGTTACTGTTATGCTTCACTTTTACATAGTTTCCATTTGCCTTACCGTAGCGTGCTTCTAGTACCACACCATCACCAACCGTTCTAATTGGGGTGCCTGTTGGCGCAGCATAATCTGTCCCTAGGTGTGCCTTATACCTTTTTTGAACTGGATGAAATCTTTTCAAAGAATACCTACTACTTATTCTAGAGTAGTTGAGCGGTGCTTTTAGAAAGGTCTTCCTTAAGCTATTGCCTTCTTCGTCAAAATAATCTTCTTGTGTGCCATGCTCATATTGAATGGCATAATATTCCTTATTGAAATGATTAAAATAAGCGCCCCTGATTTTACTAATATTGATAATCTCACCATTTATCATTTCCGCTTCATAAATAACTTTGAAGTAGTCTCCTTTATTGATACGGAAGAAATCTACCTGCCAGGCGAAAACATCCACCAACATATTCACCAAAAGTATTGACGCATCTTGCTCTAATATCGCTTCATAGAGAGATGAATTAATGGTGGCTGTCAACTCCTTTTCCACCCTTGTTATTTCGCGGTAGTATCGGTTTACTGTTATGGAATCGGCTAGATTAAAAACAACATAACTTGTAGGATCAGGCTCAAAGATGAATTGTCGAGCGGTTTTTAACGAATCCCGCTCATGGATGATGGTATAGGGATAATTTGCCTTCAGCTTTCGCACGTCAAAAACACCTTTCGAGGCATTAGCCAAAGCAAATATTTTATCGTTTCGAGTATTAAACTTTTGTAAAATCTCTGAAATGTTTTGATTCCATTTCACCTTGCCTTGATACACTTCAAAGGAATCGACCGGAATACCATAAACCAAGGTAGGTTCCGATACGGGAATTGTATCAATAACTATCGTTTCCTTTGGAGGAGACGGCTTCTGATCACAAGCAATAGTGAGAGTGAGAAGTAGTAAGAGGAAGAAAACACTCCAAAGTGAGCATCTTTCTAGAATACGCATAGATTAGTTATCATTAAAATTTTTCTAAAGCTTCATCCAAAAACGACACAAAGCTATTTACATTTAAGTCATATGCTTTTGGCGAGATGATCAAATTTTCGTTTTGGTCAAGAATAGCATAAAAAGGCTGGGCGTTATTTTGAAACCTCGTAATTTGAAAATCAGCATTTTGCTTTCCAATAGTTTTTTTAATCTTGCCGTCATAGGCTGATTCATACCATTGGTTTTTGTCTAGTTCTGTCTTATCATCTACATAAAGTGCAACCAAGACAAAGTTCTCATTAAGTCGTTTGAGCACTTCTGGATCCGACCAAACTCTTTGTTCCATTTCTCTGCAATTAACACATCCGTGTCCAGTAAAGTCGATGAACAAAGGCTTGCCTACTGCCTTAGCGCAAGCAAGAGCTTGATTGTAATCAAAATATCCATTTAATCCATGGGGCCAATGTAAGATGTCGCCGTATTTGGGTGTTTCGCAAGATTCATTGCTGTATAGCGAAGGCTCCCCTAGCGTATAGCGATTTGCTTCTAACAAATTAAAATCATGAGTAGATGTTGGCGGAAGGTATCCTGCCAAGGCTTTTAAAGGCGCTCCAAACATACCCGGTATCAGATAGGTAACAAAAGTAAAGGTAATTATAGCAAGAATTAACCTGGGTACTGAAACACGCGTCTCGTCACTGTCTCCTGAAAGTTTGATCTTATTCAATAAGTACAGTCCCAAAAAAGAAAATATAACAATCCAAATGGCTAGGTAGATTTCTCGGTCTAATATGCGCCAGTGATACGCCTGATCTGCTATACTTAAGAATTTAAAAGCCAGCGCCAATTCCAAAAAACCAAGAACTACTTTTACCGAATTCAACCACCCCCCAGATTTAGGAAGGGCACTTAGCCAACCTGGAAACAAAGAAAATAAAGTAAATGGAATGGCAAAAGCTGCCGAAAAAGCAAACATTCCCAAAATGGGCTTGAGTATTTGTCCTCCTGCAGATTCGACCAATATACTTCCAACAAGTGGTCCAGTGCATGAAAAAGAAACTAAAACCAACGTAACTGCCATAAAGAATATGCCAATCAAGCCTCCTTTGTCGCCGAGTTGATCTACTCCATTCACCCATTTGTGTGGTAATGTTATCTCGAACAATCCAAAGAAAGAGAGCGCAAATAGCAAAAAGACAGTAAAGAATATCAAATTGGGAATCCAACCAGTCGCCAAGTCATTGGCTGTCTCAGGCCCCATAAACGGTGACAAAACTGCGCCAATCAGTACATAAATAATTATGATTGATAGCCCATAAAACAGGCTGTTGGTAATCCTGCCTTTTTTATTTCCTGCTTTTCCCGTGAAAAAAGTGACCGTCATGGGTATCATTGGAAATACGCATGGTGTAAGTAATGCCGCCAATCCTGCCAAAAAAGCCACCAGCATAAAAGACAATAATGAATAAGGATCGTTGGATGAGCGCTGAGAAAGGAAGCCTTGTGTTTCTGCTGGGGCTATCGACTTTGTAAATGCTTTTTTCCCGGAGTTCCTTTGAAACTCAAATTCATCTTCAAAGGGAATGCACTTACCATCAATATCCGAGCATACCTGATAAATATATACACCAGAGATATCATAATTTTCACTTAATATTTTTATCTCTTGCGTAAATTCTGCCCGCTCTTTAAAGTAAGTATATTCTCCCTCCCACAATGAATCATAACTCTTTTTAGGGTTCACAGGAACAATGCCCCCAACCAACTCATAAGTTGCATTAGATTCAAACTCGAAAGTAGTCACCATTGGACCTAACTCAGGATCAAAATCCGACGAGTAGAGATACCATTTGGTATCTATCGTCGCATTAAATGAAAGTGTTACAATATCTCCAACAGCTGGTTGACTGTCCGAAATGGTATTGCTCCATTTTATTGGAGTTAATACTTGTGCTTTGCTGCAGAAAATTAAAAGTGCAGCAAAAAGGAAGACAAAAATGCGCATGAATTATTTTGATAATTCAGAGAAAAACCGATAAAATTGAGAAATCGTTTCAATTCCTTTGTAATAATTGAATAACCCGTAACTCTCATTAGGCGAATGAATAGCGTCCGAGTCCAATCCAAAACCCATGAGTATCGGATCTAATCCTAGCTCTTTTTGAAACAAGGCTACAATCGGAATACTTCCTCCTTCTCGTGTTGGAATTGGTTTTTTACCCCAAGCTTCTTCAAAGGCCTTACTTGCCGCTTGATAAGCCTTAGATTCGGTAGAAATTACTGCTGGCTCACCTCCATGATGAGGAGTTACTTTTACTTTGACCGAAGCAGGAGCTTGAGACGCAAAATGATCTTGAAAAAGTTTAGTTATTTCGTCACTCACTTGATGCGGGACTAGTCTCATAGATATTTTTGCAAATGCCTTCGAAGGCAATACCGTTTTTGCTCCTTCGCCAATATATCCACCCCATATACCATTTACATCTAATGAAGGTCTAATGCCAGTTCTTTCAATCGTGCTAAAGCCCAATTCTCCCTTTACATCATTGACTTTTAAGTCTTGTTTATATTCTTCAATATCAAATGGTGCTTTAGCCATTTCGGCACGATGTTCTGCACTTAGTTCCTCCACTTTATCGTAAAATTCAGGAATGGTGACTCTGCCATTTTCGTCCTGTAAAGAGGCAATCATTTTGCACAAAATATTAATAGGGTTAGCTACGGCCCCACCATATACACCAGAGTGAAGGTCTCTGTTGGGTCCGGTCACTTCCACTTCCAAATAACTCAGACCTCTTAGGCCTACGGTAATTGATGGGGTGTCATTGCTGATTATCGACGTGTCAGAAATCAAAATAACATCTGCCTTAAGCTTATCCTTGTTTTCCTTGACAAAAGTTTCAAGGTGAGAAGAACCTACCTCTTCCTCCCCTTCAATCATAAATTTAGCATTGCAATACAATTTATCAGCTTTAACCATAGACTCAAAAGCTTTCACATGCATGTACATTTGCCCTTTATCATCGCATGCTCCACGAGCATACACTCGCTCATTTTTAATTACGGGTTCAAATGGAGGTGAATCCCACAAGTCATAGGGATCAGCCGGCTGCACGTCATAATGACCATAAACGAGTACGGTGGGCAAGGAAGGATCTACTATCTTTTCCGCGTAAACGATGGGGTGTCCATCTGTTTCTATGAGTTCGGTTATATCCGCTCCGGCTTCTTCAAACTTTTCTTTTACGAAGTTTGCCGCTGCTCTTACCGATCCTTTAAACTTAGTGTCAGCACTGACGGATGGAATTCGCAGGAGGTCTAGTAACTCTTCTAGAAATCTTTCTTTATTATCGTTTTGATAGTTAATTGCTTCCATTATGGTGTTTTGGTGTGTGATAAGGGATTCTGATTAAAAGCCAAAGCCATCATCAGCATCCTCTTTCTTTATTGTGTCAAAATTCTCATCATCCTCAAGTTGAGTCTCGCCCGGAACAACTAAGTCATATGGCTCGTCAATTCCAAAATATCTTCTTCTAAAGGAATTGATATAAGTTAAAGTTTCATTGTCATCTCCAGAAACTAATATGAGTTCTCCCGGCTTGGCCTTATCGATATTAGATTTTGACGCTACTTCAGCGTTGAACTCTTCATTTGATGAGTGCATCAGTAGATTATTTTCAGTGTACGAAATATAATACCAAGAACCCGGTGCTGCTTGTACAAATAAATTGAACATATCTTGTCCACTCGCGTCTTTTTTTATTTCCATGAAACCATCCATTTTAGCATTCACATCATTATCTAAGATGTTGGATATACCAATTTTTGTATAATTATACCAAGCACTCTCAGGTTGGGACCACTTCATTTTTGTGTTACTTATAAGTATCGATGCTTCCAAGTTTTCCGAATAATTGAATAAAGGTTTGTACCCTTTTAGAGATGCTTGCTCATAACTTCTTGTGGCTTTTTCATTGGTATAGTTGGCAAGTTTGGATAAAAGCTCCACTGATAAGTCGTTGGCAAGTGGAGGACCAAGTCTTTCTACAATATCTATCAAGTCAGAAGCCATAATGTCCATCATAGATGCTGTATTGATTAAGTCAATACCTATAAAGCTATCTGCAGTGTATTCTCTTTTAGAAACATTCCCATAACCCAATACAGTTGATGTCATTCGCACATTCGACCGATTCGGATTAATGTAGTTGACGGGACCTTCAAAAATCACATTTTTCGAGCTGTCATTATATATAAAAGTGCGTCCCTCATAAGTCTCACCTTTCGTTTTAAGTGGGCTTTCAACAACAAAACTACGCGTTAAAGAATCGTAGAACATTTTACCTTTTGGCGTAAAAAATGGTTCATCCGATGAATACTTTGGCGGAGCAAAGGTTGAAGTGTAAATGGCTCCCGATATGCTATAATAAAGCCCACCAGTTAGTGGTGTTTCATCTTCAAAAATTGCGTCTTCAAATTGGAAAGAGACATCTACATTTTCTGGATCCCTGTTAAACAAAATCCAATGATCATGTAAAGGGTCTTCAAGAATAGGCTTTATTGACCCAGTAAGTTCCAAAGCTTTCTTTTTAGAATACATCGTGACCTCTCCTTTGTAGTAAAAGCCTGGATCAATAGCCAAATTTTGCTTTGCCAAAACTTCACCTCCTGAAACCATCATTTTTTGAGTTTTTTTACCCCCTAAAGACACATCAGACAAAACAAAACTATCAAACCTTATTGCGAATGTATCAGCACCGGTAACTAATCGATACAATGCCGTTCCAGTAAATTCTTCACGTGAAATGATCTGAATATTGCCATTATACAAATAATGATAACGGTGCGTTGTGTCAAGGATGATTTCTGCATTTTTAAATGGTTGCAGTACCGAGTTTTCCAAGATCGTTGTTTCATTATTCTCAGGGATAATTAAACCATCGGCTACTTGGATATATGGTATTTTCTTAATGTTAAGTTCCTTGGTGTTAAAGTCATAATCAGCCAGTTCCGCATTAATTTTCAATCCTTTTAACTCGTCTAAAGTAGAGTAAAAGAAAGATGCGGAGACCGGTACATCAGGGGGTTTGCTCATTGTTACAACCGAATCTTCTAAATCCCATACCGCTTTTGTTATAGAGGTTTTAATTTTTGCATAAGGAAAAGAAATTGCTGCAACACCTTGCTTTTCAGGACTAATGTCAGCTACGTTTTTGGTAAGGTCAAAAATGAGCGAAATGTCTTCCCCTGCCATGGCCGGTTTAGTTGGAATATCTGTGAGTACTTCAAAACTTGCGTGACGTGCAGAATATTCAAATTCCTTGAAGTTAAGTTCTTCCGATACCGCTTTTGAACCGCGAGTAAACATGGTGCCAGAACCATAAACGCCATTCGTTGTAATGTTAGCTGTCCCGTTTAGTTCCGCTGTAGCATTATAAAATTTGAAAGGCTCGTACAAGTTTTCAATATACATACTATCCTTTCTAGGCCGCCATTTCATTCGGAAAGGCCCCAAAACCGCCTCTGGATAACTTGCACCATTTAAAGTACCTGCTCCTATGTATCCATTGGAACCGAATGCCGCCACCGAGTCAGGATAATACACAAAGTCAGGGGAGAAGATTGTAGCTGTTAAAAAGTCAATTTTACCTCCTCCTCTGATTCCATCATTGCTTAAGTATATCTCTTCATAAGTTTTTGCGGCCGTACCATATAGGTTGTATCCTTCAGCAGGGATTTTATGAATGAATCCAAAGGATTTATCTTCCAAAATTTCAAGGGTTTCATCGAATTCGGGAAAGATACCACCAGACTCAAAATAGCCATCAAAGTTTATCGCAGAGTCTAGTGCTAATGAATCTTCTTCAAATGGTGGTATAACAAAAAACACAGATTTGTCATACGCTCCTCCTAATATTTCTTTTCCATCGAAATATACAATAGACTCACTATTGGTAATAAAGTAAGGGTAACTAGAAGATCGAGCTTTACCCGATTTATTATCTGGAGAGTCTAAATATAGTGAACCTGAAGTCCCAGTAAGCTGATTTTTAACGGCTCCTCCTTCGGAAAGAGTATCTTCAGCTACCTTGATGCTTATTGAGTCAATTTTTACTAAATCCACCATAAAATCTTCGTACTTGAAGGTAAAGTCTTCTCCAGTATAGATGAAATCTCCTGCCTCTATTTGCCCATTGTATTTTATATCTCTGTTCTTGAGCATGGTCACCGTAGACGAGTCTGGCGTTATAGTGACATCAAAGCCCCCAGTAACATAAGCTTTAGAAACTCCGCGTATTTTAAGATGGCCTGAATCAAGGTTTACAGTGAGGTTGGGTTTTTTGGTTTCATGTGATGCAATAATGATGTTGTCAAAATCTTTTTTTCCGGCTGCCGAACTATAAAAATGATAGATTTTAGGTGTTAGTTGTACCTGACCCGTAATTTTATCATATTCAGCAAAACCATAAAGGGATAGCATGTTCATAGCTGCCTTCACCAAGTTAATATCAATATCAAATTCTGCCCGAAGCTCTTCATCGCTAAAACTTTCAATGCCATATTTGTTGGCATAATACATCGTTGTTACTATTGGGTGAAAAGGAAAACCTCCAGCCATTTTTCTAAAGCGGATATCACTGTAATAATCATTTGAGGTGACAGTAGCGGCTACTAAGTCTTTAGCTTGAACAATATTAAAATCAAAGGTCTGTTTGTTTAGATCCCAGTACAATTTCTCAGCTCCAATGGCGACTTGGAAGTACGTTGATTGGAATGGCTCTGTTTGGTGGCTATTGTTTCTGTAAATAGTGAGTTGTTTTGTTCCTCTATCGTACTTAAAAGTTACCGAGCCATGTGTCAGACTATCTTCCCCATGTTGTAGGATAAGCTTGGTGTTTTTGGAGGAAATAATGGAGTCTTTGAACAAGAAAGACTCTCCTTTGAATGTGACGCTATTCCCTTTACCGTCGAGTATTTTTAGTTTTCCATGTTCACGTGAAACGGACTCTCCATAGAGCACATTACCTTCTAGTTTAATCCCTCCTTCATAAGTAATTTTTCCGCCTTTAAAGTCAAGTTTTACATCTGCCGTGTTGGAGGTGAAGATTGGGTATTTACCGATTTTGACTTTTCTCTTTTGACTTTTAAATTCAAATAGCCCTTCAACTGGTTCGGATATCATACCTGGGAAACTCAATTTGGCATAAGGTGTCCAAAAGTCTGCTTGCTCTTTGGCTATGAAAAAATCAGTCATCGTCACCTTTGCTCCATTGTTATTATAATGATGTTGGGGCCAGTCGACAATGGCATTTGAGCCTACCAACACACGACTCCCAAGTAAAAAAGAACCATCAAACTCTTTAATAATGACTGAGTCATAAGGAGTAGCTATGATAAGACTATTATTTAGAAGTTTAATTTGTGGCCCGATAGCCAAAGGTGGCTTATAACGACTAATCTTGGCTTGAACAAAATCTTCCTTTAATACTGATATCTTCTGACGGACGGGAGAAGGGTTATCACCTGTGGTAGCATCAGCATCTGTGTTACCCCAGTCGTTAGTATTGCCCCAGTCATCGTTTGAGCCCCAATCGTCAGTACTGCCCCAGTCATCATCGCTACTCCAAGCATCACTTGAGGTATCTTCTTGATTATCTTCATTCGTATCTTCATATGATACGACTGGATCATTTACTTCATCATCTTGAATGGGCTTGGGTTCTACAGAATCAACTACTTCAAAACTGAATGATCCTCCGTCAGTCGTGATATGTATATTGTTTGTTGAAGTAAGTATTCTCCTTGCCATGAAGGTATTAAGTCCAAGGAGAAAGTTTGCGTACTCTTCCTTATTGAGCGTTTCTAATACTTCGGCATTGATGTCCAGTACTTTGGAGAGTTGCGATTGGGAAAGCTCGGCTTGCGATACTGCGTAACTCAAATAACTAAAATACCACCAAAGATATGGTTGAAGGTTGTAACCCTTCAATTGCATGTCCTTCGCTATTTTTTGAATTTGTCGTTTTTGTGCAGACGTATAATTATTGTTCCAGGCATTTTTGAAATCATAAGCAACCTTATTTGCCGCTTCCGTGCGCATGGAGGCGATTGCTCGAAGTGATTCTCCGAAGAAAACATCAACGTTATCGGAAAATAACTTTTGCGCATCAACCAAGGTTGAATTCAAAATAAGGATACAAATAATAAGCAATCGACGCATAAAGCTGATAACCTGTTCTAAGATTGAAATATTTACCTAACGTAAAATCTTCACTTTATGGTGTCGATAATTCGAAAAGCTAACATAAAATTAACGAATGCTTTTTTAATTCTTTCTTAAAGCCAACATTGCCCAATTATTTCTCACACTTCTATCCACATAATCCAATGAATATTGTTGGCTATGGAGTAGCAAATCATCGATATCATGTTCATAAAAACCGCTTAGAATCAATTCTCCGCCTGATTTTAGCTTATTAGCGTAAGTCTGGATTTGATCTAGCAAAATATTTTTATTGATATTGGCCAATATTACATCGAAAGGCTTTTCGTCAATCAAAACCTCAATACTTCCTTGTTTTACTTTGATAAAGGCGCAATCATTTAATTCAATATTTTCCAGCGTATTTTCCACACACCAATCGTCTATGTCAACCGCTAGTATTTCCGAGGCTCCTCTTTGAGCTGCCATAATCGCCAAAGCACCAGTTCCACAGCCCATATCAAGCACACGTTTACGTTTTTGATCAAGGCTGAGCTGATATTTCAATACCTGATAAGTGGTGGCATGGTGCCCCGTACCGAAAGACATTTTCGGCGTGACAATGATCTCATGAGCAAATTCTGGCCTTGGCGCATGAAACGAGGCACGGACGATTACTTGATCATCAATAATTACAGGCTCATAGTTTTTTTCCCACTCTTCATTCCAGTTGATTTTTTCAACCTTCTGAAAACTATAAGAAAGATCGTATTTTTCCAGAGCTTCTTTGATCTCCGTCTCATTCCAGTCTTTTTCCTCACAGGCCGCATAAATACCGTCTTCCAATTCCTCAAAAGCCACAAACTCGAATAAGGAAAGCTCTGCCAATACAATTTCTTGCATTTCGGCAGAGCAGTTTACCTTCAGACCAATAAAGTCCATTTAGAATGATTTGATAATGTCCGTAAAATCTCTCGATTGTAGACTGGCTCCACCTACAAGTCCGCCATCAACATCTTCTTTCGAAAAAATTTCTTGCGCATTCCCTGGCTTCACGCTTCCTCCATAAAGGATGGATATTTCCGCAGCTACTTCAGCACTATATTTTTCCGAAATTAAACCTCGGATAAAAGCGTGCATTTCCTGTGCTTGATCAGAACTAGCTGTTACACCTGTTCCAATAGCCCAAACAGGCTCATAAGCGATAACCACTTTTTGGATGTCCTCAGTAGATAAGTCAAAAAGTCCTTCGACTATTTGTGCTTTGTTTAAGTCAAAATGGCCGTCTGCTTCACGTGTTTCCAGTTTCTCTCCACAGCAGTAAATTGGCGTTAAACCATGTTCAAGAATTACTTTTACTTTTTCTGCCAAAAGTGCATTTCCTTCACCGAAATATTCTCTTCGCTCGCTGTGCCCTACTACTACATGGGTTACTCCTACAGACTTCAGCATGGCTAAAGAGATCTCCCCTGTATACGCTCCTGAAGCGGCAGTATGACAATTTTGTGCTCCCAAAAAGATGTTTTTTGAAGCGCCAATAATAGATTTTACGGCTGACAAATGCGTAAATGGAGGGATCAAAATAACCTGTGTCTCGGTATTGGCTTCATCCTTTACCATGTTCACAATTTCTGATGCCAACTTGTTTCCTTCCTCGATAGTCAGGTTCATTTTCCAGTTACCTGCTGCAATATTCTTTCTCATTATAAAAAAATTTGTTTGATTAGTTATTCTTCTTGGTTCGTATCACCAATCAAAATTATTCGAATTTCTCCTTTAAATACTTTGCTGTGTGATTATCCGGTAAGTTAATCATATCTTCTGGGAGACCAGTAAAGCAGATATTCCCCCCATTTTCTCCTCCATCTGGTCCAAGGTCGATAATCCAGTCAGCATTTTTCACCACATCCATATTATGCTCAATGATAATGACCGAATGCCCTTGGTCAATCAAATCGTTGATTGCGGACAGCAACTTTTTGATATCATGAAAGTGAAGTCCTGTAGTGGGTTCATCAAAGATGAAAAGGATATGGTCTTTTTTTGATGAATTATTTTTTCCTAAAAACGAACCCAACTTTACCCGTTGTGCTTCTCCACCACTTAGCGAGTTGGAAGATTGACCCAGCTTGATATATCCCAACCCGACCTCATGCAGAGGCCTTATTTTATTAATAATAGAGGCCTTATCAGCAAAAAAGTCTATCGACTCTTCTACGGTCATGTTCAAAATGTCGGAGATGTTTTTTTCCTTATAGGTGACTTCTAAAATTTCCTTTTTGAACCTTTTTCCTCGACAATTCTCACATTCTAAATGTAAATCAGCCATAAACTGCATTTCCACAGTTACCGTGCCTTCGCCTTCACAAACTTCACATCGACCACCATCTACGTTAAATGAAAAATGGGCTGGTTTAAATCCGTTGTGCTTTGAAGCAGGAAGCTCAGCAAAAAGCTGGCGAATGCCATCATAGGCTTTCACATAAGTCACCGGGTTCGATCGAGAGCTCTTACCGATTGGGTTTTGATCCACAAATTCTATTTGCGTGATCTTTTTGTAATCTCCGGCGATTTTATCATGCTTACCCGTAGTTTCTCCGGTTAATCCCAACATTTTCCCGATGGTTGGATAAACAATTTTTTTGACCAAGGTTGATTTTCCTGAACCAGAAACACCGGTAATGGCAGTTAGAACGCCAAGAGGAATGTCAACTGTGACATTTTTTAAATTGTTTTCCCTAGCACCTTCGACTGTGATTTTTTGATTCCATTGACGCCTTCGTGTTGGCATCTCTATTTTTTCAATTCCTTTGAGATATTGTGCTGTAAAAGAATCAGAATGACCATCGAGTTCATCAACCCTCCCTTGGAACACAAGCTGCCCACCATGAATACCGGCCGCAGGACCAATATCGATAATTTGATCGGCCGCTTCCATGACTTTTTCTTCATGTTCCACTACGATCACCGTGTTTCCTATTCTTTTCAATTCGAGCAAAACCTCAATTAATCGGTCGGTATCTCTTGGGTGTAGTCCAATGCTCGGCTCATCAAGAATATACATCGATCCTACCAAGGCGCTTCCTAGCGAAGTTGCGAGCTTTATTCTTTGAAATTCTCCACCAGAAAGGGAATTGGTCAATCTATTTAAAGTCAGATAACCTAGGCCAACTTTTTCGAGATATTCAAGCCGATTGGTTATTTCACTAAGAATTCGCTTGGCTATTTTACGTTGCGTTTCTGTTAAGCTTAATTGGTTAAAAAAATCTGAGACCTGATCTACCGGAAGCAAAACCAGATCTGAAATTGACCTTCCTCCTATCTTAACGTAAGCTGCGTCTTTTCTCAACCTTGTGCCTTTGCATTCTGGACATGCAGTTCTGCCTCGATAGCGAGATAACATGACCCGATATTGAATCTTGTAAGTCTGTGATTCCAAAAACTCAAAGAATTCTCCCAATCCATCAAAATATTCATTCCCAGTCCAAAGAAGCTCATATTCTGCATCGGTCAACTCATTGACTGCCCGGTGAATGGGAAAATCAAACCGAATGGCATTTTTCACCAGAGGTCTGAGCCAAGATTGTAAAGTTTCTCCGCGCCAAGGGGCAATAGCTCCATCATATACGGACATGTTTGGATCAGGAATAACCAAGTCAGGGTCAATCCCTAATATTCTACCGAAACCATCGCATTTTCGGCAAGCACCATAAGGGTTATTGAAGCTAAAAAAGTTGACCGATGGCTCTTCAAACCGAATACCATCCAATTCAAAAATATCTGAAAAGCTTTTGTCTTCTTTGCCAACGATGATCGCCTTACATATCCCTTCTCCTTCGAAAAAAGCAGTTTGTACTGAATCGGCTAGCCTGTATTGGTTGTCTTCATCTTTTTTGGCCACCGCTCGGTCAATCAAAATTTCAACATTGGTGCCTTTTTTCACTTTTGACTGAAGTAACTCCTCTATGAAAGTCATCTCGCCTTCCACCAACACACGGGTATAACCTTTACCCATCAAGATTTCCAGTTCTTTATTGATGGTTCTTTTTTCCTTCACTTTGAGAGGCGTAGATATAATTACGCGGCTGTCTTCTTCAAATGAAAGAATATAATCTACTACGTCAGTAACACTGTCTTTTTTAACTATTTCCCCACTCTTTGGGGAGTACGTAACACCTATTCTGGCAAAAAGTAGCTTGAGATAATCATAGATTTCCGTGGATGTCCCCACAGTAGATCTAGGGTTTCGAGAGGACACTTTTTGTTCGATAGCAATGGCTGGAGACACCCCTTTGATATAATCAACTTCAGGTTTTTCCATCCGACCAAGAAACTGACGAGCGTATGAGCTTAAGCTTTCTACATATTTTCTTTGGCCTTCGGCAAAAAGGGTGTCAAAAGCCAATGAAGATTTTCCAGAACCAGATAACCCTGTGATAACTACCAGTTTATCGCGTGGAATAGCCACATCCAGATTTTTAAGGTTATTGACTCTGGCTCCTTTAATGATAATATATTCTTTAGGATCGTATTGATCTATATTTTTAGTCATTGACCGGTTTTATCTTTTTTGAATCTAATGGCATGAAAGTTGTCCCTTGGCATGATTAACATCGCAAACCATTGAAAAACTTTCATTCAATCTTGCTAACCAAATTAAGTGCTCGATTGATTTAAAATGTTTGCAAAAGTAGAAATTAAAGATGGAAGATTTGGTTCAATACTAAAGTTGACATAGATTTGATTTTTAAAGTTTCACTTAAACCCATACAATATTGAAGTAAACCTCTACGTTACAACAAATAGGTAAAATACATGAGTAGTACAAAAATGACAGACGGACAACTAGTAACGCTGTACAAAAATGGAAACGAAGAGGCCTTTGCTGAATTATTGGATAGACATCAAAATAGGGTTTACACCACTATCTTCTTAATTGTGAAGGACAGATACGTCGCAGAAGACTTGATGCAGGAAGTGTACATCAAGGCAATAAAGACGATCAAAGCGGGCAGATATAATGAGGAGGGCAAATTTTTGCCATGGATTCTTCGTATTGCACATAATATTTCTATCGACCAATTTAGAAAAGACAAAAGATACCCTACCATAGTCATGGAAGATGGAGGTAGCGTATTCAACTCTTTGGAGTTTTCACAAGCTCCCATAGAATCAGAAACGATCAAACAAGACACATACAATCTACTGAAGCAGCTCATCAAAGACTTACCAGATAGTCAACGAGAAGTGCTGGTGATGAGACATTACATGCAAATGAGTTTTCAGGAAATAGCTGAATCCACAGGTGTGAGTATCAACACCGCTCTGGGGCGTATGCGTTATGCTTTGATTAATTTGAGAAAGAAATTGAAAACAACAGATAATGCGTATGACGAAAACTTTTACAGAGAATGACCTACTTAGATTTATATATAATGACCTGAGTAAGGTCCAACATGATGAAATACAAAGTGCCATTTTTACAGATGGTGCATTACAAGAAAAACTTGTAGAACTTCAGAATACGAAGTTGAGGTTGGATAAAATAGTATACAAGCCAAGTCGAAAGACAATCAATAGCATTTTGGCGTATTCTGCAGCCTATGAAGAAGAGTCTGTCTAATTTTGAAAGCACCTTCAAAAACAAATTGTAGGTGCTTTCAATAAATACTTAGACATGAACAAGAAAGAGCGATTTATCGCTTTTACGGATTATTTCAAGGATGCCTTTCCTGAGCCTGAAACAGAACTGAATTACAGCAATCCTTTTGAATTGGTAGTAGCTGTAGTACTCAGCGCGCAATGCACTGATGTGCGTATCAACAAGGTGACACCAGCACTTTTCGAGAGATTTCCTGATCCTGTGGCTATGTCTTTGGGAACATTCGACGAAATATTTGCACTCATACGAAGCGTCAGTTATCCCAATAACAAATCCAAGCATTTGATGAGTTTGAGTAAAATGCTCGTTGAAGATTTTGGTGGGGAAGTACCTGCAACCATTGAGGAACTACAAAAACTCCAAGGTGTTGGTCGAAAAACAGCCAACGTGGTAGTTTCCGTACTTTACAACCAGCCAGCTATGGCTGTTGATACTCATGTTTTTCGAGTTTCTAAAAGGTTAGGACTGGTCACACAAACTGCAAAAACCCCATTAGAAGTAGAGAAGCAACTTATTCGACATATTCCTGATGAATACATTCCCAAAGCACATCACTGGTTGATTCTACATGGTAGATATGTCTGCTTAGCCAGAAAACCGAAATGTGAAGATTGTAAGATTACGAGTTTCTGTAGATACTGGGAGAAGTTACCAAAACAATGACGAAAGTATTCTATCAATCCAATGAGGAAACTACTCGTATCTTAGCCCCAAATCGTACTAGTTTCAAGAAATATCTTTAAATAGAAACGCTAAGGCTTCAAAAGATTAACTCATCAGTCTATTCTAATGAAATACTTTTTTCGGAAGACACGAATGTTCTAGACGACCCAATGAAGTTTGATAATTAGTGGATACTCTTCTTCATGAAAATTTACTAACCTTTGACTCAGCTAAGTGACTTTCCATTAAAAGTTATAAGCTCCCTAACGCTTGCAAAAACTAGCTTTTATAAAGCTTTCGAATTTTCTGTAGATCTACCAGTAAAGTCACCGACATAAACGTGCAAGCAACTCCTAAAAACCCTGATATCATAGAAATAAAGAATGCGGATTGATTATTGATTAAAATTAGACCTGTGATAATAAGACCTATCCCTACAAGTAACAGCAAGATATTAATAACGTAATATTGCGTGAGCGTTTTCATAATTGTTACATTTAATCTGTCACAACAAAAGTAGTATTTCTTTATACAGCCATTAAAATATGAACTAAAAAAATGACATCTTTTTACAATTATGCCCTTTTCATTAAAAATGCCATCAAAATAAAAAGCGGAATATCCCGACATCTACTTCGGGCAGTTAATAGTGCCTACCAGCATTAATACCTTCAATATTTTAGTTGAAGTGATTACGCGAAAAATCGATAAGGAAATTTTAAAAACTAAGAAAAAACGCTCTAAAAAACCCAGATAAATGGCTCTTTGGTCTTGAGATGATTCCAACCAACTAGCGTGATTTTGGATATCATTCTTTAAGTTTATTGATGAAAACCGAAAAACATGAAAAATAAAATTCCATATTATATTATAGGCATTGCTTTAGCTATTTCCTTCTCAGCAAACGCACAACCAAAAAAAGTAAAAGCCAAAGCGAATGAATTGGCAGAGTCCGTTGAGGCGAAAATGATAGAATGGCGTCATGATTTTCATCAATATCCGGAACTCTCCAACCGAGAATTCAATACAGCAAAAAAAATAGCAAGTCATCTCAAAGGGCTTGGATTAGAAGTTCAGGAAAATGCAGCTAAAACGGGAGTAGTAGGGATTCTCAAAGGGGGTAAGCCTGGCCCTGTGATTGGCTTGAGAGCCGATATAGATGCGCTTCCCGTTACTGAGCGTGTAAAATTGCCTTGGGCATCAACAGAAAAATCTAGTTATAATGGAATTGAAACAGGCGTAATGCATGCTTGCGGTCATGATACACACATTGCGATACTCATGGCTACCGCTGAGGTTTTGACTAAAATGAAAGCTGACCTGCGCGGCACAGTAAAGTTTGTCTTTCAACCTGCAGAAGAAGGAACACCTCCGGGAGAAGAAGGTGGTGCAAAATTGATGGTAAAAGAAGGTGTACTGAAGAACCCCGATGTAGAAGTCATGTATGGCTTGCACATCAATTCGCTAACACCAGTGGGAACAGTCGCTTATAAATCTGGCGGCACGATGGCTGCAGCTGATAGATGGGTAATGAATATTCAGGGTAAGCAGTCGCACGGTTCCACACCATGGACGAGTATTGATCCGATTGTCACAGCAGCGCAGATTATTACGGGCATGCAAACGATTATTAGTCGGCAAACCGAGTTAACGAAAGAGGCTGCAGTACTAACCGTTGGAGTTATTCGTGGCGGAATAAGAAATAATATTATTCCGGAAAGCGTAGAGATGATTGGAACCATTCGAACCCTCAACGTAGATATGCAAACGAAACTACATGCCGATTTTCAAAGAGTCGCTACAAATATTGGAGAAGCCATGGGCGCCAAAGTAGATTTAGAAATAGAAAATCATGTGCCGGTGACTTACAATAACCCTGAGCTCACAGCCAAGACTGTTCCGTTTATAGAGGATATGATTGGTAAGGGAAATGTAAAGACGAGAAAGGCGATGACAGGTGCAGAAGATTTTTCTTTTTACGCAAATGAAGTCCCGAGCTTTTTCTTTTTCGTCGGTGGATGCCCGGAAGGCACAGACCCAGCAGAAGCAGCTCCTCATCACACACCAGATTTTTATGTGGACGATTCTGGGATGAAAACGGGAGTAAAGGCAATGCTCGCAGCAACTCTTGGATACATGTACAATCAGTGAAATTATTTTAGGCCTTCAAGAACCCTTTGGTAAGCAATAGTCTGTTTCTACGTTTACTTTCAAAAGTATGCCTGACATTATCTTTTTAAGATGTCACTCCAATTGAAAGAAGCCTACCAAAAAGGGTTAATGCATTTAAAGTGATTGGTCATTTTCTCTTTTGAAACTTTGGAAGGTCTTCTTTGCGCAGTGTATCCATGAGTCTTTGCAGAGCTAATATGATTGTGCCGTTGGTTGTTGATGTAAGTAGGGTAGTTCGTGAAATAGCAAAAAGCAAGTTTGCAGGCTCTGGATTGAATAAATAGTCACAAATTTCTCTTTGTAAGACCTTGAAAATAAGGATAACCGGGCTAAATT
>JAVJRN010000007.1:0-11118 GCA_040218415.1 Cyclobacteriaceae bacterium
GACAGGATCGGGAACAGTATCTACTCCAATTGTAGCAGATACTTGGTATCATGTAGCGTTTAACATTTCAGGATCTAATACCGAAGTATTTGTAAATGGAGTTTCCGTCGGTTTTACTGGGTTTGGAATGTCTTCAATAACTGGAGAGCCTCTTTTAATCGGTTCACCAGGTAGCACAAATCCAACTGAATTTTTTAGTGGAGAAATTGATGAAGTGAGAGTGTGGAACTATGAGAGGACTGCACAAGAAATCTCTGATAATGTCTATTCTACACTTATAGGTAACGAGTCAGGACTCATTGCCAACTATCGCTTTGACGAAACTACAGGAACCAACCTTCCAGACTTAGCAGGCAACAATGATGGGACATTAACCAATATGGCAGGAACAGAATGGGTTGCTTCAGCAGCCCTACAAACCACCAATGCCCCTACTAACCTCATCGCTTACAGAGCTTCAGAAACAGAAATAGCCCTAGAATGGACAGATAATACCGAAGGGGAGACTAGCTATATTGTAGAGCGCTCCAGTGTAGACGACTTTTCCGCGGATGTTCAACTGGTCACCAACCTTCCTGTGAATAGTAACTCCCACGTACTCACCGAAGACCCTTTACGGAGATATTACCGAGTATCTGCCGAAAACAGCAATATACCAAGTTCAGCAGCATCTAGTATTGAATTTGCCACCACAGAAGCTTTCCCTGGATATGCGATGAGTTTTGATGGCACTACAGGCTATGTCGAAGTGGATTATTCTTCAGAACTGAACCAATCCCAGTTTACAGTAGAGGCTTGGGTGAAGGTTACTGGGGGACAGGGAAACTGGCGTTCGGTGGTTGCATCAAGGGGTGTTTTTCTGGGCTATGTCATTCAGGCCAACAATCTCAACGAATGGGAGTTTCTCGTAGGTAGTGGTACAACATGGGTGGCATTGGCCGGACCAACTCTAGCGCTAGATACATGGACACATGTGGCAATGACAGTCAGTGGCGGCAATATCACTGGTTATGTGGATGGTGTGAGTGTCGGTAGTGCAGCTGTATCCTATGCTTTAAACCCGTCTAACCCACTAAGAATCGGAGCGGGTGCTACTGAAGGAGCCGCTAACTTTTTTCTGCCGGGGGAAATAGATGAAGTTAAAATTTGGAATTCGGTGAAAACTGATTTCTCAGATCGCTTTGAGTCGCTACTAGGAGACGAACCAAACCTAGTCGCTTACTATCCATTAGACGAAAATACTACCGATTGGCTTGTGTTTGACCGCAGTGTCAATACCAATGATGGTACGCCAGTTGGTTCTCCGACTTATGTGCAGTCATTAGCTCCAATTGGAGCTAATCAAAATCCATTTATTACTACCTGGATAACCGATGACGGACAGATCACTATACCAACCACAGGTTCTGGTTACAATTACAGTGTTACTTGGACTAACCTGACCACCCCTAGCGCTGGAGATGGTAGCATCAGCGGTCAGAATGGCAATTATACGATCACAGGGCTAACCAATGGAGACACTTACCAAGTGGAGATTTCTGGGGATTTTCCAAGAATATTTTTCAATTATTCAGGAGACTTTTTAAAAATTCGCTCGATTGAGCAATGGGGTAACATTAGTTGGTCCTCCATGGAACATGCTTTTGCGGGCTGTAATAACTTGATCTATAATGCGACAGATGCTCCAGATCTATCTAATGTTACCAGTTTGTTTTCAATGTTTAATGGAAGCCCCATGCTCAATGGAGATTTTAGCAACTGGAATGTCAGTAATGTGCAAGTTTTTCAAGACATGTTCTTTAATGCGGACTCTTTTAATGGAGACATAACTACTTGGAATACCAGCAGTGCGACTAATATGGCAGGAATGTTTGCTTTCGCTGACAACTTTAACCAAGATATTGGGAACTGGGATGTCTCTAATGTTACGTGGATGTCACAAATGTTTGATGGTGCAATATCCTTCAATCAGAACCTTGGTACTTGGGACATCAGCTCGATAGGTAGTTTTGATAACATACTGAGTAATTCAGGTTTATCAGTCAGTAACTATGATGCAACTATTTCTGGGTGGGCAGCTCTGGCTACTGTGCCGAGCAATCTAACACTAGGAGCTACAGGGATGGCCTACTGTGCTAGTGAAACAGACCGACAATTCTTAATTGATAACAAATCATGGACGATTTCTGGAGATGTTAAAGAATGTTCGGATTTTTATTACCCTTTCACAGCAACAACAGAAAATCTACTTTCCAGTGCCAACGATGGTACGGTAAATGGTAATGGAGTATTTACTGAGGATCGATTTGGCTACATTAATCGCGCTTTTAGATTTACGGCAACATCGGACAATATTTCAGGTAGTGATATAGGTTTTCCTACTGGAACAGCGAGCAGATCAGTAGCAGGCTGGATGAGAAAAGGAGCGGTGGGCACTTTTGGTCACCTGCTGAAGTATGGAGACGATCTTAGTACTGATGGGTCATTTGCCTTAGGGTTTCAGAATGACCGGCTTCATTTCTCTAGTGCGGGCACAAGCTTGCAGGGAACAAGCGTTATTACTGATGGGTTTTGGCATTTCGTAGCAGTCACTTATGATGGTACCAATGTGGTGCTTTATGTGGACGGTGTTCAGGAAAATACTATAGCGGCTTCATTGAATACTGCCAGTACTGGCGTATACATCATGGGAGAAGGTGTGGAAGAGGAAATAGATAATCTACGCATCTATAATTCAGCGCTGACGTCTACAGAGGTCAATAGTATATATGCTGAAGATCTTGTTTCTGGAAGTTTAAGATGTTCTAATTCAATTATTATTCCAGCGGGAAATAGTTTTGATTTTTCCACAGCGAGTTTATCGGCGACAACAAGTTTGGGCGATTTGTATGTATCAGGAGATAATACCCTGATATTATCAGATTTGGGTGGTCAGTTGGGTGTTCAGAACCTTGGTGATCTTGGACTTGTCGAACTAATCAATGTAGACGTGCCAACAACTGGCTATCAGGCGAGCGCAGCAGTAACGGTAGGTAATACCTATGTTGTTCAGACTGTAGAGGAAGGACACTATGTAGTCTTCACTGTGAGCGATAATACTGGTGGCCAACTTGACATTCAGTACTTGTACACGAGAGCGAATACTCTTGCTCTTGAAAATGGAAACAGTTATGATTTTGTGAATCTGCAATTAGGGAATTACACTGGTGGATCTTTTTATTATTTGTCTGAAGGTGGCTCTAAATTTTGGGGAAATAACGGTCAACTAGGTTTGGTTGACTTGGGCGATCTTGGAGACGTGCCGTTGAATACGGTGACAATACCAAGTACTGGTTATAATCAATTTGGAGTAGATGCCATTCCTTGCCACACTTATGTAACCCCAGCTCAGGCTGGCGAGACAGGCCACATTGTGTTCAGAGTTCATGATATAGAGGAATCTGGTAGGATTATTATTGACCATTTCTACACAGAGAGTGAGGTTTTAGAAGCTGATTATTTGGCTCTTTTAGCATTTTATGATGCGACAAGTGGCGACACTTGGACAAATAATAGTAACTGGAAAGCAGGACCTGTATATACTTGGTATGGTGTTTCAGTAATTGGAGGTAGGGTTACTCAACTAAGCTTAGCGAACAATAACCTGCAAGGTTCATTGCCTACGGAAATTGGGAATTTAACAGAACTACAAACGTTGAATCTCGAAGGAAATCAGCTAACAGCCGTACCAGCATCATTTACCAACCTTGGCAATGCGCTGATATCTGGAAGCTTGGCAAGTAATCAGATCACTACCATTCCTGATCTCAGTGCTGTAACTTGGCCAAGTTTAACAAGCTTTTCTTTTGCCGAAAACAATTTAAGTTTTTCTCAAATTGGTGGATCTTCTGGTGTTACTGGATTCGCTTTTGATCCACAATATTTGACCAATACTATTCCAACGATAGAAACGAACGAGGGTGAATCTATTACCATAGATTTCGCTTATGCGGGCACTGGTGACCAATTTCAATGGTCTAAAAACGGTGCAATCCTAGCTGGAGAAACTAACTCAACGCTCGTAATTCCAGGTGTAACTGTCGCTGATGCGGGGAGCTATGAACTAGAAGTGCAAAGCACTACAATCACGGGCATAAGACAATTGTCTGAATCGGTGGCTCTGCAATTGTTGACATGTCCTTCTTATGTGTCTGAGTTACCAACGGACATTATATGGCAGGGAACCACACAATTCGGATCCTTTGGCAATATTGGGTCTAACGATTTAATCATCTTGGATTCAATCGGACAAAACCTATATGAACTTTCGGATTATACGGCTAAGTTTTATGAAGCCTTTGGTGGAGTTTCGGTCCCAATGACACTTACAGATAATTGTGGCGTTTTGACTGGTGAGCCAATAGGTCAGGCAGGGTTTGGTGAAGATGCAATCGTATCGATCACCTATGACTCAGGCATCCCACAAATGAATATTGAATGGTTCAATGCGTCGAATAATTTTTCTGAAGAAACAGTTCTTATACCTAGCACAACACCAGTTCCTGCGGTAGATGAAAATGACTCCTCGGCTTTAGTGGCTATTTATAATGCTACTGGCGGAAGTAGCTGGACAAATAGTGGGGGTTGGCTAAAGCGGCCTGTGGTAACATGGCATGGTGTCACGGTGGTTAATGGAAGAGTGACGGAATTAGATCTATCGAATAACAATCTTCAAGGGACTTTCCCTCCAGAAATAGGTAATTTGACATTGTTAACAGACCTTCGTCTAGGTGACAACCAGCTAACCGGAACGTTACCTATTCAAATTGGTAATCTGACTCAGCTAAATGATATTTACCTACAGTTTAACCAACTCTCTGGCGACATACCTGTTGAACTTGGTAGTTTAACGTCCTTGAACAATTTGAATTTGGCGGGTAATCAATTTTCGGGAACGATACCCACAGAACTGGGTAGTCTAAGTCAGTTGATTTATCTAGACCTTTCTAGTAGTCCACTCACAGGTACTATACCAAGTAGTTTTGCCAATTTGGATGCCCTTCAGTTTTTATATATTACGTCGAGCGGTTTAAGTGGAGATCTACCTACCGTACTCGGTGAAATGAACGCTTTGGAAGTTCTGCTGCTTAATGATAACCAGTTTTCGGGATCTATTCCATTGGAGTTAGCGAATGCGACTAACCTTACGAATATTTCTATACCATCCAATTTGTTAACGGGAAACATACCTTCTGAATTGGGTAGCTTGACGAATTTATTACACTTAGACCTGCAGAACAACCAGCTAACAGGAACCGTCCCTGCCGAGTTTAACAACTTCTTAAACCTTAATTACTTTAATCTTTCAAATAATAACCTTTCAGGAGTGCTTCCAAACCTCACTAACTTGGTGCAGTTAACAGAGCTTAGACTTGAAAACAATCTATTTACAGGAACCATCCCAGATTTTATGGGTACGAGTACTAACCTCTTTAATTTGGAACTCGCAGGGAACAGTTTCACAGGAGCAGTGCCTGTAAACTTCAATCAATTGACTAGCCTTGATAGATTAAACATAAGAGAAAATGAATTAGAAGATTTGCCAGACCTTTCAAACCTTGTACAGCTCACGTTCTTTGATATATCGTTCAACAAATTTGGGTCAGCAGACATCAATCCTAACCTTGGAGTAATCACTAACAACGAGGGACAAAGAGGTCCTACCCTAGAGTCAGATTCTTCGGCCTTAGTGTCAATCTACAACGCATTGGATGGTACAAATTGGAGTGCATCAAGAAGTAGTAATTGGCTAACCGACACCTTAGTTGTTGCATGGCAAGGAGTGGAAGTACTTGATGGAAGAGTTATAAGTCTCGATATAAGTAATTTTAATGCTTCTGGAGCACTCCCTTCGGCCATTGGTGACTTAGATTCTCTAAAATCACTCACAGTGACGAATAACAATATTACGAGTATCCCAACAGAAATAGGGTCGTTGACAAAATTAGCAACGCTTCAATTTGCTAATAATGCTTTGACGACTTTGCCAAGCGGCATTTTAAACCTCAACGAACCAATAGAGCTGAATGTAAGTGGAAACAGACTAGATTTTGAAGTGTTATCACCTTATGTTGCTATTAATTCCATTGTTTATTCACCTCAAAAGGCATTAACAACAGACACTACCATCATATTTAATGGAGTAAGTGAAGTAACACTCAGTATTCCTCGTGTAGCAGGAACTGGAAATGTGATCGAATGGTATCAGGATGACGTACTTTTCGAAGCAGCAACGGATACTTTCCTTACCACCACCAATGCTGGTATATACCGCGCCGAGATTACCAATCCATCAGTTCCTGAGCTCACTTTAGCAACAGGCTATTTTAATGTTCGGACTGTAGGTTCAAATCAAAGTTTCACGACCATAGATCCAGCCTTGACTATAGGTAGTCTCAGGGACAATGATGATACAACATTCGATGGCTTTATAATGTCATACAATATTGGAGATGTGAATGCTGATGGAGTGGAAGATTTTGCCATTCTTCTTCAGAATAAATTGTTAGTGTTTTTCGGTGGCAACATCAAACAAACACCAGACCTGACCCTGAATGCAGAGGTGGATTTCTTTTTCAGTGAGATGCGTTCGGCAGACTTTAACGGAGACGGCTTAAGTGACATAATCCTAGGTAAGTATAATGAAGCAGATAAATTCGTAGATGTATTTTTTGGCTCTCAGACTATGGATCTGGTGGCAGACTTTACAATCACCCCGTCGGACTTACCTACGACAAACAGTAATTTTACAGTGAATGTGCTAGGGGATGTTAATGACGATGGCTATGACGACTTCCTAGTTATAGTTGCTGGAACCCAGCAAGTTTATATTTACTTTGGAGCGCAAACTCTTCAAAGTACACCTTCGATTACGATTTCCAATTTTGGAACAACTTTTAATGGATTAACGCTCGGTACTGCATTCAACTTTGGGTTTAGAACCCGAGCATTAGGAGATGTCAATGGAGATGGAATAGACGATTTCGGAATCGCAGATATAGGTAGACAAGTGTATAAATCCGATCAATCGTCTTTTACCAGAGGATTGGTTTACGTTTATTTTGGAGGTACAACACCATCATTTAGTGCGCCAGATTTGGTCTTGACATTACCAGAAGAGGATTTGACGCCCGATAATGTTTATTTAGGAATCAATTTGGCGGCTGGAGATATTAACGGTGATGGGTTTAATGACGTCTTGGCGATTCCTTTTAATTTCCGTGACCCAACTTCATCCATACTTGAAGGTAGTGAAGGAATCTTCATATGGTATGGTGGATTATCAATGGATGCCGTGGTAGATAAGGCATTAAAAATTCCAGCTATACCTTTTGGGAGTAGTTCTGGACTTCAATTTATCAATAGATTTTTGGGAGAATTGATTGTGATTCCAGATATCGATGAAGATGGAGATGATGAATTACTGATTTCTAGTTTACCAGGAACGACAAAAGACGCCATGTTTGTTGTCAATGATGGTGATATTGTGGAGTTGGATATACCTTCAATTGTCTTAAAATCACCCAACAATAGTGCGCTTGGAGTTTCAAACAATTCAATTTATACACAAAGACAATCAGCAGTAGGTGATTTTAATGGCGATGGAGGCATAGACGTATTGTTGCCACAGTTAACCTCAGAAGATGGTTCCCAGCCAATCTACCTGTTTACTGTTGGCTATCCAATACCTTTAGCTCCAACGAATCTCATTGCTTATGCTAGCTCTGAGACGGATATCACTTTTGAATGGACTGATAATTCAAATAATGAAACTGCATTTCTCTTAGAAAGTGCCGATGATTATACTTTCACTACCAGTGTGACAATTGTAGATGCGGCAATAACTGCGGATGCAACCACAATTACTAAAACGGTCGGCGCAGATATTGGCAAGTTTTATAGGCTAACAGCAATCAATGGGTATGAAGACGCAAGTTCTGTGTCGCCAGTAGAGTTTGCCACTACGGAAGCCTTCCCGGGTTATGCCTTGGATTTTGATGGGACAAGTAATTATATAAATGCACCTGAGTCTATTGGTGCTCTACCGACTCTTACAATATCGGCATGGGTATATCCGAGAGATTTTGGTGTTTCTAATACTTGGGTGTATTGGAGAGGAAATACATCTGTAGACCAAACAGGAGGCGAAATCTATATAACTCCTGCGGGAATAGTGGCTTACGGAGAAAGCGATGTGACTTATCAGTCGGTTTCTTCAACCAATGCCATTCCATTGAATCAATGGACTCACGTGGCTCTTGTAAAAACTGGGGGATCTGCTCAGATGTACATTAATGGTGTAACAGATGGAAGTGCTGGCACCATAGATGGAACTCCTCCGAACGGTGAAATTTCGCTAGGCGCTCGAATACGTTTGTCTGGAAATGATGGCTTTTTTGATGGATTGATTGATGAAGTGAGAGTTTGGAATACAGTAAAATCCGACTTCTCTGATCGATATACCACCTTAAATGGAAATGAAGCAAACCTAGTAGCTTATTATCCATTAGACGAAAACATAGGATTGACCACTGTAGACCGAAGTACAAATACCAATGATGGGACTATAACTGGAGCGACATTTACCCCTTCTAATTTCATACAGGCACCAACCATTTATAATGCTACTGATATAGGAGAATCTGGGTTTACCATAAATTATAATGCTCCGTCAGGTGCTGAAGACATCTTCGTAGATGTCAGTATAGATCCTGAATTTGGATCTTTCGTGGCACAAGATGTGTCCGTGGGCACCTTAGGGCAGACCTTTGTCACGACCGATTTGTCACCAGCTACGACATATTATTTTAGAGCCAAAACGATTTATACTTCTGGTACCGCGGAAAGCAAATATGCGGTCTCTGAACCTTTCATGCGTACCCCAGGTAATGCGCTCGACTTTGATGGGGTTAACGATTATGTAGATATTGGATCTCCATATTTCGCTTCATCGGCCTACACGAAAGAGGCTTGGATACAGGCCAATAGTACTGTCGGTGCACGTAATATCTTATCTAATACTGGAGGTATAAATGATGTTTTCTGGATATTAGACGGAGTTTTATCAGCAGGTCATGGCGGAGGTTTCAATGATGTTACAGCAACTTTTCCTTCTGATGGTTCATGGAATCATGTAGCTGTCACCTATGATGCAGGAAGCATATTGACATTGTATCTTAATGGAGTGGTTGTAGATCAAAACACGTCGGTTTCAAATAGTTCTTCAGGTGGAGCTATGACGATCGGTAGCAATTCAAATATCAATTCGTTCTTTGATGGTCGAATTGATGAAGTACGTGTTTGGTCTATAAATTTAGGATCCAATCAAATCCAACAAAATATGTTCAAAGAGTTAGTTGGTAACGATGCTGCATTAGAGGCTTACTATCGCTTTGATGAAGGAATTCCTTCTGGCACCAATACTGGTCTTAATACCCTGTTGGACTATGCAGGCACGAATGACGGAACATTGAATAATTTTGGATTGGCTGGCACGTCCACTTCCAATTGGGTTGAGTCTGGTGCGCAATTACCAACGTTATATAACGCCACTACGGTATCCACATCGGGATTTACGGCTAATTGGAAAGCCATTCCATTTGCAGATCAGATAATGATAGAGTGGTCAGATGATAACTTCGCTACTGGTGCCTTAGACTCTGAAGTGTTAACTGCTGGCGATGCTACAGGAGCATCGTACTCAGTAGCTAGGACATTGACGACAGGTACTGTTTATCAATATAGAATTAGAGTAGTAAAGTCAGGTAAAACAAGTAACTATTCTAAAGTAAATAGCTTCATGGTTGCACCCGGAAATGCTTTGAATTTTGCAAATGCAGGATATGGTACTACACCGTACGATAGCAGGTTTGATATCACCAACCAGTTTACGTTTGATTTTTGGTTTAAAGCCAATGACGGTGGTGTTCAAGATGATTATATCATAAATAAAGGAAACAGGTTTGGCATATTGTGGGGGTATTTGAATGGCAATATAGAGTTCTTTGGAACTTTTAGTGGTACTGATCCAAGGTCCGTTTCTGCCATTCCAATTACAGACTTAAATTGGCATCATATTGCATACACTTACGACGGATCCGTTTTTAAAGGATATAAAGATGGAGTTGAAGTTGTAAATGAAACCATTACATTTTCAATTAATCATGCAGGAAACATGTCTGCATTGGCATTAGGCTCAGCTGGCGGTAACACAGCTGTTCTCAATGCTCAGTTGGATGAGTTTAGAATATATAATCGCGGATTAGATGAGGCCGAGTTGCTTGAGACATTTTCAGCAGAGCTTGTTGGTGATGAGCCATCTCTTATACTTTATTACAGGATGGATGAAGTTAACGGAGCGGCTGTACTACCTGATCACAGTTCACATGGCTCTAATTCTACGTTAACAAATCTCAATTCGAATTTTGTAGCATCTGGTGCTTTTGCGGACGTAATTGCACCAACCGTCACCAATGTAACAGCGAGCCCGAGCAGCGGCATACTTGGCATAGGCCAGACCTTAACGATCACGCTTACCGCAGAAGAAACAGGACTTGTAACGACGAGTGCTTCAGTCAATGGCATAGACGTATCAGGCACGTTTATTGATAATACAGACAACACCTATAGCCTGAGCTATACGGTAAGTTCTGAAGATTTTGATGCCAGTGCAGGAGCAATTCCTTTGAGTATCACTTTAGAGGACGCAGCATTAAACTCCACCACAGTTTTTGCCTTCACCGATGGCAATAGTTTGGGGATAGATGCGAATGCACCAACCATCACTGCTGTCACTGCTACTCCAAGTACAGGAATACTAGGAATAGGCGAGACATTCACGATCACCCTGAACGCAGAAGAAACAGGACTTTTAACGACGAGTGCTTCAGTCAATGGTATAGACGTATCAGGCACGTTTGTAGACAATACGGACAACACCTATAGTCTGAGCTATACGGTAAGTTCTGAAGATTTTGATGCCAGTGCAGGAGCAATTCCTTTGAGTATCACCTTAGAAGATGCAGCATTAAACTCGACCACAGTTTTTGCCTTCACCGATGGCAATAGTTTGGGGATAGA
>JAVJRN010000026.1:0-35076 GCA_040218415.1 Cyclobacteriaceae bacterium
GTTCATAACGCAAAAATAAACACAATTACCGATATTCTATAGCTTTATTACCGTCAAGTTAATAAGAAGCTAGAGGGTAGGAGTCCTAGAGTATGTAGCTTCTGTATCCATCGCCCGGCGACCCGGTGACAGTCGAGCACATCAGTCTTCTTACGGTTAATATTTTTCACGGTCCGCCGCTGCGGTAAACTTCCCATTAGTGAGTACCATTTCAATGTCAGAGTTGATGAGTTCTACGAACAGGTTCTGACACGGGGGCGACCGTCGCTATGCTCCTGTGGACTCCATGGCAACTGTAGTTACCTTGTTGTCGAGTAGCCATTGTTTGATTGCTGTGAGATCTTCAGCATACACTCCGAAGGATTTTACATCTTGTTGTTCTTGCCCGATGGCTGGCTACATAATGAGACCTGCTACCTACATCAATCCCTGCTGCGTGAGGGTTTACAATGGTCATGGGCATTTTTTGCTTTTTCATTCTCTTGGTGTTTAAGTTTTAAAAAAGCCCTAAGAGAATGTATCTTTACACTTGAAAATTATACTGAACGGGGTATCGAAAGATCCACCAATGAAATTTATCAACTAGTCCCGAATTGCACTTCGGGACTTTTTACATTCTGGCCGGGGAGGCGTTCCTCCAAAATGACGCTCGGATTTACTGGCAAGCCAGCATTGATACCAATTAACCAACCGATCTTACAAAGGGCTAATCTAAAATAGTGATGAAATTGGATAAGAACTAAACGTTAGCTTCTGAAATCAATTTGGAAAGGGGGAAATTGACATCTTTCTGGCTTGCAATTTCAGCCCCAAATCTCCCCAATTGGTTACAACGACTGGCTAAAAAGCGTGGCTTGTGTCGCGCCTGCGGCAAGCCAAGATTTTTTAGCCTTTGTTATGCGCTTCTATTTCTGCGTACAAATTTAAAATGTAAACTATCGGTATAAAACTTTTAACTAATACTTCTGACTGATACTGTTTCTTTTCTTCTGGGTTTAGATTTTGGTAATTTTTACCAAATAATTCAAACTTTATATTTTTAAAATTATCCGATTTATCGCATATAGCCACATCACTACTAACCGTGTTTTTATCTGCAAACAAAGTTTCGTAAAAAAAGCATACATCAGAACTAATCTTCAGTACCACGGGATTTTTAATTTGACTCCTTCTTACATACATCATTGGGTGTTCCTCCACAAATGATAAACGAACATAGTCGTGTAATTTTGCTTTTTCATCTTTCTCTTTTGACCATTGTTCTCCCCCCTGTACTTTAATCTCAATATCATTTTCAAAGCTGTATGCCCAAGAATACAACCCATTGTGTTTCAGTATGGACTGCAAATTAGAGTAATCTGTAAAATGGTATAACCATTTTATTCTATTCTGATGAAGGATTTTTCTTATCTCCCTCCAGTCGTTTTTCCACTTGATATTAATTTTTTGCAAATCACTTTTACTCGAAACAACTTTATGACCAATCATATATGGACTATCCTTATCATGGAAAATTTCCCAACCTTGGGGTGATGCACCAGAAATAAGGAACTCTCTATCACCCTTGCTGATATTTGGCAGTACTTCCTGTATAAACTCGCCATTTGCAAGCCTAATTAGTGCATCGTAGGGAATTGTTACAGAATGATCATATCCTCCTTCAATACACTTCCCAGCGCATATTACCAGTTTTTCATCACCAATATCGATTGGTGTTATACTGCACGAACTGAATAAATACATTAGAAGTATATAATTATTTTTGACGATCTAACAATGTATATAACATCCCTCCTTGAGTTTTTGCTTGGTCATCAGAGGATAAAAGTAACTCTGTGAAAATCATGTGCTGACCAAGTTCTACTCCTTTAAAGTTTTTCTTTCTTTTCTCTAATTGAAACCAATGTATCACCGGTGGGTTTACTGGCGTGATTTCTTCGAAGTATATGAAGGAATCGTCATTATGTTTGAAAGAAAAAACCAATAAAAAATCACTTCCTTTTGTCGGGACTCTTATAAATTTTAATGTCGACTGATCTTCTTCTTTTTGAATAATTTCTTTAGGCATTTTTCTTCTTTCAAACCACTGTCTTTCAGGGATTGATCTTAAGCTGATAAATTTTTCTTCGAGACTTTTCATGTTTTTTACTTTTTTTGCTCATAAAACAATATAGTGTTTTATAGGCTGTTTGTCCAAAGATACATTAAGCGGTTTAATACACAATTAGCGGACAAATGGACTATAAAACTCCGTTGGACGATGCGGAAAGGAAGGCTATGGGTGTGGCTGCTCTGCGTGCAGTGGCTCGGCCTGCTTAAGTGATGAAAAAAAGCCTTTTGAATACTCTAGAAACATGTTTATGAAATACCTTTTTAAGGTGACCGGTCAGGCCGAGACATAGTTTGGCCTGCCACCGTTTTCGTAGCTCACACTCTCTATTCCAGCATTTCAAAGATCGTTTTACTTTCTTCATTCTATGGAGGATCAAGAATTATCGTTGGTTGCATTCTTCCCTTTTTACATTTTGGACATTGATCCACATCTTTTCCTGTTACGATTTTCATAACTAGTTTAGCAGAGATGCCTTGCAAAACCGGATTGTGTGGGGCTTTGCCAAGATAAGCCTGACACACTTGCTTCTTTGATTTATTGGCAGAAGCCAAAATCCCATAATATCGGATTTTATAAAACCCCGAAGGCAAAACATGACGCATAAAACGAGTAATAAACTCATGAGCGTCTAGCGATAAGAAGCCATTGTGTAGTGGCTTTCGGTAATCTTTCCACCTAAAAGTAACTTTCCCTTTTTCAATGCTTATCATGCGGCTATTGCTGATGGCTACCCTATGGGTGTATTTGCCTAAATATCGAACGACAGATTGTGGGCCAGCCAAAGGCTTCTTAGTATACACATTCCAATTTTTGGCGTAAATACTTTTTTTGAGTTCCCAAATGCTATTAACATCATCAGGCTTAATCCTTTCCTCTTTGATCTCTGTCTCAAGCAGTGACCACAATACGCCACGAAAGACTTTGGACAATACTTTGACAGGCAGAAAGAAGTTTTTCTTCGCATGAATCCATTCTTCACCATCGCAAGACAAGCCTCCGGCAGGAATGAGCATGTGAATGTGTGGGTGATAGGTTAAAGACTGTCCCCAAGTATGCAACACAGAGACTGCTCCTGTGTCTGCTCCAAGAAACTGCGGATTCCTACCCACTTTGGCCAAGGTCTGAGCGGTGGCTTTAAAGAGCAGATGATAACAAATCCGCTGATTGATGTAAAACAGTTTGTGCAGTTCTGATGGTATTGTAAATACACTGTGATAATAGCGACATACAGGTAAATTACCCTCAAGCTTATCTACCCAGACGAGTTGCTTGGTGTACTGACACTTGTTGCAGTGGCGGTTTCGGCACGAATTGTAAGAAATGCGCTGGTGGTCGCACTGATTGCAATTTTCGACATGCCCACCCATCGCGGCGGTTCTGCAATTGCCGATCGCTTGAAAAGCCTTTTGCTGATCTACA
Organism: Cyclobacteriaceae bacterium; assembly: GCA_040218415.1. Lineage (GTDB taxonomy): Bacteria > Bacteroidota > Bacteroidia > Cytophagales > Cyclobacteriaceae > JAVJRN01. The sequence continues at coordinate 3,533 of JAVJRN010000026.1, forward strand.
CACAAAGTATGATTGCGCAGATAATCGCTCCCATATTCCTTGAATACAGCAGCGACATCCAAAGGATGCCTCTTGTTCACATCTTTCATGACGGATCATCAAAAGGGCTTTTTATAGAAGGATCTATGGCTGCTAAATGCACATAAATCATTGTGGAGCTAAGAGAACTATGACCCAATAGTTTTTGAATTACCTTCAGATTGGTTTGCGGACGGCTAGTCCTTGCTCCAACATATGTGTGGCAAAAGCATGCCGTAAACTGTGAGGATGTACCTTCTTGGTTATTCCTTCACATTTAGCTGCTCGGCTCACTATCTTGGCTATAGATGTTGCAGAATAAGGCTGCCCTGGATTACTGCGTGATTCAAAAACGTAGACCTGTGGTTTGGGGCGAAAGATTCGATAATACTCACGAAGCAGGGTCAAGGTCTTGACTGCTAGCAATGCATCTCTTGACTTATTGCCTTTGCCCAAATTGATGCGTATCACCATACGTGAGGAATCAATGTCAGATAGTTTTAGATTCATCAATTCCTCTCGGCGCATGCCTGTGGAGTATAAAAGAGCCAATACTGCCTGATGCTTGATGTTCGTTGGAGAGGCGATCAGTCGCAAAACCTCATCCCGAGAAAGGATATCTGGCATAGGATGGTCAGCCCTTGGCCGCTTGATTTTGATACCAGTATCCCAAGGCATGTCCAAGACATCTTGTCTCAAAATTTTTAATGCACTGATCGTTTGATTGACGAAGGAGTTGGACAATCCACATTCCTCCTTACTGAAATACAGGTATTTTTTGAACTCTTCTACAGTAACCAACTCTGGCGATTTGCCGAAATGCCGACTCAGCCGTATGAGCGTACTTAAATAACAATTAACCGTTCGCTTACTATAATTGCGAAATTGCAATTCTTGAACAAAGCGCTGGCTTAATCTTTCTGGTGGAGATAATGATTTTTTTTCATCGTGATATTATTTTAGTTTATCCCTTAAGATAATCATTATCTAGATGCTACCGACGCAGGAGGTTTCGTTCAACAATTCAGTAAACACAATGGTGTTTACTTACCTTATGTTTTTTTGAATTTCAATTTATTTAACTACTTGTATATCAGAGATAAACCCAAGTTCAAACGCTTATAAACGACTAATACCGGATAATTTTTCTGAAACATTTTACAATGTAGCACATCCAGACATTAACTGCAAAAACCCAATTTTTTAAGCAGCCTTTTATTAAAGCGTCATGAAAAGGGCATTTTTGATTGATTTGGTTCGAGCCTCATACAGATCAGAAAAAAGCCGGTTTCTTTTCCTTCATTAGAAAGCAGGCATGGTCTCCCGTTGTATTGTAAGCACTTATTTAAATACCCTCTTTGACATTACAAGTTGAATACCGTTTTCCACAATAATTCTCTTTAAAAAATACCTGAACCCAAAAACACCTGGCTTTTTCTATCCTCTAAAACCATGATCCTCTCTGAAAAACAGCTTCTGGTACAGTTTGGCTCATGCTTGGTGCAGGTTCTTTACTTGTGCAAACTGACCTTTAACTTGACATTATCACTTGTCAAAATACCAGGTTCATCTTCATCTACCTTTCCAAGCTTCATGGAATGTGTCTAGAGAGAAGCATCGAGAGCTACTTACGAACCAAAGTGTTTTTCAAAACTTGACATAGCCATTCAATCATTAAGTCCAGAGGCCACTATTAACCGGTCGCGTTTGAAAAGTTTGCTGTCCTAATCATTGGAGATCTTTCTTGTCTTTTTCCTGCCTTTATGGCTTTGATGTTAAACTGAATAACAATGGAAACAACCAATGCAACTACAAAAATACCAGCAAATATGTAGAGCGTCTGTTCATAACTTCCCGTTGTAGCGCGTATATAGGCTGCCAACTGTGGGCCTACCAGTCCAGCAGCTGCCCAAGCGGTCAGTATATTACCATGAATGGCTGACAGGTTTTTTGTGCCAAATACATCTCCAATATAAGCGGGTATAGAAGCAAAGCCGCCACCATAACAGGTGAGAATTAAAAATACCAGGCCTTGGAACATGAATGCGTTCGTGGTTTTTGGAAGGAAGTAGAAAGCAATTATTTGTATGACAAAAAAGGCTGTATAGGTCATTGGCCGACCTATGATATCCGAGAAGCTAGCCCAGCCTATTCGACCCAACCCGTTGAATAAGCCCATAGCACCAACCATTGCTGCTGCAGCCACAGGCGTCAGACCAGCAATTTCCTGAGAGAGTGGAGATGCAATGGAAATGACCGCTATTCCACAAGTCACATTTAAAAAGAGCATCAACCATAAGTAGTAAAATCTAGGTGTAGACAATGCTTCAATAGAGCTGACCTGGGCAAGATCGGCTTTGATTTTCTTACCATTAATAGAGCTGCCATCCTCAAAGCCTTCCGGCACCCAACCTTCTGGCGGTGGTGCCAGATACTGGGCAGAACTCAGCATAACGCTGAAATATACCACACCAAGAATATAAAATGTCATCGAAAGACCCAAAGCGCCTATCAGAAACTGTATAACGCTACTGGCCAACAGTGCTCCAAATCCAAAACCCATGATCGCCAATCCTGTGGCTAACCCTCTGCGGTCTGGAAACCATTTTACTAACGTGGACACAGGGCAGATATAGCCTACGCCCAACCCAACGCCACTGATAGCGCCATAGCCTAAATAGAAAAGATAAAGGCTTTCAATTTGAATGGCCAAACCAGCCAAAATCAGTCCCGTCCCGTAAAAACTGGCCGCCAGCATTCCACTTTTTTTCGGCCCTATTTTTTCCACTTTTCTCCCGAGAAAGGCCGCCGAAAGACCTAGGAAAAGTATGGCAATGCTAAAAGCCCACGCTGTTTCTTTAAACTCCCATCCTATGCTTTCTAAGAGTGGGTTTTTTAATACACTGTAAGCATACACTGCTCCGATTGAAATGTGGATACCAACTGCCGATGCAGCAATTAGCCATCTGTTTTTCATTTTTGTCATAATGATCTATTTCTGTGACCAAACGATAAGGTCGTTCCCTTTTAATTAAGAGATGTAAAGAACTATTAAACATCATTTTGTGCCAATGACGCTAATCACATAGGGTTCTGATGCACGTCAGTGTATCTCCACAGTGGTACAATACCTTTGTAGAAGTAATACAAATCGAAATGAATAATGAATAACAATATGCTGACTGTCGAAGAAAATCAAGTAAAACCTTTTGTTGGAGGTGTCTGGAAAGACGAAATCAATGTTCGTAATTTTGTGTTAAATAATATCTCCTCTTACGATGGTGATAGCACTTTCTTGTGCGGCCCTAGTGAGAAAACCAAAGTGCTTTTTGACATCTGCATGGATGCGGTAAAGGAAGAATTGGCCAACAACGGAGTAAGATCTATAGATCCAAATACGATTTCTAGGATCACTTCTCATGCCGCTGGTTATATTTCCCAAGAACATGAAGTTATTGTTGGCTTACAAACAGAAGAACTTTTAAGAAGAGCCATGAAGCCTTATGGTGGACATAGGATCGTGGAGAAGGCTTGCGCCGAACATGGTGTGAAAATGAATCCACAGGTAAAAGAAATGTTTGATAAGTATGTGAAGTCTCACAACGATGGTGTTTTTGATGCCTACACTGCCGAAATCAGGAAATTCAGGTCTCTAGGATTCTTGACAGGGCTTCCAGATAACTATGCAAGAGGACGAATCATAGGTGATTATAGACGACTGGCTCTTTATGGTATCGATCGTCTAATTGAGCAAAAAGTAGCAGACCTTGATGGACTTACAGGACCAATGACGGATGCACGTATCCGACTTAGAGAAGAAGTTAGTGAGCAAATCAAGGCTTTAAAAGAAATTAAAATACTCGGGGAGATCTATGGCTTGGAGCTAGGCCGACCTGCTAACAATGCACAAGAAGCAGTACAATGGGTTTACATGGCTTATCTCGCTGCTGTGAAGGAGCAAGATGGTGCGGCCATGTCTTTGGGCAATGTATCTTCATTTTTGGATATTTATATCGAGAGAGACCTCCAAGCGGGTGTTATCGATGAGGCTGAAGCGCAAGAGCTGATTGATCAATTGGTATTGAAACTTCGGATGGTGAGACACCTACGCATGGAAGCTTACAACGATATTTTCGCTGGAGACCCGACTTGGGTTACAGAAGCTATCGGTGGAGGCACCATGAATGGAGGACATAAAGTCACGAAGAATTCCTTCCGATTTTTACAAACATTGTACAACCTCGGCCCTTCACCAGAGCCGAATATGACGGTGCTTTGGTCTCCAAGTCTACCACAAGGTTTTAAAGAATTTTGTGCTAAAGTCTCTGTAGATACGTCTTCTATTCAGTATGAAAATGACGACCTGATGAGAGCTGTACGTGGCTCTGATGATTATGGCATTGCATGCTGCGTATCTCATCAAGAAATAGGAAAACAAATTCAATTTTTCGGCGCTCGTACTAACCTTGCCAAAACACTATTACTTGCTTTAAACGGTGGTAAATGTGAGATTACAGGTGTACAAGTGATCGATGGCGTGCCAGCGCTCAAGAGTAATGAACTCAATTTTGATGAAGTAATGGCCAACTTCAAAATTGCCATGACTGAGGTAGCAAGGGTATATGTAGAGTCTATGAATATTATTCACTACATGCATGACAAGTACTACTACGAAAGAGCACAAATGGCTTTGGTGGATACCGATCCAAAGGTGAATGTAGCTTATGGTATCGCCGGACTTTCTATCGTGGCAGACTCACTGTCAGCCATCAAAAATGCCAAAGTGACGGCTATCCGCAATGAAGATGGCTTGGTAGTAGATTACAAAATAGAGGGAGAGTTTCCTTGCTACGGTAATGATGATGATAACGTAGATCAACTGGCAGTTGACATCACCGCTCAGTTCAATAAGCACCTCGCGGCTTATCCTACGTATAAAAATTCTGAGCCCACCATGTCTATCCTGACGATCACTTCCAATGTAACTTATGGTCACAAAACGGGAGCAACACCGGATGGCAGAGCAAAGGGAGTAGCTTTTGCACCTGGAGCGAACCCAATGCATGGCAGAGATACCCATGGCGCTATTGCGTCTTTAAACTCTGTAGCCAAGCTTAATTATGAAGATGCGCTGGACGGGATTTCAAATACCATGTCAATGGTTCCGAAAACCTTAGGAAACGACGAAAGCACCAGGGTCAGAAACCTTACGGCAGTTCTCGATGGCTATTTTTCCCGAGGCGGACACCATCTAAATGTAAATGTGTTGAACAAAGAGCTTTTGGTGGATGCGATGGAGCATCCTGAAAATTATCCGCAGTTGACCATTCGTGTGTCAGGGTATGCAGTAAACTTTGTGAAACTCTCCAGAGACCAACAAATGGAGGTTTTGTCTAGAAGCTTTTTCGACAAAATCTAAATGCAAGAAAGGCACTTCATCGCTCAGGTGGAGTGTCTTTTATTAAGCCTCATTACTTTAAAAATCAAACATTTCAATAATGAATAATAGTCTTAAAAGTGCAACGCTGGAAGCACATCATGGGGTTAAAGAAGAAGTGCTCAATATTCACTCTATTGAGACTTTTGGGACTTATGATGGGCCCGGGATAAGATATGTACTCTTTCTTCAAGGCTGCCCGTTTGAGTGTTTGTATTGTGCCAATCCCGATACTATGAATTTTGGCGAGGGGAAAGACTATGACATCAATCAAATTGTGAAGGAAGCTACCAACATGAAGGCTTACTACGCCAACGGTGGAGGTGTGACGGTATCAGGAGGAGAGCCTTGCTGCCAAGCAAAGCAATTAATCAAACTATTCAAAAGACTTAAAGAAGAGGGCATTCACACAGCTTTGGATACTAACGGTCATGTGCTGAATCATTATGTCAAAGAATTGTTGGAAACGACTGATTTGGTCTTACTTGATGTTAAGCATATCGACGCTGCTATTCATGAGAAGGTGACAGGCAGGGGAAATGAAAAAACGCTGGCTTTTGCGCAATATTTGAAAGAAATAAATAAGCCATTTTGGTTAAGGTACGTCCTTGTGCCTAGCCTCACAGATGATCCAAAATATTTACACGATCTTGGAGAATATTTTCGGGGTTTTGACAATCTATTGAAACTAGAGATTCAACCTTACCATAAACTAGGCGAGCATAAATGGGAGCACCTGGGCAAAGAATATGCGCTTAAAGACACTTCTGAAAATACTCCCGAACAGATCAGTTTAGCCAAATCTATCTTTGAGCAATATTTCAAGGAAGTAGTGGTTAACTGAGTCTTAGACTTTCTAAGGCATGATCTAGTTTAAACTTCAAAGTATCTTTCCAGCTCAACCAATGTGTCGCTACTTGTGCTTGCATCTTGTATCACATGGCCTCCTTCGAGTAATATTATCCTGCTACACACCTCGGTTACATGTTTCAAGTCATGGCTCGAAATCAATATCGTGGTGCCTTCACTGTTGAGCTTCTTCAATTTTGATTTCAGCCAAGATTGAGAACTCGGATCCAAATTGGCAAATGGTTCATCGAGAATCAATAGCTCAGGCATGGAAAGGAAGGAAGCTAATATGCCAATTTTATTTTTATTCCCTGAAGACAATTCACGGTTATACTTGTTTGAAAAAGCATCTTTATCAAAGAAATGAACATTTTCATTTAAAAAGTTACTTACGTCAGCGCTGTTTTTTCCGTGTAGATTGCCGATGAATTCAAGAAATTCTACAGGTGTCAAAAAAGGAATCAAAAAGCCCTCATTCAAGAAGGAACCGGTATAATTTTTCCAGTCATTTGATGCTGAAACTTTTATGGATTTCGATTTTACGCATCCGGCCGTTGGCTTTATGAGATCGAGGATCAAACTTAATAGGGTCGTTTTTCCGGCTCCATTATTACCCACCAATCCTATAAATTCATTTTTATCTATTTTGAGCTTATCTATAGATAGTGCGGTATTGCTACCGTATATTTTCTTAAGATCTATTATTTCTATCATTGCTATTTATTTTTCTCTGAAACCTGCTGCCATCTTGTATTTTCTCCGCTCAAATTTATTGGCAATTGACTGTATTATATTTTTGTTAAATACAATGCCTAGAAATCCAACAGCTGCAATGGCGTAGTAGTAATATTGAAGTCCGCCAAGAGCGTTACAAAGAAAAGCGATGAGAAAAGGTAATCCTGCGATCGGAATTAGAAGTAGATATTGGACGACCCCAGTACCTTGAAAGTTCATCATCTGACTTTTACCCAAATCAATATAAGACTTATTGAATAAGCAAAAAAACAATATGATTACCGACGTGATGCCAATATTGAAAACCAAAAAAGCGGCATTGATCAAAGCAATTTTATAACTAATAAAGGCGTAAGGTAAAATGGTCAAGTACCCCAAAATGCTCGTCAAGGAAAAAAACAAATGCTTGGATTTTATGTAGTTGAACGATCCAATTTTATTGGCCAAAATAGCATCGAAGTAAGCGCTCTCCCATGAAAATAAGTATTGGCCATAATTAATTGAGAACCATGAGGTTAATAACAATCCCATAAAACTCATGATGAAATAATCTTCCAGATTCTCTTTTCTATAGAACATAAAGCCATACAATACAAAAAAACCGCCAATGTACAGCAGTGATTTGGGCCGCTTATTGCGTAGCACCATTTTTACTTCAAGACCTATCAACTGTCCTATTTCACCAAATTGATCAAAAATGGTCAGCCCTGCCGATTTCGCAGCTGCTTTACTGTGGGGGTCTTCGATGTAAGCATGGTTTCTTAAAAAACTGTAAGCGGAATAATAGCTTAGTGCCAATATTGACACAGGAAGTATGACGAATAAGCTATTTGCCGAAAGGTAATATACTACCTCTGCAAAATAGTCTGAGAAGGAATAAACATTGGTAATATCAAGGTATATGATCAATGCCAAAGCACCGAGAAAAGTCAGGATCAATAATGGTATTTTCGAAAAGTATTTCTTTAGCGAAAAGTTTAAAAAATTATTCGTTCCAACCAATGATAATGCGATGATGATCCAGGTAAAACTGAATTGAAACGATTGGGTAAACCAGATATTTTTAATGAAAAATGGGAGAAAAAGCAAAACAGCGAATACATTGAAAAAACTGGTGATGCTTCTGAGCAACGGATAATGCAACAGCAGACTCTTTTTGATGGGTAGCGTCAAATAAGGCTGAATGGATATCGTAGGAAGTTGTTGAAACAAAAACCGAACAATGAGGTCAAACGAAAAATAGTAAAACAACAACCCCGTGAATGCTTCAACCACATTTCGGTCAGTATAAATTTTTAACAATATTTTATCCGCAAACAGGCTGACAACTACAATATTGGCTACAAAATATAAGCCCAAGATGCCCAAGAGAATATTTAAGAAAATGTTCTTTTGCCAAAATGAAGACCGCACTTTTTCTTTCCATTGATGAATAAATAATTCGTACATGTGCTAGATTTTTGATTTCTTTTTCCCCATCAACCATAGATAAATCGGATCAAGTCCAATGGCCTTTTTTAAAAAGTTGATTAAAAGTATACTTTCTTAATGTTCTTTGCAACGAAGGCTACAAGGTTATTGCTCATGGAGGTTTCTAGCGTGAACCCAGATAACGTGGCAAGGAGAAGATGTACTGGAGAATGATGAATCTTCAGCAGCGGCTTGCAAAAAAATCTAGCCAAGATCAATGGGTGAAATCTTACTGTTTTGCAATAGCCTCAATGTTATTTCCGAAAGGAACTTGATAAAATAGATTACTCAAGTGAGGGTAAAAACTTATAAACATCTCCTGCCAAACGCATCCTTTATGCCGCTTCGAAGGCAGGCATCTATCAGTGTAGTGTCGCGATCATCGGGCTCCCTGCTAAACCCTAAGGCTAGTCGCTCGTTGGTAATAGTAAAGATTACACTAAAATAAAACCAACAGAAATATGAAAGACGGCAACCCAGACACACTTGCAGAGGCAACAAATAGCTTAACCAAAGATGGTTACCTAGAAAGCTTTTCGGCAGAAGAAAACGCAATTAAAGCGGCAAATTCTAAAAAAGAATATCAGCCTGAAGACTTAAAAATTGTCAAGAGCTTTCGCTTTGACGGCTTGACCAACCCTGCTGATGAAACACAAGTCTTTGGAATCTTGGCCAATGACGGCACCAAAGGGACGATTGTCATGTCTTACAGCGCCGCACACAATCACAATATTGAGTTGATTAAGCAAATACCGACTGCTGATTAAATCAGATCCTCAAAGACCAATCAACCTTGAAGTCGCTTCCAACAGTGCTTTCGCGTGGGAATCTGCAAAGCACGCTTTACAGCTTGCATACATCATCAAACAATCAATAAAATCAGTGAGCATATGAAAGAGTAATCCTATGCCAAGGATATTGAATGGCTTCCGTAAAAAGAGTAACACCACATACACCACCATGGCATAATAGGTATGCAACGGATGAAAATTGATGCTACATCTATTGGCTTGAAAAATAGGATCAGCAACAAAATGATCTAGATCAACCAACATGGTTGCTAGTAAAATCAGGTATGCTTTTTTCCAATCTTTTCTGAAGAATACAAAGGCAATAAAGAAGGGAAAACCGAAATGTAAAAAGTAGTGGATAAATGTCTGCATCCTTTTTAGAGAATTTTCTTCAGCCCGAATTTATGATCTAGATTTTACCCAGTTGGCTTGCAAGCTAAAAAAGATTAAAACCTTCGCCCTCTCCCATGCGCAAAAAACACCAAAGCCAGTATTTACAAAACGGATCAATAATGGGCACAAAAGTTAAGGAAACTTAGGCCATTATTTGATCTTCCCACTTCCAAGCGGTATGGAGTATGATGAGTAGAACAATCACTTCAATGCTTGCACAAATAAGATAATGCGGCAATAAACTTCCGCCTCCAACAACGAACAATATCGTGATAAGAGGAGCTACGAGATTCAGCGTTCGGTTCAATCGAAAGGGCAATGACTTGGAAAAATAAATCATCAAAATGGGAATGTTCGTGACCAAAGCTGCAATCGCCATCATGGTAACGACTTCCCCAATAATGTCAAGCGTATTCTTGTTGACAAGCTCAATCATAATAGACAGAATATCAGCAAAAATAAGATTGAGCATTACCACAATCCACAAAGTGGATAATTTCTCTTTTGTCTCCATAGTTCAAGTAATAAATGGTATTAAACCCAAGGGTAGAACCCTTGACCCTAGCTTCCGACGCAGAGCATCGAGGAATTATACCTATTGGGCTATCGCCCTGCGATTAAAAATTAAACCCAAAATGGAATCCGGGTTCCCCAAAGAGAAATTTAGACCATTTGTCATCTTCTTGTTTAAAGGAGTCTGGCATTTTTGTATGAATCGGCCGATGCGTAATGGCGATAGAAGGCTCTATAAAAAATCGGTCTTTGAATAGCTTAATATGATAGCCTACTCTGTACGTATTGAATATCTGAAACCCATTATCTATTTTTTGACCTTCTTCATCGATAAAAGATTGCCACGCATTCATGACGTGTACTCCGGCATATAATCCTTTCCAGAGATAGCGCTGATACACCAATGCAAAACCAAACTCGCGGATGTATCCCGGAAATCCCGTTCCCGGCGCTTCAAATGATTGGCTCGTCCATGGAATGCCAAGCGGCCAAGCATACTTCCAAGTTTTAAACTCTATACCAACCACATCCTTGCCCGTTAAGCGATAACCCAAATTGAGCTGTGCAAAATCAGGTTTGTTCTTTTGCGCGAAGTTCCCCAAAACGAACAAAGTACTACCCACAAAACATGCCTTATAGGTGCTGTCATTCTTGGCGTATTGCGCCGATAATGGTGTGGTTGCCACGATTAACAAAAAGGCCAGAATCGTTGAAATCTTGTATTGCATATCTTTTCTTTGACAAGTGAAATTCTAAGCAAAACTGCATGGGAAGTCACTTAAAAAACGTTCACTTAAGGTAAGAAAAGAGAATGGCTAGCTTTTCTTTTCAGAAATTCGCGCTCTTAAGCGACTTAAAGACTGGGGAGTAATACCTAAGAAACTCGCCAGCTGATGTTGTGGAACTCGTTGAACCAAATCAGGCCGAGACTTTACCAAATCATGGTAACGCTGCTCGGGAGTAGATAACTTGAACTGATCAAAATTCATTTGTTGCTTGGCCATAAGCTCTTCTGAAAGCACTCTGCAAAGTGTTTCGAATTTGGGAAACTTCTCGAAAATCTCTTGCTCCATCGCGGGATCAGAGATGGTAATTAAGGAGTCTTCAGTCGTAGCAATGTAATATTCCGATGGGTTTTTGGAGGTGACACAATTTGGCGTGATTCCTTCCATTTCTGTATAAAAGGCGGTCGTCTTTTGTTCGCCATCTACAGTGTAATAAGTTCTAAGGCAGCCTTTCAGGACAAAATAGCCATTGTTTGAGTATTGGCCTTCACTGAGCAGAATGGTTCCTTTTTTTACGGAGCGGAAAATGTTTAAAGAAACCATGGCCGCTTTTTCTTCTTCTGAAAGGCTAATGTATTTTGAAATAAAGTCGAAAAGTATGTTTTGCATGTGTTCTGTCTAAAGCATTCGCTGGGCGAATCTCATAAAAACGAAAAGGTTCATCGAGCGAAATTGGCTGAATTTTTATATATAAAACTACTGATCAAAAAGCACAGCGGGTGTTCTCCGCCATTTCTCCTACCCACTAAGTAACATTTCCATCTCGATAAATCTAGTGAATGCTTACGTCTTATTGCCATGAAGGATATACTTGAGATAACAGAAACCTTACCTTTTTTGTCTGCCAAGAAATTAACTTTTACAACATATTATGCGCGTACTTTGACTCCTAGCACTAGCTCCTTCATTGACTTTAGACTAGTTGATTTTCATTATTCCCCCTCTACTTGTAAAAATCTTGGATGACAAATCTTTACATTATTCAAAATACATTTATGGCAATGAGAAGTTTATTTTTCTGCATTTTTGCCATCATTTCATTGATATGTTACTTGAATCTTCAATACAACTCAAATAAAATTATCAATTCAAATAATTGATAACTATCAAGCACCAAACATACAGCCATTCCGACTATAATTTTTCCATCAAATTAAAATGAAAAACGTTTTATACTATTTATTGTTATTTCCCCTATTTCTTGCCGCTCAAAGTAACGAAAGCGACACCCTCAAGTTTAAAGCGGGTATTGCCGTCACTGGATTTCAGCAAGCAGGGAATGTGGATACTTGGATTTTTAGAGCAAAATCAGACATGAGCTTTAAACCTTCCAAACAGTGGGTTTTCAAAACGATAAATTCATATGTGTATCAAGCATTTGGAAAACAAAAAGCAGATGAAGACATTTTAAGTCTCAATTTTTTATACTTCAATCCTGATCGAAAAATATATCCATTGCTTTTGGGGTTTGTAAGCACCAATTTTCGAAGGGAAATTGATACACGCTATCTGCTAGGCGCGGGGGTCACGTATCAACTCGTAAACACGAAAAATCAATCGCTGAAACTTTCGGTTTCGAGTGAATACGAACAGACAGATTTTGATAGAGCCACTTTTAATCGCCCAGAGTATAATGGCCAAAAGGAGATTGACACCTTTCGTGGTACCATTTGGGTAAATGGTAAATATCATTTGTTTGACAAGAAAGTAATTGTCAATCATGAACTTTACTATCAACCTTCTCTTGAGCAAAGCAATAACTTCCGCTGGCAGGCAGACCTTGGGTTAGAGCTACCCATTTGGAAGTATTTGAACTTTAAGATCAACTATCTACACACATTTGAAAGCATTGTAATTGCCGGTCAAAAACAAGAAGACAGCATGATGTCTTTTGGCTTTAACCTCAAGAATTATTGAGATTTTTAATATGCCTCTGCCTTTGAGCTCGCTTTGAAAGCGCCCAAATGATTGTTAAACTTGGTCTACTTTTCTAAAATCAACGGAAAAATGAACCAAGAACAGAACAAACAAAATGCGATCGCCTTTTATCAAATGGCGTTCGAAGGCCAACCTAAAAAAGCTGTAGAAACCTACATTGGCGACCAATATATTCAGCACAATCCAGAAGTGGAAGATGGGCTCGCTGGCTTCATCGCCTATTTTGAGCGGATGCAAAAAGACTATCCTGACAAGTCAATAAAATTTGTTCGAAGCATTGCCGAGGGCGATTTAGTGGCGCTACACACCCATCAGATATGGCCAGAAAACGATGAATATGTAACGATGGATTTTTTCAGATTTGATCAAAATGGCAAGATCTGCGAGCATTGGGACGCCATTCAGCAGATTCCTAAGCACTCAAAAAATTCCAATACTATGTATTGATTGCCCTAAACTTCTCCTACATTTTTTGATTATTTATTAAACCATTGTAAAATGTATGATCCGCGCCAATATCACAACACAAGAAACCGAGAGGCTATACATACGACGTGTGCAGCTTTCGGACGCTCCTTTTTTGCACAGCCTCATGCATACAGAAAAATGGACGCAACATATTGGCGATAAAGGTTGTAGCTCTGTTGAATCCACACGACAATATATTGCCTCTAAAATGGATGAAAATGTGTGGGCCAAGGGATATGTAAGCCATGTGATGATTGCCAAAAACTCAAGCCTCCAGATAGGAACCTGCAGTCTTCAAAACCGCAATGGTATCGACGGACTGGATATTGGTTGTGCGCTTCTTCCTGAATTTGAAAGAAAAGGCTATGCCACAGAGGGCGTTAAATCCATGATTAACCTCGCTTTTGACCACTACCATCAGGTTAAAGTCAGCGCTATTACGGCCATCGATAATGTGCGCAGCTTTGAGGGTTTGGAAAGAATTGGATTCATTTTTAAAGGACTGATACAGCTTCCGTACTGTCAGGGAAAAATTAAGTTGTATCAATACAATCGAAAGATTTAATCAGCAATTTTAAAAAATCGCAAATCCTACCTTACCTCAGCAGTCCATTAAAATCCAAGCACGCCTCCTAGCCAATTGAGTAGTTGGCCAACATAGTAGAGTGCTACTACAGACAAAACAATGAAAACAGCACCTATCACACAGCCATATTTTCTTCTTTCTTTAAGGTTTTTATAAGCTTTCTTCATCACGGGATCTTCCGCCGTACCTTGATGTTTAAATTGTATGGACGTCTGGTTTTCTATATCTCCAAGTTCAATTTTACCTGACTTAGGCACTTGAAATACGTCGAGCGGATTTGCCGCGCCATTTTCATATACGGCATACTCATATCCTGTACTAATCCAAGCGACCCGAAGTTCGAACTCGCGACCATCCTCTGCCACCATCACCTTTTCATCAGTCATAGAAGCAAAATCATATTGAATATGATTGACCTCCCTTTCCTTCAAAAAAGAGATAAACTCCTTCCCTTGATGAAAAGGTGTAAACTCCAGTTCAGCGTCAAAAAAGTAATGATATTCTTGATCGGGGAAAGTGAAACTCACCAGTGAAAATCTCTCGATGGACATCTTACGCCAGAGATATTTTTCCTCAGAAAACAACATTTCCTCTGGTGTTTCTTCATTTTCCTTTACGACTTCAAACAGATAATACATATTCTTCATGAGAATAATGATATCAATCCTTTTCCCCAATTGCCAATAAATTGGCCTTTTTTTGGTCTAGCCACTACCCTAGAAAATAGATTTTTCATTGTAAAACCGACTTATTGCATCATTTAAAAAAGGAATATTTATCAGTTGTCTAACTCCGACCTATTTTAAAAATCCTTTTAAATCCAATGGTGATAACTTCGCAAAAAAATGATCATACGAAAGAGGATAAAATGTCAAAATTGAATAATCCAGAATCAAAAACGAGACTACACCCACGCAATAAGAATCGTGATCGTTATGATCTAGGCAAGTTAGTGGAAGCGATTCCTTCATTATCCAACTACATCAAAGCCAACAAACATGGTGAAGATTCGGTAGATTTTGCGGATCCGAAATCCGTCAAACTTTTGAACACCGCATTACTCAAGCATTATTATGGCATAAACTATTGGGAATTTCCTGATGAAAACCTTTGCCCACCAATCCCGGGAAGAGCGGACTACATTCACCATATGGCCGACCTATTGCAAGCAAGTAACTATGGAAATATGCCTAAAAATGAAGCGATAACTTGTCTTGATATTGGCACAGGAGCAAGCGGGATCTATCCCATCATCGGCGCTACGGAATACGGCTGGCAATTTACAGGCACTGACATAGATCAAAAGTCGCTGGACTCAGCACAGAATATCATTACCCAAAATCCAAGCTTGACCCAAAAAGTAAACCTTAGACTTCAGCAAAAACCAGTCGATGTGCTACATGGCGTGTGGTCAAAAGAAGAGAAATTTGACTTAACCATCTGTAATCCTCCATTTCACGCTTCGGCGGACGAGGCTAGAAAAGGTACTGCACGAAAGGTCAAAAACCTTTCCGGACAAAAGGGAAAAGCACTCACAATGAATTTTGCAGGACAGCAAAATGAGCTGGTGTATGATGGAGGCGAGCACGGATTTATTCATCAAATGATTCGAGAATCAAAATATTTTGCGAAAAACTGCTACTGGTTCTCCACACTAGTATCCAAGCAATCCAATCTCAAAGGAATGTATATCGCCCTTGAAAAAAATGAAGTCAATAAAATTGAAACAATTCCGATGGGAACGGGTAATAAGTCGACAAGAATTGTGGCATGGAGCTACCTCACCAAAGAAGAGCGAAAAGATTGGGCCAAAGAAAGGTGGAGTGATTCCGTGATTCAAAAATAATATCGACTGACGACAGCAATTTATTTAAAGAACGAAATACCAAGAGTTTATTTAATTTCGCACGCCAATTAATAAAACCATCATTAACCGACTTAGGACGGCTAGATTCTTTGGAGTCCTTTAGCCTTTCGCACTAAGTCTTTTGTATGTCCAAACTACCAAAGCAATATCAGTTTATCGACCTCTCAGATTATGGACGACCGCCAGCGCGTTGGATTGCTGAAAGTTTGCAAAATACCCGTGTGACCCCACTACA
Source organism: Cyclobacteriaceae bacterium (assembly GCA_040218415.1). GTDB lineage: Bacteria > Bacteroidota > Bacteroidia > Cytophagales > Cyclobacteriaceae > JAVJRN01. The sequence goes on from JAVJRN010000026.1 coordinate 19,618, forward strand.
AGTGACGACTTGGTTTATTATTTCCGGTTTTTTAGCGATAGCGTGTATCCTCAATAGGTATTATGTTGGAGCTGCCTTCTTCTTGGTGCTCAAGTCCATATTGGATGCCGCTGATGGAGAACTTTCACGACTAAAAAACACGCCTTCCTATACCGGCCGATATTATGACTCTATCGCGGATATCATCTTAAATTTTCTATTCTTCCTCACCTTTTGGCAGATTACCGGGGATTCGCTTGGTTATGTCTTGCTGGCTTTTATTGGTGTACAGTTACAAGGCACGCTGTACAACTACTATTATGTGATCCTACGAAACAACGTAAGTGGTGACATGACGAGCAGGATATTTGAAGACTCTGCACCTATTGCTATGAAAGGAGAAAAACAGCACACGGTAAACCTATTTTATAACGTGTATGACTTCCTTTACATCGCATTTGACAAGGCCATATATTGGATAGACAAAGATGCCATGAATAGTAAGCCTTTTCCAAAATGGTTCATGACCATGCTTTCTACCTTTGGACTGGGTTTTCAATTATTGGTTATGGCGATGATGCTCACGCTCAACCTAGAATTCTTTATTGTGCCCTTCTTTATCACATACTCTTCATTTATTCTTGTGTTTGTAGTAATCCGGCGATCCTTTCTTAAGTAAAGTCAATCTCTCTGCAGAATTCATACTCAACCTGCCGTATCCTTGGAATTACTAAAATTCCTTTCGAATTTAACCTGCGATGAAGCCTAATATCGAAAACCAATTGACATGGATTGAACAAGGATACTCCATTTTTGCATCCGAAGGCCCATTTGGGTTAAAGGTGGAACGTATTGCAAAGCTAGTCGGCAAGAACAAGTCTTCCTTTTACCACTACTTTGCGGATATGGAGATATTCACTTCGAGGCTACTAAAACTTCATATAAATCAGGCTAAAATAATCGCTGAAAAGGAGTCAAAAACCCAATCTCAAGAAGAATTGATAGAAATATTGGTCACGCATAAAATTGACTTATTATTCAACCGTCAACTTAGAATACATCGAGAAAACCCATCGTTTGAAACATGCTTTTGCCAAGTCAATGAGATCACCATTCCTGCGATAATGGGTGTCTGGGCAGAGTTAATTGGTCTACAAGAAAACACCTATTTGGCCAAACTTGTACTTAATCTTAGCCTAGAAAATTTCTACTTACAAATCACCGAAGAGACTTTAAACCAACAATGGTTACACGACTACTTTGAAAAACTCAAACAACTCGTAAGAGCCTTCAAGCAATCCAACATTGCCCCTACCATGGACGGTAGCGTCTAAAAAAACCGATTTTTTCCATTTAACCTTGAAGGGAATTACAACAGCAACTTCAACCGAATGGAAAAATCCAAACTACAATTTCCTCAAAAGCTCAGCTTACATACTTTCTATAAATTTTATCTTAAAGTCACAGCATTTGTTATTGGCTCTTTTGGCACGGTATTTTTTTCGATTCTATGACCGAAACAATGGCGCTTGCACAGTTTATATTGGATAGTTCGGGGCTATTGCATCGGGCAATTCCTCCAATGTCGCCAGCAATATTTTCGTGCTTCTTGTTGCCACAGAACCTCTTTGGAAAACTGACAAATATTAAACAATGAAAACAGATCAAAACAACCATTTTGCCTTCAAAAGCTTACTTGTACTACAAACAGTTGGGCTGCTAACTTATACCATTATTGCGATCAACAATGATGGTAGCAACTTTTTATCAAGAGCATTAGAATTTAGCATGTCACTCAAATGGATAGGACAGTTTACATTAGATTTCAACTGCTACCTCATCCTCTCTGCCTTATGGATCATGTGGCGAGATAAGTTCTCCAACTCATCGATCATATTTGGAGTAATTGCTGGAATATTAGGAATTATTGTCTTTGCGCCTTATTTGTTATTTCTACTCAGTCAGGAGAAGGGCGATTTGAAAAAAGTATTTGTTGGCAACCGATAAAAATGAGCGTGTAAAAGTGTAGTTACTGCTTCTACCTCACTACACGCTCACCTATAGTGATCGCCGATTACCTGCCCCAATTATCTCTCAGTGTAATCGTGCGGTTAAATACCAACTGCTCATCTGTGGTATCCTCATCCACTCGAAAATAACCCACACGCTCAAACTGTACGGTCGTGCCAATAGCCGCACCTTTTAAAGAACCTTCGATGACTGCTTTAGTATTGATATTCAATGAATCTGCATTCAGGTGGTTTTTAAAATCATCGTCGATTTCATTGAGGTTTTCCGTTTTGAATAAGCGATCGTACTCACGAATTTCCGCATTGATTCCATGTTTTGCCGAAACCCAACCAAGCGTGCCTTTTACCTTTTTGCCAGAAGTATCCTGACCACTTTTTGTTTCAGGGTCATATTCCGCATAAAGCTCCTCTATTTCTCCAGCATCATTTTTCTTAAAGCCAGTACACTTAATAATATAGGCATACTTCAATCTTACTTCTCTATCCGGACCCAATCGATACCATTTTTTCGGGCTTGGAGGATCTTCTTTAAAGTCAGCTCGATCTATATATATTTCCCTACCAAAAGGCATATCTCTCGTTCCTGCATTTTCATCTTCAGGATTGTTGATGGCTGTCAAAGTTTCTTCCTTATCTTCAGGCCAATTGGTTATAATCAATTTGATAGGATCTAAAATACCCATCACACGATTGGCCTTTTTATTTAAATCATCGCGCACCGCATGCTCCAATACAGCAACATCGATAATTCCATCTCGACGCGCTACGCCTACCTTCTCGGCAAAAACTTTGATGGCTTGCGGGGTAAAACCTCTCCTTCTAATTCCCGAAATCGTCGGCATTCGCGGATCGTCCCAACCAGAAACCAATTGCTCTTCCACCAATTCCAATAGTTTTCGCTTGCTCACTACGGTATAACTTAAGTTTAAGCGGGCAAACTCAATTTGTCGCGATTGAAAAATACCTAATTGCTCAATACACCAATTGTATAGCGGTCGATGAACCTCAAACTCTAAGGTGCATAACGAATGCGTGATCTTTTCCAAACTATCAGACTGCCCATGGGCAAAATCATACGTCGGATATATTGGCCATTTGTTCCCCGTTCGGTGGTGATTGACATGCTTGATTCTGTATAAAATTGGATCTCGCATGTGCATATTGGGAGAAGTCATATCAATCTTCGCACGCAAAACTTTCTCTCCGTTTTTATATATACCCTCTCTCATGTTTTGGAAAAGGGTGAGATTTTCCTCTACGGATCTATTTCTGTATGGGCTCTCCGTTCCTGGCTTGGTTGGTGTGCCTTTTATTTCATTCCATTGATCTTGACTCAAGTCATCCACATAAGCTTTGCCTGCTTTGATGAGCTGTTGCGCAAACTCATACAACTGATCAAAATAATCAGAAGCAAAATACATACCGTCCCATGTGAAACCTAACCACGCTACATCCTTCTTTATCGAATCAACATATTCATCACTTTCTTTCTCAGGATTAGTATCATCGAAGCGAAGGTTACATTTTCCGTTAAAAGTCTCGGCCAGCCCAAAATTTAGACAAATGGACTTTGCATGCCCAATGTGCAAGTAACCATTCGGCTCAGGAGGGAATCTCGTCTGTATCTCCTGATGCTTTCCTGATTTTAAGTCGTCAGTAATAATTTGCTCAATAAAATTCAAAGACTTTTTTTCGCTCTCCATAGTCACTTTCAAAAATAGTTGGCAAAGTAAATCAGAATTAAAAACAATTAAGCCAAATTATCCACCTCTTCATTCATTGATTAAAACATGCCTCCGTATTTAAGCACATTCATTTCCTAGTCAGCCGCTTTTTAGAACGCACCGGACAACAACAAACAGTTTGATAGACCAAAATAGGTTAATGCTTTTTACTGCGAAAAGTCAAAGCTTAACGGGCATTGGGCAAAATCGCTTCGGTTACTTCCGATATTTATCTCTTTTTAAGTTGAAGCTTTAGACCATAACAGTCAAGGTCATCCTTCCTTAATTCATAGAGTTATTAATGTCTATTTTTTTCCTAAAGTGCCACATTCCAAATCTACAAAGCCAGTTCTTTAGCCTAAGACCTCAATAATTCTTACCTTCGCAAAAAAAAACCGATGATTAAAAAATCTTATTTAGTACAAGCGGTTGTGCTCATGCTTGTAGCTGTTGCTTGTAATCAAGAAAAAGCGGGTTCTCCGGCAGCAATCAAAACATTTAAAGATAGTGTAAGCTATGCATATGGTGTACAGTTAGCCGAGTCCTTAAGACAAGTCGATGAAAACATGGATGTCGCTATGGTGGCCAAAGGCTTAATTGAAGCATTTGACAGTGCCTCGCAAATTCCATTAAACGAAACAAATCAAATTATACAGAAAAAAGAAATGAGTGCAGGAAACGACTTTTTAGAAGAAAACAAGAAGAAAGAAGGTGTACAAGTAACAGCTTCAGGTCTTCAGTATGTTGTTAATGAAGAAGGAACTGGTGCAAGTCCTGGCCCTACGGACAAAGTAACTGTTCACTACACAGGGAAGTTGATTGATGGTACGGTATTCGATAGCTCGGTACAAAGAGGTGAGCCGATTCAATTTGGTGTAAATCAAGTAATTCCAGGATGGACTGAAGGTCTTCAACTAATGAAAGAAGGTGCTAAATACACACTGACGATCCCTTCAGGTTTAGGATATGGCGCAAGAGGTGCTGGTGGTGTGATTCCTCCAAATGCAGTGTTGGTTTTCGACGTAGAATTGATTTCTGTAGATAAGTAAGCATTTATTCAAATACATGATCAAAAAAAGGCTTTCAGGTAATTCTGAAAGCCTTTTTTGTTTCAGACTTACCCTGTCCTGAGTTAGCCTTACAGCACCAATCTCGTTGTAGAAAACTCCAAAGTTTTCAATATATCAAGTGAACCGATCAAGATTAAAGCTTCTAGACCACAAGTTCCTTTACAGATATTTGACGAGGCTAAATTTGATAGTGTAAAAAACTCGATAGCCTGCCTTGTTAGTCATTAAAGGTGACTGAAAAATCTACTGTTTATTTTTTTAACGCTTTTTTACCCACGATCGTCTAAAAAGTTTCGGTGGGTCAATTACTTATTATATTATTGCCTACTGACCAACACGGAATGAAGCGAGCTAAGGAGTTTACAGTATTATACGTAGATGATGAAACACCAAATCTGAGAGGTTTCAAATCTGCATTTCGAAGATTATACAATGTGCATATTGCAGATCATCCAAATAAAGGCATTGACATAGTCAAAGAAGAAAAAATTGACATAGTCGTATCCGACCACAGAATGCCCGATCTTATAGGTACGGATTTTTTGAGGGAAGTTCACAACTTTAATCCCCAAATTAGAAGAATAATTCTGAGTGGTTTTGTAAAAAAAGAAGAACTCAAAGAAGCCAATGATGAATTTGGCATTCATGCATATATCTCGAAACCTTGGGATTTTGAAGATGTACAGGCCATTTTCACTCGACTAATGGCTGTTGAGAACCCTGACAAAATGACCTACGAATAAAGGCTCATTAGCCAAGATTTTTAGAATTAAAGGTAAAAGGAAGTAGTTTTCTTACATCGTCCAGCACTAGAAAACGCCCCTCGTGATTTCTCATTATTACCCTAATTGGACTTTTTTGAACCTCTTGGCTTGCATACTCTAGCATCACTTGGCGGCAATTACCACAAGCAAAAGCATCTGCGAAGGCTCCTTTAGCATTAGTCGCCACTACCGCGATACAGCTTATCGGCTCATTACTTTTCGACTTTGCTGAAAATAGCGCCACTCGCTCGGCACAAAGACCCGACGGATAAGCTGCATTCTCCTGATTGTTTCCTAAAACCACTTCCCCATTGGCCAATAATACAGCACTACCCACTTTAAAGTTGGAGTACGGAGCATAGGCCATTTCCATCGCTTGAATCGCCGAAGAAGCTAGGTCAGCCTCAGCCTTAGACAATTTCTCATCATCAAGTAATTGATATTCGATAGCTAGACTGTTCATTTTTGTAGGGTTTTGAAAGGGTGAAACTTAGAATATACGATAAGACATTATTTGATCAAGGAAGCTTCCAGCGGATGCCGGATATACCACCACACCAAAAATAATTCCATAGATGGCGCCATACAAATGGGCTTCATGGTTGATATTATCACTCATCTTTCGGCCTTGGTAGTAGGAATAAACCACGTAGATCACGCCCAGTATAAAACCTGGCAAACAAAGTAGGCCATATAAACAAATATCATTCAATGGAAAATACAGGATGCTCGCAAAAACCAAAGCAGAAACTCCTCCCGAAGCTCCTAGGCTATTGTAAGATGGATTATTCCTCTGCTTAAAAGCCACCGGAAGATCCGAAACGATTATCGCTGATATATAAAAAAGAATAAAAACAAGCGAAGCACTGCTTCCAAGCTTTTGATAGAAAACCATCTCTACTACGCGACCAAAAAAGTATAAGGTAAACATATTGAACCCAAGGTGTACATAGCTTCCATGGAGAAAGCCTGAGGTGATCATCCGCCAAAATTCTCCTTTTTGAAACATGATGTACGGGTTCATCAATCCCTTTCTGAAAATATTTTCGTTGTTGAATGCCGCAAGGCTAACCCCAACAGTAACGATGATAATGATTAAGGTAAGCGATAACTCCATAAAATGAATTGGATTTTTTTAGCTAAAAAATAATACTGATCAATAATCTCTATGCATCAAATTGCTTGCGAATTGTCTGAGCAATTGTAAGGCTTCCTCCTCTACTTTGAACTCTTTGATTTGCTCGAAAGCCAGATCAAAATACGCGTTCATCTCTTTGTTAGTAAGTTCTTTGATATTCAAATCATCATAAATAGCCGTAACGGCGGTTACTTTCTCTTCAATATCAAATTCTTTCTTATTTAGCCAGTTGTTCAGGGCGATTTCTTGATCGCCAGTCGCCAGCTCTAAGGCTTTGATCAGCAAAAATGTCTTTTTATTGGATGCAATGTCTCCACCTACTTGCTTACCAAATTTGGTTTTGTCAGCATATACATCCAAAAGGTCATCCATCAATTGGAAACCAATGCCCATATCGACACCCAACTCATAAAGTTTGTTTTGTTCTTCTTTACTCGCGCCACCAAGCAAAGCTCCATATTGTAAGCTAAATCCCAGTAAAACTGCGGTTTTCAAGCGAATCATATTGATATACGCCGAAACCGACACATTGTCTTGGGATTCAAAATTCATATCGATCTGCTGGCCTTCGCAAACCTCCACCGCTGTTTTATTAAACAATCTTACCGATTCTTTGAAATATTGCTCCTCCACTTCGAGTAGCAAATCATACGCTTTGACCAACATGGTATCTCCGCTAAGAATGCCAACAGTACTGTCCCATTTTTCATGCACCGTAGGTTTTCCTCTTCTGAGGGGCGCCTCATCCATAATGTCATCGTGCATCAAAGTGAAGTTATGAAAAACCTCCACCGCCAACGCAGGACGCAAAATTCGCTGATAATCACGCTTAAATAAGTTGTAGCCCAATAAGACCAAAGTAGGTCTTAAGCGCTTTCCGCCTAGTGACAGGATATACGTAATTGGATCATAGAGATTGGCAGGTTCTTCTCCAAACTTGAGTTTGTCTATTTCCGTATTGATGAGGGATAAAAAGTTGGCCGTGTCTTTCATGGGTGTATTAAACTATGCACAAAGGTGTAAACAAGGATTGGTTCTTTTAGTTGGATTACTCTGCAACTAAATCCAAATCTATGGTACGTCGGTCAATGTCTGTTCTCACCACTTTTACTTTAAGCTTGTCCCCAAGAGTTATGATTCGTTTGTTATTTCTGCCAACGATACGATAGTTTTTATCGTCAAACTCATAATAGTCATCATTTAAATCTTGTAGGCGAATCATTCCCTCACATTTCGTCTCTATTATTTCGACATATATTCCCCACTCTGTAACGCCAGAAACGACTCCTTCGAATTCTTCACCAAGTACAGATTGCATGAATTCTACTTGCTTAAACTTGATGGAAGCTCTTTCCGCATCTGCAGCATTCTTTTCTCGCTCTGAGGAGTGTTGACATTGCTTTTCGTAAGGCTCTGCTTCGGGTGCTTTTCCCCCCTCTAAGTAATGCCAAAGCAATCGGTGCACCATCACATCCGGATATCTTCTAATCGGCGAGGTAAAATGGGTATAATGCTCAAAGGCTAATCCAAAATGTCCCTTCGGCTCTGTGGTATATTTCGCTTTTGCCATGGAGCGAATGGCCAGTTGTTCAAGCACGTTTTGCTCTGGCTTGCCTTCGATATCTGACATCAACTTGTTTAAGCTTGAAGACACATCTCCTACAATACTCATTTTATGTCCAAAACGGCTAGCAAACTTTGAGAAAGTATCCAGCTTTTCTGGATCTGGAAAATCATGCGTCCGGTATACAAAGGTATTGTTTGGCTGGCCTGCATTGATTCCTTTCATCTTGTAGATATAAGTCGCTACTTCTCTATTGGCAAGTAACATGAATTCCTCGATCATCTTATGTGCGTCTTTTCGCACTTTCGGAACCACACCCAAAGGCTTGCCCTTCTCGTCCAACTTGAATTTCACTTCGGTGGTCTCAAAATTGACCGCTCCATGTCTGAATCTTTCTGCTCGGATGATTTTGGCAATATCATTCATCAAAACCAAGTCTGCTGCGTGATCTCCTTCTCCAGACTCGATCCGCTCTTGTGCTTCTTCGTAGCTAAATCGACGGTCGGATTCTATAATAGTTCTGCCAAACCACTTCTCTTTTACTTTACCTGTTCGATCCATTTTGAAAACTGCCGAAAAAGTCAGTTTTTCTTCGTTTGGCCTCAAGGAACACAGTCCGTTGGACAATACTTCCGGGAGCATGGGAATGGTGCGGTCCACTAAATAAACGGAAGTGGCGCGCTCTACAGCCTCATTATCCAAAATAGATTTTGGCTCAAGGTAATGGGACACATCGGCAATGTGAATACCAATTTCCACATCGTCATTTTCCAAATATTCAATGGATAAGGCGTCATCAAAATCTTTGGCGTCTTCCGGATCCACTGTCATTGTGGTGATGTTCCGAAAGTCTCTTCGCTTTTCAAGGTCTTTATTGGTGATTTTTGAAGGGATTTTATCGGCCTCCGCTTCGATATTTTCAGGAAACTTAAAAGGCAAACCAAATTCAGCCATGATGGAATGAATTTCTGCCTCGTTTTCACCTGCTTGTCCGAGGACTTCTAGCACTTCTCCTACAGGATTTTTATTGCTTGCATCGTGCCACCTTTCGATCCTAATCAAAACCTTATCATTGGCCTTTGCATTTTTGATCTTCTCAGGATATACGAATACGTCAAAATGTATATTTCGATTGTCAGGAATGACAAAGGCAAATTTTGGTGAGATCTCTATTTTGCCAACAAACTCTGTCTTCGCTCTCTTTTCTATAGAGACCACTTTGCCTTCGGCTCTGTAACCGTTGAATGAGGGCTTGGTGACATGCACATTTACAATGTCTCCATCTACTGCAAAAGCCAAGTCGTTGGTTTTCACCCAAACATCGTCTTCTCTTTCGGGGGAAATGATGTAGGCAAATTTAGGGTTGACATGGTCTACTCTGCCCTGAATCGTTTCAGGTTCTGAAGCGTTGGTGAATCGACCGTCGGATGTTTTAAGAATTTTTCCTTCTCTTTCCATAGAGAAGATAATGGTTTTTAATGCTTCTTTTGATTTCGCATCTCTTAGACTCATTAGTTTGATGAGTTGTCTAAAACTAAATTTTTCACCTATGTTGTGGGCGAAAATTGATCTAAGTTTATCTTGAATTGGGGCGGTACTATGTTGTTTGTTTCGACCTCCTCCGGTCGCTTTTTTGTGTGTTCTTTTTTTACTCATGTAAATCGTTCGTCGACGATAGTTATATTTTTTTCATCTATTAATGGGAGACTATTCAATTTGAGATATAGCTGGGAGGTTGCTATGACGTCTCCTCTACAGTACTTTTCAATTCTTTCTAAACCGTCTGCTTCTTGGTAATATACATCATTGACCATGGAGCCGTCAATATCAGATTTGCTAGAGGGAATGTCAAATATTGCCGTTAATAATTCAAGAGAGGTGAAGTTTTTTCTGTCTCCAAACTTCCACATTTCCATGGTGTCGAGAAAGTTTACTTCCCAGGGTTTTTTCCCTGAATTGTTGAGTACGTAAGGCAAAGATAGCCCATTTATTAGCATTCGTCTGCTGAGGTATGGAAAGTCGAACTCTTTCCCATTGTGTCCGCAGAGTTTTAAGTTCTCTGGATCGAACTTGGTTTCGATCATTGTTTTAAAATCGAGAAGGAGTTGATGCTCGTCATGATTGGCTAAAGACTTGATTCTCAATGCCAATTCACCGTTTTCCAACTCATGGAATATCCCAAAGCCAATAACGATTACTTTACCAAATTCGCTATAAATTCCTGCTCTTTTGTTAAATAGCTCTTCTGGAAGAAGTTCCTCTTCGTTTCTAATAAAGGAAGACTTGTGCCGCCAATGTTTTTGAAGCCTTTCGCTTAGGCCTTCGAAATCTTTTTCAGCGGCTGCTGTTTCAATATCTAATACAAGTAAGTTTCTAAGTCTTGAATCCATATTTATTGGTGGATAACTCCTGAGAGGTTGATCTCGTCAATAAAAATAAGATTTTCTTCCGCAATACTGTTAGGAACGAAGATGTACTTTTTGTCAAATAATTGTTGTCCCACAAAGAAGCTCACCCAATATTGGTTGTTTAAGTGAAAAACCTCGGGCTGTATGGGTTCAATCAGCGCATATTCGCCAGGCTCGATATGTGGGATCGAATGGCGAAGTGTGGAGGTCTCTTGCTTTTCCTTTCCCTTCTCGCCAAAACCTTTTGAGGTTACCATTACATTCTCCATCTTCTTTTTTGACCGATTGATGATGTAGACATTCCACTCACCGGTGGCTTGCTTCGCTACGGTAATCACTATGTCTTGAACTTCTGGAAATTTTATATCCTTAATCATGGTTGATTGGCTTTTCTGTGATTTGCATTCCAAATAAATCGGCTAAATGGTTTTTTAATTGCTCCTTTACCTCCTCCATATCGGTGGTATAACCCAACTCTTGCGCTAAAGAAGTGACGGCTTTATCTTCTATCCCGCATGGAATGATGTTTTTAAAATAACCTAAATCTACGTTAACATTAAACGCTAAGCCGTGCATGGTTACCCATCGACTCGACTTTACGCCCATCGCGCAGATTTTACGCGCCTTTTTCTCGTCATGGAAGTCTATCCAAACGCCCGTAAGTCCGTCGATTCTGCCAGCGCTTATCTCGTAATCTTTTAGTGTAAGTATCACCGCCTCTTCAAGAAAACGAAGGTATTTATGTATATCTGTAAAAAAATTGTCGAGATCAAGTATGGGGTAGCCTACGATTTGCCCTGGACCATGATAGGTGATGTCTCCGCCACGGTTGATCTTGTAATATTTGGCTTGCTTCTGCTTCAAGCCTTCCTCATCGAGCAAAAGATTCTCGGGTTTCCCACTTTTACCTAAAGTGTACACATGTGGATGGCTACAGAAAATTAAATGATTTTCCGTCGCTCGCTGTTCACTTTCAGGCAGTTTGCGGTTAACGATCTTCTGATCAACAACAGATTTAAAAACCTGTTCCTGATAGTCCCAAGCGTCTTGATAGTCGATAAGCCCTAAGTCAATAAAGGATGTTTTTTTGTTCAAAAGTGTCTTTTGTCTAAATATAAGATTCCAACAATGCGATGGTTTCGGTGGTTTCAAACTTATACTTTTTCATACTTGCAGGAACCAAAATAACCTCTCCGAATTTCAAGTCTATGGAGCCTCCATCATATATTAAATGACCAGATCCTGCCGTGCAGATGTAAATTTTAAAGCAGTCTAAGTCCGGCAGATCAACAGAAAAAGCCTCATTTGTCTTAATCATGTTGGTGGTGAAAAACTCACAAGATTCAACCAGCGAACGCTCATTTAACGTGGTGGAATATTGGCTTTTGTAATGGTCATACTTCTTAAAGTCGATGGCATCAAGTGCCTCTTCCACATGCAATTCGCGCTTATTCCCTTGAGCGTCCACTCGGTCAAAGTCATAGATACGATACGTGATATCAGAGGTTTGCTGAATCTCCGCAATCATCAACCCCTTACCAATAGTATGCACGCGCCCTGCAGGAAGAAAAAAGACATCCCCAGCGGCCACTTCCTCTCTGTTGAGAATTTCATCGAGCTTGCCAGCATTGAAATATTCAAGATATTTTTCTTTGTCCAGTTCCTGATTAAAACCAGAAATCAAAGAGGATCCTTCATCTGCCTGAATGACATACCACATTTCCGTTTTTCCAAAACTATCGTGCCGCTCTTTAGCCAGCTTATCATCTGGATGAACTTGAATAGATAAATCTTGGTTCGCGTCGATAAACTTGATTAAAAGCGGAAAATCTAAGCCAAATTGGGTGTACGCTTTTTCTCCAACAAGATCAGATTTATAGGTCTGAATAAGCTCCTTGAGGCTTTTACCCTTCAGCTCACCATTAGCAACCTTGGAAATATTGCCAGCTACGCCAGATAGCTCCCAAGTTTCACCACAATTGGGTAAAGGTGAAAAATCTTTTCCTAGCACATCTTTTATTTTATGCCCTCCCCAAATTTTATCTTTGAAGATTGTGGAAAATTTCAAGGGATATAATGCCATTACATTTAATTTTATAAAATGGATAATCAATTACTTGGCAAATATGGTGAAGATTTGGCGGTTTCCTTCCTTGAGAAGCACGGTTTTGAAGTAATAGAAAGGAATTACAGGTACAAACGAAACGAAATCGACCTGATCGGAATCCTCAACCAGCGGCTGTTGGTTTTTTTTGAAGTGAAAAACAGGAAAAATAATCGATTTGGAGAACCAGAATCGTTTGTTTCAGACAAGCAGCAGCAAAGGATAAAAGAAGCTGCCGAGGAGTATATCTATGGCATCAACTGGATGAAGGATATTCGGTTTGATATCTTGACAATACTAGATGGGCATGTGACCCATTTTGAAGATGCTTTTTAGTGGCTTTAACGGGGGCGTTTTTTATCTTGAAGACAGGCATAAGTGTAACGGGTAGCACGCTGGCCGCAATAGCAATAGATACAATCTAGCGCCAGCTAGGGGATCAAGGTTTTAGAGGATAGAAAAAGCACTTTTTTTTGGGTTCAGGTATTTGTTAAAGAGAGTTATTGTGAAAACGGTATTTAATTTGTAATGCCAAAGAGGGTATTTGAATAAGGGCTTATAATACAACGGCAGACCAGACCTGCTTTCTAATGAAGGAAAATAAACCGGCTTTTTTTGATCTGTATAAAGCAAGAACCAAATCAATCAAAACGCTCTTTTCATGTCACGCTAATAAAAGGCCGCTTAAAAAAAAAGTTTTTTGCAGTTAATGTCTGGATGTACTACATTGTAAAATGTTTCAGAAAAATTATCCGGTATTAGTCGTTTATAAGCGTTTGTACTTGGGTTTATCTCTGATATACAATTAGTTAAATAAATTGAAATTCAAAAAAACATAAGGTAAGTAAACACCATTGTGTTTACTGAATTGTTGTACACCATTCTGCCGACTCAATATTTATTGATTTTCTTCATGAATCGAGACCGAATGTAATATTTGACGATTAAGAGAATGACTAAAATACTAATATATCTTGGATTGATAGGAATGTGCTGCTTAGGTCTTTATATGTTCAATCTTAATACTGCGCTAGTGGAACAATATGAATCTAGGGATTCTAAGTGGGTCAAAGGAAGCTTTGAGAGTTACAACAAAGAAGAAACGAGAAAGTTGGTGTACTTTAATTTTAGATTAACAGAATTCGACAATGTTTTCAGTTTACCGAGTCCAGAATGGCAGTCCTTTGCTTTCGATGATTTTAAAACGTTGGTGAAAAAAAAGAGTGAATTGCAAATAGAAATCCCTGTTGTCAGCACTTTAAATAACAAACCTGTGAGTGTCTATCAAATCAAATTGGGAGAGAAAATATTTATTGACTTTGAAAAAAAATTAAACAGAAGAATTACTGAAAAATGGCTTTCTCTGTTGTTTTCCATCTTATGTGTTGTTGGATTAATTCACCATTATAAAAAGCCTTGGGTGTGAAAAACGGTGTACAACATGGTGTATAAAATCATGCGCGGTTGGTGCTAGACGAAAGGGCGGCGGTTTTGGAATGCCCGCCAATTCTGCGAATTGGCCTATTTAGAGAAAAAAATTTATAGACCATTTCGCAGATTTGGCTATTTAGGATCAGAAACACTAACTTTCCAAAAAGCGCACGATTTATACACAGGCGTTAGCTCCAATGATTCGCACTCATGAATGAACTGCTTTTTGAACGAAATGAGAAGAAGCTACAAAACGGCTTCAATTTGGTATGGGTTGACATTTTAATAGATGGAGTGAATCTAATTGACAAAATACGTGACGTTGAACTCAAGTATGATATAAAAATTGCTGGGTCATACTCTGGATTAACTCCTAAAAACTTATACAGGAACTTAACTGAACACTCAAGTGAACTATTATATCCAGACAAACGCCAAATTTTAGAATGTGAATGTGGCTGTGACGGTTGCTGGTCATTCTTGACAGGACTAGAAATCGAAAATGACCAAGTAATATGGACGAACTTTGAACAAGTACATCGGAAAGACTGGAATTATGAACCACTTGAACCACTTAAATTCGGACTAACGAACTATAATGAAGAACTAGAAAAACTAAAAAACTGGAGCTAACAATCGCTAGCACGAATGCGCCAACTGCCACTTTACAAGCATCAGTGCGAACTTCGCCATGAATCAGCCGCTGGGAAAGCTTGGTGCTTTCTACTCATTGCCGCTCGCAGGATTTTCATCTTTCTGGACGCAGTGCCACTCTGATACTTTGGAAGCACTGGCAGATTCATTAGTTTTATCGGAACTTGCCAAGCTCGGGGCGCACTCCTGCTAGCTTAGCGTTGTAGGTCATTGCCACCATGAAAAAACTAATCTTCATAATCATAACCGCATTAGGGTCAAGTTGCATATCAAACAACGAATCATCTGGAATTGACGAAATTCTGGAATTCTATGGAGGTCGCGTTGAATACTCTATTGGAGCGAATGCTTCAACAGAAGATGAACTCCAAGGCAAGTTCTTTGAATTAAAAATGATGGATGTAGATTTTGACAAATACTTTCAAGACAATTACCGTCTTCCTGCATCCAACATTGCTTATTTATACTACAAAAACTTAGATGAATCTGAAAGAGACGACTATAGCTTTATCAGAGTTGTACTAACGAACGATTCAAATGAATATATCTTAGAGTTTTCTACTGACCAACTCGAACAAATTCGGTCATCAATG
>JAVJRN010000027.1:0-37082 GCA_040218415.1 Cyclobacteriaceae bacterium
ATTGAAGTCTTCTATCTGCCGTCTTATTCGCCGGACAGAAATCCAGATGAATATCTAAACTGTGATCTCAAACAAGGGATATCTAACAAAAAGTCTCCAAAAAACAAGGAGACCCTATCTCAAAACGTGCAAAATCACATGGAAATGCTACAGACTTGTCCTGCAAGGGTAATCAAATATTTTAACCATGAAAGCATCAATTATGCTGCCTAAATATAAATCAATCACCGCTGGGTTAATAATATAAGATGATAGTCGTTAAATTTACTCTCTCACATTCACGCTAAGTAGTGATTTACAGCGGCATAACCCATGACACTCCGAGCTATGCTGCCCGAAAAGTAAATGGGGTTATTTCATAATTAGCGAATACTTAAAAAGTAACCATGCAATATGAAAAATTAATTGCGATTGAGGAAGTTTGCGCTCATCATAAAATTGACTCTTCTTTTGTTTATTGCCTTAAGGAAAAGGGTTTAATAAAACTGGTCCGAATGGAGGAAGCCTACTTCATGGAATTCGATCAGCTTCCCTTTCTGGAAAAATATATTGAGTTTCATTACGCTCTAGAGATTAAAATGGAAGGAATAGCCACAATCAGCCAATTGCTTCGGCAAGTCAAGGAACTGCAGGAAGATGCCGATGAGCTAAGGAATAGGCTTCATTTTTATGAGTCTATATAAATTAAAACATGTGACTTTAATTGACTCCTGCACTCGCTCATCTGTTATAAGTGCACAGTATTGAAAGGTCATTTTACCCATTTTCTTTAGGTTCATTGGAGCCGGAGGCTATAAACATATTGATTACTTGAGCTAGCCGGACACACAAAGCCGAGCGACTGCTGGATTCAAGAGCATCACATTACATCAATCAGTTTTCCAGATGTGTGAAACATGTAAGTCTTCCCCATCATTATGTAACGTTTTGAAAGGATAAAGTAGTCACCTTTACACATATAAATAAATATTTTTCACGCAAAGGTTAAGCGGTTTTTTGCTTATCAGATACTTAAACACAATCACCATGATCAGATTAATGAAAGATCTTCCGGAGAGTATATTGGGAGTATTCGCTACTGAAAAAATTACCGGGGAAGATTATGAGACCATTCTGATACCAGCATTAGAGGAAAAATTAAAAGCAAATGCCAAAATAAGGATGATCTATCATATCGATGGTGACTTTACGGGTTTTGAATTTAGTGCCTTATGGGATGATGCAAAATTCGGCATGAAGCATTTGTCAGAATTCGAACGGGTGGCATTGGTTTCGGATCATGAAATGATCAATTCGATCGTGCGGTTTTTTAGCTATATGATCAAATCGGAAATCAAGATTTTTAAAGACCGGGAATTACTTGAGGCCAAGGAATGGATCATTGAGACCTGAGAGCGTACTCATTGACAATCTAATCTCCAATTAAATCATAATCTGTGATAGATATAATTCTAAGCTTAGATTATATAACATAATATAAAGTGAATATTATCAAATTAAATTTCCTAATCTAGGATTCTAAAATTGAAAAGTCTTAGCAAAACCTTATTTAAAGACATGCAAAAGATCATAACACTTACAGTAAACCCAGCCATTGATAAAAGTACAATGGTGGATAGAATAGTGCCAAACAATAAATTACGATGCGCCGCACCAAGATACGATGCAGGTGGAGGAGGAATAAACGTGTCGCGAGCGATTAAAAAGCTTGGAGGTTCTTCCCTCTGTATCTATTTGGCTGGCGGTCCTTCGGGTGATTTCTTAAAGAGTCTCTTGGATGAGGAAAAGATCGATCAAAAGGTGATCGTCACAGAAGCTTGCACGCGTGAAAATCTATCCGTTACAGATTCATTCTGCGATCAGCAATATCGATTTGGTATGCCAGGATCGCATGTCAATGATGCTGAATGGAAAGAGGTTTTGAAGGTACTGGAAGTGACTTTATCCGAAGGTGACTATCTCGTAGCAAGTGGAAGTTTAACTTCCGGAATACCTGATGACTTTTACCATAGAGTGGCATTGCTTACCGAAAAAACAAAGTCAAAACTCATCTTGGACACATCGGGTGAGCCGCTGATACAAGGTGTAAAGGAGGGCATTTTCCTATTAAAACCTAATTTATCTGAGCTCAGTGCTTTGTGTGGTGTGACCTCTATTTCCACCCTAAATCTCGAAAGATTAGCCAAACAATTTTTAAAAGAAAATGCAATTGAAGTGATGGTTATTTCAATGGGTGCATCTGGTGTCATGTTGATTTCGAATGATCAAATAGAGCATATTCCAGCTCCTGTCGTCCTTCAAAAAAGCACCATCGGCGCTGGTGATAGTATGGTTGCAGGAATGGTTCTGAGTTTATCAATGGGCAAAACCCTCAGTGAAATGGCCAGATATGGAGTAGCAGCAGGAACTGCCGCTACTATAAAACAAGGCACACAGCTTTGTGAAAAGGAAAATGTAGAGCAACTACTCGAATGGATTGAAGCACATACTGAAGGTATGTCAGTTTCCACACTGTAAGGTGTAAGTCGTGTCATTCATTTTTTGTAACTCCTTGTTGTGACCATGGAGCCAATGAACTGACATTGTGAATCTTTTTCAGAAATCTTATGGACTTGAAAAGTGGCTCTTGATACTGTTTTTGAATAAAACTGCCTACTTCAATATTTCATTAATTGACAAGAAGTAAGATGATACCTGACATACTCAAACATGTATTAAATAAGCATAATTGACTGTAAATAATACCTCATTTGTATATATCCAAAAAATACGATTATGAAAACGAACATTGGGAAAACCGATCGAAATATCAGAATACTGCTCGCAATGAGTATTGCTGTTATTTATTATATAAATGGCATTACAGGCACCTGGGAATTGATTTTACTGGTCATTATCGGAATTTTGCTTTCTACTAGTTTTCTTCGTGTTTGTCCGCTTTATCTTCCTTTTGGGATCAGTACGAAGAAGAAAATGGAGTAATAAAATCAGCCCTTAGACCCAATATCAATAAAATTCAATTTGCTTGAATTCATAATCATCTTTAATTAAAAATACGATGGAAACTCACTATTACAATGTAGATATAAAATGGGAAAGCACTCGCAAAGGTGTGATCTGCTCTCCCGAATTGAACAGGAAAAGTGGCGTCTGCATTGAGGTAGCCACTCCCCCAGAATTTCCTCAAGGAATTGAAGGAATTTGGTCGCCGGAACATTTATTTGTAGGCGCTATCAGTAGTTGTTTGATGACTACTTTTTTAGCTATAGCCGAAAATTCCTCTTTAGCATTCACCAGCTTCACTTGCCCAGCAACAGGCAAGCTTGAACGAGTAGATGGTAAATTAATGATCAGTGAAATCGTGCTCAAACCTACCGTGGTGATCCACAATGAAGATCAAAGAGATAGAACCATACGCATTGTTAAAAAAGCCGAAGACGCTTGTTTGATCTCCAACTCTGTGAAGTCAAAAATCATCATGGAGATCAACATTGAAGTACAACCCCTATTGATCGAAAGTAAATAAGAAGCTAATGGTTACACAGTAGATCTCAAATAGATGAACTGTAAAAACAGCTTCATCATTTCATTTATAAACACATTAAAATGAAGATTAAAAACTTAGGTATCTGGATGGATCACTCAACGGCCAATTTGATTGGGTTGAAAGGTTCAAAAAAAAGTCACACAATAGCATCAGAGTTCACTCATGACATGAAAGTGGATGCGCTAAATAAGGGTGAAAATCTCATGCATAACAAAAGGCAGCAACTACATGAAGCCTACTATAAAGAAATAGCTGCTGAAATTATGAAGTATGATCATGTGCTCTTATTCGGCCCCACCAATGCAAAAACTGAGCTTCACAATTACCTCACTAAGGATCAACATTTCAAGAACATCAAAATTGATGTCGAATCAGCAGATAAGATGTCGGATAACAAGAAAGATGCTTTTGTGAAAAATCATTTTGAAGTGTCGCCTGCTTAAATAGCACGGTGATCTACCCAGAATTTTAGTTCAATTAAATACCACTCAATTATGATAACAGCACCGCACCTGCATGCCATGGCTATTCACTTCCCCATAGCCCTATTGATGGCAGGTTTTTTATCAGAAGTCATTGCATTGATTACCAAGAAGCAGTTTTTCAAAGAAGCTTCGCTCTATCTTCTAGTGCTGGGCGCTTTGGGCGCCATTGTAGCTTATGTGAGTGGCAGCTCTGCCGGAGATGGAATGACAGACGGTATTCTTCAAAAACCGATAGGCATGCACGAAGAAGCTGCCCTTGTAACGCTTGTGTTAGCAATCATCGCAGCGCTATTTAGGGTTGCTCTTTATCTCTTTGGTTATCAGAAAACTTGGACCAAATGGTTGAGTTTACTGCTGGTAACAGCTTTGGTGGGCTCGGTCGCAAGAACGGGCTATTTGGGAGGAGAGCTGGTTTTCAAACATGGGGCTGGTATAGAATTGGCACTGCCCGATTTTGGGGAGTCTTTAACAGAATAGCATTAATTAGATCTCAATATTGGAACCATCAATAACGAAAAAAGAGTGCGTAAAACTTACACACTCAATCAAATTTTAAATGAAAGTATGATGAAAAACTTAATCACAATATTCCTTTTGGGCATGACCGCTTTTGGCGTGACCCTACAATCGTGCAACCAGATACGAGAGAAAACAAGTGAAACAGAGTCGGGAGAGGTAACGGTTGATAACGAGGCGATGCAATCTCCCAACCAGTTGACCATTCAGAATCTGCATGATGCCTACAAAGGCGAGACTACCGCATCCGCCAAATATGCCGCGTATAGTATAAAAGCAGCAGCAGAAGGCCACCCTGAAATAGCCTTACTTTTCAAAGCAGCATCAGGTGCCGAATTGATTCATGCAAGTAATCATAAAGTAGTTTTGATCAGAATGGGTGAGACCGTGCCAGAGATCGTCCCTGAATTCGCCGTAAAATCGACTTCCGAAAATTTGAAAGAATCGATTGAAGGAGAGAGCTATGAATTCAATACGATGTATCCAGAGTTTATCAAAAATGCCAATGCGTCAGGCAATTACATGGCTCAGATCAGCTTCACCTATGCCTATAAAGTCGAGCAAAAGCACCGAGATTTTTACATAGAAGCACTGACTGCATTAGAGACTGGCAGAGACAGTGCGATGGCCAAAGTCTACTTCCTCTGTCCTACTTGTGGAAATACCTACGCCTCTACCGCACCTAGTCGCTGTGAGATTTCTATGACAGATTCTAAGCTTTTTATCAAGGTAACCACATTATAAAACCAAAATCATGAACGGAGCACATTGGCATTTAGTCACAAATCATCTACCGATTATTATTCCTCTAATGGGTATAGTCATTATGGTGGGAGGAATATTGTTCAAGTCAGAAATTCTGAAAAGAGCGGCATACAGTATCTTCATTTTAGGATCCTTATCTGCAATTGTAGCCTTCTCCACTGGTGAAGGCGCTGAAGAGATCGTCGAGAAAATTCAAGGTATGGACGAGCAGTTCATTAAAACTCATGAAGAAGCTGCGGAAACCTTTGCGATCTTGCTTTATGTCTTAGGCATGATTTCCGTCATCGGACTTTGGGCCAATTGGAAGAAGAAATCCTTTTCTAATACCATTTCCATCGCGGCATTAACTTTTGCCATCATCACGCTCTATTCGGCCAAAGAAACCGGCACAACTGGTGGAGAGATCAGGCATACTGAAATTAGAGCAGATAGCGCGAATAGCGGTAATAATGCAAATCAAAATAGTGAGCAGGAAGAGGACGATGACGACTAAAACTGAAAAACACGCTGTAAATACCAGTAACAAAGTCAGCAATGAACTTTTGATTTCCATATCCACCAAAATAGAAGCTGTCTTTACCCGTGAAGCCAGACTTGAAAGTTATTGAGTCTAAAGACCTCATTAAATCATCAGTTGAGCTGGAAAAATAACTAATAGAACCATTTTAAAACCATTTTAATGAACATATCAGGACTGCATATATCAGACAAATCAGTTTCCGCAATCTCCCTTTTTAAAAATGAAACAGGAAATGCCACCGCCATTCAAATTCTGAAAGGAGAAAAACTACAAGAACATATATCTACAAATCCGGCAGTTTTGATCTGTGTGATTGGCAAAGCTGTTTTTGAAGATGATAACGGAGCGAAAAAAATATTGAAGCCTGGCGATTACGTGAATATTGAACCTAAAATAAGGCATTGGGTACTTGGGGTTGTGAATAGCCAATTGCTTCTCATTAAATAAAAAGAATCACTAACGAGGTAATTCTGATAATACCCCAAACATCATATTGTGTGAATTATGTAACTCATTTCTTGTATTGTGTAACACAATCGGCAGCTATTGAATCCACCTTTGAAGTATCGAAAAGATAACATTCTTCAAGCATTTAGTGATCAGTTTGATCGAAATAGCAAAGGAAGAATGATCTCGAAAAGAAGCAACTGATGCAATAGAGATTGACCTTGTAGTCAATGGACTTGTGTCAACGGACTAATAGATATTGATTTAGAATAAGACAGCACTTTACAACTATGAAAACAATTTTACTCATAGAAGATAATGAAGATATTCTTGAAAATCTGATAGAATATTTCGAACTCGAATGGTATAAAATACTGTCTTCTAACAATGGAAAAGATGGCTTAGCATTGGCTAGAAAAAACATTCCTGACTTAATCATCTGTGATGTGTTGATGAGTGAAATGAATGGCTATGAAGTGCTGAGCTTGCTTTTAAATAGCTCCAAGACGCGTGAAATACCTTTTATTTTCAGTTCTTCAAATTCCGAATTAGTAGATAGAAAAGAAGCGCTCGCCTTAGGTGCAAATGATTACATCATTAAACCTTTCGCACTCGACGCACTATTACTGATGGTAAAACAATGGATAAGGTAAGTAAGTTAGGACATAAGCTGACTGAAAGAAAAAGACCTTAATCATGGGCATATCTTCGCCTTAGTCTGTGGCGTCATCTACCTAACCTTTCAGGAAATCGCTCCCATGTCCAAATTGAAAAAAAGCTGGATACCCGCCCTTGGTGCTAGCGTTGGATTTATTGTTGGCATGTTTGGCGTTAAGGTTTTAGGATAGTTTTTTTATTAGGGTAATGAGCTGTACAAGCCAATCACTGAAATAAATCGACACAAAATGGAACATCAGGATCACAATCAAACGAATAAAGAGCATCAACATAGCCATGGTGATCACCATGACCACCATGATCATCACGCTCACATGATCGAGGATTTCAAAAAGCGTTTTTGGATTTCTTTGGTCATCATGCTGCCTATCGTGGTGCTAGCACCTATGATTCAGGGGTTAATTGGCTATGAGCTTCGCTTCGATGGAGATCGCTATGTTCAGTTTGGACTCTCTTCCATTCTCTTTTTCTATGGTGGGTGGCCTTTCTTGAAAGGCTTGGTTGATGAAGTAAAGGACAAATCGCCAGGCATGATGACCTTGATAGCCTTGGCTATTTCTGTTGCCTACTTCTACAGTTCTGCCGTTGTTTTTGGACTCAGTGGTAAGATTTTCTTTTGGGAACTGGCGAGCCTAATCGTCATCATGCTCCTTGGTCATTGGATTGAAATGAAGTCAGTCATGGGTGCCTCCAACGCCCTGCAAGAATTGGCCAAAATGATGCCTTCAACAGCGTGGCGAGTCAAAGAAAATGGTGACCATGAAGAAGTTGCCATCGCAGATTTAAAGAGTGATAACATTATTCTGGTAAAGCCAGGAGAGAAAATACCTGCAGATGGATTGGTAACAGAGGGCGAAAGCAATGTCAACGAGGCTATGCTTACTGGAGAATCAAAACCAGTAACAAAACACAAGGATGATCAGGTAATTGGTGGCTCTATTAATGAAAATGGTAAGCTCAAAATCAAGGTGAAGCATACGGGTGAAGATTCGTATTTATCCAAGGTCATAGGGATGGTGAAAACGGCACAAGACACCAAGTCGAAAACACAAAATTTGGCAGACACAGCCGCTGCTTGGTTATTCTATGTGGCATTAGGTTCAGGTATTACCACGCTGGTCGTTTGGCTTAGTCTCGGAAAGGAGTTTGAATATGCTTTGGAGCGAATGGTGACCGTCATGATCATTTCGTGCCCGCATGCGCTCGGATTAGCCATTCCTTTGGTGGTAGCCATTTCTACCTCTGTTTCTGCCAAGAATGGTCTTTTGATCAAAAACAGGACCGCCTTTGAAAATGCACGAAAGATCACCACTATCATTTTCGACAAGACGGGTACCTTGACCAAAGGTAAGTTTGGCGTGACTCGTTTTAAAAGCACTTCAAAGGAAACATCCGATGATGAACTGCTCCAAATAGCAGCTTCCCTTGAAAATAGCTCCGAGCATCCCATTGCTGCTGGCATAGTAAGAAAAGCCAAATCCAAAGAATTGAAATTGGACGAAGCTGAAAACTTTCAAAACATTACTGGGAAAGGAATAAAGGCTACTCTAAAAGGTAAGGAAATCAAAATAGTCAGTCCTGGGATGTTAAACGATCAGGGAATAGAGATTCCATCGGGTGCCTTTAAGTCCCAAGATGAAACGGTGGTTTTTGTATTGATCGATGGTCGACTTGCGGGTTATATCGCGTTGGCTGATGAAATACGAGAGGAAGCCCTGTCTGCCGTGAATAAGCTGAAAAAAAGAGGAATAAAAGTGGTCATGGCAACTGGCGACAATAAAAAAGTGGCGGAAGCAGTAAGTAATCAACTTTCCCTTGATGATTTCTATGCGGAAGTCTTACCCGAAGATAAGCAGCGTATCATCAAAGAGTTACAAGAAAAAGGCGAGTTTGTTGCTATGACGGGTGATGGTGTCAATGATGCCCCTGCCCTAGCCCAAGCCAATGTTGGTATAGCGGTAGGCTCGGGTACAGATGTGGCGGCTGAAACTGCCGATATCGTATTGGTCAATAGCAATCCGAAGGACATAGCCAGCCTCATTCTCTTTGGGACTGCCACCTACAAAAAAATGATGCAAAACCTCTGGTGGGCAGCAGGCTACAACATCGTGGCTGTGCCACTGGCAGCAGGCGTTTTAGCCGGTGTTGGCATCATCCTCAGTCCTGCCATAGGTGCGGTACTGATGAGTTTCAGTACAGTTGTCGTGGCTATCAATGCGCAATTGCTCAAAAGGCAAATGAAAGGTTAATTCAAGCATGTGAACTTGAAAGGTCATGATCAATCCTAAAACTAAAGAACCAAAAGCTATCGCCTAGTCAGCTCGCGCTCCTGCCAGCTTTTAACTCCTGCTAATTAATATAAATACCTACTGCTTGAACCCCGTTGTGATTTATAGAAAGAAACACTATTTTGTGACCCGAAACTGAAAGGCTTGATGGGGTGGTGAGAGAAAAGCTCCATCTTTACGGCGATAAGTTTTGGGAATTAAATAGGTAATGAAAAATATAAGGCGGATGTCGGATGTCTGGTAGTTGTCCGAAATTACTTGAAAAGAAAATATGCTCTCTAACAAGGAAATAAAGAAAATCGAAATTGACCTTCACGATCGTGGGCTTTCAGAAGCAAATAGGAGAGTAATAAGGAAATCAAAAATCTGTATAATCGACAATGAAATTGACGATCTCAAGAGTTTACACGACGGATTGAAGAAAGAGGGATTTTCAAATCTCACCAAACTCAAAAAATCTCCCCCAATTAATGATATCCTATCTGAGCACTATGATGCCATTTTACTTGATCTTAATGATGTTGCCCAAGAAATAACTGAACTTGATGGACTCGGAGTATTGCAATTCCTGAAGCAAAGAGAACCATCGCTCCCCATTTTGGTTATCACAGGTCAAAATCCCTCTCCTGAAGTTCGTGATATCATTAACCTTGCTGATTCTGTTAGAAAAAAACCCGTTTTAGCCTCTGATCTAGCAAATGATGTTGAAATTTTATTACGTCACTACCATGATAAATTTTGGGCCTCTATTTTCTTATTAAAAGAACTCAATTCAATAGATATCGAATTAAGAGAGGAATTGGGTTTAATAAAACGTGTAAGACTTCATTTTTCAAGAAGAGCTCTGGAAAAAAGGTTAACGGCTAAAAATGAGGATATAGTGACCAAACTTGAAAGTGTCATTACACTGATAAAAAACACCAAATCAGCTACATCAATTATTTCCAAATTAGCTTCAAGTTTTTTGAGTGATGCTTAATATCGAGGAAGTAATCAATACCGTAAATGCTGTAATTAGCAGAAAATCAAAAAATCATTACTCTTCAGTAATGGTTAGAGGAGGAAATAAACCGAACTACAATAATGGATTAAATACTCCTAAAGTCTGTTCCTTAAACCTTGACGTTTGCAAAAGGTTTTATAAGGAATCTCCATCCAGAAACCTTTGGGAACGAAAGTGCCCGTTTGGGTATAAGGTGGCAAGTAAGGCATTTGATACTTCCTCAAGTCATGGGAAAATTTCAATATTCACAATTGTTAGTTATGAAAGAATTGATAAGCCCGAAAATTTACTATCGAATCTCCCAAGAAATCTCAAAAGTCAAAAAGATGCCGTTATAGCAGAATTGAATGGCTTTGAAATAAATGAAGATAATCAAAGAACAAACAAGCAATACATTGAGGGATTGCTCGAAACCTTACTTATAGGACGTATTGGACTTTCAATTCAGTCCATTTCCCATCAATTTTTCACTCCTCTTCAAGGTGCAATGTCAGATGTAAAGAATATTGAAATCGGTCAAGATATTGAAGAATCAATTGTACGATTAAGTAAAAATTTTAATTCGCTAAACAAACTTGCGACTGAAATTCAACTAATCCTTTCAACATCGGAAGACTTTAACAAAAACATGTTGAGAAGAGTAACAGTACATAACATGGTCAATGAAATAATTGACTCCTTGTCAGCGGCTACCTTGGAGAAAAGCATAACTCTAAACCAAGGATACAATCACGGACCGAAAAGCGTTGACGCAATTCCTAGTCAACTAAATATAGTCCTATCCAATTTGATTTCTAATGCTGTTAAATACTCATTCAAGCCAGTTAAAGGTCAGCATTTGGAAATTAGTATTATTTATAAACAAGATGATGACTTCCTGATTCTTGAAATAGTTAATGAAGGTTGTAGAATCACAGAATATGAAATTAGGAACAGGTTAATTTTCAACTTAAGTTATAGGGGAGAATACTCCGGGGATCGTGAAAGACCAGGTTCTGGAAGTGGCCTATATATATCGGACAAAATTGCAAAAGTACACGGGGGAGGAATCGAAGTAGCATCTCTTTTTGTCGGAGGATCAAAGCATAACGGAACTGATCGTTATAAGAACACATTCGTATTGAAATGGCCGATAAGTATAATTTAAAAAAAGCGCAAAACAAGAACCTAGCTTCACGCGATTAGCACCCACTTTTAGCTCTTTCTTATAGAGATCAAACACTTATTTCTTGTACCCCGTTGTGATTCATCAAAAGAAAGACTATTTTGTAGCCCGAAACCGAAAGGCTTGCTGAGATGGTGACAGTTTAGCTTAATCTCTAGCGCGATAAGTTTCCCAAATTTAATAGATAATAAAAAATATAAGGCGGGTGACAGCCACTAGTGGTTGTTACCCTGCTTAGAGTGTATTAGACCTCCGAAATTATGGATCTTTTCAAGGAATTTATTAGGCTATTCACCGATCAAGACTACTCGATAAAATCCAAATTAGTATTTGTTATAATTCTTTTAGGAGGTGTCTTTTTTATTGACAATATTCTAGGTTTCTCATTTTTCTACGTTAATCAACAAAGAATTAATCAACTTGAAAAAATCGAACAACTGAAGAAAAGCAGTAAAGAGAATAAGCCTTTAGTCAAGCTTTTGGAAGAAACAGAAGAAGAAATCATCAATCGACAAACAGTTATTGATGCATTCCTCGAACTCTTTTCCAAAAACAAATTGGAACCATCGAATACTCACAAAATATCGAATTTAGATACAGCTTTAGTTGTAAGAAATGACACATTAACAATACCAGTATTAACAGACAGCACTAAGTCAAAAGTTATAGAAAAACTGGCTAATGAACCAGAGGATCAATATCGATCAAGACTTTGGCACACTTTAACCTCATCTTACCTACTAATCCTAGTCATGTTCATACTTCCTATTTCGGGGATAACTCAGAAACCATTTCGATGGCCCAACTTTATAGGAATACTTTTTACGAGTGGAATTTTTGCCGGACTAGTATGGCTTAATCAATTTTTGCTTGGCTTAATACCTGTTTTATTCAATCAGCCTTGGATCAACTACATATTGAATTTTGCTATTCAGACCTTTATTTTTATTTGGATAGGCTTGTCACAGAAAAACAATGCCCACCCCCGCTAGTCCCAGCACACCCGCTGCGCTAGTCCGAGCTTGTAGCTCGGACTTAATTCTTGAATGCGGATTCGAGCTGAAAGCTGGCACCAGCTGTGGATTGTCTAGTATGAATCTGTTATTATCGCTCCCATAAAAATCGCTGAGCCATGAATGACTTTAAAAGCACATGCAATCAATGGAGTCATTGACCTTTGCAGCCCGCGATTTCATTTTGGTAGCCAGCAGCTTACCGTGAATTCCTAAATGGCCACAAAAGCCACTTAGTGGCTCACGAAAATCTCGCTTTTCTTTCACTACGACTCCTTTTTCTTTCACTATGACTCCATAACCATTCACTAGGACTCCTTTTTCTTTCACTACCACTACTTAACCGTTCACTACAACTCCTTTTTCTTTCACTACCACTCCCTAACCATTCACTAGGACTCCTATTTCTATCACTAGTACTCCCTAACCAATCACCAGATCTCGTCCTAAAATAAGTTGACAGATTAATGAGCCATTTGACCGTAACTGAAGGCAATGGCAAAATCCAGTTTTCTGGTGATTTAAAAACCATTAACCGGTTTACAGTAAATAAATCAGCGGATTTTAACTCCATCGATTCGGAATCCTAACCTAGTAAGAATACTGGATGCAAAATAGCTGCGGTAGGGCATTAAAAGCTTGAAAAAAGGTCTTATCGTCCAGATGTTGTGGACGCACCTGCAATTGTTAAAGAAAATAGCTTTTTTACGCATATAGGATAAATCAAGAAATCAAATGTCAAAAAAATGAAGGTAGATGGGTTATTCTTATTGTTCCTTAGGTCACTTTTTGTGTAACGCTATTTCAATAAAATACCGCATCGCCATTGGTATCTGTAGAAATAAAGGTTGATGGGATTATCCACAAATTATGGCTCCCTTATAAGGCTTTAAGCTCTGAAATTTTAAAATAAATAACGGGCTACAATCCAATTGATCTATTAATAGAGTCTCAAAAAAACATGCGAAATCACTTCCTTTCATTCAGTCTAATTTTTACTCTTTTTCTAATCGCCTGTGCTCAAGAGCAAAAAGAAAAGGATTTGACATTGTGGTATGATCAACCTGCAGGTGATTGGTATGAAGCCCTGCCGATTGGAAATGGCACACTCGGAGCTATGGTTTACGGAGGAGTCACCACGGAAACCTTACAGCTCAACGAAAACACTTTGTATTCTGGTGAGCCCGGAGATCGGAACGTAAATCTTGATTTTACTAAAGCTTTACCCAAGGTAAGAGCACTGGTGAAAGAAGGTAAGCTGGTAGAGGTCGAGGAAATAATTGGGTCAGAATGGATGGGAAGAGCGCAGGATTGTTACCAACCTTTCGGTCATTTGTATGTTGATTTTGACCATGGCGAAGATATTACCAATTACCGCAGAGCATTGGATTTGGAAACTGCAGTATGCAAAACGGATTATCAAATCAGAGATGTATCCTATCACCGCGAAGTATTTGCGAGCCACCCGGATCAAGTAATCGTTCTAAGTGCAAAAGGAAGCAAAAAGAACAGTATTTCATGCCGTATTCGGCTTGAAGGAGCTCACCCAACAGCTGCAAGTTCTGTTGAAAATAATACCCTTATCATGACAGGACAGGCGCCTGCTTTGGCACTCCGTCGGCCCATTAAGAAAATTAAAGAGTGGAATCAGGAGTGGATGTATCCTGAGCTTTTTGATGCAGAAGGAAACGTAATTCCCGGACGAAGCAACGTAATGTATGGCGACCTACTCGATGGAAAAGGAACTTTTTATGAAGGGCGCGTAGGTGTTGAATTGGAAGGAGGCACACTCACGATAGAAGGGAATGAATTGGTCGTAAAGAATGCTACTAAGATAAAAGTGGTTCTATCTGGGGATACTAGCTTTAATGGAAATGATAAAAGTCCGAGTAAAGAGGGTGTCGATCCCTCAATAGTGGCTTCTGCCAACTTACAAAAAGCACTTGCAAAAGAATTTGATGAACTGAAAAAAGATCATATAACCGATTATCAGTCCCTGTTCAGCCGAGTCTCTTTTTCACTGGGAGATATAACAGAACAAAGTAAACGACCAACCAATGAACGGATAGCCAGTTTCAAAACGGGCAAAGACCAATCATTTAGCTCGCTATTTTTGCAATATGCTCGTTATTTAACCATTGCGTCATCACGAGAAGGAGGACAACCCATCAATCTTCAGGGAATGTGGAACAATAAGATAATTCCCCCCTGGGCCAGTGCCTACACCATGAATATTAACGCACAAATATTCTATTGGATGACGGAGGCAGCTAACCTGAGTGAATGTACGGAACCTAATATCCGTTTTACCCAAGAGCTATCGGTCGATGGTAGGCGGCATGCCAGGGAAGCATTTGGACTGGACGGCTGGACAGCACACCATAATACCGCTATTTGGCGTGGAGCAGAGCCTATAGATTTCTACAAATGCTCATTCTGGCCATTTTCGGGAGCTTGGCTGTGCCAGCAAATAATGACCCATTACAACTATACAAAGGACAAACAATTCTTAAAAGACAACTGGCCCGTTTTAAAAGGAGCAGCTGAATTTATGAGTGGCTGGTTGGTGAAATCTGAAAACGGCTATTACACTACTCCAGTTGGATCATCTCCTGAAAACAGATTCTACCCTATGGGTAGTGAGCAAACCACCACATTTTGTGAAGGTCCTACTATGGACATCATGATTGTAAAAGAGCTATTTACCAATTGTATAAAAAGTGCTAGCATCCTAGGGATAGATGACGTTTTTGTAAAATTGATAACGGAACAAAGAGACAACCTGCAACCCTACCAAATTGGCAGTCAAGGACAACTGCTGGAATGGGACAAAGAATATAAAGAAGTGGACCCGCAACACCGCCACATCTCACACCTCTTTGGTTTATGTCCTGGTAATGAAATCACCCAAGACAAAACCCCTGCCCTATTTGAGGCGGCAAAGCGCTCGCTGGAAATTAGAGGAGATGAAGGGACTGGTTGGGCAATGGCGTGGAAGTCTGTATGTTGGGCCCGATTAAAAGATGGGAATCATGCCTATAAAGTGATGAGTAATCTCTTTACCCCCGGAGGCTACAGAAAGGCCGGCGTAATCCCAAATATGCTCACCTCATGCCCACCTTTTAATATAGACGGGAACTTTGGTGGTGGTGCCGCTATCATTGAAATGCTTCTACAAAGTCATGAAACCAAAAACATAGATGGTGTGGAATTGCCTATCATTGAATTACTCCCTGCGCTTCCCGAAGTTTGGAGTAAAGGGGAAATCAGCGGCCTTCGGGCTGTGAATGGTTTTGAGGTAGATCTAATGTGGAATGACGGGCAATTGACAAATGCTAAAATTAAATCTCTTTTGGGCGAAAAAGCGATCTTGAGGCATAAAGGAGTAGATCAAGTCATAGAAGTTGATAAAGGAAACGTTTATGATTTTAGTGAAATCAAGTTATGAGTGCAAAATGGTTGTTTGATTTGTTTGATGTGAAACCCTTTACATATGAATTTATTTTTTAGACATGCTTTTATAATCACGCTTCTTTTCTTCTTTTCTGAAAAAGTTCAAGGACAAAAATCATGGAAGGAGATTAATACCGCCTCAGATTTGTATGAGAGCTATCCATTACTACTGGAAAACATGTTCATTCAATTTAATCTCGATCAGATTGGTTTAGAAAAAGTCAAATCCGCCTATGAAAAGGGAAATATAGTAGCAGCATCTGATTACTTACTTGAGTATTACAAAACAAGTCAAACTTCTAGCCATTACAGAAGAGCACTGCCAGAAGAAACCAATAAGACAATAGCTAGTGCCGATACCATTTTGAAGAATGTATTCACTATTCAGAATGTAAAAGGGAAAGTACCTTGGGATGAAGATGGTCATCGAGATTGGTATTATAAAGGGCCAAATAACGACAGAGAATGGGCTTGGCTTTCCAATAGACATCAACAACTTATGACTGTTTATGAGGCATATTCTAGCACTGGCAACCCAAAATATCTTAACTATATCGATTCATTTTTAAGAGATTTTATTCTCAAGAGCCAGCCCTATCCGAGTGAAAAAAGCTCAGGTGCAATATGGCGAGGCTTGGAAGTCTCGTTTAGAATCAAAGCATGGACCCGTATTTTCTACGGATTTATCAATAACGAATTGATAAATCCCGCCACCAAATTGCTCATATTAAGCAGCTTGTTGGACCATGCGGATTACAATAGAAATTACCATTCAAATCATGGAAATTGGTTGACCATGGAATTATCGGCACTGGCTGAGGTTTCTGTAAATTTTACGGAATATAAAAACTCAAATCAATGGTTAGAATATGCTTTTCAGAAAATGACCGAAGAAGTCAACGAACAGGTTTATCCAGATGGGGTTCAGAAAGAATTGTCTTCTCATTATCACACGGTTACTCTTAAAAATTTTGAAGAGTTCAAATCAATTTATGAACTCACAGGCCAACAGATTCCCGATTCTTTTAATCGGACCTTAGCGCAAATGAACAACTACTTAGCGAAATCGATACGCCCAAATGGTTTTGGAGTATT
Organism: Cyclobacteriaceae bacterium; assembly: GCA_040218415.1. GTDB lineage: Bacteria > Bacteroidota > Bacteroidia > Cytophagales > Cyclobacteriaceae > JAVJRN01. The sequence goes on from JAVJRN010000027.1 coordinate 16,976, forward strand.
AAATAACGACAGTGATCTGGTTAACAATAGAGGTAGAATTTTGGAGGCTGCAAAAATATTTAACCGTCCCGATTGGGAATACATAGCTTCGAATGGGAAATCTGGGGAAATTCCAGAAGAAGGCCCTTCCTATTTTTTTCCTTGGGCAGGACAACTCATTTCTCGTAGTAATTACGATGAAGATGCTCATTGGTCATTTTTTGATGTTGGCCCTTGGGGAATCGGACATCAACACAATGACAAATTACATATTTCCATATCAGCATATGGTAGAGATCTCCTTGTGGATGCAGGTAGGTTTGCGTATTCAGGTAGAGTCGCAGAAAGATTCAAAACTTATGCAAGGGGCAGTGCAAGTCACAACGTCATTTTGATAGATGATAAAGGCCAAGGCAAAGGTGCTAAAGTGGTGAAAAAACCCTTATCTCAGGACTCGTTTGAAATAACTGATTCATTTGATTTTGCAACAGGTTCTTTCGATTCGTTTAATGACGTGGAAGGCCAGGTAAAACATCAACGATCCGTCTTGTATGTTCGAGATGACTTTTGGGTTGTAGTTGATAATATTCATACAGATAGGCCTAGAGACGTTGAGATATTATGGCATTGGCATCCTGACGCTAAAGTGATAAAGGATAAAAATGTTACCAAAACAAAAAACAAAAAAGGCAATCTTGCAATCATCCCACTTGGTGATTATGACTATAAAATTGAATTTAAAAAAGGTGTTGAAAATCCAAGTCCACAAGGTTGGTATAGTCCAGAATATAATGAGTACATGCCAAATGTTGAGTCTTCTTACATCACAAAAATAGACACCAATGCTACTTTCGTCTGGATACTCCAGCCTTTTAAAAAGAAGGGGGCTGCTTTACTTAAATCAAAAATTATTTCAAAGAATGAAATTCAAATTGACATAGAAGTCACGTCCAAAAAGAATACCTATCTAATTAAGATTCCTTACTACAACAGCAATAATGTAACTGTGGCAAGAGATTAGTTTTGCGAAAGACAGTCTAGTGATTTTGGATTTCTTGAAAGAATAAAAAGGAGAACTCGAAAATGAGTAGCTAATAGCGGCCAAATTGAAAATTAGATGAAACAATGAAAGCCTCAAAAGCTTTAACGGCCAATGAGACTTTATTGAATTACTTACCTGAGTTCGGTTAATAAAAGGTGTTTTCAGCGTTTAGACGTCTTTGCGAAATCAGAACTGATTGAAATGAAGTTTTTATTGAAGCAATCTCATCGAAGTTGCAGATTGCTTCAAGTTTTAAACTTTCGCAATGACGCAGAAAGGTAGATTTCATAATCGAACTCAGGTTACTTTCTATTATCATAAATCTTCTTTAGCCCATAGGCTCCACCTGCTACGAGCAGCATGCTTAACCCTCCATCTATCGGTGTGGCGGGTGGTGCGCCTTGAGCCAATAACGGACCAGAAAGCAATAGAATAACGGTATATATTCCAACTCTACTTAAATCAATATTTTTCATGGTTGTGGTGTTTATTTTAAAATGATTTTGGTTGTTCGCTGACCATCGGTCACCAGATATATGCCTGCTTTGAAGTGGGACAAATCCACTGTTTCGGATTGATGAATGGTCTTCTTCAGCAGATACTGACCAGATATCGAAAACAATGTAAAAGTCTGCTCCTCTCCTGCTTTTGGTATTAATTTCAGGCTTTTACCTGTTGCATAAACGGACGGCTCTTGCCTGATTCTCGCATTCAAAATGCTCTTTTGAAATAACAATTCAAATCGGTCTGTTAGCGATCCACTGCTAGCATAAAAATGATACGGCGACAATGACAAGTCGAAGACATCTCCAGTTTTCAAATCCTTGAGAAGAACCGGTGAGTCAAATTCATTGAGATCAGCAGTCAAGGTATATTCTCCCGCAGTGGCAACATTCATTCCCACTGAAATCGTAGCTATTTCTGGCGTTACCGTTTGAATGGCAAGCGGTTGACCTAGCTTGTAGGTATAGATCGCATAGTCTGCCGAAGGATTGAACATGGCCGCATCGTACATAAAGTTGATTTGTGAATCATCCACTTCATCATTCCATGCTATCAGGGTTTGCTTAAACAAGCCACTTTCATCCGAAAGATTCAGTCGTAATCTGCCTAGCAAATCATTGGACGACCGGAAAAAATGATCGTCTTCATTGCTGCTAGCCACACGCTGGTCTTCATTGAAAACTATGTCTGTGTTTGTAGCGTTCTGCAGCTGTACAAAAAAGCCCTGAGTGGTCCCGAGGTGATCATTGAATCGTGATGAATTATCACCATTTGCCGAGTTATTATCGGTGGCGCCAGAAGCATTTACGACGATGTAATCACTATTGGATCCTCTCGTCAAATCCGAGCCATTGTCATCCCAGATGTATAGTGCACCTGTAGTATTGGTATTGTCTTTTAAAAACTCCGTAACATTCAACGCTGCAGGATAGGGATTCGCTACCATATTCCAGCCTTCATAGGCATTATCAGTATCCTCGGTATAGGTTCCCGTCACTGTGATCGTTCCTGTATTGGGTATTCCTTTGAAAATGATTTCCTGCTGTCCTGCCTGTGCGTAACCTACACCCGGCACAAGCGTCGTGGCAGCTGCATCCTCCCATCTATTGAGACCGTCTTCACCAAATGCTGTAGATTCCTTGTAAGCGTACACATATTTCCCAATATCATATCCCGTGGTAATATTGCTGGTTTTAACTGGCGTACCGACAAAAGAGTATTTACCATCACCATACCGAGTATTTCGTTTAATGATCACATCTCCAAAGATCTGAGTACCACTCGCAGTGAGCAACGATGATCCGGACTCAATGATTAGTTTCCCATTATTAATGACATTACCACTGACCGTAAGGGTTTTGTTATTGGAAACAATAAGCTGAGCTTGATTGAAGACATACAAATCTTTGACGGTTAGATCTTCAGAAAGATTGTCCAATGTTCCATTGATCTGCACCACATCTGTGGCTGAAGGCCCGGCACCATTGCTCCATTCACTGCCGTCCCAGGTTACGTCTGCAGCACTTACGTAAGCCTCTACAGCACCTTTAAGTGTTGGCGCAGGATCCGGCGCTCTTAATGTAGCATAAGCACGACTTGGTAAATCTCCCAAAGCCATTGGTTCCCAACCTGTAGCCGGAGGTAAGGTCGTATTACTGTAATTCACATAAGTGAAATGATACAATGAATTGGCATAACGCTCAAGAACCCATCTATTCCCGTTTTTAAATAAATAGACTCCACTTCCACCAGGGGTTGAATAAGTACCACTACTTTTAACAAGCGAAGCGTTGAAATCCCTCATACCAGCCCCTTCTACAGTAATTTCTGCTGACCGAGCTCGGAAAACAATACCACCCGCATTCCAAGTCGGGATTCCTGCCCAGTCATTGCCATCCAGATCTTTCACTACTCCACTTGCGAAAATGATATTATAACGTTGGTTGGTTGTAAACTCATTGACAGGGTCAATGAAAAGCGACTTTCCACTTATGGTTACATTAGATCCCGTAACATCAAAAGTCTCAAAATTGGTGGTACCATAGTCCAAATTAATCTGGATCTCACCAGTTCCTTTTTGAATTTCTTTGTTGAATCGAATTTCGATAACACCATTCAAAGGAAAATCAGCAAAATCCTTGGATGGATATGTTAGCCTATGGGTCAACCCCTTCTTCAGAACATATCCTGACAACTCTGGTCCAGGTGCTGCGGCTGGTGTTTTATAAAGTTTTGGCAAACCAGTATTGGTGGCAGCATAGGGTTCCCAACCTACATCATGAGGTGCTAGTTCATTGAGATTACTGACACCACCTGACACATAAATACCCTCACTTTCATCGGCTATGTTTTCAATGATCCATGATAACAAAGAGGATTCATAGCGCACCCGATAGTCACCTTTTACAAATGACTGCTTTCCCGATTCTACACCTGCAGCAATGTATTTGCCATCAAAATTGGTATTGCCCGCTCCTGATATGGTTACGGCAATCTCCATCGTGGTAAATGTCCATACGGAAGAATCAGTCAATTCAAAAGCATTGTCAGAAATATCCAAAATGGCTCCATTATCGACTAGGATGTAGAAATCCTCTTCGGAGGTCAAGCCCAAGATTTGAAAACTTAATGTGGTACCAGAAATAGCGATGCTATTGGTGGTAGAATTGATATCAATCGCACTTAATAGCTCCCCCGAAGCTTTATAAACATTGATATTACCCGTTCCTTTCTTTACATCTTCATCAAACTCCACACTGAATGTAGAGAGCGGATTAACGTCTGTTGCTCCATTAGAAGGAGTCAATGAAGCGATAACTGGAGCATCTTCATCTGGGCCTAAGGATGCATCCGTGAAAGTTGGTAAAGTGTAAAACGAAAAGTTCAATCCTATTGGACCACCTGCTACCCAACCCGAAGTTGGTGGTTCAGAGGTGTCAACCGCTACATTGAAAAAGGAAATAGGATTAGCACCCGTCGTTGCTAATAATATCCAAATTCCATGCTCACTGCTCCATTCTATAGAATACTGATGGGTGACCACAGGGCCTCTATAATATGTTTTTCCATTCTTGGTACCATCTGGCGTGTAAGTGCCATTGGCAGGGAAATTACTTCCTGAGACTTCAATTGCGGATTGTGCAAACGCCATGCTGACCATCAAGAGCATCAGTAGGGTAAAAATCGTTTTGTGAAGATTAGCCATATTTATTTTTATTCAAAATTCATCATTCTACCAACTCAAAAACATACCCTCTAATCGCGAATCACCTACCGAGTGCTCGGTATATTTGGCCTCCAAAACGGTAAACCATAACAATAAGCCATTAAAGCGCAGCTTTTTATTCACCGTTCTGGCGCTTTTGCCATGCAAACCAACACTATATCGAGAAGTGATTTGACGATATCGATTGTTTAAACTTCATGAGGGTTGACACTGAAACAGAACGAGTGGCTGTTTACTTACGCTGCGGTGTTTGTTGCTGCGACTGTAGTGCTTGTTGTTGATCTTGAATGGGTTCTTACTTTAGTCATGGTGGTTGTTGACACATGCTAAGTGGATATTGCTTTAAGCGAAGAACATGTTGCTTTCAGTGAAGAGGTTATTGCCAGCGGAGACGGGCGTTTAAGTTGCAGGTGTACCCATATCTCTTCAATCCCACTCCCGCCATGCTTTTCATATTGTTTCGATTGGAATATTTGAGAATTGATTGTTCTCGGACTTTTGAGCAGAAAGGACAAACTTCCCTATGATAGCTTGTGCCTTTAGCTTGTGTCAACTAAGGACGGATAAATTGAACATTGTTTACTTTATCCAGAGGTTAGCAGAAATTTCGGATCATTCTTATTAAAATAAAACTTGCAAAGTTCCTTTCCGTATAGTTACTTTGTATTTCAAAGCACTTTTAAATGAAAGAAAAATATATAGAAGATCTAAAGGAGATCAAGGACATCATGAATCGCTCCTCACGATTCGTCTCATTGAGTGGGCTTTCAGGTATTACTGCAGGAGTGTCCGCCTTAATTGGTGCATATCTGGCTCATCAAACGGTCTATTCCCATCAGGATTATTTGGGTTATCGTATCGCCACATTGACCACCGATAGCCTGACCCAATTACTTTTGATTGCCGCAGGTACCATGATACTGGCCGTTGGATCGGTAATCTTTTTCACCACCCTTGAAACCAAAAAGAAGAATCAAAAAATCTGGGATGCACAAACCAAAAGATTACTCATCAATTTATCCATTCCATTGATGGCCGGAGGCATCTTGTGCCTGATGCTTCTATCAAAAGGACTCTTAGCCTTAGTCGCTCCTCTCACCCTCCTCTTTTATGGGCTTGCATTGGTCAATGCTAGCAAATACACACTCAGTGAAATCAGAAGCTTGGGTCTGCTAGAAATTTTACTTGGATTAATAGCCGTTTATTTCATCGGTTACGGATTGCTTTTCTGGGTCATAGGTTTTGGCATACTCCATATTGTTTATGGTATTATTATGCACTTGAAATACAAGTCGTGAAAGAGATTCTCAAGGATTTAGACAAGGCGTTTGAAAACAAGATTCGACTGGGGATCATGTCCGCACTGGTCGTGAATGAGTTCTTAGATTTCATCACACTCAAAGATCTGCTGGATGTCACTGACGGAAACTTAGCTAGTCATCTCAAATCACTGGAGAAAAAAGAATATATCACACTCAAAAAGGAATTTTTAAATCGAAAGCCTAACACCAAGTACTATGCAACCCCTCTTGGGATTAACGCTTTTAAAAAACACATTAATGCCATAGAACAACTCCTTAAATAAATTTTACAATTATGAAAAACAAACGACTTATCATCATTTTAGTAGCAGTAGCCATTGTGTTATGTATTCCGCTAATCGCTATGCAATTCACAGATGAAGTTTACTGGACGACCTTCGATTTTGTAGTGATGGGCTCCTTATTATTTGGAGTCAGCCTATTGAGTGAGTTTGCTATACGAAAGTTACGCAGTAAGAAAAGCAAAGTGGCAGTCATCGGCATTATACTTTTAGCCTTCCTACTTGTTTGGGCTGAACTGGCAGTTGGAATAGTTGGAACACCATTCGCAGGTAGTTAGGACTACATATCAATCATCTATTTTTTTATCCATTCACTTTGTAAAACATAGTACTTTTAAATAAATAATCAATGAATACGGAAAACAGTCCAATCGAAAAAGTAAATAGTCTGATCAAAAATTCAGTGACCCTGAAACTTATAACTATTACAATCTTGATGTTACTCCTTCTCATCCCGACTTCCATGATTCAAAACATCATTCATGAAAGAGAACAATTAAACAATGAGACAACCAACGAAGTAAGTTCCAAATGGGCTGATCAACAGCTGATCAATGGCCCTATTCTTACCATTCCATTAACTTATGAATATCAGCAGGAGGATAAAACATATTCAACCATTAAGTATTGGCATATTCTACCAGAAAGCTTGACTATTGACGGTAATGTGACACCAGAGAAACTAAAAAGAGGAATCTACGAAGTGGTAGTGTACAAGTCGAAATTGGATGTTTTTGGTACGTTTATAATTGATCAAAAGCCTGATCCTCAAAACCTAAGGGAAACGCATTTTAATCAAGCATTTTTAACCGTTGGCATCAAGGATCTGAGAGGTATCAAAAACCAAATTGATTTGAAGTGGGGTGAAAAGCGCTTAGCTGTCAAGCCCGGATCAAAGTTGCCTGACCTTATTTTTTCAGGCATTACGATTGCGCTTCCAAACCTCACAGAGCAACTGAATAAGGAAATATCCTTTGACTTTTCTATCGATCTTCAAGGAAGTAAAAATCTGTCATTCACCCCTGTAGGAAACACAACCAACGTCAACTTGCAATCACCTTGGCAATCGCCTTCCTTTGATGGGAATTTTCTTCCAGATACGCGCAAATTATCTCAGGATGGTTTTATTGCGTCTTGGTCTGTCTTACAACTCAACCGAAACTATCCTCAATCATGGATCGGAAATCATCCAAAAAAGCAAATGGAAGAGTCCGCGTTTGGAGTGGATCTTATACTTCCGTTAGACGATTATCAAAAATCTTATCGGTCGGCCAAATATGCTGTGATGACCATTGCGCTCACATTCCTGATCTTCTTTTTAGTAGAAATACTCAATAAGAGAAAGATACATCCCTTTCAATATGCGTTGGTTGGGCTTGCCTTATGTCTTTTTTACATACTCTTGGTGTCGATCTCCGAACATTCCAACTTCAATGTAGCATATGGCATCTCTACAACGGCAATCGTTTTGATGATATCCCTTTATTCTATTACGGTGTTTAAGAAATTGAATCTGACCGCTTTGCTAATAGCCACCTTAACAGCCATATATGGTTTCTTGTTCATTACCCTTCAATTAGCTGATTATGCGCTTTTAATGGGCAGTATAGGACTGACACTCATTCTTGGACTCACTATGTATTTTACAAGAAACATTAACTGGTATCGCATAAATGTTGAAATCGATTAAATTTCTGATAACCAAATATTTAGACACCATTGGCACCCGCTTGTAGCTCGTGCCAATTCAAAATAAATGGTATTAAACCCAAGGGTAGAACCCTTGACCCTAGCTTACGACGCAGAGCATCGGGGAACTAGACCTATTGGGCTATCGCCCTGCGATTAAATACCCCTTGCTTGTACCCCGTTGTGATTCATAGAAAGAAACACTAATTTGTGTCAAGAAACTAAAAGGCTTGATCAGTTGGTAACTGTTGGGTTCCATCAGTAGCGCGATAAGTCTTGGGGGATTAAATGGATAATAAAAATATAATGCGAGTGGTGGTTATTGGATGCTTATTGACGTGAATTATTTTAGATCTAATAAAGTTGTGAGATATGAAAAGAAAGTTTGTTTTAATTCTGGTTTTGGGATTGACTCATGTCCCAATATCGTGCATCGAGGATGAATGTGGTGAATTTACTCCCTCAGAAGCAACAATTACCGAATTGTCTTCTTCAGTAGGGACGTTCACTTCGTCAGGGTTTTCCAGCCTAATATCCAACGACTATGACGTTGCTGCTGTTCAGATTACCATTACTGACATGGAATATTCTACCTTATCGGAATTGAATAGCAATAGATTTTCCTTTGTAAATTCAGCATATGCCTGCAGCCCTCCTGAACCGGTACCAACTCAAGGCATTCAATCGATAAATATCACTTCTGAGGCCTCTGTATTTTCCCAAGGTAAAGAATACCTGAAGGGTGAAAGTCTAACTGAATTATTCAAAATCACAGGATATGGATATTCCTACTCTAATAACGAAAAAACAGTTAACGAATTTATAGAAGCCCAGACCAGTGATCTTTGGATTTTTGGTTATGCAGGCGCCAATGTTGTTTTCCAACTTACTGACCAACCTGATAGTGTGATAAATGAAAAACTTACCTTTGTTTTTGAATTTACCGATTCAGAAAAAATAAGTGTTCAAACATCAAATTTTGAAGTGATGAATTAAGACTCCCGTCTACAAAACCTATGAATGAATTTGGGTTCACTGGCAAGGAAAAGAAAGTGTGGATTGGAAAGTCGGTGACTCAGGCTCCACAACACCTAACCCCCTCCTTTAGCTCTTGTTAATAACTATCTTATCTGTCCCGCTATATTGCATAGTAAGAAATACTAATTTGTATCCAGAAACTGAAAAGCTTGATACGTTAGTAACTGTTTCGTTCTGTTTGCAGGCGTTTAAGACCCGATTCGAGAATCAGGGCTACTAGTTCAAACTAAATATTTAGTTTGAACTAATAATTTAGTTACCTTTGTGTAAACTAATCCTCGTATCAATGCTGAACACTATTTTAAAAATTTTCCTAATATCTGGTTGTCTACTAACCTTCCACTCTTGTCAATCACAGGATCGCGTTACTCAGTTTACTTTGGATGGAGCAGCCTCTATTATAATTAAAAATGAAACATCAAATCCCGTGGATATGGTACTTGAAAACTGGTACCTATTACCATGGGAATCACAAAAAATTGACACCACCATTTTAAAGAATGATTCAGTATGCTTACAAGTTACGTCTCAAGGAAATTCATATTTTAATTTAAAAATTGGTCAGAAGCAGTTAAAGATATTCACTCAACCCAATGCTCAAAGCCATTTGACCATTACTGAAGATAATGGCAAATTCCAGTTTTCTGGTGATTTAAAGTCCATTAATGAGTTTTCAGCAAATAAATTAGGGGATTTTAACTCCAGCGATTCGGATTGGTTGCCAAGAGTCAATTTTACTCATGGGAATGGAAGTTTTGCTGAGTTGATTAGCGCAAACGATTCAATAACACTTCTACACAGAAATTACTTATTCAAGCATCGCAACGAACTACCTCACTGGTATATACAATTTGAAGACAAAAGACTTCAATACCTGAATGCCTATTGGAAATTGAATAGTTTGATGTACAGAAAAAGAATGATGAATAAAATTGACATTATACCAGACAATTTTTTACAAAATACCATCCGTTCTTTAGCCATCAATGATGTGAGCATGCTTGGAAATAATAGGTATATGAACTTTTTAAGTGATTATCTAGGATATCAATCAGACCCGAATTATCAGAAGGAAATGCCCACTTCTAAAGAACAATGGGATAGTTTTTACGAAGAATATATCCTGACGATAAATGATCAATTAGTTGGTGAGGTAAGGGATGTATTTTTGGCGTTTGTATTTGGAAATATCCTTGAAAACAGGAAACATGTATTTAAAAGCCATTGGATAGACGAAATTCAGGACAAAGATTTAAGCAACTATGTCCATGAAATAATCAACTCAAATCCGATACTACCAAAAGGCTCCATAACACCCTATTTCTACCTTCAAGATAGCTCGGGGTTGATTTACGAACCCAACAGTTTTAAAGAAAAAGTTGTACTTATAAATTTTTGGGCAACCTGGTGCAAACCTTGTATTAAGGAATTCCCCTTTGAAAATGAATTAATTAAAATATTTGAAACTGAGCCTGTAGAAATAGTAAATATCTGCATCGATTCAGATGTTGTAACATGGAAAAAGTTGATTGCTAAATATGGCTTAAAAACTACCAACTTATTTGCTGAAGGGAGCTGGAATAATCGTCTCCAAGAGAAGTTTGGAATTCAAGCATTACCACATAGCATCTTGATTGATCAGAGAGGTCGAGTAGTTCAAAACAAATGTCCTAGAGCAAGCGAAAATGTGGATAATTTAATATCTCAATTGTTGAAAAAGGATCACTAAGAATATGAAGGCATACCTCAAAACATCCATTTGAAACTGATGAGCAAATCAGCGAACCTCAGCTAGTAACGAATTTTAGCTCTTGGTAATAAACGCCAATTAACTTTCTTTTCTACCCCGTTGTGATTCATAGAAAGAAACACTAATTTGTGACATAAAACTAAAAGGCTTGATCCGTTGGTAACTGTTTAGTTCTGTTTGCAGGCGTTTAAGACCCGATGAATAAAAGAATTAAATATTAAAAGATAAAGACACAAGGCGCTTAAAATGAACATTGTTCGCTTTAAACGGATTTTATGGAAAACCCAACATGGTAAGTGAAATCCAAAGTTTAGACAGTAAAGAGAAATAAAAAAGTGGAGACCAGAACCCACTTAAAAAAACGAGGCGCTACCGAAAAACCTGCGCAGGACATTAAAGGAGTTAAACAAATTACAAAATGAAAAATATATTAAAACTGTTAATCGTGCTTATTGGGTTCACAATGACTACCGAGTCTTATGCTCAAACGTTCGGAGTTAAAGCAGGGTTAAATTTATCAAACTTGCTTGTAGAAGATGATAATGAGACCTATAGTGATGATTATGAGATGAATCCTGGGTTTCATGTAGGGGCAACAGCCGAATTTCGAATAACTCAATTGTTCTCATTTGAAACTGGTTTACTGTTCTCCACTAAAGGGTTTAAAATAAGCGGAGAAGAATCAATTTTTGGTGTCGCGATTCAATACGAGTCGAAAATGAATCTTTTTTATCTTGATATTCCTTTAACTGCCAAAGCCTCGTTTGACTTAGGAAGTGCGAAAATTTATGGTGTTTTCGGACCATATATTGGAATGGGTTTAAGTGGAAAATCTAAATATGAAACGACAACTCTGGGTGAAACTGAAACAGGTGAAGAAGATATCAATTGGGGTTCAGATGAAGTGGAAGACGACTTAAAAAGACTTGATTTTGGTTTAACTATGGGTGCAGGTGTAGAAATTAGCGCTATTCAAATTGGTTTATCGTATGGTTTGGGTTTAGCAAATATTTTACCGTATAATGATGATGGTTCGAGAATCAGTAACAGAGTGCTAAGTATTTCGGTCGGTTACAAATTTGGAGGAAAATAAAACCAGCCCCACGGAGGTGATTTCCTCCGTTCCCGCCATGCTTTATGCATGGTTATTCAAAGTGATTATTTTCATGCCTTCAGCGCTAGTTCCAGCATAGCCGCTGCACTAGTTCGAGCGAGTAGCTCGAACTTAATTGTTGAATACGTATACTGAAAGCTCGCACCAACTAATCAACAGAAGTAGCAGCGCCCGAGCACCTCTCCTGCTCTGCCTTCGGCTGTGTAGGAGGCAAAGGAATGTGAGCTATCCATGTGCTATTAAACCATGGTGGCTATCAAATGAAGCATGGCCAAAACTGGGACAGCACCTTTGGTATGGATTGACAACCCAAATTTTCAGGATAAAAAATCTTTTGATTTGTCCTAATCACAATAAATCACTATTTTCATGCCTCCCACCGTAATATGTTTTTATATAGTCGTAGGCTGCTACCAAAACGAAAATAGATGAAGAAAAATATTGTACAGCTCGTTTGGCAAATAATACCGGTAATGATAGGTGTTTATTTGGGGTTTGTGATTTCAGATTGGTCGGCGGGTAATGAAAGGAAACGACAAGCCAAGGTGCTTCTGGATAACTTGTTTACCGAAATAGAGGCAAACGAAAAACAACTGAAGGATGTCATAGACTACCATTTAATGCTTAGAGACTCCAGCATTTACTATTCAAACCCGGAAAATAAAGTTGAAAAGCCTGCTTTCTTTCAAGGTACAAAAGCAATGAAACTTATCGGTAGTGCGTATGCTACGGGTATTCAAACCGGCATCATCAACGAATTGCCTATGGAGCAAATTCAGATGATTAACCAATTGTACACGATTCAAAGTAATTACAATGACTATGGAAATATCATGATGGCGAGTTTGCTGGACAAAGATTTCTCCTATAAGGAAGAAGACATTAAAAAGATAGCCCGGTTTCTGCTGGTTACTATGAGTGATATTGTCTATTTAGAGACCGAATTAATTAATGAGTACGCCAGAGTAAAGACCGAATTGAAAAGATAAGTTTTAGAAGCCCTTAAGTCATCATTCACTTTCACCCCTTCCCGCCATGATTTGCATGGTCGTTCTATTGGAATAGTGGAGAAGTGACTATTTCCATACTTACCAGCAAAAACTACAAATTTCAAAATTCGGAAGGACGGTACTTCGTGAGTTTTACATACGTATTTTGGTGAAGTGTTTTCTCAAGAAAGTCTCAAGAAATTAAGAGAGAACGATCCTTATAACTCATGTATAGTTGGCAGCCAAAAGAAAGACAAAGAATAACATGCAGTTTTGGTACGATTCGAAGCTTTGACAATTCTACAGCACAACAAAACCATTGAGCGTTGCAGAAATCAAGCGATCCAAGAATTTGGATTATTTACCTTTTGATCCTGTAGAATCAGCAGAAGCACGGCGGAAACGGGAGTTCTAACAAAATCATTTATCATAGGTACGAGCCGCACTCAATATATCCGCATTTGTGTGATTAATGTAACTCCTAGCCTTTTATATGTAACATATCCTAGGAACATTATACCCACTTTTGATGAATGGGGAAAATGAAGCAAGTTGTCTTAAATAAAAATTATTAAGTTATGAAAATCGCAATAATTGGTTTTTTAATGTTTTGCGGGTGGACCACTGGATCTACCTATATATATGTCTGTTTACTGAAAGGTCTGTGTGACGAACCTACGGAAATGACAATAATACCAAAGCCTCCAGAAGCTAGAAATTTGGATACCATTAAGAAGGAAGATGCAATGACCAATAATCTAACCATCTACTTCGCTTATGACAAGTTTGATTTTACCGCGGATATAAACACAGAGAAATACATATCGCAAACCCTCGACTATTTAACTCAAAACCCTACGGCAAGACTCGTCCTTGTTGGTCATGCAGATGACAGAGGCACTGAAGCATACAACCAAAAGCTAGGCTTACAGCGTGCAGAACGCATTAGAAAGTATGCGGAAGATAATGGACTAACCACAAACCAGATCACCAGCTCGTCTAGAGGAGAGATGGATCTAGCAGACATAAACAAAACCAACATTGGACACGCCCACAACCGAAGGGTGGCCTTAACCATTAAACAATAAGATCATGAATTTAGCAATATTACTTGCCCTTTCTACAAAAGGAGAAGCAATCCTAACGATCACCGGAATGCTTACGGGTGCAACCATTATAGGCTTTGCTACTGCTTGGTTGATAAGCAAATCGAAATATGTTCATCAAATTAAAACATGGGCTTTCAAAAATGAAAAACTTCAATCTCAGTTATCAAAAGAGAAAGGAGAAAATGTTCTTTTAAGGAAAAGTGTAGAAGAAAACCGCCTAACAATACTTAAACATAATAAAGAAAAACTGGATGCTGAAAGACTTTTGGTCATTGCAAGACGTCAAGACCGATTAAACTACGACAGCTTCGGTACCGCTACAAAGGAAGAACGTGACGATTTGCAAATGATCAGTGGTATAGGTCCCTTTATCGAAGAGAAACTCCACGAATTTAAGATCTATACTTTTCGCCAGATCAGCCGATTTACGGTCAAAGACATTGAAACAATGGATGAAGTGATCACTTTTTTTCATGGCCGTATCAGCCGCGATGAATGGGTGGCACAAGCAAATGAACTGGTACAGATCAAAGACAATCGCTTAGCAATGCTGGGTAGAATCAAAGATCGTAGGTCAAAAATTGAATATGATCGCATAGGTATTGCGACTAAAGCGCAAGCCGATGATCTATCAGATATCTGCGGCATTGGTGGTTGGATTAGTGAAAAGCTAAATGCACTTGATATCCATACATTTCTTCAGATCAGCAAATTCACAAAAGAGGATGAACACAATATCACTGAAGCCATAGAATATTTCCATGGCAGAATTGAGCGCGATGAATGGATCCCTCAAGCCAAAGAAATGGTTCGTTTGAAAGGTAAAAAAATGGATTTATTGAAACGCATTAGCGATCGAAAAGCAAATATCGGATTCAATGGAGTAGGCACAGCACATAAACATGAGGCTCACAATTTAACGCTCATAAATGGGATTGGATTATGGATTGAAGAACGGTTGAATGCACTTGGCATTTTCACCATTGGTCAAATAAGTAACTTAACAGCAGAGGATGTAAATACGCTTAATGAAATTTTAGAAATTCCTGCTGATCGTATAAAAAATGATGGGTGGGTTGCGCAAGCAAAAGGATTACTGAAGCAGACAGAAGTACTTGCATGATTGTGAATATTGCCCAGTGGATCTTACTTTTCAAACTTCTATGCCTGCGAATATTTCAATATTAGGTGGATCTGTTTTTTCACTATTATTGATGCTTACCTTTTCCACCATGCTTTGCATGGTGGTTCTATTGGAATAGTGGAGAAGTGATTATTTCCATACTTACGAGCAGAAACTACCAATTTCAAAATTCGGAATGATGGCGATTCTTAAGTTTTGCAACCGTATTTTGACGTAGTATTTTCTCAAGAAAGTATCAAGAAAGTAAGAGAGAACGATACTTTTAGCTTATGTAGTTGGCAGCCAAATGAAATATAACAACAATGAATAAAATACAATTTTGGTACGGTTCGACGCTTCGACGCTTCGACAGCACAAAAAACCCATGGAGCTTTGGAACAATCAAGCGATCCAAGAATTTGGATTACTTACCTTTTAATCCTGTAGAATCAGCAGAAGTAGCAGCCCCTGAGCACCTTACCTGCTCTTCCATCGACTGTGTAGGCGAAGAATGTTACCTATACATGGGATGTTATTAAACCATGATGACTCCCATGAGAAGCATGGCGGAAACGGGGGATTACTTTGGAGAGAAATGTTGTACAAAACATCAGTCTATCTTCCGAAGAAAGATATGTCTATTTCTCAAAAAAATACCCTCATAACCAGATCTCCATTGTACAAATTAGCCTCCTGAGCATAACTCCAAAATTTTTCAGCATCCTAAGAAATCGAATGGCGAGTTCTTAAACTATCTTAAAATATTTTCTTGATGTACCTTAAAAGGCGGCATGATTCCATTTTTAGTATCTGTCGGTTACAGTGCTAATATCTCAAGGTCCCGGACAAGATAGTAGCCTCCTCATTACTACCAGGCGGAAAGGTTTGCGTTACGCTTATATTTCCTAGTTCAAAAATATACATACCATCGACCAGAGTTAAGTCTACACTTCCGCTTTCTCCAACATATCTCCTCGAACTACAACAGCCAGTTATTAAAATATTCATAGCTGCCTGATTTGCAGACAAGTCGGTTGTAGGTGTATTAGTGATTTGATAGGTGCCAGAGGTGCTACCTTTCGGTATAGTCAGAAAACCACCAGCAAACTGAATGTTGGCTCCCCCATCAACCTCTTCAAAGGTAGAAACTAAGGAAATATTGCCTCCACTTATTCCAGATTCAAGGAAGTAATAACCTGAACGATCCACTGCGTTAAATGTGTATTCATCAATAAAGTCGAATGTTTCTCCTCCCTCCTCCTCTGGTGCTTGAAGCAATATGTTTTCCAATGTCACTTCAAAAACATCTAAATCACCTCGGGTTATGTTAATGTAGCCATATTGGCCATAGGTATAGTCAAAAGAACCGGTGTTTTTGTCTACCGTAATTTGAGCAAATGCTTCATCTTCATACACTGTAGGTGAAACAAAATATTGCTTCGTTTCGTCAATCGATTTAGGTAAGTCTTTTGTATAAATCTCAACTATTTGGTTTTCGAGATGTGCGGTAAACTTGACACCAGTAGTATCTTTCTGAAAAACAATAGTACTTATTGTAATAAACCGATCCACGATATTATCCAGTGTTACAGCATTTCTATCGAAGGCTGCTTCTTCTATAATGATAGTTATCGGAACCTCCTTTTGTTGAGTTTCTCCCGAGAGAGAAGTAGCGAGAACCACCAAGTCAATCGTTGCATTTTGAGCGTAATCAAAAGCTGAAGGATCATAGACCGAAATAATACCAGACTCGCTAATTTGAACTGCGTTGGGCACAGAACTACTTTTGAGCTGGAACCTACTAGCACCTCTCAGTTGTTCTAAGAACTGAAAATGATCAGGTCTTTCATCCACTCGGATGATCACCCCATTGTTATTTATATCATTATTAATGCCATCAGCAAGTGGATCTTCATGTTGCAGTGATGGGTCTACAGTATCTTTAAATAGGTCTGAAAAGTCATCGTCATCAGCACACGATATCAGGAAGAGACAAATTACAATATATAGAATAGAATTTTTCATGATTGCTTTTTTAGAAATTATGGCTGAATAGATACAATATTGGTCAATGAGCCACCACCATTGCGAGCATTGATGAAATCATTGAACCCGCCAAAACTGTAGCTGATACCAATTGTACTACCTAGGTCTTGTCTCACGTAGTTTTCAAAATTGAACCACATATTTCCTTGACTGTCTTGAATAAGGTTCGTGATAGAGGTAGAAGGTACCAATACATCTAGGTAAGCATCCCAAATAAACTCATCATCAACCTGCTTATATTCAGTTCTTAACTTTTGTATCCAAATGCGCTCTCCGGAACTGGTGCTATATTTAGCGATGTGTGCTTCACTAATGAATTCGTTCCTAAAGCCATCTATCGCAATAAGCCTAGTGTCTCGCACTTCAAAAAAACCACGCATAGCTAAATAGAATGCACCTTGAAAGACTTTGATTCCGTTGACTTCTGCACCCAGATGACCCTCTAAAATTGGAATATCAAAAGATGAAACCTCTTCTCCTTCTGCATTGTATTTTTTCACAACGGTGACATCAATAAATCGGTTGCTTGATTCATAAGAATAGGCAACATACACATTACCATCCTCATCAGTATCAACGAAAAAATCATTTGGCGAGCCAGTACTCAAAGACCACTTTCGCGATTCGGTGACGTAATCATAACTTTCGATTATTCCATTTGCTGAAACCTTCTTTATAAAGCTGTTTCCATCCTTACTTAGTAAGGTGTTTTCCTGTGTCAGCCATCGTATGTCTTTACTGACCGTTTGCCCTCGGGATTCCCTGATTGTTTCAGAAATACCCATGCTATTTACCTTAAACCAAACATCCATTCCCGTATGTGACCCACTGACGAATGATTCACTCGTTTGAAAATAAATGTTATCATTTTCGTCAATGGCCAACTGCTGGCTAGTCATTTCCGGAACACTCACTTTCCAAATAAGCTCGCCTCGATTATTTATTTTGACCAATGATGTTTCAATAATACTAAACTCATCATCGAGGTTTGCACTAAAGGTGACTCCACCACCTATATTTCTGAGAATAGTATATAAGTAACCCTCTGAGTCTGTGATCATAGGGCGTTCTTGCTGCCATTTACCAAATGTAGAAAATGAGGTGACCGTATTTGCATTGGACTGAGTAGGTGTAATATCCTCTTCAGAACATCCAGCTAGTACAACAATTAATATTATTAGATATCTTTTCATTTTGATAAATTTTATTGCTTCAAAGCTAGGAAGCCGAAAATGTAAAAATTATCGTGGTAATACGGTATTTTGAGAAAAGACTCCTTCCAATTGGATAGTCAAAAACAGCCTTTTATCATATTGCTTGATTTATTAAGCCTCCCCCCACTCCAGCCAGCTTTTAACTCCAGCCAAATAATAAAGACCTCCTGCTCGTACCCCGTTGTGATTTATAGAAAGAAACACTATTTTGTGACCCGAAACTGAAAGGCTTGATTGGGTGGTGACTGTTTAGCTCCTCTGTAGCGCGGTAAGTTTTGGGAATTGAATAGATTTTAAAAATTAGAGCGGGTGGCAGCCATTGGTGTTGATAGCTGGTTGTTACAAGCAATTACACCCCGAGATTCAGATTATTTTATGAGCCAAGAGAATTTCAATTTTGAAGAAGCATGTAAGTTGGTTGGAATAAAAGTCGCCGATTCTCAGAACTCCATAACTATTCGAACAATCTTTAACCCTTTCAATAAATCCGGAATTGGAAGCCTGTTTTTCTTGATAAGCGGAATAACTGTTGGTGTGTTGGCAATAACGCATTCAAACGATCTGTTCTCTTTGATTGCTGGAGGAATTCTAGGTTTTGGTATTGGAACAATGGCATTATTGTCAATCCTTTCTGAATTAACAAGCTACTTTAAGATTGCCGGGAATTACATCGAACTTCGGAATAGACTCAAACTCCAAACAGAGCAAATTACAACTGATCACAAAGTGAAAATGAAAACACGCTCAGAATTCGTCCAACTGAAATCCCAATCTGCATCTGGATCGTATTTCAGAATTGTTGAGCTATACATTTCTAACGGAACCAAGGAACAATTAATCATAGATTTTCAAGCAGACGAGAAGAACGCTTCTGTAGCCAATCAACTTGGAAACGACATAACTTCTATGGTCAAGAGCAAAATAAAAAGCTTGTAGTCGAGTAGACGGCCGTGAGCCACTAGGCGTGCCCCATAAGCCCACGGTGCGCCTCACTAGGCATGCCCCTGAAACGCCAGTCCGGTCATGCCACCGTAAGTACGGCCGGCGTGAAACAATCGCGTATACGGCGGACTGGCGTCCCCGTTCGTAAAGCATAGACAGCCGCTCTTTAGCCCGTTGGAATTTTCCCACGGGCTTTACACCGACAATCCTTTCCGCTACTTTTAAGATAAGACTACACAAAGGCTCCTTATCGAATTTTCACTTCACAATACGTTCAGTCGCGGACGGCTAGTCGCGGACGGCTAGTCGGGGGCGCCCAGCCCTTCATCGACTTGTGAGACCTCCGATTATCTATATCGGCTCGTTTCCCATCAACTACTATGACTTCTGCTGACTTCTCAGTCTGCAACCCGTGCAGTCCGAAATCTCCCCAGGTAAGAGCATATTCCCACGCCGCGTAGGCTTCACTCAATTCCACTGGATCTACTGTAAAAGCACTTGGCAGTTTCCTACCCTTTGGACGTTGGTAAGATGTGATACCTCATCCGACTTTTACAGCCTCTGTATCCAGTTCCTGTTCGTTAGAACCGAGTTTTGCAGTCTCGCTTCCTTCGGTCAATACCTCACAGTATCCAACCTTGCGACTTGCTAGTGATTCAGGACACGACTCCCGCTCACAAGGGACTTTCACCCTCTGGAATAATTTGGTATCTTAGATACCAGATGCCCATGCTGGGCA
>JAVJRN010000028.1:0-33809 GCA_040218415.1 Cyclobacteriaceae bacterium
ATTGAAGTCTTCTATCTGCCGTCTTATTCGCCGGACAGAAATCCAGATGAATATCTAAACTGTGATCTCAAACAAGGGATATCTAACAAAAAGTCTCCAAAAAACAAGGAGACCCTATCTCAAAACGTGCAAAATCACATGAAAATGCTACAGACTTGTCCTGCAAGGGTAATCAAATATTTTAACCATGAAAGCATCAATTATGCTGCCTAAATATAAATCAATCACCGCTGGGTTAATACCTTATAATAAACTTCCAATAAGGTGTAATAATGAAAGAGGGCTTATTGTGGAGAAATCAGATACACCAAGATGGATCAGCTTAGAAAATCCCGTGTCCTCCATTGAAAAAAACATGATCAGAATGAAGCTTGACACTCTCACAATGGACATTGTAGCTCTAGTATCAATCCTAAATACCGAGTACCAATCCTATTCAGCTCGTAAAAGGTTCAAAAATGATTCTTCAAAAATCAAGGAGTATTATTCAGATAGGATTGGAGATATTGGTATGTCAAAAACGATCAATTATGATCGAATTGAATTACCATACTCTATGCACTTCGAAACAAGGTATGAAACTGAGAAATTAGATAATAATGTTGTAATAAAACCTTTTTTGAATTTGCCTTTACCTAAAAACAAACTGACTCAAAAAGGCAGAACTTATCCTGTGGACTTTATCTATCCTTGGGAATATATATTTGAATCAACATTGGAAATACCAAGTAATTATTCAATAGCCAATATTCCTGATGGGTATAAACTTGCGAATGAATTAGCCGAAATCAACTTGAACTACTCACTTGATAAAAATATTTTGATAGTAAAAGGAAATTACAAGTTTAAAAAATCAATTTATATAGCCAGAGAGTACGCTCGAATCAAATATTATTTCGATCAGATAGTGAAGGAATTTAATCAGCCAATAGTACTAGAAAGAAGTAACTAAGCCCAATAAACCTTTAGCTTCACCTCATTGAATTACTTCAAGGTTGATAGGATAACCTGTCATCACCTGTCGGTCTTGTTGAGAAAGCATGTGATGCAGGTCGTCCTGTTTTTGAATTCACGCTATACAGAAACATGGAATATTGGAGTGGCGGAATATTTTAGCAAGTAATAAATCATTTCTCCGCATTACATAAGAGTTTGATGCCCCTGCCATGGGGTAAATAGTCATTGATGGTTCAAGAATTTTTGCTTCTGACAATTCTCCTTATATTTTGAGCTGTGCTACTATTCGTTTATCATTTCAAAGACCAAACTTGGAAATATGCGATGGTCATTTTCTTGTATTTAGACCTTGGTGTATCAGTCGAACAGACGATCTCACCCATCAATGAAATGACTCCTGTTCCAAATCATTTTTGGCCACCTACTCATTTGAATGACTCGTCGATTTTCAAGACCTACACAAACCCGATGATGACACAGCGCTAGTTGCCCTACCGAGTTTTATGCAAAAATAGCCATAGATGTGATTGCCAAAATTAAAAAACCATTAGATTTGGAATTATATAAGTTGTTTTACCTTAACTGTATGGTTAACTTGGTGCTGAACTAAATTGCTGCTGTCTAAAAAGTTATTCTTTGAACGCTACACTTTCGCATTATTTTTTATTCGCATGTTTGATGGCATCATTGGTTCATGTTGCATTTGGCCAAATAGTAAACTTTGATACCAAAATCACAATGGCTGATAATGGTAAAAAAACGACTGAAAGAACCCTATTAATTCAGATTAATAGTAAAGAAGAGAATTGGCTCTCTCATATTGAACTAAATCATAGTCCTAATCAAGAATTTAAGTTGAATTATGCCCGAATACTTGACCTAAAAGGAAACATAACTAGGAAGCTAAAGAAGAAGGAATTTATTACTCGCAATGATCTTTCCTACCAAGCATTTTACCAAGATGATTTAATTACAGAATTTGATCTTTATTGGAGTGAATATCCTTATCGAGTTGAATATTCCTATACCATTAAAGAAGAGGAATTTCTTTATTTAGCTTGGTGGACTCCTCTTGTTTACACGAATGTATCAACCATTGACGCTTTACTAGAAGTCAACATGCCCGCTGACTATCCTATCCGGTTTAGCGCTTCCGAGCAATTAAATCTCAAAGAATCGAAATTAGAAGGAAGAAAAATACTGAGATGGAAATCGTCAATGACCAAAAGCGAATCTCGGAATGAGATTTATTCGCCACCATTGGATTTCCCTACCGTAAAAATTGTCCCTGGAGAATTCAAATATGGGGTTATCGGAAAATCGGACTCATGGTCGTCCTTCGGAAATTGGGCAGATGAATTAAACAACGGTACTGATCAAATAACACTGCAAGAAAAATGGACTTTAGAAAAACTGATTGCTGGTATTAATAATAGAAATGAAATCATAAAATCCATTTACTATTATCTACAGGATCAAACCAAATACGTCAATGTGGCCATAGATGTAGGTGGACTTAAAAGCTATCCTGCCTCCTACGTCTGTGAAAATAAGTACGGAGACTGTAAGGCGCTCACTACTTATATGAAGGCAATGCTTAAAAGTGTAGGGATAGCATCATTTTATACCATTATCAAAGCAGGCGAAGAGAATACAGAAATTGACCCCAACTTTCCTAGTCAGCAGTTCGACCATGTGATTCTTATGATCCCGTCCGAGACTGATACTTTATGGCTCGAGAATACATCCAGTGCATTACCTTTTAATTACCTCGGAACTTTCACACAAAATAGGTACGCTTTGGCTGTAAATGGAGAGAAGAGCCAATTGGTCAAAACACCTTCACTTTCAATCGATGATGTGCTTCTTGAAAGGAGCTATCATTTTCAAGCCACAGATAATAATGCCGTACAGGTTGATCTTGATTTAACCTTGAGGGGCAATGAATTTGAGGATTTTAGATCTTTTATTTCTGACAATGACGAAGACAGGCAAAAAGGTGAAGTAAGAAGACAAAATGGAGTCAAAGACTTTCATTTCGACAGCTGGAATATTGCTGATTTTCATCGTGATAGCACATTTTTACAGGTAAAGGTTGAAGGCACTTCATTGTCCGAAATACGTCAAATAGGAGCCTTACAAGTAATTAATCCACTCAGAATCGTATTACCCGATTTTGAAAAACCGAAAGACCGAAAACTGGATGTTGCTATTAATTATCCAATAAATAAGTCTGATAAAAGTATCTACAACCTTCAAGAGTTTGAACAAAATGACATTCAAGTTCCTGAACGGATCAATATTAAAAACAGGTATGGTCTGTACAGTGCCGATTATTCCAAAAACGGCAATGAATTGATTGTTATGGAGAAGTTTACCTTGTTTGCGAACAAAGTTCCAAATGACCAATACGAAGATTTTTATGAGTTCATGGATATGATAAAGATTTATAAGAAAGAAACGGCAATAATTATAAAATGAAAAAATTATTAATACTTATTCTCCTTCTAAGCCAATCTGCTTACTCCCAAACACTTGAGATAGAATTTGGGCAAATAACTATTGATGAAATAAAAATGAAGAGTTATGAGGCAGATAAAGAAACCAAAGCGGTAATCCTTTATGACAAAGGAAAATCAATCTTTTTCGACTCAGAAAACGGCTATGATATTCGATTTACGAGGCATAAAAGAATCAAAATATTTGACAAGTCTGAATCAGAATACACAGAAATTTCCATTCCTTATTATGTTGACGGATATGGGAAAACTGAAAATGTAAAATCTATTGAGGCTATAACCTATAATATGATAGATGGCAGCTTGTCCCAAAGGCGGCTCGATCCGTTTACTATCTACGATGAAAAAATTAATGAACGATGGCATAACAAAAAATTCGTTTTCCCAGATGTACAGGATGGGGCTATATTAGAATATCGCTACGTTTTAGAAACTCCATTTCATTTTAACCTACCGGATTGGACTTTCCAGGACAAAATTCCAACTGTTTATAGCGAGTACCAAGTCAGTATGATTCCATTCTATGAATATGTATTTCTTGTTCAAGGCATATCCAAATTTGATTATCAAAACTCTACAGTGGCCAATGAAAATAGGAGTTGGGGAAACGTAAGTAAGTCATATGGACAAAATGTCGGCAGGGGTGTGGAATTTCAAGATTATGTGTATACCTACGTATTGAAAGACGTTCCTGCTTTCAAGGATGAGTCATATATTTCTTCTATCAATGATTACATCATCAAAATGGATTTCCAGCTTGCTAAATTCCATAGCCCAACTGGAACAACCTCTGAAATAATATCAACATGGTCTGATCTGAATGAGTCGCTCCTGAAGCATGAAAAGTTTGGAAAGTATTTAAAAAGCAGCTCAAAATTTGCCAAAAAAGTCCTTTCTGAAGACTTGAAGATGAATACGGAGAGCGATAGAGCAAAGGCAAAACGAATAATTGAATACGTAAAAAGCAGTTTTGTATGGAATGGCTCCTATGGTAAGTATGCAACCCAATCAGCCAAAGACTTTTTTAGTAAAAAAAGTGGTAGCGATGCTGACATCAATTTATTCATGATTGCTCTCCTCAATGAAGCCGGTATCAAAGCTGAACCACTGATACTTAGCACCAGAAATCATGGAAAAATACCGAGCGATTATCCCTTCGATCACTTTACGAATTACGTCATTGCTTTGGTAAATACCGACACTCCTTTTCTTGCTGATGGAACTGAAGAGCTGTTACCCTACAATAAACTTCCAATTAGGTGCAATAATGAAAAAGGGCTTATTGTTGAGAAAGCAGATACACCAAGATGGATTAGCTTAGATAATCCCGTGTTTTCAATAGAAAAAAACATAATCAGAATGAATCTTGACACGGTAAGAATGGATATTGTAGCTGAAGTATCGATCCAAAATACGGAGTACCAATCATATTCAGCGCGTAACAGGTTTAGAAATGATTCTTTAAGAATCAAGGAGTATTATTCAGATAGGATTGGGGATATTAGCCTTTCAAAAACGGTCAGTTATGATCGAGTTGAGTCACCGTACTCCATGCAATTCGAAACTAGGTATGAAACTGAGAAACTGGGTAATAACGTTGTAATAAAGCCTTTTTTGAAATTGCCTTTATCTAAAAACAACTTGACTCAAAAAAAGAGAGCGTATCCAGTTGACTTTATCTATCCCTGGGAAGATATATTTGAATCTACATTAGAAATACCAAGTAATTTTTCAATAACTGATATTCCTGATGGATATAAACTTGATAACGATTTGGCAGAAATCAACCTGGACTATTCACTGGATAACAATATTTTGATTGTAAAAGGAAATTACAAGTTTAAAAAGTCGACGTACGTAGCTAACGAGTACGCTCGAATCAAATATTATTTGGATCAAATCGTGAAGGAATTTAATCAGCCAATAGTACTAGAAAGAAGTAACTAAGCACCATAAATACTAAAATGAATCACTAGGCGCCCCCATGCGAATGGAGTACTTTGATACGTCATTAAGACAAGGAATTGTCATTGCTTCTAGCAAGGGGTGGAGCATACTCATTTTGATTAGGTGTTAAATTTTGTAATAACTGCCAAGGATATGCTTATAAAGCACTTTATAATATAAAACATTCCAAGAGATGAAGCATTAATCATAATTGTAAAAACGTTATTAATAATTACAATCTCTCTGTGGAGACTGTCCTCCTTGAGAATATTTCAAGGAATTTTCAATACATTAATATCAAGATAAATTAAGGTCTTATGAATCCTAAACCGCCAGTAGAGTCCATTTATTCAGATATAAAATTACAGTTTCTGAACTTTAATGGAAACCATGGATTTGGGAACACTTATTTTAATGAATTAGGAGTAGAATATACTATTGAAGGCAATTAGATTGTACTCTTTACAACCTGTGGGTCGAGCCACGTAGGCATACAACCAATAGTTTATCGTTATTCACAAAAAACAGAAAATGAAAAAAACACTACTATCAATTATCATCGCAACGATGTTCTCCAATATTTACGCTCAAATAAATACGGCTGATTCGACAGTTCAAGTTGTTGGATATTGGAGCATTAACGATACTCAATCTTTTGACGTCACCTATGAGAAATATAAAATCAAAGAGGGGGACACTACTTCAAGGGAGTTTATTAAGTATGAAGTTGATATAACTGTGAAGGATTCAACTGCAAATAGCTACACAATTGAATGGTTTTATAAAAACTACGAAGTTCAAACGGAGAATCCCTTGGTTCAGAAACTTACCAAATTAGCAGAAGATCTTCCAGTTGTTATGAAGACAGACGAATTCGGAGCTGTTCAAGAAGTGGTCAATTGGGAGGAGGTTCGTGATTATATCCAAAAGGCAACTAAAATTCTCAAAAAGGAATTGAAAAAAGTTCCAAATGGCGATCAAATCATTGCTCAGGTTATGGGAATCTACATGAGTAAAGAAGCAATTGAAGGGAATGCAATAAAAGATGCACTACAGTTCTACACATTCCATGGAGGGGCATATACGCTAAATGAAAAAATAGCAGCAAAAATGCAGTTGATGAACAACTTTGGTGGTGAGCCATTTGACACGGACGTGACTGTAAGCTTGGATGAAATTGATGAAGAAGGCGGCACGTCAATAATCCGAATGTATCAGGAGGTAAACTCTAAGCAACTAACTGATGCTACGTATGAATATTTGAATAAACTGGGAACCTTAGGAAATCAGATGCCATCAAGGGAAGAATTTCCTGCACTAACGAACAAAATATGGACTGCCAACCGTATTCACGCTGGAACAGGCTGGACAACCTATAGCTTAGAGAATAAAGAAGTTCATGCAGAAGGCACTACAAACATTGAAGAACGAATCATCCAAATAAAGTAAATGAGCGTAAAATTCGCTGATCAGTCATAAGGGTGCAATGGTCAGAGAAAGGTCCTATTCCAAGGCCGATGAGTCACAGACCTTGGGTAGGGGGAGCCCCTAGCCGTCCGCACCCCTAGCCTCCTTTCCGCATCGTCCAAGGGAGTTTTATAGTCCATTTGTCCACCAATTGTGTGTTAAACCGCTTAATGTATCTTTGGACAAACAGCCTATAAAACACTGTATTATGAGCATTTATTTCTCTTCGCAACTTTTACTAAAGCAATTTTGTTGGTATATTGTAGCAGTATTGCTTTACATATGAAATCATCTTCTCAAATGGCAACAAAATTCGACACTAAAAGAAGTATCAGACGAGCTAAAATTGTCAGGAAAAAAAGGACTGGTTGGGTTATTAAAGTCCCTAATGGAGAATACACCTGGTCTAATAATATAGAACGAGTAAGCATTATTAGAAGAAGGCTTCCTTATGAGTCAATTGAAGTAATTAGCAAAAGAACTGATCTTCCGGTAAAACAAGTTCTAACCATTTTTAGCTTGCCTCAAACCACTTACAACAAAAAGAAAAGAGAAAACGAATTACTAAGTGGTAGAGACAGTGAGGTTGTACTATTACTAACAGAACTTCTGGATTTTGGATCGGATGTATTTAATAATGAATCTGAAAAATTTCAAAGATGGCTTAAGAAACCAAATGTATCATTGGGTGGAGTAAAACCAGAAAGCTTGTTTGATTCAGTAACGGGTATTCAAGAAGTGAAAAACGCACTTAATAGACTTGAATATGGCAATATGGCGTAATGAGGGTCTACCAAGTTGAGCGAAATAAATACCTTAAATCCACCTTAAAGGGAATTGGAGCAGCCCTAACAGAAGGATATAGATGGAATAGTCTTAACACCTACCTTGTTTATACGGCAGAATCACGTGCTTTAGCAACTTTAGAAGTTTCGGTTCACCTGGACTTAAGTGAAGATTTGCCAACAGATAGGTCATATGTTGAAATTGATATACCGGATGACATTCAAATTCTCGAAATTGATCCTGCAGACTTGCCAGAAAATTGGGATTCTAGACCTCCAATATTAGAAACTCAATTTATAGGAGATGATTTTGTGAAAGATGGTGGAGCAGCAGTCTTGAAAGTACCAAGTTGCATTGTACCCCAAGAACATAATTACTTGATTAATCCTAACCACCCAGATTCTTCTAGAATTAAAGTGATGTCTGAAACATCTATGAATTTTGATCCAAGAATTAAACAAAATGCTAACAAATGATATAGCACATGCTTCTTATTAGTTGTTTGACAGTGAGTACCAAGACAGAAACTATAACGATATTTGAAAGTCTAGAGGCACGTGCCACATCTAGACGTTATACGAAAATGAAGAGGTGAGGAGAAAACCAAAAAGATCCGACTTGGAAGACCTTCAGAAGGGGCACTCTCCAATGGTGAGAGGGCTATTTGAGCAGTATATGAATATTTTACTAGACAGTTACAAAAGCAAACACATGCAACAGATCTCTTTTTGGCAAACATGCGTAGTGGTATTACTGATGATGATGCCCGCAACAGTCACAGCACAGGAAAGTGAGCTCACTCTTAATGACCTGTTTGCAACGCCAAAACTGACGGGAACAACCCCGTCCCAGCCTGCGTGGGCACCTAACAGCGAGCACTTCGCCTTTTCATGGAGTGAACTAGGAAATCCTGGGCGTGGGCTCTGGGTATCGAAAAGTAATGGGAAGGAAGTGCGCCTTATCTCCAATACGGAATCCGCGTCAGTGCATGATATTGTCTGGACCGACGCGAATACCATTTTCAGCTTGCGAGGTAACGACCTATGGCAGACATCACTGAACCAAGGAGACGACCTCCAGTTTATGCCCATTGAGGCAGGTGCACGTAACCTATCTAT
Organism: Cyclobacteriaceae bacterium; assembly: GCA_040218415.1. GTDB lineage: Bacteria > Bacteroidota > Bacteroidia > Cytophagales > Cyclobacteriaceae > JAVJRN01. The sequence goes on from JAVJRN010000028.1 coordinate 8,795, forward strand.
ATCGCCAAGCGGCAACCAAGCGGCGTATATAGTGAATGGTGACCTGTGGCTTGCTGACTTTACTTCTAAGCAGAATCGCCAGCTCACCGAGATCGGAATCGCCAGTCTCTCGAATTTACCGAAAGGGCGATACAGTCGACCGGAACGTGAAATCGGTCCAGGCATCTGGAGTGGCCCAACGTACAAGTGGTCCCCTGATGGCAAGACCATCGCGTTTCACGTCGTTGACCGACGCGAGATGCGAAAGGTGCCGTTCCCGGATTACCTCGCTGAAGAAACCAATCCCAACGAGGTACGCCGAAGTTACCCCGGCGATCCAAACGAGATTCGCAGGGTTGGTCTGCTCGATGTAGAAACCGGTAACATTACTTACCTCGATTTGCCAGACCCACACGCCAATCAGATCATCGACTTCAACTGGTCACCGGACGGTGCGCTGCTGGTTGATACCGCATCCGACACGGCGGTTGAACGTAAGTTGTTCGTCGTTGCACCCGGAGAAAGCCAACTGCGCGAGATTTGGCGAGGTGTTCGAGAAAGCCGCATGTACACATCGTTTGGTTCTACCTGGCATCCAGATGGGCAGCAGGTCGTTTTCTTAAGCGATATGGGTGATCGCTACGGCCTTTATACGATCGATGCTTCACCTTCTAAAGATCGTCCACAGCTCCTAACTGATCCATCCTACGATGTACTGTCCGCCCCAGTTATTGCTGGTAATACACTTTTTTATGCAGGCAATGGCGTTAATCCATACGAACAACATGTGTATAGCCTGAGTATGTCTGGTGGCGATCCCGAACAGGTGACGCGTCTTTCTGGTCGGAACGTGGGCTACCCCTCACCGGATGGCCGGCACTTGGCGTTCATGCACAGCAACGACACATCACCGCCCGAGCTTTATGTGGTAAGAAGCAAGGGTGGTGACGTTACACGAGTAACCCACTCGCCATTACCCGCCTTCACAGAGCGAACCTGGGCATCTGCAGAGTACGTTAGTTTCCCAAGTCTTGTAGATGACTACACGCTGCATGCCCGGATTATGAAACCTACCAACATGCAGCCCGGTAAGAAGTATCCAGTGCTGTTTGGGCCTGTATATTCGAATACAGCGAGGAACCGCTGGGCTGGTAACTACAGCCTCGTACAGCATCTGCTGGCCAAGAAGGGATATATTATCGTGCAGGTGGATTCGCGTGGTAGCAACGGTTATGGCCGGGCATTCCGGGAAGAGTTCCTACTGGGTTTTGCCGACCAGGACATTGAGGATTATGCGAGTGCCGTTACCTACATGGAGTCACTGGATTATGTCGATCCCGACCGTATCGGCATCTGGGGCAGCAGTTACGGCGGTACGCTCTCTGTTTATTCTCTGTTAATGAAGCCGGGCTTATTCCAGGTGGGTGTTGCTGCAGCGGCGGCTGTAGACCCGATGTTCTTTGGAACGGACGATGTTGCGATTGTTCGTCGACCACAGACACACCCTGAGATCTTCGAAAGAAAAGCGCTCAACTATGCAGCGAATCTGGAGGATAAACTCCTGTTCATCCACGGCATCCAGGACCATGTGGTACCATTCAAGACGACTGCTGTGTTAGCTGAAGAACTGATTAAACAGGGCAAGAACTTCGATTTTGCTTTTGCACTGGGTGCGACGCATGGATGGAGCCGTGAGCGGAATTACGATCGCTACCTGTTTGGCAAGATCATCGAATACTTTGACCGACACCTGGCCGTTCCGTCTGAGTAGATGTTTACAGGGGTCGTGTTGCAAGCCGTTGAAGAACGCCGGGCAGATCTTTATCGGCCAGTTTCCTATTGGCTACTATGACTAGGTCGTCCGCGACCCAACAACTACGCGTTCCAATGAATCCGCTGTTTAACGAACGCAGGATAATGGTTTTGGAGAGTGGTTTGTAAATAGGGATTGGGATGAGAATTATCTGGCGGTATCACTCAGATAAATCAAGCAGCTAAAAGTCGATGAAGCTTTTCACGGATATTTGGAGACTGGACCCGATTAATGATGATCATGAATCTTTCATTCGGGGAGGTTTTTAGGTCAGATCAGTAGAAGATCTGACGTAGCTTACTTGTCACGCCCGTTGGCGTAGCTTATTTTACTGATTGATTGAGACAAGTAAGTGTGCCGGAAAAGCTCGATCACCACCATCAAGTTTGGTTGCAGAAGTAATTTACAATGCTGTAACAGTTGGAAAAAATCAGTTGAGATACCGCGCCGGAGAAGGTGCTAATTTCTTGCTGACCAGCCGAAAGAAAATGACAGATCCAGATTTTTTTGAAATGATGAACAGCCAATTGAAAAAATAAAAAAAGGTACTTGAGCGATATACAACAAAGAGCGGTTAGAGTGCATGCTTTTTAATAAGTACCTTGCTACTTGACAGTTTATTGAATTTAAAATCCGCTACCACCCGCAAACAAACCATTGTGATTCATTATTGTCAATCGTTTATAAAACAATAAATTCTGAATGAAGAATCAATATTTTCAAATAAAATGCTTGAATTGATTAAATGATGAATAAAGATAAAACATACAGGTGTATTAAACTTCTCTTCTTGGTTTTACTAGCATCTACAATCGCGCTTTCGTGCACAGTACAAAAAAGCAAAAAAGCAATTACGAAGAAACCCAATATCGTGTTAATTGTTGCCGATGATTTGGGATTTGGAGATATCGGTTGTTATGGCGGAGATATTCAAACACCAAACATTGATAGATTTTCGCAAAGAGGGATAAAGTTTAGCAGCTTCCATACTGCTCCCATGTGTGCGCCTACCCGAGCCATGTTGCTTTCTGGAAATGATAACCACATTGCTGGAATGGGTGGGCAAGGCAATGTTACAGAAGCGTTTGGTTATGAAGGAAGATTGACCGAGCGGATTGTCACCATTCCCGCTTTGTTGAGAGACAGTGGTTACCATACATATATGGCAGGTAAATGGCACCTTGGCAAAACGCCCGAATCCAATCCACATCAAAAAGGATTTGAACACTCTTTTGTTTTGCTCGAAGGTGCTGGAAATCACTACAGCAACCGAAGTGCCCTCTTTGGTGAACTATCTAGCTATACAGAAGATGGTGACTCAATACCATGGATAGAAGGCAATTATTCTACAGATTTTTATACCGATAAATTGATTGAATACATAGATTCTGATAAAGGGGATAATAAACCCTTCTTTGCTTTTGCCGCTTATACATCACCACATTGGCCGTTGCAGGTCGATAAAAAATACTGGGAAAAGTACAAAGGTCAATATGACGATGGATATGAAAAATTACGAGAACGAAGATTGGCTAGCCTCAAAAAAGCGGGAATCATCCCAAATGATGCCATAGCTCCACCCTCCCATGAACGCGTATTGCCTTGGGATTCTTTATCGAGTCAAGAACAGATGAAAGAAGCCAGAAAAATGGAATTGTATGCCGGCATGGTTGACAATTTAGACCACAATATTGGTCGATTGGTTAAACACTTGAAAGACATTGGTGAATATGAAAACACGCTATTTGTGTTCATGTCGGACAATGGCGCTGCAAACAGAGACTTTATAAATAATGATAGATTCGCGAATCTAAAGGAATACTACAACGATGAATTCGATAATATGGGAAATGCCAATTCCTATATTTCTTATGGTCCACAATGGGCGGAGGCTGGTTCTTCTCCCTTTAGGTATTACAAAGACTTTGCAACCGAAGGAGGTACAAACACAACCATGATTATTTGTGGTCCGAATGTGAATAGAGAAAATGAAATTCACCATGGCTTTACAAGTCTTTTGGATTTGGCACCTACTTTTTATGAGGTGGCCAATGTGACCTATCCAACAGCCTATAACGGGAATGAAGTCTATCCTCTAAGAGGAAATTCACTCATCCCATTTGTTTCTGGAAAATCAAATAAAATTCACGATTCAACTTATGTGTTTGCGCTGGAGCATTATGGAAACGCGATGTTGAGAAAAGGGAATTGGAAAATCACAAATTTCATCAAACCTTTCGACATTGAAAATTTCGCCCTTTACGACCTGTCAAATGACTTGGGAGAGCAAATCGATCTTAAGGAATCCGAAAAAGAAAAGTATGCAGAGCTTCTAGACGAATGGAATAGATTTTCTAATGAAATTAAGATTCAAACTCCAACACCAAGACCTTCCGCCAAAGGGTCATAGCATTATAAAAAATGAAAGCCTAAATAGCAGTATACTCAAATGGTTTAACGCGCTTTACGTTCTTATCGATTGTCAGGAATGAAACCCGAAATCGGCTACTATTCTTATACTTACCATTCTAATCCATTGAAAAAAGTCCACGATAAAGCATGAAAGGTGCATAAGACTATTGTCCTTACGGCTTGATAGGCGATATAAAGAAATATACTTCTAAGAGACTTCAGTCACTCATAGAAAACCCACTAGAAAGTAGAAAAGAACATCTTTTATGCATGATGGAAAGGGCGGCAGTAAAAATGCAACTGTTAATAGGCGACAATTTTGGCACGGTCTGACGGCTCGCCAGCCTATTAAACCAATAGCGCTTTGGAGTAGTAGCGTAATAGCACAAAAGCTCAATTACATACCTATGAATCCGGTTGAGTCTGGTCTTGTGAGTGAACCGGAGTACTGGAAATACAGCAATGCCATAGACTAAGGGGATAAAGGCCTAACAGAGATCGATTACTTGTGGAGGTACTAGGTTACAGTCTAGCACTAGCTGAAGGGTAGCTAATAATCGATTGCGCTTTTCACAGATATTCGGAGACTGGAACTGACTAATGATGACCATGAATCTTTCATTCGGGGAGGTTTTCAAGGTCAGATGAGTAGAAGATCTGACGTGGCTTACTTGTCACGCCCGTTGGCGTTGCTTATTTTACTGATCGATTGAGGCAAGTAAGTATGCCATTAGGAAAAGAATAAATGTGACTCAAATAAATTTAGCTTAAAACCGGAAAGTATGAAAACATTAGGTATGATTGGAGGTACTTCTTGGCACTCCACAATCAATTATTATAGATATATCAATCAATTGGCTGAAAAAAGAAATGGTCATCCACCAATCAATCCTCCATTGTTGATGTACAGTTTAAACGTAGATTTAATGCGACGAAATAACTGGGATGAAATCAATCAAGCGTACTTAGATATTTCTTTGAATTTACAAAAAGCCGGAGCAGAGGCTATTTTAATTTGTGCAAATACGCCTCATAAAGTTTGCCCATTTGTAGAGCCTAAGTTAGATATTCCAATCATTCATATCGCTGATGCCATAGGTGAGGAGGCGAAAAAATTGAACCTGAAAAGTTTGTCTTTATTTGGAACAACGAATGTTATGGAGGAAGGCTTTATAAAAGAACGGTTAAATGATAAGCACCAGATAAAAACGAAAATCCCAGGTGCAGCAGCTAGGAAGGAAATCCATAGGTTTATTGCAGAAGAGCTTACAAGGGGCATTTTAGAAGAAGAGGCAAAACAATTTTTCTTAGGTGAAATGACTGAATTAAAAGAACAAGGAACTGATGGAGTGATTTTGGGATGTACGGAGTTACCACTTTTGATTAAAAAAGATGATTTTGATATGCCATTGTTAGACACCACTTATTTGCATGCAAAAATGGCCGTAGATTTTATTTTTAGTTAATGAAATCGGACGCAGATTCAAGTGATAAGTGCAAAATGGTTGTTTGATTTATTTATGCCATCACCTATTGTGGTGAATCAGATTTATATCTTTTTCTAGGTCTACGATAGAGTTTTCTTCAATTTCCGATAGGTAATCATGGTCAATATTGTCGAAGTGCAAACCTTTTGGGAAGTATTGCCTTAATAGCCCATTTAAGTTTTCGTTAGCGCCTCTTTCCACGAGTGATATGGTTTGGCAAAGTAAAAATCTATTCCGAGTTCTGCTGCAATTCTTTGATGTTCAGCAAACAGAGAGGCCTGCCCCATATTTGCCGTTATCAGCAGTGATTGTTTTGATGAAAATTACTTCATCTCCAGAAGCTTCAAGAACTGGGCAGCAAAGAGTTTAGGATCGTTTTGATCGTTTTTGAATTAAGTCTGCGAGTCACAGACCTTGGGTAGACGCGACCCAGTTCAGCTTACGGATGATAGGTTGGGCGTTAGACTTCATTCCAATTTTGATCTACATCAATGTAATTTAAATTCACAAAAACAATGAATTAATAATCATTATTCATGAATAGTAATTGATTTTCATACTAAATTTATACTTGTATTTCATAGAAAAGGATAATGAGTAACTATTTTTCACAAAAAGTAACCGCATTTCATGGAAGATCTATTCCAGAATCTGGATTTCTTGCCGGATATGCACTTTTAATAACTGTTGTTGAGGAAAGTGGAGGATACGTTCCGCTACCCGACAAGCTTGCTATTATTACAGAAAAACATCAACGGTACAATACTGAGCAATGGCAAGTATTTACAATCAGACACAAACCTGATAATCACTTAACCAGTCATTTGGTATTTGCTTTAAAATATGAAGGAGTTGATTTATTTGTATTAAAAAAGTTCTTCCAGTATTCAGGAAAAGATCCAGTGCTGGATATGATAAAGAAAGAGCCAACAAGCCAATACTCCAGAAGAGTTTGGTTCTTGTATGAATGGTTAATGGGCGAAGTGCTTGAAATATCAGATTTAAAGACAGGAACATACGTCGAAATAGTCAATTCCAAACTACAATTCACAAGCACTTCAATAAACTCTACCCGACATAGAATAAAAAATAACTTACCAGGAACTCCTGAGTTTTGTCCTATGATTAGTAAAACTAATAAAATCGAAAACTTCATAACGAAAGATCTATCAGGATCAATCGAAAAAGGGTTAGATGGTAGAGATAAAGAACTCATCAGAAGAACCGCGGCATTTCTACTATTGAAAGACTCCAAAGCTTCTTTTGCCATCGAAGGAGAAAACCCTCCAAGTCATAGAGCAAGAAATTGGGGTAAAGCAATTGGACAAGCAGGAAAAAAGCCATTAACAATCGAGGAATTAGAAAGGCTTCAAGATATCGTTATAGGCTCAAAAAAGCTAAAGAATATGGGTTTAAGAACACAGGAAGGATTTATCGGAGAACATGATCGCGAAACTTTTTCTCCATTACCGGACCATATATCAGCAAAGTCTAAAGATTTACCCTCTTTGATGAAAGGACTATTAGATACAAATAACCTCCTACAAGAGTCTGGATACGATCCTGTTTTAGCAGCCGCTACGATAGCATTTGGATTCGTATTTGTTCACCCTTTCTCTGATGGCAATGGCCGTATACACAGATACATGATTCACCATATATTGACTCGAATGGGGTATACTAGAAGAGGGATGATTTTTCCAGTATCAGCTGCCATACTCAATCGAATTGACGAATACCAGTCGGTTTTGGAGTCATATTCTTCTCAAAGAATAGATTTAATCGAATGGGAACCCACTGCAGATCATAATGTTAAAATTCTTAATGACACCATTGATCTATATCGTTATTATGACCTGACCAAACAGGTCGAATTTTTATACGAATGCGTGGAAGAGACCATTGAGCAAATAATACCAGAGGAACTCGATTATATAGAAAAATATGATCGAATGACTCAATACATCAATACTTATTTGTCTTTGCCTGACACCAAGGTGGATTTATTAATCAAAATGCTAAATCAGAATAACGGTAAGTTATCAAAGAATAAAAGACAGAAGGAATTTGACGATATCACGGATGAAGAAGTCTCATCAATTGAAGAAAACTTTCAGTCCATTTTCGAAATAAATAATAAGTAAAACAAAAGCCTAACAAATTACAAACTACATTTAAACGCAATTTAACTAGAATGCTACCTGCAATTATAAAAATACGGTGATGAGCAAGACAAGATTGATTCAACGTTTAAAATGGTACTATCCCACTGAGAGATTTCATACTTATGTTACTTTCCCAGTATTGCTTCTATATCTCTTGTTTACAAATCCAATAAGCAATATGATTCTTTTGTCTTACGGACTAATTATTTGCATTGTTATTCTATACCAAGGTCAGTTATATTGGAAATTGAAATTGAATAGACTCACAGGAAAAAATGTGAATCAAGAGAAAAACATTAGATTTTTCAGTAAATCTAAACGATTGAACTGGCTACTGATATCATTAATGCCGCTTGTTTTCTTGAGTCAACTCTATATTCAAAGTTGGAATTTTGAAGATAATGATATGTTGCGTTGGGGGATATTAGCTAATGTATTTGCAATTTTAGAACATGTAAACTATTACCACATCCAGTTAATGATTGATAATAAGTATGATGTGGAATATTTGTTAAAAAATAGGAGATTAAAACAGGCAAGTTTGGCAAAGGACTTGGTTGAAAATAGAATATAAAAAGCAGGTAACCACATATGTGAAATCATAGTGCTTTAGTGGCCGCTACGCTTCATGAAGAAACCGTTGAATTGACAGATCGCATTTGCGAAAGTGCATGTATTAACGCTAATTCTTTCAACACGCATTTGGCAAACTTGCAAAGCCAAGACACAACATAAGCTTCGCAAAAGAGCCAAATCTCCTTGGCTCCACTGTAATGATGTTTTTAAGTCAAAAACTCACGAACTATGAAACATAAGTTGATAGCTTATTTTACAACGAACTACTCAGTTCGTAACCCTTTGCTAGGATTGGCACGCATGGGCACAAATGTAGCTGCGAGTATGAAGGTTAATGCTGATAGTACCACAAAGAGGCCTATTGCAAAACACACTAAAATAGAAACACCCTCATAATACTTATAGATGGTTTGTAAAATTCCTTCGGAAATGAAATAACCCAACCCGGAACCCACAAAAAGCGCAATCAACAGGATATAGCTAAACCCTCGGTTGATGGACATATTGACCTCAGTAAAGGAGGCTCCCAACACTTTTCTGATACTGATTTCTTTGGTTTTTTGTACCACATTGATGCTGGCTAAGGAGAAGATTCCTATGAGGCTGAGGAAACAGCCCAAACCTGCCAAAGCAAGGAAGATTTTTTTCAAATTATTAGAGTCTTTTACAGCATTAAACCCTGTACGCTGATCCTGCCATTGACCTCCGAATGGGGATTCGAAGAGACTCACCCAAACAGTTTTAAGATCAGCCTCTATATCAGCACGTGACTGACTGGAGGCAGTCCGTACGAGTAGCCTATTGAGAGATGAATCCTCTACCATTAAGTAAACTTCAGGCTTGGGTATATCGTCCTCATACACTCCTGAGTATACATGTTCTGACACTCCAATGATGGTCTTGCGGGTATCATCGAGAGTGACTACATGGTTAATGGGATCGCTACCTGAGAGATAGGTGTCTACGAATTTTTGATTAACGATCACAGCATCTTGTATGTCTGCCGTACTTTTTTCTCTAAAAGAGCGACCCGCTAAGATTTCAATCTTCATTTCCTCATGGTAGTCGGCTCCTACATGGTAAGCTCGAACATCCACATTTTCAGCATGGTCCCTCATGACCACATTGGATCGAGAAATATCGTGATGGTTTTTGGTTCTCGTGACCGCAACCACCCCAGAAAGTTTGCTGAGTTGGTTTTCTAGTGCTACTAAATCTGATTGATCTTCCAGATCAAACACCATGAGATCTTTAGAATCAAAGCCATAATCGTAGTTTTTCATATACTCTGTATTTAGTGCAAAAGAAATCCCAGTGGTTAATACGGCGATAGAAAATGCATATTGGCCTATGGTGAGTAAACGGTTGGCCAATCCCACTCCTTTGAGTTTATAACGTTTGTTCAAAATATCCATCGCTTCAAATTTTCGTGCATAAGAGGCAGGTATAACACCAGATAAAAATGTCAAAAATCCGAGAAATAAAATCACAAATGGGATGAAGCGTAAAATGCTGATATCTGCAATGATAAACGCAAAACCAAAAGGCCCGAAAAACTCTTTTGCGAAGACATTAGCTATTAACAAAGCGATGACGAGTGCACCTGAAGTGATGATCAACATCTCCATCAAAAACTGAAAGAAAATTTGACTGCTTTGACCGCCTAGGGTTTTGCGTACACCTACCTCTTTCAATCGTCTGGAGACCAGCGCTATTGACGTATTGGTGATATTGAAAGTAGCGACCAATAAGATCAAAAGCCCCATTATCGCAAAAATGATAATGATTTCAGGCCGGATTCTCAGGTTAGTAGGTGAATAATCCATGAGGTGATCAGCCAACCTATCATCTACGAACGGAATGACTTCAAAAGAAGACACGGACCACTTCTTGTTATTATTATTTTGCAACTCAATCAGTCCATTGAGTTGTTCCTGAACATTTTTGGGATTGTCACTTTTAAAATAAATTGCCACTCTTTCTTTAGAAGCCCAGTCGTTTGGAGTTATATCCACGGCTGTTTGCAGCGTTTGGAAGTTGATCAAAATATCAAATAGGAAACTGGTATTCAGCGGAATTCGCTCGAATACCCCACCGACTTTCATTTCTATTCGCTTATTGTCACGCAGATATATCGTAAGCATTTCCCCTACAGGATAAACGTCACCAAAATACTTTTCAGCTACTCTATCTGTGAGAAAGACCGTGTTTGGTTCGCCAAATTCTGCCCTATTGCCGTATTTGAGCGGCAAGTTCATAGTCTTAAGGAAATCACCTGAGACGGTCCCAATGCTATTGTCATAAAATTCATTCTTCAGTTTCACCGTGGCTCTTTCCACATTGTATTGAAAAACGTCTTCTACATTCCCCATGGAGGATTTCATATGATTCACCATAGCTAATGGGGCTAGTTCATAGCGAATCATTTGTTCGTTACTTGACCTCAGACTATGTACACGGTAAAGACTATCCGTATCCTCATAGAAAGAATCAAACTCTATGTTATAGGCAAAAATCATGTATACCGTGATACAAAATCCTACGGACAATCCCAGTCCTAAAATATTGATAGCTACAGGCCCTTTATTTTTCCAAGCATGGCGAAATCCTAATTTCGCATAAGATTTGTAGAGAGATGTATTCATGGTTGTTTTGGTTGTTTTGATCGCGTATCGTTTGAAGCAGGAGATGACATCCCACCAGAATAAAAGGTTTAATTGCCAATGTGCTTTGCCTTTACTTATGCGGTATTCGTGCATTTCCAAGAGGTCACCTTCCAGCTCCTCTAATCTATCGTTTCTGCAATACCATCTAAAAAGGCGAATGGCCAGTTTAGGAGGTGTTATATTATCAGTTATCATGAGGAGGAGGGATAAGCAAGCGGTGGTATTTGTCCACGAAGCTGATCGCGAACGGCTTGAACTTCTGTCAGTGCATGTTCTCCAGCTGCTGTTAAGAAAAATAATCTTTTTCTTTTTCCACCACGCTGAGCTTTAGATTCGCCCAACCTTGATTCGAGGAAGCTCTTTTTTTCCAACCGATATAAAACGGTATGTATCGCACTGATATTGATGCTTTTACCCGTTTGCTTTTCGTACTCCTCCACTATAGAAACAGAGTAAGCTTCGTCATACAAGAGAGCCACGAGTAGTAAAACCAGCTCCTCAAAATTTCCCAGTTTGATGTCTTCCATATATCTTTCACAATTGTAAGGATTATTTACGCAGCTGCTAAAAATAAAGTTTCACTTTTGTAAGTATTATGAATTCTAATCCTTATCAAGTCTCTTTCCGCTCACTAACTTTGGCTCATTAAATGTGCTTTTCCTAAAAAAATCCCCAATAAAGCAGCAGCATACTGATGGTATTTACAGCTCCATGAACCAAGATGTTGAGTCAAATTTTACCCTGATTGAGCACATAAATTCCACCAAGTATGGCACCTAATACGCCTGTGAGTAGTTGACCGGTGATGCCTTGATAATCATGGAGGTATCCGAATAGTGCTGAGGTCATTGCCACTCCGAGAAAAGCACCCGCCTTACTTGGAACGGCCTTCATAATTCTCGACAGGAAGAAACCCCGGAAAATGATTTCTTCCATAAAACCTCCTACTATCCAGCTCGCCAGTAGGCTTACCAACAGCACTTTTGTGTTGCCCTCTACCTGAGCGAAAGGCCCTAAATTAATGGTCTCTCCGGTGACAAACTCAAGCGCCGGGCGAAACAAAAAAAGACTACACCCAACCACGAAGATCGACATCAAAATAGCTGTTCCAATAGTCGTGGAAAGATCAGCAGGACGGATGAAACCAAGCTCTTCGCCCAGACCATTTCTTACAGCGCTATAGATCAAAATGAATACACCGGATAGCACTATCGGTAAGTAGGGCACATTTAGGAATAATAGGATTCCGAGAATAATCAGGGAGAACAGGCCGTCTTGGATAAGTCTGTATCGATTCATAATAGCGCTAATAAATAGACATTGAATATATTAAAGGAAGGGTGCAAAAGTCCTTTCCTATTTACGCGATGATTACTTTCTTACATCCTTAGCCGGATCAATAACAGCATTTTCCGGAGGCGTCATACGTGCTTCATCGAATTCACCATTAAGCTTAATATCATAGATGGCATGATCACCATATTGCGCAGTTAAATCAGTATTGTGTGTGGTGAACAATAGTGGAAATTTGAGGCCACCAATATCCGCCGAGTAGTTATTCTTCCTGAGCATCGGACCAAAAACCTCTTGGTCTTTAGGTAGTCCCATGATATCCAGCATTGGGCCATAGCCAACTACATATTCATACCCAACAAGCAAGTGGGTTTTAGTGTCGATATAAAGTGTATAAGTGTCCTTAGGCGATTTTCCGACGGTAGGACTTTCTTTATAGCTCATGACTACTTTATAGACCTCATTGTCAAACGCCTTGTGTTTTAGGGTTTCCACTTCGCTGAGCTTCACTTGATCTTCCTGTGTGAGCCAAGGCAGATTTAAGTAGTAGAAGAAAACAGAATGCTGATGACTTGGAGGATTACCTACACGCCAATCCACAGACCACACTTTTTCGCCATCAAAACTCATCTTAGAGCCAACAAGTGGCCAGTCTTGATATGATCGTCGGTTTTGCATATCGATTGTCTGGTCATTGATCCAGAATCTTAAAAATCCCAAAGATTCACTGTGCATGGCTGAGGAGAAGGACAGGGTTTTGAGATCAGCCCATTTTTCATATCCGCCATGCGCATCGATCATTTTTTTCACGACCTCTTCGGTTTTCATGGAAGCATATTCGGGTCCTTTGGCGCTTAAAGCAATGGAGATAAGCGCAGTGAGTGAGAGCAAGATGAATTTTTTCATAGTTTTCGTAATTAGTTGATTTGGGATGTCTTACGACTTACTCGTATCTAAAAGATGATAATATGCAGCGAATGACATTATTCGCAGTGGATGACAATAGGAAGTGCACAATTAAAGAATATTCGTCCTAAATTCGATTTTATGAAAAGCATACGCTTGGCATATAAAAGGCTTCCCGTATCCATCCCCGTGATGGTTCTGGCTTTGTTCATACTCATGATGGTGGTGTGGCTGCAAAGTGATTCGCGCTCCGCTCAGCACTTGCTTTTTCTCTTTAGCAGCTATCTTACTTGGGGGATTTTGGCACCTTTTATTCAAGGGCTAGTCGAAAACGCTACGGCTAAAACTAAAGCCATCGTTCTAGTCATCATCAAAGCACTACTGCTTATTTCTTTTCATTTCTTACTGTCAAATATGGTCTATTACACACTTCAATATTTTTTGGTAAGACCTTTCACGCCCTTATCTCTTGAAATCCTAAAAGAAATAGCCGCCCCTTCGCTACTTTCAAGGAGTGTTGATTTCATCCTTTTATTTGGACTTCTGAGCTGGAATCAGCGATCTAAAGAGCTCAATGAGAAAGCGATGAGTTTAATATCCGCTGAGTCTAACCTGCAAAAAATGCGTCTGAAGTCATTGCAGAGCCAGTTGAATCCACACTTCTTTTTTAATACGCTTCATTCCATCCATTCCATGATCGGTAGGAATGATGAGAAGGCACGAGAGATGACGATCAAAATAAGCAGTCTCTTGCGTAAGGTGATTGAGAGCAATGAGGTAACTGCTCATTCACTTGGTCAAGAGCTGGATCTTGTGAAAGACTATCTCTCCATAGAGCAAGAAAGGTTTCGAGACCGTTTGGTCATTGATCTGATGATTGATAAAAATGTGTTGGACTTGATGGTTCCCACTTTTACACTTCAGCCTTTGATAGAAAATGCCTTCAAGCACGGCATAAGCAGAGTAGAGGGAAAAGCACATCTCAACGTCAATGTCAGACCGATTGATGACAAGAAAATCCTGATAATTGAAGTGACGAACGATATCCCTAGAGTATCCTCTCCGAGTACTACCAGCACAGGATTTGGCCTGGTCAATTTGAAAGAACGATTGGATGCATTTTATCAGCAAGACATTAGCATATCATCAGGAAAACTTACCGCAACCAGTCATCGCGTGGCTTTTTCAATTCCTTTAAATCAATGAAATACACTGCGCTCATAGTCGATGACGAACCGAATGCCAGAGAGTATCTCACCGAGCTGGTTGGACGTGAGGTCAGTCTAGAGATATGTGGTACATGCGCTACGGGCAATGAAGCCATCGCTTTTTGTGAAACACTGGAGCCAGATTTGATTTTTCTCGACATAGAAATGCCGGGCAGAAGTGGAATAGAAACCGCTCAGGTGCTCTCTAATAAAAAGCTTTCCTCGATCATTATTTTCACCACAGCCTATGATCAGTATGCCATCCAGGCATTTGAAGTCGCCGCGATTGGCTACTTACTCAAACCATTCTCAGAAGAGCAATTTTCTGTGACAGTAAAGCGCGCTATTTATATGAAGGGAATAGCCAAAAAAGCTCATTTTCAAGACCGCATGAGTCATCTATTTGAGCGATTCGATCAATCGACTCCTACTACTATTCGAGAATTCATACTTTATGAAAAGGGGTTGGAAGTTCGCGTTCCTACGGAGGCTGTTGAATATTTGATCGCCGATTCTGAATACGTGGAAATTCATACAAAGTCCCGTAAATACCTCAAGCGACTTGCTTTAGCGTTATTAGCTAAGCAGCTGCCCAGCGCTTTTGTGAGGGTTCACCGGTCCATCATCATCAATCATCATTACGTCATTACCTGGAGTTATCTGAACAATGGTACTTATTCATTTGACTTTCAAAACGGCACTTCTTTAAAAAGCAGTCGATCTTATAAGGAGGCGGTTCAAATGATGCTTTCGAATAATGCGGATAAGCAATAGGTGATGTAGAGTCTATTTAAAAACTATACATTTTACTGGCTCTGATGATCTTCAAGGCACTCATTTGTGTAATGATCTCATGGATTCCCTATGATTCCTATTGTTAAAAAAGTTGTAGACAATGATACTTCGCGAGCTTGAAGTTCAGCCCAATTAATCAGAGTACTCATGGCTGTGAAAGAAAGTCACTCCAGTCATGATTTGAATTCCAGTGGTTTTCATTCCATATACCAAATTACCATTAGTATTATACCGTAATACACCGATGGTGTGATAGTGCGGAAGTCGTGAATTTTGTTTCATCAGTAAATAATCTCAAAGTCATGCTTCAAAAACTCAACTCATCAAAGGCTCCTACAACACATCTTACAAGAGAATGCAGCGAAGAGTCCAAAAACAATAATTCCATTAATATAACCGCATCTCACATCTTCTAGTCACGCTTTTGATAAAGTAGGATTTAGGTGCTGGTTGCACATGTGAACTTAAGCGATAGACTCCTTAGGTGAAAAGCAAAGAATGAAAGCTGTTGCTAGGAGTAGCGCCAATAGGAGTTCATTGTTATTTCATCCAAGTGATAGTAGACAAAAATCGCAGAGGCGATGGATAAAAAGTGCTAAAGGATGAGCCTTGAGCATTTCGAACCACGAAGTTTAGAAGATGGCTTGGTGGCCAACACCCGACTTGAGAATGGATTGATGGCATGATCAAAAAAAACAGAAATATGAAATTATATAAATTATTCTTCGGATTTGCGCTGTTAGCCGTGCTTAGTAATTGTGGTGATCAAGAAGAGGCTTCACCCGATGAGCAAGAAGGTGCATCTTCTTTAGTCTGGGAGCGATATTTTATATCTGCTATAGATAATGGTCCCATGGCCTCCGTGCGTAGGATTCTCTATGACAATGACCAAAATATTTATGTGATCGGTGCATTCAGAGATAAGATTTCATTTAACCTTGAAAATCAGGACGATTTTTCGCTCCTTTTGCAAACACAGTTTGATAACAATCGTGATGGATTCGTCCTCAAACTTGATCAGGATGGCAACTCTGTATGGGCTAAAAGTTACCCTACGCCGATCAATGATTTTTTCTATGATGCTGTATTACAAAATGATAAACTCTATGTGAGTGGAAGTAAATCCTCATTGGTTTGGATCTTGGATAAAGATGGAAATGAGTTGGCGGGTAGCACTAACGGTGATCCGGATAGTGGCTACACAGATCTCATTGTGGGTGCTAATGGCTCGGTCTTTTTTACAGGTTTTATAAGAGACGGTTTTGGTCATTATCACAACCAGTATGGCGAGTTGGATGATCAAGGCGCAGTGGTCTGGAGTAAGGAGTTTAAGTTGGGCGACAATTTCGAGCTTATTTCCAAGATTCAACAAGCGGCTAATGGTGATTTATATATAGCTGGCAATGCTGGAACGAGCAGCGTGTTTATCAACAGACTGACAGAGACAGGAGATAGTCTATGGAGTAAATCTCTTGATGCTGAGATGGTACGGTTGGAGCAGCTTTTGATAACCACTGGAGGTCAACTGTTCGTTGCAGGAAAGTTCACAGGAAGCAAATCCGAAGGACTTGGACATGGTATTGATCTTGACCCAGGAGATGGGGTGCAAAGGTTTTTGAGTACCAGTCAAGGATATGATCAGTTTATGGTTCTGTTAACAGCAGATGGTGATTATATCTGGGGTGATGATATTTACTCTACAGGCCTGAATGTCGCTTTTTTGAGTGCCGCAGAAATAAAAGGCAAGATCCTGATGTCTTTTAATACCTATGCCGGAGTGTCAAGTGGCGAATTCTTTAACATAGAACAACTGATAGAGGAAAACCCTTCACATGATGGCTTTATGAGCATTGATCCTACGGATGGTCATGTGGAGGTTTATAATTTTCAAGACAACAAAGATTATCCAGCAGCCATACCTTATGATGCTGTCTACCTTCCAGATGGAGATCTAGTTTATGCCAAATTTATTTACGGATTAGAACTAAATCCAAGACTGCTTATCTCCAAACAGAAATACTAATTCATCCATTCGTTTTATACTATGAACAACTTATGAAATCATCATATCTAATAATCTGCTTTACCTTATTGTTTTTTGCCTGTAGTAAGGATGAGGATATCAATTCGGGAAGTACGGCCAGCACGGTTGTGCGTTTTCCTGAGTTTAAGCTCAATACTCCTTTTCAAGAAAAGGTACTTGATACAGAGGGCAATCTGTATGCTTTTGTTGAGTTGGCGGGGAGCCACAGTGTGGGGGAGTCCAGTTTCAAAACCAATAGAAATAATACCCTGGTGAAACTAGATCCTGCGGGTAATTTTATAACGGAGTATCCCGGCGTGCGTCCTATGCTATTCAATAAGATAAGCTTAGGTGATAATGACATTATCTACATGAACTCAGCGTCAACAAATAGTACCAACATTGTCAAAATGTCAACTGATGGTGATTTCATATCTTCTAATCGGATAATATCTTCAAGTTTAGATGTGGAGGCCAATGCGAATGGAGACTATTTTCTTATTGAACCAGATGACATGCTCAATCTTGATTTGAAGAAGTTGTCTTCTGAAAATCAACTTATTTGGTCAGCTGCTACTGGGCTAAACAGGATTGAATTTAGAAGGATGATGTTTTCTGATGTAGATAATAGCTTATTGGTATTAAGTGCGGCTAAACTTTCGAAATACAGCAGTGAAAGTGGTGAGTTACTTTGGGAATATCAAATTGATGAAATGATCTGTAGCCAGGTTTTCTCTAGCCCTTTATGTGTCTCTGGTTTCATAGATACAGATGACCAAGGCAATGCCTATCTGGCTTACGTCAAGAGAGGACTCAAAGACACAGAGCTCATAGAATATGTGGAGATGGTCAAACTGGACAACAGTGGTAATCCGCTTTTTACCAAAGTAATTCGATCAGAGGAACGTTTGCGTGAAGATATTTTTGTGACAGGAATGAGCGTGTTTGAAGGTCATTTTTACATGGCCATTAACAGCACGTTTGGCAATATCCGATCTTTCAATTCGGAGAAGGCATTTATTGCAAAGTATGATGCGCGAACGGGTGATGAAGTCTGGAGACAGTCTCCTTCATGGCAATTTATCTCTTTAGATGACTATTCTCCTTCTAAATTTGACTTCAGTCTGTTTCCGGTTTTTATCAAAGACATGATCCAGAGCAAGGTAGATGGCAGGTTGTGGTGCTCGATTGCCATTGATATACCCACGGTAATTAGAGATCCAGAAGATATCAGTCAGCATATCTCAAGAGTAGACGTCAAAATTAAAATGGGTTCTGCAGAGATCACCCAGACGCTCGTTCCCAACCACATTATTTATAGAAACATAACCGTTTTGGATAAATAATGGAAGCGTATTAAGGCTGAGTACCACCTCGAAAGCTTAGCAGGGAGGTGGGGTCTTCCACTGTCATCTTTACAGGAGAACAGGCAAACACATAGCCACAAAAAAACGTAATGACTCTAATTTATTACGTTATTCGAAATAATGTGCTTTTTTACTACTAAGAACTAGAAAATGCTTGGTGGCGGTCATTATTACGGTATTTTTTTAAGCGGAAAGAGCAGTAGGGTAGTGCAAACGACCACTCATTAACCCACCAAATGCGGGTACGCTACCGCTCTGTTTTGGAACCGGAGAATTCCTTCCTTCACCACTACTCCTTCATCTATGTTGATCGCATTTTTGATAGTCATATTGCTATTCCAACCTGACCTTCCACTGATTACCGAAGGCAAATGCACGACCAGTGCTGCGCTGATAGATCTAGACGCACTTTCCCAAAAGTAACTAGGCGTATGGTCCACCGCATAGTAATCGACCTTGTCTACAGAGACGATTGGATGCTTGAAGGAAGTAGGCTTGGCAAAGTAAAATCCCATGCCCTCATCACAACTAACATCTATGATCAGCGTGCCCACTCTGAGCCTGGCTTTTTCCTCCTCTTTTACAAAATCGATGGGATCATCCGTATCCTGAAAGGTGCCATTGATGATGATTTCAGATTCACTGATAAGGTCAATCAGCGGTCGCTCCGAGCCGTCGTGCTCTACCACCTTTAACCTAGCTTCACCCACTTTTCCCTTCTCTATCCTAACATAATTCACATCTAGCACTTCTTCCCGCACCTCATGATCGGGTCTTTGGATACAAATGGTGATGTCTCTAAAACCGTGCGCCTTCAAGGCATAAATAGCCCCACGGCTCACTGCCCCAAAACTGAAAATAATGACCTTCCTTTGATTGCCATAGTGACCATCTATTCCCTTGAGTTGCAAAGCGTGGATTACCGCGCAGTAACCGGCCATCTCGTTGTTTTTATAGAAGGTATGTCTGCCAATGGCTCCTTTTGGGCTCCAAACAAACATATCTTCAAAAGCGATCAAGGTCAACTTCCTGTCAATAGCCGTTTGAGTAATCATGGTTTGCTGGGCACAGTGGGGATATCCCCAGATAATACCACCTTCTTTGAGTTCTTCCAAGTCCGAGAGTACTGGTTTGGCTATGACTACCAAGCCTATATCAGACAAAATCTCCTCGCGTGTAGCCGTACCTCCAGTCTGCTGAGCCAATTCCTGATCCGAAATATTGAATCTTTCTCCATATCCCACCTCGAATATGAGTTTTCTGCGAATGTTTTCGGGAAGTCTACTGATATGCTCTGGATGTATGGGAACGCGTCGTTCATCTTCTTTCTTGGAAGTGCCTATGACACCCATTGTTGATAAAGCCATATGGTTATCTTTTTTTGATTGGAGCCAAACATCACTAATGAGATGAGCGAGGCAAAATTTGAAAAGTGTCTTGCAAAAGGGTAATGACTAAATATCAGGCATTAAGCTGATAGCCGGCCTATTAATAATCCGAGGAGCGCTGTAGCAGAAGCTTTTTGGGGCCAGTGCGCATTCAACTTGTGATTATTCTCAATCAATGATGAATTGATTTTCTCAAGTTACACCATCTCAACTTACCGTGGCGTTATAATTAACGCAGGATTAGATGGCACATTATGCAAATTTCATGTTGGAGTGTTGTCGATATCAATTGAGCATTAGGGCTAATCAAAATGAAATACCTTTCGATTTCACGCTTACAAGAATGCCAAAAGCACAGAACTTTCAAGTCGCTCATGCTGTCTCGACCAAACCTTTTGATGCTGAATTAAGTCAGCGCATAGCAGCACCACGGAAGTTTTACACATATAGCTGTCAATGGTTTGTGTGGTATCCAAAATCCATTAGATTTGGATTATCATAAGTTAGTTAACCGCAACTCGTTGCGGTTAACTAGTTGTTGGTATTCATTACTCACCGATAATAAAAACTATGGAAAAAATTAAATACTCTATTCTGTTATTGAGTCTACTATTCTCAATAAACAGTTACGCTCAACTAGATTTACGAGAGAATAGGCACATATTCAAATATGACTTAGCACTCAAGGAATGTAAATTTGATGGTACAGCCATTGCACCTGAAAATAAACAGGTAATGAAAAAAGGATGGATATTCGGAATTAGAAATATTATTGGAACAGATTATATTATCCAAGTTTCAAAATTCACTGATGGGAGTACTTCTGCTCAGACTCAGAATCTAAAAACATACCAAGGTACCAACAACGAAAACATCTATTTCAAATTAACCGAGACAGAATATTTAGCATTTGCAGAAGAACTACAAAAAAGAGGTCGGTTTGTCGTTGGTGCTTCCACAACCATAATAAAAATAAGACCGGGAAACGGAAAGGATGGAGATGAAGCCATTTTCTCAGAATTTGGTAATGATTTCAACATTGGAGCAACTGCTGGTTGGCAGCTTACTGACCCCAAGAAAGAAACTTCAATAGCATTAGTCGGAGGCTTAGCATTTTCATCAATAAAAGTCACACCCCAAACCACAAGAGGATTTATTGACTCAGAATCAACTCAAAGTGCAATTACGTTTAGTTTAGGTGCAATCGTGGAAATTCAAAAATTCCAAATAAGCGCTTTTGGAGGAATTGACACTATGTCTGGTGAAATTGGTCGAAACTGGATATATGGGGATAGACTTTGGATTGGTTTAGGATTTGGATATGAAATCTTTAAACCGAAAGGATCCGATGATAATTAGAAAAACGAAATGCCAACAAATGCTATGAATGAATGGGGTTTCATCAGTCAGGAAAGTTTGGTGACACTTGGAAAGTCCGCCACAAGTAATATATTTAGAAAAGGCTGTGGCGGAGAGGGACTTGAAAGGTCAGTGCTTTCTAATCCCCACTCATCATAGCTGGACGTTTATCTTCAATAATTAGAATTCCATGGAAAAATTTGAGTACTATAACCTAACTGAAGAAGAAATCAACGAATGCCTAAGCAAACCAGAAACAGGCATGGGTTTTCAGGTACTTTACGATAATCCTGATCAAATTGAAGATGAAAGCAATCCAATACTAAGCAACTCTGAACTCCTGTTTAACTTCGAAGAGCCACAAAAAGCACCTATATTCTCAGACTTTAGTACACAAAAACTAAACTTCAACATTGTATCAAAAGCAGATTTCAGTGTTGATTTAAAATCAGCTCTTAGACGGAAAAACATTCAAGTAAAAATCAATAATAAATATTCTTCAACTCATAGTCCGACCCAGCCATTTCCTCCGTATTCTTATAAAACCAAAAATGGTGATGAATTCAGAAGATTGTCGGCCTTCAAGAACGATAGAAGAATTGGTTCAAATGGAAACCTAATAAAAGGTTCGTATGGAACTACAAAAAGTGATTTAACGGTTGTCCCGAGTGGAACTGCTGCAGTTGGACGATATGCTTTACCAAATAGGATAGCTGCTTGTTATATTTTTCAAATTATTCCACCTCCAGGAACACTCTTATATTTTGGAACGGTAACACCAGCATATGGACTTTGTGGTGGTGGAGTCGAGGTTTATTTTCCCAACGGATGTCCTTCTAACTCGGTTAGATTAATAGGAACTCTTAACGAAATATAAAGAAGATAACAGGCGCTATCGGTTATATGCCAAAGTGCTTTCTGGCTGGTTTCAGCGCAAACATCACCGTGAATCGGCCATTGAGGAAAGTTTGGTGCTTTCTACAGAGTGCCGCAGGCAGGATTTTTATCTTTCTGAGCGCAGTGCCATTCTGAACCGTTGTGAGCTTCGGCAGATTCATTAGTTTTATCGGAACTTGCTAAGCTCGGGGCGCACTCATCATAGCTTGGCGTTGTGTTTCATGAGAAAAAAAGCCAGTAGTACATTTCAGCACATTTGTTTTTTGCCACCGCAACACCCGACCCTAAAAAACCAAAAGAGCTAAATTCTCCCTTCCGCACTACTATCTAATTATTGGCAGCAATAATACTTTGATGCCAAAATATAGTTTTGTACATTTGATTGACTAAAGACAGAACTATCGCACAGAACAAACTCCATATTGAAGACTTAAAGGATCAATTTCAATCAGAAATGACTTTTTCGAATGCTGACTTGATGGAATTCTATCGAACTTTTGAACCAGAAGTGAAAAAGACCACCGTCAACTGGAGAATATACAATCTCGTGCAAGAAGGAATATTGAACAGAGTTGGTAGAGGAAATTTTTCGCTAGGTAAAGGTGAAGCTTACATCCCCGAAATATCAAATAAACTAAAGTCCGTTTACAAAAAGATGAAGTCAGACTTTCCTTTTTTGACAGTTTGTCTTTGGAGTACTTCGGTGCTAAATGAATTTATGCTTCACCAACCTGGAAGATATTACCAACTAATAGAAGTCGACAAGGATGCCATGGAAAGTGTCTTCTATTACTTAAAGGACAGAAACTATTCCGTATTCATGGAACCATCCGAACAGCTAATTAGGCGATATATGATTGATGAAAAAGAGCCATGGATCGTTAAGTCACTGGTTTCTGAAGCTCCTACTCAACTTGTCAACGGCATTCCAACAGTTACAATAGAGAAATTACTTGTTGATATATTCTGCGATCCCGTAATATTTAATGCTCAACAAGGATCTGAAATGAATCAGATATTTAGTGAGGCATTTGAGAAATACACTATTAGTGAAAGTAAAATGTTGCGCTATGCTAGCAGAAGAAGGAAAAAAAAGGAATTAGATCATTACTTGAATGAAATATCTAAATATCGGCAGCATACATGATTTGCTGCCATTAATTTGAAATGATAAGTAAAGACTCATTACATATTGATTGGATTACAAAAGTATCATCGGCAAATAGAAAGGCTGATAAGATACTTGTGGAGAAGGTTATTAGAGCCCTAATGCTTTTGGAAGGGTTGGTAAAGCAGAATCTGAATTTTGTTTTCAAAGGTGGTACTGCCTTAATGCTAATCCTAGATTCAGCCAAAAGGCTTTCCATAGATATTGACATTGTTATTGAAAAAGAGCCTAAAAATATGGAGGGGATTTTTAAGGCATTGCTCGAAGAACAAGGCTTTACAAGGTTTGAACTTCAGGAACGCAAAACCTCATCTAGTATTCAAAAGGCTCACTACAAGTTTTTTTACCAACCCATCCATAAAACTCAAGCTGCTGAGGAAAGTATACTGCTAGATATTCTATTCGAAAAAGTAGGGTACACTAAAATTAATAAGGTTCCTATCAACTCCAAGTTCCTACTTTCAAAAGGAGATCCAATTGAGGTAAGAGTTCCTTCTGTAGAAGATATACTGGGTGATAAATTAACAGCCTATGCACCCAATTCAACGGGAATCCCCTATTTCAAGGGTGAAACCAGTATGAGTATGGAAATAATGAAGCAGCTATATGACGTGGGAAATCTGGTGGATATTGCTGAAGACGGAGCACTTGTTAAACAGACTTTTGAAAATTTTGCATCAACCGAACTTGCTTATAGAAATCAATCAAAATTGACTGTTGATGATGTCCTAGATGATATCTACCAAACCTCTCTATGTTTAGTAAGCAGGGGTGTCGATGGAAAAGGTCATTTTGACCATCTGCAAACGGGGATCCAGCGTGTTTCTAGGTTTATCTTCTCAGAGTCATTTCACATTGATAGAGCAATCACTTCTGCCTCAAAGGCTGCATATGTTTCGACTTTGATCAAAGCCGATAAAGCCGTGATCGGAAAATTTAAGAATCCAGCAATTATGAAAGACTGGACGATTGGTGAGCCTTTTTGGCCCAAATTAAATAAATTGAAAAAGTCTAATCCAGAAGCTTTTTTCTACTGGTATAAGATATTTGAATTAACGACAGAAAAGAATTAATGGGAAGATCGACCGTACATTACGCTGATAATAAAACGAATAATGCACTCAAAAAGCTGCATAACAAGTTGCGTCCTGCGGGGACGCCAGTTCAGCGTGTGGAATATATTATTGAATTACTACTTCTAAGAATATTTGAGACCAAAATCAAACAAGATGATGAGTTCAAACCGCTAAGAAAGTTATTTAGTGCTGACTTCAAGTGGAAAAACCCTAAAACGGGTCAAGAAGAATCAAATGAAAATAGACTATTTTCTTATTTACAGACAGTCTCCAACGATCAGATACTAGCAGAATTAAAGTATCCCTTCGGGTATGAGCATCTTGAATTCGGCATATAACTAGCTGAAATTTGCAGAAAAAAGCTATGCCACGCAAGAGTGAATCAGAGATGTTTCCTATCATAGAGGAATGGGAGTCTAGCCCTGAGAGTATGGGGC
>JAVJRN010000033.1:0-4463 GCA_040218415.1 Cyclobacteriaceae bacterium
ACTATTGGCCAGTTTTGGGCTGCTACAAATTCAGAAATGATTGATTCCTTTATCTGATAAAGTGGTCGAATCACATGTAAGTCTCCCGCCTCGATCAAATAGTTTGGCGGCATGGTGCTTAACTGACCTGAAAAAAAGGTATTCAATAAAAATGTTTCCAGTACATCATCCATATGATGACCAAGCGCGACCTTATTGCAACCAAATTTTCGCGCTTTGTCATAGAGAATTCCGCGGCGCATGCGGGAGCACAAACTGCAGTAACTTTTGCCAAATGGCGTTTTCTCCTTCACAACAGAATAAGTGTCCTGCACGATGATCTCAAATGGAACTTGCCAGTCCATGAATAGCTTAGGCAATACCTCTTCCGGATGACCTGGCTGTTTTTACAATCTGGTTATATAATGAGTTTAACCAAGCAGAGCAGATTAACAAGAACTTTGGAAAACAAACTGTGTAACTGGATGAGACTGAACTGGATCTAAACAGCAAATATCACTTCAATCGCTACCTAAAATTTCAAGATCGTTAACAAGGAACGGGAATTGAACTTTCAGGTAAATCTTATATACTTTTACCTTTCTAGCAATTTTCAGTAGATGCTTGAGCGATGTTCTAGGAACGCATGTTTAATAAAGAAACACAAGAAAAAATTGCTAAAGAAACTGGGGGAGATAATACGTTTTGCCCAATCAATGCAACAACTTAAAACTCTGTAACAGAAAAGTAAAGAACACTAACAGGCGTTTTTATTCAATCTTTGTTGGCTCTTCGCAGCTTGTAATCTCTATCACCCGTTATTCACTTTTTAGCACCAATGTTGGGTTTTTATTTCCATTTCGAACGATGTTATAGGTAAGTGTAAATAGGATAAGGATCATCAAAAACGCTCCTGAAAGAAGGTACTCCGATCCATTCATAGTTACATGATAAGCATAATTAGCGAGCCATATTTTCATTACCCAATTCACCAATGGGAAAACGAAGCACATAGAGACTACAGCTATGATGATGTATTCCTTACTCAGTAACTTAGTCGTGTCTAACCAGCTGGATCCTAAAACCTTTCGTATGCCGAGCTCCTTTAGTCGTAATTTTATGGAGTATGCCATCATCCCATAAAGTCCCATGAATGCAATCAGAATAGCAACGACAGTAAAAATCGAAATTAACTGTAATTGCTTTTTTTCATCTTGATACAGATTTTCTAGTTCTTGACTTAAGTAGCTTAATTCGAGCGGCTCATTTGGAAAATAATTCTCCCACAGTTCTTCCAATGACTCATGTAATGTGAATGGATTATCGGTACTAATTTTCACCAGGATATTTTTAACCCACATGGGTTCGTACGTAATCACCAGAGGTCTAATTTCCTCCAAAAGAGTTTCTTGGTGGAAATCTTTGATCACACCTGCAATAGGACCGTGGTTTAGGCTTATGTTTCCTATGGTCCAGTCAATATGCTGCCCAATAGCATCTTCAGGATTTTGCCAGCCCAAACTTCTACAAGCTGCTTGATTTATGATATAGCCACGCTCTTTAGTGCTGAAGCCGTCAAACATAATCGAATCTGGCAGATCCATATTTTGTCGCAAATGCTCGGGTAACGACCCGCCGGCGATGAATTCCATACCCAACACCTCAGCACCATTGAGATCCATAATCTGAATATCAGCTGAGGCCTTTGTCATGGGCTGATCCAAAATAGTCACCAATCCTTGATCTTTTACGGGCACAGACGGCACTTCCATAATGGCAGTTACATCATATATCCCTGGTATGTTTTTCATTTCAGCCTTTAGGCTTTCATACTTGCGCATGACTTTCCGATTGTTGTTTCTTAAGACCAGTAATTGTTCGCTATCATAACCAAGTTTTTTGTTTGTCATGAAGGTAAACTGCCTTTGAACAATTACCATACTGGTGCACAATAACAATACTGTGGAAAACTGTAGTCCAATCAGAATACGCTTCTGTGTGCTCTTGTATCCTTTTGAAAATGAAAACCACGCCGAAATCTGGTTATAATGCAATTTGGCCATTGGCAAACTCGCTACAAGTGTGGACAAGAAAGAAATCGCGACAACCAAAACTATCAAGTAACCGACCATTTCCAGAAAATTGAACACCAGCGTATGACCAATAAATTGCTCATAAAAAGGGAGACCGAAAATATATATTACCATAGCCAGTATAGCGCTCGTTGAACCTATGATCATAGATTCTAAAATTATGTAGGTTTTTAACTCTCCTTTTTTTGCACCCAAACTTTGTCTCAACCCAAACTCTTTGACGCGATCCAGTGACTGGATGGTATTTATATTAATAAAATTAATTGTGCCGATGGCCAGGAGGAATAAGCCTACAAAAACAAAAATGATGATCTTTCTAACATCGCTATTTGAAGTTATCTCACGACTTAGGTGTGAGTGTAAATGGATGGAAGGCAAAGGTTGGAAGACAACTGTAAGTTTATCTCCTTCACTAAGCTTTTCATGGTCAGAGATAAAATCAGGGATTTTCTCTTTCAGTGATTGGATAGAAGCATGCTCTTTTAAAACAATGTACGTGTAGGCCCAACCGACCCTGTCACTCTCGTTATTGATACTAGTCAAAAGGTTAATGGGCAAGTGTGTATTGGATGGTGGGTCCTTTATAATTGCCGTAACCACATAGGTTTCCTTTATTTCTTTATCATTGGAAATTTCCATAGACTGTCCGATTGGATTCTTATCGCCAAAATATTTTTTGGCGGATGAAGAGGTCAGGACGACAGTGTAGGGTGTTAAAGATTGAGCTTTACTTCCTTCAATAAATTCAAAATCGAAAACATCTAAAATCTCTTTATCTACTGCAAAAGAGAAATTTTCCCTGAAATTTTTGTTCCCAATTTTGATGTCTCTAGATCTAAAGGACTGAAGCCTGATTAATTTTTCAATTTCTGGAAATGCAGTAGGTAATTCATTAACCCAGCTTTGATTCATCCTTGCCCAGCTGATGTCATATCCTATCTCGTTCTGGAACCTATAGGTAACTCTGAAAATTCTGTCCCTTTTTTGGTGATATTTATCGTAAGACAATTCATGTGATACATAGGCAAATATCGACATGGATATTAAAAAGGCAAGTGCCAAACCGAACACATTCAGCGCCGTAATTGCCTTCTTTCTTTTCATGCTTCTGAAAATAACACGGATATAGGTGCTACTCACAGTTCTGTAGTACTGAGGGCTATTGAATGAAAAAGGCTGCATAAACTGAATAACGTTAAATAAATAAAGAGCAGATGCAACCCACCGACCGTGAGTCTGTGAGTGTTTCTGAAACAGCTCAAACAGATCTCCCTCCACCTCCTCCAAATAATCGTTATGACAAATCAAAGAAAGTAGCCGCCTCATCCATTTTCGTGGGTATTTTAATTCTTCACCCATTGTAATTCAGTTATTGCCGACCACATAGACTCTCGCATTTCCCTTGATTGCTGTAGCACTTCCTTGCCAGCGGAGGTTAATTCATAAAGCTTTTTTGCTCTTCCTCCACGTGTAGCCAAAGGGTCACTCATATGTGATATTAGATAGCCTTTTTCCTCCAGCCGCACTAGAACTTTGTGTACAGAACTTATGAGAACATTACGTGTCATGTGTTTTTTAAGCGCCTCCAAAATGGATAAGCTGTATGCGTCATCTCTATTAATAGCGACACTTAACAATACCAATTCTTCAAATTCTCCAATGGATGTACCTTTCATATTTGTTTCACCTTTGTCTTACAATAATAGCAAATGATGATTAATATCAAAAATTACAGGCCTTTCTGCCAATAAATTACTTGCGACAGGCGCTAAAACCCAGAAGCTAAACACTCCGACAATTGAGCTACTTTAAAAGGGCATCTCTATAATCTCACTTCAACACGATGCTAAGCGGCTAGGCAGTATTAATAATAGACCATGGGATTGATTCCAATATATATTATAAAAACCGGCAAGTGAGTTTTGGGGATAAGGACAAATCAAGATATTTTAAATGGAATATCTAAAAGGGGTCACGAGCGAGGCAAAATGACGTATCCAACATCGGTGCTGTTTTGTAGCTTTTGCTCTCTAAAGTTCCACCTCAGATATATGATTAACCATTGGCTTTTACAAAGCAGCAATTGTATTCATACGTAACTTTTCATCTGGCAAAAGATTTGGCTCCACATTGTGCAACGCCTTAAAAGCACTTTCTCGCATGTCAGGATATTTTTCTGTAAGATCATTGATGAGTTTTTTCATATCCTGCCGTCTCATATTGTCTTGAGAGCCACACAGGTTACAAGGCACTATTGGCCAGTTTTGGGCTGCTACAAATTCAGAAATGATTGATTCCTTTATCTGATAAAGTGGTCGAATCACATGTAAGTCTCCCGCCTCGATCAAATAGTTTGGCGGCATGGTGCTTAACTGACCTGAAAAAAAGGTA
>JAVJRN010000034.1:0-81635 GCA_040218415.1 Cyclobacteriaceae bacterium
GAAGACATCTTCAAAGATAATACCACTATCAGTCAGTTACAAACTGACCATCATAATAGGAGGGGAATAAGGACTGGCAGTAACAAAAAATCCCGACCTCAATTAAATGAGATCAGGATTTTTAAATAGTATTTTCCTCCAATGTATTACGACTGCTTTTCGGCATAGTCTTTCACCGCATTCCAAACGCGGAAAGTATTTTTATAGCAAATCTTAGCTATATCTTCTTCTGTGTAACCTCTTTTCAATAATTCGAAAATCACGTTGGGGTACATCGATACGTCTTTTAATCCATTAGGTAAGCTATTGCCC
The DNA here is from genome assembly GCA_040218415.1 of Cyclobacteriaceae bacterium. Classification (GTDB taxonomy): domain Bacteria; phylum Bacteroidota; class Bacteroidia; order Cytophagales; family Cyclobacteriaceae; genus JAVJRN01. Next base: position 313 of record JAVJRN010000034.1, read on the forward strand.
ACACCATCAAAGTCAGAACCAAAAGCAACATGATCAATGCTTGTTAAAGCCACCACATTGTCTATATGATCAACGACAATTTTAACATCTGCGTACACGTCATTATCAACCGCATATTGGTAAGCATAAGCCTTGTACACTGAGTCTGCATCGGTGAGTTTATTTTGAGCCTTGTAGTTTACCAAATGCTCATCCATAGCCTTAAAGCGTTCTCTCGACTCTTTGGAGAGGAAAGTAGAACCGAAGTTGATATGAATAACTCCACCATTTTCAGCTAAAACTTTGATCATGTCATCTGACATGTTTCGCTCAAACCCGGGCGTATATTTTCTGCAAGAACTATGAGAGGCAATGGCTGGCACCTTCACTGTTTTCATCACATCGTAAAAAGCACTGTCCGAAACGTGCGAAATATCTACCATGATACCGACTTTATTCATCTCTTTTACCACTTCCACTCCAAATGGACTCAACCCATTCCAAGTGCCTGTAGTATCATAAGAGGAATCAGAAATCTGATTGTCAGTGGCATGTGTCAAAGTAATATATCGAATGCCTCTATCGAAAAAGTATTTTACGTTAGCCAGATCCTTTTCAATCGGCGCACCATTCTCCATACCTAAAGGAAGAGAGACCAACCCTTTTTCGAAATTTGCCTCGACTTCAGCGGGAGATGTGGCCATGGCAAATAATTTAGGGTAGTTCACCGGTAGTTTTTCTACCATAGTAATCAATGAGTCAGCAAATCTTTTGGCTCCACCAGTGACTTGATAATTAGAAGGAATATAAATCGACATAAATGGTGCATCAAGTCCACCTGCTTTTGTTTTAGGATAATCGAAGTTACCTTCTGTCTCGGTAGATACATCCATGATTTCTTTGCGAAGCATGAAACCTGCCTTCTTCATCCTGTATGGCAAGTCCACATGACCATCTACCATAATATATTTGTGAGCTAGGTCGTCTGCGAGTTTCATCAACTCTTCATCCGTTGGCGTATTAGCTTGCTTCTGCTCAGGTGCCGAGCAAGCGAGCATGGTCAAAGCCAGTAAAAATGATAATAATCTTGTCATTGTCTGTTTTAGTTAGATTTTTTCTAAGCCGCAAATTATGGATTAATATGTCTCTGAAAAAACCATTGATATAAAAGCTATATTTCTAAGGCTCGTTGAATTGACCACCAACTAACGTCTCTTCGAAAAAGAAACGACTGAAAGAATCACAATTCAAAATCGTTTTTAACCAAAAAAACCTCGCCAATTGCTTGACGAGGTTTTAATATTTATCAGGATTTCATAATTACTCCTGTATTTTAACTTCAATAGTTATAGTCCTATCTGTTGGGCCTATTCCGGCAGTTTCAACAACCTTCGCAAGACCGACTTTTGATTCCCTATCAGTATCAAGCACAAAACCAAACACATTTCCAGCACTTAAGCCACTAACTCTCGTATCACTCGCTGCTACTTCACCATATTCATTCATCAATGCTGTTTCGTTATTTATTGCATCGAATTCTGCCACAGTAGTTGTTAAAACCTTAAACTTAGTTTCATTTTTAGTTACCAAATTCTCTAAATTAACCGGCGTTGTTGCATTGTTAAAAGCAATAATAGCATTCGCATCACCTACCGCACCGATAGCATATTGACTAGTATTTCCATACCAGAACACAAAATCAAGCTTGATTTGGTTTTCTTCCTGAAAAGCAGCATTTACGCCATATACGGCATCATCTACGGCATCATAAAAGCTACCGCCATTTGCGTTACTCTGTCCGAAAAGCATTTTTGAAGTGTGAGATACAATCCCAGGTGACACAATCGAAAATGCAAAGTCTACAGTATCTGTTTGGCCTGCATCATCTGAAGCTACAAACTTGATAGAGGCAGTTGCGCCAACTTGTGCTGTTGTGGTTTGTATCCAACCTATCTTGATATCATTGGCAACAGTAGTTCCAGCATCCAAATTCAAATCATTTCTGTTAATTGGATCTTGAGTAAGTGACCCTGAAAAGAAAAGTGTGTTAAATCCTCCAGCAGCTGTAATATCAATCGTGAACTCTATCGAGTCACCAGCAATCACTTCTCCACCATTCGCTAAAGCACCAGATCCCGTGATTGCTGTTACTGTAACTGAAGGCGGATTAGAAAGATTTACATCTTCTTCATCATCGCTACAGCTTAATAGAAATGTAAGCGCAAATACGCTTGTTAGTAGTAATAAATTTTTTAATAAATTTTTCATATTGTTCAATTAGTTTTTTGCTTGTTTTATTTAAACGGCTTCAATAATTAGCACGAAGTTCTGTCATTTTCCCAACGATACCAAGGTTTTACTGTGAAACACATCAGATTTTCGGTCGAATTGTATAATCCATCGGTAGACAGAGACACATCCTTTTTCTCATTGGTTGGACTTAGTCTTTCACGATTAGTGAATTATCGTTGACATGCTGCCACTTTTTAAGTACTTTACAGTAAAATATTGTCTTTTAAATAGCGAATTCTACTACTGAATATTGCGATTTTAATTTTTTATGACATTTTTGTATTCACAAACTCCTGCTTAATCGATTAAATAACATGACTGATCCAATTTCACCAGAATTACTTGCAGCTTGGAATAAATATGGGCAAATACTTGCTTTTGCCTTGGCTGGGATAGGAATACTCATTCTCCTAGGCCACTACGTAAAGCTGTTGACCACAAAAGATAATAAAGATCGTTACGACTACATTAATATGCACGAGATCAACTTATTGTGGTATGGTATACTATCAATAATGATTGGATTAGCGATATATGTCAATACCTTGGCCGCCAAACAGTCTTGGCTTTGGTTTTTCGTCATACTATTCATGGCTGGCATGGTGGCAATGATTGTTGGCGTCATTATCCAGAACGTGCTAAAATTTTACTACCCTTTCTTTATAGAGAAACGCTTAAAGAAATTAAGGTTCTCACCAAGAATTTCTCCTGATGGAAGAAAAATGAAACTCTTGAGTGAAGAAGAAGAAGACGTATATCTAGATAAAGGTATGCAAGCAGAAGAGGATGCATTTTCTGTGGACTATGATGTCTGGATTGATGAAATCTCAGGATTTACCAAAATAGAAAAATACAATGGTAGAATGCATGCATTACAATGCAACGAATGCAATTACCAAACGCTGAAAGTAGTCAATGAAGAAATAGTACAGGTCGCTAGCGAAACAGAGGAAGGTGAACTTATGAAGTACTACGCTTGTGGATACTGTGGGCACAAACAGCGTAAATCTTTCACAATCACAAAACTAAAACCTGAAGAGGTACAGTAGGAAAGTCGTCCTTTAAAGAAAATTAAAAGCCCGCAAATAGCGGGTTTTTTTATTTCATCATTTTTGAATGATCCAGTGATTATTCGCGTTATCGATGCATACTTGGATCTGAAATATTTAATGACAATCTGAACATAGACATGAGGAAACCTTTCAACCTTCAAAATTGGATTGACGAAAATCGAAATTTGCTGAAACCACCTGTAGGTAATAAAAACCTCTTCGTTGACGCAGGTGACTATATTGTAATGATCGTGGGTGGACCAAATGCGCGCAAGGATTATCACTTCAATGAAACAGAAGAACTTTTTTACCAACTGGAAGGATCAATCATTGTGAAAATTCAAGAAAATGGTGAAGCCGTAGATATTGCAATCAATGCTGGTGACCTGTTTCTATTACCCGCAAAAGTGCCTCATTCGCCCATAAGAAGCGAAGGTTCTGTTGGCCTTGTCATCGAACGAAAAAGAGATGCACTACACCAAGATGGCTTACTCTGGTACTGTGAAAATTGCAATCACAAGCTTTATGAAAATTATTTCCACTTAGAAAATATTGAAAAGGACTTTTTGCCAGTTTTCAAGAAATTCTATGAATCCGAAAGTTTAAGAACTTGCGACAACTGTGGAAAAACAATGACCGCTGACTCTAGGTTTGTAGATTAAATTATTCATTAAACGCATCACTTCAGACAACCACATGGAATTCCAAAGTTCAAAAGAGTTTGCACTATCATTGGATAAAAAGGATCAATTGGCTCACTTTCAAGACCAATATCATTTTCCAATACGAAATAATCGTAAAAGCATTTATTTCTGTGGTAACTCTCTTGGGCTTCAGCCAAAACAAACAAGAACTTTCATTAACAATGAACTGGATAATTGGGCGCAAAACGGTGTAGAAGGACACTTTTTAGAACCTAAGCCTTGGGTAAGGTATAGTGACCTTACCAAACCAAGCTTGGCTAAACTTGTGGGTGCTCAGACCAACGAAGTGGTGAGCATGAATAACCTGACCACAAATCTTCATTTGATGCTTGCGTCCTTCTATTATCCCAAAGGAAAACGCACAAAAATATTGTTAGAAAAAGGTGCATTTCCTTCTGACCATTATGCTGTAGCGTCTCATATCAAGAGACTAGGATTGAATCCAGATGAGCACATGGTTACCATTGAGCCAAGCGAAGGCTATAATTTCAGCACGGATGAGATAATAAACAAAATAGCAGATTTAGGCGAGGAATTGGCATTAGTCCTATTTCCCGGAGTTCAATATTATTCAGGCCAATATTTTGATATGGGCACCATTAGTCGTGCAGCACACGAGATTGGTGCTTACGCGGGGTTTGATCTGGCGCATGCCATGGGAAACTTACCTATGAGCCTACATAAAGATGATGTTGACTTTGCCACATGGTGCAGCTACAAGTATTTAAATGCCGGACCAGGCAGTGTATCTGGTATTTTCGTTCATGAAAAACATTCGTCCAATCCAGATTTCCCTAAGCTTACTGGCTGGTGGGGGCATGCGCTGGCTAACCGATTTGAAATGAACAACAAATTTGTTCCTGCGGATGGCGCAGATGCTTGGATGCTTTCTAATCTAGATATTTTACCGATGACTGCCCACATTGCTGCTTTAGATCTTTTCGATCAAGCTGGTATTGAGAATCTTAGAGAAAAAAGCATACGCTTAACAGGGTTTTTAGAATATCTATTAATCACTGATGAAGTATTGACAAACAGAATTTCCATTATCTCCCCTGAAGACCAATCAGCCAGAGGTTGTCAATTATCTGTAAAAGTTGAAGGAGGCAAGGAAATATTCCATTCCTTGATCGAAGCTGGAGTTATATTGGACTGGCGGGAACCCGGCGTTATACGTTTGGCTCCTACGCCTATGTACAATAGCTTTCTTGACGTTTGGGAATTTTTTGAAATATTAAAAAATATTTATGCTAGGCAAAAATAAGGTAGCTATTCTAGGTGCTGGACTCGTAGGGTCGCTACTCAGTATTTTATTGAAGAAACGTGGAGTACAAGTTGATGTGTTCGAGAAACGCGGAGACATAAGGCTTAGCAACCGCGAAGAAGGTCGGTCCATCAATATGGCGCTTAGCGATCGTGGCATTAAATCATTAAAACTTGCCGGAGTTTATGATTCCGTATCGTCATCACTGATACCCATGAAAGGCCGAATGATGCATAGCATTGAAGGCAATCTGACCAGTCAGGCTTATGGCATGTCAGGGCAATATATTAACTCGATTTCAAGAAACGAACTTAACAAACATCTCATAGGTGAATCAGAAAAACTTGGGGTTAAATTTCACTTTAACTCTCCAGTAAAACAGATAAATGTTGAAACGAATCAATTAGGTTTTACCTCAGAGAAGGGTTTTTACGAAGCGCAATACGATGCACTTATAGGAGCCGACGGAGTAAATTCAATCCTAAGAAGCAATCTACTGAGTGAAGAAGACCAAAATGAGCAAAGAGCTCTCGAGCATGGTTATAAGGAGCTGTCTATACCCTCTATCAACAATGAATTTGCCTTTGACCCAAACCACTTACACATTTGGGCACGGGGTAGGTTTATGCTTATTGCTTTACCCAATCCAGATAAAACCTTTACGGCAACCTTATTTCTACCCTACAAGGATAAAAAAGATTCCTTTCAGAAGCTGACGACTAAGGAGGCAGTTGATAAGTTTTTCAAGAAGTATTTCAGAGATGTCTTCGATCAAATCCCAGATCTTAACTTTCAGTTTTTCAACAATCCTACCTCTAAACTTGGAATGATCAAGTGCAATCCTTGGCACAAGCATCAGTCATTACTGATTGGCGATTCGGCACACGCCATTGTTCCTTTTTATGGGCAAGGCATGAATGCCGGGTTTGAAGATTGTCGGATCTTCGTCGAAACTTTAGAACAATACGATTTCAATTGGAGTAAAGCCATGGATAGCTATCATCGCGACCGGAAAAAAGACACAGATGCCATCGCCTATCTAGCATTGACTAATTTCATAGAAATGCGAGATCATGTGAATAGTGATCGATTCCTAGCCCAAAAGAAACTGGAAGCGGCACTTCATAAAGCATATCCTGAGGATTGGCTACCATTGTATTCAATGGTCACTTTCAGTGAGATGCCTTATAGTGAAGCGCTAAAACTAGGTGAAATACAACAAGACTTGCTCAATGAAATTACAGATTTAAAGGATTTTGAGACAATCGATATGAAAAAATTAATTGAGTCTTTTAAAAGTCGAGTCCTAAACGCTCAGATAACATCTCAATAGTTTCTTGTTCGATAGCAGAAATTCCGTCTGCAGCGTTGGCAAAAAGGTACATTGACTCAAGCACAAACTCCTTGTCGGTGCGACTGTCCTGAATATGGTTCTTAAGTGTATTTAAAAACTTCTTTTGCCATTTCTCAATGTTGTCTAGAAGGTATCTAAACTCAGTACGGAGCGCTTGTTCTACTTGCTCCTGATCTTGATCATTAGCATAACCAATTGCAAGGCCTTTCGCTGTTTGAACTACTCCTTCCCACTCGCCATCATCTAATACACCATCGCACATGCAAACAATCAAAGACGGGTATAAGTTGAGTAAATACTTGAATTGATCTAGGGAGATATTAGTTTTACGAGTCTTTTTATACTCTTCGAAAAGTTGTTCGGCTTGGCTCATAAGTATTGGTTCAGCGTTCATGACTGTAGAATTTAAGTAAAATTGAATATAAAACTTATTGATTAGGATTATAATAAACTGGCATTCCTTAATAATGTTCATATTTTATGATTTTTTTATACTATTTTAATATTTAATCAATTGAAAGTAGCTGTAATAGGAAGTGGAATTGGTGGCTTGGCCTCAGCGATTAGATTAGCTGCAAAAGGCCATAAAGTAGAGGTTTTTGAAGCCTATGCAAAACCCGGAGGCAAGCTATCGGAAATAAAAAACAAAGAATATCGGTTCGACGCTGGGCCATCTCTTTTCACACTGCCAACTCTGGTTGACGAGCTTTTTGAATTAGCGGGCGAGAATCCAAGAGAACATTTCAATTACGAGAAATTACCTATTGTTTGTAATTATTTTTACCCTGATGGCACTGAATTTTCGGCTTATGCCGATCAAGAAAAATTTATCGATGAGTTAAGTAGTAAACTGGGAGAAAAAGAGTCAAGCTTAAGAAAAGCACTTTCCAAAAGCAAAGAATTATACGATACCCTTGCCGATCTATTTGTTTTTAGTTCCCTCCAAGATATTCGCACTTTTTTATCCAAAAAGGCCTTCTCTGCTTATGCTAAAATGCCTTTTTTAGGTTTTACCAAAACAATGAGCAGAGCTAATGAGCAGTTATTTAAAAATTCAAAAACTGTTCAGTTTTTCAATAGGTTCGCGACCTATAACGGGTCTGATCCTTATAAGACACCTGCTACCATGAATATCATACCCCACTTGGAAATGGGCATAGGTGCTTTTTTTCCAAAAGGAGGCATGTATTCCATCCCTCATTCACTTTACGAATTAGCGACGAGACAAGGTGTAATATTTCATTTTAACAGCCCTATTGATCTTATCCTTTTAAAAGATAGACAGGCCATTGGCGTGCGATCAAACAACATAGACCACCATTTTGATCGCATCGTGAGTAATGTGGACGTTGTAAATACTTATAAACACCTATTACCAAGTATTAGGCCTCCAAAGTTGATTGTGAATCAACCAAAGTCGAGTTCTGCATTGATTTTTTACTGGGGAGTGAAAAAGCAATTTGAGAAGCTTGATCTTCATAATATTTTCTTTAGCCAAGATTATAAGTTAGAATTTGACCACATATTTAATCGTGGATCTATATTCGAAGACCCTACGATATATGTAAACATAAGCTCAAAAAACAATGCTAGTGATGCTCCCAATTATGGTGAGAATTGGTTTACAATGATCAACGTTCCCAACAATCAAGGTCAAGATTGGGACTTACTTATTGCACAAGCTCGCTCAAATATGATCACAAAGCTCTCTGCCATTTTAAAAGTAGATATGGAAGCGTTGATAGAAACTGAAGACATCCTTGAGCCCAGATCTATTGAATCAAGGACGGGCTCGTCACTGGGCGCGCTATATGGAAACAGTTCCAATAACCTGTTTGCTGCGTTTTTACGACATGCCAATGTAAGTAAAAGAGTGAAAAATTTATACTTCTGTGGTGGAAGCGTTCATCCTGGCGGAGGTATTCCTTTAAGTCTATCTTCCGCAAAAATTATGGCAAAGTATTTTCGCTAAGTTTACTGTCCATTAATTCAGGATCAGGAAAAATTGCTTTGTAATTGTCATAATAAGAGAGGACTCTTTTGACATAATCGACAGGCTCAGTGCCGCGGCAATAACCAAACTCCACTATCGGGTCAGTATAATACTTTGGTTTCGATTTTAAAATAAGCATTTCAGCAATCACCTCGTCCCAGAGTTGGGGGTCTTTACCATATTTTACCGCCAATTTAATGGCGTCATTTACATGTCCATGCCCTACATTATAACTCCCCAATACAAATTTCAAGCGCTCATTTGGATCGTCAATCTTTTTAGACCAGTATTCTTTTAACCACAGCAAATGTTGCGTTCCAGCATAAATATTTCGTTCGGGAGATAATAAGTCTACCACGCCGTACTCCTCTGCACTCTTAGGCATGATCTGCATTAAACCAACAGCACCGGCCCATGACTTGGCTTCCGGGTTGAATTTTGATTCCCTATATATTTGGGCGGCAAGTAACCTCCAGTCCCAATCAAGCTGAGCAGCTGATTCCTTAATCATGTCGTCATAAGGAGAGATTTCACCTCCAGATAGTGAATTATACTTACTCTGTGACCGTACAAGAGAGCGTTTCCTGCTTTTAAAATATTTATCATAGATGACGTGATACTCTACAGTCTTTCTCATTTTCAAAATCCAATCATCTAACTCAAGCAAAAGACTATCTGCATTTTTCCTTACTCCCCAAGCCAGTTGTTGGGGCAGACTAATCTGCATATTTACATCCAGATTATTGTAGTACATGGCATTTACAAGTGCAACATCTTCTTCTGCTACTGTGTAATCGTACTGACCATTTGCAACTCTCTGTATGATTGATTCCGTTTCAAGAGAAGGGAATTCCTCGATAATAATGATATCACCACCGATTTCGTTGGACAGGTTTTCAAGTCTTTCAAGATATGCCGAGTGATGCCTCACATGTACTTTTTTCCCAATAAGATCAATTGGATTACGAATCAAAGACTTCTCGATTTCATGAAGCTTCATCCCTCGCCAGTTTTTCGGTTTTCTCTGAATCAAAACCTGACTTACAAGATTGTGATAAGCCGTAAAGTCAATTCTTTTTTGACGCTCTTTCGTTACCGTTAAATTGTAAGCAAGTACATCGCCCTCACCCCTATTTAATTGGTTGAAACCTTCTTCCAAACTTGAGGTGACATTGATCCGAAGCTCTAAATCGTGAAGTTCAGCAAATCTTTGAAGTAGCTCATATTCATATCCCATGGTTTTACCCTTGTATATGAACAACCCTGTGGAACTATTGTCCATAATTGCGATAATGTAACCGCGCTCCTTGATTTTTCTAAAATCAAAGTCTACTATCTCTTCCTTAGGAGCGGTTTTTTCAGGCACTCTCTGATCAACTGAAGATGTATTTCTACATCCGAGGAGCAGGCTTATAAGTATTACAGAGATCGATATGGCTTCACGGAACTGCATTGCAGTAGGAATAATACCGATTTATAGGGAAGAAAACCAGAAACTGGTCAAAAACTATGTTTTGGTTTGCCTAATAAACTTTCTCTACTTGCAACATTTTTGACGCTTGAAGATAGATTGCTTCTGGGTCATACCCGCATTCGCTATGAAGCTCGGACTGCTCTCCGTGCTCAACAATTCTATCTGGTATTCCTAGGCGCACTACATCTGCCTTGTATTGATGATCAACCATGAATTCCAAAATAGCAGAACCAAATCCACCTACAACACATCCATCTTCAACAGTGATGACCTTAGTGTATTTTTTAAATATTTCATGGAGTAGTTTTTCATCTAATGGCTTTGCAAAACGCATATCATACACCCCAATGTCAATTCCTTGACCTTGAAATTTGTTTGCTACTTCAACCGCGTAGTTTCCAACATGACCAATGCTCAATATAGCCAACTCTTCTCCGGCCTTAACTTCACGTCCATTACCTATTGGTATTTTCTTAAAAGGCGTTTTCCACTCCGGCATTACTCCAGCTCCTCTCGGATATCTAATGGTAAATGCTCCATCCTTATAGAGAGAAGCACTATACATAAGGTTTCTCAATTCCTCCTCATTCATTGGCGCTGATACCACCATGTTAGGTATGCATCTCATGAAAGACAAATCATAGGCTCCATGATGAGTTGGGCCGTCTGCACCGGCAACTCCTGCTCGATCAAGACAAAATACAACAGGTAATTTTTGTATACATACATCATGAATGACCTGATCATAAGCACGCTGCATGAAAGTACTATAGATGTTGCAGAAAGGCGTTAATCCCTGTGTAGCAAGTCCTGCCGAAAAAGTTACGGCGTGCTGCTCAGCGATACCGACATCAAAGGCACGGTCAGGCATTTCTTTCATCATGATATTCATGGAAGAACCACTTGGCATAGCAGGTGTAATACCCATGATTGTTTTATCATTCTTGGCCAGTTCAACCAAGGTATGACCAAAAACTTCTTGGTATTTCGGTGGTTGCGGATTAACTGGAACTGATTTATGTATCTCACCAGTTATTTTATCAAATTTTCCTGGTGCATGCCATTTGGTTTGGTCTTTCTCAGCCAAAGAATATCCCTTTCCTTTGACTGTAACGCAATGAAGAATTTTCGGGCCTTTGATATCTTTTAAGTCTTTGAGAACTTGAACAAGATGATTCACATCGTGACCATCCACTGGTCCAAAATATCGTAAATTCAATGACTCAAACATGTTTGATTGCTTGAGCAAAAAGGATTTCACACTGTTCTCGACATTAGCAACAATATCTCGAGCATTCGGTCCAAACTTGCTGATCTTGCCCAAGATTTTCCAAATGTCATCCCTGAACCGATTATAAGTATGAGATGTGGTGATGTCGGTCAAGTAATCTTTTAGCGCCCCAACATTCGGGTCGATCGACATGCAATTGTCATTGAGAATAATAAGTAGGTTTTTGTTGGAATCACCAGCATGATTCATCGCCTCGAAAGCCAATCCTCCCGTCATAGCTCCATCACCTATTACCGCAATGTGCTGACGTTCTGCTTCGCCTTTATATTGCGAGCCAAATGCCATGCCTAATGCAGCTGATATGGAAGTAGAGGAGTGACCGACACCAAAAGCGTCGTAAGGACTTTCACTTCTTTTGGGAAAACCAGACATTCCACCGTATTTCCGGTTCGATGGAAAATCATACATCCGACCAGTGAGTATTTTGTGTCCATAAGCCTGATGTCCCACATCCCAAACCAGTTGATCATCGGGCGTATTGAAAACATAATGTATGGCAGCCGTTAATTCAACAACGCCAAGACTAGCACCAAAATGACCACCATAAATGGAGACATTATCAATAATAAAATCTCTCAGCTCTTGACAAAGACGGGGGAGATCTCTCTCATCGATTTTTTTTAAATCATCCGGAGATGATATTTGCGCTAAAAGCGCTCCTGGTTTAATATCCATAGATTATTGTTATGGGGTTGATTGCAGAACTTTCCCGGAACACAATTGTTTTTCAAAACTCAAAAGGTAAAGGTAATTTATATTTCTACTTTGCCCTAAAATGAGTTTTAATTGTAGCTTTGAATAATTGTGAGTGATAAAGTTTCAAAAGAAGGTTTCGAAATAAAGCTTCCCCTTTTTGAAGGGCCATTTGATCTATTGTTGTTTTTTATAGAACGAGATGAGTTAGACATCTATGATATTCCGATTTATAAAATCACAGAGGATTTTTTAGATTATATACATCATCTTGAAAAACTTAATGTGGAGCTGGCCAGTGAATTTATATTGGTTGCTGCGACCTTAATGCGCATTAAAGCAAAACTCCTTCTCCCAAGACCGTCGATAGACGAGCAGGGTAACGAGATTGATCCTCGGGAAGAATTAGTGAGGCATTTGCTGGAATATAAGCGATATAAATCCGTAATCGGTGAATTATCGAAGCTGGAAAAAGACAGACTCGACAGAGAATCACGTGGAAATCTTCTCGATGAAATAAAAAAACTTTCAGAAAATATTGATGTAGAATCCGAACTTCAAGATCTCGACTTATATAAAATGATGAGAGTATTTGAGAAAGTGCTTTCGCGGTATGAATTGGAAAAGAACAAGCCCATTCATCAAGTAGTGCAGTACGCTTTTACTATTTCAAGCCAAAAAGACTATATCATCAATAGATTGCTAAAAAGTGTCAACGGTAAAATTTCGTTTGCGGAGATGGTCAGCGAAAAACCAGAAAAAATTCTGGTAATATTCAATTTTCTGGCAATATTAGAATTACTTCAACTCAACCAAGTGACCTTACATATTGGCGAAGGTTTCAACAACTTTTGGGTAGAAAAACTAGATCCCGAACCAGTATCGGGATCCTAGTCGGAATTATTTATTAATATCTTTCCAAGCTTGAAAAGAAAAATGATGCTTCGATATTCGCATTCTCATCAGAATCAGAGCCATGAACAGCATTTGCTTCGATCGAAGTAGCAAACAATTTTCTGATAGTTCCGTCCGCAGCATCTGCAGGATTAGTTGCTCCTATCAATGTTCTAAAATCCGCTACCGCATTTTCTTTGTGTAGAACTATGGCGATAATTGGTCCTGACGACATATACTTCACTAAATCGCCATAAAATGGTCTCTCTTTATGAACTTCATAGAAACCACCTGCTTTTTCCTCAGATAATCGCGTTAGCTTCATTGCTCCTATTGTAAACCCTGCCTCCTCAATCATTTTGATTATTGCGCCACTATTACCTGCTGCATATGCATCAGGTTTGATCATTGTGAATGTTGTTTTTTCTGCCATTTTGTATTTATAATTTGTCAATTTCTAAATCAGCTGCAAAGCTAATATTGTAATGCGATTAATGAGAGACAAACTAATATTTTGTAATTATTGCCTTTTCTTGTGACTTTTGCGATTCACTTCTTGTCAGATGGCAATTATTAATGAAGAATATTAAGGACTTTTCAGCCTATTTGGCAATTCCTAAGACAATCACCATAACTACCCATGCAAGCCCCGATGCTGATGCATTGGGTTCGTCGCTTGGTTTGTATCACTATCTCAAAAAAAGAGGGCATGAAGTTTATGTTGTTACTCCTACGGATTATCCCGATTTTCTTTGTTGGATGAAAGGAAACGATGATGTCATTGTAAATGGAGACGACACTTTAGAAAAAATAACAAATATCATTGCGGAATCAGATCTTATTTGCTGCCTTGATTTTTCGAGTTTAAATAGAATAAAAAATTTGGGAGAACTTGTTCGATCGAGTACAGCAAAGAAACTCCTCGTTGATCATCATTTAAACCCCGAACATTTCGCGGATTTTGAATTCTGGAACAAAAAAGCCGCAGCAACAGCCGAATTGATCTATGACCTTATCATCCTGCTCAATGGAAAAGATAAAATAGACGCTGATATGGCAGAATGCCTTTACGCTGGCATCATGACCGATACAGGTTCTTTTAAACACCCTTCTACTTCAGCAAAAATTCATAGAATAGTAGCCGAACTTATTGATCTTGGTGCGGATGCCAACAAAGTAAGTAGAGCCATTTATGATACGAACTCACTCAATCGATTAAGATTCATTGGCTATTCGTTGATGGAAAAATTGACCGTTGACAAAAAAGCGCAACTTGCCTATTTTGTGATCAACCAAGAAGAGCATGACCGATTCGATCTGAAATCAGGAGATACGGAAGGCCTTGTAAATTATGCACTTTCGATCAAGGATATTGTGATTGCCGCCATCATCATGGAAACAAACGGAGAGGTGAAAATGTCCTTCCGCTCTGTTGGCGATTATGCAGTCAACTCCTTTGCAGAAGACCATTTTAATGGAGGAGGCCATAAGAATGCCGCAGGTGGAATCTCTCATGATAGCCTAGAAAATACCGTCCAGAAATTCAAGTCACTCATACCGAAAATCAATCCTTAATAATGGTAAGAAATAGCCTCTTGCTATTCTTGGTAATGTATCTGATCAGTTGTGGAACAGACCAATCATTCAAAACTGAGTCTGGGTTCAAGGTTCGATACATCACACGGAGTGAAGGTGAACCGACACAAGCTGACTCCATATTGATGGTTTTCATGAAACAGCGTGATCACAAAGGCAATACTTTGCACCACTCCTACCCCACAAAACCCCTAATACTACGATTTTCTAAAGAAGAAAATGCCGGCCATCTTTGGGAGGTTATAAGTAGTATGAATGTTGGAGACAGTGTCGCTTTTGAAACAACTGCGCAAGATCTCTTCGGAAAAACTTACAAGCTCAAAGTGCCTGATAGTATCCCTCCCACAAGCTCAATCGAAATAGGCCTCAAAGTCGTGCGTCAATTTTCAGATATTGGTTTTGCTAAGTATAACGTTCTATCAGAACTTAATACTGGTATCAGCGCTAATGATAATAATGCCGCGACTTTACAAGAAAAGCTCATTTCCGATGGAGATTCTATAGACAACTATCTCATGGTGAATAATATAGTGGCTACTACTACGGCATCTGGTTTAAGATACATGATCAAAAAACAAGGACAAGGTGAGAAAATTAAATCCGGTGATACTGTCGTTGTTCAATATATTGGTCGACTTTTGAGCGGTGAGATATTTGACTCGTCCTATGAAAGAAAAGAAGCTTTTGAACTAACCGTAGGAAACGGTGAAGTAATTAAAGGCTGGGATGAAGGTTTAGGGCATCTAAATAAAGGCACAGAAGCAACCTTATATATTCCAAGCCCGTTGGCTTACGGCTCAAGAAAACCGAATCCAAGTATCCCAGCTTATGCCATTATGGTTTTTGATATTGAAGTAGTTGATGTGAAGATGAAATGAAGATGAAAAAATTATTTTTAATAGTGCTTGTTGGCACAATTTGCCTTTTTAATATTTCCTGTGGAGAGGGAAACGTCGTGGAAGTAATAGATCCGGATGTACAATTTGAAGCAGACTTGGAGACGATTCGCGATTATATTGACCTAAAGGGCTACACTAACATAGACACCACATCGAGTGGTGCATTTTATACCATTCTTGAAGAGGGTACTGGTGAGGAGATCAAGTTAAATGACATTATTTCCTTCAATTTCATATTAAGTTCTGCAGAAGATGACCTGATATACCAAACCTCGATATTACAACTCGCACAAGATGAAGAAATTTTCGGATCAGGAAGAGTATATGAGCCAGAAATATGCACATATACAAACGGACCTTGGTTTGTAAATCCTCTAACAAGAGTTTTTAATACCCCATTTGCCGAAACTGGTTACAAAGAAGGGGTGATTGCTTCTTTAGGGAAACTAAAGATTGGCGGTCGCGCGATGATATTGATTCCTTCCCGTTTGGCATTTAGCAGCACGCCCATTACCGCTTGGGGCTACCCAGCGAATACGCCAGCAGCGATAGAGATAAGACCCGTATATAGAAGATAATGGAATTATATTTCGCATCTCATAACGCCAATAAGCTTGTAGAAATACAGAAAATACTGCCTTCATTTATTTCTCTAAAAAACCTAGATGACCTGGGTCTTACAGAAGAAATAGTAGAAGATGGAAAGACAATAGAGGAAAATTCTCTGATCAAAGCGTCTTATGTTTTCAAAAACTACCATGTCGCATGCTTTGCGGATGACACAGGATTAGAGGTCAATGTCCTCAATGGAGAACCGGGTGTATACTCGGCGAGATATGCAGGCGCTCAAAAAAACAGTGGCGACAATATGGATCTTCTGCTAGATAAGTTGGCTGACAAAACTGATAGAAGCGCTCATTTTAAAACGGTCATCACATTCATATCTAGCGCTAAAGAAAGTATTCAGTTTGAAGGAATAGTTAAAGGGCACATTCTGAATGAGAAAAAAGGCATAGGTGGCTTTGGGTACGACCCGATATTTGTACCCGAAGGATATGACACCACCTTTGCAGAAATGGATTTGTCCGAAAAAAATAAAATCTCTCATAGAGCACTTGCATTCCAAAAATTAGTATCTCATCTCGAAACGTTTAAACCATGAGTAACCCAATCATAGTAGGTATATCTGGTGGTTCAGGCTCGGGGAAAACGCTTTTTTTAAGAGCCTTGATGGATAGCTTTAAGTCTTCAGAAGCAAGTTTGCTTTCATTAGATAATTATTATAAACCACGAGCGGCGCAACCAAAAGATGATAAAGGAATAGAGAATTTCGACTTGCCCGAATCACTTGATCGTGAAAGGTTTTACAAAGATCTTCAGGCATTGAAAAATGGAGAGGATATCAGCATTATGGAATACACGTTCAACAATAGTGCTGCTGAGTCAAAGAAAATCAAGATCAAATCAACTCCAATAATAGTTGTCGAAGGAATTTTTACTTTTTTTTTCGAAGAAGTTCGTGAGCTATTGGATCTGAAAATCTACATAGAAGCGCCAGACTATCTCATGCTCACACGAAGAATTACGAGAGACGCTGAAGAGCGCGGATATGACCTAAGTGACGTTCTCTATCGATTCCAGCACCATGTAACCCCATCTTACAAAAGATACATAGAGCCACATAAACATGATGCTGACCTGATCGTACCAAACTACAAAGGCTTCAATATGGCACTAGACGTAATCTTAACATTTCTCAAAAACAAAATGAGAAATTAAAAGCTCTTAAGTTTTTGTCATTAATTTCTATACTTTTGTGCCGCTTTGAAAGCAAAGAATAACATATCGAACAGGAATGTAGTAGTGGTGCTAGGATTAATAGTTTCTATATTGATTCTATGTACTAGTAATCATCAATTTACCTCTCAAGAAAAAACAGCAGCGGATCAAGGAGAAGAATCGTCAGAGATTCCTCAGCTTGGTGTCAAATCGTTTGATATATTAAACTCTTCGGCCCATATCGAATTGGATCACCAGTTTGTGCTAGTAAGAGAAATCGTCGAGGAGTCAGATGAGGAGATTGCACGAGATTTCAAACATCAAGTACAATCTCACTGCATTCGAGGCTTTCAAATACTTTTCCGGCTTATCATATCGCCAAACGCACCCTAGTTTTTCATTAGAAAAGCTTAAAGGAAGGTATTTTCATTAAATAATTTTCGCTAAAGCTCCCTTGCACGGTATAAACACCGAGTAATTGAATTCACTGGTGAGATTTCAATTTCTTTGAATCAAGCCCCTTATATCTCAATAATTTTTTTTTAAAAACAATCGATTAAGTGATGTATCAAAATATTGATCTCACCACTGATCACTAATAATCAAACCCATGAACAATAAAGGATTCGTTATTTTATTAACAATCGTTATTTCGCTGTTGTGTGTCTACTACTTGTCGTTCACATTTATAGCAAATTCCATTCAAAAAAATGCCACCGAAAGCACAACAGGACCCGATGGCAATGTTGACTTTTCTGAGAAGCAAAGATATCTTGACTCGATTTGGAATGAGCCAGTTTATAATTTGCTCGGACTCGATTACACCTATCAGGATATTAAAGAAACAGAACTTAACCTAGGGCTCGATCTTCAAGGTGGTATGCATGTTACACTTGAAGTTTCCCCAGTCGATATTCTTAAAGGTATGAGCGGAAACAATCAGGATCCTGATTTTCTTAACGCCCTTGCGGAGGCCAAAAAGAACATCAAAGGAACGCAAATCAATTTCGTAGATGAGTTTTATAGCCTTTTCAAGGAAAGTGCACCAGACAAAAGCTTAGCCTACATATTCGCAAATGCCACCAACAGAGGACGAATCAGCCTTAGCTCAAGTGATGAGGATGTATTAAGCATCATTAACTTAGAAGTAGAAAGCGCGATCGAAAGGTCTTTTAATATCCTCAGAACGCGTATTGACAGATTTGGTACTTCTCAACCTAATATCCAAAGATTACAAGGAACTGGTAGAATTCAAATCGAATTACCTGGTGTTGATAACCCTCAAAGAGTAAGAAAACTATTGCAAGGTGTAGCCAAGCTCGAATTTTGGGAAGTTTACGACATTCAAGAAATCAGCCCTACACTTACTGCAATGAATGAGTTAATTGTAGCAGAGCAGAAATCGGACTTTGACTTGGATAACCTAGGATCTGAAGGTGATGACTCTCAAGAGTCTGCTGAAGAAGATGACCTTGCCGCATTACTAGGCGATGACTCTGATTCAACTGGAACAAGTTTGGATTCAGCAAAAACCACAGACGCATTAGACTCAGCATTCAATGATCAGGTTTCGCCACTATTTTCATTGTTGAAAGCGCAATACGGCTTGGTGTACGAAGTATCTGATACGGCAAAAATCAACCGAATTCTCCAAAGAGAGGATATACAATCTTTGATTCCTTCCACCATGAGGTTTTTGTGGGAGGTAAAGCCAACAGTTACTGAAGGGGTGAACCCTTTAGAATTAATCGAACTCCATGCGATCAAAACTTCAAGAACTGGGAAAGCACCTTTAACAGGTGAAGTAATCACTGATGCCAGACAAGATCTTGATGAAAGAGCAAGACCTGCCGTATCCATGCAAATGAGCGCACAAGGTGCCAAATCATGGAGAAGGTTGACAGCAGCGAACGTTAATAGGAGAATCGCTATCGTGCTTGATAATTTCGTTTACAGCGCGCCTAATGTTATCAATGAGATTCCTAATGGTAACTCGTCGATCTCAGGAAATTTCACTGTTGAAGAGGCGAAAGATTTAGCCAACATACTGAAAGCAGGTGCGCTACCTGCGCCTACTACGATCGTAGAGGATGTTGTTATCGGACCTACGCTTGGTCAGGTTGCTCGTAATCAAGGTTTAACTTCTATTTTAGCTGGTCTATTGATCGTGATCATTTTCATGGTTGTCTATTATGCTAAAGGTGGATTAATCGCCAATGTTGCCTTGTTTTTTAACATCTTTTTTATTCTTGGAATACTTGCTCAATTAAGTGCCTCACTTACCTTACCGGGTATCGCAGGTATTGTATTGACGATTGGTATGTCCATTGATGCGAACGTGCTGATCTTTGAAAGAATCAAAGAAGAATTGAGAAATGGTGCTGGACTAAAAGCCGCTATTTCCAGTGGTTATAGCAAGGCCTACAGCTCAATTATTGATGCGAACGTTACGACATTTATTACAGGTTTGATTCTTTACACCTTGGGTCAAGGTCCAGTTAAAGGATTCGCCATTACTTTAATGATTGGTATAGGCTGTTCATTCTTCAGTGCTGTATTCATCACGAGAGTCATTGTAGAAGCTTTTTCCAAAAAAGGAGACCAATCCAAACTCTCTTTCTCTAATGCTTTTTCAAGAAATGCACTTACTAACCTTTCTTTCGATTTCTTATCAAAAAGAAAGATGGCTTATATATTCTCTACCATATTTATCACCATTGGTATGGTGGCTATGGTCACCAATGGCTTAACACTTGGTGTTGATTTTCAAGGGGGTAGATCATATGTTGTTTCCATGAATGAGGCTATTGCGCCATCAAAATTGAAATCAGGATTGACGCCTTTCTTTGACGGGCAAAGTACAGAGGTGAAAACATTTGGGGCTAGCAATATTTTAAAAATCACTACGACCTACCTCATAGATGATGAAACAGATGCTGCTGACTTACAAGTAAGGCAGTCTTTAATCAAAGGTATGACCGAATCCACTGGTTTGGCCTACACCATTGATGATGCTGAAATCACGGATAGTGAGTTTACAATCAGTAGCTCATCAAAAGTGGGCGCGACGATTGCTGATGATATTAAGAATTCATCTTTTGAATCTGCGCTGTTTGCCCTCATTGCTATCTTTATTTATATCTTATTAAGATTTAGAAAATGGCAGTTTGGACTTGGAGCAATCATTGCTCTTTTTCACGATACGTTGTTTGTACTTTCAGCTTTTGCGATAGCCACCTTATTTGGTGCTAATTTCGAGGTGGATCAAGTATTCGTAGCTGCTATTTTGACGATTATTGGATATTCCATCAATGATACGGTGGTTGTATTTGATAGAATCAGAGAAAACTTAGGAATCAAAAAAGGAAGTGAAATGAAAGCAGTTTTCAACGAATCACTCAACAGCACAATAAGCCGTACCTTGATTACTTCAGTCACTACTTTGATTGTTGTTGTTATATTATTCTTATTCGGTGGTGCAGTATTAAAAGGATTCTCATTCGCATTGCTCATTGGTATTCTGGTAGGTACTTACTCTTCTATATTCATCGCTACGCCAATTGTAGTCGATCTAAATACTAAAAAAGATTAACTATCCCGATATCTTAATTGAAAATCCCTTGATAACTGTTTATCAAGGGATTTTTTTTGTGCGTTTCTCCAAAGTTCAAGACCTAGATTATCGGATAATCTTACCTGTCTGTTGATCTACATATAAAAATCGTTTTCTATCAGAAAAGTCCATTATTCAAACAAACTCGCATCCAATCCGGGAATAACTTTTAGTGCGTTTTGATAATAGACTTTTTTCAATATCTGATCAGATAGTCCTAAACCGTACATTCTCCAAAAGGCATGATACTTTTTATAATATGGAAAATATTCATCCTCCGTTTCCAATACTCGAAAATAGGTGTAGTATTCCTCCTTATTATAAGCATCTTTTGCAAAAAGAATCCGGTCTTGGTATGTTTCGAAAAATTTACCCGCCATTCTTGGCTGACGGCCCAATTCTGCAATCACTGCGCCTATACCAACGTACACATTATCAAAAGTATCAAGATGCTCACCTAGGCTTTTCAAGTCGTTGGCCATCCAACCCATGTGTGCATTGATAAAAGTGGTATTTGGATATTTTTTGAAAATATGATGTTGTTCGGCAATGATGGTTTCCCAAGGTGCAGGATCGTTGACTTCTCGTTTTCTTCCAGGGCGAAGTTTCAATTCTAACCAGCGCTCATTCTTTTCATCGTGCTGATCCCAAAAGGATTTCGGATCAGCCGCATGAATCAATACTGGAATACCTAAATCTCCACATTTAGCCCAAACCGGATCAAGCCGAGGATCGTCAATCGGAACACGATGGCCATTAATATCATTGATACCCAAGCCGAGGCTTTTGTATATTTTCAACCCCTTAGCGCCATTTTTAACATCTTCTTCAAGCTGTTTTACCGCCTGTCTGCTCCATCCCTTCTCCCCAATATTTTTAAATGAAACATTGGTAAACAGCGCTATCCGACCTGGGGCTTCACCCTGAATTCGTCGTGCCATTGAAGCCAGATACTCTTGAGTGCCAATATCTCCAGCTTCTCGATCATAGCCACGACCACTCAAGTTGACCATAATAGCCATGTTGAGTGAATCCATTTCTTCTTCTATTTTGGTTATTTTTTCCTTGGTTAAGTTCCATTGATGACTGTGAACATCAACGAAAGGAAATTTCGCTCGCTTTACTGGGTTCTCTGGAACGACCAGCGTAGATACTGGATCATACAATTCAAAATCCATGGTCTTTTCTGAGACATCCTGAGACCGAACGGCAAAACTGAGTAGCATAAAAAATGAAAAGTAAATTTTCGATTTGATTAAGTTATCCATCATGTGTTCGAATCTATACACATCTTGTGCAAAATCTAGTGAAGATGATGCAGACTCTCGGTGGTTTGTGATCAGTGGTTGAGAAATTATGAACATTTCTCTGGTAGATATTATTTAGAAACAGTCTAAATAATATTAACTTCGAACCTCAATTAAAAAACAATTTCATGAAGTATCTATATCTAATTTGCGCTCTACTAGTGGTTGCATCATGTAGTTCACCAAAAGGAGAAAAAGGCAATTCTTCGGAAAAAGAAAAAGTGGTCAATGTCTATTCCCAAAGACATTACGAGTCTGACAATATCCTCCTTGAAAAGTTCACCGAGCAAACCGGAATCAAAGTAAATGTTGTCAATGCGGGTGCAGATGAATTGATCAATAGACTAGAAATGGAAGGCGCCTTATCCCCAGCCGATGTATTCATAACGGTAGATGCCGCGCGATTAAATAGAGCAAAAAATAAAGCATTATTTCAAAAAGTAGATTTAAGTAATTCGAAAAATTTAAAACCGCAATTATTGGATACCGACGGACTTTGGTTTCCATTGACTTACAGAGCAAGAGTCATTGTATATGATCTTAAGGATGTAGATCCAGCCACAATCACCACCTATTCTGATTTGGCAAAACCTGAATGGAAAGACAAAGTGGTCATTCGGTCATCAGGAAGTGGATATAATCAATCTTTACTGGCTTACATCATCGAAGCAGAAGGTGAGGGAGCTGCACAAGATTGGGTGAAAGGCGTTGTTGCGAATATGGCGCGTGATCCAAAAGGTGGCGATAGAGATCAAATAAAAGCCATTGCATCGGGTGTGGGAGAAGTTTCCGTGGTGAATACGTATTATCTGGCCTCCTTACTCAACTCTTCCAATCCAGAGGAAGTTGCTGTTGGAAAAAGCGTTGGTGTTATTTTCCCAAATCAAGAAAAAGAGGGCACACATATCAATGTCAGTGGCGCTGCAGTAACTAAGTCAGCTCCAAACAAAGCAAATGCAGTTAAATTATTGGAGTTTTTGACCAGTGAAGAGTCTCAAAAGTTCTATGCAGCCAATTCCTTTGAATACCCTGCTCATAAAGAAGTTCCTGCAGATAGCACGGTAGCAACCTTCGGAGAATTCAAAGCAAGTGGGCTCGCCTTTGCAAGGGATATGAGCTTAACAGAAAAAGCTGTGGTTGTTTTCGATGAAGGGGGTTGGAAATAATCAACAAATTAAAAATTAAAAATATTGGATGGCTCTCAATCGCATTGACTGGGAGCTTTCTTCTTATTGGGCCTTTGCTAATGGTCTTAACCAAAACTGCAGGCATCAACTTCCAAAATATAACTGCGCTGAGCAATACTGTGCTTGGCGCCTACATTACCAATACTTTATGGATTAGCAGCGGCGTAATATCACTTAGTCTTCTTATAGGTGTAGGTTGTGCATGGGCCATCACTATGTATGATTTTCCCTTCCGAAAACAACTTGAATGGATGCTTATTCTCCCATTAGCCATTCCAACATTCATTAATGGTATTGCTTACGCAGGACTTACGGATTACGCAGGACCAATCAGAATTGCCTTAAGAGCAACACCTTGGCTCGATGATGTTTATCTAGATATCATGAATGGTTGGGGAGCCATTTTTGTCATGAGCATGGTGCTTTATCCTTATATATATCTTACAAGTCGAGCCGCTTTTGCCAATCAATCATCACAACTTTTAGAAGCATCCAAAATATTAGGAGCCACAGAATTTCAATCATTTTATAAAGTGGCAGTACCCATTGCATGGCCGGCCATATTTTCAGGTTTAAGCTTAGTTATCATGGAGGTTCTCAATGATTACGGCACGGTTAAATATTTTGGAATACCCACTTTCACTACTGGAATTTTTAAATCATGGCTTTCTCTTGGAGATATGCCTTCTGCCATATTTTTAGCAGCTATTCTACTATTATTCGTAATATTCATTTTAAGCCTGGAATGGTGGATTACTCGAAAAAAAGTTATCAGTGAGGCAAGTTCCTCCAGAGCTCTTACCAGAGAAAAAATCATTGGGTCAAAAAAAATCATTGTCATGGTAGGCGTGTTAAGCACATTTACTTTGGCTTTTATTGTTCCCCTCGGGCAACTTCTCTGGTGGCTAAATCTTTCTTTTACTCATACCAACTGGGGAAATTTTATAGAAATAATTGGAAACACATTAACGCTATCACTGTACAGCTCTTTAATTATTATTTGCATGGGAATTGCTATTGCCTATGCATTCAGAGTCCTTAAAAACCTCAAATACATACAGCCATTGTCTAAGCTTACCTCCCTTGGTTATGCCATGCCGGGAGCAGTTATTGCCATAGGTATAATTGCAAGCATTCTTTTGATTGATAATGAACTGATCTATGCTGGTATTTATGCATTATTGTTTGGTTACACTGTCCGATTTTTTGCGGTAGGTTATAGTCCCATAGTTTCAGGGCTAAAAAAAAACTCACTATCAATAGACGATGCTGCGCTTACACTGGGAGCTTCTACCTTCAAAACACTGATTAAAGTTCATCTACCACTAATCAAACGTTCAATTCTCGTTAGTCTTATTCTAATATTTGTGGATATTAGCAAGGAACTTCCAATCACATTAATCTTGCGACCGTTCAATTTTAATACCCTAGCAACCAATGCCTACCAATTTGCCACGGATGAGATGGCTCCTGAATCATCGGCAGCATCATTACTGATTATTTTCGTAGGTATAATTCCTATTTACATCCTCAACAGGTCAATGAGAAGTAAACCATGAAAGCACTATCCATTGAAAATATCAATAAAAGCTTTGGTCAAACTAAAGTTCTCAGCGACTTCAACCTTAAAATTGGTGAAGGCCAAATAACCGCTTTAACAGGAGAGAGTGGTTCTGGAAAGTCCACCATTTTACGACTTATTGCCGGTCTCGAAATACTTGACTCAGGCACGATCAAGCTAGACAACAAATCGATAGAACAGATAAGCCCCCGAAAAAGAAAGATTGGTTTTGTATTTCAAGATCTTGCATTGTTTCCACATTTGACAGTCAAGAAAAACATTCTTTTTGGCTACAATGGAAGCAACGCTCAAGCTAGGTTGGAAGAGCTGCTACTTTTAACAAATCTAAACGGACTGGAAAATAGATATCCCCATGAGATCTCAGGTGGACAACAACAACGGGTGGCATTGGCAAGAGCATTGGCCTCATCGCCCGAGCTATTGCTAATGGATGAACCGTTTAGTAGCCTTGACGAACGAATTAAAAACAAGGTAAGAGCAGAAATTCTATCAATCATTAAAAGGTTAGGCATTACAACTATCATCGTCACACACCACGCTTCAGACGCTTTTGCCATTGCTGATGAAGTAGCGATACTAAGCGAAGGAAAATTATTACAGTTTGGCTCGCCATCACAGATATATAAGCACCCTAATAATCAATACGTTGCGGAGCTTTTTGGCTCTGGCATATTCATACCAGCCACGGTAAACGAAAATACTTTAAACAGCCCTTTTGGCTCATTTAAAGTCGAACAAAAATACTTACCGAAAGGAGGCACATTATTCATTCGGCCTGAATCAGTAAGGCTAGGACAAAAGGATGAAGGCCATATTCAGGGAATAATAAAACAAAAATCCTTTAAAGGCCCGCATGATGTTCTTTTGGTCGAGGATCATCGACAGCAATTCTCTTTTGAGCTTGAAACCGAGCGAACCCATCTCGAGACAGGAAACCACGTTTCGCTCCTTTTTGATTTAAATGAATTAATAATTTTTCCTGATTAGCGGTTCAAAAAAGTGTCCGATTATCAGTTTTTCATTGTGGCACAGTGTGCGCTAATGTACACAAAGAAAGACTTTTACATATATAACACACTGTATAACAATATTTTATATTTCTTGGCATGGCTATTGACTATCTTTTATCATGCCAGTAACATCCGCCAAAAATCGAACAAAAAAAACTAAAACTATCTTATTAGTAATAGGAATAGTCATTGCCATACTACTTACATTCTATGCTGATACGTTCAGCCAAAACAAGCGTAGCTTTTTTAATCATCTTGAAAAACCTACAGAAAATCCAGTAGTAAAAAATACCAGTTCGAATAAAATTATTGGCAATAATAGCTATCACTCCGCAGCTAAACTATTCGAGATTTTCACTCATAATCTTCCTTATTTAAACGATAAATAAATTACGATATGCATAAAAGATTAACAAGATCTAGAGATTCCGTCTTAGCAGGTGTATGTGCCGGCATTGCTAAATACTATGGACTTGACCCTTCAATGGTCCGGATTGCCTACATTTTAGTTTCTTTCCTGAGTGCGGCATTTCCGGGAGTACTGGTCTATCTTATACTCTGGTTTGTCATCCCAGAAGACGATTCGTTTTATTCTTAGCAATAACGAATTACTCAGTATTATATCACCCGAAATTTAAAAATGTAACCGTCACAAATGTGGCTAAGAATTGATTCAAAACCGTAAGATTTCAATGTGTCAGCTTGCGCACAGTCTCTTATCGACATTTATATCGATAAGCTAGTCCAAAATCAATGACCTCTTGGGTAACCTGAATTAGAATTTAGAGTATATGGTGATCCATTTTTCTGGCACCTCCCCTTTCATCGCCATTTGATAGTCATCATAGCTACATGGAATCATTTTACTTCTCATGAATCCCACTTTGTCCTCAGGGTGAGGTACTTCCATCCACCATTTTTCAGAGAGCGTACTTTTGTAAAATCTAATGGATTCAGGGTTTCCACCAAAAGCAACTTCGTAAACCATATAGTCATTGGAGAAAAAATTCTTATCTCCTTTTCTATTGTAAAAACCTTCAATGAAATACCAAAGCATAGTGGCAATGACGAATGCAGTCTTTTTATCATCATCATCCTTATTTACATCATACCCGTAGAAACCTATGGACGACAGTTTATCATTCAAGCCAGCATACCACGCAATTTGGCATGCCTCCTCGCCAGTTAACCCATAGACTTTAGCATCTGCGCCTCCGGGACAATAATGCGCCTGTATCGCGGAAATATCAAACGAAAGCATATCTGCATCACGAACAATGGGCTCTATGTTTTTTATATTTTCTTTTACAGCTCCCAACCTGATCGCTTCAAAAGACAGCTGTTCCAATAGTGTAGTAGCAGATTTATCAATCAAATAAGATTGATAACCTAATTGGTAATAATTGAACAGAAAATTCGGCTCATGCTTAAAGATGGAATGATTGTGCGAGTAACTAGGAATACTTCTTTTAGGATCATCTAAATCAAGCTTATTATCAACAGACAACAACGTCACCAGCTTATCCAATTCTTCATAGGACATGTACTGACCTAAGTCCATATTATGAGAACCCCCTATGAATATTGGCAATATCCGTTGTTCCATTAAATAAGCTCCAACCTCTTGTATTCTTGAATAGGTATCACTTAGCTCTGGTCCATTGCGCAAATCACCTAAATCAGCTATTTTAAATTGACCTAAGCCCTTCTTTAAGTCATAAAAAGATTTCCTTATCTCATTAGCAGCCTTTGATAGACCAGGTTGTGAATATTCTTCAGCACCTCTACCCTCATTAATACCAACAATGGCTATATCTAACCCATCAATATCTGGCATATTCCCAGTATTGACATAGATAGAATGTACTAGTGCATTTGAAGGATACTTAGAAACATCGATATCAGGGTGTACTGAATCGAAAAAAAGCTTTAAATCCATAGTATAAAAGTGAGATAAAAAAGATGTGTAAAATATAAAAGACTTGCCTTCTCGTACATATCAATTACATTTTTGCATAAAAAAAGGGGAAACTTTCGTTTCCCCTTGCTATTAGTTCTTAATTCTTAACCTCCGAAATCATCAAATCGAATATTTTCATCTGGAATTCCGTAATCTTCTCCCATTTTTTGAACAGCATTATTCATTAATGGAGGCCCACAAAAATATAATTCTATTTCTTCGGGTGCTTCATGCTTGCTGAGGTAGTTGTCGATAACAGACTGATGAACAAATCCTAAGAAACCATCACCTTCCTCATCTTCCATGTCTTTTTTAACTTTCCAGTTGTCCTCTTCCATAGGCTCAGATAGCACCATGTAAAATTTAAAGTTTGGAAACTTATCTTCAAGCTGTTTGAAGTGATCTATGTAGAACAATTCTCTTTTAGATCTTCCGCCATACCAATAGCTCACTTTACGACCGGTTTCTAAAGTCTTGAAAAGGTGATAGAGATGCGATCTCATTGGAGCCATACCAGCTCCACCACCAACATAAAGCATTTCGGAATCCGATGGGTTGATGAAAAACTCACCATAAGGACCTGAAATAGTTACTTTGTCTCCTGGTTTCAACCCAAATATGTAAGAAGAAGCAATCCCTGGATTAACTTTCATCCAGCCGTTTGCAGCTCTATCCCAAGGTGGTGTAGCAATTCTTACATTCAACATCACTTCTCTACCTTCTGCAGGATATGAGGCCATTGAGTATGCTCGCTCAATTGTCTCATCATTTTTCATTTGCAAAGACCAGAGACCAAATTTGTCCCATTCCTTTTGAAACTTATCAGGAGTATCATGCTCATCGGGATGAGCCGTGATGTCCATATCTTTAAAATCTACTGTGCATGGAGGAACTTCTATCTGAATATATCCTCCAGCTTCATAATCCATATCTTCAGGCAACTCTACCACAAACTCCTTAATAAATGAAGCTACGTTATAGTTTCTGACCACTGTTGCCTCCCATTTCTTGATTCAAAAAATTTCCTCTGGAATTTCGATCCTCATGTCCTGCTTTACTTTTACCTGACACGATAATCTTACTTTTTCTTTTTGTTCGGTTCTGCTTAGATGACCAACCTCCGTTGGTAAAACATCTCCTCCTCCTTCTTCTACTTTACATTTACACATGGCACAAGTACCACCACCGCCACAGGCTGATGGAAGGAAAACTTTTTGGCCAGATAAAGTTGAAAGCAGTGTAGAACCAGCACTCGCAATAATCGGATTAGCTTCGTCACCATTGACGATAATTTTCACATCACCTGATTGTACCAATTTGGACTGAGCAAAAAGGAGAATAAAAACCAACAACAAGATGACGGCTGTGAATGCTATAATAGCTGTTATTACTATTGATGACATAGGTTAATAACCTTTAATGTTAAAATATACTACAAATATACGCGATAAACCCTTCCTTTTAAAAAGGTTGAGTGTTGTTATTACCTCGAATTAAACAACAATGTTTAACTACTTAGCAATTAATTTTAATAAGGTTGTCAATTTTGATTTTAACTGCCTTCGATCGACAATAAAATCGAGAAAACCATGATCTAATACGAATTCCGCACTTTGAAATCCTTTTGGTAAATCTTTGCCTATCGTCTCTCGAATTACTCTTGGCCCTGCAAAACCTATTAATGCGCCTGGTTCAGCGATATTAAAGTCACCGAGCATCGCAAAAGATGCAGTCACTCCACCCGTAGTTGGGTCAGTCATTAAAGATATATATGGAATTTTTGCTTCGGAGAGCAAAGCTAATCTTGCAGACGTCTTAGCCATTTGCATCAAAGAAAAACCTGCCTCCATCATTCGGGCGCCTCCTGATTTGGAGATCATTAAAAAAGGAGTCTTAGTTTTTATCGAATGATCGATAGCTCTAGCAATCTTTTCTCCAACCACTGAACCCATTGAGCCACCAATGAAAGCAAAGTCCATGCATGCGATAGTCAGGTTAAGGCCGTTGATCTGACCGTAAGCTGTTCTTACTGCATCCTTCAATTCTGTCTTTTCCTGTGTCGCAAGAATTCTGTCTGGATATTTTTTTGTATCTACGAAGGATAAAGGATCGCCAGAACTTAAGTCTTTATCAAGCTCTTTGAAATCGTTTTTATCAAATAAAATTTCGAAATACTCTTTTGAACCGATACGAACATGATAGTCATCATCAGGACACACATAAGCATTGTTTCTCAGCTCACGCATGTGTATAATATTGCCACTCGGTGTTTTATACCAAAGTCCGTCAGGCGCTTCTTTTTTCTTTTCGGTTGGGGTGTTAATCCCTTTTTCTTGTCTTTTAAACCAAGCCATGAATTACTGTTTGAAATGTAAAAGTAAACCAAAAGAAATAACCCAAAGAATGTGAAAGCTATTTATCTATTTTGGCTGAAAAACTATGGGTGTTCACTCATCCTTTAATCAAGAAGTTTCAGAGAGTTGTTAGTCCTTTATTTCTTCATAATCAACATATTCTCCGCCCTCAAAACCTTTTGAATTACGCTTAGAGTCTTTCGTAGGATATTCGATATTGACATTCCCCTCCTTTTTTGTTTTGGTTTGTCGCTGATTCGACTGCCGCTGCTGCTGGGATAATGACATAAAAAACATCTTAAACAGAAAACCACCTACTTTGTAAATGAGGTAGCTAATCAAAAAGACTATTAATAAAAATTTAATCATAGTTGTTCTAACCTATCTACTCAAGTAGAGGTTTCGTTCAGAATAAATTTCCATAAAATAATCGTCCATCAAGTCATCAATAAAGTAGATCGCCTCTCCTGTAGACTTCATCTCAGGGCCCAATTCCTTGTTTACATTTGGGAATTTATGAAAAGAAAATACAGGCTCCTTGATCGCATATCCCTTCTTTACAGGCTTAAAATCAAAGTCTTTCACTTTTTTCGCACCTAACATAACTTTGGTCGCATAATTGACATATGGCTCCTGATATGCTTTACAAATGAAAGGTACCGTTCTTGATGCTCTTGGATTAGCCTCAATGATGTAAACCTTGTCATCCTTAATCGCGAATTGAATATTGATCAAGCCTACAGTTTTCAAGGCCTTGGCAATTTTAATGGTATACTCTTCAATTTGTCGCATAACAAAATCGCCAAGATTATATGGCGGAAGTACGGCATAAGAGTCTCCGGAATGAATACCCGCCGGCTCTATATGCTGCATGATCCCAATGATATACACATCTTCACCATCACAAATAGCATCGGCTTCAGCTTCAATAGCGCCTTCAAGGAAATGATCCAAGAGTATCCTCCCATCTGGCTTATCCTTGAGCAGGTTGACTACATGCTCTTCCATTTCCTGTTCGTTGATCACAATTTTCATACTCTGACCGCCGAGGACATAGCTAGGTCTCACTAGGAGGGGAAAACCAATTACTTTAGATAATTCAATCGCTTGATCTGCGTCTTCAACAGTACCATACTCAGGATATGGTATGTTTTGCTCTTTGAGCAGGTCTGAAAATCTCCCCCTGTCTTCCGCCAAATCGAGCGCTTCATAACTTGTGCCTATTACTTTAATGCCGTATCTATCGAATTTCTCTGCTAGTTTCAATGCAGTCTGACCACCTAATTGGACTATTACACCTTCAGGCTTTTCATGCAAAATGATATCGTATATATGTTCCCAAAATACCGGCTCAAAATAAAGTTTATCAGCAATATCAAAGTCCGTGGAAACTGTCTCCGGATTACAGTTGATCATGATGGTCTCATACCCACATTCCTTAGCGGCCAATACACCATGCACACATGAATAATCAAACTCAATTCCTTGTCCGATTCTATTAGGACCAGAACCAAGAACAATCACTTTCTTTCTGTCAGAGGAGATTGATTCGTTTTCATCTCCAAATGAGGAATAATAATAAGGAGTTTGCGCCTCGAATTCTGCGGCACAAGTATCTACGAGCTTATACACTCGCTTGATGCCCAAATCATTCCTTTTATTGAAAACCTCACTTTCCAAACATCCCAATAAATGTGCTAATTGACGGTCAGCATAGCCTTTAAGCTTCGCCATGCGCAGTAGTTCTTCAGGAATATTTTCTAATCCAAAGACGCTTATCTCCCTTTCCAACAATATTAACTCTTCGATTTGATGCAAAAACCATGGATCAATTCTAGTTAACTTAAAAATGGTCTTAAATGGAATTCCCAATTTGAATGCATCATAAATATGAAAGAGTCTATTCCAACTTGGGTTTTCCAGACTGTAAAGAAGTTGATCTTGATCTTTTAACTCACGACCATCAGCTCCTAATCCGTTTCTTTTTATCTCTAAAGACTGACAAGCTTTTTGAAGTGCCTCTTGGAAATTACGACCAATTCCCATTGCTTCCCCCACTGACTTCATTTGAAGACCCAATCTCCTATCAGAGCCCTGAAACTTATCAAAGTTCCAGCGAGGTATTTTCACAATGACATAATCCAATGCTGGCTCAAACATGGCCGATGTAGTCTTGGTAATCTGATTTTTCAATTCATCGAGATTATAACCAATCGCCAGTTTGGCTGCAATCTTAGCAATTGGATAACCCGTGGCTTTTGAAGCCAAAGCTGAGGATCTGGAAACTCTCGGATTAATCTCAATACCGATAATTTCATCCGTATCTGGGTTTACGGAAAACTGCACATTACAACCTCCAGCAAACTGCCCAATGGCATTCATCATTCGCTTAGCTAGGTCTCTCATGTTTTGGTAAACCGTATCTGGTAGCGTCTGAGCCGGCGCTACGGTAATCGAATCCCCTGTATGAACGCCCATCGGATCAAAATTTTCGATCGAGCATATAATAATTATGTTGCCAATTCCGTCTCGTAACAATTCAAGCTCGTATTCTTTCCACCCCATAATGCTTTGCTCCACCAAAACCTCATGTATAGGTGAGGCCGTCAAGCCTGCATTTAATGCTTTGTCAAACTCTTCAGCAGTTTTCACAAAACCTCCACCATAACCTCCCAACGTATAAGAAGGCCTGATTACTAATGGAAATCCAATCTCTTGCGCGATCTCCTTCCCTTTCAAATAGGAAGTTGCTGTTTCTCCTCGACAAACGCCAACGCCAATCTCGATCATTTTATTTCGAAATTTCTCTCGATCCTCCGTAGTTTCAATAGCACCTATATCTACGCCAATCATACGAACATTGTACTTCTCCCATATTCCTGCTTTCTCACAGTCTATGGCCAGATTCAAGGCCGTTTGCCCACCCATCGTTGGTAATACAGCATCAATCTGCGGATGCTCCTCAAGAATCTCACGTATGCTTTGTTTCGTAAGCGGCTTTAGGTAGATATTATCGGCAGTCACCGGGTCAGTCATTATAGTTGCCGGGTTGCTGTTGATTAGGGTAACTTCAATGCCTTCCTCTCTTAGCGATCGTGCGGCTTGGGTGCCGGAATAATCGAATTCACAGGCTTGACCGATGATTATTGGGCCACTTCCGATGATGAGTATGGACTTGATGTTTTGATCTTTTGGCATGAAAATTTGCTCTTTGGTAGGTCTAAAATTGGGCAAATTTAAGTCAGTATAGCTCCACGGAAAAACTGACAAGCGTATTTTTGAAATATCAATCAGAGGGATAGCCCAAAGATTATTTTGATTCCTTGTTTTGGCAAGTCTTTAGGCTATCCAAAAGTTGTTGAAAATTGGGGTAAAATGGAGAATCAAGCAAGTTTCATACTCTCAATCTGAATTAATCAAAGACGACAATTCAATGATATTATTTATGATTCTATAAAACCCTCCGACTTAAAAGTTATTTTTTTAAGCCCATTATAAAGGTAGTAGCGGCTTAAGGCACATGAAATCACAACTTCTATTTGTCGATGAATGGCTATTTGATTAGGTTGTGGGTAAACGAATAAAGTAAAATATGAAAAATTCTGGTTTAATTAGAGGAGTTGTATTGATGGCAATAGGTATTTTCCTTGTCTATTGGGCTCAGTCGCACTCGCCAAAAAGTCTGGGTAAAGTAATAGGCAATGAGTTTTCAGGATCTTATACATTGCCAGAGCATTGGTACTATATATGCCTTGGAGGAGGAGTGATCATAGGCATTCTTGGCGTATTAAGGGCGTACAAATCGATGAAATAAAAAAAGCCGCTTAAGCGGCTTTTTTTGTAAAGATCGTATTATTAAATATGTATTGGCCGATCCTCCGTTGCAGCCAAGCAAGCTTCTTTTACGGCTTCCATGTAGGTCGGATGTGCATGAGACATTCGTGCAACATCCTCAGCACTTGCACGAAACTCCATGGCAGTCACGCCTGTTGCTATCATATCTGCGGCTCTTGCTCCGACAATATGCATACCTAAGATTTCATCTGTCTCCTTATCTGCCAGTACTTTGACCAAGCCATCAAGATCCATGGAAGCTCTGGCTCTTCCGAGTGCTTTATAAGGAAACTTCCCTACTTTAAATGACTTGCCCTGTTCCTTGAGTTGCTCTTCGGTGTAGCCTACACTTGCAACTTCCGGCCAAGTATAAACCACACCAGGTATTAAATTATAATTAATATGAGGTTTCTGTCCATTCATCTGCTCAGCCACGAATACACCTTCTTCTTCGGCCTTGTGGGCGAGCATGGCTCCTTTTACCACATCTCCAATGGCCCACACATTGTCGACATTTGTCTTGAGATGGTCATCTACCTCTATTTGTCCTCTGTCAGAGAGTTTTACACCTATGTTTTCTAATCCAAGACCTTCAGTGTATGGTTTGCGACCTATCGACACCAAACAATAATCTCCTTTGACTTCTATGTTTTCCCCTTTTTTATTCTCGGCAGTTACGCTCACCTCAGCACCATCACGTTGTACTGCCGTGACTTTGTGGCTTAGGTAAAAATCGAATCCAAGTTTTTTCAAAGATTTTTGCAACTCTTTGCCCATGGTAGTATCCATACTAGGAATGAGTCTGTCCAGATACTCTATCACTGAAACCTTAGCGCCAAGTCTGGCATAAACAGAACCAAGCTCCATACCAATGACTCCACCACCAATAACAATCATATGTTTTGGAACCTCCGTCATTTTCAGAGCTTCTGTACTTGTGATAATTCTCTCTTTATCTATATCTATAAATGGCAATGAGGCGGGTTTGGAACCAGTGGCAATAATTACCTTTTCGGTGGTAATTGTTTTTTCTTCCTTCCCTGCAATTTTCACAGTATTCTTATCGACAAAAGAACCTAAACCAGTAAAAACGTCTATTTTGTTCTTCTTCATTAGGTAGGATATTCCCTCCACATTTTGCTTCACAACGTCAGCTTTCCGGGCGATCATTTGCGCTATATTAACTTTGGGCGCATTGATATCGATACCATGTTCTTTAAAAGTTGTTTCGGCATTGTGAAAATGTTCTGAAGAATCCAATAAAGCTTTGGAAGGTATACAGCCAACGTTCAAGCATGTTCCGCCTAAAGTATCATATTTTTCAATAATAGCTGTCTTCATTCCCAACTGTGCACACCTAATGGCTGCAACATATCCGCCGGGCCCTGATCCTATAATTGTAACTTGATAATCCATATTTCTGATCTTAATGTTGGGGTGCTGTAATCTTATAAACTACAACAACATTGATTTTATACGCCTAATAACAATCTTGTTGGGTCTTCTAAGAGTTGCTTCACGCGTACCAAAAAGCTAACTGACTCTCTACCATCAATAATTCTGTGATCGTAAGACAATGCTACGTACATCATCGGCCTGACCACCACTTCACCATCTTCAACCATTGCTCTTTGAACAATATTATGCATCCCTAAAATTGCGGATTGAGGCGCGTTGATAATAGGTGTTGACATCATCGAACCAAATACTCCACCATTGGTGATTGTAAAAGTTCCACCCGTCATTTCCTCAATACTAAGCTTATTGTCTCGTGCTTTGGTTGCCAACCTGACCACCTCTTTTTCTACTTGCTCAAACGACATAGCCTCGGCATTTCTAATGACCGGAACAACCAAACCTTTTGGTGCGGAAACCGCGATGGAAATATCACAATAGTCGTTGTAGACCATTTCCTCACCATCAATCATGGCATTTACCGCTGGCCATTCTTGGAGTGCCACACAACAGGCCTTTGTGAAAAAGGACATAAAACCTAATCCTACATCATGCTTTTCTTTGAAAGCCTCCTTGTATTTTTTCCTAATATCCATGATTGGCTGCATGTTCACTTCATTGAAAGTGGTGAGCATTGCCGTTTCATTTTTGACAGAAACCAACCGTCTAGACACTGTTTTTCTAAGAGGCGACATCTTCTTACGATTTTGCGCTCTACTTATTCCTCCACCCAAAGCAGGGGCTTCTGATGCCGGTTTAGTTTCTTGTTTAGGAGATTCTTTCTCTTTTTTAGGTGCGGGCTTTTCGGCATTCATCGCGTCTTCCTTGGTCACTCTGCCGTCTTTGCCACTGCCTTTGATAGTGTCAGCGGATATGCCTTTTTCGTCCAAAATCTTAGCTGCAGCGGGAGAAGCATGACCTGTTGCATAAGACTCTTTGCTGGAAGATTTGGATGTGGTATCACTTGTTCGGTCTTCGTTTTGTGAGGACTTATTTTCTGAACCGGCCTCCATCACTTCAATTTTACAGATTAAATCACCAATTTCCAGAGTACTTCCTTCTTCCGCAATGATTCTTAAAACTCCGTTCGCTTCTGCTGTAAGATCAAAAGTGGCTTTGTCTGATTCAATTTCTGCAATAACCTCATCCAACTCCACAGTATCGCCATCCGCTTTTTGCCAGTTCGAAATAACTACTTCATTAATAGACTCTCCAACCGTGGGAACATGCATTTCAAGAACCTCTCCTGTTGATTTTGGATCAGATGTTCCTTGTTCTTTCGATTTTTCGGACTTTGGTTCTTCGGACTTTTTCCCTTCACTTTCACTTTCTTCTATCTCACATAGTAAACCACCAATCTCTAGCGGCTCACCTTCTTCTGCTTTTATTCTCAATGTACCAGACGCTTCCGCTGTTACTTCAAATGTTGCTTTATCAGACTCTAATTCACAGATCACTTCGTCCATTTCCACAAAGTCTCCGTCTTTTTTCGTCCACTGGGCCACTGTAACTTCCGTGATTGACTCCCCAACCGCAGGTACTTTCATTTCAAGGCTCATAATATCTGTTGTTTATTTTTTAAAAGCTTCTTTTACAATATTGGCCTGCTCTTCCTTATGCACTTTGGCGTAACCTGTTGCTGGTGAGGCCATGGCTTTTCTGGAAATTAAGGAAAGGCTCAATTTAGACACCCTGAGCATAAAACCCCAAGCGCCCATATTTTCTGGTTCTTCCTGAACCCATAATAATTCTGGATTTTCGTATTTATCCAATTCTTTATCTAACTGCTGGGCAGGGAAAGGGTATAACTGCTCCAATCTTACAACGGCCACATCTTTAACTTTACTTGACTGCTGCTCTTCTAGTAAATCGAAGTAAACTTTCCCTGTACACAATAAAACTCTTCTTACTTTCTTGTTGGTAACATAAGTATCACCTATCACTTCTTGAAAAGAACCTTTGGTAAATTCGGATAAATCTGATTGTACCTTCGGATGTCTTAAAAGGGACTTTGGAGAAAACATGATACACGGCTTTCTAAACTCCCATGTGACTTGCCTTCTTAATAGGTGGAAAAAGTTAGCAGGCGTTGTTACATCCGCAACGATCATATTTTCTTGAGCCGTCATTTGTAAGAATCGCTCCATTCTTGCGCTAGAATGCTCCGGGCCTTGACCTTCATATCCATGTGGCAAGAGCATTACTAGGCCATTCATTCTTTGCCATTTGGTCTCTGCACTTGTAATGAATTGATCTATCATCACCTGTGCGCCATTGCCAAAATCACCAAACTGAGCTTCCCAAATTACCAATGCATTAGGGGTTGCCATAGCATAACCATATTCAAACCCTAAAACTCCGTATTCCGATAAAAGTGAATTAAATATTCTAAACGGCTCCTGATCCTCCTGAATGTGATCTAAACTTCCGTAAGGCTCATTGGTTTGTGAATCGACAAGTACGGCATGCCTATGAGAGAACGTCCCTCTTTTCACATCCTGCCCAGACATTCGAACTATTTTTCCTTCCGCTAAAATAGAACCGTATGCAAGCAACTCAGCATCAGCCCAAGTCAAAACTTTCTTGTCGTAAAAATTTGTTTTCCGCTCTTTCAGCAGTTTTTCTATTTGTCTCAGCGGCTTAAACCCTTTTGGAATAGAAGTCAATGCATCCGCCACTTTCTTTAAAGTTTCTTCTGAAATGAAAGTTTCTGGCGATTTTTGAAAATCTTCAGGCTTTGACCTTCTAAGGAAGTCCCATTCCGCTTCTATTTTCTGCGGAGTATAAGGTAAAGGTTTTTGCTTTACTTCATCCAAGCGATCTTGTAGCTGTTTTTTGAACTCGTCATCTAGTGCCTTAGCCCTGTCTTCCGTAATATCCCCATTTTCAATCAACTGCTTCACATAGACCTCTCTTGGGTTAGGATGTTTCGCAATCAAATTATAAAGCTTTGGCTGAGTGAACTTAGGCTCATCGCTTTCATTATGACCATGTCTTCGGTAGCACAGCAAATCAATAAAAAAGTCTCTTTTGAATTTTTGTCGATATTCTACTGCAAGCTCAGCTGCAAATGCCACAGCCTCAGCGTCATCCCCATTTACATGTAAAACAGGTGCATCCACAATTTTAGCCAAGTCGGTGCAGTAAATACTCGATCTTGCATCGTCATAATCTGTGGTAAAGCCCACTTGGTTATTAATAATAAAATGTATCGTGCCGCCAGTTCTGTATCCGTTCAAAAGTGACATTTGTATACATTCATATACAATACCCTGACCCGCTACAGCAGCATCTCCATGTATCAGGACTGGAATAGCCTTCGATTCATCTCCACGATATTCATCATCAATTTGAGCTCTTGTATATCCAAGTACGACAGGGTCTACTGCTTCGAGGTGTGAAGGATTGGGCGCCAGTTTTACGTATATTTCTTTTCCTGAGGGGGTTTTCATTTGACTTGAATAGCCAAGATGATATTTCACATCTCCATCGCCCATTGTCAAATCAATGTCTGCATTACCTTCAAACTCAGCAAAAATTTGTTCGTAGGTTTTGCCCATGATATTGGCTAGTACATTGAGCCTTCCACGGTGTGCCATTCCGATTACTACCTCCTCGGCACCATAATCCGCTCCTTTTGTTATTATAGTATCAAGCGCGGCAATAGTGTTTTCACCTCCTTCTAAGGAAAATCTTTTCTGGCCTAAAAATTTAGTATGTAAGAAGTTTTCAAAAACTACCGCCTCATTCAGCTTTGAAAGAATTCTTTTTTTCTCAGTAAGCGTGTGTGTTATATTGGCTCCTTCGGATTCTACTTTTTGCTTAAACCAATTAAACGTTTCAGCGTCTCGGATGTGGTTATATTCGTAACCAATGTGGCCTAAATATACTTTTTCAAGTTTATCAATGATGGCTTTGAGTCTCGTTTTTCCAAGTCCAACTTCTTCTCCTATCTCAAATTCCTCATTTAAGTCGTCTTTTGAAAGCCCAAAATGCGCTAAGTCTAGGTTGACATTGTGTTTACGCCTTTCCCTTACTGGATTAGTATCTGACTTTAAATGGGCTCTTGATCGATGCGCGTAAATAAGATTACGCACCAAAATCTCTTTTGTACCTTCGGGGGAACTGGTAGCAGAAGACGTACCATTCTCGCCATATTTCTGTAGAGAAAATTCAAACCCTTGAAAAAATTTCTGCCACGATTCATCTACACTGGCTGGGTCATTTTTATAAGTTTGATAAAGATCGTCGATGTAACTTACGTCCGCATTCGCGATATATGAATATTTATCCATAAAAGGGGCTTTTTTTCAGGTGGTAAAGGTATCTGATTAGGTGATAAGATAAAAACCGCTTATGCGATTTGACAAATTTCACCACTAAACAAGGGATATCTTATCATTAGATGACAATTCTTTAAAATTCCATTATCTTTGCGCTCCTTTTAACTAAAATTTTGCATGGACGAGTTCCATAAACAAAACAACAAATGGCAGTAAAAATTAGATTATCACGTCGAGGACGTAAAAAACAAGCAATGTACGATGTAGTCGTAGCAGATGCGCGAGCACCACGAGATGGTCGCTTCATTGAAAAATTAGGGACATACAACCCAAACACCAATCCTGCATCCATAAATATTAATGATGAAAAAGCATTAAGTTGGGTCATGACAGGTGCACAACCTACTGATACTGTCAGAGCGATTCTCTCTTATCGAGGAATCATGTTCAGAAAACATCTTCAGATAGGTGTAAACAAAGGTGCGATTACTCAAGAAGAAGCAGACACTAAGTTCGAGAAGTGGATCGAAGGAAAATCTTCACAGATTCAAGGTAAAATGGATAGTCTGGCGAAAGATAAAGCCAGCCAAACTAAAGCGAAGTTAGAAGCTGAAGCGAAAGTTAACCAAGCGCGTTTAGAGTCAATTCTGGCTAGAAAGAAAGAAGCGGATGCAGCTCTAGCAGCAGATGTAGCAGCGGCCAACGCCGATGAGGCAGAAACTGAGATGTCAGAGGAAGCAGAAGAAATTGTATCAGAAGCCAAAGCTGAGGATTCTACAGATGCAGCTGAGGAATCAGAAAAGAAAGAATCTTAATTAGCATATGGGCTTTGATGATTGCTATGAACTTGGCAATGTGATCAAAACACATGGTTTAAATGGGGAAATCAGCATATTTTTAGATGTCGATGACCCTACACAATACACTAAATTGGAATCAGTGTTCGTTGATATCAACGAAAGGCTGGTTCCTTTTTTTGTTGAGTCAATCCATCTCCAGAAAGAGAATAAAGCGCTTTTAGCGCTTGAAGATGTGGAGGATATCGATACTGCAAAGGAGCTGGTTGGTAAAAGACTTTTTTTACCTTTATCAGCACTACCAAAACTAAAACCAAACCAATATTATTTTCACCAATTAGGCGGTTTTGAAGTTTACGACAAAGAAAAGTTGATTGGCAAAGTGTTGTCTGTTTATGAATTGCCACAAAACAATCTACTTGCCATAGACCATGAAGGCATAGAAATTCTAGTTCCTCTGGACGATGGAATAGTCGAATCTGTTGATCTTGAAGCAAAGAAGATCAAGACCAATTTGCCTGATGGGCTCATTGAGGTTTACAAAGAACAATAAGCATTATACTTAATAAACCGTGCGACTAGATATCATCACCTGCTTACCTGAACTTTTTGATGGTCCATTAAATCAAAGCATAGTCAAACGATCGCAGCAGAAGGGATTGGTGGAGATTAATATTCACAATCTTCGTGACTACAGCACGTCAAAACAAAAGAGCATTGACGATTACGCTTTCGGAGGAGGCGCAGGAATGGTTCTGATGATTGAACCAATCGAGGCTTGTATTAATGAGATCAAATCAAAAC
Organism: Cyclobacteriaceae bacterium; assembly: GCA_040218415.1. Classification (GTDB taxonomy): domain Bacteria; phylum Bacteroidota; class Bacteroidia; order Cytophagales; family Cyclobacteriaceae; genus JAVJRN01. The sequence goes on from JAVJRN010000034.1 coordinate 41,763, forward strand.
ACCATTATGAAGAGGTTATTTTTCTCACTCCTGATGGCGAAACATTCAATCAAAAGATGGCTAATCGGCTATCGCTGACAGAAAACATTATCCTTTTGTGCGGACATTATAAAGGAGTAGACCAACGCGTACGCGACCATTTGATCACACGGGAAGTCAGTATAGGAGATTATGTGCTTTCTGGTGGAGAATTAGCAGCTATGGTTCTTGCCGATACACTCATTAGGCTAATTCCAGGTGTGTTAAATGATGAGTCATCGGCTTTAACTGACTCCTTCCAAGACGGCTTACTTGCGCCTCCAGTATACACAAGACCAGCAAATTACAAAGGCTGGAAAGTTCCTGACGTGCTTACCTCGGGGCATGAAGCCAACGTAGAAAAATGGCGACATGAACAGTCAGTGGAGCGAACTAAACAAAGACGTCCAGATTTACTCGAATAGCAGATTTACAAAAGGTTTTATAAAAATGAATCAAGCGCGAAATAAAGCATTGCTACTTCGTGAAATAGGTCACAAGCTAATCCGCGATTAATATTCGCTAAATCCAAATTGGGTTGAAGTAAGTCATGCCGCGATCGGATTTTATGAAACCCAAACTTTTACCATAAGTGCAGAACTCACTTTTCGGAGTACCCAAAGAGAATTATTATTTAAACATCTGTACAGTTTAGTGGCTCTGACTATCTTCAAGACACTCATTCATCTTATGGATTCCATGTAAACACCTCAAAATATTTTCTAATAATGTCAAGTGATCAGTGCTCTCTGAAATGGTTGTAAAAGGCCAGTCTACTTTCATGAAACACTAAAAGTCAAGAACATGACCAATCCAGTTGAGATAAAACTATCTTAACAAAAAACACTTTGAGAGCACATAATAATCCTATGGCAATACATTCAGCACTGCAAATCAAGTGGGCCGATGCTTCGACTTAAGTACATCGTCAATAATTGCTGACGCTTTTCAAAAAAATTACGCTTAGTTTACCTTTTAACTTTTTCTGCTAAAAATAATTTTTCTATATTTGCACTCCTTTTTGAGGACAAAGGCAAAAAGTCAAAGACATGAGCAATTTATTAAGATTTGTTGAAGAAGATTTAATGGCATCAAAAACCGAACAGCCGTCTTTCGGCCCTGGTGATACCGTAAATGTTCATTACAAAATAAAAGAAGGAGCCAAAGAGCGTATCCAGCAATTTCAGGGCACTGTAATGCAGATTAGAAATGTAAACTCTACAGGTGAAACATTTACTGTAAGAAAAGTATCCAGTGGAATCGCTGTTGAAAGAATATTTCCCGTAATGTCTCAAAACATCGATAAAATTGAAGTAATGAGAAAAGGTAAAGTGAGAAGAGCTAAACTATTCTACTTAAGAGGTAGAAAAGGTAAAGCGGCTAGAATTAAAGAGAAACTCTGATTTCATTGCTAAGAATATAATATTGAAATCCTGCCCGTTTTGGTCAGGATTTTTTTGTTTATAAACATATACTAACGCTTTATTGTCAGTCGGTAGATTAGCGTAACTTTATAATCTAATTTATGCGTAATTCTCATTAATGAAACTACATTTTCATAAATATCAAGGTACTGGAAACGACTTCATCCTCATAGATGATAGAAATATGCAGTTCCCAATAGACAAACTTGAGATTATTTCACAGCTGTGTGATCGAAAATTTGGTATTGGTGCCGATGGGTTTATGCTCATTAGACCGCACGAAACTGTAGATTTTACTATGATCTTTTTCAATCCAGATGGAAGTAAAAGTCTTTGTGGTAATGGCAGCAGATGTGCGATGGCATTTGCGACCCATCTTGGTATCGTCGGCAAACAAATGGCCTTTGAAACTACAGATGGCATTCATGATGGGTATTATAAAGATGGTCTTTATCATTTTCAGCTATTTGATGTGAATGAAATTATCCGATCAGATGAAACCTATTTTATAAATACAGGTTCTCCCCATCATGTTCAAATAGTACAGAATGTTCAATCCTGTGACGTGGTAGTGGAAGGAAAGAAAATTCGATACAGTTCAAAATATGAACCTGCTGGAACCAACGTTAACTTTATACAAAAGAAGGTTGACTCGATTGATGTGAGAACTTATGAGCGAGGCGTAGAAAATGAAACATTGAGTTGTGGAACTGGCGTTACTGCCTGTGCTATTGTTGCGGCATTGGAAAACTACCAAAGTCCTATCAAAGTCGAGACCCAAGGAGGAAATCTTCAAGTTTCATTCACAAAAGTAGATGACACACATTTCAAAGATATTTATCTTGCAGGCCCGGCCGAAAAGGTTTTTGAAGGAGATATAGAAGTTGAATTGTCAAATTAGAAATAGAAGAAATTAACATATATAATGTTTGATATTATAAATAAAGGAATTGCCAAGGTTTTTGGAACAAAATCAGCGAGAGACCTAAAGGAAGTAACTCCATACGTTGAAAAAATAAATACTATTCATAAGGAGCTTACGGGCATTTCAGACGATCAGTTAAGAGGTAAAACAAGTGAGTTGAAAAGTCAGATCAATGAGCGCTTAAAAAGCATTGACACTCAACTTTCAGACTTGCACAACAAAATTGAAGAAGACTCTTCTTTAGAGATTTCCGAAAAAGAAAATATTTTCAACCAAATTGATGAGCTCGAATCTGAGAGAGATAAAGAGTTGGAAGTAGTCCTGTTAGAACTTTTGCCAACGGCATTTGCAGTGGTCAAAGAAACAGCTCGTCGATTGGCCGAAAACAAGCAACTTGAAGTCGAAGCAACCTTGTGGGATAAGGAAATAGCTGCAAAAAAATCAAACGTTGAAATAAAGGGTTCAACGGCTATCTGGCATAATAAATGGGATGCCGCTGGCACCCCTGTAGAATGGAACATGGTTCACTATGATGTTCAGCTGATAGGTGGTGTGGTGCTTCATCAGGGCAAGATTTCTGAAATGGCCACAGGTGAAGGTAAAACACTAGTTGCGACGCTTCCAGCCTATCTCAATGCGCTTGCTGGACGAGGTTTACATATCGTGACAGTGAACGACTACCTCTCAAAACGTGACTCAGAATGGAATGCTCCATTATTTGAGTTTCATGGTTTAAAAATTGATTGTATAGATAAACATCAGCCGAACTCGCCAGAACGTAGAAATGCCTACATGGCTGACATTACCTATGGCACCAATAATGAGTTTGGGTTTGACTATCTACGTGATAACATGACCAGAGATCCTGAAGAACTGGTACAGAAGAAACATCACTATGCGATGGTGGATGAAGTAGACTCAGTTTTGATAGATGATGCGCGTACCCCGTTGATCATTTCCGGCCCAGTACCTAGAGGCGATGAACATGAATTCTACGAACTGAAGCCAAGAATTGCAAAACTTGTAGATGCCCAAAGAAAATTAGTATCCGACTATTTGATCTCAGCGAAAAAAGCGATTAAAGAGGGTAAAGAAGGAGATGCTGGACTTCCGCTTTTTAGAGCCTACAGAGGATTGCCGAAAAACAAACCACTGATTAAGTTTTTAAGTGAGACTGGCATGAGGGCTATTCTGCAAAAAACAGAAAATTTCTATCTGCAGGACAATCAGAAAATGATGCCTGAAGCGGACGATCCACTGTATTTCACTATTGATGAAAAAAACAACAGTATTGATCTTACAGAAAAAGGGATTGACCTGATCACCGGAGAAGGAGAAGACACAAGCTTTTTCATACTTCCTGACATTGGAAACGAAATTGCCAATCTTGAAAAAGAAAATATAGCAGAAGAAGAAAAACTTAAAAGGAAAGATACAGTCATTCAGGACTATAGTATAAAGGCTCAGAGAATTCACTCTGTCAATCAGTTGCTTAGGGCTTATTGTTTGTATGAAAAAGATACAGAATACATTGTTGTAGATGATAAAGTTAAAATTGTCGATGAACAAACAGGCCGAGTGATGGAAGGTCGGAGATATTCTGATGGTCTTCATCAATCCATCGAGGCGAAAGAGAATGTGAAAGTGGAGGATGCCACGCAGACCTATGCAACCATCACACTTCAGAATTACTTTCGAATGTACCACAAACTTGCAGGAATGACCGGTACGGCAGAAACAGAAGCCGGCGAGCTGTGGGATATTTACAAGTTAGATGTAGTTGTCATTCCTACCAACAGACCCATCCAAAGAGACGACAGAGAAGATTATGTTTATAAGACCATTCGAGAGAAATTCAATGCTGTTGTAGAAGAGGTCGTGGAAATGAGAAAATTGGGAAGGCCTGTATTGGTTGGTACTACCTCGGTCGAAATCTCTGAGCTTCTCAGTAGAATGCTCAGTATTCAAAACATCAAGCACCAAGTATTGAATGCCAAACAACACGCCAAAGAAGCGGATGTCGTGGCAGAAGCGGGTAAACCTGGCACAGTAACTATTGCCACTAACATGGCTGGCCGTGGAACAGACATTAAGCTTACTGATCAATCAAAGGCTTCTGGTGGTTTGGCCATTATCGGTACAGAGCGACATGAATCGAGAAGAGTTGACAGACAGCTTAGAGGTAGGTCAGGTCGTCAGGGAGATCCTGGTTCGTCTCAGTTCTTCGTTTCATTAGAAGATAACTTGATGCGCTTGTTTAGTTCCGACAGAGTCGCAAAGGTGATGGATCGTTTGGGATTGAAAGAGGGTGAAGTGATTCAGCATAGCATGATTACCAAATCTATAGAGCGTGCACAGAAAAAAGTGGAGGAAAATAACTTCGCGACAAGAAAAAGACTGCTAGAATATGATGACGTCATGAACTCCCAACGAGAGGTCATTTATAAACGACGTAAAAATGCCTTGTATGGGGAAAGGTTAGAGCTTGATATTATGAGCATGCTCTACGAAACATGTGAAGACCTTGTACTAAATGCTAAAAGTGGAAATGATCTTGATAGCCTTAAACTCAATGCAATCAGTGTTTTGGGTATGGATTTTGGCATTGAAAAAGAAGAATTTGAAAAAGGCGATTCTGCTTCGATTTCACAGAGTTTGTATAATGAAGCACTTCAGACTTATAAGCGAAAGAATGCCAATATTGCAGAAAAAGCATTGCCCCTATTAAAGCAAATCCATCTTCAAAGAGGCGCCACGGTAGAAAACATACTCGTTCCATTTACTGACGGCAAAAAGCAGATAGGTGTTTCCGCACCACTTGAAAAATCAGTGAAAACGGAAGGGGTCGAAATGATCCGATCCATGGAAAAAATGATCACGCTTGCTATCATTGATCAAACATGGAAAGAGCATCTTCGAGACATGGATGATCTGAAGCAATCGGTTCAAAATGCAGTATATGAGCAGAAAGATCCTTTAATCATCTATAAGTTTGAGGGCTTTGAACTATTCAAAACCTTCATTGGAAAGGTAAACGAAGAATGTATTTCCTTCCTAATGAAGGCTCAAATACCTGTACAACAAGCCGATGAAGTGCAAGAAGCAAAGCAGCAACGCGCTGCAAGGGACTACAAAGAATCAAAAGAAGACAGTGGTTCTTTATTAAATAGAGGGCAAGCCAATAGACCTCCCGCTGAAAAAACTGCTCCTGCAAAAACATTGAAAATTGCAAGTAGAAACCAGCGCGTTTCCGTGCAATATCCTGACGGCACAGTAAAAAAAGATGTAAAATTCAAACAAGTAGAAGAAGATATCAAAAACAACAAATGCGTATTGATCGACTCATAGTAGCTCTTGTCATTATTGTGGCGAGTTGTAAACCTGCCAAAGTAGCGACTTCATCATCAGGTACAGCGTACAAGGAAGATTTGTCAGTAAATCGTCCGTCAATGGAGCCATTACCTGAAGAACCATTAGATAATGGCTCACAGGAAATTGCGCCTGCACCAAAACCGCTAGTTGGGCATATCAAAGCTGAAATGGATAGCATTAACATCCTTATTGCACAAAAAAATGAGTCTATTGATTACATTGGTGGCTTTACCATACAGGTTTATACCGGGTTGAACAGAGAAGAAGCCGATCAAGCGTATGAGTTAGCCATGACATTGGATCAAGAATTATCTCCAGAAATAACTTACCGACAGCCTAGTTACAAAGTAAAAGTAGGACATTATACAAGCCGCTTGGAAGCCAATGAAATATTTCAATCGTTGAAAGAGTATTTCCCCAACGCGCTGATGATTCCAGAAAGAAAAGCGAAATGAGCGAGATCATAGAAAAAATAAAAAACCTTTCTAATAAGTTTTTTCCAAAAATTCAAGAAATAAGGCATCACCTTCATGCCCATCCCGAGCTTTCATTTGAAGAAGTTAATACCGCAAATTTTATTGAGTCTGAACTGCACAAACTTGGTTTTACTGAAACCCAGAGAGTAGCCAACACAGGCATTTCGTTTATTATCAAAGGAAATGGTAAAAGTGACAAAGTGATAGCGCTTCGCGCTGATATTGATGCATTACCTATTACCGAGGCTAATGAAGTCAGTTATAAGTCAACGAATACTGGAGTAATGCATGCTTGCGGTCACGATGTGCATACCTCAAGTCTTTTGGGAGCGATCATGATTTTTAAAGAACTACAGGCTGAGCTTGATGGTGATATCAAAATCATATTTCAGCCCGGAGAAGAGCGTTTGCCTGGGGGAGCTTCTTTGATGATCAAAGAAGGTATTTTGGAAAACCCAAAACCTACAAAAATTCTAGGGCAGCACGTCATGCCTTTTATCGATTCAGGAAAAGTAGGCTTCCGTAAAGGCATGTATATGGCCAGTGCCGATGAAATTTATTTTACCGTGACTGGTAAAGGTGGCCATGCAGCTATGCCTGAAAACTTGGTGGATCCAGTACTCATTACCAGCCATATTATTGTCGCATTACAACAAATCATCAGCAGGAACTCAAGTCCAAAAATTCCCTCCGTACTGTCTTTTGGAAAAGTAGTGGCCAATGGCGCCACCAATGTTATTCCGAATGAAGTAAACGTAGAAGGGACTTTTAGAACGTACGATGAAACATGGCGTACCGATGCTCATATCCGTATGAAGAAAATGGCCGAGGGAATGGCCGAATCAATGGGAGCCACTTGTCATTTTGAAGTAAAAAAAGGATATCCTCATCTCAAAAATCATCCAGAATATACCCAAACAAACATTGATGCCGCAAAGTCTTACCTCGGCGAAGAGAATGTAGAGGAAATTGATCTATGGCTTGCCGGTGAAGATTTCGCATTCTATTCACATCATGTTGACGCCTGCTTTTACCGACTAGGAACGAGAAACGAAGAAAAGGGAATCGTTTCCGGAGTACACACTCCTACTTTTGATATTGATGAAGAATCCTTAAAAACCGGCATGGGGCTGATGGCCTGGCTTACATTTAATGAACTTAAACAGTAAGGTACCTTATCAAGAACACGAGCCCTATACTTACTGCCAAACCAAAAAACACTTTCAAAAGGTCTTTACCCAAGTCTATTAACGTTGGATTTTTAACTCCTCCATACGCGAAGTATTTGATCCCTATTTCCCGTCCAGCGAGTAAGCCTAAGAAAACCCACGTCGTACTCATCGGCACGTTGTTTAGCTCTTTGAAAAACAACAACACAAACCCATAGGCAAGATCAATCAGCGTAGCTGAACGCACATCTACCGTATTCGTTTTAGCTTTTACAATACTCTGTATGGCTCCTCCTTTAGTATAAAAAATGTAAGAAAGTAATATGACAAAAATTGACACGGTGGCAATCAAGGTCGGAAGCTCAATTTGACGTGGCAAGTAAACGTAGATATTAGCGAAATCCTGAATAAGCCACTGAGACCAAAGGAATCCAGTGGAAATCCATTGTGCTATACTCCACCACTTTATCTCCTTTTCAGTAGGTGTAGATTCGGCAAAGCGCTTTTCAAATTTTTTGGCAATCAAAAAATAAATCAAAAGCGCCGCTACAAAAGCAACCAAATAGCCCGACATGGATTTTACAACCATGTCGTATAAGTTCTTAGGGTTAAAAAAGGTAAGTATTAAGAAAGAGGTACTTACAGGAATTCCAAACCTTGTGATTGTCAATAAAATTAACGGCGGTATTAAAAATGGCCATCCAAAACCTTTGATGTCGTCAGGGTTTTTATACTTTGGATTTTCAAAGCCATTAGTCATCGGATCACCAATAAGGCGACCATAAGTTACATCTCCATCATTCACATACCAGCCATACACCAGCACAACAACCAAAATAGAACTAGCAAACAGCGATAGCACCCACCAAGGTCTATGTTCGTTTGAGCTTAGAAAGGTACCTAGTGTTTGGATTACATCGTTCCCCACCACTGAGTATGCGGCAAGTAGAAAGCCTACATACATTACTATTTCTAATTCACCCATTTAATGATTGTGCGTTCATAGTTTGGAAGACAAATAAAGATTAAGCAAGTCTTATTATTCAAAAATGACCCATTTTCTTCTCAACACTAAAGATATGATAACATGCCCTTAATATTTGTTTAACCTTTTCTAATGTCAATAGAATATTATCGAGAATATTATCAATGTTAACAATTCAATCATAACCCTCTTCGACCGGTGGCTCATGAAATATATAGCTTTGCACGCCGTAAAGAGAATGATTAAAGCAGAAGACATAAAAGACATTTCGATAAACTCAAAAAGTTTATTGGCTCGATCGTTGAAGATTTTTGTGATAATACTCAGCATCTTTATCTTTTTGTTTGCCATACAGCTAATGAGTGGGTCTTTGGCGGTTATTGGTAAAGATTTCGCTAAAGAAATCGTTTATGCCACATCCAATCCTTTTATTGGATTATTCATTGGGTTACTGGCTACCGCTATTCTGCAAAGTAGTTCAACAACCACCTCCATGACGGTCGCAGCGGTTGCCGTAGGTGCTATTTCTTTGCAAGGAGCTATCCCAATAATTATGGGAGCCAATCTCGGAACCACCATTACCAGTACAATCGTTTCGCTTAGTTTCGTGACTAAATCAAAGGAATTTGAAAAAGCCTTTGCGGCTGGTACAGTGCATGATTTTTTTAATATTTTGATCATCATTATTCTATTCCCACTAGAATATTATTATGGATTATTGTCTTCTGTGAGTTCGTATATTTCCAGCTCGATACAAACGGAAAGCAGTCAATCGATAGCATCTAAGCTCTTCATTAACAACCTTTTCGATGGTGCGCAGGATTTTTTAATTTCAACAATCGGAGTGGCAGCTACACTCATCATTGCTGTAGTTTTAATCATTGCCATTGTGAAAATCATTTCTAATCTACTGTACGATCAAATGATTGGAAATAGCAGAAATAGGTTTAAATCTATCATATTCAATACAAGACTCAGATCCTTTGGTTGGGGCTTTTTATTTACCTCGATCATACAGAGCAGCAGCCTTACTACCTCTTTGATTGTGCCTTTAGTTGCCACGAAAAAGATTCACCTTACCCGAGCTTTTCAATTTGTATTAGGCGCGAATTTGGGTACTACCATCACTGCCATTATCGCTGCACTATTCAAAAGTGAGGCGGCTGTGAGTTTAGCGATTGCGCATTTTATGTTCAATTTGCTTGGCGTTTCTCTTTTTGTATTTATCCCTTTTCTGTCAAAGCTACCCACTTATTTTGCTAACTCTTTGGCCAAACTCGCGGTTAAATATCGCTGGACAGCCTTTGTTTATATTTTGGTGGTATTTTTCTTACTCCCCTTTACCCTTATCTATTTTAGTAATCGACAGGAATTGACGTACTCAAAACCGAATAATCAAGAGATTGTAACGAAGACTACCGCAGATCAAACAATTTACTAGTCTTAATTCTTTAAATTGTGAGGAATTAAAGAAATTTCATGTCTCTAATAAATAACGTAATCGATCGTATCACCGATTATTTAAAGGTAAAAGGTGAAAAATTAAAGCTTGATATCATTGCAAGTGTTTCCAGAATAATGGCCTACGTCATTTCCTTTATACTCATATTATTAATCGGTTTTTTCTTTTTAGTTTTTGCCTCAATCACCACAGGCGCGCTCATCAATGAGGCCTTGGAAAGTGCCTATCTTGGGTATTTAATTATCAGTGGCTTTTATTTAATTGTACTCGTGGTTGTCTTAATGCTTTTGAAAACCCGAAAGATTCAAAATCTTATTGAGAAAACACTTGTCCACCTTAATGATGCGGAGTTATGAGCAGAACGAAAGCTTGGCAGAAAAAGATGGACGAGCTTACTGAGAAAGAGAAATCTCTAAGAAGTGAGCTTGAGTTCAGGAGCGGTAAACTCGAAAAACGAGGTTTGGTTGCTCTTGGCGTTGCTGGCTTAGTCACTGTCGTTATCATAAGCGTTTTTGCTTTCAGGAGTAAAAAAACAAAGGTTGAATTGAAACCTCAGCCGGTCAATAACACTCCGCCGGTAAAAACAAAAGCTGATCGACGGAGGAACCTTAGTGCCATGATTACGGAAAAAGTAGTTGCAGCCATCATTACCGTATTAATCAGCAAGTTTCAAAAGGACGCTTTGTCTGATGAAGAAGTGAAAAGTTAACCAATACAGAATATGCCTTAAGCGTTGATCAGGCTTTCTCTTCGACGCATTTTTCCTGCAGGTATGCCAAACATCATTTTGAATCTTCTGCAGAAATAAGCGGTATCCTTGTAGCCTACCTCTTTACCTATCTCTCGAATGCTTTTCTTAGAAGTCCTTAGCAAGTTTACCGCTTCTTCCATTCGCTGGTACTCGATATAATCCTGTGGATTGATTCCAGTAAGCATTTTAAAATACTGACCAACATAGTCTTCAGACACACTGGCTACACTAGCTAACCTTTTGTTTGATAAATCTTCACCTAGATGCTCTTTGATAAAAGTGAAGATATCTATCAAGCGTGGGTCTTTGAAATAGGTGCTATTGGTGGCAAACTGCTCTACAAACAAATTGAATTTGACAATATGCCGAATCAGCTCTACGACCAACTGCTCTGAAAGCAACTTGATTAAACGGTCTTTACCGGGATGATTGGTACTGGTCTCAGTATTGATATCAAAAATGAGTTGCTTTATCTTCTCATTATTCTCTACCTTGAATGGCGGTATATCTATAGAAGCAAAAAAGTTTACCGAATCGAACGCTTTCGCCTCAAATGACACGTAACTAAAATGCTCTTCTGATTCTGGTTCTTGACTGTAAGATTTAAAATACTTTTCCTTATTATTTAAAAAATTATCTTTAGAAAGCCTTGTCGAAACGCCAGAACCATAAGTAATCGAAACTTGGCGGCCACCAGGCACAAAAAAAACCTCTCCTGCACTACATTTTTCTTTTCCCTTGCCAATGCTGAGCGTTCCATTGCCCACTAGCAATAAAGAGTTTTCAATATCGTAGTTATTTTCAATAGTAACCGGAGAAAGAATATTAATATTCCTAGCCTTGATAAAACGAACGCTTAAGGATTCAATGATGCGATTATAATCTTCCACGGATTAGTTAATATGATTTTTCTTAGAAAAAGAGGATATTTAATTAAATTAATTGCATAAATCTAATATAGATTCTGCCAATAATCAAATATCCCCTTACACATTAACAATATTTCGGGTAATTAAAGATTTATATTATTTTAATAATGCTCTTGAAATGACGATTTTCTGAATTTCGGAAGTGCCTTCATAGATTTGAGTGATTTTAGCATCTCTCATTAATCGCTCTACGTGATACTCTTTGACGTATCCATATCCTCCATGAATTTGCACTGCTTCAACAGCATTTTCCATAGCAACTCCTGAAGCATATAATTTCGCCATGGCAGACGCTTGGGCGAAATCTTGCTTGGCATCTTTGAGTTGGGCAGCTTTTAAGCAGAGTAATCTTGCGGCCTCCACCTTAGTCGCCATTTCAGCCAATTTAAATTGGATCGCCTGATGCTTAGCAATTTCTACACCGAATGCTTTTCTCACCTTCGCATATTTTAAAGAGAGTTCTAAAGAACCCGAAGCAATGCCTAATGCTTGAGCAGCGATTCCAATTCTACCGCCATTGAGCACCGACATAGCGAAAGTAAAGCCAAAACCATCCTCGCCAAGTCTATTCTCTTTTGGGACTTTCACGTCAGTAAACATTAGTGAGTGAGTATCAGAGCCTCTAATTCCGAGTTTATCTTCTTTTTTACCCACCACAAATCCTTCCGACTCACGCTCAACTATAAGGCAGTTGATCCCCTTATGCTTTTTCTCTACATCGGTCTGAGCAATGACTAAGTAAACGGATGCTGAGTTACCATTCGTGATCCAGTTTTTAGTTCCATTCAATAAATAATGGTCGCCTTTATCCTCTGCGGTGGTTCTTTGTGAAGTGGCATCAGAACCAGCCTCAGGCTCGGATAAACAAAACGCTCCTATTTTTTCACCTTTCGCCAAAGGCACTAAGTATTTCTGTTTTTGCTCCTCAGTTCCGAACTTTTCTAATCCCCAACAAACCAAAGAGTTATTCACTGACATACAAACGGACGCTGAAGCATCCACTTTAGAAAGTTCCTCCATAGCCAGCACATAGGATACCGTATCCATTCCGCCACCGCCATATTTCGGGTCTACCATCATACCCATAAAGCCAAGTTCGCCCATCATTTTGATTTGTTCCTTAGGAAAACGTTGCTCATTATCTCTTTCTATAACGCCCGGTAAAAGCTCTTTTTCCGCAAAGTCTCTAGCTGCGTCTCTTACTGCAATTTGCTCTTCTGTTAATTCGAAACTCATATTATATAATGGGGTTTGAAGTTGTTTATTTGATGACACGAAGTTAATCGATTTTGTTATGCATGCATACTATATTTAGGGGAATTTAATCCCACAACTAATTTTTCGTCGAAAATATTGTTATAATAAATGTTGGTAGATTACTGGCAACTTTTCCAAAAGCCTCGTACAATAGTTGGTTTGAAATACCTTTTTCATGTATTGAAAATCAGCTGATATTCCACACTTTTGGTTCAGTACTGGTAGTGATCGCCTAGAATATTGCTAAATTTAATTATCTAATTTATTTCAAATGGATTTCAACGGACAATCAAGAGCGCTCATTTATCTTTTATTCCTAGTGGGCATATCGATAGTTTTTTATTTATTCGGTATGTTATTCCCTTCTGACCCCTATCATTTAGGGGTTAATAATAAGGAAGTGAAGAGTGTCTATGAGTCTTCAAGTTCAGATGAACCTATTGAAGACATAGTGAAAGAAGGTTACGACTCTCCATCGCTAACCGCTAAAAAGATGGATACAGCAGCGAAGAATGATGAGGTAACAAAGGAAAAAACGGTCAAGTCAACAGCGGAAGAAAAATCAAATTATCCAAAAAAAGGAACCAAGTATTTTGAAAACTTATGGAGTGACTATCAAGAAACAGTAGTCAACACATTACCCGCAGGAAAAGCTAGAACAGATGTGGTGATCCGATATTATAAGCATCCAAAAGACGGTAATAAGATCAATGCTATCAAACCCTTACGATTTTATATTCATGAGCGACCGATTGATAGTGTTATGCTCCCCTTTGAATCGAATGCGGTTTACTATGGGGACAGTATTTCTACCCAGGATTTACAGCTGACTGTATACAGCTTAATAGAAGCAGGTTTCCCAATCAAAAAAGTAGCACTTTCGGAATACCATGACAACTGGAAAGCACATGCCATAGAGATTGGCTCAGATACCACGATCATGCGCAAAAAAGTGTTATCCGCTGAGGAAGTTTCTTCTTTGTAAAGACCCAACTTCGAGCCATTGCATGAATGGTAAAAGTAAGAAATGAACATTAGAGAAAGGATGAAGGAATAACTTTTAAAAACATTCATCCTTTGCTTAAATCCAAAAGCACATAAAAAAACCCGCAGAATAGCGGGCTATAATTTACGGTGGTTTACGCACTGATTAACTTCCGCAACCCACGCATTCGATTTCGCTATTCATGGGTCTAGTACCATTAAGTTTCATTTTAAGGTTATGGATTTTGTCTTTTAAATCCATGTCTTGGAACATGTCACCGGTCAATTGACCTTGTAATTGTTCGATTTCACTTTGAATTTGTTCAGCCGTCATTACTTTTTAATAATTTGATTTGGGAATAAGTACAATACAAGTTAGTAAATCAAACAGTTCCACAAAATTAATATTGCTGAAAAGCAATTATTTTTGAAATTTTGTCAAAAAAAGCATCAATTTTCTGCTGAAAATATCCGCCTGTTATTCTTGTTTAATTCATGGTTTACTGATTGCCGCTCGTAAGAATACATACATCGAGTTTACTATCGTAAATGTCACGATTTGAAAAGATAGTTGATCTTGTATCGTAGATTTCTTGCTCTTGGAGAAAAAATAATCATGCACCTTGTCACGCAGGTAACTTCCGCAACAGTGGAGGAAGAAGCCATCAGCGGTGTATTCAATACTGCAAATATTCAAGCTACATCTAGCACTTATTGCTACGCTCATCAGCCCATATTCGACTACCGAGCTCGAAGGTTATACTTTCCTGCGGAGCAGTTCGGATTTCGAAACCGCGGTAAGCATGCCGAAATCTCATGACAGTCAAAGAGCTAAGGCAGTAGCAGCGTATCTGTAGTGAGGCCTAAGGAATTGAAATGGACTTTGTACAGGTCGGATAGGACTCGTAGTATATTGTTTTTCTCCAATACTTTTAAAAGTTTGTAATTACCTTATTTGTTAATATTCAGAAAAACATCTACCAATCACCCTGATGTAGTAATGATGTAGTCCAAAACTTTTAGTTATTGACGATGGTTCATATCATTGACCTTGATATTAAACAACGAACATTAACTATGAAAAACTACACCCTATTGTTACTAGCCATTTTTATGGGAAGTCTAGTTTCATGTGACAGTACTGATACAAAGCCTGAGGATAAAATTGAAATTCCAGAAGGATATGAGCTGGTCTGGTCAGATGAATTTGATGCCTCCGAGATTAACACTGATCTATGGACCTACGAAACAGGAGATGGAACAGACTTTGGACTACCTGTTGGATGGGGAAATGACGAAAAACAGATTTACACAACTAGTACTGAGAACTCGTCAATAGCTACAGACCAAGATGAATCGGTTCTTAAAATCACCGCTCTGTCTGATGGAGCTGGTGGATATACATCCGCCAAACTAAAAACCAAAAACCTCGACATGCGATTTGGTAAGATTGATGTGAAAGCGAAGCTTGCAGAAGGCCAAGGTATCTGGTCTGCCATATGGATGCTAGGAAACAATCGAGACCTGATCGATTGGCCAGGCTGTGGTGAGATAGATATTGTGGAACTATTGGGTCATGAACCTGCTAAGGCTTATTCCACCATTCACTTTACAAATGGTGAGAATGGCAAGGGCGAAATACAGACATCTTATGAATCGACAAGTACTTTCAGTGAGTCCTATCACGTATTTGGCCTGGAATGGTCCCCTGAATCATTGATTTTCAGCTTGGATGGTGTTCAAACAGGTGCAATGCCCATTGAAGAAGACATGAATGAGTTTCTTCGTGGTTTCTATTTGATCATGAATGTAGCGGTAGGTGGCTACTGGCCAGGAGATCCTGATAATACTACCGTACTCCCACAGAGCATGTTTGTTGATTATGTGCGTGTCTATGAGAAAATAGACTTCACCGCACCTGCAGCACCTGCTTTGAATGTCGAGGAAGAAACGATCGGTCAGATCATAGAGCCAAATATTGCTGACAATGCAATCAGAACTGATTTTACAGCTTTGGGCAATCTCACAGTAATCGCTTATGGTGGAGGTGGCGAACCAGTAATTTCAAGTTCAGAGACTGCCATTGAAGGAGATTTGAGTTTGGTTTTTGATTTCCCTGGCGGAAAATGGGGAGGCGCATATATTGAACTAGAAGCACCTAAGAACATCAGTAACTTCACACATTTTAATTTCTCACTCAATAAGCCAGCGGCATTTGTAGATGCAGAAATCAAATTGGAAAGCAAGTCAACAAATGCAACTGTATTTCTTAAAAATTATACAGGAACGAGTGCAGCCAATGACTTCATTACTTATTCTATACCATTGTCAGATTTTACAGGACTCAATATGGCTGAGTTGACCATCCCTTTTTCTATCTGGAATCCTCAAGATGCCAACAAGGGATTCGTGACAGCAACAGTGCTGATTGACGATATCTATTTTTCAAACTAGCGCTTCCAATCAAGTACCTGTTCGCAATGCATATACAGGAAATAATGCAATTAGGGATCAATTTCTAAAGAATTGATCCTTAATTTATTAATACCTCTTACAAATTATGCTAATTCTAAAACTATGAAACTTCAATGCAAGTTTGACTATTAGAACCCTTAGGCTCAATTCAGGTTAGTCTTAAACTAATTTGCCAAAATAGAATGTTGATTGCTTCTAGGCTGTGATTTTACCAATTAGTGGTACACTACATATTTTTTGATTGGTTTTTGAGTGTATTCATATCTGGTAGCGGTATAGATTCCTTGCCCTTACCCCAACGTCTGTAACCCACAGACCTGATTCAAAACCAATCAACTCTCACGGAAAGAAGGACTGCAAGACTCAAGCCATGGAGAAAAAAATATCGCAATGACGCTAGAGCATGTAGTGAACAATCGAACTCTAAAAAGAGCCTGTCTAGAACTTTGTGTTTATCGGCCTTTTCACGCTTAAAAAGTATACCGATGACGCTATGAACAATCGACCTCAGGGTTCTTACTTAAAGATTCTGGAGTCATGCTTTTATCACAATACCCAGTGTCGGGTATTTTGATTCCTGCTTTTTGAGGCCATTTTTGTAAGTATGAGGTGGACGGTCATTGTTTTTATTTTTTTAATATATCCTGCATTTGCGCTAGAGGCCCCAAACTACCAAGATACTTTATTGCTCGATGGTCCATCACTGGCACATCTTTCTGAGTATTCCAGTTTTTGGATTGATCGTGGTGATGAAGGGCCAGATAAGGCTGGCGCTGCTTTAAATAAAGGAGAATTTCAAAATTGGGAAATGTACGCTACACTTAATCTAGGTCTTAATCCCCATCCATTGTGGCTTCATCTGAAAATAAAGAACATTTCTGATCGAAAAAGGACCTATTGGTGGAGCTTATATTCGCATGCGGATAGCGTCATTCTCTATCAAAATATCAATGACAATTGGGTGGCCATAGACACATCCTCCTACTCAGTGCATGCACGCAAACGATCTGTTCCTGTCAGATTTTTAGGAACTAGTATTGATTTGGAAAAGGGCGAGAGTGCTTCTTTACTAATGAAGGTGCGGAATTTAAGACGACCTCAACATGCCATTACCGACATTACTACACCAGCGCATAATCTGCTTTGGGAGAAGAAATTTTTCTGGACGATAGGCTTCTTCATAGGAGGGCTTACATTGTTGGGGCTTTTCAACCTCGTGTTGGGATCGATTTCTCGAGACCGCATTTTCTTTCTTTTAGCCATCTATATCTTCATAGTATCCGTGGTGATTTTGCAAGAGGAGTTGTTGATTTCTTTTTATCCGGGACCGCAGTATTTTGATGTACTGATGAAACTCTCGCCCATCGCATTGACACTTTTAGGTGGAAGTCTCCACTTTATGGTTATCGATTATGCTCTTGGCGAAAATCGAAAAAATCATATCAGAAAGATTTTAGGTAAAATGAATCTCATTGGGCTTTGCTACGCGCTGTTCTATTTGCTGATCTTTTGGCTGTTTTATGATCAAATGACTTTGGCGTTCTTTTGGTACCGATTGTCATGGAATGCGGGCATTGTGCTCATTATTTTGATGATGGTTTTACTCTTTGTTAACATCGTTTTCGCAGCGAATTCTCGAAAGGAATTATTGTATTTCATGCCGCTTGCGTCTGTACTTTTCTACTTTAGTGCACCGGGTTATTTTTTGAATTATGAGGGAATATTACCCTATTACCCCATTACTTATCCAAATTACTTTTTCTGGATTCTCTGTTTTGAATTTATCGCTTTTGGGGTAATGGTGGGGTGGCGTTACCGTAAGACCTTGCAGAAAAACCACACCTTGGAACAGGAGCGGGCAAACCACCAGAGTCAATTGTACGAAAGAGAACTCTCCGCTCAGGAAAAGGAAAGAAAACAGATTTCTCGTGACCTTCATGACGATCTTGGTGCAACAATCAGTGCGATCAAATTGATCATTACCAATAGCTATAAGAAGGATGAACATCTTGTGAAAATGGTGAATAAAGCGAGTAGTGATCTTCGCTTTTTTATAGGAAATTTTTCAGTTTCAGATTTATCAGAAACGGATCTATTTGAAGCAATAGAGCAAAAAATAACTGAACTGAATGATCTGGGAAGGACTAGGTTTTCATTTATCGGTCAAGGGGATAGTACTCATGTTGGGAAAGAATTGGAGCTTTCGGTCTACCGAATCATTTCTGAGTTAATGAACAATACGCTCAAACATTCCAAAGCAAAAAGTGCAACACTACAATTAATTATTGAAGATAGCCAACTTCAGATCATCTGCGAAGACAATGGTGTCGGCTTCAACACCTCCATCACCTATGAGGGTATGGGCTTGGACAATATCCATATGCGTACAAAAAGACATCAAGGAAGTGTACACACAGTTTCAGACCAAAGATCTGGTACCACCACCATTATCACCATACCACTCACTTATGAAAAAGCCCATTAATTTCATCGTTATTGATGATCACCAGCTTTTTGCTGATGGTCTAGCAAGGATTCTTCAAGAAGAGGGAGGATTTGTTTTGAAAGCCATTTATAACAGTATAGACGAAGTAAAGGAGATCCATGCTGATTTGGTTTTACTCGATATTCAACTAATGAGCCAAAGTGGATTGGTGCTTTGCGCACAATTGCGCGCAAAGCACCCTCACCTGAAAATTATTCTAATCTCAATGATCCAAGCTCCACACGTGATCAGAGAAGGAAAACTAAAAGGTGCTGATGGTTTTATTCCAAAAACTACCGATGCAGCACTGCTGAAGGAGATGGTGATCAAAATATGTGAAGGAGAAAAGGTGTTTTTGGGCATACATCAAAAAGAAGCTGAGCGTCACAAAACCAGCCTTCTGAGCGAGCGCGAAATGCAGATCATCCATCTGATCAAAGGGGGATTAAAAAGCAGAGCCATTGCAGAAAAACTCTTCTTGAGTGAGTTTACCGTGGAGACCCATCGAAAAAATATCCTGCGAAAGCTGGGACTATCTTCAGCAAATGAACTCATCGCCTACGCTTATGAAAATCACTTGTAAAAGAACTCAGCCCTCCCATCCTCTTTTGCAATGAGCATTTGGGAGAATAGCATTTTCAATGCGACCAAAAGACCATTGATATTTTCTCCATGGCCTTTGTTACACTGGCTTTCATTTGGTGAGTGTTGATTGGTTTTGAATCAGGTGCGTGGGTTACATCTCTTGAGGTAGGCCATCCAAGCATTGATAGCTATCAACAAAAACCAAACCTATGATATCGTCACTTATGGCGATGAATCAGATGGTTTTTGGAGACGAATTGCATAATTTATTATTTGGGATGTTTTATGTGATCAAAAATGCCAATGCGCCAGAAGTTTTGAAATAGCCTGCTTTCGTCAAATCTGTGAGGTACGCTAGGTTCTATTTAAGAGCACCACTCTCTCACGATCTGCTTTTTGAACCTCTTTGATAAAGCTCCTGAAGTTTTCATATTCCTCTGGTGGATATGTCCCGCATTCAAATTCAAACTTTCTTACAAAAAGATAACGATCATCCTTTTTGACACATGACCGAGTGTATTTCCCATATTTGGTTTCTATGGCCTTCTGGGAGATTTCCTTCTCTGCGTGATAATTGGAAGGTAAAATAAGCTCGATCGTATCTACAGAGGAGTATGGGTATTTGATACAAATGGGATATTTCCTTTCCTTATCCACAAGCGTAAAGTTGTCTTCATTGGTGAAAATAAAAGGTTGGTAAAACAGTCTTTTACCAGATGGCTTAGCAAGCTTTTCTAATTCTACCTCTGCTATGAATCCTCCTACAGGTACTGGCTCGTTGGTTACTTCTTGCGTAGAAAAGGCATTGATTTTCATGCTTCCCCATCGGTGTTTGTCTTGAAACCAATCTTGTTTTTTAGACTCAGGGCCGAGCATCATCCAATTAAATCCTCGGTTTTCAATCTCCATACCTTGGTATTTACGGTCTACTTGTGCTACGCCACGTCCATCCGGTTCTAAGAATATTTGCGCTTTGGTTGTTTGCAGGTTATCCTCCTTAGTGTATTGCTTTGTTTTGATCAGATGCCCCCCATCTTCAGCTATGAGCAGGGCATACCTATTGCCGGTAAATGTGCCTTGGTTACCAAAAGGATTGGTTTGGGAAGTGCATTCCAGCCAAATGGTATCCTTTTGCGTTGGTACGGTCAGGATCACATGATTGAAGTAATCATCAGGGAAATCAGGAAAAAGCTCTTCAGGCCGAGATCCTCCGCTTATTAGTGTGTAAAAGGAAGGAATGCCTATTGCTTTTAAAATGCAATGAGTATAAAAGCTCAAAGCCTTACAATCACCATATTTCTGCTCATGGACGAAACCTGATTCAAAGGGCTGTAACCCTCCTATGCCCAATTGTATACTTACGTATCGCGTGTTTTCTTGGAGGTATTTATACACCGATCGAATGGAGTCCATTCGTGTAACTCCTGTCACATATGGGAGTATTTCATTGATTTGCTTCGACGTAAGTGTATTTCTAGTTTCGTTCAATCCATAAATCCACTTTCCGTAGCTCTGCCATGAGCTCATATCGCCTTGTCTGCCATCCAATATAAAATCAGTTGGAGCTGGGTATACTCTTGGGGATGTGCTTAAATGATTTGAAAGAACTTCGTTTTGATACCCTTTCAAATTTTGGACAGACCAAAAATAGCTGTGATTGAATGGTGCTTCAAAAATGGAATCTGCTTCTGTGTTGAACATTCTGAAGCGGATTGGCCTTTCTAATTGGCTGGTGATCTTTAGGTCACTGGAGATCACGCTTTGCTTTTCAGTATTCTGAGGCGTCCAGGTAGGGAAGCTATAAGAAGAATTGTAATCCATAGTGTAATCCACTTCTAGAAAATACGGATATTTCTTATAGGTGATGTTCAAATGCTTGTAACGACCATCCGCTGCTACACTTGAACCTTTGGCACTGAAATCTCCAAAGTCTTTGAGCTTATAGGACTCCAATTTTTCGCCATTTGAGTCATAAAGAACAACTGAGGCTTTTTTTATAGTGCGATCATCATCAAAATAAATCCCCAGTTCATTTCTGCCATGAGCAAAGCTGTTGAGAATCGCTACTTTATACGAGCGATTGAGTTGGCTTTTTGTTAGACCTTCGATATTGAAATCAGTGTGATCATAAATGATCACTTCGTTCATAGTCGCTTTCAAGGAGTCTGGAATGCTGGCTATGGTATTTTGCCCCATGGTGCCAAATGCCATCCAGATAAAAAGTAAAGTGAAAATACCCCGCATAGCATTATATCTTTTTGAGAATAATCATTTGGTTATTTTTCTCAGCCACTAATTCCATAAACTGTTTTAATCCTGGATAGTCTTCTGGCGAAAAATCCTGCTTATCAATACTGGCTTTACTTAGAACAGTAATTTTATTGCCAATTTGAGAGGAATTATAAAGAAATGATCCTGCTTCGTTTGGCATTCTGACGATGGATGGAGGTGGCAATTCTGCCCTATATCCTTCAGGAATTTCAATAGTGACCAGTATTTGCTCGGTAATTTGATAAGGAAAATCAACGGGTGAAAAGCGCTTTTCTCTTTTGAATTGATTCTCAGTAGTTGCTCCATACCGCATAGGGTTGATGTAGATCATGTCATCCCCTAAGAAATCATTTACCAGATCAAAATTATAATATACCTGATTTGCTTTGCTTGACTTATTGTACTGAAAATTTTCAATTTCACCCTCCACGAATTTTTCAGCAAGCTTGGCTCGATAGTCTTCTTCACCATTCTTTTTGATGCGCTGATATACGCCCAATGCGGCGTGGTGTTCTTTTTTGATCTCATAACTACATCTCATTTCATCTTCATTGAAGGATATTTGACCAGTGATAGAGGAATTGTGTTGTCCATTTTTTAGTGACACCCACTCTCCACCATTTTCGGTGACTAACCAGCCATTATAGTTATGGCACTTGATAGGTAGCATTCCAAATGGTAGTCTGGAAGTTGCATCGCAGAGATAATATCGTCCATCGATAACTACATGGGCAATCACGTAGTTGAATTCTTCATAGTTGGGGTAAACAGGATGAGGCAACCCATGACCTCTCGTGCTTAGAATTACAGGGTTGGCCTCTAGGCCAGCCTCTCTCAGTGCGGCTATAAGCGCAAGGTTGATATCAGCCACCGATCCAGACTCTTCTTTCATCGCAACACGCCCCACATTTTGACTAGTAAATCCATAGACTTCATTCCAAGAGATGTTACTCATGACCCAGTTGTAAAGATCTATGGTGAGCCTAAGTTCATCTTTATTTGGATTACTTGCGATAAAGTCCTTTGCAAAACCACCTCTTTTCATTGCTAAACCAAAACCATTCCATGTCATAATTTCCTCAGAAAAGCTTTGGTATGTTTTTGCGTAGTTTTTTATTGTACTTTGAGGCATCTGTACAGTAGCGAGTTGGAACGTAATTCTAGTGGGTAGATCTACCCTGTTGTTCATCATCGGCTCGTCCTCCAGCGGCGGTATATTTTCACCAGTCACTGCAGTTTTTTTACTAATGGAAGGAATGGTTCCTTTGCCTGATTCTACTTTGCCACCTGACTCTGGCAATGAAGTCCAAGTGTAAGTGAAGGTTTCGGAGCGGATGTCATTTTCATAGGTAAGGGGATGGTAGTTTCCTATCTGGTTGGTATGGTAAATGAAAAATTCTGGAATCGTATATTCGAAATAAGAATAGGCCACAGGCACATCTGACTGAAATTGCCAGGTTTTCAGATTGCTGTAGTAGTCAGATGTAAGCGAGTATTTATATTCAATCACTGAACCTTCTTGTACATCGGCAAGGGCAAAGGAGGTTTCGTAAGAGTAGTCACTCAGACGAGTGCCATATTCTTCAGAATTGGTGAGTTTGGACTTTACTATTTTCCCATCTACAAGATTGTATGTAGTGCCTTTTATGGAGCTCAGCTCTTCTCGGTTGGAGCCAACTACAGGATCATAGGTTGTGATTTTGATGTTAGCAATATCTTTATCAGTTTTTTTAAAGATTTTCTTTCTTACGGTCACATCCATCACATACTGCCAGCCCTTTTCGTTGTTGTAGGCGAAACGAAGGACACCCGTTTCTGCCAGGATCATAGAAGTGGCTTCTGGGTAAAAATCGCATTCAGTCATTTTGAGTTCTTCCTCTGAAACCTTGCCAAAACGTGCAAATTTTTCTTGAGCAGCAACGAAGGAAGTATTTGCCAAACACAGCATGGCAAATAAAGTAGCGGTAAGTAATCGAATCATAAAAAGGTTGGTCTTTGATATGATTGCAATATAACTTGTTGGTGTTTGAAATGACAAATGGATCACTTACAATTTTTTTAAAAAGTGTCACTTTACGCCGCTGGAGCCAGCTTACAGCACGTGACCATACGCTGTATTTGATACATGTGCGGAAGGTATAAATTTCACAATAAGGAAGGACTTTACTTTATAAGCTTACCACAGTTTACTGAATTGATGTTTATACTCTTGATCAATATTGTAAGACCATACTAGAAAGTTTAAAGTATTGAATGAAAGAGAATGGAGTGGAAAATTTATGTTTATTGAATTATGTCCAGTCATATAAAGCGATTATTTCGTACCGCAAATGAAAATCTGAGTGATCCTCTGAGCAACGTCAAAGCCACTTCATGATACGCCATGTTCCGAGAACTTCTATTTATCGTGACCTAGCTCTTTGATCATACGGATGGAAATAATGAGTAAAAAGAGCCCAATAACACCGATAATTGACCAGATGAAGTAGGTGTTTTCAAACAAGCTTTTCTCCGGCTCCTGGTTTGCATCGCTGATCAGCTGACGAACCTGTTGAAGCTCCACTTCTTTGATTTCATTAGGTAATTGCCTTTTGAAATGAGCCAGGTCGTAACTCGGCGCATCTAACGCGCGATTGCCAAACTTCATCTTGTAAGCTTCGCCGGCTTTGAGGTCAGTCACCAAGTATTGGTTTAAGTAAGCGCCCGACACATTTTCAACAATCAATGGTTGATTGTCCAAATTGTCTATTTCAATATAGAGTTTCTCTACTCTTGTTGGACCTATTTCAAACGTATTGTTGGTATTGGAATTTAGCGCGATGGAGGCTATTTGTCTTTTGACCAATATTTTTTCCTTCTTCCTATTCTCCGTAAGCTCATCGATATATACCCTTGCATTTCGCGTGTAAAATCTCGCGCCAGTTAGCGTAAAGGTTAGCTTTTCAAAATACTTTATTTCCGATAGGCTCAGCGTGATCATGGATACATCGTCGATCTCCTCTTGCTTGTCGATGATAAAATCAAAACCAGAATTACGCCCCCTAGTGCTATTGCTTTCATGATAGCCGATCGTGAGAATATTAATGGGCTCGTTGGGCTTACCTTTTACTTCAAGTTTGAAAAATTGGAAATCACTTAACGGAAAGTCGAGGCGCTTTTTAAAAGTTGCGCCATCCCGATTGTACATGGACTGCAGCGGATAGTTGTTACCGATCACATACCATTTTTCCTGATCATTGCTTCCGCTCAGTACGGCTGTTTTCTTTACCGCCGTATTTTGTACGATAAAACTTATGTTATCGATAGGTTGACCGCTGCTATTGGCGAAAATAAAAAATGAACTACTGTCGTTCGCTTCGTCAAATCTTTCAATGATTTCATATTCCTTAAAAGCCGTATTGGTTTCTTTAAAAGCCTCTTTTTCAATCAAATAAGGCTGCTCTACACCTGCCAAATCGTAAATTCTAAGATCAGATAAGATACCATCGACCTTACCCAACACGGCTGGAGTCAATTGAATTTTGTGAAAACCACTTTCTTTTACTGGCAATAAGTCCACTTCATAACCAAACTCCTGTGCTGTAGCAGTCCATGACCAAAAAAGGCTTAAGATGATTATAGCGCGTCTATTTAGAAAACGATGCATTTTACTGGCGCTGATTATCTTCAAGGCTCTCATTTGTCTAATTATCTCATGGATTGCGTTTAAACTAATCTTGATTTTTATCATCTTGAATAATAAACTTTAACTTTTGATAGAGAAATGAAATGACCAGTAAAATAACGCCTAGCAGAATAAAAGAAATGATTTTTCCGGTGGAGTTACCTGCCAAGTCGTAGAAGAAAAGCTTTATAATGGTAAGGAGGAATAGCACCAAAGAGGCTAATCTCAGGCTTTTTAACTTCCATCTCATACCAAAGACCATCAAAGCCAATGCGGTAATCGCCCAAACAATGGGATAAATATTTTTTACAGCGGCTTGATAACGAATACCTTCTGCTGAATCATATCCCATAATGACTGAAATATGCCCTACTTCTACTGAGCAAACGTAAACACCGATAAATGCTAGAACCCAAAGAGAGATGTTACCAACTTTGGATTGGAAGCCGTAATGCCGATGTATTTCTCTGTAAACACCCCAGACTAAGGCAATAAATAGCACGAGCATTACATAATGTAAATAAAACCCTGAAGCAGTTTGTGAACTATCCATCAATAGGTCATTTCTTGATTGAGCAATCTCAGCGAGATATGCTGTCATATATGCGCCAATAGCGATGATTGAAACTCCTCCAATGACCTTTTTCAAAAAGTCGTTGCTTTTGAAAAAGGGAATTACACCAAGGGTAATCACAAATACGAAATTATAAATGCCTAACAAAATTGCGCTCAAAGTGTGACTCAGCTCAGCGCTCATAAATTGATAGTCTAGTTCATAAAAGAAGCCACCATAAGCCACTATCATGAGCATGATTTTCACATAAAGTGGCTTCCAGCTAAGGTGGAATTTGAAGATCTTCACAGTGATGTCTTCTTTTTGTAAATAATGCAAGGCGACCAACGAACCCATAGCAACAAAGGAGGTAATAAATACTTTATTGATGAAAGGTAAAAGCAGCATCGGATAGTCATAGTTCACGTAGTTGATGTGCCAATCCATAAGTAAACTTGCAAACATCAGTACTAAAATCACTACAGCTATTGAGCGCATCACTGTGATATTCGATTTTTTGGCCAACCAGAATAAAAGCACGCTTTCGAGGGCCCAAAACAAGGTAATGGCATTGCCTTGTAGCTGCACTGGTGCAATAAGCGTCAAAAACGTGAGCACCAGGCAAATCAACAAGTAGAGCAGGTTTTTATCGATATCTTTTTTGGTGTAGAGCTTATATGCAAATCCAAAATTGAATACCGCCACCAAGGTGGTAAATAAGCCATTGTATAGGCCATCATTAATATCATTGACCAGCGAAAGTCCCAATCCAAAATAGATGGCTGAGTTACTGAGCAGCATACTGATTTCGGGCAACTTGAATTTTCGGGCATTTTTTAAGTTATAAATAATGCTCATCACAAAAAAGATCAGGTAAAAAGCCGTGAGAAATAGAAAAAGGCTACCGGTTTCTTCCTTGACACTAAAAACGTATTGCGTGATAAATACTCCTGCGTAGAGGATGTAGGTAAAAGCGTAAACGAGATAATTAATAACATTCCATTTTTTGAAATAGACCAAGCCGAGCATTCCCAGATCCAGTATAAGTATATAAGTGAGTAGCGTCAAATAGTTTCCTGCACCCGTACTTACAAAAAATGGCGTACCGAAACCGCCAATGATGGCCAATATCGCCAGCGCTTTGCGATCATATCGAATAGACAACAGTACCGCAAATGCGGTAATAAATACCATGATCAGAAATGCTCCCGCTTGAGGAATCAATTCATATTCATGAAATGCCAAAGCAATCGTGAAGTACAATACTGACAATGCACCGCCAATTAGTATAGAACTAAACTTCGCAAAGGAGTTGCGTAAATAATGCGCCAAACCAATCATGCCACCACCAATGACCAAGCCGATAACCACGCGCATGCCTTCATTGATGACATTACTATCTATGCCTAGCTTCACCAAAAAGCCCATGCCAATGACAAAAATGACAATGCCGATTTTGCTGAGCAGGTTTTCTCCTATGAATTTTTCCAAGTCGGGATTGCGCTCCATAAATGAAGGCTTGACAACTTTTGGTTGTACTTCCTCAGGTGCTTCTACTGCGGCAGCCATTTCAATGAGTAATTCTTCTTTCGGTTGCTCTACCTTCTCGATAGTCTCGGCTTTCGTATCGCGTACTTCGATTTTTGGCTCCTCAAATACTTCTTTTGGTGATTTGCTATTTATTCTTTCAGCGATGATTTCGCGCGAATCTATTGGCTTAGGTTTCGATTCTTCTTCCGTATGGGGGGTCTTTAAGCTGGAGATTTGCTTTTTGAGTTCATCGAGCGACTGACCAATTTTATTGATCTTTCGTAGCAAAACGAACAAAATAAGGAGTGATACAAACAATAGCAACCCTATAAAATCTTCCATGGCATTTTTTTAAATGAGTAAATGACAACAGGCAAAAAATATATAGACTGCTGATGTTGTAAACCTAAAGAGGTTTTAAAAAATACAATGTACAACCTTGTACAATGAAAGAATTTGAATGAGGCGATACAACGATAGCGATTTATTTTGGTTTGAGACGAATTTATGTTTACCTCCTATTCAAAGCAGTTTCCCTTCAACTGGATCTAGTCGCTCACCCTCTTTTGCAACGAGGATTTTGGTGAATAGGATTTTCAATGCAACCATAAGTCCATTGGTATTTTCTCATAAATGCCTAAAGGTTTGTTAGGGATTTACCTTACCACGTCGATTGCTGATACCATTATTGATATCGCTAAGAGGAAGAATTCAATAGATGCTAGGTTCCTTAATTTTTGATTTTCAGGTTTATTGATGTTTAGAATTAATAAGAGAAGCATCAATGAGGTTAAAGTCGGGAATAGGTAAAATAGGAAATTGGATGTGTCGACTATTTCATAAACCTCGAAAGCTCTTACTATTACGGCAATCAATCCAAAAATAAAAAATAAAATTCCCTTAGTTAGAGTATTCCTGTCTGATACAAGAAAAGCGTAATAGGTAGAACCAATCATTAAGAAAAGTACGACAACCTGAGGCGTTGGTGTTTCTAGAATTTGATTAAGTCTTAAAAGCGAATCCGTTGCAATTAGTATAAGGGTAATTCCAAGGGCGATTAATCCAAAGTTCTTTTTCAAAGAGTTTATAATCACTGATGTTAATAATATGAGACCTCCAAATATTGCAGTTGCATTACCGTATGGTAGATTTAAGACTCGATATGAAATGGAGACCCAAAAAATGAACAGTATCAGTCCTGTTCTTTTATCTATAAATCCTGTTATGAAACCAATTAGCGTCAATGGAAGAAAAAACATCGTAAGAACTAATCCAGAAGATATTTCTTCACCATTATTTGTTGGGAAATTCAAGTTGCTAGTCGTGACTAATAAAAAAAGCCAAATGGCACATGGGATCGCTGGAAGTAGAAATTTTCTCAAATGTGATGTGGTTTATGGCTAACGATTAGCTAAGCACAGTCGGCTTAACCTTTCAAATATCTCAAATGTATCTGATTCAGAGACTCTTTGCAAACAACTAAGAAAGCTGATTGAGCTTAGCGCCTGTTAGCGATATAATTTTCTACCTCATCAGTTATTTGCTCCACGTTGGCCTTCAAAGTTCGAGAAATGCCCTCAGCTAAATTTGATGAGAAGAATTTTCTAAGTTCGTTCGTGTTCTTGAAATTATTTACAAGAGGTTCAGTTTCTACTTGATTAGTTGCATTACCTGTCAATAGTACTTCGTCATTGCTTTTTAGTACATAGCTCAATTCAGAAGATGCAGTTCCTGGCCCAGCAGATTCTCCAAAAGAATAGCTATAGAAAAACATTAGAAAAAGAAAGTATCCTTGACTTCTGTAAGGACCATGCGCACCTATAGTTTCAACATTAATTTCAAGAACCATGTCGGAATTCGATGTTGAGTCGGCCATCAATAAGGTGCTTCTGTTGGTTTCTTCAATAATTGATTTCTGAATGAAACTTGGAATATCTTCTTCTATCATGTTATCACCAATGAAGTATTCATGCTCGTTTTTCCATCCTGTATAGATGATCAAAGGAACAGCAGAAGCTTTCGTTTTTGTTAAATCACCTGATTTGGTGAATTTATCATCAGAGATTGTTGGTATCGCTATTCTTATGGTGTCTGTTTTTTCAGAAGAGTTTACTTCTGAATCGTATAAATACTCTATTGTGGACTGCTCTTTGGTCAGTCCCTTGTAAAGAGTTTTTGTTCCAACGCAAGAAGAAAGACTGATCGCAATTAAAGCTGTTGATAAAAGTTTATTGGCCATATCGTAAAAATCTGTATCGTGTATTTATAATTGATTTGATAATTTCTGATTTGGTGCAGTTCATAGAATTCTGATAATTTCCCTTAAAATCCACTGAATCCGCACTAAGTTCGTACATACAGTCTGTTTTTAAGAGCCCTACTTGACAGTCATAGTTAGCATCTTCTAACGAATCCAAAGTATTGTATGAGGTGAGAAATTCATCACTAATCAAGAATTTAATGGATCTCAAAAATTGTTGATCTTCCTCTGGAAAAACCTTAATTCTTTCATCAAAATTCTTCCATTTCTTTTTGTTCATTGAAGTTGCAAGGGAGTCGAGTTTACTCAAAGTTCCAATGTCCTGACTCAGATAGATGAGTTTCCTCTTAAATGGCAAATTCTCCATTTGTTCAAATGTTGTGTCTGTTGTCACATGATAAAGTGAAGGAGCACAAGAGCTTATTAAAATGGTTAGAATGATTAAGGTTCTCATATTTATCGCTAACGACCAGCTAGCGGGTGTATGCCCACAGCTTGTAAAGGGCACAATCTAGTGAAATCTGCCGAAGCTTACAACGGTTCAAATAACCACTGCGCTCCAAAAGATAAAACTCCTGCGAGCTGCGCTCAGTAGAAAGCACCTCACTTTCCTCAGCGGAAGATTCACGGTCGAGTTCCACTGAAACCTGCCCGAAAGCACTCAGACATATGCCCGATCAGCGTCTGTTACCCACCGTTTCTCTTCTCCGATTGTTCCAGGCTATACGTGTAGGATAAATGCTTTTGGAGTTCAAGGAGTTCTTTGTTCTTAGGGTCGACAGTTAGTCCGTTATAGACCGCCTCAATTGCAAGTTCAGTCTCTTCCAAATCTTCATAAATGTTCGCCTTCAAGTGATAGAAGTTCAGATAACTGGAATCTTCTTGAATCGAATTATCCAATTGAGAAATCGCTTGGTCATATCTGCGAGATTTTCTAAAGTTGACAGCAATTTGGTATTTGGCATAGTTCCGATATTTCTGAATTGAATCGTTCATTTTCCGAGTCGCAGAAGTCGTCAAGGCCAGCTTCAAATTTTCAGTTGATTCTTCAATGAAGTTCAGATGAAATTGAGATAATCCGAGATAGTAATAAACGAAAAAATCAGCTTTCTTAGATTCAATTGCTTTGTTACATTCTTCGATACAATCGAGCCAGTTGTTCCCAAAGTATAACTTCTCAATTCTGCTGGTTCTTTGCCACCACTCAGTTAAGAAGTTGACCGCTCTTTTTATTTTCTGAATTGTGATCATGGTGGCATGGTGGGTAACGCCTGGCTATGATGAGTGGGATTAGATAGCACTAACCTCTCCGTCTGCTCAAAGCCACACCGATTAATAAATTTACAATTCGTGGCGGACTTTCCAAGACCCACCAAACTTTCCTGGCTGATAAAACCCCATACATTCATAGCCGATGTTAGAGCCTTTTCAGTCCTAAAGTATCGGTTTTAAGAAGTTCAGGCAAGTATTTAGTTGTAGTCACAAGCTTATAACCTTTATTGGCCGAGTCAGTTGATCGCACGTTGACATTGATACCAATACGAGCAAAAGCTAACTCAACCTTAGCCATTGAGTTAATTATGCCGTTATCAAAAAGTGAGTCAGGAATTTTAACATAGAACTCTTCTCTGATATTGTCTTCAAAAAACAAAGGGAAAAAACCGGAGAGCCCTTCGTTGTTGTATGTGTTGATATCATTTTGGAGTTGAAGGTATTGAAGTTCGGGAATGTGAGAATTCCGCTCAAGGCTTTTTAGCCCTTCTTGTTTGCCTTCAACTATTGTAAAAAGCTGCGGTCCACCAATATGAAACTGCCAAGTGCTATCCATATTTTGTAACGTTTGTTCATAATAGTATTTAGCGGAATCAAGCATTCCTTCTCGCTCATAACTCCACCCAAGAAGAACTGGAATAAATGGTTCAGAATCGGGCCATGAGTTAATTATTTTAAAATATTTCAGTGATTCCGATGTTCGGTTTTCATTAAAAGTTGAATAGGCTTTTGTTATGATTGCCGTATGATTATCAGGATCAAGCTTCAGTAGACTATCGGCAAAATGTTCTCCTTTGTTCGGGTTACCTTCGTTTAAAGAATCCAATTTTCGTTCAAGATCTGCGATTATCTCATCTGTCGATTTACGACTTGATTGTTCGCACGAAAACATACATATGAAAATAATCGGGAGATAAAAGATTCTATAACTCATGAGTAAAAATTGGCTCTAACGACCCGATATGCTGTGGGGCGTTTGTTATGTAGTTTGTTTCTGTACGAATATAGTCGAATCTGTGATTCGACTCATACATTTTGGATTTACAATGAGGCGCATCGCAGAATCGACGGGGTTTCCATTAGCTCTGACGCTTCCGCTACCCCTGAGCCGCCCTGCAGACATCATCGATTGTTAGCCACTTTTTTTATTTCGGTGGGAGCATTGAGTTTTGGAATTATGCTCTTCTTTATTTCAGTAATCTTAGAACTGAATTTTTCAAGAACTACTGTTTGATCTATTAATAAGTTAGTGAGGTTAATGATGCTACCGTCCTTGAAAAGGATTTGGGTATAAGTAAGTTCGGCCCACGGTAATTTATAGGCTGGGTTCTCGTACTGTGTAACTAATTTGATATCAGACTTAAGTAAGGATAATCTACTGCCTCTAATGTAAACTTCTATTTCGGGACATCCTTTGGAGATTTTGATGTTGATGTTTTGACCATCTTTTTTGTATTGAAAGTAGAGCAGTACGCTAGGGAGGCTTAAAAAAGTTCCAATAGCGAAGAATAGGATTGGAATAAAATACAACCCAATTGGTAAGCTTAGGGCTTTATATCCAATAACTGAAAAAGCTCCTCCGAAGGCCAGTGTTCCAACAACGAGCCAAAAGAGTTGCCATCCATTCTTCCTGTTAGCTAATGAGTAATTGTGGCTTTTTTCTATAAAGTCTCCACGGATGAATTTTTGACCTGTCGTTTTATGGTTTAATAGATCTTCTAATTGTGAGTAATGAGAATTAGCAAATAACTCAAGTCCCTTATAGATAGTTTCGATTCTGTTTTTTGCATGATAGTAATGTTGAACAGCAGAAGGTAGGAAGTAACAGTCAAAAATGTATTTGCTGTGATGTTTGAGAATTAAAATATCTCCCACTTCGTTTTTTACAACAATAGTTTGGAGACGCTCATACTTTTCATTCGACCAATCAGAGTTGATTAAATCTAAGATTTCTTTTTCTGACCCTGTTGAGTATTCTGTGAATTCGCCATCTTCGTCTTTGTAGGTTTGAATTTTATATTGAATGGTCATTGTGAATTAGTAGTGTCTAACGCTCAGATATGGCGCTGTGGCCTCCGAGCTTTTTTAATTCCGATAAAAGTAGCTTATCTGCCAGTGCATTCAAAGTATTAAGTACGCACTGCGATATGAAAGACAAAAACTCCCACGAACAGAAGGTAGTAGAAAGCACTTCAATATCTTGGCGGCAGATAGGCGAGATATTTTGCAGGCACTTGGCAGATGGCTAAGTAAGGCCATGCGCCATCATCGTTTGTTAGCATTTTGTTTAGGTTTTCTTTTCGTAAAGAACTACAGATCCTGCCAAGTAATCATGAATTGCTTTACGTTCTTCGTTCCCTGAAATTGTTAATAGAGATATCCAACCGAGAAAAGCTTTAGTGATGAATCTGATCAGAGTTAGAGGAAATATTACATTTCGTTCGTGATTCGACCCTCTTCTGACACAAATTCCGTTCATCTTATGTCCTATCGTTCCACCAAATAGACTTGTGAAAATTGGATCGTAAAAAACAAAGATGAATAGAAATGCTGCTATTCTAAGGTTGTCATTCACGTTCTCAAATTTGTTGAAAATGAAAGTCACACCAATCATAAATACCAGCAGAACTACGGAATCCGCTATTACTGCTTTCACTCTCATTAGTACTCCAGGGTAATTCTCTTCGTTCATATTTGGTTTGTCGGGTGTTACGAAAAATAAATGCTAACGACAAGCTATCCGTTGTATGCCCACAGCTTGTAAAGAGCACAATCTAGTGAAATCTGCCGAAGCTCACAACGGTTCAAAGTAGCACTGCGCTTAGAAAGATAAAAAATCCTGCGAGCTGCACTTAGTAGAAAGCATTGCCTTTTCCCAGCGGGAGATTCACGGTGATGTTCACACTAAAACCAGCCAGAAAGCACTTTGGCATATAACCGATAGCGCCTGTTACATGCTGCTTTACTTGCGATTTGCTTCTTCGGTTTGAATTAGTTTGATGTTCTCTTTTTCCAGTTCGGTTAAGAAGTTGTCCACGTTCGTATGTTGCGGTTCGTACCAGCTTCGTTTCCTAAAATGCTCTTCCATCTCTCCGCCTTCTTTAAAAATATATCCGTATCTGGCAAATAGCTCGTTCCTCATCAATTTGAGCTCTTGACTTGACAAAGTTTTCAGATTGGCAGGGTTTAGTTCTGTAATTGATGCTTCTATGAAGTTGCCAGAGAAATAGTCAGAAAGCTCCGCTTCTTCTTTTGTTCCTAATTCATAGATTCCTTTAGATTCATCCATCCAATTCCAAGGGTCATGAATTTTAAGACATTTCATTTGTTGACCGTATCCCGTGTAAATACTGAATTGGGCCTTATGAAAACCCATTAAGAATTTACCGTTGGGATAAATTAGGAAGTCGGTAAAGTTTTCAAAATTCCAGAGCCATTTAGTAAAATCTGAGTTCCACCGTCCACCTCTTATTTGAGCAATTGTATGATTCTCAGTTGCAAATATTAGAAGAGTTGTTTCGGTTTCTGAGTCGCCAAAATGATACGCTCCGTAATAATCGCTCAGTTCGTTAGTCGTCCATGATTTGACATCTTCATCTTCGATTTTTTGGAATCCGATGTATTGCCCAAAAAGAGTTAGTTGGGTAGTTAGAAGAATAAGAATGAAAATTGGTCTCATAGCACCTGTGGCATGTAACGCCAAGCTATCCGGCGTATGTCCCGAACTTGGCAGAAAGCACTAATGTAGCTAATCTGCCCAATACCCGCAACGGCAACTACGAAGCACTGCGTTCTGAAAGATAAAACCCAGAAGCACAGAAGATTCTAAAATTGATGAAATATCAGAATGGGCAGATTAGTGGTCGAGTTCAGATACACTTTCAGAAAGCACTATGACATATGCCGGATCAGCGACTGTTAGATGCAGTGTTTTTCTACCAGTTCAGCATCATAATCAAAATTGAACGTGTAGTCGTAAGGTCGATATTTTTCCTTGTTCGCTCTTCGTCCAGGAGTCCACAATGGCATGTTCTGAAAGAGTTTCAAAGTTACGGAATCGAGGCTATGTCCTGTTGGTTCGACTAGTTTAACATGGGCTTTACCAATGCTATCAAGTTGTAAGTAGACAGTTACACTACCGGGTTCGGTTCCTTCTAAATCCATGTTACAATAGAAGTATGGTTCTAATGTTTCAAGCGGATCACCTCCGTTAAACTTTGGGGGCTCTTGAGTTAGACCAAGTTGGTACAGTGAATCGTACTTATTTGTCATGTATTCACGTGCGCTGAAGCCTTTCTGTTTGTTGAAATAAAAGAATGTTGCTTCATTATAACAGTATCTATAGACGAATTCCTTCTCGTATTCCCCGAGAACCTTAAAATCAAGTTCGTACATCAGAATATGAGTTGGAGTATCAGAAGTGTCCATTGAGTTGGGAATATAATAGAGACGATAAACGTCGTTTTCAGCTCTCGATTTTGCGAGTTCAATTGCAGCGATACACAAACTGTCTTGATAATCTTCTGAATTTGGAAATTCCTGAAGATACTTCGCTTCAACTGTTTGAACCCTTAGTTCCTTGGGTGTTCGTTCGCAAGAAAAAAGTACGATTGCGGCTAATATAATGATAAGGTTCTTCAAGGTACGACTCATTGCATCTAACAACCGGATAACAACACCACTGGTTGTTATCCTCCTTGTACTTTTTAAAATCTTTTTAATTCCCAAAACTTATCGGGCTACAGATGGAGCTAAACAGTCACTATCCGCTCAAGCCTTTCAGTTTCGGGTCACAAATTAACATTTCCTAGCAATAATCACAATGCACTTAATGGTAATCGTGTTATAAAATCAAAAAAGCACAGACCATCCTCCCATTACGGAAGATCATCTGTGCTTGGTGGCATGGAGTGAGGGAGGTTAGTTATTCTGCTTCGCCTTCCTCCTCATCTGTGTTGGACTGGTTATTGGCAGGGAGGCGGTAGATGTCTCGCTTGGCCGGATTGTCGGAGTAGATGATCTCTGCAGCATTGTTCAGGCTTTGGTCGGTGGTGTAGAGGGCATTGAGCCGGAGCACCCGAGCCTGTGTAGCTGACTGTCGGCCGCCTTTGCTGTTTTCCTGTACCACATCGGCTTTAGTCAGTGCATCGGAAATGGTTTTCACACTGTCGAGCAGCGCCACGGGTACCTTGGCTTCCTCCAGTTCTGTTCTAAACTCCGCGACGGTACTCACCAGCATATTGAGGTAGGTCACCAGCTCGGCCTGTCGGTTTCTTACTTTCCAGTATTTGGCCAGGCCAAAGCGCCTGAGTGCTGCGGGATCTTGCGCAAAAGTCTTTCTCAGCCAATAGCGCATGGCTTTCATCATGTCATCGGCACGCTTGGTCTCATCAAGCAGTTTTTGTGTTTTCTCACCTACTTTACCTCGCGCCACATCGTCCCCACCTTCTATCAGGGCGGCTTGGTAGTCATCATTGAGTGCGGCCACCAATGCGGCATTGAGGTCTTCATCAAAAGCTGTGAAGTCTGGTAGGTCGGTCGCTAGCGCTTCTAGCACCACACCAGTGTGCTGCAGTAGGCGAGCATCGGAAATGTTATACTTTCTATCCATTGTTATAGGGTTTAATTAAACATACTGTATCAATTACTATTGAATTTAATGGTATTGACAGCACAAATCCAAGCCCACCGTTAGTCTTGTTGGTGATTTTATCAGAAATAGAACCAATAACCGTAAAATAGGTATCAAAAACACCTCATTGAATGCAGTGAAAAACCATAACATGTCTTAAAATACCGGTTGCGCAGTTTTCGTTGGCGAGGCGCTTAGCAGAGCACAACCGCTGATGAATTTATCTGGCAAGGCGCAACCTCACCATTAACCGCCGATACTTACCACTTCTATCCAGCAGATAAAATGAACGAGTGAATGGGCAAGTTGCCCTAGTCAAATAAAAAGGAGTCGTAGTGAATGGTTAGGGAGTGGTAGTCAAAGAAAAAGGAGTCGTAGTGAATAGTTAGGGAGTGGTAGTGAAAGAAAAAGGAGTCATAGTGAATGATTAGGGAGTACTAGTCAAAGAAAAAGGAGTCGTAGTGAATGATTAGGGCGTACTAGTCAAAGAAAAAGGAGTCGTAGTGAATGATTAGGGAGTGGTAGTGAAAGAAAAAGGAGTCGTAGTGAATGATTAGGGAGTGGTAGTGAAAGAAAAGCGAGATTTTTGTGAGCCACTAGGTGGCTTTTGTGACCATTTAGGAATTTACGGTAAGCGGCTGCCTAACATCAGGGAATAGCGGGCTGTCATAAGCCTCTTACTGGATTAATTGCCTGCGCTCCTGAAGTCATTTATGGCTTAGGAATTTTTATTGGAGCGATAATACCAGATTTAGAATAAGCAACCCATCCGAAATTAGCTTCGAAAGGGCTTGGTTTGCCTAATCATTTTAGTGGCTTTTCGCAGGTCGTTATCATTAGTTTTTCTCGGCAGTGTCTAAGACCTATTTTTCTATTTTGTTTTGTGTGCTACATACCAAGGAGATAGGTAGGAGTTCCCCGTTTTGATATACAGCTACGTTTTCTATGATGCAGGCATGAGAAATACGGCCATTATATATGAGAACTAGCGAATTAAAACAACTGCCTTTCAGGACACAAGATAATTGCAAAAACACAAAAACGGCTTGAGTATTTTCTCAAACCGCTATTGATTATACATTTTATCGGTGTGTGTTTTTGTCGTTAACAGAATCCGCCTTAATGTTTAGCATCTTGAAAAACATCTGACATCCTAATTAATCCTTGGCAATAATTATTTCAACAAGTCTTCCAAACTGCTAATAGAAGCGTTATAAAAACCTTCAAATACGGGCTTTACATCGGACTCACTTGCTCCATTGAGCTCAAATTCTGAGGACCATGAAACCTCGGATAACTGTTCACCTAAAGACTTCACTTGCATCAATCCTTTATAGTTTTTAATTGGGAAAGGGCTACTTAAGATGCTGTAACGTAGCTCCATGATGTTGTGATTTAGCGACTCCAATTCCTCTCTGATTTCGGTATTGTCAGGCATAATGCAGTGACGTTTGGCGCCCACACCAATGCCTATCACGGTTGATTTAACTATGGGCGAATAGTCTTCTATTCCTGAAAATGCAGCGATCTTTTCCCATGCTTTCTCAGCTGACACATTAATTTTTTTGCTTACAGATACTTTAGTCATAATTCTTTGATTTAATGATTATGACACGAATCTAAATGGCCTTGTAGGTAGGAAAAAAAATACCGTTCAGTTATTAGATTAGCAGGGACAATTGTTCATCTACGTGTGCATAGAGTTCTTGTTTGCTTTTGATTTTATGCAGTGTACTTAGTCCAAATGCCATGCTCTGTAAAAACTGTACATATTCCGGAATTCTGCCTAGGCTTTCTATTTCACCAAGGCGATGCATGCGCTCTAACACCTCTTTAAAACTCCGATCCAGAAGACTGAAGTAATAATCATAAATACCGTTAACCTCACTCATTTGCGTTTTGAGTTCAACTACAGTATTGATCATAAAACAACTGCTTGGCAAAGTGCCGTCCTTCAAAACATCTACCAACGGGTAAAAAATACGTTTCAGTGCGTCACGACCATCCGATGCATTGCGCAAACTTTCCATGGTAGGGTCTCCTTCAGAACTTACATAGTGTTGCAAAGCGTCTACAAAGAGATGGTTTTTTCCGAATTTATTGTAAATGGTGGATACACTTACTTCTAATTTACTGGCTAATTCTTCCGGACTAACCGAGTTGTAGCCTTTAGACCAAAACAGTAACATAGATTTGGTTTTAAACTCCGGATCTTGACTATTAATGACTTTAGGCATAATTTCTTGTGTTTAACAAAATAGTGTTCAGGCACTTTTGCAGATAATCTTCTCGTTTCA
Source organism: Cyclobacteriaceae bacterium (assembly GCA_040218415.1). Taxonomy (GTDB): domain Bacteria; phylum Bacteroidota; class Bacteroidia; order Cytophagales; family Cyclobacteriaceae; genus JAVJRN01. The sequence goes on from JAVJRN010000034.1 coordinate 80,539, forward strand.
CTTTGGGTAAAATCAATCCGTAGGTCATGTAAGAACAATAGAAGGAGGTCAGCTGATTGATTAAAATCGATTCTTTCTCTAACATGAGTGGTTTTGCCCAATTTTGAAAATGTGCATGGAGTACATTGAGGTATGCTTTCAACTGGGTATTGATGTTGTGATTGCTTGCGTCCATTTCAGTGCCAATAAAGATCAGGAAACATCCTTCTTGCTGAAATGTATTTGGCTCGAAAAATGAATTTAGGTAATCCATTAGCGCATCAGTCTTCCCTTCCTCCAAACAAGCTAATTTGGGGTAGGCTCCATGCTCCAGATAAAACTGGATAGTCTGGTACAAGAGCCCTTCCTTGTTTTCAAATTCGGCATACAAAGAGAATCTATTTACACCCGTATTTTTGACAATTTGATTTAATCCAGTAGCATTAAACCCTTGACTCCAGAAGAGCTTTAGACACGTTCTTAACACACGGTTGCTATTGAATTCTTTGTATCGCATATTTTATTAATGCACGCCAACGACCAGATATGGCATGTGCCTCTGAACTATTTTAATCTCCACAATCTAGCAGTTTTACAGATCAGTTTGAAGTAACTACTTAGAGGCATATGCTATATTGTTTGTTGTAGGTCGTTTACTTTGCATACCGAATACCCAATATAGCTTTTGAATAACGATCTGCTTCAATGGTTATGCTGAAATCTGTTTTTTGAGTTTCTCGCAATAGTACTCCTGAAATTCTCAAACAATTCAAGGTTGAGTTTTGAACGGCCAATTGTGTTGTTTTAAATCCCTGAAGGCTAAATCCAGTAACTTTTCCATATTGTTGGTCAATACCAAGTTGCTCGTTCGTGTACTTCAATGAGTCCAAATTAGATCTGAGCATTGGGTGAAAAGTTAAAATTAGACCTTGATAATCTTGTTTGGCCAAATATTCCACCGTTGAGTCCATTATTGGCATTGATGACCGAATTTGTTCGAGTTGGTCAGTAGAAAACTCTAAGATATATTCATTTGAATCGTTCGTTAGTACAACTCTGATAAAGCTATAGTCGTCTCTTTCAGATTCATCTAAGTTTTTGTAGTATAAATAAGCAAT
>JAVJRN010000036.1:0-2106 GCA_040218415.1 Cyclobacteriaceae bacterium
TTGAATTTTCTCTTGAATGAACCTTGATCAAATAAATTTCTCCCGACTCAAAAGAGTAATGTACCATCTGCTTATTGGTTGCAGGATGAAGCGATTTTTCAAGTAACATCCTTCCAGACATATCCATAATTTCAACTTTAAAACCTTCAGACCCACCTTTGATTTCAATTGCATCCTTGGTGAATACTGTTTCTAATCTAAAACTCTCTTCTGTAGCCGATAGAATGCTATAAGTTCCTACATTGAGCTTAAAGCGACTATTATCTATACCAGCGATAGATGAAAATGTATATGATGTGTTTTGTGTCAGCTTTGTTACCTCATTAGTCTGATCATCTACCAACGACAAGATAAGATCGCTCGGCCAATTATTGAGTGCTACCACTTCGATGCTAAATTCAGCATTAGTCTCGAAGCTCGCACCAAGGGGCACCTCTATGATATCATTGGTAATAGGAAGTCCTTGAATGGTATAAGGCACTTCGTCAGTAATGAGACTGTAGAATTTGGTTCCCTGAATTTCTCCGAATTTTTGTGCGTCATATTGAAGGTCTATCCCTTCTGTTGCATCTGCGGCAAATCCAATTAGAATTTCATCTTTCTTTCCTGTTGACTTATTTAGGAGCACTAGCTTGACAGTTTGATAGGTTGATTTTTGTTGTTGCTCAGCTTTTCGGAAATAAGACGCATCCATATTGTTGCCAGATACTTTCATATCATCAGTAAAACTCAATGAGCCAGACTGAGTCGCTTTCACGAAGAAACCCTGCCCAGAACCGATATAACCATTCCAGCCTCCAGATCGAGTACTTCCTCCAGTTGCAGCACCCATGGTATTAGCCGTAATATAGTCGCCATTCGTCCTTTGACTACCATCTGAACCGCCATCGTCCCATAAGTAGATTGTTCCAGATACTACTGCATTTGTTGTTAGGTTGGTGGACATAAAGGCGTCATAGCTAATCGCTGTAGGGTATGGATTTGACACAAGGTTGAAACCTGCATTACTGCCGTCCTTGTCCGTATCGTAGATCATCGTAGCGGTAATGGTTCCGGTATTTGGTGTTCCTGTGAATGTAACCTCACCAGTATTGGCTGAGAAGTAACCCTCAGCTGGAGCCATACTTATTGGGCTTGTTAGCTGATTGAAACGCTCTTGATTTCCTCCATAGGCTGTAGACTCATCATATGTGTAAACGATGTTTCCGAGGACGGATGTACTTGCTGCTGTCACTGGTGAGCCTATAATACTGTATTTACCTTCGCTTGTGCTGAAAGTCGTATTCCTCTTGATGGTAAAGCCCGTTCCTGTTATTGATCCTTTGGTAAGCAACGATCCACCTGACTCAACGATTACTGATCCATTATTGGTCAAATTACCATTAACAACCAAAGTCTGACCTGCCTCCACTGTTAAAACAGCACTGGCTGAAACAGCCAAATTATTTACATTGAGTGAACCATTAGTAGCCAGACTATAATTTCCATCAATTTGTGCATTGTTATACCTTGGAGGTACAATTTTATCCCAGGCAGTACCACTCCATACATGTGCAGATAGGGTACCAGCTTCCGTTCGGGGAACAAAACTCCATCTATATGAATTGGGTCCATCAATTGGAGTAGTTGCTGATTGGTGACGGAGTTGAACTGCATTTAATGTATTAGTTCCTGTACCATCATCCACTGGGCCTCCTCCATTATTGGGTCTTACGTAGTACCCACTTCCTTTATTCTTTATCCAATAATATCCTTGATCTTCAACACCTCCACCACTAACTACTTGCTCTAGCGCATACATAAAATAATCATTGTCCTTTGTAGTTGCATCTAAGTCAAAACTTCCATCCAAGCTAGAGTCTCCGTTGCTTTCTCCAGTTGGTTTGTGAATCTTGCCTGTGGATTTATTCTTGAAATAGTAGTAACCTTCGATGGTAGCTGGAATAAGTTCCCACTGATAAGAGCTAAAATCACCGGCAGCTTGTGCAGATGTTTCCCATTGGTGGATTTTTTGATTAGCGGCTCCATCTTTTGGACGCATATAGGTGTTTTGCGCCTTATTAATTACATTCTGATAGTCTGTTGCAATCGCTATTTCAAAGGCTG
>JAVJRN010000042.1:0-20519 GCA_040218415.1 Cyclobacteriaceae bacterium
TAAATTTAAAACTTGTGGCGGACTTTCCAATCTCCACGAAAATATCCTGACCGATAAAACCCCATTCATTCATAGCATATGTTGTAGTCCGTTCTCACCATTTTATTGCTTCATAATTTATGTGGTCATCATCAATTTCTAGTTCAGAAGGTTTGCAGTTTAATCTCTCAGCATCTGCTTCTAAGCGTTTATGGTGCTCTTTATATTCGTTAGTATAGAAAATTCCTCGTTTCAATAGTTCTGGCAACTTCCTAAAGGCCTTTTTACCTCCAGTCAGCAAAAAATATTCAAGGTTCGTAGTTCGCATACATTGGTAGATGTATTCGTTAGCACCATACAGGGCATCATTAATGAAGGGAATTAGTTCGTTTGCTCCAAGTTCGTCATATGAATTCATCGCTTTTTCCAACCAAAATTCGACCTGTAGAATCGTCGAAATATCGAATTTATTAGTCTCGTAAAATCGCATGTTGTATTTAATAGCAGCGAGTGAGAATAAAAAATGAACCCATGATATTTGTGTTCCATGGTATTCAATTTCTTCGTGTGGATAAAGGTGATTGTCATTTGTTCGCAAGCGTTGCGAGTCTTTAGCTTTCCTTATTTCATAGGAAAACCCGCTTATAAGTTTATCTCTATTTTCAAATCCAGGTTTATTGAGATAGTTTTCATCGTTCCAGAATTTCCCTATCACCTCATAGAAGTTGTTGAGGTCACCATACGTTCCCCAAATTTCTACTCCCATTCCTTTTTTAGTTGGAATTATGTAAATCATGTTTTCTATTATTCAAATCTGGCACGAATAGACTACAACAACTAGTTAACCGCACAATTACGGTTAACTAACTTCTATTAATCCAAATCTAATCCATTTTGAATGCGAAACAAACCACTAATAGCTATATGAATATAAACCTCTGTAGTGCGACTATAATGGTGAGCTTAAAAGGTTTCTATAGTTTGTATTTCCATCTATCGGTTTTGAGATGTTAAATTCAAAGTGTAAACTTTAATTAAGCAAATCTTAAGAATCGCTTAAAGCTTGGTTAATGATTAAATATCGAAATTTGTATTCATGAGAATATTAATAGTCGAAGATGAAGAAGGTATCGCCGCTTTCCTGAAGCAAGGGTTAGAGGAAGAAAGCTTTGCGGTAGATGTGGCGATCGAAGGCAAAAAAGGCCTTCAACTCGCACTATCGGGTAATTATGACTTATTACTCTTAGATTGGATGCTCCCCGGCCTCAGCGGTATCGAGATTTGCCGACAGTTTCGCAAAGAATATCAAGATACACCCGTCATTTTCCTCACGGCCAAGGATACCCTCGATGAAACCGTATTTGGTTTGCAATCGGGAGCGAATGACTACATCAAAAAACCGTTTCATTTCGAGGAACTTTTGGAACGCGTGAGAGTGCAACTCCGTACGAAATCGGGAGAACATGCCATTTTTGTTTTAGGAGACATCACCTTAAATACCGAAACGCATCAAGTCCAAAAGGGCGACCAGCCCATCAACCTGACGCAAAAAGAGTTTGCCCTTTTGGAATACCTCATCCGGAACAAAGGCAAAGTTTGTCGGCGTACTCGCATCATCGAAAGTGTTTGGGACATTCATTTCGAGTACAATACCGGGGTAATTGACGTTTACATCAACTCACTCCGGAAGAAGCTCATGCTGTCTGATGACGAAAATTATATCCAAACCATACGCGGAGTAGGTTATATCGCCAAAGACGTATGAACCTCAGTTTTAAAAATAGAATAGCCTTTCATTATATGCTCGCCACGGCCATAATTATGGCAGTGGCCTTCAGCGCTATTTATTTCATCGTGCAGGAAACGGTCATGAGAAACCTGGACAATGACCTCTCTATTGAGGCAGAAAAACATACCGATGAAATCAAAATTATTGGTGACAGTATCCAGTTTAAAAACAAAACGGAATGGGAAGAAAGAGAACATCGCGAAATTCAAGTCAACCCGGTGTTTATTCAATTGATTGATAAAAAAGGCCGGCTGATGGATAAATCTCCCAACCTGAAGGAAGATTTTCTTCCTTTTAAGGAGTCGGAATTTGGGGGGCATTTTGATGCGCAACTCAGCAATAGAGCCATCAGACAAGCGCAACTTCCCATAGAGCAAAACGGAAAAATACAAGGGTATATTCTGGCTGCCATGTCATCAGAATCTGCCAATTCCACCCTTCTGAAATTGAGAAATGTATTGACCATCTCCTACTTGGTGGTACTGGCGGGTTTGTATTTTATTTCCCGTTTTCTCGCTGGTCGAAGTATCAGCCCTATCAAAGACGTGACCAACACCATTGTCCGCATTACCCGAAACAACCTAAAACAGCGGGTAGCTTTGCCACAACACCAAGATGAAATTTATGAATTGTCCTCGGGTTTCAATGCGTTGATTGCGCGAATAGAAGATGCCATAGAGCGAGAAAGACAATTTACCTCTGATGCCTCGCATGAACTCAGGACTCCACTTGCTACGCTCCGAGGCACGCTGGAAGTATTGATAAGAAAGCCCAGAACTCAGGAAGAATATGAGGCCAAAATAAAATACAGTTTGTCAGAGATTGGAAGAATGACAAGCACGCTGGAGCAATTACTCCTCCTCGCCCGCTTAGACACAAAAATAGCAGTCAAGGAAAATGATCTCATTTCCTTACCCACCACCATTGATAGCTCTTTGACCCATTTCAAAAGTGAAATAGCACAAAAAAACCTCCACATCGAATTCCATTTCGAGGAAAATAAGCCGTTTCTCGTTTCCCATTACTACTCACATCTTATCATCGACAACATTTTGAGCAATGCCATCAAATATTCAAAAGAAGGTTCTGTAGTGAAAATCAGGGTTGAGGAGATCGACCATCGGGTGCATTGTGTCATTGAAGACCATGGTATTGGGATTAAAGAAGAAGATCTAAAGCATATTTTTGAAAACTTTTTTCGGTCTGACTCCCTGAATCATCGAGCCATTTCGGGCAATGGCTTGGGTCTAAGTATCGTGAAAAAATGTGTCGAAGCGCTAGGTGCCCAACTGGATATCAAAAGCCAACTACACAAAGGCACGACCTTCAGCATCAGATTTTAAGCCAATCTTAAGGAAGGCTTGAGAAACGATTAAGACCAAATAAGGAGGTTTGCTTTAAAAAATAACAATGATGGACAGGAAAGAATTTTTAGCAAAGCTCTCAATGGGTGCCGCATTTGCCATGACTGTAGGCTGCTTAGGCGCTTGTTCCCAAGACGATAGTGTGTCTCCAAGTACATCGGCGGGAGATGTGGATTTTGAATTAGATCTCGATGACTCTGCCAATGCAGCTATTCTGGTCAATGGTGGCTATCTTATCAAAAACCAAGTGGTAGTTGCCCGAGATAATAATGGTGACTATGTAGCGGCTACACAACGATGTAGTCACGAAAATAAAAATAGAATCATCCTAAAAAACGATCAATGGTACTGCCCTGAGCATGGTGCAAAATTCAGCTTGAATGGTACAGGATTAAATAGTGATGCAAAAAGAGGGCTCACTATTTATAATACAACTTTGAATGGTTCAATCCTTCGGGTCTTTTCTTAACCAAAGTAATATGAAGCATATAGTTCTGGTATTAATTACACTCGTGATGTGCTACAGCGGACACGCACAGCTTGATGAGGCTAACACCTTCTCAGACATTACTTTGGCAAAAGCCTATGCAAAAAAACAAGAGGTGCCCATTTTGATGATTTTTGCAGGCTCAGATTGGTGTAAGCCTTGTATACAGTTTAAAAAAGGCATACTACTAAGTCAACCGTTCAGCGAATATGCCAGTAAAAATCTTACGATACTGTATCTCGATTTTCCCTTAAAAAAGGCCAACAAATTACCGAAAGAGCAAACAGCCCACAACGAAAAATTGGCAGAAAAATACAATCCTTCAGGAGCGTTTCCAGAAATATTGATGATCAATGCCAATGAGGAAATACTCGGTAACCTTTCTTTTAAGAATCAAGCGCCTGAAGAATTTATTGCCAGTTGCCAAGCCTTAAAGCAGTGAAGAATCTCATCGTCATTGGGTATGTTATGCTTACCCTTGGTTGGTCGCTCAATACTATAGCGCAATCTTCTCTCACAGCTAAGAAGTCTTTAATGCTGATGGGCTGTGGTTTTGAGCTTTCAGCCAGTGCCAGCTCAGAAAAAATAGCCTGGCAAGCGATAAACGAGGGAATAAAAGAAATCAGTCGGATAGAAAAGCTTATTTCGTCTTGGGATGCTGAGTCTAAGACTAGCGAAGTAAACCGCCTAGCGGGTCTAAGACCCGTCAAAGTGGATAAGGAATTGTATGACTTGATTTACCGTGCAAAGAAAGTATCTGCGCTTACGGATGGGGCGTTTGATATCTCTTTCGCCTCTATGGATAGGATTTGGTACTTTGATCAAACAGAGCAACACCTCCAAGATAGCGCGATCGTAAATGCCGCCAGAGAGAAAATCGATTATCAACAGATACTGTTAAACCCCAATGACACTTCCATATTTCTAGCCCAAGGCATGAAAATTGGTTTTGGTGCGATAGGGAAAGGCTATGCCGCCAACAGAGCCAAGCAAGTAATGAGCGCTATTGCAGGAGTAAAAGGAGGTGTAGTAAATGCCAGTGGCGATTTGCTTTCATGGGGCGAAAGCACTTCGGAGGAAGGACGAAAGATTAGTATTGCGAATCCTAAAAATAAAAACCAACCTATAGCTTGGTTAAAAGTCAATAATATGGCGATCGTTACCTCGGGTGATTATGAAAAATATTTTCTATCACAAGGCAAAAGGTATGCACATATCATCAACCCGAAGACCGGCTACCCAACGACCGGAATTACCAGTGTTACCATTATTTGCCCAGATGCTGAGTTGGCCGATGCATTGGCTACTTCTGTTTTTGTTTTAGGAACAGTAAACGGCCTTGAACTGATCAATAAAATCTCTCTTGTAGAAGGCATTATTATAGACGATGAAGGCGCACTCCATCAATCTAAAAACCTGAAACTTAACTATTACTAAGATGAAAAAACTATTAAAATATGTGCACCTATTGCTATTGGTCATTGGCATGACTAGCTGCATGTCGGTAAAAGCATACCAAAAAATGTATCTCAATGATACGGAAATGGAACTTGCCAGTAAAAAAGTAGAAGTATTCGAAACCAACTTTGAAACCTATAGAGAAGGGGCTGCAGGCGCAAACGGTGGTAAAGTAGGCGGTGGTTGTGGCTGCAATTAAAACATGAAACTTATGAAATCTCATCATCGCCAAATACTTATTACGGCTTTACTATTGAGCATCACCAGACTGGCATATGCGCAGGAGTCAACAGCTTCGAACAAAAAGCAAGGGTATCAAATGAAGCCTAACACCACGGAAATCGAAGCAAATTTCCTGTCGAGCTACTACCAGCAAGACGGAAACAATGGTGCCGTCACCGGCGGAATTGGCACAGAGCAGCTCACCGATATTGCCAACATTTTTATTGTAAATGTGCCCCTCGACAGTATCAATTCCATCGGATTCTATGGTGGAGCAGATTACTATAGTTCTGCGTCTACGGACAATATTGATACGTATTCATCGTCAGCATCGAGTAGTGATGTTAGAGCGTTTGCGACACTTTCCTTCAACCGAAAAAACTTAAAAGCAGGCGAAACTTATGGTATTCGTGCCGGGTTTTCTGTGGAGTATGATTACACCTCTGTTTCAACAGGGCTTTCTTATACCAAAGAATGGAATGAAGGCAATTCCGAACTGAATATTACCGGACAGGCTTTCTTTGACAATTGGCTTATCATCTATCCTTACGAACTCCGTGGTGATGTGTCATTACCGACCAGCAGCCGTAGGTCTTTCAATGGGCAGGTTAACTTTTCTCAAGTCATCAACAAGCGACTACAGATGGGTATTTCAGCCGAATTTGTGAAAATGTCAGGACTACTTTCTACTCCTTTTCATCGCGTATATTTCAATGATCTGACAGCTCCAGATATTGAGCGATTGCCAGAGAACAGACTCAAAATCCCCGTTGGAGTTAGACTCAACTATTATCCCATTGATAATCTGATTTTAAGAACGTACTACCGCTATTACTGGGACGATTTTGGTATAGTTGGTCATACCTTTGAGATAGAAACACCCATCAAATTGGCCTCTGCGCTCACTGCGGGACCGTTTTATCGATACCACAATCAATCGGGTGCTAAGTATTTTGCATCCTATGAAACACATCTTTCCTCAGAGCTATTTTACTCCTCGGATTATGACCTTTCTACTTTTGACAGTCACAAATACGGCTTAACAATCCGATATAGTCCTCTGTACGGCCTATTACGCTCGAATAAAATAATCTCTGGTCAGCGAACTTTCCTGATGAAATACATCGAAACGCGCGTAGGCATCTATCGACGGTCGACAGGGCTTAACGCTTACTTTATCAGCCTTAATCTGGGGTTGAGTTTAAAATAAAGTATCAATAGGAAGCATGTAAAATGAGTCATTGCTTTTGGCTTGGTGTTATTACTCACCATTCAGTTTTGGAAAATCATCAAAGAAATGATAAGAAATGAATTTACCAGATGCATGATAATGGTTTAGAAACCTTATGGGTGCTTGACATAGCATCGTCCATAATACAGAAAAAGTGTTCAGGATAAACCAAAGAATGCCCTTAGTATCACGAAAATCCAAAGACGCGTACTCGAACTTCACATTTTAAGCCAATCTTAAGAAAGGCTTGAGCCTAGACTTAGGGTACCCCCTCTACATTTGCTGAGTAATTAGGTGATAGCAAAAGATAATTACGCAAATAGTTGCAGGGCATAAGCGCTGGTGAAATGTATAGCCTGCCAATTAGACTTTATAAATAGAACAATTCAATGTTAGAAAGAATCATTCAGTACAGCATCCATCATAAGCTGATCGTCCTCTTATTTTCAGCGGGTATCGTTGGGTTTGGTCTTTACTCCCTTTCGGAGATTCCTATTGGCGCAGTGCCAGATGTTACCAATAATCAGGTACAGATTATCACTACTTCGCGAAATCTAGCTACCGAAGATGTAGAGAAATTTCTGACCTATCCTGTAGAGTTGGAAATGGCCAATTTGCCTGATGTTAAGGAAATAAGATCAGTTTCGAAGTTTGGTCTTTCCGTGGTTACGGTTGTTTTTAATGACAATATAGGTACCTACTTACCGCGGCAGTTGATCGCCGAAAAGATCAAGGCTGCCGAAGAAAAAATTCCCAATGGTTTTGGAACACCTTTCATGGGGCCCATTACCACCGGATTGGGGGAAATTTACCAATATGTGATCGAAGTAGATTCGGCGTATCGTGACGCCTACTCTTTATCTGATGTTAGAACAATTCAAGACTGGGTAGTGAGGCGACAGCTCTCGGGAATTCCTGGTGTGATAGAAGTAAATACCTGGGGCGGCTATCTCAAACAATACGAAGTTGCGCTCAATCCTGAAAAACTCAGAAGCCTTAATATCTCCGTGCCGCAAGCATTTTCTGCTTTAGAAAAAAACAACAGTGTTGCGGGCGGTGGCTACATCGAAAAAACGAATCAGACGTACTTCATCAGAGGCGAAGGACTGATAGGCTCACTGGAAGACATTGAAAACATTGTGATCGAAATCAGAAACGGTACACCCATTTTCATCAAAGATGTTGCGTCGGTTGGTTTTGGGCATGCCACACGTTTTGGCGCCATCACTGGAAACGGACAAGGTGAAAAAGTACTCGGCCAAGTCATGATGCTCAAGGGTGCCAACTCCAAAGCAGTGATCGAGGCGGTGAAGCAAAGGGTTGCCGAAATTTCTTCTTCTCTTCCTCCAGGCATTAGTATCAATGCGTTCCTAGAAAGGAGCGAGCTTATAGGTAAAACAACCTTTACCATTGCCGAGAACCTGATCTTGGGTTGTTTGATTGTTATTTTTGTGGTGGTACTCCTTTTGGGCAATCTTCGCTCTGGCTTGGTGGTAGCTTCTGTTATTCCCATGTCTTTGTTATTTGCCCTTTCTATGATGTACATTTTCGGTGTGGATGCCAACCTCATGAGCCTTGGCGCCATCGACTTTGGAATTATCATAGATGGTGCGGTCATTATTGTTGAATACATTGCTTTCAAAATCACTGCGGAGCGTTCCAAGTTATTGGCTTTGCCAAAAGCAGAAAGACAAAATTTTATAGACAATATCACCCATTTGGGAGCGAGTAAGATGATGCACTCCGCTGTTTTCGGACAGCTCATTATCATTATTGTTTTTATCCCCATTCTTTCTTTGGTGGGTGTAGAGGGCAAAATGTTTCGCCCAATGGCCTTGGTATTTTCCTTTGCGCTCACAGGAACGATGATACTTGGTTTTACTTATGTACCCGTGATGGCGGCTTTATTCATCCGTCCTACAGATCCTACCAAAAAGACCATTTCTTCCAGATTGATTACATTTTTGGAAAACAAATACACGCCTACCATTGCTTGGGCATTGCAAAGAAAAAAATTGGTATTGAGCATGGCTTTTGGACTTTTACTAGGCGCGGCATTCCTTTTTACCCGTATGGGTGGTGAATTTGTACCAACACTCGACGAAGGCGATTTTGTCATCCAACCCGTGCTGAAAACCGGAACTTCTCTCAGCAATACGGTCATTGCCACGACCAGAATTGAAAAAATTCTGATGAAATTCCCTGAGGTGGATCAGGTAGTAAGCAGAATCGGCGCGGCAGAAGTGCCTACCGATCCTATGTCTATGGAAGAAAGTGATGTGATGATCAAACTGATACCGAAAGGCGAGTGGGTAAGTGCTGAAAGCAAGGATGAACTGGCAGATAAGTTCAAAGAAGCGCTTTCGCAAGAAATACCTGGGGTAGATTTTGAATTTACACAACCGATCGAGATGCGTTTCAATGAGTTGATCACTGGTGTACGTGCCGACTTGGCCATCAAAATATTCGGAGAAGATTTGGAGGTTTTGGCCGAAAAAGCCGCAGAAGTAGAAAAGGCGATTCAGAATATTGATGGCGCAGCAGATATCATTGTAGAAAAAGTGGCCGGACTTCCTCAAATGTCTGTCAAATATGATCGACAAGAAATTGCAAAGTACGGACTCAATGTGGAGGATTTAAACAATATCATCACGATGGGCTTTGCAGGCATCACTGCCGGAACCGTATTTGAGGGTGAAAAACAATTCGACTTGGTTATGCGCTTTGACAAAGAGCACCACGACGGTATTCAGGATATAGAAACTGCCACTGTGCAACTACCCAATGGCAATCAACTACCGCTTAGCGAATTTGCCCAAATCACCTACACCAAAGGACCAGCCAAGATTTCGAGAGACAATACTAAACGAAGAGTGGTGGTCGGCGTGAATGTTCGAGGTAGAGATTTGGAATCAGTGGTCAAAGATGTGCAGGAAGTGATCAATAAGGAAATCAAGCTGCCTACAGGCTACACCATTGACTATGGTGGACAATTTGAAAACTTAAGAACTGCCAAAGAGCGCTTAGCTATAGCTGTGCCAATCGCCTTGATCTTGATTTTTGTTTTACTCTATTTCGCTTTTGACTCGGTGAAAGATGCATTGATTATCTACAGCGCCATCCCTATGTCAGCGATAGGAGGCGTAGTACTTTTATACCTCCGCGATTTACCTTTTAGCATATCTGCGGGTGTTGGCTTTATTGCGCTGTTTGGTATCGCCGTATTGAACGGAATCGTATTGATCGAAGAGTTTAAGGAGTTGAAAGCACACGGTATCCAAAATATCAATCGACGTATTCTCACCGGAACGAAAAACAGGTTACGTCCTGTATTGCTCACGGCTTCTGCCGCAGCGCTAGGTTTCTTGCCTATGGCCATCTCTACCTCCGCTGGAGCAGAAGTACAGCGGCCTTTGGCTACCGTAGTGGTCGGCGGACTTATATCCGCTACGGCGCTAACCTTAATCGTTTTACCTGTGTTATATGCGCTTTTTGATAGAAAAGGTCATTTTCCAAAAGTGAAAATTCCAACCACTGCACTTGCTATTTTATTGGTCATTGCCCTTCCTTTTGTAGGCAAAAGTCAAGACACAAAAATCACAGCAGCTCAGGCAGTGGAAATCGCTCTTCAAAACAACTTGGGTCTAAAAGCGGCGGAGCAACGAGTAACACAAAGTAAGCAACTGCTTGGGAGTGCCATAGACATTAACAAAACAGAAGTCTTTTTTAGTAGAGACGAGAACAACATTGCGCCAAATAATATTCCATTGAATGTGTGGGGCGTAAGTCAGGCTTTTCAATTTCCGACCATCTATGGCGCTCAGCGCAAAGTGATGGAGGGTAAATCTCAATTGGTGGATGACCAATATAAATTAGACCAACGTATGGTGACCAAAGAGGTGTCCAAAGCCTATTACGAAATTGTGTATTGGCAGCAAATGTTGAGCAATTATACATATCTGGATAGCTTGTACAAAACCTTCGAGCATGCAGCCAATAGAAGATTTGAGCAGGGAGAATCCAACTACTTAGAAAAATTAACGGCCGAATCGAAGAGAAAGGAGGTTTCACTAAAGCTCAATCAAATCCGTGAAAGCATTCGAAAATCTTACACCCTTTTGAATCAGTGGTTACAATCCGATGGCTCTTTTGTAGTGCAGGACGAAAAGCTTGAAAGAATAACCCTTATTCCCCTGGATACCGTAAAACATCCTGCGCTCAGCTATTATGAGGATGCTATGACGCTTTCATCACAGCAACTTTCCTTGGAAAAACAAAAGCTGCTACCCGATCTGAACGCGACCGTTTTCCAAGGATCAAACAATGGTATCGGTGATCAAACCTTTTCTGGCTTCCAAATAGGTGTCGGTATTCCGCTATGGTTCGGCGGTAACCGTTCCAAAATCATTGCTGCAAAAACAGAAACCAGCATTTTGGAATATGAAAGCGATAATTACAAAGAGCAGTTGACCTCTAATTATAAAGCCTTACAATCCGATCTGAGACAATTTGAAGAAGGCCTTCAATATTATCAATCGTCGGGTAAAAAATTGGCCGAAGAAACCCTATTTCATGCAACGCAAGCATTTCAAAACGGAGAGATTAACTTTTTGCAATACACCCAATTACTAGACAACACCAAGAGTATCGAGTCCAATTACCTCACCACGCTATTTCAGTACAACATGACCGCACTGGAAGCAAATTATTTAATGAACTAATATGAAAAATTATAACAGCACTTCAATGAAAAAATATGCGCTAGGCTTGTTCATTATGGCCGCTATATCCTTGGCATCATGCACTTCAGAAAGTGAACCGGCTGGTGTGAGTATGATTTCCACTGCGCCGGTGGCAGACAATGTTTACGAGTTGACGCAAACTCAGTTTACATCTTCTGACATGAAACTGGGTAAAATTGAAATGACCTCCTTTCATGAAATTGTGAAAGCGAATGGGATATTTGATGTTCCGCCCGAAAACAGAGCGACGGTAAGCACCTATTTTGGGGGAACTGTGAAAAAAATTCAACTCCTACCAGGTGAGCAAATAGAAAAAGGACAGCTGCTTTTCACCTTAGAAAATCCCGATTTTGTAGAAATCCAACAGGATTATTTGCAAGCCAAAGGACAGCTCAAGTTTTTGAAATCAGACTATGAAAGACAGCAAAACCTGGTGAAGGACAATGTGACTTCACAGAAAAAGTACCTTCAAGCAGAGTCAGATTACACGGTTACACGCGTGAAACTGGAGTCACTGAGCAAGAAACTGGAAATGATGGGAATCAATCCTCGTTCGCTCTCTGTAGATAACATCCGCACAACGATCAGCATTACTTCCCCGATCAATGGATTTGTAACGGAGGTCAACATTGCAAGAGGTGCGTTTTTAAGCCCCTCTCAGACAGCCATTGCCATCGTAAATACCGACCATCTACACTTGGAACTCAGTATTTTTGAAAAGGATCTGCCCAAAGTCCGTGTAGGCCAGCCAATAAACTTTAAACTACAAGAAGGCAATACCAAAACGTACAAAGCTTCTGTTTATCTGGTCAACAAAACGGTAGATGCTGACAGCAGAACCATCGGTATTCACGGACATCTTTCAGACGAAAAGATGCTTAGCCGTTTTACCCCCGGCATGTATGTAGAAGCCGATATTTTGACCACTTCGGAATCAAGGGCTTCACTGCCTGAAGATGCCCTTGTAGAGATAGATGGCCAATATTATGTGCTGGCGCTTAGCAGTTCAAGCACGCAAGGTTTCTCTTTTATAAAGAAAGAAGTAAAAAAAGGCACATCGAACAATGGCTATGTGGAAATTTTAAATCCGCAAGACTTTAAGAACAATGCCCAAATACTCATCAAAGGCTCTTTTAATCTCATAACAGAATAACGCCATGAACAACGCACATTTTCACTTGGTCGTGAATCACCTACCCATGGTAGGTGTACTTATCGGACTTTTAGTTTTGATAACGGGTTTCTTATTGAAAAAGACAGAGGTGAAGCAGACCGCTCTCGGTATATTTATTTTTAGCGGTATTGCTTCCATCTTTGCATTTTATACGGGCGAAGGCGCTGAAGAAGTCGTAGAAAACATGACTGGAATAAGTGAAACGCTCATACATACACACGAGGAGTATGCCGAGTCCTTTTTTACAATTACGCTCATTTTAGCTGGGTTGTCGCTGATCGGTCTGCTTGCCAAATTTATCCATTTCAAATACACGCATTACTTAATGTTATTGATCCTTATAGTCGCCATTTCTGATATTATTATCGCGAAATATGTAGGTACCAGCGGAGGAGAAATTAGACACACAGAGATAAGAGGTAATGCACAAATGATTCTCTTAGAAAAGGATGACGACTGATAATCACCTGCAAAAAGCAAGATCTTCCTCTGGTTGGGAACGCCTAGTTGGGAATGCCTAGTTGGGAACGTCCTTTAGCTTAGCCTAGTTGGGAACGTCTAGTTGAGCTCAATAATTAACAATCACCAAGGCAAAGGAAATTTTCTTCCGATCGCCCTTTCTCCTCAGCAGGAATCTCTTCTGACTTGCGATCGATAAAAATGTATCGAGGACATGTCTAACAAAACACAAATGCCTCCTGAGGAAAGTTAAAAAATCACCTTGCAGGAGAATGCCAAAAGCAGTGATATGGATTAGGGACTAGAGGTTTGACTTGCTCTGATAATTTACAAGGCACTTACTTGCGTATTTAGCTCATGGATTCTATGTAAATAAAACGATCCGAAAACTGAGTAATCTATGCCTTCTGACATGGTTTCAATATAGATGCTGCCTTATTTTGGTAGGCAAAGATCAGTTTGAATAGTGACGATATGTGGAATAAATTCCCTGCTATTTTTTCTTGTGTCCTTTATTTTCTACGATAACACACCATTTACAGGCGCTTAACCCAGAATGTGCGGTGGCACGGATTTGGCGCTTTTCTAGGTAGTATTGAATAAAAGAAAAAAATATGAAAACGCTAACAAAATACTTATTTATAAACATATCCTCACTCCTATTAATCGGCCTATTCCTTCATGGTTGTAGCCCGTCATCCACCTCCATTACTGCACAGTGGACAGACGAAGCAGCGCAAGCGAAAACATATGACCACATCGTGGTTGCGCCATACATCGCAGGTTCTGGTGTGAAATCCGCCATGGAAAAGGAACTTGCAGGAAGTTTGGCAGCCCGAGATGTTAAAGTAGGCCTAGGTAGTGACTTTTTACCGCTTGACTATACTGATAAAACGGAAGATAAAGAGGAGATTTTGGAGTCTGTAAAGCTAAGTGGAGCAGATGCCATTTTAACAGTCTCCCTCGTTGATAAAGAATCAGAAACTCGTTATATACCTAGTACTTATCCATATTCACCTTCCTCTAGATATGCTTATTATGGCTCATTTTGGGGTTATTATGACTATTGGTACCCAAAAGTTTATGGGCCTGGATATTATGACACAGAGCAGTTATACTATTTAGAAACGAACGTATTTGATGCGGAAACGGAAAACTTAATCTGGTCTACTCAGACGGAAACTTCGGATCCTATAACGATCGAATCTTTCACTGACGATTTTTCTAAAAAAATTGTGAAAGAGTTGAAAGATGATGGCATTATCTAATTAACCGAAATAACAAAAGCCTTTGAAAGGCTCTAGCAAATACAGGAATTCATAGATTTAATTGTTTAACCAATTTTCATTCTATGAATTCTTTTTTTTATGACTAATGCTGGTTTGAAGAGGCGAATTTCTTATTTCGCGAATTCAATTGAATGCACGGATTAAAGAAGCTAAGAAAATCGGGATTAGTTTATCTGAAACAAAAGACCTCTTGGACGAATGGTTGAATAATCAATTTTCAGAGGAGAAGAAAATTGACGTTAAAATCTAACAATTTAAGTGCGTGAGGAAAATGCTGATTGAAGAAATTCAAGGGGTAAAAAATGGTAAATACTGATTATTATAACGGTTTTGTTTTTGAAGAACTGCATACTAAAGTTCAACTTTCATATTGACGGAGAGAGTTTTCTAATATTTCATCAACTTCATCAATTGAATATGATTTAGACTCTCCATACACTAGTGTATTTAGTTCATGTTGAACATCTAGCTTATTGACTTCCAAAATTTCGTCAGATTCAACGATTTGTTGATACTAGATTTTAAATTACTTTATCACTTACTTTTAGTTTCAATATCGCCATGAATCAAAGATAGATAATAGTGCGTTTTTTTATTAAACTCACCGCCACGCTATTAGGCGTGGCAATTTTTGACGTCTGAAGCTAAATATTACACTGACCTTTTCAATGATTTCTAACCTTTCTTAAGACAATTAAACCCCATGAATGATCAGCGAATGTTAGCGAGATTTATCACATAAGAAACGCTCTTTGAGCCTCAAAAATATGGCTTTTGTTTGGCTCAGTCACATAACGATCACTTAAATTAAGCCCAGAATGGAACGTATTTAGCATGCTTTTTAGAACTACTATCTGGGTCATAGTCTTTCACTAAGCCAGATTTAATCGTCTCTGATATTATTCTAGACGCTATAGAATAATTCTTCTCTTCAATTCCAAACCGCTGACGTAGGGTTTGATTTGTCATATATTCTCCTGAGACTATTTTTAAGCAACTATGCATGTAACAGGCTCTAATTTTATCCTCTTTATCCATTTGGCGTAAAGTCTTATAGGAGTACAATATTATTCTAGTGTAGTTTTCTCCTTCAATTATTTTTGGAGCAGGAAGTTGGAAAAACTCGCATTCAAATAGCACCTTATCTATTCCACTTCCTCTTTCCTCACATATATTTAATCTTCGCATAAAGTGGGCTAATCTTTCATTTCTTGATTGCGGGTTATGATCTACAAATCTGAGCGTATTAATTAACGGTTTACCCGGGTTTGAAATCTCGATTCTGTCAGAAAATAACTCTATCATCGGGCCAGTACCCCTTTCTCTAAAATCTTGATGAATGATTACATTCGCTACAAGTTCCCTAATCGCCAATTTAGGGAACATTTTTACTTCTTTTCTTAAGGCGCTATCTATTATTTCATTGGATGGTAGTTGATCGTCTATGTAGTTTACTAAGCCCTCAAAGCCAACAGCATAACCCTTTTTCCCTGTTTGTTCTTTTATGGTTTTTCGTTTATTCTTACCGTCATAAATAATAACTCTAACAGCCTTTCTTTCAAGGGTTTCAAAGTGCTCTATTTCCTTTGCAAATAGTAGGGCTCCAAGGTTTGTGATAGCATATTTAGAACCCTGCTTGAGAATAAGTTTTTCATTTATTAGCTTTTCAACTATCCCACTTTTATCCGATGGAAGGGGAAGGTTCATTAAGTCGAAATATGATGGATAATCTAATAGTTTTAGTACTTGGTCTATGTCTAAATTTTCTTCTGCTATTTCATTTTCAAATTGAACAACGGGTTTCTTAGTCCAAATCAACCTTTCTTTCTCAGGATTATCTGAGAGTTTTTGTTTGTAGGACCCAATTCTGACGAAAGGAGTGCCTTGAAAAGCAACGGGAGTGTTCGTTGTTGCTTTTATTCTGAATATTACCACATTCCCATCAGCGTGATTAATAGTGAATACTTCGAAGTGAATTCTTGGGTTCAGTAGTCTAGTGATCCAGGGAATCAGGTCTTCATTGCCTTTGCCTTTTTTATTAGGATTGAAATTTGTGCCAACTACTCTGTGAGATTTATCATCAATACCGAAAACAATATATCCGAACGGTTTATCATGAATACATGCCGAATTTGATAATGCTGAAATATATTCTCCAAGTTCAACATCATTGTTAACCTTGAATTCCAGCCACTCTGTTTCATTGGGAAATGAACGCAACTCACTCAATAGGATGTTCAGCTCTCGATCACTCATAAATCATATTAAAAATGTGGTTTATAAGCAAATATAGCCGTTAAATCTATGCTTAGTCACATAACAGTCACATAAGAATTCTCGCTAACAACGAGATGAAATCAATAAGATGGACTTTTCTAATATCTATAAAAGTCTCCTATCGCATTTATCTTTGCAAATATCTCAGTTATCCAATGGATTTTTAGCGTTTGTTATTATTATTTCTTAAGTTCCATAAGCTTCCACTTTTCACCAAAGAATCCAAAGTTTCAGACTCACCTAGCTCCAAGGCAAGTAGTTCAAAGGTTGAACTTAGGTTGTTAGTATCTCCAATGTAGTAGTTATAGAGATATTTTATATACAAACTTTTATTGCTCTCATATTCAGTTGCCATGACATCTGCCATAATGGAATCGCCAAGCGAAAGTGCCAATTTCAACTTGCGAAGGCTCAGCCAATTTCCGCTTTGGTGCGATTCAGGTATATCATACAAATAGTAAAGAGCCTCCAAAGTATCTCCAATTGACAATTGTTTTTCGGAATTTATCAACGATTGATTTGCCAAATGACGTTCATCTGAGAATGCGTCAAACTGTGAGTTTAATCTGAGGTTACTAATTATTTTTTGACTGTACCAAATATTGTCAGTGTAATTATAGTAGTCGGTTATGTTGGGCATGTTTCCAATGAATTCAATTCTATATTTAAAGAAATCGTAAACTCCTTCAAAGGTCAAGAGCAAAATCAGTTCAGAATGATGTTCTAAGTGATCAAGCCGTAATAATGAAACCTTACCATGATCAGAGTTTACTCGATGAATTATACTTAGGTTACCGAATTTGATAGTTCGCCTAATTTTCTCGTCAAAAAAGTGTTCCAGAACACTCTGTTGAGTTTTGGTAATTTGATTCGAAATTCTTTCTTTAAATATTTCATTATTCCATGAATTATTAATCACTGAAAAATCGAATCCGTTGATGCTTTTTATCAGTTGGGTAGAGAAAGATTCAATCTTTGCTTGTTGTTCGGTAGTTAAACTAGGACGTTCGTTTTTCTTGGGTTCGGAACACCCAATAAGGAAAATTAGAATGATGGCAGAAATAATTAATTTGTACATGAATTAAAGATAATGGCTAGCTGTGAAGAGTGCGAATTAGAAAGCACTAAACCTCTCGTCTCGCAAATAGCCACGCCTACTCGGCTCAGCCTTGATTTAAATTTAAAACTTGTGGCGGACTTTCCAATCCCCACGAAAATATCATGACCGATAAATAAATTCTAGCGAATCCTATGCATAATCCTAATCCCGCTTAATTATTCTTCTTTCTTCAAGTTTACTTTGTAGTTCAAGGAGTTCGCTCTCTGAAATTAGTTCTTCTTGATACAGCCAGTGAAAATTTGCCTTGATAGTCTCGGAAGCTGTTACCTTGTCAATTTTCATAAACTTAGTTCGAAAGTGGTTACGTCTTGCTTTGAAGATTTCATTGATGAATTTGTCAGTCTGATCAGTATATTTCTTATAGTCGAATGGCAGATATATATTATATCCGTTAATTCGCTTTTCCTTACTGAATTTGAAGACGTTCATCGAGAGTATTGCAAGGGGAATTACCATGCTTGTTAATACAATTCCTGATGTTTGGTCTGAGAAATTAAAGTTCTCTAGAATTAGCAAACCGCCAACGAGAATATTGATAGTTAATGATATAAAAAAACCAATAGCCCAAGGGTTTGGTCTTTCGCTGTAAATAGAGGTTTCTGGGATGAATTCATCAAATTTGACTAGTCTAGAAGTTAGTGTGCCGTTAATCTTCAGTTCAGCAAATATACCGTCTTCTTCAATTCGATAGTATTTATGCTCTGGCCACTTTTTCTGTTCGTATTCTTTTATGTCCATGGTGAAGATAGATTATGCATAACAACCACCACTGGTTATCATCAGCCTTACAACTTTGTTTATTTTTCTATTTTGAAAAACTCAAAACCAGAAAACGAGAATAAAAATCACCATCGGATCAAGCCTTTTCAGTTTCAAGTCACAAAATAGTGTTTCTTTCCATGAATCACAACGGAGTAGAAGCAAGAGGTGTTTAAAACTAAATGGCAAAAGATAAAAGCTTACTTATCGGTGGTACATCGACCACAAATCTGATTTATCACCTTTTGAGTTAATCAAGCGGTTTCACCATGTAAACACCCTTGTCCAAGTATTTTACCGGCAGTATTTAGCATAAAGTTCTTTATCACATTGCCTATTGTCAGCATCAGGATTTAGAGGATTTAAGAATTACTGAATTATATTTTGGGTTGAATACCAATTTGTATTGAAGACTAACAGCTCCAAAATTGATGAGTAACCCTTTAGCAAAATCATACGCAACCACATAGTTTTTGGCTTGTGCGAGGTGGACATCTTCTAAGTTAATTAATGCTTTGAGCTCAACAATCGCTTTGTTTTCTACGACAAAATCGGCTCTTCTCGTACCCACATCAACACCTTCATAATATATGGTTTGCTCAGCTTCTCTTACGTAACCAAGACCCGCTTTTTCCAACTCGATTGCTAAACAGCGTTGATAAATGACTTCCTGAAAACCATTGCCCAATGTGTTATGCACCTTCATGGCACAACCTATTATTTTATATGTCAACTCGTCTTTTTCCATGCCCTAAATGCTGTCCATTTTTTTATTCTGCTTTGTACTTTTTGCTCATTCTCCAATTCTGAAAATTTCAATTCCCACTTTTTTATTCTGTCCATTCTTTCATTCTGTAAATGCTAATACAGACAATTAGAATCACCTATTGCTCTGCCTTGGTTTTCATACTCGCTAAAAAGGAATGGTCAAAAGCAGTGACGGCTTCTGCTTCTGAGTTAAAAAAGTAGGCAGTATCGTTGAATTTTCCAAGAAAACTGTCGGAATCAGAATTTGGCGAATTTTCAGGATTAACAGCATTACCATTCTGTCCATTTTCTAATTCTGAAAATCCTGATACAGACAAGGGTATCTTCGGTTCCGTGTAGCACATATTGTTTCTGATTTTTGGTAAAACTACAGAATCGTTGAGATTGCCTTCGTCATCAAAAAGTGGTTATTCTATTTGAAAAAGGAAAAATATAATACCATTGAAGTTAAACCCAGTATGAGTCCTCCAACCATGCTATTCCAATATACATCACTTTTCCAAACCTCTTTATACGTTCGTTTGCGTCCTTCTATTAGCCAAATAACGAAAGCCCCAGGAGCACTTAGAATATATCCAATGATAATATCAATAAATAATGTTGCAAAGAAATCCCCCATGTAGTCAGTATTGTGAGAAACAATAGGATGACACCTACCAGTAAATGTTATTCAACATATAACTTTATTTTTCTATTTTGAAAAACTCAAAACCCGAAAACGAGAATAAAAATCACCATCGGATCAAGCCTTTTCAGTTTCAGGTCACAAAATAGTGTTTCTTTCGATGAATCACAACGGAGTAGAAGCAAGAGGTGTTTAAGACTAAATGGCACAACCTATTATTTTATATTTCAACTCGTCTTTTTCCATGCCCTAAATGCTGTCCATTTTTTTATTCTGCTTTGTACTTTTTGCTCATTCTCCAATTCTGAAAATTTTAATTCCCACTTTTTATTCTGTCCATTCTTTCATTCTGTAAATGCTGATACAGACAATCAGAATCACCTATTGCTCTGACTTGATTTTCATACTCGCTAAAAAGGAATGGTCAAAAGCAGTGACGGCTTCTGCTTCTGAGTTAAAAAAGTAGGCAGTATCGTTGAATTTTCCAACAAAACTGTCGGAATCAGAATTTGGCGAATTATCAGGATTAACGGCATTACCATTTTGCTCATTCTCCAATTCTGAAAATTTCAATTCCCACTTTTTTATTCTGTCCATTCTTACATTCTGCAAATTCTGATGCAGACAATTAGAGTCACCTATTGCTCTGCCTTGGTTTTCATACTCGCTAAAAAGGAATGGTCAAAAGCAGTGACGGCTTCTGCTTCTGAGTTAAAAAAGTAGGCAGTATCGTTGAATTTTCCAACAAAACTGTCGGAATCAGAATTTGGCGAATT
>JAVJRN010000045.1:0-31552 GCA_040218415.1 Cyclobacteriaceae bacterium
TACCATTGGAAAGTATAACTATCATCTACATCTGGTGCTGTTACCTCAGCGGTAATCTGTCCATTAGCCGTACCACCAGTAATCGCAGGATCACAGATGGTGTTGGCGTTATCCTCAGAGATAGTCACCGTAGGGGTGACGGCAACATTCGAAATATTAAATGACTTTAAACTTGAAGTACAGCCATCATTATCTGAAAGTTGAATAAAATAATTGCCAGTAGATAGACTACCGATTATATTGTCAACATCATCGCCAGGAGTGTCAGTTGCTACAGAAGCGCCAAGACTTCCTGAGTTATCATTAAATACAGTAATAGTAAACCTAGACTGGATGGCAGCCGCATTTAATGGAGAGCCTGTACCAGCAGTATTTGATTTTAAATTAGTGGTTGTTACCGAAGTAATTTCTATTGAACCAGATTCAGGGCTGCAGTCAACTGAGTTTGTAGCTGTAAAGGCAAAATCAGTGACCTCATCAATATCATTGTAAATAGTGGTGGTTAAATAAGAAACGCAACCTAATCCATTACCACCTGATTCAACATCCTCAACACGCAAGGTATAAGTACCTCCTTCGATAGTCGGTAAGCTTACCGTAGCAGCACTAGAAAGAGTAGCGGCAACTATCGCTGATGATTCAGATTGTGCATTAGCTAAAGACGAATACCATGCATATTCATAGTTATTCGCTGTGGCGTCACCTGAAAACTGAATACTGACCTCTCCAGTGTAAGCAGCAGTACATTTAGTATTGTCGGTAGCACTTATCAGCGCTAAGGTTGGTGCACTAGCATTATCATCGATGGTCAGCGGGTAAGCAGCCGAAGTACAGCCAAGATTATTTGTTATAACAATTTGATAATCACCTGCATCCAAATTTTCAAAGGTAGTTTGACCTGCACCACCACTATTGATTGGATTTGTTATCGGACCAGTTGCATTAGTATTTGTTCCAAGATTATACAAGTTTGCTGTATAACCATCTGTAGTGTTCCAAGTCACAACTGAATTTGCTCCATCAATCTCAGTTAAATTGAAGTTGGTCAAAGTAATAATACCGTTCGAAGTAGAACAATTTGTATTGTGTGCAGTAACAGTGGCTGTATTTACAACCATATCATCTGGATTATCAGAAATACTGAAAATATAAGTTGCGGTACAAGCGTCACCTTCAGTAGCTGCACCGCTGACTAAGTTTTCGATCGTTACTCGATATCTACCTGCTGGAAGATTAATCAAAGAGGCATCATTGTTTGTTCTATTCGCCCCAGGAACGGCGCTATTGGCTGCCCCAATCGCACCATCTAAATCGATCCATGAGAAATTATATAAATCATTGTTTGTTGCGTCTTCTGTGGTCGTTTGAGAAGCATTATTGATGTCTCTGTAGTTTACCAAAATATTTTTGATATCTATGGTACCATTGGGCGAAGTACCACAATCAGTGTTATCCTTCGATTCGAACTGCGCTGCTATATTTCTGTCTACAGTTAAATCGTCGAATCTATCTTCAATTACGAATTCAACAGTAGGAGAGAGGCAATAACTCACCCCTTCTTGTGCTGCAACTACGAAATATTTACCTGCGGATAATCCTGTAATTCTATATGTATTTGAAAAATCATTTACCGCAACATCTCCAACATCACTTGGGTCATTGGCATCTACTGCCACTTGCCCAGTGCCGTCACCATTAGCATCTCCAGTAGTACCTGCAATAGCCACAATTAGAGGCGTTCTAGATACGGCTGTGTTATTTTCCGAGTCAGTCCACAATCCAGTCTGATATATTGAAACAATTGCACCAGACTTTGTTC
Organism: Cyclobacteriaceae bacterium; assembly: GCA_040218415.1. Lineage (GTDB taxonomy): Bacteria > Bacteroidota > Bacteroidia > Cytophagales > Cyclobacteriaceae > JAVJRN01. Next base: position 1,820 of record JAVJRN010000045.1, read on the forward strand.
CAGGGGCAGGTTGATTAATAGTTTCTCCTGATGTGAATGTAACTATTGAAGATTGCTCTAGAGTAATCCGATTGTTTGCGCCATCTACTGCAGTAACCTTAGCCGTTGCTGAGGACGATGCACCAACTATCTGATCGTTGATTGCCCAAGTACTGGCATTGTCAACGGCAAGGATCAACTCTGTCTCAATATCAATGGTGTTGTTCAAGTATTCATCTTCTCTAAACACAAACAGCTGATAGCTTTCATGTGAAATTTCAGTCAAATCAACATCATCAATTAAAGTCATAGTTAAATCAACTGTTCCCGTTGCACCACCCTGAGCGCCATTGTTTGAGCCATCTTCCCATGGTTGACAGTTGGTGTTATGACTTAAGATTTCAGGGACTGTTAAATTCAACTTAGGAGCTTCTACAAAAGGTAAAAAGAAAGTTTGCTCTGTAGTACATTTAGTCGCATCATTAGTGGCGATGACTGTATATGAACCGTTTTCAAAAAGACCAGCTACATTGGTTCCAATTATACTTATCTCATCTCCCGCGATTTGAGCAGTAACTCCCTGTGTAAATAAGGCAGTTCCAACATCGACTTGACCAGCTTTCCAAATTTCGATACTAAAGTCATTTGTTGCAGGGCCTGATATGTCAATACTAAAATCACCTTCAGCACCAGTACATGATCCGGGGTAGGTGTCGATTGTAACTGCTATTCCGAATTCGCTGTTAGGATCTCTGGTTACTTCGATATAATAGGTTGAAGACTCACAGGCTGTAACATCATTGGATATTTCAACGCTGTAATTTCCTTCTGGAACACTCGTAAGAACATTAGAGTCAAAACCGGCAACTGCTGTCGACCCATCATTAAGTGTGCCTGAATTAGTTGTAATGTTATGTCTGCTTGTGCCCAACTCTTCATACCAAGTCCATGTAAAGTCTGATTGATCTTGATTTGATCCTATTCTAGAGCTTGAAACTACTTCAGCCGTTACTCCACCTTGTGTAATTGTCTCTCCAACTACAAAATCTTTGGTAACTGTTCCTAATTCTAAGTAAAGTGTATTGCCGTCATTGGAAGAAATTGTAGCTGATTCAGAAGTTCCGTCATAATCAAAAGCTCCTGCATTTAATGCTCCACCTGCTACATTCGTAACATTGAGTACTACAAATGGAGTAGCTGTAATTTCGCCATTTTCAGGATTACAGTTATCAACATCATTTGTTAATGTTAATGCTAAATAAGGATCTAGCACTGGGTCTGTACCAATAGCGAATTGTTGATCGGTGTAACATCCTGTCAATGTGTTGGTCACCCTGACCGAGTAGGTACCTGGAGCCTGACCACTAAACGTGGCAGCAGCAAGATTTCCACTGGCTGTTTGCTCGGCTGTAGATGAAGCAATATCTGCTGCCGGTTTATCATACCATGCGAATGAATAATTCGCGTACACTCCTGCTCCTGCGCCTACATTTGTGATGACTATTTCACCATTTGCGCTGTTTGTTTGATCACAACTTGCCAAATTGGTCACGGTATAATTGGCAGCAGCAAGATCTGGATTAGTGAATACGCCATCGATAGTAAAGGATACTCTATCTGAAGTACAATCATTGGTGTTGATAGCCTCAACCTGATAATCACCCTCTTCTATTTGTCCTATTTCAATGAAATTATTGGCGCCATTATCGGCTGTTGAGAATGTTAAATTAGCGGTTACGTCAGTCAAAGTACCGCCACCATTATCGCTATAAACCTTATAGGTGAAGTTGTTTAAGTCTGCTCCGGTTGAATTGGTAGCATTAACGGTTATTTGGGCAATTCTGAATTTTCCATTAAACTCTATGGAAGCATCCGTGTCATCACATACTGTATTGTCTGATTGTTTGTCTGAAGCTGTTATTTCAATATCAGGCTGTACCGTGTTGATGGTTACTGTCTCATAGAATACACAGCCTGTTCCACCATCTGTAGCATCATTATCGGTGATTTCGACATAATAGTTACCAGCTCCAATTTGAGTCATGTTTGCTGTTGTGGCACCCAATACATCAGAGTTATTACTAAGTTTGTCACCATTAATCACTTCATTACCTGTTCCAATTGTAGATCCAAGGAACCATTTGTATGAATAATCCCCAGTTGCGTTAGCGTTTGAGCCGTTTAGAACTACTACGGTTGCAGATCCATTTGCAGTCCCACATGATGTGTTGTTCGAAGGAGTAACGGATATGTTAGCTGTTGGAATGTTATCATCAATGGTAAACGGATAAAGCGTTGAGATACAGTTTAGATCATTGGTAATTCTTACGTTGTAAGACCCAGGGTTAAGCGTAGTAGCCGCCGGGAATGTGGTAGTTGCAGCACTAGCAGCTACATCAAAAGCTTTAACAAGGGTAGTACCATTTGCTTGAAGTATTTCGAAAGAGTACCCATCGGTTTGTAGTGTTTCAAAACCAGCAGCAGTATTGGTAGCATTACCATTGATAGTGATAGCGTCTATCTGGATCGCACCAATCACAGGGCTACACTGATCTGTATCAGTTTCAGTAGCTGCAGTAACTACGATAGTGGCAGGGGCATCCACGATAGATTCGCTTGCATCCGTATAACAAGTAGCAGAAGGATTATCATTATCAGTAACTCTTACCCAGTATACCTGTCCTGTTTCATTTTCAGGCAGTCCACCTAGTACATTACCGGTATATCCACCATTGTCAGAGACAGAGACTGTATAAGCTACTGCGTTGCTCGTGTAGGCACCATTATTAGTAAGCTGGGTAGCACTTCCTGTATTTCCAACATTAGCTGGAGTACTGTAGTACCATGTGAATGAATAATCAGCCGCTACTTCATCTCCAGAGAGAGTAACAGCAGCAGTTAAAGAGCCATTAGCAGTAGTACCAGAGCAGCTGGTATTATCAACAGTTGCAATGGCTACAGTCGGCTGTACCGATTCATCAGAGATAGTGAACGGCAGAGAAGCAGACGTACAGTTCGAAGAGGCACGAATGATGATTACCGAATAATTACCCGGCGCTAATCCAGAAGTAGAAGCAGTGGTAGAGGCGGCACCTAAAGAGTTACCACCATTGTCAAAGAACTCGTAAGTGTAGTCAGCTATGGCAGCAGCATTGGCACCATCTTCAAAGACTTCCGTGATGGTGTAAGAACCATTGTTAAGGTTATCACAATTAGTAGCCCCTACATTATCAGCGGTGTTAATGGTAATGGTAGCAGGGTTTTCAGTAACTGTAGCGGTAGCAGTATTGGTACATCCAAGTCCCGTTCCATTGGTATCGGTAACGAGTACAGTGTACTGTCCGGCAGCAACGTTAGTAAGTGTCTGCTCATCAGCAGAATCATTGGTAGCATTATCAATGATGTTTCCAGCAGAAGCAGTAGTTCCAGTGTACCACTGATAAGTATAAGTACCAGTAGGAGCAGTGATTGCTACCGTAGCAGAACCAGTAGGAGCAGTACCACCCGCACAAATCGAAGAAGGCGCAGCTTGTGAGGCAATTAAAGTAGGCCCAACCGATACATCCCCAATCACAAACTCACGACTTGCAGAGGTACATCCGCTTGATCTTTCCTGAACTTCTACGATATAAGTAGTCGCGGCTAAGCCAGTAGTGTCTCCATCGAATACACCAAGCAAGGTGCTGGCATCCGCGTTGTAAAGTAAAAATCTAAAGTCAGTATTAAGATTACTCGTGTAGTTTGTAGTACTGCCACCAGCAGTCACATCAACCTGCGTAAAAGCTATTTGCCCATTAGTTGGCGAACAATCTGTCACATCTGTTTTTGATGCAAAAGAAGCTGTTGCTATATTAATCACTGCTGCCACAGAGTCTATAGTGATATTTGCAGTGCTCTCACATCCTGTACTATTATTTCTTGCCAATGCAGTATAAGTTCCTGCAGCAAGATTCGTGGCTTGCTGACTATTAGTGCCGTTTACAGTAGTTGGCGTAATGGGAGTTGTAGTTCCAGACCCGGAAAACCATGAAAAGGTGTAGGTTTCAGCACCTACAGGTGTAACTGTAACAGTGGCCGCACCATTCTTCGTGTTGTTACAGGTGGTAAGATCACTATCTTTTACAAGAGAAATTGTAGGCACTACCTCATTGTTACCAATGGTAAACTCTTGAGGGTCTGATGAACAGCCATTCGGAGCAGTGGTTACCACAGTATAAGTGCCTCCGATAAGTCCAGAAATTGACTCTGTCGATTGACCAGTTGGTGTGGAGCCGTTAGTGGATCCAGAAGTAGTAATGTTTTGTCCGATGATGCCACTTCCTTCATACCATGTAAATGTATACCCATTGGCAGACGGAGATGTTATTGTGATTCCGTTAAAAACGACAGCAACCGATATTTGTCCAGTTGTTGAAATAGTAGTTTCATCACATACGACATTGTTTACCAATGCGAGTGCTGTGGTTGATATACTTGGTCGGGAAGGGGTAAAGTCTATTGTAATATTCTCACTCGCTGAGCAACCGGTATTGTCATTTGTTACTGTTACAGTATAGTCACCTGAAGGTAAGTTTTCAGAAGTTGTAGAGGTGCTGCTTACTAGGTCGTTGCTAGCATTGAACCATTCAAAACTATATCCTTCTGTCTCAATTTGATTGGCACCATTTCCGTCTGTTACGGATGCACTGGCTTGTCCATCGGGGGATCCGCCAGCACAAGAGGTTTGTGCTTGCACTTGCGTGGTGGTAATGTCAGGATAAACCAATTGATCCACAATTGTTCGTGTTACCGTCGCACTTGGACAACCGGTCGTATTGCTTCTGGCAACTACTGTATATTGTCCAGCGGCAAGGCCGCCATAAGAAGCAGCAACATTGGCTACTCCCACAACAGTAGCGTCTGCTGTGGCTTTAACCACGGAACCATTATAGAAGGAAAAAGTGAAATTCTCATTACCATCAGCCATGATAATATTCATTGCTCCATTTGGCAAACCGCAACTAGCATTAACTGATGCGGCGGCTGACTGAACAACAGGAGCCGAAGACACATCATCAATAATTACATCTTTATAAAACGTACAGAATTCATCATCATTGGTCACTCTGATTCTGTAAGAACCATTAATCAGACCAGTAAAAGTAAAACCAACACTACCATCACTTACAGTTTCTGTACTTAAAAGACTACCCGCATCAAAAGTAGCACCATTAAAAAGTTCGTAGGTATAAGATCCAGGCTCTGTGATCGAATAGGAAACAACCTTTATTTCACCTAATCCTGTGGTAGCGCAACCTTGATCTGGAGTTAATGTGGTGACTATTGTCGGTCTGTCTTCGACATTGGCAATTGAAAAACTTAATGGATCCGTCGCACAGCCACTATTTTGGTCTAGCGCTTGTATCGTATAAAACCCAGCAGCTAGTCCTGTAAAAATTGGATCATTTGGGGAAGTGACTTGAGCTATTTGAGTATCAGTAGAATAACCAGAATATAATGTGTAAACATAATCACCATTGGCAGGCGTAATACCGTTTCGGACATCCATCACGCCATTTGGGTTGGCCGCATCGCAAGTCGAATTATTGGTAGCATAACCAAGCGGGCATTCAATGCTTGAGGTAAGATAAGAAACTGTGCCTTGAGCTTGTAAGTTTATTGTAGCATCATAATCTGCTCCTGAATTGCCAGTATTCACATTTGTGGTGCTGTTAGTCGCTGTACCTCTATTGGGAATAGAACCACCATCGTTAGTGATTGTCAGTCCGTCAAAGTCATAATAAATAACTAAACCTTCTTCAGTGCCGTCAGCATCTGCACAAGTCGCATCTGCAACTTCGGTAGGCGTTAGTGCCTTGTTGTAAATTTTAAACTCATCTATTCTTCCTTCGAATTTGTTGACTCCTAAGTTTCCATCTCTGGCGATATACATATCACTACCAGCATTTAATAGGCCATTCCCATTTCCTGTATAATTATCAGTGCCTAAAAGCACCCCATCGGCATATAACGCCATATCGCCATTTATACCGTCACCATTCAAGTCTCCCAATGACCAAACTCCCGTAAGTTGTGTCCAGCCAGTTGGTTTGAAATTGGTATTTATACGTCCTCTTCCTCCATCTCCTGCAGTTTTAACTACAAAAGCTAAACCATCAGTGTTATCTGTCCATAAAACAACTTGGTCTTCATTAGTACCACCGGAGGAAAATATTAGGTGATCATTCAAGTAGTTTTCATTGGAAAGAAATGCCCAATAAGAAATGGTAATCTCTTCCCACCCAGCAATAGCTTGAGGTATGTCTAACCACGATTTATTGCTGAAATTTATGGCGCTCCCTGCATCCACGGGAGTAATAAATGAAAAAGAGGGGCCAGATGAATTTTCTAAGATCTCTACCGTTTCATTTACGGTACAGCCACCCTTTTTCACTGAAGCAGTGTAAATACCCTCAGGTAATCCATTTACAGTTAAATCATTTGCTGAAACTGATGATCCGGTAATGGCACCTGGTAAGCTATTTGCATTTGCAGTGGTAGTACCTACATACCAAGTTATAGAAACATTCGAAGCTGTCCCAGGGTCAACAGTAGCAGATCCATTGTAATTATTATTTCCACAAGCAGTATTGTGTTGATTAACTGTGATGGTTGGATTTGGATTCGTTGATACATCTTGAACTGCTACTGTAATTGTTTCAGAAGAACAAAGTGTAGTTTGGTCAATCACTCTTAAAGTATAATCTCCTTCAGCCAATCCTGTGATATCAGCAGTATTGAAATCCACAGTTGGTTTTAAAGAATTTCCAATATACCATTCAAAATCAAAGCCGGTGGTTCCGCCATTCATGCTGGCCGAAAGGTCTCCAGTACCATTACAATCCTCGATATTGGTAATGTCTACAGCTATCCCATTAAAATCTGGAAATGACAGTTTGGAGGTCACTGCATTCGATCCGCTGGATTGACATCCACTCAAATCGTGGGTGACTTCTACAGTATAACTAATCGCTTCTAAGTTTCTTATAGTATCTCCGGTTCCTATAGGAGTTACTCCTTCAGAGCTAATAAACCATTTGAATTGGTAGCCTGTTGTAATGGTGTCTAAAGGGTCTCCACTTGCATCAGTTTGGGTATATACAAACGCTCTAAGCATTCCATTGGGTGTAGCACAGCTGGTAAGTGACTGCACCGTATCTACTTTTACATTAAAATTAACGCCAGTAGAATCAATACTAATGGATAGCGTATCCGAAAAGCAAAAAGATTGTGGTGAATAACCTAAAACATTATAAGTTCCACTAGATAGAGAGGAGACCAAACTACCAGAAGCAACAGGATCTGAATAGTCAGTGTCAGTTGCATCATACCAATTGAATTGAAATCCATCTGCATCGGTAAATTTTTTATTGACTGGAGCACCAATGCCGCGAACCACGATATTATCAGCCCAAAAAAGTTCATCATCGGAGGTAGAATGCATGGTAAAAATGACTTGTAAAGTAGATCCGTCTGCAATATTGGCAGATGCTTGCTGGTATCCGAAATCGCCATAGCCTTCCGATACCAAAACGCGACTACCTCCGTCAAGACTATAATACACGCGCATAACATCTCGCCACTGTCCGCTTGCTTCTAAAGCTCCGTCAGAAAGCATGTCCATGGAGAATGTTACATCATCGTAATTGGAGATATCAATAAGCTCCGACTGCCAAGTCACCGGCCTATTTTCGTTTTGCTCACCTGTGTTGAAAACCCCATAAGCCAAACTTCCAGAGGTATTGGTTACTCCCCAAAAGCTAGGGCTTCCACTATTTGTTGCAGTCCAAGCGGTTTCTCCATTGTCAGTGTTGTCGTTGACATTCAAATCTCCAAAATTTTCAGACCAAAAAGCCTCATTTTCACCACCAAGAGTTCCTTCGAAATAAGCCTCTGCTTGACCATTGTCAGGTTTTGAGGCAATACACTTTTCGTTATCCTTAAGTTTATTCGCTGTTAAACTAAAAGGCGTGTAGCTCACTTCTGTTGCTTGGTAGTTATCATCAACGTCACATTCTGGAATGGTAGAGGCGCCCAAGACGATAGGAGGGGTTTGCCCTAAATCATTGATTACTGTAAAAAGCGTATAATTACCCCCTTTGCCATCAACCGTCAAAGTAATGGTATCCGTATCGCCCACATCAAAATTGTTGAGTACGGCAAGTGTGGTGCTCAAATAAGAACTTGAAGGATCATATAATCCTGTGCCATCTTGGATAGCATAGCCGTCATAAAAAGAAACAGGCAATGTTCCGGATAAATCAGTGTCACCAGTATTGGTGATAACAAATCTTATTTCAAAGGTAGTTTCGGGACAAGACGATGGTGTGGTTTCGATGATGCCGACGAATTCAATATCTGGCGATACGTAAGATGGACATCCATTAGCTTCTACATATGGTGCCTGATTTAAGAAGCCATTCAATACTCTGTTTTTTCCATCAATACTTTCAAATTCAGGACATTCTCCTTCAGAAAACACTTTGGTATGGTTTTGCTGTTCAACAGGAATAGTGAGATCATCATTCACATTCACACTAAAATAACCATGTTGATTCCAGACTTCACGAGAAGGTTGCCAAACTTCTCCATCGGCTTCAAAAACCCTGATATGTGAAAACCGTGTATTGTTATATGGATTAAATGAAGTTAAGTCACTCGTGTAGCAGGGTACGCATATTTCACTGGCTCCATCTCCATCGACATCCGCCACTATCGGATATTCCTCTTGCGTTCTTGATATACAGGTATACTCTTGACGAGTGTCGCCGTTTTTCCCATCAATAATTATTAAAGAGCTTTCACTTCGGTAAACAGTTTCTGATGCACCGTCACCATCGAAATCAAAAAGCGTACATCCCGTAAATCCAGAAGTACCTTCTTTGATATTTTTAGTCCATAAAGTTCGTAGTTCTACCTGTCCTGCAGTAGTATCTAATTGTAAGGAATATAATTTTTGATTTTGAACATAATTCATGTTCAAATTACCATCACCATCAACATCTGCAATGTTGATTCTACCAGTTCCTCTGTTGAAATTATTGCCAGCATCTTGGTAGACGGCTACAAAATTGTTGGTGACATCCCAATAAAAGGTAGACGTTCTCCCGTTGTGGTCAGACCCCAAGGCACCAGAAGTAACCACATCCATATGACCATCAAGGTTAACATCGGCTACTGAGATAGCTGTCCATTGATCATCCCAGGCCGCATAGTATTTTGGATAATATTTTCCAGTATAACCAGAACTGGCCAGATCCACATCCATATCATGCAGAAGTGTCAATGTGCCAGCCGCTAAGTCTACCCCATAGATTTCATTTCCTGTAATAAGTTCGAGTCCAGGATTCGTTTCATCAATATCTACTGCAATTGGGCCATGAACAAAGTCTTTGTCCCAATTGCCACTACCTGTGACAAGAATGGTTCCTGTAAGGGCATCTCTTATTTCATTTTTGTAGTAAAGTTCTGCCACGCCATCTTGGTTAAAGTCGGCGACACTAGGCAGTCCGATATTGTTTCTTGTGGATTTGGCGGTCCAAACTAAATTGCCTTCGCAATCATAAACTGCAATATCATTACCTACATTTTCAACAACGATTATCTCAGCACAATCATCGCCTTGCAGATTGGCCAAAACCAAACCATTTTCAGGTTCAAATGCCGTATTTATTTGAAATTCTGTCGCACCTGTGACTCCATCTAGGATGGAAACCGTTCTTGCTTGTCTATTAGAAACAACAATTTCGGGAGTACCATCTTGATCAATATCACCGACTGTTGGGGACGAATGGCTATTCGCTGTTTCATCTGCAGAAGTCCATGCTACCTTTAATTTAAAAATTGGATTTTTTGTTGGTTCGTCTTTACAAACGACACTGTTACCAAAATAGAAATCAGTACAACTCGGCCCTCCTGCACAGTCAATATCATAGCAATCTACGAATCCGTCTCCATCATTATCTATGCCATCAGCGCATGAAGTTTCTTGAGAAAAAACCGAGGAAATGATGAAAAAAGTAAAAATAAGCGTTAGGATGGCTTTAAACTGGTGGCTTCTCATAGGTATTATATAGATGGTAGCTATACTCTTGAATAATATTTGAACTTCAGCTGCTCCTTTAAAAATGTTAGGAAATCTACCGAATGCCAAAAAACAATAAATCCAATAATCAAAGGTAATGAATACTTTTTAAATGGACAATATTAATATTAAATTGTACAATATGAAGATTTGTCTTTAAGGTAAGTTGTAATCAAGGTTATAGATTAAGACAAAAAGATACTTTATCTGCCGAGTAAAATACTGCCAGTTCGATCAAAATCACTGTCCTGGCATTTCATAACAAAATAATAAATTCCTTCTGGTGCCGCAGTATTTCCACCTTCTATATTACCATTCCATACACAGTTATCTTCGAAGGGACTATCCCCAACAAAAATATCTCTGCCACGACTATCAAATATGTAAACTTTACAGTCTTCCAAGTTTGAAGTATTCAATATTTCCCAGCAGTCATAACCAAGCCCATCGGCATTAGGGGAGAAAGACTTCCTAGGTATGACTCCTTGGTTAATCACCCTTAAAGTGGCCGATTCCCTACAGTTATTGGCATCAGTGGCTGTTACAGTGATATCGTTAATTCTTCTACTTGGAAAAACTCTTACACTTTCGCCCTCAGTCACATTTAATAATTCTTCTGGAGACCAAACGTAATCACTACCACCTTCTACTATAGCCGTGACATCTACTGATATTTGATCCTCTTGGAGTTCTATAGAATTATCCTGAACTGTAGCTTCTACAGAAGTAAATTCTATCCCCGAATTGGGGAAGTTACTTACCACCTGAGAGCTATTCACAGCACAACCAATGTTAGTGATCATAGAGGCTGTAATCGTAACCTCGTTGGTTTCTCCTTGGGTTTTTGCATAAGTAAAAAACTGCGTATCGCCGGTACTCCATTGGTAGCTTTGCAAGCCTTGGGGGAGTTCTAGTCTGATACTATCACTTGGGCATTTTACCAATGTATTACTCGCGCTAGTAATGGCTATATCAGGTATAGCAGAAACTGTGATCGTTTGGATCATTGTTTGGGTACATGCATTTATTTCATTATAACCAGTCGTAAGTCGCACTGTGTAATCATTGGCGGTGGTCCATGTTTTATTGGCAGTTTGTGTCGTAGCATTTGTGCCATCTCCAAAATCCCAAGAATAATTCAACGTAAAGCCTTGTTCTCCTGTAGAGTTAGCAGCTATTGCTACTGGTACATTGACGCAGGCTTCATCGGTCATATCAATCATAGAACTCGGTATAGGAACGGCATTGATAGCGTATTTTGGACTGGTATTTCTACAGCCACTTTCATTGGAAATAATGCTGACTGTATACCCAGCAGATTTGTTTACAATGGTTGTGGTGCCTGATTGACCAGCGAGAGCTCCATTATCGTCGTTCCATTGATACGAAAATCCATCGTAAGCGGGCACCTCTAGTTCAGTGCTTCCACCAACTGCACAGAAACTATCTAATCCATTATTCCTAATTCCAACTATCGGTGGTTCATCTACAACTAAGGTGAAATAGCCAGCATCTGATATACAATTACTTCCTGATTGTGTGCGTAATTCGTATTCCCCGCTATTGTCTGCAGAGACACTGTTTAATATTATTTCCTGATTTCCAGAAGTAGACCCATCAGGTAAAGTCCAATAATAGTTATCTGAGGTAGGTGCCGATAAAGTAATGCTCGCCCCGGCACATAATGGGCTTGCGGAATTGGAGCTACTAATTGTAGGTGCAGAGGGAGGACTGCCGTTGGTCATACCCAAAGTAATATCACTGCTTTCAGAACATCCGTCGCTTGTGGAGACCGTTACTCTTACGGTTACACTAGTGCCTGATGTTACGGTAATCGAGGCATTATCACCATTCTCCACTACAGTACCATTGCCGCCGATAACCGCCCAACTATAATTAGCATTAAGGGTCTTTGTAGCTTGAAGCGTAAATGGACTATTAAGACAGAAAGTAAGGTTTTCTGGAGAAACCTTTGGAACGACACAATGACGATTAATTAAGATAGATAATTCTCCCTGTGTATTAGAAATACTTCGATGGGTAAAAGCCAAATCGACCTTCCCGTCGCTATTGAGATCTGATACAACAATGTTCCTGTTTCTCGAGGCGGTTGAAATTGATTCGGCGTTGGCCATAGAAATATCAGGAGAATCACCATTATTTATCAAGAAGTATATGGCATTGTTTGTACTGGCCGAAACCACGTCTAAGTTGCCATCACCATTAATGTCTCCCAAATTAACTCCCCAAACATCATCTGCGGAAAAAAATTGCTCGTTACCAAAACCCAATCGGCCATCATCACCGGTAGCATTTTGGTGTATATATATTCTCCCAAGCTCTCGGTCGGTAGATATGATGTCTTTAAGGCCATCCTTATTCAGGTCTGCAATGACCACATTTTGTCTGTTTCCTTGACTTGCAAAAATGGTGTCCAAAACTAATTTCACTTCTCCAGGCGAGCTTATGTTTCTAATAGCATAGATCCTTTGCTGTGCTCCTTCAAAAGGAAGCGTGACAATGTCTAACAGCCCATTGTTATTCAAGTCTCCAATATCCAATGCACCAAAATTTGAGACGTTTTCTAAAAGCAACTTGTAAGGTGTAGTTTCAATATCGATGGACTTGAGACTGAGGTTTCTGTAAACGAAAATGGCCGCTTCAAACTGGCTACTGATCACGATATCGTTTATTCCATCCGAATCGATATCACCAATTTTTATCCTTCTTGGATTATTTTTTCCAGTACCATCAGCCAAATTAGGCAACAAGAACTGATCCACCAAGGTCATGCTAATGGTCGCGTTATTGGACGTATTTTTATAAATAAATATATGATTCAGCGCAGTGGCAAGGCTCGCCGAAAACAGGAGTTCTGCTCTTCCATCGCCATCCAAATCTCCGCAACTTGTCACTGTGGTGGCAATATTGACGTTGTTTAAGGATTGATTTGAAAAGGAAACGGAAGTTCCAGTGGATGTATTGGTAAAGATGTTGATTTGGGTGTTGTCTTCGTTGGAAATGGCTATATCATTTTTACCATCACCATTGAAGTCGCAAGCGCATAGATCAGTGCTGAGTTGATTATTTGTTGGAATATCGCGTCGTGTGTCGAAGTTAGCAGTAGAAAAAGCACCGCCTCCAAAACTCAACATGAACTTATTTATGGAGCTACCCACCCGTCCTGAATTCGTGTCAACGACCCGTACCACACCATAAGTTGCATTGTTTGGAACTACTGCCGTAAGTAGGGTAGAGGAATTGAAGGTGAAGGCGGCTTCACCTTCACCAAAAAACACTTTACAGGTATTCGTGAAGCCAGAACCGGCGATGGAAATGGTTTCACCAACGGCACCACTAGTTTTGCTCAGTGAGTTGATAAAAGGTCTTTGCTGAGCTTGGCAAACCAAGACAAAAAAGAAAATTGCAACTGTTATTAAATATCTCATCGATTAATTGACCTTTAAAATCCAGACTTTAGACAAACCTGATAAGTTTTTTATTCTATTTCGTTGACGTTTCATAACGTCCATATTGTCTGATTGGAAAAGCACGACATAGTAGAATCCACGTTCGGAGACATAGCCTACTCGCGTATCGTGAAAGCCTCTTTGAAAAAGCTTATCGCTGTATGCTTCGGCAAGATCAAAAGAATTGAAAGCACCACCTATGAGGTGATTTCCTTGTGGTAATTCCAACATGTGATTTCCACGTTTAACTTCGAGGTGATCTTCAGCGTTGGCCAGTTGATCATGAGTTCTCGAATCAAGTTTTTCTTCCTCAGGCTGCTCTTCAGTAACAGCGATAGTTTCCTCGACAATGTCCTCTTGCGATGAAGGCATTTCTTCAACTTCCTCCAGTCGAGGTGATTGGTTAGTGTCAGATATTGCATCTTCCGCTTCTTCCTTGACCGCTACTTCTTCTTTCACGACTTCCTTCACCTCATCCGAAATCGCTATTTGTTCTTCGACTTCTTCCGCAGGAGTTATTTCAGGAGCGCTGATCACGATTTTAGCATTTTCAAGTGATAATTTTTCTGACGGATTATGGTCTATTTTGTCTGCCTCTTCTTCTGATATCACTGGATCCCAAACTACCAACATCTCTGTTTCTCCATTGTCTAAAGTTCTAATCCATTTTACACCGATCTCTGTTTCCCCATTTGCTGCTGTTCTCTCCCTTGGCGCTTCATTAGGATTGGCTATTTCATAGGTTTCAGTGGTAACCCCAGGAGGTGGGGGAGGCAACCAACTAAAGACGACTTCTTTTTCACCATCCTCATTTATTCTATCGAATTTAACACCCAGTTCTTTTTCTCCATTTTCATTAATCCTTTCTACCAGATTGTCTTCCTTCTCATAATTCCAAGGTTCTGGCTTTCGCTCATCGTCACCTGCTACCTTATCTTCTCTATTTTCTTGGAGGGCTAGCAGGTTTCTTTGTCTTTCAAGTTCGGCTTCTGCAGCGCGTTCTGCCGCGGTTTTTCTATGGCTTTTAATGAACGAAGAAGCGTGATCAACATGCTTTTTTCTTGACCCCAAGTGGTAGCCTATATGTAGTTCATGCGATGGTCCTAATAATCCAGAGATATTTGGATTTCCAGTTTCATAAGAATAACCGATACCTATTTTCTCTTTTATCTTGACGCCTAAAAGTCCAACTGCACCAGCATTTTGCCGATAGGAACCCCCAACCCACAATACATGAAATACATGAAGAATGACAGTTGCTTCAAATTGGTCAGGCAATACGCTGTTATATCTATAAATGAGGTGAGGTTCAATGGCTATATCATCGTTGATATGTCCACGGTAATTCATCTTAAACAAAACATTGTCTGTAGGTTTGAATCTTGGGGAGACAAAGCTCTGATCAGTAATTAAATTGGGTCTAAAAAGTTGAGGTAGAGAAAAACCTACGTTGAAATGACCAAAATGATAAGTAGCACCAAAATCGCCCACCATAAATGAACTGTTTTCTCTAAGATTAGCAAAAGCAGGATCATTGGGCGAGTCAAATTCGCCAAAATTTAGCGTTTGGTTGCCAGCACCCAAAGAAAGGCCAAATCTCAAAAAATGTTCTCTGTCTAAAGTAATGAGGTATCCACCGGATATTTTTCCAGAGCTTCTATTGAGAATACCTTCGGTTTCATTTTCCACAAGACCCCCAAAAGAGACATTGCCTTTTAACGGCACATGGAAATTAGCATGCATATAACTTGGAGCGCCATCAATATTGCCCCATTGGTTTTTATACATAAAGAAGAGAACCGAATGACCTTCAACCCCCGCATAAGCCGGATTGTAGACATAGGGATTCATAAAAAACTGATTGTATACTTTGGGTATTTGCTGGGCATACAATGGCAAAGCCGAACACAAGAGTATGCAAACCCTGATAAATAATTTCATAGAAGATGATATTGGGTGATCGATATTAGATCTATCAATACGTAATTTCATAAATCTTCCATTAATAAGGAAACATATTAGCACTTACCATCATAAATCGAGAATAAGTAGGCATCAAAGGCCATTTAATAGAATTTTGACTTGTTTAAGTATCGTTGAGGTATCTATTTTGTATTTTTACGGCGTAATCTTCATTTGCACTCAATGAAATATTTCCTATTTGTTCTTCTTTTTGTTATAAATTTTACTTTAAAAGCACAATATTGGTTCGGTCCAAAGGTGGGTTTTCATAGAGCTTCTTTTGAGTACGATGAGGCTACTTACAAAACAGATTCGTTTAATGTAAATTCCTCTTTTGGTTTTCAGGCAGGTGGTGTATTTATATATGAAGCGACTAAAATGTATTCCGTTCAGACTGAAATTACTTACAAAAGAGTGACAAAAAGTATGACGAGTCGGCTTCCGTCTCCTGTAATTACCAACAATACTTTTAACTACTTGTCTGTGCCATTCTTGCTGAGAGTGAGCCTAGGAAGGGAACCAGTACATTACTATGTAGGAGGAGGACCTGAAATCAATATATGGCTAGGAGGTAAGGGAGATATAAAACTTGATGAATTTGCCGAAGGACCTGTCGGGGTACTTGATGAAGAAGATAATTTATATAAACGAAATTATGATTTTGTATTTCGCCAGTCCAAAAGCAATGATGATCAATGGGCAATCACTAGTGCCAACCGAGTGCAATATACATTAACAGCCGTTGCAGGTGTGTACTTAGATCTACGAACGAAGGGTCGTCTTTTGTTCGAGGGAAAATATATGTGGGGGCATTCAAATTTTGGGTTTAATGATAATCCAGATTTTACATGGGATTCTTACTATGAGAATTTTGAAAATCGCATAAACATGGCAAGCATGTCTGTGACGTATCTATTTCAATATGATGCAAAAGAGGCGAAGAAAGGAATGAGTACTATTCCAGCCAGCAATAGAAAAGAAATTAAAGTCGAAAAAAAGGACAAAAAGGAAAAAAAGAAAGGCTAATCTTTAATGATAAAAATTGCATGGTCGGAGAGATACGCGCATCCGCTTCCCAGTAATCATCGATTTCCCATGGAAAAGTACAATTTATTGAAACAGCAATTGTGTTTTGAGGGAATCGTCGACGAAAACCATTTTTTCACTCCCCCAATTTTTGGGATTGAGCCTATCCTCAAGGTTCATCATCCCGCTTATGTTGATAAGTTGTTAAATCTTGGCTTATCTTATAAAGAGGCTCGCGCCACAGGTTTTCCTCAGTCGGCACAATTAATTAATCGTGAATTCGAAATAGCCAATGGTACCCTTCAATGCGCATTATTTGCACTAAAATACGGTTTTGCTTTCAACATTGCTGGTGGTACACACCATGCTTATACTGATCGTGGTGAGGGTTTTTGTTTGCTCAATGACCAAGCTATCGCCGCACAGTATTTAATTGATCATGGTTTAGCCAATAAAGTTTTAATCATCGATCTTGATGTGCATCAAGGTAACGGCACTGCCGAGATATTTACCAACTCTTTAGACATCATAACAGTCAGTGTTCATGGAAAAAATAACTATCCATTGAGAAAGGAGATTTCACATTACGATTTGCCATTGGAGGATCACTGTGAGGATGAGGAGTATTTAGCACAACTCAAAAAGCTTTTGCTACAAATATCACAAGAACATGTATTTGATTTTGCTTTCTATCAGGCTGGCGTTGACGTTCTAAAATCAGACAAACTAGGCAGGTTAGGCTTATCTGTCGGTGGCTGCAAAACCAGAGATCAAGTAATTTTCGAGTTTTGTAAGCACTATGAGTTGCCTTCAGTTACTTGTATGGGTGGGGGTTATTCACCCGAGATTAATCAAATTATCAAAGCACACAAAAACACCTTTGAAACGGCCATTAATACCTTTTTATAAATTCAATTTCAACCAAAAATCACTAAACAATATCAATACCACCCATCAAAAAAATCAGATTTTAATTAATAGTATCAACTATATCATTATTTTTATAAATTATTAAATAAAATCCAGCGTGCTTAAATCATTTCTTGCCTTCCTTGGAGGAGAGCCTGGAGAGGAAAAACCAATGCTACTTTTGTTAGGGATGGGCTTCTTCATGGGTGTTTTTGTTTCGACTTATCAAATAGGTTCAGAATCACTTTTTCTAAATGAACTTGGAGAAAGTCACCTCGATATAGCATTTTTTACTGCTGGTGGTTTAGGTATTATATCCACTTTATTGTTCGTTTTTCTTCAAAAAAGAATCAACTTTTCTACGTTGATTACTTCCAATATGTTTCTTATTTTTCTTTTTATGGGAGGAATGAGGGCTGCCTTTACACTCACAGGTTACGAAGATCAACCAGATGAAGTATTTAAAATATTGCCTTTCATTATGTTCGTGATGATGGGGCCAATTACTGCAATCACTCTTTTAGGTTTTTGGGGACTCTTTGGTCGAATGTTTGACTTGAGAGCGTCCAAAAGAATAATTGGAGGAATTGATACCGGGGCACTTACCTCAACGATTATTGCCTTCTTTTCTATTCCGTTTATTGTTCGACTTCCATTTATTAATGAAACTTATGATCTCCTCTTTGTTTCGGCCATTGCCTCTTTTGGCGTTTTAATTTTTACAATTTGGATTGTAGTTTCCTTCAATGTAGACAAAGCGACAAAGAGCAATAGAACGGAGACTTTAGTTAAGGAAGTAAGCTTTTGGGATCTTATTAAAGACCCTTATTTGAGGTTAATGACCTTTTTTCTAATGTTCTCGATGGGAGCAAGTGTATTTGTTGACTATACGTTTTATTCTGCAACAGAAATCATGTATCCTGACGAACAAGAGTTGACGAACTTCTTGTCTTTTTTCAGCGGAACAGTCATGTTGATGAGTTTTGTCATCCAGTCCTTTATAAATGATATTATTATTGGCCGGTTTGGATTGAAAGTAGCTTTAATGACTATGCCAATCATTCTTATACTATTTACAATAGGGGGAATTATTTCAGGTCATTTTTTCGGATATGAAGAGAAGACAGATGTGTTTATTTTATTTTTCATGTTTACGGTTACTGCTAAAGCATTTACTGCCTCGCTTAAGGATGCTTTGGAAAGTCCGGCTTATAAATTATTCTTTCTACCAATCGATATTAAGATTCGATTTGATATTCAAACCAGGATTGAAGGGGTTGCGAGTGAGTTAGCGACGTTAATTGCAGGGGCTGTTCAAATAGGACTAGGCTTATTGGCTTATTTTAAATTGATTCATTTTTCTTACTTTATTCTTGGACTCGCTGCAATGGTTGTTTGGCTCGCAGGTAAGCTTTTTAACCAGTATAAAGTATACTTAAAACAGACTCTCGAAATACAGAAACAAGGGCTGAAAGGTAACGGTAAAAAGAACGAAGAAAACACCTTGAATATTCTCAAGCGTGAGACCAGATCAAAAGATACAACTGAGGTAATCAACGGATTGAGACTCTTGGAAAGCATTGATCCTATTCAATTTGAAAATCTACTACTTGATCTAATTGGACATAAGCGGCCAGTAATTCGAACTTATGCTTACAACAAATTAAAGGAATACCTTTCGTTTCAAGCCTTAGACATTATTTTAAAAGAGTTTGAAACAGAGGGTGATGAGCAGACCGTCGAGGCAGCTAAGCAATGTATTGACGAGTTGCAAAAAGCAGCTGATTTTCACTTAAATGATATCAGCCTACGGGAATTAATAAGATCGACGGACTCTAAAGACAGGATAAAAGGGGCGAAACTATTGGCTAAGTCAACGGAGGATAAATATCTACCGTACGTCTTAGAGCTTTTGAGAGATATCAATACCGAAGTTCGCGCAGCTGCAATGATTACAAGTGGTAAGCTGAAAAGACCTGAATTATTGTCCTTGTTGGTAGAGAATATGCATCATCCTACCTATGCGAATATCGCTATGTCGGCTTTAGGGAATGTGGGCGAAAACGTATTTCATATTATCGATACGTCCTTCTATAAAACTGGCCAGTACAAAGAGACAATGGTTAGAATTGTTCAATTGATGGGAAGAATTGGAGGTAGAAGTGCGACAGATTTACTCTGGAAAAAGATTGATTATCCAGACAAGGCGATTGTTTCTCAAATACTTTTGTCCTTTTCCTATATTGGTTTGCAGGCAGGAGATTTTCAGTCGGCTCGTATCAAAATAATTATTGAGTCTGAGATTGGAGACATAGCTTGGAACTTAAAGGCTGTTCAGGATATTCCGCAAAACGGACAAGAATTGGATGATTTGATCATTGAAGCTTTTAGAGAAGAAGATCGTCAGAATTATGACAATATATTCATGCTACTCAGTATGATTTATGATCCGCAAAATGTGCTTTTAGTAAAAGA
Organism: Cyclobacteriaceae bacterium; assembly: GCA_040218415.1. Taxonomy (GTDB): domain Bacteria; phylum Bacteroidota; class Bacteroidia; order Cytophagales; family Cyclobacteriaceae; genus JAVJRN01. The sequence continues at coordinate 21,764 of JAVJRN010000045.1, forward strand.
AAACATACAAGACGGCACCACCGATAGCATCACTTTCGCTGTGGAAATGTTAGATATTTTCGTGGAAGAAGAGTTGAAGCCTAAGGTAATTCCTATTATGGATGAGTTAAAGGCTGATGAGAGGTTGGCTCGTTTGAACAATCATTATCCACCAGAAGATTTTGAATCCTACAATGATTTACTACTTCAAATCATCAACAGGGATTACAATAGAATCAATAGATATACCAAAGCGCTGGCTATTTACCGTGTTGCATTTCTAGAGGATACAACTGTAACAGATGATTTAATTGCCAACTTATTTAATCCTGACCCATTGTTGTTGCAAACATCGGCATGGGCAATATATAAGCTAGATCAGCAGGCTTATCAAATGCACACACAGAGATTAAAACCCTCTACAAAAAAGGAATTAGACAAGGCCATAGTGCCTCCTGTTTTTAGAAGTAAGGATGAAGATTATCATCAGAAGAAGTTGATGATAGAGCGGGTATTATTTCTGAAAAAAGTGAAGGGAATTGAAAGAATCCCTGGCGAACTGATTACTTATCTGGCTGAAGCTTTAGAAGAAATAAGGATACCTGAGGGGACAACAATAATACAGGAAGGTGAGAGCGGTAATAAACCCATTTATTTTATTTGGGAGGGAGCTATTGATTTGTATACTGGTAATGAGAAATCCAATGAACTATCCAGATTGGATATGTTCGGTTTCGAGTGTTTATTGAATTCTGAAAAATTTAATTACACTGCACTTTCAAGAGGCCAATGCACCTTATTTACGCTTAAAAAATCTAATCTATTGGATTTACTGTCAAGACATATAGATATCATGGAAGTTTTTGTAGACATACATAACGGTAATTTTGAGCCAGATGAAATCGAAATTTCTGATATTTTGTTGGACGCATGATTGTTAGTAGATTGATGAACCTATTTTGCCAACCTTATTGCCTAATTAATAAATAATGAGTCTGAGAAAAGATATCGTACTATGTTATTCGGAAGATGATAATCAGCCAATAGAAGGAGGTTTGAAGGGATGGGTGTCTAATTTTCATAAATTTTTGACCACTCTTTTATCACAAATTTCCAAAGGTGATCCAAAAATAATTTTAGTAGATCTTAACCAGTGGAGTTCTTATAATACAGAGGAAGTTGGGGTGCTAATTTTAATAACCTCACCCAATTTTATCGCCAATGATCATGCTGTAAAATCTATCAATGATTTTGCATTACACTTAAAATCACAAAATGATTTAATGGTTTCCAACCATTCAAGGATATTTAAAGTAAACAAGGCCCCATTTGACTCAGACCTTCAATTGGTAGAATTAGCCAATATTATTTCCTATGATTTTTATTTAATTGATGCATTGAGCGGAGAGGCGCAAGAGTTTAAGCGCTTTTTTGGAACAGAAGCCGAGCGTGGGTACTGGATGAAGCTTGTTGATATGGCCTATGATATCAATCAAATAATGTCCACTAAGGCGAGAAAAACGGATACCGCACAGAAGGAGATAGGAAGAGATAAAACGGTTTATTTGGCAAGCTCTGGGGTTGACATGGTTATTCAAAGAGATATTGTTAAAAGAGAGCTCGTCAGACATGGATATCGTGTTTTACCACAAAAGTCATTACCAAAAGAGGTAAAAGCTCTTGAAGAAATGATTAAGGAAGATTTGCATAAATGCTGTTTATCTATTCACTTGGTTGGGGAAGATTATGGATATAAACCGAGAGGCTCTGAGATATCCGTAGTGGACATTCAAAACAGAATTGCTTCGAATCATACCTATGATATGGTTGACTACAATAAAACAGCCAGGGAGCGAAAGCCATTTTCTAGGTTGATTTGGGTATCACCAGATCTTAAAAATGTTACCGAAAGACAGAAAATATTTATCGAGGATTTAAAAAGTGATGCCGCTGCGTTGGAAGAAGCAGAGGTTTTACAAATTTCAATTCCAGAGCTAAAAAACATCATTCGAGAAGAACTAATCACGGGGGGTAGGTTTAATACACATAGAGAAATCGATGGTTTTGATCAAAATGATGAAGGTGATTTTAAAATTGTCTATCTCATCAATAATAAAAAGGATCAAAAAAGCTCTGAACCAATCAAAAAATTTCTCGAAGACAAAGGCCTGAAAGTAGTGCTTCCAAGTTTTGAAGGAGATTTGGTAGATATTCGGTATATCCATCAGGAGAATTTAAGACGATGCGATGCATCACTCATATATTATGGACAAAGCACAGAAGCTTGGATTAAAACGAAGCTTCAGGACTTATTAAAAGCCCCTGGGTTTGGCAGACAAAAGAAATTTTTGGCGAAAGCCGTCTATTTTGAAGGCCCAAAGGATATTGATAAGCAACATTTCGAAAATAACAAAGCAATGATTCTTGGTGCAAACGGAGGATTTAAACCAGAACACTTAGAACCATTCATTACTAAATTAGTCAACCAATGAGCAATAAAGACTTTAATCCCCGAGAAGAGCAGGATATCATTGATATTTCTGAGTTGATCAATCCGTTTCCAGGATTGAGACCATTTGGTATTGAGGAAGGACATCTTTTCTTTGGTCGTGAAGGACAAAGTGATGAGGTACTTGTCAAACTGCAAGAAAATAAGTTTGTAGGTATTCTTGGTGCTTCAGGAAGTGGTAAGTCCTCTTTTATGTATTGTGGACTGGTGCCAAGTTTGAATGGCGGTTTCATGACAGAAGCTGGTTCAAATTGGCGGGTGATTATTGCCCGACCTGGTGGTGGTCCTATCGATAACTTGGCGGAATCTTTATTGATCAAGGATAAGGAATATAATAGCCTCTCAGAGGAGGATAAACTGATAAAAAAGACGATTATAGCCACTGTGCTTCGCAGTAGCTCACTGGGTCTTGTAGAGGTTATCAAGCAACTGAAGACAGATAATGACCAAAATGTCTTAGTGGTTATTGACCAATTCGAAGAGTTGTTTAGGTTTAGAAAACTTGAATCAGCTACTTCTGATATGGACGAGTCATCCGCTTTCGTAAATCTTTTATTAGAAGCTATACATCAGTTTGATGAGCCTATATATGTAACGATTACTATGCGCTCGGATTTTATTGGGGAATGCGCAAAATTCCCTGATTTGACACAAATGATCAATGATTCGCATTATTTGATTCCTCAAATGACGCGCGATCAGAAAAGAAACGCTGTGGAAGGTCCTGTTGCTGTAGGAGGTGGTAAAATCGCCTCAAGACTTACACAACAGCTGCTCAATGATGTGGGAGATAATCCTGACCAACTCCCAATTTTGCAACATGCCCTGATGCGTACTTGGTCCTATTGGGTTGACAACCGTAAGGTCAGTGAGCCGATGGATTTGAGGCATTACAATTCCATAGGTACACTTCGCGAGGCACTTTCTCAACATGCCAATGAAGCTTATGATTCTCTTTCAAAAAGAGAAAAGCAGATAGCGGAAGTCATGTTTAAGGCTTTGACTGAAAGAGGCGCTGAAAATCAAGGAATCAGGCGGCCAACGAAGATTGGAACACTTTCGGCTATTGCTGGCGTGTCAGAAGATGAAGTTACAAGAGTTGTAGATAAGTTTAGAGAACCGGGCCGGTCGCTTCTTATGCCTCCTTACGGCGTAAGATTGGAAACAGAGACTGTCATTGATATTTCCCATGAGAGCCTGATGCGAATCTGGGATCGGTTAAAGCGCTGGTTAGATGAAGAATCGAAAGCGGCAGACATGTATATTAAACTGTCTGAAGCTGCTGAGCGTTTTCAGGAGGGTAAAGCTTCTCTTTGGAAGATGCCAGATTTGCAGTTGGCATTGAACTGGAGAGAAGAAAATAGACCTACCCTTATTTGGGGTCAACGATACAATCCTGCGTTTGAAAGAACCATGGTTTTTCTAGAGACTTCAGAGAAAGCATATATCACGGAGCAGAAAAACAAGGAACTTCTTCAAAAGCGCCAAGTAAAAAGGATGCGTATTACTGCTCTGGTGCTTGGCTTAGCTGCCGTTGTTTCCATATTCTTGGTTGTGTTCTCACAAATCAAAATGAGCGAAGCTGACAAGGCATCAAAAGAGGCGATAAGACTCGGTAAAAAAGCAGAAGAAAATGCTAAGAATGCGGAAATACAGGCAGAAAAGGCTCAACAATCAGCTGCAGAAGCACGAGACGCCCAAGCTAATGCGGAAGTCAACTTGAAGCAGGCAGAAAAAGCCCAAGCTGAAGCGAAAAGAGAAGCTGATAACGCGAAAAGAGCTCAAGCTGCCGCTCAGGAAAGTGCAGATGAAGCGAGAATTGCCAGTGATAGAGCTAATGCCGAAGCTGATAATGCGAAGAAAGCTCAAGCTGCCGCTCAGGAACAACAAAAAAAGGCAGAAGAAGCATCCGATAGAGCACAAAAACTGAGATTTCAGTCTGTAGCTTCATCCATGGCTATTAAATCCGAAAATATTCAGGATAATGAATTAAAGGCGGTTGTCGCCAAACAAGCCTACGATTATTTTCATAATTATCGTGATGAAGATAAATTGTATAACGGAGATATTTATGCGGGAGTCTACAACGGGCTTGCGGGCTTGTTGGGCCGTACGGAAATCGTTTATAATAAATTTGGAGACTCTTTAGGCACGGTAGAAAGATCTGGAAATTATGTGTTAAATCAATTGGTTGGCCATCTGCCTCAGGTGGATCCAGTCACAGGTGAGGTAAAACAAGTCGCAGTACGTTCTGTAGCTTTTAACAATGATGGGTCAAGGATGTACTCTGCTGGAAGCGATGGAAAACTCCTACAATGGGATATGACCAACGACCTGAGGAAATCTGAAGTGATCTACAGTAAAGCCCATGTGAATAGGGTGGTGAATGTGAGCCCAAATGAACAGTATCTTGCTTTAGGCACAGATGATAACCAGATTATGTTGATCGACTTACAAAATAAGGAGGAGAAACCATCAAAAATTTCAGGGCATGTAGGTGGTACTATTTATGATCTGGTTTTTCTTCCAGACAATAACCGAGAGTTTATTAGTGCTGGTACTGATAGCCGAATACTCTGGCATAAACAAAATGGATCTTCTGAGGAAATAGCATTGACCACTTCAAAAGCAAAAGCGTTGGCTATATCCCCAGACGGAACCATGTTGGCGGCCGGAACTGATTCTGGAGATGTTATTATTTTTGATTTAAAGAGTCCTGAATTCACCCAAAGATCTATTTACCGCAAAGATGGTGGGCCAGTACATGCTTTGGCTTTTAGTCACAGTGGCGATCGATTGGCTTTTGGTGATGACGAAGGGAATTTGATCATTTGGGACTTAGCGAAAAAGCAACAAGATGGCTTCACTTTGACAGGTTTTGCTTCCGCGATTACCGATGTGCAGTTTAGTCCGAATGATAACCTTATAGCGGCTTCCAGTCGTGACAAAACCGTGAGGATGTGGGATAGATCCAATATTTACGATCTTCCAACGGTCTTTGATGATCATGGTGACTGGGTTTTTTCTCTTAATTTTCATCCAGATGGTAATTATTTTGTGACAGGTTCTGCAGATGGTATTATTAGGAAATTCAATGTGTTGCCTGATGAATATGCTTCACAAATTTGTGGTTTGGTCTCAGGAAATATGAATCAGACAGAATGGCTACAATATGTGGGTGAGGGTATTGATATTGTAGAAACTTGCGAAGGTTTACCTCAAAGAGAGGAAGCGAAATAATTAGAATGTTGAATATTTTATGAGACAAAAAATTGTACTCTTTTTTGTGTTTTCGCTGATTTCATACGCTATGTATGCCCAGAGTTGTACGCAAAAATTGAATAAAGCAGAAGATGATTATTTAGCAGGCAGGCTCTTAGGAATTCCGAAAAGCCTTGAGAGTTGCTTGGCTGATGGATCCTTTTCCAAAGAGGAGAACATCAGAGCTAAAAAGCTCCTAACCCTCGTTTATATCTTTACTGATGATGAATATAAGTCAGAAATGGCACTCATTGAGCTCCTGAAAGAAGATCCTGAGCACACACTTAATCCTCAGGTAGATCCGTCGGAGCTTTTCTTTTTATACAACCAATTTCGAGTTGCTCCAATTTTCCGAATCGCTTTTAAGGGTGGGGTTAATTTTTCGCAAGTGAGCGTAATAGAAACACATTCCTTTGGCGACCTCAATTCAAACTTTGCTAAATATTACAATGGAAATGTGCCAAGTGTAGGTGAGCCTGTTAACTCGGAAGGTAATAAACTCCCCGTTTTAGATGGGGGTTCTGGTTTAGGATTATTTGGAGAGCTCACTATCGAGCGATATTTTGGGAATGGAATCGAATTGGCTTTTGGTGGTCAGTTTAGAACCTCAAAGTATACCGCTGAGCAGTACACTAATACGAATGAATTACTTACTTCCATGGTTCATAACCAAACGTATATTACTGCGCCATTGACTTTTCGCTATAATTTTTTCTATAAGGAGGCGGTTAATAACAAGAAATTTATCCCATATGTACAAGTTGGAATAAGTGCTGACTTTTTAATTAGCTCAAATTACTCCTCTGCAACAAGAAATGGGGGAACTTCATACAGTTTAATTGATGCTGATACAAAATCGAGAGGAATTACGAATACTTTCAATTATTCCTTATTTGGTGGTCTTGGTCTTAAATATCGGGTAGGCAATAATTTTGTGACTCTGGAAGCAAAATACTCTGCAAGTAGGATGAACTTGATTAATGGGGACAACCGGTTATCGGCTTTTCCCGAAGCATTCGACCTGAGCTATTTAGAGGATGATTTAGCATTGAATTTTGTAAGCTTTTCCCTCGGCTACACATTCTCGATTTATAAACCTCAAAAAATTGAAGATTAAATGATCTGGTATATTAAAAAATACAGTGTTTTAATCGCTGCGTTGGTGCTTTTGTCATGTTCAGTTGAAGATGAAAATAGTCCCGGTCCGGAGGAATTTTTTGTTAAATACTACGGAGATCTTGTTCAACAGGAGGCTGTTGACCTAATCATTAATGAAAAAGGTAATTATGTCATGTTTGGCACTCGACAGGCGCAGAACCAGGCAGATGGCAGAGATTATTATTTTGTAGAAGCTGATGAGTTTGGTAATACTGTACGTGAAAAATCATGGAATTATACCGCAAATCGATTTGTCAATGATACTACAACAGTTATTTCTAGTACTGATCAAATTGCATCTAAGATAGTATCCGTTGAAGGAGGATATCTCATCATCGGGTCGGTAGCATTTATGAATGCGTCATTCGTACCACAACAAGAGCGGCTATATGTGTCAAGATTAGATGAAAACTTCGATAGACTACTTGGTGCAGAGTTAGATTTATGGGCCTATGATATCACAAAAAACACTTTCGATGGGTTTTCTAATAATATTAATACGTCATTAGATGTAGGAGGGAAAGACTTAATACAAATCGCAGATGGTTCCGTTGTGTTTGTAGGTTATTCTGATGCGCTAGATAGTAGCAATACCAGCAACGAAGATGGGACTTACGGAAGAGAAGTATTAATTGGTAATTATTTTATTGAGGCTAACAGTGTCCGAAAAGTTTGGCGAAAAACTTTAGGTCATAACGGGTCAGATGATGAGGCTATTTTCATTGGTCAAACACCAAGCAATGAACTTATGGTAATAGGTTCTGCAACAAATCGGATAGGAAAAAATGGATCTACCGGCGCTAATGTTTCCTGTTGGTTATTAAATAATATTGGTAATATTTCTAATTATTCACCTACCTATGGTATCACTGGCGTAGACAGGATATCATCGAATTCAGGAACTTTGATACAAAGTTTTGAGGATGTTCCTCTCAATGTATTTCAAGAAAGTTCTGGCTTCACTGTAGTTGGTACAAGTTCTATTGGAGCCAATGAATACGCATTTATGATGCAAATAAATAATCAAGCAGTGAGATTAAGTTCTGGGTTGATCCACACCGATTTTAGTGAACGAACGAGCAATCCAGAGAGTAATATTTCTGAATCAAATGTCCGTGGATACGGTATTACAAGAGCCTTTGATGGGAATATGGTGCTGGTAGGTCAGATAGAGAATTATCGAGAAAACATCAATGAACCAAATGAATTATCATTTAATGATCAAATGCTGTATATCAATACGGATCAGCAGAGCTCTGCGATAGCTGGCAGTGCGAAACAATTTGGTATTCAAAATGGGTCTGATAAAGCAGTGGATGTTGTTGCTACAAGCGACGGTAGAATTGCCGTTTTAGGAACTGCAGATATTGGTGGAAGTGCGACCATGTTTTCGCTAGTTAAGATGAACATTAAGGGCGAATTGTCCCGATAGATGAAGTTATATTTTATAAATATTTCGTGAAAAAAAATTATTCAAATATCAGTACGCAGTACTTATTTTCTCAAGAAAAGATTACCCACTTTTTTAGAAGAACATTTTTCTGCTCGTCCAAAAAACGGTTAGTTGAGCAACTAAACACCCAGCCCATGACTGATTTCTATTTACCATTTACTGCAGTCGCCAACCGAACGAGAATATTAGCAATGTTTTGCTTGGCTTTCGTTACGCTTTTCGTAAGTTTCACTGTTTCCGCACAAGACAATACAATCAATGATTCCCCGGGAACTGCAGAAAAAAACGAGCTCAACCCACTAAATGATGCTTCGGGTTCATTATTTGAGGTCTTTGATTTTTCTATTGTTAATACTGGTGCTTCGACAACATTTACTGGAATTACAGTCAACATAGGAACTTCTTCCATTAGTGATTGGCAGGGAATAATTGCCTATGCTGAGATCACTGACAATGATGGAACCGCTGATGTATTAGCTGGAACAATCGGAGCAAATACGATTTCTTTTGCGACCACAACTGGTACAGATGAATTGGGTGAGATTGGTGCCTCAGAAACTAAGGTGTATACAATGAGTATCTACTTTAATAGTGCTATTACTGGAATTATCGATAATCAAGTCTTAGCATTTTCCGTTGACGAAGCAAGTTTTACAGGAATTACAGGAGGGACATTTGCTACAAGTAGTGCCATCAATACTGCCGATGCAACTTCTGAAATTACTGTTACAGCAGCGGCTTTAAAATTTCAATCATTGAGCAACAGTGTACAGACAGGAATAAATTTTGATGCAGAGGTGGAAGCCGTTGATGCAAATGGAAACCGAGATATTGATATTACCTCCACTATAACTTTATCTGTAAATACTGGAGGAGGAACCTTGGCTGGTACTACTGCAGTTGATGCTTCTGCCGGAATAGCCACTTTTAATGCGGTAAACTTTGATACTGGTTCCGATGGAGTAAAAACTCTAGCAGCCAATGATGGGGCGTTAACTGAAGGTATTTCAGGAAATATTAATTTGGACAATACAGCACCTACGGTAATTTTATCCGATAATGAAGCTGATAATATTGTTAAAGATGGCGATGTTGTTTCGATTACTGCAACTTTTACTGAAGCAAATGGCTTAGGCTCGAATATTCCAGAAATTCAAATTGGCTCAGATATAAGTTCGGCTGTGTCAATGTCAGGTTCCGGATTAGTCTGGACTTATTCATGGACTGTTGGCAGTGTAAATGGTGGTCTGAATGAAACAGCCAATATTACCATAACAGTAAATGATGCAGCAGGAAACGCAAACACCGCTGCAACAGGAGAAACGAGTTTCGTTATTGACAATACCGCACCTACGGTAATTTTATCCGATAATGAAGCTGATAATATTGTTAAAGATGGCGATGTTGTTTCGATTACTGCAACTTTTAC